>NZ_CP150227.1:1400322-2800645 GCF_037971845.1 Paenibacillus sp. FSL R5-0766
GTGTTCCGTGACAATATAGTGTCCATTCACCCTGATAACTTAGAAGATAATACATATAAATCGGGGGAGAGACTACCAGTGAACTCAGTCTTTGAAGTATCTTATTCGTGGAATAAAGAGGCCATACCGACAGGGGGAGCCGACCCCGTATATATGATGGTAGAGTGGCGTAACGGTGCCCCTGCCAAAAGACTTAGGAAAATAGCACCCAAAATTGTATCAAGAGATTTGGAACTTTTGCTCAAACCGGAATATGGAGTACAGCTAAAAGGTATCTATGGATGTCGTTCCAAAGAAACGGATATTGGCTGGGTACTGAGGCTTGGCGATATATACAAGGGGGAAAGCAAGCAAATTTTGCTTGAATTCGTCATGGGACCCCGTGCATCAGGAAAAGCTGCCGTATGTTCAGCCTATTGGAGCACAAGGAAGTTGAAACAAAGTCAACGCGTATTGTTACGAAGAGAACAGTTGTATATTCAGTACACCAGTCATCTAGGCATGCTGAGACAGCCTGAAGATCCCAAGGTGGAAAAGACGATCAAATTAAGTGAAACGGTGCCCTTGATCAAACAAGCCCTGCGCGCTTACGAAAGAGGACGGGTTCAAGAGGGAAACAATATGTTGCGTCGTCATGCAGATGCATTGTTAATTGAAGCTGCACGGAAACAGGATCTGGACTATTACGCGGAAGCCGAGATCGTCGAAAAGCTGCGTTATCACTACGAGATCACATTTACAACAGGATATCATGATCGTGAAAAAAAGATACTAGGGGAATAGGGTTGATTTCAAATGGTAACGGTTAGAGTGAGTCTACATATTTGAAGGTGAAGTTTAGGAGAAGGTCGAATGTATGTATCAATATCATATTAAACAATGGATGGAGTTGTATCAAATTTATTGAAACAACATCGTGGAGGGTCCGGCAAAATGACAGACCGACTGATCCGATTAATGCGCATTATAACGCTGGTACAGGCCAAGCCGGGTATTCTGGCACGTGAGCTTGCCGAGCGATGCGAGACGACGGAAAGGACGATATACCGCGACATGGAGGCCCTCAGTGCAATGCATATCCCGATCGCCAATATGGGACACGGGCAAGGGTACATGTTTATCAGCCAGTTTGCTATGTATCCGCTAAATTGGTCTGATGAAGAAGCCCAAGCTTTCATGCATCTTGCTGAAGTTATGGAGAATATTCGTCCTTTGCTAAAACCTGCTTTTGAGAGCGCCTATGAGAAAGTGGTTGCTGCGAGTCAGAAAAACAAAACAGAACGAGTGGAATGGTCGGAGCATATTAGTAGCTTGTTTAAACTGGGGTTGCCTGCATGGCAAAATGAGAGAAATGATCCACAGAATCAATCTCTAATTCCCCTGCTTCAGGCTGGCATTTCACAGAACACCATTGAAGGGGAATATCTGTCTCAAGGTAAAAAAGGGATCGTACGCATAGATCCTTACTGTCTTATCCCTCGCGAGTACAGATTTGAGCTGTTAGCATATTGTCACCTGTCGGAGAAACTTCGAATCTTTCAGGTAAGTCGGCTGCAGAGGATACGAATATTGCCACGCACGTTTCGCAAAGAGGATCATCTCATACAATCGCATTTCCGCATTCCTTGGGCATACGAGGGAAGTACGGAGTGGACAGCGTTCAAAATTCGATTTGCCCCCCATGCTGTGGAGCGTGTGATGCAGGAGCAATTTTTTATGCGACCGATCCTAACCATTGAACCGGAAGGTAGCCTGTTATTTGAAGCCATATTAAGTGATGTTGACGAATTTCTCGTATGGATTTCTAAATATGGACCTGATGCGGAAATCCTCGAACCGGAGATCTGCCGCATCAAGATGAAAGAACGTCTGAATGATTGGCAACAAATGTACAATAAAAGTTGAGATTAGAATGCCATCCATTCTAAGGCAAAACACGATTAAGTACTGTGCTTTGGACAGTTATTCTTTGGTTTTGAAAAGGCTTGCCAGATTGCCAAATGGAGATTCTTTCTCTTCATCTTCTGTGGAGCTGGAATAGACAACCTTGGATGTAATGCCCTCATCATCGGCTGCACAGTTGTTTTCCAGAGTGAATCGGTCAAATTGATGCATAAATACCTTTGCTGTATTGATGGCATCATCCAAGGCACGGTGCTGGGTACCATCAAATTCGATTCCGCAGATTTCAAGAGCCTGAGCGAGTCCGAGTTGACGGAATTTGCCTTCTTTGCGGACGGTGCGGGACCATTGTTGCTGGAGATCGTTATGATTGGTGATCCAGGCCACATCAAGTTGATGGGTACGACAATGAGAGATCAGTTTGCTGCGGTCATCGGGTCCCCAGGAACACATGTAATAGGGGTCACTTCCCATCCAGGCAATGAATTGATTCAGTGCTGCCGGGAAAAGGGGGGCTGCATCAATATCTTTCTGCGTGATACCTGTAAATTGAATCGTGTCAGTGGACAGCACGGACTTGTTGGAAGGACGAACATACGTATGGAACGTATCCGTTACGACCAATCCATCGGCACTTTCCGTAACTTTGACGGCACCGATATCAATAATTTCAGAAGAATAGCGAGTATTGCGGCTTACCGTGAATTCAAGATCATATATGATATATGGCATAGGACAAGCTCCTTTATCGATTAATACCTGTGATAGATTTCTATTTCTCTATATTACAGGGAACGTGCTGCCATGTCAGCCATCGCTAGAGAATTCATTGTACTTTATGTTAACGTGGTATGGTTGACAATTACTTGTAAATGAACTAATGTGGTCAAAAATGAGAACAGCGTTATAACGAGGACATGATTGTGCAAGCCAGCTTCAACAGAGAGGGAACAGTGTGGTGCAAGGTTCCTGTAGCTGCTTCATAAATTCCTACCTCGCGAGCTGCGGAAGAGAATGCCCAGACAGGGTTGCAACCTCCGCCGGCAGGGCCCGTTATGCCCCGTAGGACTGCATGCTACAGATCGCATAGGTTGCGAACGGATTAATTTGCAGTTAAATAAGGGTGGTACCACGACACATTCGTCCCTTGACGGATGTGTCTTTTTGCTGTTTATGCGCCGTATTTAATAACAAAAAGGAAGATTAGGAGTGTGTTATGATGCGTCAAAGTGAAATGCTTGTCCCAACATTACGTGAAGCGCCAGCGGAGGCGGATGCAGCGGGACATCGCTGGTTACTGCGTTCCGGTATGATTCGCCAACTTGCTGCGGGAATTTACAGTTACCTGCCCCTTGGACGGCGTATATTGTTAAATGTTGAACGGATCGTTCGTGAAGAGATGGATCGTGCTGGATGTCAGGAAGTGTTGCTGCCGATTATGCAGCCTGCGGAGTTGTGGGAAGAATCCGGAAGATACACACAGTATGGTCCCGAATTGATGCGTCTGAAGGATCGTCATGCACGGGAATTTGCTCTTGGACCAACACATGAGGAAGTCGTAACCGCTTTAGCGCGGGACGAGGTGAGTTCGTATCGTAAGCTGCCATTCACCCTGTACCAGATCGGAACCAAGTTCCGGGATGAGCGCCGTCCTCGATTTGGATTGCTGCGTGGACGTGAGTTCATCATGAAGGATGCGTACTCTTTTGCTTCGGACTGGGAAGAGCTTGATCGTACTTATCAGGCGATGAACAAGGCGTATAGCCGCATTCTGGAGCGTTGTGGTCTGGACTATATCCGTGTTGAGGCGGACGCGGGAACGATTGGCGGTCAAGGTGAAACACACGAGTTCATGGCTCTTGCTGATGTGGGTGAGGACACAATTGTAACCTGCAAACATTGTGGATATGCTGCGAATCTGGAGAAAGCGGGTTATCAGACTTCTGGAGATATGGAGAAAAAAGAAGGAAGCTTGGAAGTTCCAGCCGACTCTGCGAGTGCAGACTCCGCGCTTCAAACGGATGAACATTCAGGAGCGGAAAACGTAGTACGTATCTCGACTCCTGACGTTCGTACGATCGCAGAGTTAAGTTCCTTTGTGGGCGAAGGTGCTGAGAATATGATCAAAACGCTGCTTTATGTGGCAGATGGTCAGCTCGTCGCTGCGCTTGTGCGTGGAGATCATGAACTGAATGACATCGCATTGAAACAGGTGCTTGGGGCAGAGGAACTGATCCTTGCAGACGATGCAGCCATTGCGGCACATCCAAATCTGAAGGTAGGATTCCTGGGTCCGATTGGACTAAATCTGCCGATGGTGGTGGACGCTGACGTGGCAGTGATGAAGAGTGCAATTACAGGAGTCAATGAAGTGGATGTGCATGTTTCCGGCGTACGCCCAGGGGTTGATTTTGCATTGGAGCGAGTAGAACGAATCCGCTTTGCTGCGGAAGGGGATGCTTGTCCAACATGTGGATCGCCACTTGTGTTTACCAAAGGCATCGAGGTTGGCCATATTTTCAAATTGGGAACGAAATATAGTGATGCCATGGGCGCTTCATTCCTGGATCGTAATGGTCGTCAGTGTGCGCCCGTCATGGGATGTTACGGCATTGGCGTATCCCGCCTGATGGCCGCTATAGCTGAACAATATGCAGGAGATGATGGCATAAAATGGCCTGCTGCTGTTGCGCCTTATGATGTGCATCTGATTACAGTAAGTTGGAAGGATGAGCAGCAACGCCAGCTTACCCTTGAACTGGAACAACAATTGATCGATGGCGGTTACTCTGTACTGGTTGATGACCGGGATGAACGTCCAGGTGTGAAATTCAAGGATGCAGAGTTGATCGGATTGCCTGTGCAGATCGTTATTGGCCGAGGAGCAGCAGAAGGACAGGTCGAACTGGGATCACACGCACTTGCAGCATCAGGCGAGTCGAAACGAATCGGGATGACGGCACAGGAGGCTGTGCTTTATGTGAAAGAACAGCTCACTTCCTAGATAAGTTGAACTAATCATATACACAGAAACGGAGAGGACAGAAAAAACTGAAAAAGCGAAGCGTTCGCCTAAAAGCTTTCTGAAAGAAAGCTGCATCGGAAGCATACGCTATCTCCGGATTTTTCCCTTCAGCAAAGGGAATCAAAAAAATCTGGGGATAACAGCGATTGGAAGGTTATTCTGTCATCGGAGTGTCCGTGTGGACATATCTTTAGTTCAACTTATATAGATCAAGGGGATTCGTTAATTATATGAGTTCATATAATAGTACCGAATATGATGCGGTAGATGATTTTGATTGCTGAAATTCCAATGTGAGCATGAAAAAGAGGGCTATAGGCATGCAATTTGGCAGGATTTTATGAGTGATATCATACGAAATAACTATATTTGGATCTATGTATTTAGTATGCAAATGATTTTATGATTAAGGATTTGAAGATGATCATACTCAGGCGGATCTATGTGCAAGTATGCAATTTTGAGAAGATAGAGATGTCGGAATTAAATGTACAATAACCGCATGAACACGGTCATTCCGGAGAGTTTTTATATAGTTCGGTGTCGAAGTTACATGATAAAGTTGGTCCGTAAAGGCTGCGCTGGGATTTATTTTTGCCTCAGAGGATTGTCAGGATCAGCAGGATATGTCCACAGGAAATGTTGAAGTATCTGATGTGGATGGATGTTTAAGAACGGAGATACAAAAGGGTGTCCCCTTAACCAGTAATCTGGCTTGGGGGACACCCTTTTGGTATGACAAGATAGATTCATTATGTTGTTGCGCCATATAAGCGATCATGCCTATATGCACTTTGCTTTGCTGAGCTTAAGAAGCGGCAGGCAATTTCAATTGTTGACCTGGATAAATCCAGTGTGGATTTTTGATATTATTCAGCTTCTGCAATGCCTGCCAAGTTGTGCCGTATTGTTTGGAGATAGAGTACAGGGAATCTCCGGATTTCACAACATGCAGTTTGGCTGGAGCTGGTTTGCTTGGTGTTGGTTTAGACGGTTTTTCCGGTTTTGGTGTTTCTGGTTTTGGCTTGGTTGGAGCTGGTGTTTCTGTTACCGGAGTTTCCGGCTCTACTGCTGGTTTTTTCGCTTCACTGATTCGACCATCTGTTTTGATGTCTACAGCGCCAAGCTTCTGCATGTAATTGATCAATGCTTCATCCAATGCGCCGTACATACCTGTTGTAGCATATTTGGTGAACATGGTGTACTCGTCACCGCCAACAGCTGTGAAATCATTGGTTGCCAGCGTGTATGTTGCTTCCGGATCAAGGGCTTTATCTCCCACGGTTACGGAATGTACACGGCTACCTTCTGCAGCGGAAGTGTCGATTTTGAACTTGATTCCAGATACTTGCGGGAATCCACCGCTTGGTTCCGGGTAGGAAGCTACACCAACTTCAAGGGCTGCCAGAATATCAGACCCTTTCACCTCAAGGGTTACCACTTGATTACCAAAAGGAAGCACTGTGATAACATCACCTTTGGTTACGATACCCTTTTCAATGGAAGCACGGATACCACCGCCGTTAGTCAGGGCAATATCGGCATTGCTTACATCACGAATTGCATCTGCAAGCAGGTCACCCAGGTTGGTTTCACCTGCACGTACCTGTTCACGTTTACCATCCAGCAGAATGGCTGTATTGGCTACTTCTTCTTTCAAAATAGGCTCTTGTTCTTTTTGAATGGAGTTCACGAGAGCCGCGACTTTCTCATTCGGTTTGATGTCTTTTGCTTCAGTTTCATCAATCAAAGTTGCTTGTTTCTTCGTTACTTTACCACCGTCTACCCACAGGTCTATGACACCTACGTAGTTAGTGTATTCTCCTGCACTTGCGATCAATGTTCCGTTATCGGATACAAGACCGTCCTGCAGTATTGTGTGGCTGTGACCATCAATGAATACATCGATGCCAGGCACTTCTTTAACTACTTTTAAACTAGTATCCGTGCTGGAAGCGTCTTGTCCAAGGTGTCCCAATACCACAACAACATCTACTTTGCTGCGGATCTCGTTTACCAAAACTTTAGCTTCCGCAGATGGGTCTGTAATATCAAGACCTTCTACATTTTTCGGATTCGTTTTGTACATCGTTTCAGGTGTGGACAGGGCAATGATTCCAACCTTTACACCATCAATTTCTTCAATCAGGTAAGGATCGAAGAGACGAGTTCCGTCTTTTTTCTTCACGTTGGCACTAATCATTGGGAAGTTCATCATGTCTGCCAGTTCGATCAAGCGATCCGAACCATAGTTGAATTCGTGGTTACCCGGTACGATGGCTTGGTAGCCCATTTCATTCATCAGTTTCACGATACTCTCACCGTTCACGAGAGTGGCAAACGTTGTACCATGTACAGCATCTCCAGCATCAAGCAAGAGTGTGTTCGGGTTTTCGCTGCGATATTTGTCAGCGATTCCAGCTACCTTGGCAAAACCCATAGCAGGTGAAGATTCAACTGCACGGGCATGCGTATCATTCGTATGTAGAATGGTAATGTGTGTGCCTTTGCCCGGAGTGGTGTCCGTAGCAGCCGCGGCAATACCTGCACTGCCAAACAGCAAACAGACCGTTAGCAGAAGTGAAACGTAATTCTTCCAGATTTTCATATGAATCCGAAACCTCCCCAAATAATAATCTACTTGAGCGTTTACACAGCTCACGTAGTATTTTAACAGACTATTTTTAGGAAATCTCGCGAATTACGTAAAAATAAGTAACCTGAAAGTGACATGTAAATCTTCTAATGGTTAATAGAGATAAAATAATCCTCTTTAAGAACATATGTTCTTAAAGGGTGTAAAAAAAATGCTGCGCTTCACGCGGCAGTCCGGTACGTAAACAAAATTTCTCCAATGATTCATCCGGTTCAGGCATCACTCCGGAGGTTAGCAATTGAATGGCAAAACGATTGGCCTGTCTTTCCAGCTTGCCTGGAGCAAAATAGGAGTGTTCCTCCAGGAAGAACCGATTAATCCCTTTATGAAGCCGGTCGTGTCCAAGCTCATGGGCGCACACGAACCGTTGCCATTCCGGCGGCAAGTCATTGTGTATGACGATAAACCTGCGCCGGAGCTTGCGAAAGTACAGTCCCTTGGTGGACTTCCCCAAATTGGCGAAACGGATCTGTATTCCAACCGAGCGGGCAATGCTGAAAGGGCAGTTGGTCCGGTGTTTTCGAATCAGTTTTGTTACAATGTCATCCATATGATCTCACCTGCTGCTTCATTAAATTCAGTGGGTCATGCCTCATGGGCGATTGTCCGATTCGTCTGTCTTTTTGCGTTTGTTCATCTGTTTGGCTTCCCAGAACAGACCTGTCAGCACATCCTTGATTCGTTTCTTGTCCTCTTCATCGAGTGGAATGCCGTCAAACATCAGATCATCATCGTCTTCCAGCATCTTTTTGAAATCACGACGGTCTTTGTATGTAGCCCATTCCGGCACATTCTGAAGTTCAGTGGAACTCCCTGGTTCAATATATCCGGCATGCTTCATCATCTCTGTATAGGGAACCGAGAGTGCATCTGAAATCTTGCGGATGGTCGCAGGTTTGGGCACACCCCGCACCCCGTTCTCAATACGTGAAATCTGTGAGTTGCTTATTCCGGCTGCTTCGGCGAGCTGATTGATGCTGTATCCCTGTTGCTCGCGCAGTTGTTTCATATAAGGACCAAAAGCGTGCTCCACAATTATGCCAACTCCTTCGATTCGTACAAGTGCTTGAGTTAATATTAAGAAGAAAGTTGAATGCGACAACTCCTAAACCCTCTGCGGGTGCGCCGTTCCGGATTCGGATCGATCTTTTGATCGCTGTTATCCCCGGATTTCCTGTTTCCCTTTCCTAAAGGGTGAAATCCGTTGATAAAGGCGAACGCTTCGCTTCTTCAGAATCGATTCCGTCTCCTTCACTACGTATGCGCTTGATATGTACCTTAGCGGCATTAAGGAGAAGGGGAACTTCTTAATATTAAAAATCAAATGACTTATACGGAAGTTCATTAATTAAACAGTACTATAACGTATATATACCATTAGGTAAAGGGATATGAAACAATTATGCCAAAAGGCATAGGAAATGAGAGCGAAGGTTTTATTTTATCGTCAAAACGAACCAAAATGGAGGTTTACTCTGATCTCCAGAAAGTGGTATCCTCAAATAGAAATACGAACACTATACGAACAAAATGTAAAATTGATACAGGTTAGAGTTTGGGGAAGCACATTCCGAACAATGGAATTCCGCGAAATATAGCGGTTTGGATTGATTCCAAAAGGCAACAGGGAAAATTGAAGAAATGTCGTTACTTTTTTAGAAAACTGAACAACTCTATGAATAATACCTTTTTGCTATCGTCCAAAGAACGATAGCAAAACAATATCATGTGAACGATAGAGTGACTTAATTGATTAATGAGAAGAAGTGCGGGAGATGAGATGGTTGCATGTTTAACTATATAGTTGAACGGAAACGTAGAGGATAGAAATAACCTGAAGAAGCGGAGTTGAAAGTTTTCTGAAAGAAAGCTGCATCGGAAGCTTGTTCTATCATCAGAGTGAATATGCGTAGCTACTAGACTTTCATTCTATAGCGAATACTGAAGGAGGAAGATAAATATGGAATTGATGCTGCCCGAATTGGACCGACGCAAAACGCAAACAGCTGTTGAAGCTGCGCTGGAAAAATACCGAATTTATAAAACCATTGCATTTGAAGAACGAGAGGTTATGGTGACGGCAAGTTATGCCGAGCGTTTCCACGGTGCAACCAATGTGACGGGGGATTCCACGGCGAGAACGGCGATCTACAATGTGGACGTGCAGCGCGCGCGTCAGGCATATTGCGATACGATCGATTTTATTGTGTCCCGGCTGAGTGAGAAGGAGCGTGTACTCGTCTGTGAGCGATATCTGAAGGACGATGATGTGTTTGACTATAAAGTGTATAACCATGTGTTTGATCCGCCTGTCAGCAAGGATACGTATACGAAGATTCGTACGCGTGCTTTCTACAAAATGGCGCTGGCTCTGTCAGATCGTGGTCTGATTAATATGGAGCCTTTGTCTGTGTCACGGAAAGAGCGTCAGAAGCTGGGGTGAGTGAGGGATAGAAGAAGTTGATCCTTTAATATCCAGAGTGGATTGGTTACAATAGTTGAACAAACCACAGTTGGCATTAGCCAAAGGAGAGAAATCTGCCATGTCAGAAGAAGTCGGAATGCAGGAAATGGTCACGCTCAAGACAATCGCAGAAACGCTCAATACGTCCAATGATCTGAACCTTATGCTGGATACCGTGGTCGGCAAATTGCTGGAGTTGACCGGACTAACGGCAGGCTGGATGTTTCTGATTAATGAACGTGGAGACTATACCTGTGTTTCGGATTACAATCTGCCCCCGGCATTAGTACGTAAAGATAAAGAGCCCATGCGAACGGGCACCTGCTGGTGTGTGAACCGCTTCAAGGACGTTCGTCTGAATCATGCGGTCAACATCATTAACTGTAAACGGTTGGAGGATGCGGTGGAGTTCCAATGGGGAGACACCCATGATATTACCCACCATGCGACCGTTCCGCTGCGGTCAGGGGACAAGATGCTCGGCCTGCTCAATGTGGCTGCGCCAGCCAAGGAACATTTCAGCGACAGTGAACTGGCACTGTTACAGGGCGTGGCGTACCAGATTGGTAGTGCGATGGATCGGATGAGATTGTATCTTGCGGAGCAGCGAAGAGCTGATCTGTATGCCAAACTGGGGGAGTTCAGCACGGCCTTGGGTCTTGCAGTGAACGAATGCAGCAATTCGGATGCTTTTTCTTTAAAAGTTGTACAGCTGCTTGGGCAGCATTATGACTGGCCTTTTGCCGCAATCTTTCAGCAGAAAAGCGGAATGTTCGTTTTGCAGGCAGCCTATGCAAATGATACGGTTCGAACGTTATCAAGTACTCCGTTATCTTCCGAAGTGACGAGCCACATTAACCATGTAATCAATAGTCATCGTGTAACATCTCTGTCTGGGACACAGGTCGCTGAGATATTTACCTTGTGCAAACCTGACCAGGTTATGAATTCCATTGCCTCTGGAATTGCTGCTCCCCTTCCGTACCATACGCCAGGGGAAACGGGAATTCTGGTAATCGGAATAGGAACATCAGGTCCTGCGCAGGCAGACCGTGAAGTGCTGGAGGCATTGGCCGAACATATTGCGGCCTCATGGGAGAGTCTGAAGCTGGCGGAGAATCGCCGCGAACTTGCACGAATGGAAGAGAGAAACCGGTTGGCTCGCGATCTGCATGATTCGGTTAATCAGATTTTATTTTCACTATCGTTAACGGCTAAAGGCGCGGAAAGTATGTTATCCAGCTCGGAACAGTTGCACCCGGCAGCGGAAGCGATGAAGGATATTCGGGCTTTGTCTCAGGAGGCTCTCAAGGAAATGCGCGCATTGATTATGCAGCTCCGTCCCGCGGGACTGGAAGCAGGGCTGCTCCATGCGCTACAGGAATATGGCACCAGCCAGGGGCTTCAAGTGGTGATGAATCGGACGGGAATGCGGTCTTTACCACGTAATATAGAAGAAGCATTGTGGCGAATCGGACAGGAAGCGCTGAATAATGTACGGAAACACGCGGATGTTCCTTCTGCTGAGGTCACCCTCAAGTTAAGTGATCATGAAGTGATGTTCACCGTCACAGATCAGGGAAAAGGTGGTGCGAAGAGTCCAAAAGCGTCGTCTGGAAGCTCCCTTGGCCTGTCCATTATGAAGGAACGGGCTCAATCGCTCGGTGGCAGCTTAGAAATAGTGAGCTCTTCCCGCAAGGGAACAACAGTAACGGCAGTCATTCCACTTCCGTTCGAATCTGTATAAAGTCAGGGGGAAGAAGAGATGCCGATTACGATTTTGCTCGCAGATGATCATGCGATGGTGAGACGGGGGTTGCACGTTTTTTTGACCACACAGCAAGACATGGAGGTTGTTGGTGAAGCATCGAACGGGCAGGAAGCACTGGCGCAGGCGGAAGCGTTAAAACCTGACGTGGTATTAATGGATCTGCATATGCCGGTCATGGACGGAATTGAAACAGCAAGACGATTGCGAGCATTAATGCCAGAAACGCGAATTATTGTACTCACCTCGTTTTCGGATCAGGATCATGTCGTTCCTGCTGTACGTGCAGGGGTGAAGGGGTATCTACTCAAGGATATTGAACCGGAGGATCTGGCTGTGGCCATTCGCAATGTGCATGCAGGTCAGGTAGAATTGCATCCCGCCGCAGCAGGTCAATTGATGCATGTGATGGCTTCATCCGATTGGTCTATAAATGAACAGCAACCACAGCATATACCGACAGATCGGTCAGTAGATAGTCAACTCCAAGAGCTGAAGCAGGTTGGAAAATCAAATGAAACATCCCTTGGTGGTCCGGATATGCTCACTCGCCGTGAACAAGAGGTATTGGGGCTGATTGCTCAAGGACTGAGCAACAAGGAAATTGCGGTTCAATTGGTCATCACCGAAAAAACGGTCAAAACCCATGTCAGTCATCTGCTCGACAAACTGGGGCTGGCGGATCGGACACAAGCGGCTCTTCATGCCGTAAGAAATGGCTGGGTCGTCTGACCAATTCCGACATATGTTCATACTTAAGTCGTATAAACTCAACCTAAAGGTTGAGTTTTTTGGTATTTCAAGTTAAGTCTATCTGCTGACGATTTGGATGCAAAAGAAAGGTAAGATAAGAGTAGAAATAACAGATCGGTTGAAACATGAGAGTTTAAATTATTAAAAAACCAAGGAGAGTGACTTTATGAATATCGTTATTTTGGCAGGCAGTAATCGGAACAATGCAACCAGTACACGTCTGGGAGAGTATGCTGTGGAGATTATTCGAGGTCAGGGACATCAGGCCAGCCTGTTTGATCTGTATCAGACACCACTTCCATTCTATGCACCAGATGAAAAACAAGCGGATCATGAACATCTGGCAGATCTGAATACACGTATGCTCGCGGCTGATGCGATCATCCTGTCTACACCAGAGTATCATGGCAGTATAAGTGGTGTGCTCAAAAATGCACTGGATCACCTGAGTCAGGCTCATTTCAGCGGCAAGCCCGTCCTGTCCATCAGCTCCTCTGGCGGGACGGTGGGGGTAAGCTCGCTTTTACAACTGCAAGCGATTGTTCGCAATCTGCATGGCATCAATGCCCAAGAGTGGATATCCATTGGGGGTGCGCAGCGCAGACGATTCGAAGCGACATTTGACGGATACGAGGAGTACGAAGGCAGTCAGGATATAGAGGACCGGGTGCAGCGGGTTATTGGATCGTTTTTAAATCTGGCCCAGACGTTAACGAATGCGCGGAATTCTACCATGAGTTGAGAACCCAGGAAGATGAAAAATCGGAAAAGGAAAAGAGGTTGAGCATTATGATTACAGGCATATTTGAAACACATTTAAACGTGACGGATCTGGAGAGATCCCATCATTTCTATGAAACGGTCCTGGGTTTACCTCATGCCTACGGGCAGAAAGAACGTGGGAACTCCTTCTACTGGATTGGTGGAAAAGGCAATGCCATGCTGGGATTGTGGCAAAAGGAACCTTCCGAGGTGAAACGTCAGCACTTTGCTTTTCATGTATCTCTGGAGGATATGAAACATGCGGTGGCTCACTTGGAGAACAAAGGGATCAAGACACAGAACTTCCTGAATGATGATATCGGTGAACTGTACGTCTTCGGCTGGATGCCTGCGGTATCTGTATATTTTAACGATCCGGATGGTCATATGCTTGAATTCATCGCCATGCTCCCGGATGAAGCGAAGCCTGAACTTGGCATGGTGCCGTGGAGTCAGTGGGAGGAGATGCAGGAGAAGACCGTATGATGATTGAAGAATTACAGTTATATACAACACGGCTGGAGGACCTCAAGCATTTTTATCGTGATACGTTGGGAATGGAGGTGTCCAAT
The DNA here is from genome assembly GCF_037971845.1 of Paenibacillus sp. FSL R5-0766. NCBI lineage: Bacteria > Bacillati > Bacillota > Bacilli > Caryophanales > Paenibacillaceae > Paenibacillus > Paenibacillus sp. FSL R5-0766. Next base: position 1,414,225 of record NZ_CP150227.1, read on the forward strand.
GCGACAGATCAGACCTTCAACCTGCAGGTTGGAAGGACAAAGATGATTTTCAAACAGGGTGAAACAGATCATGAGTCTTTTTATCATGTGGCCTGGTTGATTCCAACGAATCGGTTCAAGGAAGCGAAGCAGTGGGCTGCATCACGTGTTGTTTTAAGCAGGGAAGGACATCGGGATGAGACGTACTCTGCTAATTGGGACTCTCATTCTCTCTATTTCGAAGATCCGGCAGGCAATATTATCGAGCTGATTGCTCATCATCGTATGCAGAACGAGAGTGACCATGACTTCTCGACTCAAGATATATTACAGGTGTGTGAGGTTGGACTGGTGGCGGATGATGTTCTGTCTACGGTGAATGAGCTTCAGCGGATTGGACTCACGCGCTGGGGTGAGGTTAGTGATACCTTTGCTCCTGTAGGAGATGTACATGGTTTATTTATTGTGGTGAAGAAGGATCGGACGTGGTTTTTCTCCAAGCAAAAAGCAGAGATCTATCCGCTGGAAGTATCCATCCGTGGCGTGGGCAAGCTTCGAATTGGCTAAACTTTGCATTCCGGGGCAAAACGGGCATATGTGGAGCATTTCCATCATGTTATAGAAGTAAACGCTTTATTTATTAATTAGGATATATAAGTTGAACTAAATTTACACGATAACGGAGAGGACAGAAAAAAACGAAAAAGCGAAGCTAAAAGCTTTCTGAAAGAAAGCTACTTCGTAAGCATAATCACACATTTATCACCGGATTTTTTCTTAGGAAAGGGAATCAAAAAAAATCTGGGGATAACAGTGATTGGAAGGTTGTTCTGTCATCGTAGTGTCAGTGTAAATAATCTTAGTTCAACTTATATAGTTTCTCTGATGGACTTACATATGATGAAGGGTGGTGGCAGGCTTGGATCGACGTTTGTTGGAAGAGGGACTAGCGATTATCGTTTCCAGTCGGGAACGTACAGGAGATCTGTGGCACGCCCATTATGGGGCGGGTGCGATTGCGGCATATTTTTGGTTACGGGAAAATCGTCTCACTGCCCTTGCCGCCGGCAGTGTTACGGCCGAAGCAAAAGCCATGCTTCGCCAGCATGGAATCAGCCGTGGTCAGACCTCTCCGATTGGTGAGATGATGCCCAGGGAAGATGCCGAAGCGCGTATTACGGACGCATTGGATCGAACGATTGGAGAACTGCACTGGGTTGGACACCAGGCCATCTACGGGGCAATCAGTCTGAAAGCCATTCGCGAACTGGATGGATGGGGCACTGCGGAGGATATTAGTCGGCTGGTTGAACTGATCGATTCATTCGATCGAACCATCCCGGGAAGATCCTGGATGAACACAACGATGAAAGAAATTCGCAGTCTCAAGCCGGAAAAAAGCGATGGTTTCCCCGAGATCGAAGATCCAGTTCAGTTGTCACGCCTGATTCTGGATGAGCTTGGGGCGTTTCAGACTATCTATCACGCGGAAGCGCATCATGATCTAATCGGTCATATGCTCACCTATGGACATGCGCTTAACATATTATATGAATTGGGTTATCCGGCATTATTCCACAAAGGCATTCCGCCTTTCCTTACCATGGTGAAGGCACTACGCTTAAGCCGAGATGTGGATATTGAACAGGAGATGCCAACATTGCAATCACCCGTAGACCTGCTGCCACTGGAACGAGCGGAACGATCAGTGGCGCTCCCTCATGAACTGGAATATTGGCTCACCGACAGACGTTCCCGTGACTGGAACGGAGGTCATGTATTCAAATTCCCGTTCAGTTTCTATCATCATGCGAAGAACGGGGAACCTATACCGGAAACGTGGGAGAACTTTCGTTATATCATCGCGTGAGATTAAACATACATTTCAGAAGGGGTGTCCGTCATGACGGACACCCCTTGTAGGCATTATTCTGGTCTACCGAATTATGGGCATCCTGAACCTTTCTAACGAGGCCAAATTTCAAGGATAAACAGGATCAAAATGACTCTGGACACAAGCATGTATGGTGATTTTCGTACGGGCTGACGCGCTGCCCATATTCCCCAGGAACTCATAAGTGCAATACTCCCCCAGAACATCCATAAGGAGATGCCTTCTGGCGTAAATAGAAAGGACAGCTTGGGCAGTCCCCTGTTGCCAGCCCCAAGAAGAACAGTGGTCATATAGACGAGCACAATGAAAAACAACTCGAAGAGCAGGGTTTGTAGCCAGAAATAATAGATGTTGAACACTCGTAGCATGATGACTGTGATCAGGATGAACAGGATACCAACGGATAAGAATGTTGCCGCGGTCCATCCAATGAGAGATGTTGTTATAACATCTGTTTCCTGATATAAGATGTACATTGCCAACGCATACATAGCGGGACCCGCCATATAACTGGTGACAGCAATCCAAAGATAAAAGAAATACCTCTTTTTCATGGTCATATCCATCCTTTATTGTTCGTAGGATTTGAAAGCTACTTATGTCATATAAACATCATCAGGATGAGTTTGGTTGGACTATCGATAGGAGTTTCTCGCGAGAAATCGACATTTAACCGCCATAGAGACGACTACATTCAGGCGTAATTCATCCCGTTTACCATCAGCGTGAGTGTGAAAAGGCGGTAAAATGGTATTATCGGATCAGCAGCAAGGAAGACACACCGACAGCTCATACGCTAACGTACAGCCGGCTAGGGGGCCGGTTTTTTAATTCGGTGATTGCATCCTTGCCCTGATCGGGTATTAAAGACTAAACAGATAACAGGAGGCTACGTGATATGAAAACAGTATTGTATGTTCCACTGGATGATCGTCCAGCGAATCTGGATGATGTGATTGTGCAAGGGAAAGCAGCCGGTATCCATATCGTTACACCGAACCTGAGTGATATTAAGAATCGTCTGGACTCGGAGAAAACCGTAGATGGCACAACGTTGCTCGGCACCTCCACGCCGGTTTATGGCAAACCTTCCAAGATTCACGACTTTATTCTGAAACATGCTGCCAAGGTCGACGGATTCATTATCTCATCCGATATGCTCGCCTATGGCGGTCTGATTGGCAGTCGTCAGCTCCGCGAAGATGGAGGAGGCACCTATCCAGAATACGATGATGAGACGACGAGGTTGCTGGATGTGATTCGCGTGATCAAGCAGAAATATCCACGCAAACCCGTATTTGTAATGGATACCATCATGCGTTTGGCTACGACCTCGTTTGCAGATGGCTTGGCGCTTGATGCATATAATGAGTCCCGTGCGTTGATGCAGCAGCCACGTCAGACATACACTGAGTTTGAGGATATTATCGAAGGTTATAACCTGTCCCCGGATGGAGTGGAATATGGGACAACGACCTATTTTGATAAAGAACAGTATTACAATACAAGACAACATAAGTTCAAAACAAATCTGTACATTTTGGATCAGCTGGCTCGCACAGGTTATATCGATTTCCTCGCGGTTGGAGTCGACGATGCCAACACGCAGGGTGTACAGATCAATGAAATCAAATATGTAGAAGCGCGGATCAATGAATGGCTGGGTGGAACCAATGGACAAAATCCGGATCGTGCTATCGTCTTACCTGATGCGGATGGTCTGGGGCACGCTTTGGTTGCTCGCATGGCGAACCAGTTGTTCCGAGGCGGGGCGAGGACACGTTATGGAGTGAAATATTTTGGTCCTCACGGCAATACCATCATTAACACGTATGAATACATGGATGTACACGAGAATGTGGTTCGTCATGTGGATATTGTAGGTGGTGTGCTTGTAGCGGATTCGGCATATCCTGAACCGGAGGTGGTGACGGATGCGGGTGCTGGCTTGGAAAATGAACAGCTAGTGGCTGTAGCAGCCGATCAAGTTGTCCCGTTTGACATGACCTCCGAACTGGATCGTATGACGAAGGGTCACCCAGGTAATTCCGGGGAGAACACGGGCATCGACATTGAGATTATCGCCATTACGGCTCTGGATCAGGTGCAGGCTGCGTTGGAGCAATTGACGCTGAATAGTGAGCAAGGTCTGCCTTCGGTATTGATTGATTTTGTGGGTAAAGGACCAGCGAATGTTGATGTTGCTGAAGCGATGCTCAACAGTCCATATACCGGACGGGTTCTGGGTTATAGTGCATGGAATACGCCAGGTAACAAGATCGGTATTGCCGTAGGCATGGGGCAGTCGAGGTACGCGTTGATCACAACAGAGAAGCATGAGCATAAGTTGCGCGATGCGATGAACGCGCATGGCTCGTTGTTGTTTAAGCGTTTCCTGAAGGATTACTACTACAAAGCGGTAGCGATTGCAGAGATTCGCACGTATTCCCGAGCTCATGCGCTGTATACCAACGTGGCTACCCTTTCGGATCAAAATATGTTGCTGTTCAACTCAGAGGAAGACTATGCCCATTTGCAAACATTGCTTCGTGACTTGATGCAAACTTACACAACGGCACTCGGGAATAAGACAGCCTTCCAGACAGGTAATGTGGCGATCAAGCAGATCTGTGATGACGAATTGTCCTATGCGACGTATAGCAGTGCGCTGCTGGATTATGCGAATCCTGATTTCATCTGGGGCCGTGCATTTGAGATCACATTGAATCCGAAGGTTATGCTGAACTAATCTGTTATCTCACCATGGGCTCCTCATGTTTGGGATCATCACTGGTATGACTGTACTGCTTAATCTCTCTGTTGTTAAAAATGATATATTGATACTTCGCTTCGAGTTCATCCGCGAATGTTACTGAGGCACCGTAAGGTGCTTCAGAACTTTTTGAGGAGTAAGTACCTTGTACTTCGATAAGCTGTTCGGGTGAGTAACCTTTCTCTTCAATCAGGTAAGTGGTTACCTGTTGTTCAGCATCATTTTTCTTGAGCGGATTACCAAACAGTCCGAAGTAGGCCCAGCAGGATATCCCGAGTATAAATGCTAAGACAGCAAGTGAAGTAATCTTGAATGTTTTACTCATAGGTATTTCTCCTTCTTTTACGTAAGCCACAATGAATTTGATCATGAAATATTAATGTATTTGGATAAATTTATCAATTCTTTGAACTTAATGCTTATTTATTTGTTCGTTAAAATGATGATTCCAGAATCGTCTTTTTTCCACCCGAACGACGCCCTTAATCGCACCTAAGTCGTACGGAACACCATCCGCGCTAGGAATGAAAGGGTGTAAGATTGTATTATCGGATCAATAACAAAGGACGCACCGAAAGCACATACGCTAATGTACAGACCGGCCAGGTGGCCGGTCTTTTTGATGCGGTGAATGTAGTCCCGGTACTGGTTCGATAGCAATACAGACTCTGAGTTAAAAGGGGGAGTCTACTGCTGCTGCACTGTCGCTGCATCGTGTGGGCAGATCTCAAACTTGCAGCTAAAGGGGGCGAAATGAATGTGTCTATGAGAAATGAGATTAGCACTGCCATGAGCGCCAGTAAATTAAGTACGCTCATTAAAAAAACGCTGAAACAGAAGCTCGCGTTACTTGTTCCAGATTGGGGCGGTCGTGTGCTGGATGTACCTGGGCCAGGCGAAGTGTTGGCTGGGCCTTGTGCAGTCGTTGCGTTTGCCGAAGAGGTGCCGAAGTCTGCTTGGGCGGGATATCGAAGGATTATTAAAATCTCACCATACGCACGTCCGGAAGATGGTGGCGCTGAACAAGTGGAATCTTGGTCAGCCCTTCTAATTGAAGGGTTACACCAGGTAAGACTGGTGGATGAAGCAGGTGAGGCCTTCACTTGCATCTATTTGGGTTCTTCAGATAGTGACCGGGTGGATGCAGGGTCTGGAATGCTTACACGCAGTCTGCGGTTCGGAGTGTATGTTCCCGAAGACTCGGGAGCTGCTCTGGCTGAAACAGGGAACGCGTGGTTAGCTGCGCTTCAAGGCTGGACACAGCAAGAGCTTGGCTCGAACTGGTCGGTATATGGGGATGTATGGCCCGGTGGATACGATATGCCGTCTGTGTTATGGCGATTGGCTGGATACAGCACGTCTATGGCAGGCACTTCGGCATTGGAGGTTCGACAACAGTGGATTGGGCATGTGCTCACCGATCATTCGGTGCTAACACGGCAGACCGTTACTCGGTTGGTCCGGCAACTTGCAGTGCAATCTCGTCTTGCCGTCACTAAAACGGGTGGCGAAGAGCAAGAAGGTAACACGCGATATATCACAGTGGATGAAGTCACAGCAGATTTACAGGCAGATGCCTATCTGAACGGACAGATTCGTCTGACGTTGCAACAGCGGATTCGTCGTCCGGGTACAAATGTACCTTTGATCCGTGAGATTTACCATAGCAAAGGGATGGAGTAAACGTTAGTCCAGAGGAACCTTTTATTAGAGGTTGTTCAAAAAGGCCCGCTTTTGATTACAAAGGATGCCTAACGGCATCATCAGCATCGAATATGGAATTCAGCCGAATAAGCATATGCTTACGATGATTGTTTCCTTCGGAAACATGTAGTTGCTCACGTAGTTTTCCCTACGCTCTGCTACTCCATTTCTAACTTCATCCCATCTTCTCGGTACTGAAAACCGATCTTTTTGAACATGCACTTTTTAAGAGTGGTTCCAGATTATAGCTTTGAAATGATAGATGTAGCTTCAACATTATAGCTTCAAATTCATAGGTTCATAGGATCAAAAATTCATAGATCAAGCTTAAAGATCATCGTTTAACGAAATCAGTAGTCCAACAAATGAGGTGAGATGGCAATGGCAAGCTCAGTGAAAAAAAGCAAACAGACAGGCCCGCGGTATACACGGGCAGAACTGATGAATCATGCAGAAGCCCTCTTTGCCGTTAAGGCAGAGGTGCTGTACGGTGCGCTGTACGAAGCGGCGCAAGAGACGTTTTCCATTGAAGAAACGCAAGAACGAATTAACCAATTTATGAAAGCGAAGGTGAAGGGATAATGGCAGGTGGAACTTGGGAGCAAACGAATCGTCCGGTCCTTCCGGGCTTATATATGAATTTTCAGGCGGCAGCATCTTCGGCCATTCAAGCGGGTACACGGGGAACGGTCGTTGTGCCAATCAAGGCCAACTGGGGTCCAGTAGGGACTTTTGTTGAAGTAGGGAGCGAAGCGGCGATTGAACGTATCTATGCGGCGAATGTGCTGGACAACGGTACGGCTTATACGTCCTTGAAGCTCGCCCTGTTGGGTGGGCCGAAGAAGTTGCTTGCTTATCGGGTAGCAAGTGCTGCGGCCAAAACAGCCACGCTTACCTTGAAGGACAGCAGTGATGCCAATGTGCTGCAACTGGATGCGAAGTATCCGGGAGATCGTGCAAATGGATTCTACGTCACCATCCAGCCAGGTGTGATTGATAATACGAAGCATGAAGTGCGTCTCTTCGAAGGTAACCGGATGTTGTATGCGCTCCTGACAGCGGATATTACAGCAGCTTCTCTGGCAAAAGAGATTAACGCGGATGAACAAAATGTCTGGGTAACGGCTCAGGCGATTGGCGATGGTGCAGGTGTAGTTGCAACAATTGCGGGTGCGGCATTCAAAGGCGGCGTAAGTGGCAACGATGACCTGACCAATGCAGAATACATTGCTGTACAGGGTGCGCTGGAAGGGGAGCAATTCGACGTCTTGGCTTTGGATCAGGCGGCAGATGCACCTCTGCTTGCGAGTTTTGCGGTATGGGTGAAACGTGTGCGTAGTGAAGGTAAAGCGGTGGTGGCTGTATTTGGCGGTTCCGCAGCGGATGACACTTCTGCTACAGCAGCACAAAAAGCAGCAGCACGTTCGCTTACGCTCAACCATGAAGGTGTGATTAATGTCGGTACAGGCGTGCGTCTTGGAGATGCATTCTATAGCTCGGCAGAAACGTCTGCTTATGTTGCAGGACTGATCGCTGGACAACGCCTGAACCAATCCACAACTTATGCTGCTACTCCGTTCGATGATGTGACACGTCGCTGGACGCGTGCAGAACAGGAGCAGGCGGTACAGAATGGCGTATTTATTTTCTTCCATGATGGACGTCAGGTGAAAGCACTTCGCGGTGTAAACACACTGGTAACGCCAGCCGCTGGACAGAATAATGCTTGGAAAAAAATCCGTTCCATTCGTGTGTTGGACGCGATCAACATGGATCTGCAGCGCTCCGCGGAAGATACGTATATCGGTAAAGTGAACAATACCGAAGAGGGTCGTCAGGCATTGATTAGTGCCATGAAGGCCTATTTGGCGCTGCTCGCACAGAGCAATGTAATTGAAGCGGACAGTTATGATGTCATTCTCGATCCGGCATATTACGGCGCGGCACCAGTTCTCAAACCGGAAGCGGATCAAGTGTTCCTTCAATGGAATGTGAATCTGACGGATGTGATGGAGCAGTTGTTTGGTACATTTTACGTGCAATAAGGTTTCTAGAATAATTACTATATGTTGAACTGATGGTTTACACGATAACGGAGAGGGCAGAAAAAATCTGAAGAAGCGAAGCGCTCGCCTTTATCACCGGATTTTCCCTTTTTGAAAAGGAATCAAAAAAATCTGGGGATAACAGCGATGGGAAGATTGTTCTGACTGCGGAGTTATACCGTGTAATATTTATTAGTTCAACCAACCCAAGGAGGAAAATATATGTTGGATGCGTCAAGAGTAATTCTCGGTACCCATGGTCAGCTGCATATCGATGGTATGTGGCAGACAAACATTAACAAGTTGGAAGCGAGTGTGGAGATTGAAAAGCGTGAGCTGAATCTGGTTGGTAACGACTGGAAGGTGCACAAGAATGGCGCAAAAAAAGGAACAGGCACGATGACCGGCTACAAAGTAACTTCCGATATGATCCAGCGCGGCTTCACCAAATTCGAGATTATTTCCAAGCTAAACGACCCTGAATCGTATGGACACGAGAGTGTTTTGCTGAAAGGTTGCATGGTGGACAAAATCCAGCTTGCCAACTGGACAGCGGGTGAGGAAGTACCGGAGGAAACAGGCTTTACGTTTGAAGGATTTGAATTGCTGAATCCGATTGTGGCGAACTAAAAAGGACTTTAATGGAGGCCGAGATGATCTCGGTCTCTTTGTTGTCTACTTAAAGCAAATTTAGTATCTACACGATAACGGAGAGGACAGAAATAACGTGAAGAAGCGGAGCGTTCGCCTAAAAGCTTTCTGAAAGAAAGCTGCATCGGAAGCATAGGCTATCCCCGGATTTTCCCTTGAAGAGGGGAATCAAAAAATCTGGGGATAACAGCGATCGGAAGGTTATTCTGTCATCGGAGTGGCTAGTGTACCATTATGATTGCCAAATGTGAAACAAGAAGGAGATAACGCCCGATGAGTATGAATGAAAATATGTCCGAAGAACAGATTTTGGATCAGTTGTTTGAAGCAGCAGAACGTTTGCCAGAGGAGAATGTGCGGATTCAGCGTCTGGATCTGTTGTTGACCTTGCGTGGACTGACGTCTTCCAAAGTGGATCACATTCGCGAACGCTGTACGATTCGTAAAACGACCAAAGGCCGCACCGAGGAAAAGGTGGACACCGAAACGTTTAACGCGTTGCTCATTTCTGAAGCAACCGTGAAATTAAAAGTCCGCAGCCTGGAATTGTCCGGCTGGGGTGACACCCGTATTACCGGCCGCATGAAGTTGTCCGGTGGCGAACAGGCGGTACGTCGTATGTTGCTGGCGGGTGAATTGGATGCCGTAGGTGATAAAGTGTTGGAGCTGTCCGGCTTTGGTGTGGAGATTGAAGACCTAAAAAACTGATTCACTCCGGCGGGATGACCACGTTCCTGTATCACATGTGGGTGCGTCATCATCTCCGGCCCGGAGAGTTCTGGTCTTTGCCACGTGGGGAGCGCTCGCTGTTAATTGCGTTCTCGGAAGAGGAAATGTCAGCGATAACTTCGCAAATGAATCGATAACGAAATAGGGCAGGAGGTGAAAAAATGGCAGAAATGATTGTAGGTCTATCCAAATCCAACACACAAATGAAGACGACACTTCGTTACCTCGATCAAATCCAGCGATCCACTGACCGATTAAACCGGGTTCGCTATCAGGGACTGATCAAAGTAAACAATGAGCTGAGAATGACTGGGCGCAGACTGGAAAGTATCTATAGTACCGCTGTACGCTTGAGTCGATTGAGAATCACACCAACGATTGGTCTTAATGATCAAGCTACTCCAGTACTCCATGGTTTGATTGGGAAAATGAAACAGATTCGTTCTAAGCTGTTGCACGCTACAGCCAAAGTACAGTTTAAAGTCAGACATCAAATCTCAGGAGTATCCGTTAATGTAAATTCTCAGCCACTGATGGATGCTTTAAATACGAATACGATATCAATTCTTAAGCTTAGTGCCAAACTGGATTCTCTTAATATTGCAGCAGGAGGAAAAGAGGAGAAACCGAAAACTTTTTTGCAGAAGATGAAAGGTATGTTTGATCGTGGGAAATCAATCTCATCTGGTGTGGGGAAAGTCTTTGATGCAAGAAATAGTGGGAAGAAGCTATGGAAAGAAATCACAACACCTGCCACACCGGGGAATAAATTGAAAAAGGCGTTCAAGGTTACGAAACGCGGAGCTGCTTTTGTGAATGATTTCTCGTCCGCAGGGTCCGATTTGATCGGTGGATTCGATGGATTGTGGGGCGATGTAAAAGGTCTCTTTGGTGGAGGTGGAAGCGGAAGTGGGGCAGGAGGCAGTGGTGGGTCTGGCATCATAAGCAAGCTTGGTGGCAACCTCGTTAAAGGAGCGGGAAAATTGTTCGCACCACTCCGTATGTATAACAATATTAAAGAACTTGCAAGCGCCCCACCTGAGGATCGTGCTCGTGCGGTGGGTTCGGTTGCTGGTAATGCAGTAGGAACAGCTATTGGTACCGTACTTGGCAGTGTAATTCCAATTCCGGTGGTTGGGAACATGCTGGGCGGTTCGATAGGCGGTTGGCTGGGTGAAAAGGCAGGCGGTTGGCTGGGTGACAAGGTAGGTGGATTCCTAAAAAACAACGCGGAAGACATCTCAAAAGTGGCAAAATTTGCTTCTGAGGGAGCGAGTTTCGTGGCGGAGAAAACGACGAATTTGTTCAATGGGGTTGCAGGTTTTTTTGGTTTCGGTTCTAAAAAGGAAGAGCAGACCGCCCCAGCCGCAGCGGTCATAACGTCACCCTCAACACCTGTAGCAACGCAGACACCACCCCCTCCACCGATAGCACCTCAGATGCCGCCTCCATACAGGCCGGCAGTTCTATCGATCACCGGTCCAGAAGCCTACATGAACAATCGATTTGGTTCACCGACGGCTGCGGGTCTTATGGGAACAAGTGTGATGCAATCCCAAGCGGTAGCAATGAATAACGCGGGTCAACCCAATGAGAAAGCTTCGCCGCTCACAGTGCGTATTTCCGAAGAACAGATGAGCAGTCTGGCAGGTTACCTTAAGGATTTCAAAACGGAAACGACGAACCAGATTGCTGTGAATATTGCACCGGGTACGGTACAAGTGACCGTTCGGGAGAACGCTATTGATTATGACGCAGTTTCTCACCAGGTGGGGCAACGGATCTCTAACGAGTTCCGTCGTGCGATGCAAAATCGCAAAACAATTATGGCCTAAGCAGAAAGGAGGCCGCAGATATGTCAGTACTTGAAGATAAAGTTGGTCCTAACAAAATGTCATTTACGTTGAAGGACGGCAACACTCCATTTCAATTCCCAGTGAACCCTGAAGAAGTTAATATTTCCAGGTCTAAGGGATATGAAACGGTCAATATGTTGGAGCATGGCGAGTTTGATTTTGCACAAGGGGAGAAGGTGAAGGAGATCACCTTCTCTTCTTTTTTTCCCAAGAGATTTGATCCGTCCTATTGCATGGATGAAAAATCTTTTCTAGATCCACGTGTGGCGATGAATGTGTTGAACACCTTTCTGATCTCCAAAAAGCCGCTGCGTTTCATCATTTCAGAGACGGGCGTGAACGTGCCTGTTTTTATTGTTTCGCTTAATTCGAGCTTTCGTGGGGGGGAGACAGGGGATATTTACTTCGACCTTACCCTGCGAACATGGCGGGATTCCAAGGTGGAGAAGGTGGGCTCTGCGGCATCCGGGAGCAAGTCAGGTTCTCGTACCGATTTGAAAAAGAGTAGCAAGACCTACACCGTCAAATCTGGCGACTCCCTGTCCAAAATAGCAAAGCTGGAGCTGGGCAGCAGTTCCAAATGGAACGAGATCTACAAGCTCAACGCAAAGATCATCGGGAGTGATCCGAACCGGATCAAGCCCGGACAAAAGCTGGTGATGCCATGACCTACAAGGTCATTGTCGACGACAAATACGACATCACCAAGCTGGTGGAGACGATTACGCTGAAGGACTCGCTTGACCAGATTGCCTATCAGGCTAACATCCGGCTGGCGGTGTCTGCATCTTCCGGTCTGCCTTCGATCTCACCGGGTATGGCGGTGCGGATTAGCGGGGTTCCTTTTGGCGAAAAATCCATGGTTCACTTGCTGCATCCTGCGGTCATCTGGGAGGTGGAAAGCTCAAACAGCGGCACCAAGCGGCTATCCCTCACGGTGTACGACCGGATGATCTATCTGGAAAAATCAGAGGACGAGTTCCTATTGCCGAAGGATCAGACGGCTACGCAACGACTTAAAACCTACGCCAAAGAGTGGAAGATTCCATACGCTACATTGCCAGAAACCAAGACAAAGCTGGGAAAAGCCGTGTATCGGTCACAGACGATTTTTTCGATGATCTTTGCTGATCTGAAGGAAACGGCGAAGTCAGGCGGGGAGATGTATCATCCACGGATGACACCCGGCGGGCTGCAGCTTTTCCAGGTCGGAAGTAATGCGAAGGTATACGAGCTGGATCGACTGATTGATCTGACCCAGATGCGTACGCTCGAAGGGGCGGTTACCAAAGTTAAAGTCATGGCAGCGTCGGAGTCTACAAGTGGCAAAGAAGTTCCTTCCAAAGTGCTCGCGATTGAGCAGGATAATGTGGAAGAACTGGGCACATTGCAAAAGCTGGTCGAGGACGATCAGGTGAAATCGACAACCGCCGCCAAGAAACTGGCGAAAAGTCATCTGACGGGTATTCAGGAGACCTTTACGATATCCGCACCGGATGTCAATACGATTCGGGCCGGGGACGCGATGTTGTTAAAAGGGCTGAAGCTAATCGTCATGTCGGTCAGCCGTGATCTATCTGCCGGGCCTGGAACGATGACGTTAGAGCTGGGGACGGCTGAGCTGGTGAAAAGGAGGTATTACCTTGAATAAAGATGATCCGTATGGGCATTTTGCCGACGTCATGCGGGGTGCGATGAGTACACATTCCCGTCAGGCCGTGAGCGGGCTGGGCGCGGTACTTGGCACGATGACCTCATCCGGCGTGAAGCTGGATGATTTCAAGCACGAAGTGCAGGATTATCTCGTGGCCGAGTTGCCGGGCACGCTTGGACTGCCGGAGCGCGAGGCTGCTGGCGCGATTTCCGGTATACCTGACGTGGCAAACGGCGGAACGACGGGCACGGGACGGTTTCTTTTGCAAGAAGAGGAAGTTGAAGAAGCGGTGTGGTCTCTTGATAAGGGATTAAAAGCGGGAGATCGCGTACTGGCGATGCGGGTGAATGGCGGTAATGACATTGTGGTGCTGTGTAAGGTGGTGAGTGCGCATGCCTAGTTTGTTTCCGGAAACGGGAGTGGTATGGGGGGATGAGGAGGATTTGTCGGGGGCGGCTTCGGAAGAGGTACGCTTTGGACGGAGCTGGCGATTCGATTACGATGCAGGGGATTTTGTACTGACCCCAAGTGGTAAAGTCGCTGCGGCTGGTGGGCATGAAGCCTGGGTACAGTGGTGCATTAAGGCAGTGAAAACGCCACGTTACAGACATGTGATCTATTCTCGAAACTATGGTTCGGAGCTGGAGGATCTGGTGGGTCAGGGTGATAGCCGAGGTGTGATGGAAAGTGAGATTACCCGGATGGTGACGGAAACGTTGCTGGCTGATCCACGCACGGAATCGGTAGACCAGTTCACGTTTGATTGGAATCGGGAGCAGTGCATGTTCTCGTGTCGGGTGGCGAGTGTGCAGGAAGAGATGTTTATTCTGGAAAGTGAGGTGATCTGACGGGATGGCTGAGATTCCGCGTTATTTGGAGGACCAGACGGAGGAACAGATTATGCAGCGGTTGCTGGATCGTCTGCCCGCGGATCTGGATAAGTCGGAAGGATCGTTTCTGTGGGATGCGGAGGCTCCGGTTGCGTTTATGCTGTCTGAGGCGGCGTTGTGGGCGCAGGAATTACTGCGGCGAGGGTTTGCAAGTACGGCTGCGAGCAGTGATCCGAATTTTCGTTCGGAAGAGCTGGATCTGCGGGCGGGAGAGCACGGCATTACTCGACGGGCTGCGGTGGCGGCACAAGGTGCGGTGAGGTTCGTGGGAACGCCGGGTAAAGTGGTGCCTGCTGGAACGGTCGTAGCTACGCTCGCGGATGAAGTATCTGCTGAAGCTTCGCTCGAATATGAGACGGTAGGACGTGTGGAACTGGATGCTGAGGGCTCCGGTGTGGTAGGCGTGCGAGCGCTTGTTGCCGGAAAAGAGAGCAATGTGCCTGCGGGCACGGTAACTGTGTTGTCTACACCTGTAAGTGGCGTGACCTCTGTCACGAACGTTGATGCGATCAAAGGCGGTGCAGATATTGAGGCAGACACGGCGCTGCTGGAACGTTTTTATGCCAAAGTCCGCAACCAAGGGACAAGCGGCAACAAAGCACAATATGTGCAATGGGCCAGTGAAGTACCAGGTGTTGGTGCAACGCGTGTGATTCCATTGTGGCAGGGTCCGGGCACGGTGGGATTGTATCTGCTGGACACGGACAAACGTGCTGCGGGTACCGATTTGGTAGCCGCCGTGCAGAAGTACGTTGACCCAACGCAGGATGGACAGGGTGAAGGCGTTGCCCCGGCAGGACCAGTCGTGTCCGTGATGCCAGCCGAGGAAGTGCTGATGAACATTCAGGTGAAGCTGACGCTGGCAAGTGATGCGACATTGGCCGATGTACGGGCATTGATCGAACGCGGGGTGACCGCGTATTTGAAACAGTTGGCTTTTGCCGATCCACTCGTGCGTTACACCCGCATTGCCGCGATTCTGTTGGACATTCCGCCCATTATCGACTATTCGGAGCTTACCGTGAACGGTGTGAGTGACCAGAATATCGAGATGACCGCAAGTCAGGTGGCCGTGCTGGGGACGGTGGAAGTTCATGAGTAGTGTTGGGCAGATGGTGGATGAGGAATTAGTTAGGGAGTGCGGAGAGCAAGGAAGATTGGGAGAAATACGCCAATCTGGGTTGGATCTGGTGAGCGAGACGCTCCATGATAATATGCAAGGAAGGGAGGGGACAGGGCATGAGTGCTCCTTCTACTGTAGATGTTGGACTGACGAGTGAGAAAGGGCGGGAGTTGTTCTCGTATTTGCCCAGGTATTACGAGACTTCGCGTGTGATGCAGGCCGATATGCAGGCCAAAGGCACCGAGATGGATTTGCTGTATCAGGCGCTGGATGAGACGTTGGAGCAGTTGTTTGTCCGTACAGCGACGTGGGGGCTGGACTTTTGGGAGCAGGAGCTTGGCATTGAGACAGATCGTCTCAAACCTGTGGAGCAGCGCCGTGCGGTGGTGGAGTCGAAGCTGCGTGGTGCCGGGAAGTTCTCTGGCAGGCTGGTTGCAAATGTGGCTGAGGCGTATGCCGGGGGCAAGGTGGATGTAAGGTTTCAGCCGGAAGCGTGGAGTTTTACGGTGAGCTTTGTGGATACAATGGGCATCCCGCCCAATATTGACGATCTCAAACGGGCGATTGAAGAATTGAAACCGGCCCATATGGCCGTGGAATATGAGTATCGCTATCTGGTGTGGGATGATCTGGACAAGAAGCAGAAAACATGGGACGAACTCGATGCCGCGTCCTTGACGTGGAATGAACTGGAGGTGTGGGCGTAATGCCAAAAGAAACCGATCGACTGAAATTACCTCTTCCCTTGGGGAACGAGAACGTGACCCGGGAAAGTATTAACGGGATTTTTGAAAAGATTGATGCTGGTGTTGCAACGCAAGCGGATTTGGATGCGCTCCGTGAAGCGGTGAGTCAGATGGATATTCCTGATGCGTCTTTGACGCAGAAAGGCAAGGTGCAGCTGTCGAGCAAGACGGACGGCACGTCAGAGACGGTGGCGGCAACGGAGAAGGCGGTTTGGGATGCGAAAAATGCTTGTTTGCTGCGTACAGGCGGAGTTATGACTGGGAGACTAATTATGAATCAATGGGGAACTTTTTCAGGTTCTTCAAATGGATCGGTCTTATACGGAAGTAATTGCTTTCTTGAAGGTTCAACATTCAGGTACGAGAACAATCACACTAACCTAGGAGCACGGGGGATTTACATGCGTTACACAGGTGGTGCCGGACCAGAAGTCTACATGTTTGAGACAGGTCCAGTGGCAACTACAGCTGGAGGAGCATTTACCCCCTCCTTAACAAGAATTGTTAATACGGCTGACTCATGGCAAAAGCATCAACTCACAGATGACAATGGTAAAAATAAGCTTACTTCCGGGATAGACCTCAACTCTCTGATGGTAAATGGACAGTATAATGGCAACAATTTAACCAATGCTCCGTTACCAGCCACTGCTGATATGTGGTGGTATATAGAGGTCCAGTGTCACACAAATGGTGAGGGATATGTACTTCAAAGAGCGAGTAGACTAAATGGTGGGACTCCCACCTTATATCTTAGGACAAGAGAGAACGGTGTATGGTCCCCATGGAGTCTTGACGTTTTTCAATCTGGCGTTGATGCAAAAAATAGCATTGTGGGTGCCATTAACGCCAAGGGTGGAAGTGCATCCACATCAGATACATGGACGCAGCTTACGGCTAAGATAAATGCTATACAGCAAGGTCATTACCAAAGTATGGACTTACCTTCGCGATCAGAATACTTTGAGGTTCCTGGTGGTTATGTAGGATCGTTAGGTAACGCAGTCCTAGCTTTTCCTGCGGGGACAAGGGTAATAAGTTTGATAGCCCCTGTCTATGGTTCTGCTTTCTTGAATGTGTACAACTCCTATGGAGGGCTAAAGACAGCTTTTGCTTTACGGGACTCACAGGGAGTTATATGGCCGATAACCATACCCGTTGGCACCATTGGGGCGGCTGGAGGGATAGATTTTAGGGTATATAGCGTACAGGTAGATATAGTCAGTGGCTTATGCCGGAGCAACGGTTACTCGGTGTCTCAAAACTCCAACTCCTATTGGAGCACAACAAAACCGTCCAATTTTAACGCAGATGGCCCGATGACACTTGTATGTGCCTGCATCGAAAATACAACGGTCACAAGGCAAGTATCCTTCACAACATATAACACTAGAGCATTATCGATGTAATAGAGAGAGAACGGGTATCATTATTGTTTAGTATCACCCGGGATAGACAGTATCCCTTATGACAGGGGGATATTTCACATTAATATGACTTAGGACACTAGCACAACTGGATCGTGTTTTTGTGCTTGAATTTGGCTGAGAAAACTCCAGAAGATCCACCGATACCATGTAAAAGTAAAGGTCCTACGGAGAATTCTAAAAAGACCAATCTGCGGCAGTATTCTGGTAGACGGACAATTTTTTCAGGAAAGTGGTCGTCTTATTGTATTAAAAAATCTGTCTTTCGTCGACGTTTAAGATGAAGGGAAATATGTGTATCTTTTTGTTTTCAGTCTATAAACTCCAAACGAAAGGTTCAATCGATTTGACGAGCACTGATTTTAGAAAAGAGGAATTTAGGGTGTGTTAACTTTACTACTTAAAGGAGGTGAACCATGACCACAAACCAACTAACCACAGCTATCACAAACACGCTAACTCAGTACTTTCCCAACATCCTGATCCAACCTGCAACAGGCGGGACAAGCTCCACCTTAGAAACCAAAGGCATCACCTACCGCCTGCTGTCCGCGCAACTTACCCGGGAACGCAGCGACCGCTTCGTGCAATCTCATGCCTATGAAATCCGCTGGCTTGACGCAGACAATATCCCGGCAACACTGCCGGACGAACTATTCGAAGCTTTGGAAACCATCGACGTGGAAGGCACACCCTATCGCGCAACGGAGATGCGTTGGGAGACGGAGAACGATACTCCGCGAATGCTGGTGTATTATACCATGCGAACCACCAAAGTGTCGGAGTCCGCCGCTACCATGCAACAACTGGAACAGCGACCTACCGCACTTAAAGCTACAAGAGAATAACGATATGAGTTTACGTAACGATAGTTATCCTGTCCTTGGAGTGGTCAGTATAGCTTTTTTTATTGAACTTAAATAACCAAATGAGGGGATCAGTATGAAAGGAATAGGAGGCGCATTGGCAATGTTTACGAAAAAAGAACCGGACCCTAAAAATCCGGAAGCTCAACAGAAAAACAATCCAAAATACAGCAAAGCACAGTTCGCCGAATCCCGGCAACTTAGCCGGATCGAGAAAGATATTTTGTCAGCAGTTCTGCTGGAACAACAAACATACACATTGGAAGAAGCACAGCAACACATCCAACAATTTATGAATGGGGAGGCACAATAATGGCTGGAGGAACATGGACGACACAAAACAAGGTACGCCCCGGCGTATATATGAATTTTGCATCAGAGGGCTCATTGCCGGGTACGGTAGGGGAACGGGGAACGGTGGCTTTGGCACTTCCATTGTCATGGGGACAAGCAGGTACAATCCTGACGGTACAAGCAGGTGAAGATGTACAAGCCAAATTGGGCTATGACTGGACAGCACCGCAATTACTGCTGATCCGCGAGGCATTGAAACGGGCGCAGACATTGCTTCTGTATCGTCTCAATGCAGGGACCAAAGCCAAGGCAACCTTGGACAATCTGATAGTAACAGCCCAACACGGCGGCGTGCGCGGTAATGATCTGGCTGTTGTAATCTCCGCGAATATCAATGATCCGGAACAATTGGATGTCTCCACTCTGCTTGCGGGTAAAGAAGTGGACAAACAAACCGCGTCTACTATCGAAGCTCTGGAATCCAACGCATACGTCACATTTACTGGTGAAGGTGCACTCACAGCTACAGCGTCACTTCCACTAACAGGTGGATTAGATGGTACAGCAACCAACCAAGAGCATGCTGATTTCCTGACCAAGCTGGAAGTACTGGATTTTAACACGGTTGGTCTGATTTCAGACGATGCCACACTCAAATCAGTCTACACAGCTTACATCAAGCGTTTGCGTGATACCGAGGGCAAGAAGGTGCAACTGGTGCTTTCCGATTATCCGGCTGCAGACCATGAAGGCATTATCAGTGTCAAAAATGGTGTTGTGCTCGCAGACGGTACCGTTCTTACGCCAAAACAAACCGTAGCATGGACAGCCGGCGCAACAGCGGGAGCTAACCTGAATGAATCCCTGACGTTCCGTGCGTATGACGATGCCGTGGATGTGAGTGGCAGATTGACACATAGCGAGACAGAAGCGGCATTGCGTAATGGCGAGTTTGTGTTTACGGCGAGCAGCAACCGCGCAGTGGTAGAGCAGGACGTGAATACATTCCGTTCCGTTACACCGGATAAGGCACGTCATTTTGCCAAAAACCGTGTTGTCCGTGTACTCGATGGCATCGCTAATGATATGAAACGTATTTTTGAGTCCTATTACATCGGCAAAGTGAACAACAACGAAGATGGGCGCAGCCTGTTCCGTTCCCAATGTGTCACTTACCTGAAGCAGCTTCAGGATATTGGGGCCATTCAAAATTTTGATTCCAAAACAGATATCACTGTTGCTCCGGGCAATGAAACCGATAGTATTCTGATCGAGATTCAAGTCCAACCTGTGGATTCCGTTGAAAAAGTATATATGAAAGTGAAGGTGGTTTAAGATGGCATTTTTGAAAGCAAGCGACACAATCTCCGGCCAGGAAGGCCGCGCATACGCAACGATTAACGGACAGACGGAAGAAATGTTCTATGTGAAGACGCTGGAAGCAACGGTAGAGAAACAAAAAGCAGAGGTCAAAACTTTGGGGCGCCGCGGCGTACAGCACAAAGCAACCGGTTGGTCCGGTTCAGGCTCCATGACGATCTTTTATACCACTTCCCGTTTCCGCGAGCTGATGCTCCAGTACATGCAGAATGGTGTGGACACGTACTTCGACATTGAAGTGACCAACGAAGATCCTTCCTCTACGATTGGCAAACAAACCGTGACCCTCAAAGGCGTCAACCTCGACAGTGTGATCATGGCATCCCTTGATACCGAGGCTGAGGCGTTGGAGGAAGAAGTAAGCTTTACCTTTGAAGATGTCGATATGCCTGTATCGTTCAATTTGCCGAAGTAATGTAGCGTGAAAAGCATAATGATTTGAGATTCATAAAGAGTATAAATTAACAGCAGGTTTGTAAAAGAAAACCTGTTCAACTTGCCTGTGTTACGGGCTATTTGGCGTGTCAAAATACTGTTCTTCGCCGCTTCGTGCGGCGGGGAGCCTAACTTTAGAGGAGGAACAATACATGAGTGGATTGAGTATGTTTTTTGCCCAAAATGCAGCAACAGATACAACGGAGGAGTTTATCGTTTCCCCCCGATTCAAAGATGAGAAAGGCGAGCCCGTTGCCTGGAAACTGCGCAGCATGACCGAGGACGAAAACCAGGAATGCCGCAAAGCGGCTACCCGCAAAATTAAGGGCAAGAACGGTGTCTACACACCCGACATTGATGCCAATGATTACATGGCTCGCCTGATGAGTGCAAGTGTCGTTTATCCCGATTTGAAAAACGCAGAACTCCAGCGGTCATACGGCGTGATGGGGGCGGAATCGCTTTTGCGGAAAATGCTGCTGCCTGGGGAATTTGCTTCGCTCGGTGAACAAGTCCAGAAGCTGAACGGCTTCAATCAGGATATGAACGAACTGGTGGATGACGTAAAAAACTAATTAAAGAGGGCGATTCCGAAGCCAATCTGGCTTATTACGCTCTCCATGAATTAAACATTTTGCCGCATGAGCTTATGGCCTTCTCCATGCGAGAACGAGCAGCGATCTATGCGATGATCTCCATCCGGGTGGAGGAAGAGAAGAAAGAACGGTCCAAAAATCGCGCCCGGAAGAAATAAAAAGGAAAGGAGGGAGAAATGAATGTATGCCATGTTTGCAAGACTGTATATCATGTCAAATAATATGGTTCAGCAATTTCAAAACCTGCCTACCGTAATTAATTCGGTATTCAACCCTGGAAATCTGAGCCGAATTCAGTTGGCAGGCAACTTACTCCAAGGTGTATCAGAAGAACAGGCTAAGGTAAATGCTGCCTTTACAGAAGGTGCCCAGCGAGTGCGAGCCTGGATCAGCGTGATAAAGTCAGCAGGACAAGCTGTACTCGTACCAGCGGCGCAGGAAGAGGATTTGAAGCAGCGATATATGGCTGCTACTGGTGATGATGCTCAGGGGGAGACGATCTTTAATCGCTACCGTGCGGAAGCTTTCAAGAGCGGACAGAATGTTACGGATGCTTTGAAAGGTACACTATCTCTCATTCCGTATGCACAGAATACGGACCAAGTTGATCAACTGAGGGATATGGCTAAACGGTTGAGCATGCTTTCTCCAGATGGAAAAAGTATGTCAGATGCATCCAGTGCCTTGGTTGCTGCCATGAACGGAGACAATGGAGAACTTGCCAAGTCGTTTAACATTCCTGCTGAAGCTCTAAGCGGAGCAGGTCTGCAACAAACCATTGATTCATCCAATCTGGATGGATTTATCACAAAGCTTGATGTCATTTTGCAAAAACAAGGCTATACTCAACAGGCTTTTGACACCATGCTGGATTCACCGTTGCAGAAGTGGAATGCATTGGTGAATCAGTTTAATGGGGTTCTGGGACAGATTGGACAGGCAGCCCTCGTTGCCTTGACGCCTTTACTAGATCGATTAAATGAGGCTTTTGCCAATGGTGAATTCACTGGCATTATTGAATGGCTTAGCAATGCATTTACGGTTGCGGCAAACGCGCTGACAATGCTTGTAAATGGCATTCTGTATATAGCAAGTGTGATCCAACAAAACTGGGATATCATTCAGCCTATCCTGATGGCATTGGCAATTGTTGTTCTGGCATTGGTTATCACACAAGTCTATAGTCTCGTTGCGGCCTGGTTATTGCTAAATTGGCCAATCCTGCTCGCCATTGCTGCAATCGCAGCAGTTATTGGAATTTTGAACATGATGGGAATGTCAGGTACAGAGATTTTGGGAGTCATCATAGGTTCATTTATGATGCTTGGAGAAATCGTAAGAGTAGTTGTGGCGACGGTATGGAATCTGTTTGCTTCGCTGGGGGAGGCGATTTTTAACTTTTTCAGAGATCCGGTATATGCCATACAGATTTTATTTAAAAACATGGGTATTTTCATACTTGATATCTTCTATAACGTGGTAACAATAATTGAAGATGCGATGGAACGAATTAATGGCGGACTTAACAGTCTGATAAAACTTGTTAACAAAACCTTTGGTTTCAATATTGGTTTGTTTCAAGATTCTGATATTAGTTTGGGTGGCAAGGAAATAAAGGAATGGAAGAAAGGCCTGGAATCCTGGGAGCCTACGAGTGACAAAGATGTGAAGTCATTTTTCAAAATGAACGGAGAGTACAACCCTAAAGCTTTTGAAGATGGTCAGAAGGTTGCGGAGGATTTACTTTCTGGTTTCTCTTCAACCTCGAATGCGGACTCCAAGGATAAAGGTCTACCAGGTAATTTTGGCAAAGACTTCACACCCGAAATACCGAAAACACCTCCTATGCCATCGATGCCAACTGCACCTGCTCCCACGGTCGTTCCCAACAATATGAGCAACATCAACCAAATCAACAATGTGGGGAAAGTAGATCAAATTGGCGGCGTTGAGGGAACGATTGATGTAACCAGCGAGGATCTGAAACTGATGCGTGAGCTTGCAGAGATGCAGGCGATTCAGCGATTTGTCAGTCTGACGCCAACTGTTCAGGTCACCACAGGGGATATCAACAGCGGACATGATGTGGACAGCATCATCAGCAAAATCACCGATGGACTGAACAGTCAGATCGTCTCCAGTGCCCAGGGGGTGTATGGATAAGTGGAATATTATATTCAACTAAGCTTCAATAATCGCTCTGAATACATGTTTTTCCCGGTGACACCAGAAAGCATTGAGTTTTCGGATTCGGGAGACGGCAGTACATTTAACGTTAGCGCTTTGGGTGAAATTAACGTGATTAAGTCGCCAAAGCTGCGTGAAGTCAGTTTCAGCGGGATTTTTCCGGCAGACTACAGCCCGTATCATCTGAACTACGATGCAAGACATCCGGCAATTCAGAAGCAGTTTTACCGTGATCCCTATGAATATGTGAAAAAAATCATCCGCTGGATGCAGACGGGCAGACCCGTCAGGCTGTTCTTTTCCAGTGCAAGGTACACCATTAATATGGCGGTTTCCATTGAGAGCTTCGACTGGAAGGAGACAGCGGGTACGGTGGGGGATATCCAGTATGATATCAAGCTGAAGCAATTCATTTTCTATGCCGCCAAAAAAGTAGTGCCACTCAAGGACAGCAAGGATACGGCTGCTTCGAAAACAAAAACCAAAGCCTCCCGGCCCAATGAAAAAATCCAGCCCAAGACCGTCACACTCAAAGCCGGAGACACCTTGTGGTCGGTAGCCAAAGCCCATTTGGGAGATGGATCTCGCTGGAAAGAGTTGCAAAAGCTGAATGGCATCAAAGATGCACAACTGAAGAAGCTGCCGATTGGACTTGTGATCAAGCTTCCGTGAAAGGAGAGGGAATATGCAAGAGCAGATCAGGCTGGATGATAAACTGGCAAACATGAAGGAACGGTTATTGCTGGATGACAAGCAGGGGAACATCTGGGACATTAGCGAAATTGCCGGTGACATTACGTACAAAACCTCCCGCATCGGCAAACCTTCCTCTCTGGAATTCACGTTGATCAAGGGCAGTCTGTACCAGAATAAGAAATTCACATATGAGAATGGATATGTCGTGAAATATATCAGCAACGAGGTAGGTATATTTTACGGATATATCTTCTCGGTGGATAGCGGTAAGGACGAAAGTGTCAAAATCAAGGCCTACGACCAGACTCGTTATCTAACCGCGAATCAGACGTACAAGTTCGTTAATGCCACTGCTGCGGATGTAATTAAACGAATTGCAAAGGATTTCCTGTTGAAAACGGATGATCTGATTCAGCCGAAATATGTGATTCCACGCATGTTATTTGATAACAAAAAGCTAATCGACATGATCTGTGAGGCGCTCGACCGAACGTTGATCTATGGTGGTAAAAACTACATCTTCTACGATGATTTTGGCAAGCTTGTGCTTCGGGATGTGGAAGAGATGCCTTACGGCTTTGTTATTGGGGATAACAGTCTGCTCACGGATTACAGCTATACGCGGTCGATTGACGACCAGACGTATAACAAGATCAAGCTGTATCGGGATAACAAGGATACGGGAAAAAGAGAAACGTTTGTTCATCAGGATTCAGGCAGCATCCGTCAATGGGGGCTGCTTTTTTTGTACCAAAAAGCGGATGATGGCCTGAACGAAGGTCAGATTGATGACATGCTGAAGACCCTGATGACCCTCCGTAACCGCGAGACGCAGACGTTGAAAGTGGATGCGCTTGGTGATTTCAAGGTGAGGGCAGGCAGTTTTGTCAACATCCAGATCGATGAACTCAAGATTAATCAATATTTTCTGGTAGACGAATGTACGCATAAGGTACAAGGCGGCGTGCACACGATGTCACTGGATTTGAAGGTGGTGTAACGATAAATGATGCTGGACGTGATTAAAAAGGCGGCGGTGGCCGCTGTAGATGCCAAGTCTCCCGTTCAGGTAATGTACGGAAGCGTGACAAACACACAGCCTCTGGAGATTACCGTTGAACAACGGTTGGCATTGGCTGAGCCTTTTCTTGTACTGCCGGAATCCGTAGTGAACAAAGCTTGGACCGTGGGTGACCATGTCTTGTTGTTACGTGTTCAAGGTGGAGACAGCTTTGTTGTACTGGATCGGCTGGTGAATCCATGATTCCACAGGGGGCGCAGATTAGCGCAGAAGATCAGGAAGAAGCCGCTGTGCTTCCAAGTCTGACCTATGTGTTTCAAGCTTCGGGACAACGAATTGGAAGATTGCAACTGGATGGAAAAGATGCGGTAAAACAGGCGGTGTATAAAGCGTTGTCCACACGCCGCTACGAGCATCTAATCTATTCTTCGGATTATGGTATGGAATGGTCCTGGGAAGGAATGGCCGGGAGATCCATGGTTGAATCGGAACTGGAACGCTGGATTCGCGAAGCATTGCTTCCGGATGATCGCATTTCGGATGTAACCGAGTTCGATTTTGTCCACGAGGCCGATGGAGTGCGTGTGTCTTTTACCGTGGAAACGGATTTTGGCAGCTTTAGGGAAGAGACGGAGGTGAACATGGATGTATGAAGAGCAGACGTTTGAAGTTATTATAAACCGAATGCTGGATAGGGTACCAGATGGTGTGGATAAACGTGAAGGCAGCATTATCTATGATGCGCTTGCACCAGCGGCAGTGGAAATGGCTCAGATGTATATCGAGCTGGATGTGAACGCCAATCTGAAGTTTGCGGATACAGCTTCTGGAGAGTATCTGGATCGCGCAGTGGCTTGGTCTGGCATTAGTCGGAAAGCGGCCACGAAGGCACGTTGGGTTGGCAGTTTTCGGGATAACGAAGGGAAGCCTGTTGAAGTTCCTTTGGAGAGTCGTTTTTCCACGGGGGATCGGGTGTATGTTGTTGTGGAGCACGTCGAGGTAGGGCGATATGTGTTGGAATGTGAAGTCGCGGGAGCGGAAGGTAATGAATATACGGGGGCACTGCTACCCATAGATTATATCGCCGGCCTGACGACAGCTGAATTGACACAGTTGCTTGTTCCTGGCGAAGACGAGGAAACGGATCAGGCCTTATATGATCGTTATCAGGACAAAGTTTCCCGTCCGGTCACGAGTGCGAACAAATATCAATATGAGCTATGGGCACGGGAAAACTCCGGTGTGGGCAAAGCAAAGGCTTTTCCACTGTGGGACGGTCCGGGTACTGTCAAAGTGGCATTGCTGAATAACGAAATGCAAACACCTGCTGAGGCGGTCATTGAGGCGGTACAAGAATATATCGATCCAACTCAGGATGGAATGGGCGAAGGTGCTGCTCCAATTGGACCTGTAGTCACAGTAGTGGGAGCGGAAGAGGTACCTATTGATGTTGAGGTACAGGTCACGCTTGCTTCTGGTTCAACATACGAGGGCGTGAAGACACTGATTGAAACGGGAGTTACGGCGTATCTGAAAGAACTGGCTTTTGCCGATCCGTTGGTTCGTTGGACACGTATTGCCAATGTCATTCTGGATATCCCGCCCGTGATCGATTATAGCGATCTGCTGGTGAATGGTGGTATGTCCAATCTGGAGATCGCCCCCGGCGTAGTAGCCGTTCTTGGGACGGTGAAGGTGACATGAATAAAGCAGAGGTATTAATGACTCTTTTGCCCCCGTTGTATGAAAATGTGCTGGAGATGCAGCTTCTTACAGAGACCGAAGGTGTAGAACTGGACAAGCTTACGGTGGGTTTGGAAAGTGTGCTGAATCAATTCTACCCGGAGTCTGCGACCTGGGCATTAGAACGTTATGAGCAGGATTTGCAGATTCCAACGAACCAAGCCAAGCCAGACGACCAGCGGAGATCCGTAATCATTTCCAAAATGCGCGGCAGCGGCAAAGTCTCTGGTTCCATGCTCAAAAACGTGGCGCAGGCCTACGAAAGCGGTGGGATTGATGTATCCGTTGATTCAGGTGAGTACCGCATTATAATCCGCTTCATCGACACATGGGGCTTGCCGCCCAATTTGGACGATCTGAAAGCAGCAATTGAGGATATTAAACCGGCACATATGACCGTGGACTATCGTCTGCGGTATTTGACGATTGCGGAGGTTGAAAGTATGACGCTGGAGGAGATCGAACAGACCCGACAGGATAAATTTGCAGGAGGTGGAGCATAGATGAATGAACCAAAAACATCGAATCTTGGTTTGAATAAGATTGACCGTTCTTCACCATCGACAACCTATTTTGATCTGGATAAGTATTTGGATCAGAACTGGGAGAAGATTGATGAAGGTGTAGGGAAAGTCGTAGAAAAGGCTGAGGAAACCGCGGCACAGGTGAGTAGTATTCAGGAGCGGTTGGATATAGAGAAGCGGAGATCGGTGACGTTGGAGCCTGGATTGCAAGTTGTTCATGCTGAACGCGCCTCGGCATTTAAGTTGGAAGGGTTGAAGGGACGTACGCTTGTGAATTTGTTGGGGCGGGATGGTGGGTGTGAATCTATTACGGGATGGACAAAGAGTACTTCAGCAACTATAGAATTGTCCACTGCTAACGTCAACAGCGGAAGCAACAACTTTAAAGTAACGCAAAGCGAAGCTGCTGGTCAGTCATATGTGAGGACGCCTGCGTCAGCAACTGCAAATGTAAATCCAGCTAATTATTATATCGTATTGGCTTGGATTAAAAATGAAACATCTCAATCCTTTTCTGCTCGTCTTGTAACCGCAGATGGAACTTCTGCAATTATCGGTGCAAAATCCGGAACAATTTTAGCGGGTGCAACTGGGCTTGTCTGGCACGCGTATAGGCCAACAGAAATGGGCAGCAACACGAAAGCAGATATGGACGTTTACACAGCCGGATCAGTAGCTGTGGGCGGTGTATATTATGTTGACTCGTTCCGTATTTATGAAATCAGCGCAGCCGAATATGCTGAACTCGACAGCATGACGCCGGAACAGGTAGCTGCTAAGTTCCCGTACATCGATAGCGTTCAACCCGTGCGAAATCTGTATGTGATCCGTTATGGGAATAATCTACTGCCGCCGTTCTATGAGTGGGCGTTACCTACAGGAGCAATCATTAATGCACCCTACAACTTTACGTATCATTACGCGTCAGGAACAGTTGCCTATAATACGGTGGATTTAATGACTATACCGGGACAAAGGTACACTTTATCAGTGAACAATAGTGTTGCAAATGCTCGAAATGTTATGAATTTCTATGACGCAAACGGAACAAAGATAGATGGAACTACCGTAAGTGGAACCACCACTCCGGTAAGTGCTGGAGTTAATACCGTTACGTTTCAAGCTCCCGTAAGGGCAGAAACAATGCGCATGTACTTATACGGTAATCCGTCTGAAAGCGGGACAGCGTCTTTCTCAAATCCGATGCTTGTCATCGGCAACGTAGCCAAACCGTTCAAAACACGTGAAGACGCCATGCTCGCGTTGCAAACTGATCTGTTCGCTGATCCAGTAACAGGGACGAATGCTGACGAAGTATTCGAGAAGGATGGGACATACTTCAAACTTGCAAAGTGGAAGAGGGTGGTATTGGACGAGAATAAAGCTTGGCTACTACAGTCTTCTGTTGCAGGTTATAAAATTCTTGCAATAAAATCATTCCCACCAACAACAAACTGGAACGGTTTTTTACTGACTAAATTTAATGGAAATGTCCTTTCATCCAAAGAAAGTTTAACAGAAGGAGACAAGGCACACTTTAACACGGCATCAGGATACACAGACTTTTATATTTCAATCATTAACACAGACAGTGGATGGGGAGACTCATACACACCGACAGCCGACGAGATTAAGGCGTATTTCATGGGATGGACAATGTTCAACGGATCGGCGGGTAATGGTGTGGGCAATAGTCCTGATGCGCCTGCAAATAATGTATACAACAGTATAGGAACAAAATGGTGGGCACGGCGATCCGATGGAGTAACACGTACTTGGGCAGATGCTACTATTACATTGCCTACGACTCAAGCGCCAAACTGGACACCGTATCAACTGGTCTATCAGCTTGCAATGCCGACTGTCGAACCTGTCACGTCAGAGGGACAATTGACGTTAATCGAGGGTGATAACCAGGTAGAGGTAGGAACGGGTATTGTGTTGCGTGAGGGTGTTAAGCCTGCACAAGGAAGTAACGGAGACTGGGGTATCAATATTGTAAGCAGTTCAGTTAATGCTCCATTAAAAAACAAAGTTGCTCAAATGATGAGAATTTATAGAAACTCGTTGGCTGACAACGATTGGAGCATTGTAACACGTACGGACGGGTCGGCTTACGGCAATCAACGCGCTTCAACGAGCAACGCAACTTATGGTCTTTCTGCATCCTACAGTGTCACATACCTGATGCTGGACTCGTCTCCGACAGTTCCATTCATTGGATCAGTAGCGGACAACGAAAAGGCGTTGCTTACGGATCTGACGGAAGTCGTACAACAAAGTGCAGCGCGTGTATCCGTGACGGAGACGTCGTTAAACGATGCTATACGTGAGCTGCTGCAACAAAAAAATAAACGAAATGTTTGGGGGCCGATTGAATAATGGCAAATGCAATCAAGCGATTAATTCATCCTATAGTACCGACAACTGGGAGTATTGCTTATACCGTCCCTCAAGGAAAATACACTGTCGTAAAGTCCATAGTTATTACTAACTCAAACAGCCCTGACTTGACGTATTACCTTAAAATTGGTGGGACATTCATTGCAGTTAATCGCACATTAAAAGGAAAAAATACATTGATTATAGATGATTTATTTATTCCATTATTGCCTTCAGAGACAATTACGGTACAAGCCAGTAATAGTGGATGCGTAATGTATATTTCCGGAGTAGAAAAAGATTACATTGAAAGCGAATATCCTTACACGACAATAAATGCGGTAACAAGTACTTCTCCAGTTAATCTTCCAAGTCGAACTACGGATGTGATGATAAAGTCTATCATCATTCACAATTTAAGTACCAATGTTGTTCCCGAAGTGACTGTATATATTCCTTGGTCTTTTATAAATCAAATGAAATTAAATACTAAAGATACGCTAATAATTCCAAATCTTAATGTTCTTCTTCCGTCTAATCACAATTTGACTTATTACGCGACCAATAACGTTTACTTTACCGTAATCTTAGAAAGGGTGGTGCAGTAGATGCCGTTAATTGACAATTACTTGCTGGATAATTACTTGATTGATGGGCCGAACATGAATTCTAATACTCGAACCGTGATCGGCGCTAATAGAACTCTTTATCCCGGAGTTGCTGAAAGCACGACCAGCTTGTACATGGTGGCTGAATTCGACATACCATTAATAAACAAGTTTTCGGATATTTATTCTCCTTCACCTGCTACGAATATCAACGTTCCAGGGAATTATTTGTATTTCGTTCACTTTAAGGCAGCATCGACTATGTTTTTTTCGACTTCTGAATACATCGAAGTCTCTTTCATGCTCCGTGATGAACAAAATGTCAACTTTGTTTTTTTATCATCCAAGGTTTACGGTGGTAATTATTCTGACGTAACTCCGGATACAACAACAAGGCTTTACTCGTTATATGTAGATAAAGAAAACAGGAAGTTACATTGCTCAGGCACTCGTTCTTCCGGAGGAGGGGACGTTGTATTAGCAATAGACATTCCGTCTAATTTTAACCTTAACGGAAAATTGTCATTCCGGGTGGGAGCACAAAAAAATTATGCTAAGGGCGGACTTCATACGTTGACAATCGAAAGACGTGCCTTGAATGTATTGACATCTTAAAAAATACGAAGGGTAGTGGAAGAATGAACGAATAATCACCGAAAAATAAAATCGGTATGAAGGTTTACTACGACTTGCAAACAGGTAACGTAATAGTTATTACGCCGGAAAGCGCCGGGGTTGTTGTTGAAACCACGAAAGAGCAGGATTTCAAGTTGTATAAAGCATTGGACGACAAGGTGCCCGATAGCGTCGGTATGATCCAGTTGCAACACGGCGCACACATGTTGGATCGTGCTGAAGGCGGTATGATTGCACGCGTTGATCTGGAAACATTGGAACCACTCTTTGACTACCCGCCAAAACCCGATGAAGAACCACAACCGCCTGCCATTTCATTTACGTCTCAAATTGCCGAATTGGCGGCAGAAAATCAGCGATTGCGGGAAGAAAACAACACGAATCAGTTGGCACTCATGGAATTGCACATGATGCTGCTTAACTTGATGCCTGATGCGGGATAAACTTGCAAGATTGTTAATCCGTTGGGCTGTAACACTCACGAAAGGGGTGAGAATATGTTGGCTGTATATGTAATGATGATTCATAAAGGATTGATCGGTATTGACGATGTTCCGACTGCAAACGGTAATCGTGATAAAGTTAAGGCTGCTCTGGAAACAGCAGGGATGGACCAAAACGGAAGTATTGTGTAACAAGCGTTCCGAATACGGAGCGCTATTTTAATACTTTTTGGGGCAGTTATCACAAAAATTAAAGGAGGTGAAACTATGGAAAGATGGGACACCCTATGGAAATGGGGAATTGCACTCATGAGCAGCTCAGTAACCTACTTCTTCGGAGGATGGTCAGGCGTACTCGGCGTACTTCTCGTGTTCGTCATCCTCGATTACCTAACCGGCATCGCGGCGGCGGGTATGAGTGGCAAGTTAGAAAGTAATGTTGGCATGTTCGGCATCGCAAGAAAGGTATTTATTTTTGCAATGGTATCGGTGGCTCATCTGGTGGATGGTGTTCTGGGAGACGGACATTTGTTCAGGGATGCGGTCGCCTTTTTTTATATCGCAAATGAGTTGTTGTCCATTATCGAGAATGGAGGCAAGTTGGGCGCTCCCATTCCTCCAGTGATCCGGCAAGCGATTGAAGTGCTCAAGGGCAAAGGGGGAACCGGGGAACTCCCCGGTAACTTCTCCCCAAGTGCCAAAAATTCTTTTTCACAGGCAGATCCGGATGACATAGATTCACCGACAACAGAAGATAACGTTAAGTAGCGTTTAATATTGCGAGTATATAGTTATATTGAACGTTTGTTGATTAGTACGAATGTCAGATTAAACAGAACTAATCTAAATAAGCAAAGCTATATAAGGCCGCTATACAGATTGAACTTAACATTTTCACACAATAACGGAGAGGACAGAAAAAACCTGAAAAAGCGAAGCGGTCGCCTTTATCCCCGGATTTTCCCCTTTAGAAAAGGAAATAAAAAAATCTGGGGATAACAGCGATTGGAAGGTTATTCTGTCATCGGAGTCTCCGTGTGAACAAGCCTCAGTTCATTTCCCAACATCAGGGACACGCACACAAGCAACCCCTAATCCAACCGCATTAACTATATACAAACGGCAATTTGCCGCATAAAGGGTGTGAGAAACATGCAAACGAGAAGTTCGGGCAACACACAGGGCATTGACGTCTCACGATACCAGGGCAATATTGACTGGGCCAAGGTGAAGGCAAGTGGCATGACATTTGTATTCATCAAGGCAACTGAGGGACAGACATACACCGATCCAAATTACCAGAAAAATGTAACCGGCGCACTGGCGGCGGGCTTGCTGGTGGGAACGTATCACTTCTTCCGCGCGACATCTACCGATGGTGCCAAGGCAGAAGCGGTGCATTATGCCAACACACTTAACAAAGTTGGGGGCGCCAAGGCGTTACAACTGCCACCCGTCATGGACTACGAGAACAACCCCGGCAACCTGAGCAAAGCGCAGATGAATACAGTTGCCAAAGCTTTTTTAACCGAATTACAACGTCTGACAGGTGTGAAACCGATCATATACACGGGCAATTCATTTGCCGGGAATTTTGACACATCACTCAGCTCATACGATCTGTGGATCGCGCGCTACAGCAACACCCGTGTACCGGACGACCAGCCGGCATGGAAGCGTTGGACGTTCTGGCAGTATACGGATTCAGGCAAGGTGAATGGCATTAGTGGCAACGTGGATATGAATGAATTCGAGGGAACAGCGGCACAGCTTAGAGCAAGATACGCAGCAGCCACTCCGAAACCACCGGAGCCATCCAATCCAACGAATCCAAGTCATCCGAATCCACCAACTGAACCACCCAAAGGGGGCGAACCGATGACAGCCGAAGAGAAAGCAGCGTTTGATGCGCTCAAATCCCAGGTCGACAAACTACAGGCGCGTCAGCAAATGGAAGTTCCAGTATGGGCAAAGGCAGCTGTGGATGCAGCACTGGCATATGACACCAAAAATCCATTGTTCAGCATCGATAATGGGGCGAGTTATGATTTTTACCGTTTTATTACCGTGATGCATCGCAGAGGTTTGTTTAAAAAGTGAGCTGATTCTTAGCAAATTTAAATGTGGATTTTATCTGAATGTGGATTGAGTGGAGAAGGAACACGAGACGCTTTTTGTCGAACTGTGTTCCTTTTTTGTGTTTTATGTAAGTAATATTAACGCATATAATAAAGTTAAAGACTTATGTCTGTAAATCTCTTGTCTAATTGATTAATGTGATGTAAAGTAAGTTACACGAAATTGTTTTTCACCACAGTTTATTTACACAATCCTCCTCATCATGACAAAACCATAACACATGAAGTTATTGTAATGTCTCCCTGTTGTACAATCCAACATCTCAAGATGACTCGTTCATACATTTTACACATCCAATCTGCAAGAGAAAGCCACCGATTTAACAACTTACACGATTCATCAAACAACCTAGCCTATGTTGAGTTTCTTTCATCCGTATTGCTAACGAACGATAACGATACCTAATCCGGTCTCCACACTCCATGCTCAACACGACACGCTCAAGGAACAGACTTTATTGCGTAGCCAGCAGCGTAGTATCCATATGCCCATCAGTATTTTTAATCTACCAACTTAAACCAGCTCTTACCAGTCCATAACCGTTCACTGTTGCTTATTGACCTTAGTTCAAATAAAACGCAACAATTTCATAGATTCAACTCACAAGATCCGTTGTTGAACCTTTTTCATTTTCTATAAAAGTAATCAAACGACGTCCTCAATCCATGTGCACGATCTGAAATTTACCTGTATTCCATACGTGTCCCATGCTGTTTTTACATTTCATCCATGCCGTACTTTTCCCAGAACATTAATTCAGGTATCGCAGGCATCTAAAGCCTTTTATATGATACATAGCACCAAACCGATTGCCAACATTGGAGATCTTTCATGCCAGCATCACACACATTATGAGCCAGGGAAGGGTGTTGTACGTATGCGAATGAGAAAGAAATGGATGTCCGGTTTTTTGACTCTGGCTTTGAGCACCGTCTTGGTGTTGTCAGGCTGTTCAAGCAATGAGGGAGCTGGGAATTCGCCTGCTCCGGCAGAAGGAACCGACCCTCCAGCCGAAACGGTAGCGCAGGATACGATGATTATGGGGCGTGGTGGGGATTCCGTAGCACTCGACCCGGCGATTGTGACCGATGGAGAGTCGCTGAAGATTGGGCATCAGGTGTTTGATTCATTGCTGGACTACAAGGAAGGCGGAACAGAGGTCATTCCTGGACTAGCAGAGAGCTGGGAGATTTCGGCGGATGGGCTCAAGTATGTGTTTAAGCTGAAGTCGGGTGTGAAATTCCATGATGGAACTGACTTCAACGCAGAGGCTGTTGTGTTCAACTTCAACCGCTGGGGTGATCCGGCGAGTGAATATAAATTCGAGGGAGATTCCTTCGATTATTACGATTCCATGTTTGGTCCAGAGGACGGACGTGTGATCAAGGAAGTGAAGGCGACGGACGAGACTACGGTGGAGTTCACATTGAACCAGCCACAAGCGCCTTTCCTGCAAAATATTGCGATGACGCCATTTGGCATTGCCAGCCCAACCGCGATTCAGGAGAAAAAGGAAAACTTTAAGAGCGAGCCTGTGGGCACCGGCCCATTTGTATTCAAAGAGTGGAAGCGTAACGACTCCATCACCCTGGAGAAAAACGCGGATTACTGGAAAGAAGGACTGCCAAAGCTGAACAAAGTGATCGTGCGTTCCATTCCGGATAATACCGCTCGCTTCAATGCCCTGCAAAACGGCGAGATTGATGTCATGGAAGACCTGAACCCGGACGATCTGTCCATTCTTGAAGGCAACAGCGAGCTACAGAAGATCGAGCGTCCACCGTTCAACGTGGCGTATATCGGCTTTAACTTCAAGAAGAAACCATTTGATAATGTCAAAGTCAGACAAGCCCTCAACCATGCGGTGAACAAACAGGCCCTCATTGATGCGTTTTTTGCTGGACAAGCAGAGCCTGCTGTGAACCCGATGCCTCCAACGCTGTGGGGATACAACGATACCATTGAGGATTACCCATATGATTTGGAAAAAGCAAAAGCTTTACTAGCCGAAGCTGGTTTCCCTGACGGTTTGCCTGATCCGGTAACCTTCTATGCGATGCCAGTATCCCGTCCGTATATGCCTGATGGCAAGAAGGTAGCGGAAGCAATCCAGGCCGATTTTGAGAAAATCGGAGTGACCGTCACCATCGAATCACCGGAGTGGGCAACGTATCTCGAAGATACAAAGGCCGGTGAGAAGGACGACATTTACATGCTCGGCTGGACAGGTGACAATGGTGACCCAGATAACTTCCTGTATACACTTCTGGATAAAGATGCCATTCCAAGCAACAACCGCAGTTATTATGTAAACGAAGAATTACACACATTGCTGACGGGTGCACAGACAGAAACCGATCAAGACAAACGTGCGGAACTTTACAAACAGGCACAGGTCATTATCAAGGAAGACGCACCGTGGATTCCTCTGGTACACACGACGCCAATTCTGGCGGGTAAAGCCAATCTGAAAGGTTTCGTCCCTTCTCCACTGGGCACCGAATCCTATGCCGGTGCTTATTTCGAGTAAGCTGTAAGCTGAACTTATCTATTTCAGGATA
This sequence comes from Paenibacillus sp. FSL R5-0766, assembly GCF_037971845.1. Lineage (NCBI taxonomy): Bacteria > Bacillati > Bacillota > Bacilli > Caryophanales > Paenibacillaceae > Paenibacillus > Paenibacillus sp. FSL R5-0766. The sequence continues at coordinate 1,450,207 of NZ_CP150227.1, forward strand.
ACTGCGATCTAAAGATGGCACTACAGTTCGGAGTGATTACGTTTTAATTCTTTCTCTCAAAGCGCTGGTGAGACGCAATGCTTGGCAGAACCCACATCCGGACGTAACTATCCAAAGCATGCGTTTCTGCCGGCGCTTTTTATTTTGCACGATATGTCGAAGGCAGGTGAACAGGATTGAACAGCTATATTGTCAAACGTGTGCTTGTGTTGCTGCCCGTACTGCTGGGCATGACCCTGATTGTCTTTTCCATCATCCACGCCATTCCGGGTGACCCGGCTGAGACCATACTTGGGCAAAAGGCAACCGAACAATCCAAGCAGGCCTTACGTGATCAGCTTGGACTGGATAAACCTTGGTTCCAGCAATATTTCGCCTACTTGGGTGATTTACTCAAAGGAGACCTCGGAACATCCATCCGCACCAAGGTGCCTATTGCCCAGGAAATTGTGCCTTATCTGACAGCAACCCTTGAATTAACGATGGCAAGTATGTTGTTTGCTGTCATTATTGGGGTGAATGCCGGGATTGTCAGTGCATGGAAGCACAACTCCTGGTTTGATTATTGCTGTATGGTCATTGCTTTGGTGGGGGTATCGATGCCGATCTTCTGGCTAGGTCTGATGGAACAATGGCTGTTTGCGAACAAGTTGCAGTGGCTGCCATCCATTGGGCGCATGAATGCACGAGATCCGGTGGAAGCCATTACGGGTTTATATGTGCTGGATACGATGATCGCTGGACAATGGAATCAGTTGTGGACAGTAACAAAACATTTGTTGCTCCCAAGTATTGCACTGGGCACGATTCCAATGGCCGTTATTGCCCGGATGACCCGTTCCAGCATGCTGGAAGTGATGAGTTCGGATTACATTCGTACAGCGAAGGCGAAGGGACTGGGTCCGTTTTTTGTCGTATATGGACACGCGCTTAAAAATGCATTTATTCCCGTGCTCACCGTCATTGGTATCCAGACCGGATCGTTGCTCGGGGGTGCGGTGTTGACCGAAACGATCTTTGCTTGGCCGGGTGTGGGACGGTATATATATGAAGCGATTAGTTCGCGGGACTATCCGGTGATCCAGAGTGGCATTCTGATCGTGGCATTCTTTTTCGTGGTCATCAACCTGATTGTGGACTTGCTCTACGCGGTGTTCGACCCTCGTATCAGTTATAAATAGCGAATTCATCATTATTCATACCCAAGAAAGGAGACGCCGCATGGCCAAATTATCTACCAATACCGGACCATCCATTGACGCTGCGTCGGCGAGCACATCCGGTCCATGGCGGGAAGCGTGGAGAACGTTTCGTAAAAATAGGCTTGCGCTTGCGGGCTTGATTATTATCGTATTTTTTATCCTGTTGGCCTTCCTCGCGCCATACATCGCACCTTACGATTACAAGGAACAGGTGCTGGTGGATCGGCTTCAGGCCCCTTCGGCAGAGCATTGGTTTGGTACCGATGATCTGGGGCGTGACGTGTTTTCCAGAGTGATGCATGGGGCGCGTATTTCATTATGGGTAGGCTTCTTCTCTGTTATTGGTTCCATTATCGCGGGTACGCTGCTTGGTTTAATTGCAGGATTTTATGGAAAATGGGCGGACATGCTTATCTCGCGTTTATTTGATATTTTGCTCGCATTTCCGGGAATCCTGCTGGCTATTGCCATTGTGGCGATATTGGGCCCGTCTTTGCAAAATGCACTGCTCGCCATCGCCATCGTGAACATCCCGACCTACGGAAGATTGGTGCGTTCACGGGTACTCAGCTTGAGACAGGAGGAATTCATTACGTCGGCACGGACACTTGGAGCGGGCAATGGGCGAATCTTGTTTCGCCACATCTTACCCAACAGCCTTACTCCTCTAATCGTGCAAGGTACACTCGGAATTGGGACGGCGATCATCGAAGCTGCTGCTCTCGGATTTCTAGGCATGGGCGCACAACCACCCGACCCGGAATGGGGAAAAATGCTGTCAGACTCCCGTCAGTTTATACAAAAAGCACCGTGGACACTGATCTTCCCCGGCGTTTCCATCATGTTGACCGTTCTCGGCTTCAACCTAATGGGCGACGGCCTGCGCGATACCCTTGATCCAAAAATGGTGAAAAAGTAAAATTATCAAACTCAAACCGTAACGTCAGTCTCAATACCCGTAAGACCGAGGATATTCGAATGTACATTAGACGGGAATGTTTTGATACTAGCCGATATATCAACAGACACATCACAATCTTTCACCATGCCGGTTCGAACTTTGGTTCGAGGCGGCTTTTGTTTTACCCGCGGGATTACGGTAAAATGATTGGTGATGTGAAAAAGTTGAAGGGTTATTCGATCTTTTAGTTAAAATAACCGCCTACGTATTGACACCCAATTTTCCCATATGTTATATAAAAGGAAGGGTTTAGCACTCCGATCATCAGAGTGCTAACAGATGATGTTTTTACTATACGCCTACATATGGAATGATTCTGTTTTTGAAAATAGATATTGAACTTGAGTAGAACATGCGAAGCCAAGGTGCGCAACAGAATCTGAAGAAGCGAAATGTTTGCTTAATCAACAGAATCCATTTAAGTAGAAGGCTCTAATCCTCAAACAAGTTCCTGATCAGATGCAAAAGTAGTGCAGGGGACGAAATCGATTTGGAGGAAGTGAAGCGTTCGCCTTTATCACCGGAGTTCTCCCTTTTAAAAAGGGAATCAAAGAAATCTGGGGATAACAGCGATCCGAAAAACGATTCGTAACCGGAACGGCTACATTGCAGAACGTCGTGCACTTATTTTTAACAATGAGCCAGTTAGAAGTGAAGCACAATATCTGTGGACTAGAGCGATCGAGTTTTTAAGTCTACTAATGGCCGCAGGATTATCTCAGTTACTTTCTATTTTCAATCAAATCATTCGATATCCCAATTTGAAAGGAGTCCAACCACTCATGGCTAAAAAAGAATTCCAGGCAGAATCCAAACGTTTGCTGGATATGATGATCAACTCCATTTACACCCAAAGAGAAATCTTTTTGAGAGAATTGATCTCCAACTCCAGTGACGCCATTGATAAAATTTACTACAGAGCACTTACCGACGATTCGCTCGTTTTCAACAAAGAGGACTACTTCATCAAGCTCACGATTGACAAAGAAAACCGCACGCTCACACTGACGGATACCGGAATCGGGATGACGCAGGAAGAGCTGGAGAACAACCTGGGGGTTATCGCGAAGAGTGGTTCCTTGGCGTTCAAGAAGGAAAATGAAGCTAAAGATGGCCACAACATCATCGGACAATTCGGGGTTGGTTTCTACTCGGCATTTATGGTGGCGGACAAGCTCACCGTAACAAGTAAAACGCTGGGCAGCGACGAGGCTTGGAAATGGGAATCCGAAGGCGCGGATGGTTACACGATCACACCAGCTGAGAAAGATTCCGTAGGTACAGAGATCGTCCTGACGATCAAAGAAAATACCGAAGAAGATTCGTATGACGAATTTTTGGAAGAGTACCGCCTGAGATCCATCATCAAGAAATACTCCGACTTCATTCGCTACCCGATCAAGATGGATGTAACGGGTCAACGTCCAAAAGAGGGCACGGAGAACGAGTTCGAGGAATACCAAGAAGAACAAACCGTGAACAGCATGGTGCCGATCTGGCGTAAAAATAAAAGCGAATTGACCGAAGAAGATTACAATAACTTCTATATGGAAAAACGCTACGGTTTTGACAAACCGCTCAAACACTTGCATATCAGTGCAGATGGCGCAGTGGTATACAATGCGATCCTGTTCATTCCGGAGAACACGCCGTTTGATTACTATACCAAAGAGTATGAAAAAGGCCTTGAGCTATACTCCAACGGTGTATTGATCATGGATAAATGCGGGGATCTGTTGCCAGATTACTTCGGATTTGTCAAAGGTATGGTGGATTCAGAAGACCTGTCCCTGAACATCTCCCGTGAGATGTTGCAACATGACCGTCAGCTTAGCCTGATCGCGAAGAACATCAAGAACAAAATCAAGAGCCAACTGCAAAGCCTGCTGAAGGACGAGCGTGAGAACTACGAGAAGTTCTACCAAGCGTTTGGTCGTCAATTGAAATATGGTGTATACAGCGACTATGGTGTGAACAAGGATACTTTGCAGGATCTGCTGTTGTTCACGTCTTCCAAAGAGAGCAAGCTGGTGAGCCTGGACGAATACGTCTCCAGAATGCCGGAAGATCAGAAGTACATCTACTATGCATCCGGTGAATCGATTAGCCGTATTGAGAAGCTGCCACAGATCGAGGGTGTTCTTGAGAAAGGGTACGAAGTATTGTACTTTACCGATGACATCGACGAGTTTGCAATCAAGATGATCACGAACTACAAGGAGAAAGAATTCAAATCCATCTCCAGTGGTGACCTGGGTATCGAAGACAGCGCGGATAAAGAAGAAACGGACGCTCAGGACAACGACAACAAAGAGTTGTTTGAAGCGATGCAAGCTCAATTGGCAGGTAAAGTCAAAGCCGTTAAAGCTTCCAAACGCCTCAGAAGTCACCCGGTATGTTTGTCCACCGAAGGTGAGCTGACGATTGAAATGGAGAAAATCCTGAAAGCTATGCCGAACAGCGAAAACGTACAAGCCGACAAAGTGCTGGAAATCAACGTAAATCACGATGTTTTCAAATCGTTGAAAGACGCTTTCGCGCAGGATCAGGAGAAGCTGAACCTCTACACTAGCCTCCTGTACCACCAAGCATTGTTAATCGAAGGATTGCCAATTCAAGATCCAGTAGAGTTCACCAACGATATCTGTAAGGTGATGGTGTGAAAATCCTTCGTACAAGGGTGCGATAATATCCTTGATGCAAAAGTTCATGTAGCTTCAAGAGTAGACTGCGTGAACATTAAGTTTAGTAGCTAAATCGCAACGCTGCATCCACCATATTCATCCGACAGGGCATTTCCGTCCTGTCGGTTTTTGTTTTTTACCCATAACGGGGAGGGTGCAGGGGAGGCATACTATCATTGAAACAAATGATGACATTTTCTAAATTGAACTTGATTTTCACTCGATTTTAGCGAGATAACTGGTGAATACCATTTTTGTATTTAAAGGACAGCAAAAGTAGTGAAGGGGACGGAATCGATTCTGAAGAAGCGAAGCGCTCGCCTTTGTCTCCGGGTTTTTCCCTTAATAAAGGGAATTCAGAAAACCTGGAGACAACAGCGATCAGAAGAACGATCCGTAACCGAAACGGCTACCTGGTGTCACAGTGAGTACTTATGGTTGTTCTGCTATGGGAGCGAGCATATGTGAATAATGAGTTCAATATGAATCATTGTCATTTAGATGCACGGATGATAGTCTGGCAGGGTATAATAAGAGAAGATGACTGTTCATCACAAGTTGATGTAAGAAGAGATGACAATCGCAGACAGGTTTTACTTTTCGAAACCACAGATGTTGTGTATAATCACTCAAAATAGAGACAGTCGGCTAGGAGTGATCCCCATGCAGTGGAACGATCTGAGAGAACATAGACAATATCCTGAATTAACCAAATTGGATGGATCTCGTGCAGCGTATGAACGGGACTATTCGAGACTGATTCATTCACCGACCTTCCGTCGGTTACAGGGCAAATCGCAGGTGTTTGGCGCAGGGACGGGTGATTATTATCGTACTCGCTTGACCCATTCCCTGGAGGTGGCACAGATTGCACGAGAGGCTGCCCGAAGTCTGATTCGCCGTTTTCCTGAGGTAGACTGGGACCGCGCGGACAACCCCGGCCTTATTATTGATTCAGAAGTGGTGGAGTGCGCTGCAATCGCACATGATTTTGGTCACCCGCCGTTTGGACATAAAGGTGAAGAAGTATTGGATGGCATTCTGGATGACCTCATCAACACCGAGGCTAAGAAAATCATGAAAAAAAGCCGCAGCGCCAAAGTTCCCAAGGTGGAGTCTGAAGTCCGTGCCGAGCTAAAACGGAAATACGAGCATTTTGAAGGCAATGCGCACAACTTCCGTCTCATTATGCACTTGGAGAAACGTGAAGATATCGACGGACTGAACCTGTCTGATGCGGTATTACTAGGAATCAACAAGTATCCGTACCCTGGGACAGAGAGCAAAAAAGGCATGTATCATCATGAGTGGCAATATATTCGGGAGATCCGTGATCGCTGGAACGTGCCGGCAGGCAAGAAGACGCTGGAAGCACAGTTGATGGACCTCTGCGACGATATTGCGTACTCCTCGCATGACCTGGAGGATGGCATCAAAGCAGGCAAAATTGAAGTACATGAGCATTTCCTGCAAGATCCGCATGTGAATCGACTGATTGTGGATAAGATTACAACGCTGGAGGATCTGTTCTGGAACGGATGGACCCGAGAAGCGATTGGGCAAAAGGTAGAAGAGGTCCTCGCTTCATTCCTGCGCATCTGGAATGAGAAGATGCCATTCTGCGAGCATGATTACTCGCGTACCCGCCGTGAGGTGAAAGCCTACTGGGTGAGCTTTTTTGTAGGCAGTCTGGGCGTTATTGACGACGGCGACTGGAAGAAGGTAACTTTTGTCCGTGAAGGGGCTGAAGACCTTGATATGCTGCGTACGGTGAGTGTGCTCAAGAGTTTTGCCTGGGTGACCATGATTCGTGACCTGCGTGTGCAGCGGCTACAGAAGCGCAGTGAGTGGATGATTAAGCGATTATGGGATGCATTCCTCGATCCGGAAACGTCCAAATCCATTATTCCATCTGACTGGCTGCAGCGGTATGAGAAGGATCAAGCCAAAGCCCAGCCAATCTGGACTTGGGAACACATGGTGATCGATTATATCGCAGGTATGACGGATGCATTTGCCGAGAAAATATATAATGAACTCTACGGTCTGAAGGTGGGTTCGATCTACGATCTGGATTAAAATTAACCGATATAAAGGGAGATGAGACGCTTGGCTAAGCGAATGAGTGAGACGTTCAGTCTGGGCGTTCTTGACCTTGTTCCAAGGTTGAACGATGCCACAGCGGAGCAGGCGCTTCAACAATCGGTGATACTTGCGCAACATGCCGAGGCTTGGGGATACGCCCGATACTGGACGTCAGAGCATCATGATATGGCTGAACTGGCATCGGCCTCTCCCGAAGTACTGTTATCGCACATCGGAGCAAGGACAACAACGATCCAACTTGGCTCTGGTGCGGTCTTGTTGCCGCATTACAGCCCACTCAAGGTTGCGGAGTCATTCCGCCTGCTGGCTGCGCTCTATCCGGGGCGCATTGAGCTTGGGCTCGGACGTGCTCCTGGCGGTGGACCTCATGCCACGATGGCACTCAGTGGCAATTACTTGCAGCATGTGTCCAAGCTGCCTGAATCGCTCGCAGCACTCACAGAACTGCTCGAAGACCGCTACATGTACGAGGATCATCCCGTGACAGCTCGTCCGATTCCCAAGCTTCCGTTATCACTCTGGATGCTGGGAACTAACGTGAAGAGTGCAGAATTTGCGGCACGGTTTGGCATGGGATATGTATTCGGTCAATTCATGAGTGATGCCGATGGTACAGAGGCTGTAAGGCGATACCGAGAAGGGTTTACTCCTAGTGCAACGATGAAGGAGCCTGAGGTTATGGTGGCAGTCAGCGTATTGTGTGCCGAGTCAGAGACGGATGCGATGGCCTGGAGTCGTGACATGGCGGAGAGACGCGAGCCGAATGGGAAAGAACGTTCAACCGAGCCGAATCCAAGTGGTATCGCGGGCTCTGACACGAATGATGAGGCCGTTAGTGATCAAAATGAATCGGTTCGGCACTATGCAGGTACACCTGAGCAGGTATGGGCTCGATTGCTACAGGTGAGTAGTAGGCTGGATACGGAAAGGTTGCTTCTGGTTACGGCAGGACCAGATTATGAGCGCAGATTGGATTCATATCGATTGCTGGCTGAGCATAAGACAGCAATCCTGAACTAGGCTGATCGCTTTATGATGTTAGCCGTTGAAATCCGAACAAACCGAAGAGCTGCAGATCGGGACTTTACCGTATGCTGCAGCTCTTCGGTTTGGATTTTGTCAAGATTCGACAATCTTTTACAAAATCAAGCATCTTAATGACAAAATAATGTTATAATACTTTACGTCTATTTTCCTATCGATATAATATAGATAAGTTCTTTTGACAAGAGGTCAAAAGAAGGGGAAAACAATGACAAACGCACCTGAATTCGGGATGACCGAAGAGGTCAAGGGGGAAATCATATGTTCAGCAGATTTAAGATCAAGAGTATCGGTCTGCGTATCAGCATCGCGTTCTACTTATTAATCCTCTGTTTAATTGTTTTGAGTGTCACGATTGTCACCCGGATGAATTCAATTGAAACCAATACCAATGAAATTACGAAAAATTGGATGCCATCAATCCAGCAAATTAACCGGTTAAATTATACCACAGAGCATGTCCTGTCACTAAGTTATCGTCACTTTGACGCGGAAGAAACAGACAAGGCATTTTTGTCAGAAGAGCGTACAAAGTATATTCGTGAAACGACGCAGGCAATTAAAATCTATGATCAGCAGGAGAAGTCTGCGGATGAGCTCGAACATTGGACAGCGTTCAAGAACAAATGGGAGGCATATCTCAAGATTAATACGCAAGCGATCAAGTTGAGTGATGAGGGTCAGACACAGCTGGCGAAGGAAGTAGCTGATAAAGGAGCTGATTCCTTTGACACCATGCAAGTCGATCTTGATTATCTCGTGGAATACAATCAGGAACAATCCAATCTTGGGGCAGCCCAAACGATCAGATCGGTACAGGATGGTAGATTAATCATCATTATCGGTGTTCTTGTCATGATTGTCATTACAGCGATCAGCATTCCGATTATTCGTTCACAGGTCGTGAAACCACTGCTACGTGTCATTAGTGCGGTGAAACTGATTGCAGAAGGCCAATTGAATGTTCAGGACATACATACCAAACATGAGGATGAAGTCGGTGTTCTGGCCAAAGCGGTGAATGACATGAAAGGTAACCTGACTTCCATGGTTCTGAGCGTCAGACGAATTGCGGAAGCTGTGAATCTGCAAAGCGGGGAACTGGCAATATCCTCAGAAGAGGTTAAGATTGGTAGTCGCCAGATTGCTGTGACCATGGAAGAGTCAGCCAAGGCCGCAGAGAGCCAGGCAGAGACAGCCGTGGAATCAGCCCGTACGGTTGAAGTGTTGAATGATCACATTCAGAATCATACGGAACAAGGCAGCCAGTTGCGCGTCATGTCGGATCTTGTACTGGAGCAAGGGTTGAATGGTCGCAAGGCGATGGAACAATCAGTGCAGCAGATGCAACAGATTTCCGGTTCGGTCTCTGCTTCCATGAACAAGATGGAACGGTTGAATCGTAAAAATGAAGATATTTCCAAGCTGGTTCAGGTCATTCATGACATTGCACGCCAAACCAATCTGCTGGCATTAAATGCCTCCATTGAGGCAGCGCGTGCGGGAGAGAGTGGACGCGGATTCGCCGTAGTGGCATCAGAAGTGAGGAAGTTATCTGAGGCTGTGCAGACTTCGGTTGAAGAGATCACGGCGATTACCGAGGATATTCAGCAGGAGTCACAAGGGGTGGTTGCGGAATTACGTACGAACGTTCAGGAGACCGAACTGGGTCAGGAACATGTGCTTACTTCAGGTCAACTCTTCCGTACAATTAATGAATCGGTGGAAGGCATGGTTGGTGTCATCAGCACTATGACAGATGGACTGGCAGGCATGCAGGAAGCAAGCGGACGAATGAATGATTTTAGTCAGCAGATTTCCGCTGTTTCGGAACAATCGGCAGCGAGTGTGGAAGAAGTTTCTGCATCGGCGGAAGAGCAGGTAAGTTCCATGGAAACGATTAGCGGCAACATTCAAAGTCTGAAAGAATTATCAGAAGATTTGCTTACATCCATTGAAAAATTAAAAATATAACCTTGTTCTTATAATAGAAGAAGCTGGAATCACGCAGGCGGCTAATGGTGAGAGTCTCAAAATAAAGTAAGGCGTTCCTCAACAATGGGAACACCTTACTTTTTTTCTTTCCAAATAGATACGTGCAAGGAAATGGATAGTTGTCTAGGGGCCTAACATTGTATACAATGACTACCTGAAAGCAAACGTATGAGTCGTATTTGATATGTCTTCAATGAGCTTACTATTTATATAGAAGAAACATGATTAATGAAGGAAGGAGAGGGGAATTTTGCCTGATGAAACGCTTGGTATGTACGCTACTTCTGGGAAACACCTCTACACCTTTGCTTGCCACGAGAACGAGCAAGAATTATGCATGCTGGAGCTGACTACGCTGCTTGAACCGAGTTCGGAGATCCGTATGGATATGGGGTCGTATGTGTGGTCCGAACGATGTATTCCACCTGGACGCAGTCCTTTTATCCATGGCAGACTAGACGTGATCGGCGAAGGGGAGACTGTGATGGATCTGCTTCCTCTTGCCAAAAATATTCACCTGTTGCCAAATGAGACATTCAAGGTAGTTTGTCTAAAAGAAGGGGATCAAGCCCCTGATTATGCACAGTCTCGTCAACTGGAAAAAGAAGTTGGCATGTGCATTAAAGGCAAGGCACAGATGAAACAACCTAAGGTGACTTTCGGCCTAATCCGAACAGGAGAAAAATGGATCTTGGGCCAGTGGACAGAAGCGGATCGATTATGGCAGATTCATCGGCAGAAGCCGCAAAATTACTCAACTGGATTTGGCATCACGCTTGCGAGAGCGCTGGTTAATATTGCTGTCCCGAGAGTAGAAAATCATCGATTGCTTGATCCATGCTGCGGTATGGGAACGGTTGTGATTGAAGCTTTATCCATGGGAATTGACGCAAAAGGTAACGATCTCAATCCGCTAGCTGTCCGAGGTGCACGTATCAATCTGCCGCATTATGGATATGATTCGGATCGAATCACACTGGGAGATATGAATGAACTGCAAGATTTGTATGATGCGGCAATTCTGGACATGCCCTATAATCTCTGCTCTGTACTTCCGGATGCTGAGCAACGAGCCATGCTGGAGAGTTTGCGCAGATTGGCAAAACGGGCAGTGATAGTTTCCACAGAGTGGGTAGAAGAGCACTTGCTGGAAGCAGAATGGACTGTAAAAGAGTACCGAACAGTACATAAAGGCACGTTTATACGTCATATTTGGCTGTGTGTGTAAGCGTGAAAAACAAAAGCTCTACCTCTAGGGAAACTTTCCAGAGGTAGAGCTTTTTACTGTGTACATTTCAATTGAACTAACCGTTTACACGAGAACGTAGAGGACAGAAATAACCTGAAGAAGTGGAGCTAAAAGCTTTCTGTAAGAAAGCTGCATCGGAAGCATACTCTTCGCCTTTATTCACAGATTTTAACCTTTCTAAAAGTGAATTAAAAAAATCTGGGAATAACAGTGATCGGAAGGTTGTTCTGTCATCGAAGTTGCAAGTGTAAGTTTCTTTAGTTCTATTGATATCGTTGATCTGATTTGCACAATATTGCATGGGAACGGGTGTTTGTGTTAATATTTATGACTATAATCCACAAGGTTCACCGGCAGGGTATCGCCAGCAACGTAAGCTTCCAGATTTTTGACGAAAATATCGACTGCTCGATTCGTGTATTGCTCTGTACTTCCTGCGATATGAGGCGTAATTAACACATTATCCATGCCCCATAGCGGGTGGTCTGCAGGAAGTGGTTCTTCTTCGAACACGTCCAGTGCGGCGAAGGCAACTTGGCCGTTTTGGAGCGCATTCAGCAAGGCTTCCGTTTTCACACTGGGGCCACGGCCCACATTGACGAAGCATGCACCAGATCGGAACTGCTCAAATGCAGTTTGATCATATATATGTTTGGTTTCATCGGTTAGCGGTAAAATGTTAATTACATAATCGCCCTGGCTCAAGGCTTCATGCAGCCCGGTCATGTCGTACATTTTGTCCACATTGGGGACATCCTTACCTGAGCGGCGAACTCCGATCGTGTGCATGCCGAGTGCTTTGAGAATACGGGCTGTTTCCGTACCGATCTCACCTACACCAACGATGACCGCTGTTTTGCCATGCAGTTCCGGCAGTGGTTTGGCAGGAGCTTTCCATTCGGCCTGCTGTTGATGCAGCATAGCTTGTCTTAGCCAGCGACTGTGGGACAACATCATGCCCAGAATAATTTCGGTGATTGGAATCGCGTGAACTCCATTTGCACTGGTGACCTGAACGTTCTTTTGTTGCAAATCTGCGAAGGGGAGATTGTCCACACCAGCAGACCAGACCTGAACCCACTTCAACAGGCTGTCCTGTTTCAACGCATGTTCTGTGACGAGTGGGGACCAGCCGAGAATAATCTCAGCTTCTTTCAACTCAGCGGGGTCCAATTCCTTGGCTTTTCCGAATTTCAGGGTGTATCCCGGTGCAGCATTCTGAATGCGTTGTTGCTGTTCTTCTGATAGAGATGGAAAACATACAATTTTACCCATAATGTGTGGTCCTCCTGAGATAAATAGTTTGATGAGTTTGATGATTAAAGTGTATCAGATTTGGTGTTGGATGTGCATTAAGGTGGGAAATGCAGGAATCTAGCCTTATTTGCAAATGGTTATATTTGTGTCACTCTATACTTACCCAACTTGAAACGATATGTATAGTTATGAAATAATAGAGCGAACTTTAGAGAGGTGTATGCAATGAATAACCAATCACATCAGGATCATTCATCCCGACGGGAAAGATTGTTTGTAGCAATTCGTCTTCCTGTTGCTGTTCAGCAGTCTCTTCAGATGGATGCGAGGCTTGTACAGAACAAGCTGGATTTTCGTAAATGGACAGATCATAGAGATTATCATATAACCTTGCAATTTCTGGGGGATACGTTAGTTAGTGACATCGGGCACCTGCGAAAAGCATTGCGCTCAGCAGCAAGCGGATTTCAGCCGTTTGAACTTCAGCTTTCCGACTGGGGCACATTTGGACTTGAAGAAGCACCTAAGGTGCTTTGGAAAGGTGTTAGCGGAGAGAGAGAGCACTTGTTTTCATTGCAAAAACAAATCGTGCAGGCGACTTCGCCCCTTGGGTATGAAGCAGAATTAAGACCGTATGCTCCCCACATTACCATTGCCAGAAAATATCTGGGACAGATTCCAGGTAATGAGAATAAAGGGGTATCTGGCGTGCTTCCGGAACATGCCACAGGTGCTAATTCATGGATGGTGGAGGACATTGTACTTTATGCGACAAGGCTGGGACAATCGCCAATGTATGAGGTCGTGGATACGTTCACTTTTTCCTGATAATCATTTTTATGCCATAAAATCACATTGACATAACGTTTATCCCTATGTAATATTAGCCATCGTTATTCAAATTCTTTTTTTTGGGTTACTTAGTTAAGGGAATTGTTTCGACAGGAGGAATCTTCGAATGAACATTATAAGCAAAAATCGTTGGGTAGCACCGATGTTATCAGTGCTGCTTGTATGTATAGTGGGGGTAAATGTCGTTCAGGCGACGGGGAAGTGGAATGAAGCTAGTGATAGTAAACAGATGACCGAACTTGCGGCTTCTGTGCAAAATAACCAAACATCTACGCAAGAAGAGAGGCGCATGATGGAAGATGGGACAAGTCTGTCCTCTAATCTGTCTGTCCAAACCGTAGCGTGGACTGAATCTCTGCCAGCGAAGAACTGGCTTACGACTGCTCAAGAAGAGCAGGAACTGCAAGAAGCCAAGGCCAAGAACAAAGCTAGAGCGGTAGCTGCGGCCAAAGCCAAAAAAGAAGCTGCACTGAAATTGGCCAAAGTGAAACGTGCCAAAGAAGTCGCTGCTGTAACAACTCCCCCCCAAAAACTATACTTTACACGGACCAAACTTCTGAACCAGGAAGACTCGAAACTCGCAACCTGGTCATACAGTGTGTCCGATAAAGAACTGCATCTGCTGCAAAAAATCGTCATGGCAGAAGCGGAAGGTGAACCGTACGAAGGCAAAGTGGCAGTTGCCAATGTTGTCTTAAACCGGCTGCGGTCAGCCAATTTTCCCGATACCATTTACAAGGTCATCTATCAGAAATCCCAGTTTAGTCCTGTAGCGAACGGACGTATGAAACGTGTGGTTCCCAACGAGGACAGCATCAAAGCAGTGAATGCTGCGTTGAACGGGAAGAAGGAAGTTGCCGATGATACGTATTATTTCTTATCATTGACGCTTGCCGACGATCTGACAGTTGCCCGCTCGCAGAAAAAAGTAAAAACGATCGGTCATCATACTTTTTACAAGTAATCGACCCGTAAATTCTGCAAACAGGCAGGGTAGTTAACTGTGTGTGCATCACACGGCCCTTGAAAAAGCCTGAATCGTAGTTTTATTTCGTTATTTTAAAATATCGTTATACTCTAAATTACCCTTTTTTCTACCAAATCATACGGTGGAATTAGTGAAAAGAAAAGAAGGTTCCCTTCCAAAAATTCGGAAGGGAACCTTCTTTGTATATCGCGAGCAATTGTCTTGTCCCCCATAACACCTCGTGAGAGCTGTTCTATAGGACCCTAGAGGCGTCAGAATGGTATTCTGGTACCTGACAAGGACGTGGCAGCAATTCCGGCTGTGAAGCGCTCCACGGAGGTTTTTGTGACTTCGGCTGTAGTCGGGAACAATAAGTTATGAACAGCTTGAGCACAGCACTTCGGATCATAGGCCGACTGGTTACCTGAAATATGTGCTACGTTCAGCGGGCTTTCAGTTTGAGTAGATGCCTGCTCAACTAGTTGTCTGAAACGATTGGTGATCACGTCGGCAGAATGAATGACCTGGCCGTATCCGGCTTGTACAAAGTATTCACAGTTCTCTTCCTCTTGACCTGCAATCGGAGGAATAAACAACATCGGTAGACCCTTGGCCAGCGCTTCAGTGCATGTCATGCCACCTGGCTTCGTAATCAGCACATCGGATACATCCATCAGTTTGCTTACTTCCCGTGTATATCCCAGAATACGAATATTCGGATGCTGGAAGCAAGGCATTTCCTTCATTTTTGCGATCATTTTTTCATTGCTTCCTAGACAGAAGACCAATTGAACACGATCTGCCCAGGACGTGAGAGCTTTCATATGGTCCTCATCAAACGAAAGTCCCCATCCACCACCCATTAGCAGCGCCGTAGGCATGTTCTGAAGCCCCATCTCTTCCCGTAGCTTCACCTTATCTCCTGCTTCCCAGAAGTCTGGATGCACAGGGATTCCCGTGATCTGAATATGGGAGGGATCGACACCCCGAATCTCAAGCAATGCTTTGACCTGAGGGGTAGAGACCAGATATTTGTTCACTTCCGGATTAATCCATGTTCCGTGCACGTCATAATCCGTCACGACCGTATAGAGCGGGATATTCAGACCCTGGCGTTTGAGCCGGGAGATGACCGCATTCGGAAAAGGATGGGTACAGATGACCGCATCGGGTTTCAGTTGGGATACGACCTGTGCCGTTTGTGTATAGAAAATTCGGTGCAACGCCAGCTTGGTAAAACCATTTAATGATTTATTGTACTGTGTGCGGTACAACAGGCTGACCAGTTTGGGTTGAACCGATAGTGTCTTTCGATATGCAGAGAAAATTAGTGGAGCTACCGTTGGGTTCAAAAATTTGCCTAGTTCAATGACACGACTGTGAACATGTGGACTGACTTTTTTGATGCCATGTGCCAGCGCATGAGCGGCCTGAGTGTGACCGGTACCGAAACCTTCCGATAATAAGAGCACTCTTGGTTTTCGCATGAGTTCACCTTTATTCATAAGTTTTAATTCAAAATGAAGATATACATTGTTTATTCTAGCTAGGGAATGCGTTACTACATGAATATACATTGAAGCGTAAAATCATGTTTCTTCTATGAATATTTACACCATATATCTTACAATGAGACAACCTAAACTTCATTATATATACGTATTAATTGAGTCATCTTACACTATAGACGACGACAGAAGGAGTTTCCACTGCATTTAGGTTAAAAAATATTAACACAATTTTTAAAATGTTAGGGTTGCAATCTGTTTTCGAAGGTGGTATTGTAGTTTTTGACCGAATGACCGAATTGTATTTTTGGTCATTTATGTAGAGCGATTGAACCATGAATGTGATTAAAGGAGGGATACGATGGCTCCGATTGACAGGAGACAGCAGGTTATTCATGCAGCAGCCCAGTCGTTTGCCATGTTTGGATACAAAGCAACGACGATGGATCAGGTCGCCAAGATTGCGAACGTTGGCAAAGGAACGATCTATACGTTTTTCACCAATAAGGAACAATTGTTTGATCAGATCCTGGTAGAAGTGATTCAGGAAATGAAGAACATCGCGCATCGTGAAGTACATCAGGAAAGTGCATTTTTTGATAATCTGTTTCGGGTACTGGATGCCTTGTTAGAGTTTCGTCGTGATCACGACCTGCTCGTTAAGTTATCTCAGGAGCTTAAGGACTTTGGAACGCTGCAGGCCAAGGAAGGTTTGGACAAGGTGGAGAAAGTAATCTCCGACTTTCTGGCTAAGGAGCTTGAGAAAGCAAAAGACAATGGAGAGATTCGAGATTGTGATCCGCAAGTCGTCGCATTTATGATGATTCGCCTGTACATTGCACTCACCTCAGACTGGAGCAAACAACATCAACCGCTGAGCAAAGAGGAAATCAAGACTTATTTTCGCCTTTTCTTAATGGAAGGAATTGCTGCTATAACGTAATCCGAATTTAATCTACTATAATATATGGATTTTCACGCGTATCAAGCAGGGAGGCTTGTCGGAAGACAAGTTGTTTTTTTGTCCTAAAGTGACCGTTTGAGGAAAATGGTCAGTTCGTGTTTCAGTATATTTTCTGGAATGAAGCATTGTATTTCATTATGGTTATTCCTGCTCATGGAGCAGAGAGATTAAGGGGAGAAAATGACATGAAATCTTTATCCGTGTTTTTCAAGGATGTGGGATCGGCCGTGAGAAACCCGAAGGTGTTGATCCCTGTTATTGCAATTATGTTTATACCGATCCTGTATAGTGGCATCTATCTGGCAGCCTATTGGGACCCGTATGGTCATGTGGATGAGATGCCGGTTGCCGTTGTCAATCTGGACAAAGGTGCTGAGCTGGAGGGAAAATCCCTCCATGTAGGTAGTGATCTGGTGGATGAGCTGAAGAAAAATGCCGATTTCAAATGGGATTTTGTCAGTGCGAGTCAAGCCAAAGAAGGCATGAGTAATGACAAATATTATATGCAAATTACGATTCCGGAGAACTTCTCATCCCAGGCAACAACATTGCTCGATGACAAGCCGGAGCCGGCTGATCTGATCTATGAACCGAATGGCAATTACAGCTTTGTCGGTGCGCAGATCGGTAAGACTGCTATTAAGGACCTGAAAGCAAAAGTTTCCGCCAAAGTAACGGAGTCCTATGCAGAGACTTTGCTCGACAAGTTCTCCGAAGTATCGGATGGCTTGGCTGAGGCTGGCGATGGGGCGGGTGAACTGAATACCGGCGCAGGCAAACTGGATGATGGTGCGGTTAAGCTCAAGGATAATCTGGCGAAGCTTGCATCCGGAACGCTTGAACTTCAGGAAGGACTTTCTCCATTAAGTGATGGTGTTAACGCGCTGCACACAGGGGCAACCAAGCTTGAAAGTGGAACATCGAATCTTGTATCCGGTCTGCAACAGCTTCAGGCAGCTGCTTCGAGCCAGCTTCAGAGCGGAGCAGATCAGTTGAAGGATGGCAGCGCCAAGTTGGAAACCGGACTTCAGTCTTCACTGGATGGCACAAGTAAGTTGCAGGCTGGCCTGAAATCGTCAGAACAGGGCAGTGCGAAGCTGTCGGATGGTCTGCAAAGTGCCGTTCAGGGCAGCGGTACACTGGCAACAGGCCTGCAATCGGCTGTTGATGGCAGTTCCAAGGTTGCTGATGGTGCACAGGGTGTAGCCGTCGGATTGAAGCAGCTTGCTGCATCAAACCCGGAACTGGCCGAAAATGCGGATGTCCAGAAACTGCTTGCGGCAAGTGAAGCTGTTGCTGATGGCAGTGCACAACTGCATGAGAGTGAGCAGAAGCTGGCGCAGGGTGCAGATCAGCTGCATCAGGGTAACCAGCAACTGGCTGCGGGTGCAGCCGAGCTTCATGGAGGTCAGGAGCAACTTCTGGCTGGTGCGAACCAGTTAGTGGATGGTCAGCAACAATTGCTGGCTGGTGCCGGGCAGCTTAGTCAAGGAGGAGCACAGCTCTCCGATGGCCTGAAGCAGTTCAGCGGCAAGTTGGGTGATGCTGCAAGTGGCGGTACATTGCTTGCAGATGGTGCCAAGCAGCTGGGCTCAGGGACAACAGCTTTGCAAACGGGTGTAGGTAAACTAAGTGGTGGCGTTAATTCACTAACCGATGGTTCGAAGCAACTGGGTGATGGCGCGGGCAAACTGGCTGACGGTCTTACCGAGCTAAAAGATGGCTCAAGTGAACTGGCAACCAAGCTGAATGACGCCGCACAGAAAACATCCGAAGTTAAAAAAACGGATGATGTAGTGAACATGTTCGCTGAACCTGTAAACTCCTCGGAGAACACAGCAGAGAACGTGAGCAATTATGGTACAGGATTGACACCGTTCTTCCTGTCGATCGGTCTGTTTGTGGGTTCGTTGATTTCCACGATTGTATTGAAAATGCGGGAAACGTCCGTACCTGGTGCAACAGGCTGGAATCGTTTTGTCAGCCGGACACTGGTATTTGGGTCCGTGAGCATTTTCCAATCGGTTATTGTGGCAAGTTTCATGTTATATGGTCTTGGACTGGAGACACACAGCGTAGGGCTGTTCTATCTGTTTACCATTATTACGGGGCTGACCTTCATGTTGATCGTTCAGGCACTTGTAACCTGGCTGGATCTGCCTGGACGTTATGTTGTCATTCTGCTGCTGGTCTTCCAGCTTGCGGCTAGTGCAGGAACCTTCCCGGTAGAACTGATTCCATCGTGGCTTCAGGTGTTTAGTCCTTGGTTACCAATGACGCACAGCATTATGGGCTTCAAAGCCGTGGTATCGAGTGGTAATCTGGATGTGATGTGGCATCAGGCAGGTATTCTTAGCATCTATGCAGGGGTATCCATTCTGCTGACGCTTGCTTACTTCCTCTGGAATGGCAGACGTCCAAAAAAAGAAGTCGAACAGGCTGATTCTGGTCAAGTTGTGACGGCATAAGTCGAACCTGATCTTCAGCAGGGTCATATTTTTGAAAAAAACTTTATTTTCTTGTAGTGAAATTATGCAATATAGTAGTCAAATAGTGCAAATAGCCTGTGGCCCCAAAAAGGGGTTGCAGGCTATTTTGTATACAAATGCATAGAGAAGTGAAGTTTCGCTGGCTTAAGCAGTGAAAATTTGGTGGAATTATAGATAAACGTAGGCTGCACATGGAACGATTTTCTTCTGTCAGCAATTTAATTCAGTTGTACTCTGGCATAAAAAGTGTATAATTATTCGAAAAAGAGATGAATTTAAACGTCACTACTGTAAAGCTGTACTGCAAAACATTTCTTATCAGAGGTATTAAAAAGTTTAAATTGCGCTGATGTTAGGTCGGTGTTAAAATAATAGAACTATATCAAAAAAACGTCGCTCCATTTCAGTAGCCGTGCCAGCGGCTGCGTGTTGATTTATACAGGCTGTTTGCCGGATCGTCCGGATCAGCTCATCTCATTACAATGGCTTCTGCCCAATAGCAGGCATTATTTTTGACAGTCTCATGCTGTCACCTCTTCTATCTAGCAGGCTCTATCGCAAGCGAAAGGCCAGCTCCTCCCGTTTCATTGTTGCCTGTTGCCTATGTTCTTGATCTTTCCGAAATACTTCATTATAGAAAGGTTGCGTTCCATGAGACACATCGGATTACCTCCAAAACAGGGTCTGTATGACCCGCAGTTCGAAAAAGACGCATGCGGAATGGGTTTTGTTGCCAACATCAAAGGAGTACCTTCACACGATATCGTTAGTCAGGCACTGACCATGCTTAGTAACATGGAGCACCGTGGAGGACAGGGAAGTGAGCCGAATTCCGGTGACGGAGCAGGTATCCTGATTCAGATTCCACATCGCTATTTTGCACAGGAAGCAGAACGTCTTGGTTTTGCATTGCCTGAACAGGGCTTCTATGGTGTAGGGATGTTGTTCCTTTCCCAAGACCCTGCCATTCGTAGTGCGCATGAAGAGAGCCTTAAGAAGATTATTGAAGAAGAAGGACAGACGTTCCTGGGTTTCCGGGATGTTCCTACTTTTGATGAAATGCTTGGCCGTTCTGCACTTGCAGCGAAACCTTATGTACGTCAGGTGTTCATTGGAAGATCCGCAGATGTGAAGGATGAGCTTGGATTCGAGCGTAAGCTGTATGTTATTCGCAGACGTGCTGAGCTGGCTATTCGTTATTCGGCAGATGAAGCAGAAGGTGGTTCATTCTACCTTCCAAGCTTGTCTTGTCGCAAAATTGTATATAAAGGCATGCTGACAACGGAACAGGTAGGAGAGTTCTATCTGGATCTGCAGCAAGACCTTGTTGAATCGGCTATTGCACTCGTGCATTCCCGTTTCAGTACGAACACCTTCCCAAGCTGGGAACGTGCCCACCCGTATCGCTTCATGATCCACAACGGTGAGATCAACACGATGCGTGGTAACGTGAACTGGATGCATGCTAGACAGTCCTTGTTCGAGAGTGAGTTGTTCGGTAACGACATCGCGAAAGTAAAACCGGTCATCAATCCCGACGGTTCGGATACAGCCATGTTTGATAATACGCTGGAGTTCCTGTATCTGAGCGGCCGTTCTCTGCCACACGTGGCCATGATGATGGTTCCTGAACCATGGAGCACAGATGAGGGCATGGACCCTGCCAAAAAAGCATTTTATGAATATCACAGCACAATGATGGAGCCTTGGGATGGACCAGCAGCAATGGCCTTCACAGATGGTTTGCAAATTGGTGCAACACTTGACCGTAACGGTTTGCGTCCAGCTCGTTATTATGTAACCAAAGATGACCGTATTATCCTGTCCTCCGAAGTTGGGGTACTTGATATCGCGCCGGAAGAGATCCTGTACAAAGATCGTCTGCGTCCAGGTCGGATGTTGCTTGTGGATACACAAGAAGGCCGCATCATCGCGGATGAGGAAGTAAAAGCAATCATTGCAGCCGAGAATCCGTATCAGGATTGGCTTGATGAGCATTTGATGGATCTGAGCGAGTTGCCGGAAGCACCGGAACTTCCTGATCCAAAACATGATAACGTGACCCAGCTTCAGCTGGCATATGGTTATACATTTGAAGAACTTCGTAAAATCCTGGAGCCGATGGCAACAACAGGTATGGAAGCTACGGGTTCGATGGGTTATGATGCACCACTGGCTGTGCTGTCGGATCGTCCGCAGCGTCTGTACAACTACTTTAAACAGATGTTCGCCCAGGTAACCAACCCGCCAATCGATGCAATCCGTGAAGAGATTGTAACATCTACGGCAACAACCATTGGTCCTGAGCGCAACTTGCTGAACCCTGAACCGGAGAGTTGTCGCCAGATCCGTCTGGATACACCGGTATTGTCTAATGAAGACTTTGCGAAGATTCGCCATGTGCGTCGCCCAGGCTTCCGCTCCATGACGATTCCAATCTTCTTCACCGCTGCGGAAGGAGCAGAAGGGCTTCGCAAAGCGATGGATTTGCTCTTCGAAGCTGCGGATCGTGTCATTGACAAGGGTCATAACATTCTGATCCTGTCTGACCGCGGTGTGGACGCAGAGAATGCTGCCATTCCTGCATTGCTTGCTGTAGCAGGTCTGCATCACCATCTGATTCGCCAGGGAACCCGAACAAAAGTCAGCATTATGCTCGAATCGGCAGAACCGCGTGATATTCACCACTACGCGTTGCTGCTGGGTTACGGTGTAAGTGCGGTGAACCCTTATCTGGCTTTTGAAACGCTGGATGACATGATTCAGCAAGGGTTGCTGCGTGGCATCTCGCATGAGAAAGCAGTGAAAAACTACATTAAAGCAGCTACCAAAGGCGTTACTAAAGTGTTGTCCAAAATGGGGATTTCTACGATTCAATCATATCGTGGAGCTCAAATATTCGAAGCGGTAGGTCTGAAATCAGACTTCGTTGACCGTTACTTTACCTGGACACCTTCCCGTATCGGCGGAATTGGGTTGGAAGAAGTGGCAGCCGAAGCGCTGACACATCATAACCGTGCCTTTACGGAAAAAGACGGTAACGATAAAGTATTGGATTCCGGTGGGGATTATCAATGGCGTAACGACGGAGAAGAGCATCTGTTCAATCCGCAAACCATTCATACCCTGCAACATGCAGTACGCACTGGGGATTACAAGCTGTATAAAAAATATTCCAAACTTGTACAAGGTGAGAATGATCAATTGTTGACCATTCGCTCCATGCTGAAGCTGAAACCGGTGGGAGCTTCCATTCCACTCGAAGAAGTTGAATCCGTAGAAGATATCATGCGTCGTTTCAAAACAGGTGCAATGTCCTTCGGTTCGATCAGTAAAGAGGCGCATGAAGATCTTGCCATCGCTATGAACCGTGTTGGAGGTAAATCCAATACCGGTGAAGGTGGAGAAGACCCGGCTCGCTTCATTAAAGATAGCAACGGGGATTCCCGTCGCAGTGCGATTAAACAGGTAGCATCCGGACGTTTTGGTGTTACATCCAACTACTTGGTTAATGCCGACGAGATTCAGATTAAAATGGCTCAGGGAGCTAAACCAGGTGAAGGCGGACAGCTGCCAGGACGTAAAGTGTATCCTTGGGTTGCTGAAGTTCGTGGATCTACACCGGGTGTAGGTCTGATCTCGCCACCACCGCATCACGATATCTACTCAATCGAAGATCTGGCAGAGTTGATCTATGACTTGAAAAATGCCAATCCGCGTGCTGAGATTAACGTGAAGCTGGTATCGGAAGTGGGCGTGGGTACCATCGCAGCTGGTGTAGCCAAAGGCCGTGCCGATATTATCCTTGTCAGCGGTTATGACGGAGGTACAGGTGCATCACCGCAAGGTTCGATTCGCCACGCAGGTATGCCTTGGGAACTAGGTCTTGCAGAGACACATCAAACGTTGATGTTGAACAATCTGCGTGACCGTGTTGTCCTCGAAACAGATGGCAAAATGCTTAACGGCCGTGACCTGGCGATTGCTGCCTTGCTAGGAGCAGAAGAGTATGGATTCTCTACGGCACCGCTCGTTGCACTTGGCTGTATCATGATGCGTGTCTGTCAGATGGATACCTGTCCGGTTGGTGTAGCGACACAGAATCCGGAATTGCGTAAAAATTATATGGGTGATCCAGCTCATGTGGTTAACTTCATGCGATTTGTTGCTGAAGATGTGCGTGAGATCATGGCTGATCTTGGTTTCCGTACTATACAGGAGATGGTCGGACGTACAGATTGCCTCGAAACGGTAGAAGCCGTAGATCACTGGAAGAAAAAAGGTGTGGATCTGTCTGTATTGCTGCACGTGCCTGAAATGCCGGAAGGCTCTGCACGTTACCGCACACAGCATCAGAATCACCAATTGGAAGAAACGCTGGATATGCAACAATTGCTGCCACTGGCACAGTCTGCTATTGAATCCGGTCAACCGGTTGAAGCGGTGCTTCCAATTACAAACGTTAACCGTGCAGTAGGTACCATTTTGGGTAGTGAGATCACACGCAAATATGGTCTCGCAGGATTGCCTGAAGATACGGTTAAATTCAAATTTGTCGGTTCTGCCGGACAAAGCTTTGGGGCCTTTGTACCTAAAGGTATGACCTTGACCGTTGAAGGGGATTCCAATGACTACGTAGGTAAAGGATTGTCCGGAGGTAAACTGATCGTGATGCCTTCTCCGAAAGCAACATTCGAGGCGGAAGATAACATCATTATCGGTAACACAGCCCTCTACGGAGCAACAAGCGGTGAAGCGTACATCCGTGGTATTGCGGGTGAGCGGTTTGCTGTACGTAACTCGGGCGCCAAAGTCGTCGTTGAAGGTGTAGGCGACCATGGTTGTGAGTATATGACAGGTGGACGTGTCGTTGTACTGGGCGATACAGGTCGTAACTTTGCAGCAGGGATGTCCGGAGGTATTGCCTATGTGTATGATCCGGAAGGCACATTCCTGAAACGTTGTAATCTGGAAATGGTTCTTTTGGAGCGTATCGAAGATGTGGCCGAAAGTGCAGATCTGCGAGGCATGATTCAACGTCATGTTGCCAATACAGGAAGTGCTGTTGGTCAGCGCGTTCTGGATAACTGGCAAGATGCGCTGAATCAGTTCGTTCGGGTTATTCCGAAGGACTTCAAGCGGATGACAGAACAGATCGAACGGATTCAGGCAACAGGTCTGACTGGAGAAGCGGCGCTGCTTGCAGCGTTTGAAGCGAATATGCGTGAACTTGCACGTGCTGGAGGTTAATAACTTCCTTGTTCCAAGGTGTAAGTGCATGAACAGGTTGTATTAAGAATAATAGGAGCAATATGGTTGCCATTCCGGCACCATATTGCTCCTATTTTGCTTTCGACAAAATTAGAACCCCATCAAAAAACGTTATCGCCATGAGACGACAACATTGAGGAACTTTCTCAAGTATAATAAGGCTAGTTTTGGAGGGCAGGGAAAGTATAAAGATAAGAGAGGTTAGCGGAATGAATATGAAGCATCCAAACAGGGACGATCGTAGGCCGACAGGTAAACAAGTCGAAGCAACCCAGATGGACATCATGAAGGTTTTACTGCAATGCGGAATCGACCCGGAGCGTTGGAACCATTTCGTATCCTCCGTCAACAACAAGCGTCCTTGACACAATAGACAAGCATGGAATGGAAGGGAATTAAAACACAAAAAAAGCCCAGAAGCCAGAGAGGTTATCTCTCGGGAACTGGGTCCTCTTTTCGGGTTTAGTCCATGCTGCGTTCCATTCGGACAAATGCAATAAAACGACGTGCCTCTTCTTCTGTTAAGGACTTCCCATCAATCATCAGATCGAAGCGTTCCAACACTTCCTTATCCGATAACTCCAAGGTATCAACGAATTCGCGTACGTCCTCATCCATCACGACATCGCTTTGCTTTGTACGTCCTATAAGATAATCAATAGACACCTCAAAGATGTCAGCAAGTCTCGTTAACACTTCGAAATCCGGTTTGCGACGGTTCTTCTCGTAGTGGGAGAGAGCAGCTCTGGTAATATGAATGGAGCTCGCAAGTTCTTCTTGAGTAAGTCCCCGCTGTTCCCGTAATTCAGCAATGCGATTTCCGTAGCTCATAAGCTATTTCCCCCTGAACGACATCAAATATATATTGAAACAATCCTGAGCCAAGTGTTTGATCAGGGCAGCTTTCCTGCAAAAGAGTAACTCCTCATGTGTTTCCTTTAACCCATTCCCATTTGTAAATAGGTCTGTCTAAGGACATCTCAAATTGTCGTAAATCAAAAGAACCATGTCCAAATACCGCTTGACATGATACGTATTGTATCGTAAATTGGACGTATGGAGTTACAAAATGTATCATTTGGAATAATTTAAGTATCTCCTTGTTGCCTGGACCATATACCTGTGAGAAGGAAGTGGAGGCAGTCCATGTAGGCTAATCCATTCTAAAGGAATGAAACCATGTATTCAATAATTCAGGAATGGGCTGATATGAAATTAAATGTCCATATGTACATTCAGGAGTTTCATGGGAAAATGGTAGACCGCAAAAGACGCCCTGTTCTGTTACTTGGAATGGACACTCAAGCAATCACCTTCCTGAGCGACCTGAACTTGCCGGTATCATCAGAAATGCTCATTGGTTTGGATGTTGAAGATCAACATGTATGTGTACGACTTCACGCAAGGTTGCAATGGAAACAGCCCTTCGGTGAGCTCACAATGTATCATTCGAACTTGCATATTCAGCACGAACAGAAACTATATATAACTGGACAGTTAAACACAATGCTTACTGAAGTTCAGTTTCCCGCGGTTTCCCGTTTTCAGTATGAAAAGGCAACAGAACAAAAGGCTCTGCAGGAACCCTATCATTACATTGATTTCACCATATAATTCCAAGTCGATTCTTAACATTTTCTGAACAAAACATGTACTTAACGCCATTTTACTATATTTCATAGCGTTATGCATTAGTTCTTTAACACCAAAAGCATTTGCGCAATGAATAAAGGGGCGAGGGGGCTCATACTATTTCAGGAAGTTTGGATATGGTTGAAATGCACTGCCACATATTATCCGGCCTAGATGATGGTCCTGTTCGAATGGAGCAGTCCGTTGCAATGGCTGAGAAGGCGGCAGCCTCAGGAATTACCTCCATTATTGCTACTCCGCATCACCTGAACGGGCAATACAACAATGAACCGATGGTGGTCAATCAGGCCGTGAACCTGCTTCACGCAGAACTTCGCAATCGCAACATTCGCCTGGAGATCCGTCCCGGACAGGAGATCAGGGTGCATGACAACCTGATTGGAGACTTATATGCAGGAAAGTGCTGCACACTCGCCGGAAGTCGTTACATGTTGTTGGAACTTCCCTTTGGTCATATTCCCTCACAGTTCCCCAGGATACTGCATGAATTACGAATAGCGGGAATTACCCCTATTATTGCTCATCCGGAACGCAATCGTGTCATTTTGAAGAAGCCAAAGTTGTTGGCTGATTACTTGAGTCAAGGCGGACTATGTCAGCTCACAGCTCAATCTTTCACTGGGCTTTTCGGACGGAAAGTTCGGCAGTGGTGTTTTCATTTTTGCAAAGAAAACGGGTTTCATTTCATTTCATCAGATGCACATGATACGTGCACAAGGACATTTGCCATAAGTGAAGGAGAGCGGGTCATCGAGCGTCGATTTGGAGCTGAAGCCGTTAAGAGGCTGGCAGAGAATGCGTCGCACATTCTATCGAATTCGTGTCTGGTTACAGAACGCTGGAAACCTCGCAAATGGCTACTGTCCATCTGGTAGTTACATAGGATAGATCACAACGTATAGGAGGAATGAAAGTGGAACTGAAAGGATATTTTCGACTCTTACAAAAGAAACTGTGGTTGATTGTTGCAATTGCTTTGATAGCCGGTGTGGGTGCAGGGGTCAAAAGCATTTTCTTCACCCAGCCCATCTATGAGGCAAGTTCCAAATTGATCGTGAACCAGACCTCTAACGTTCAAGGCCAAGCGATGATGGACTTCAGCATGATTCAAACCAATATCAAACTCATTAACTCTTACAGAGAAATTATTAAATCTTCCGCCATTATGGATAAAGTCGCTACCACGTATCCAGACCTGGGCTTAACCTCTGCTCAGCTCATGAATAGCACCTCCGTCTCTACAGCCAGCGAATCCCAAGTGATGAGCATAACTGTACAAGGGACTACCTACGAAAAAGCCGCAAAAACGGTCAATGCCATCTCCAACGTGTTCCAATCTCAAATCCCCCTGATCATGAAAATCGATAATGTGGCTATCCTCAGTGAAGCAAAAGTGGATAGTAACGCATCTCCAATCAATATGAAAACCACATTAAGCATCATTGTCAGTCTGTTCGCAGGTCTTGTGCTCGCGATTGCACTCGTATTCCTGATGGATTATCTGGATGACACATTCAAATCCGAAACTGAACTTGAAAAAGAGCTGGGCCTGCCTGTGCTTACAGTGATATCCAAAATGAAAAAAGATGATCTGAAAAATACGAAAAATTACGTATCTCAACAGAAAGTGGGGGATGGCAAATATGTCGCGGCTAACCAATGAAAATAACAGTCTGGTGACCTATTTCAACTCCAAATCTCAAATCTCGGAGGGATACCGTAAATTACGGACGAACATCCAGTTCTCCTCAATCGACAGTCATATCAAAAAAATCATGGTAGCTTCCGCTGAATCCGGCGAAGGCAAGACCACAACCATTAGCAACCTGGCGGTAACCTATGCCCAGGAAGGCAAAAAAGTTCTGCTGATCGATGCGGATCTGCGTAATCCTTCCTTGCATCAGGTGTTTTCCGTACCGAATCATATCGGTCTTAGTAGTGTGCTGTCTAATCAGTACAGTGTGGAAGAAGTGCTTAGAGAGAGCTACATCGACAATCTCCAATTATTCACTTCTGGCCCAATTCCACCGAACCCTTCCGAGATGATCGGTTCCAACCGGATGAAAAGGCTGATTGAGAAGTTAGAGGATCAATATGATGTCATCATGTTTGATACACCTCCGGTGCTTGCGGTAACGGATGCACTCATTGTGAGTTCGCTGTGTGATGGTGTGTTGCTGGTCGTGAACTCGGGCAAGGTCAAGAAGGAACTGGTGAAGAAGACCAAGGCTGCTCTGGAACATGTGAATGCACGGATCTTGGGCGCAATTCTGAACAATATCAAAAACGTTGCGGTTCCGGTGGGCTACGGAGAGAAGTAAACCTTCCATCCAATGTTCCCAAGTAAACAGGTAATGTCTACTGCACCTTTATCACTGTAGGCACTCGGTCATGCTGTGGGTTCAATGAACCTTAGACGTTAATCGTCGAAGGTATGACGTGAGGACGGGTTAGATGCCCTGGTTCAACTTTTATCAAACTAAAAAAAAAGAGGATAGGGTGGTATTTATGAAAAAAGTGAGAAAAGCAATCATTCCTGCAGCTGGACTAGGTACACGATTTTTGCCAGCCACAAAAGCGATGCCCAAAGAAATGCTCCCTATTGTGGACAAACCAACTATACAGTATATCGTTGAGGAAGCCATTGCCTCTGGAATCGAAGACATCATCATCGTAACCGGTAAAGGGAAGCGGGCAATTGAAGATCATTTCGACAACGCTTTTGAATTGGAACATAACTTGCTGGAAAAAGGGAAGCTGGGCCTGCTTGAAGAGGTTCGCAAATCCTCTAACGTGGATATCCACTACATAAGACAAAAAGAGGCCAAAGGACTTGGTCATGCTGTCTGGTGTGCACGTAACTTTATCGGTGACGAACCTTTTGCCGTGTTGCTCGGAGATGACATCGTCGTATCGGAAGTTCCATGCACCAAACAATTGATTGATCAATATGATCAGGTTCAACATTCCATTGTTGGCGTACAAACCGTACTTGCTGAACAAACAGACAGATACGGCATTGTAGACCCGCTTCAATCGGATGGCCGTTTGACAGAGGTTCTCAGGTTCGTAGAGAAACCTGCCCAAGGCACAGCGCCTTCCAACCTGGCGATTATGGGGAGATACGTACTGAGTCCAGAGATTTTCGAACATCTGGAGCAACAAGAGATTGGTCAAGGGGGAGAGATTCAATTAACAGATGCGATTCAGCGTTTAAATGAGACACAAGGAGTGTATGCTTACGATTTCGAGGGAGTACGTTATGACGTGGGTGAGAAACTGGGATTCATTTTGACAACCATCGACTTCGCTCTGCAAAAACAGGAACTTAGAATTCCAATGCTGCAAGCTCTGCAACAGATTCTGGAAAAAGAGTCGGTAGAACATGTAGCCGGGGGGGAGTTTGAATGAGTCCATCTCCCCAAACGAAGGAAGCGGAGATTGTTATGGACCCAAGTCTGGGGTACAATGCATCAACGATGTCAGGACAAAATGCGGATAAAGTGTATCTATTTATGAAAAGAATGCTCGATTTGCTGGGTTCTTTCATAGGTTTGATCATTTTGTGCCCCTTGTTTGCGGTCATCGGAGTACTGATCAAAATCGAGGCCCCACAGGGGTCTGTTTTTTTTCGTCAGGTACGGGTAGGACAGAATGGAAAAGAGTTCCACATGTACAAATTCAGGTCCATGGTTGCGAATGCAGAAGATCTGCTGGAACAACTGATTGATCAGAATGAAGTGAACGGGAATATGTTCAAAATGAAAAATGATCCCCGCATTACCCGGATTGGCAAGTTCATTCGGAAAACCAGTCTGGATGAGTTGCCACAGTTGTGGAACGTGTTCAGAGGAGAGATGAGTCTCGTTGGACCCAGACCGGCTCTGCCCAGAGAAGTGAAGAACTACACTTCCTATGACAGACAACGTCTTCAGATGATTCCGGGATGTACGGGATTATGGCAAGTCAGCGGTCGAAATAGTGTTGGTTTTGAGGAAATGGTGGAGCTGGATCTGACGTATGCCCGTGAGCGCAGCATGATGGTGGATATCAAAATTATCTTCAGAACGTTCAAGGTGCTGGTAGGTTCGAAGGATGCGTTTTGAAACACGATTCTGGCTTTAAGGTGGCATAGCAGATATGCAAAAGACCGGTATACTTGCTGCATTAAATATGAAGTCGTTTAATATCATTCTTTTTTCGCTGGTAATTGTCTTCGCAGCAATCTATCTTCCACTAGTCTCGGTTGTTGCACTCATAGCTGTGATTCTGCTGGGCGTTTATATTAAACAGCCCAGCTGGATTTTTATGATTCTCATCGTCAGTTTTTCATTGTCCATTGATAAGATATTTAGCATTCATCTGGCAGGACTGGATTCGCTGTCCTTCTACAAGCTGGCAATTCTGGGTTTTGTCGTCTCTCTTTTTTTACGCTTTGGTATTCGCAAAGAGTTGATCTATCCTGCACTGGCGATTGGTTTTTTATTTGTGGAGAGTTATTTTCTATCGGATCTGCCCAATAAGGTTAGTCCGCTCGATCCATTCAAGGCCTTTCTGGGAGTCATTGTTCCTTTTTTGTTGCTGATGCCTCATTTTTCAAGAGAGATCAGTCAACGAATTATACGTGTACTCGCATGGTTGCCGCTGTTCAGTCTTGCTGGTGGTTATATTCTGCAACTCGCCGGCATATTGTCCATTACTAACCTGGAGATGTCGGGAGTAACCCGGTTACAGGGTGCCAACATCGCTGCGCATCTGGCCATGTTGTGTTTTATCTCCATCTGCGTCTGTCTGATTCAGATCAAGCAAGGCCATCAGGTTGTTCTGTATTACATGCTTACCTTGACACATCTGGTCATTCTGGTCCAGACGGGAACAAGGGGGCCGCTTATTGCGCTTATTCCGATTATTTTGGTCTATCTTTTTGATCAACTGAAAGCCTTCATCAAAGGCAGAGTCAGTGCCATTATTCCTCTCATTCTGTTTGTTGTCGCTGTGGCCTATATGGTGATTGCGCAGTGGGACAATTATGAGATGAGGTCAGAGAGCAAAGGGTTGTCGGGAAGGGATGTAGCCTGGAATTATTTTATTGGCAAAGCAAATGAGTATCCGATATTTGGACGTGGGCTCGGCTCAACTCTCGTAGCGAATGATGGAAGTATTTTTTCTGGATTCGTTGTTCCGCATAATGAATACATTCGTTTTTATTACGATGGCGGTTTAGTTGGAGCCATCCTGTTGTTTCTATCGCTGCTGCTGGTGTTTCGGGCTGTGTACTTCCGATTGGGCGGCATGATCCGGTTGTATTTTGCCGGTATGATTATCGGTTTTCTGACCTATTCCTTTTTTGACAATACCCTGTCCACGGTTCATCTGATTGCTCCATTCTGTATCTTCCTGAACGCGTTATATGCTACGGGAAATGGAGTTCATTCCAAGTTAGGGGCTGAAGCAGAAGTGGATATACAGATACAGCGAGCCAAGGACGTATCCTTTTCAAAGGAGATTAGAACATGAAGGTCTGTTTGATCAGTTCTACAGGCGGTCATTTTGATGAATTAACCAAAATTATTCCTGCGGTTGAAGAACATGATTATTTCCTGATTACCGAGAAGAATAAAAGCAGAAAAGTAGAATCGTCTCAGGGCAAAGTATACTTCTTAATGCAGCAAGAGCGGAAAAATGCGATGTTCTTGCTAATCTTTGTGGCTAATATTATCAAGTCGTTCTTTCTATATCTGCGTGAGCGTCCAAAGGTGATCATTACAACAGGGGCAGGAGCTACCTATCCTTTTTGCCTCATCGGTAAAATCTTTGGTGCCAAACTGATTTATATCGAAAGTTATGCCAAAATCTATTCCTCCAGCGCAACCGGGAGATTGATGTACAAAATCTCGGATGAGTTCTTCATTCAATGGGAAACGTTGCAGGATAGCTATCCCAATGCAAAATACAGGGGGGCTTTATTTTGATATTTGCTATCGTTGGAACCCAGCGTTTTCCCTTCAATCGGATGTTTGAGCTTATTGATGAGGCGATTGAGGCAGGAATTATTGAAGAAGAGGTTATTGCCCAATCCGGATATACCGAGGTTCAGCCCCGAAATTTTACTGTGATTCCTTTCCTTACCCAGGAAGAGATGAATGAATATGTGGAGCGCAGCAGATGCATTATTTCTCATGCGGGTGTGGGTTCCATTACAAATTGTCTTGAACGTGGCAAGCCGGTTATTGTCATTCCACGCCGGAAAGAATGGGGCGAGCATGTGGATGACCATCAGCTTGAAATCTCCAAGGTTTTTCAGGATAACGGCTATGTGGCCGTCGCGGAGAGTCGGGCTGAATTACAAAAGTTGATTCCTTGCATAGAGGATCTGACGTTCCAGCCTTATGTGAGAAAACAGTCTGATCTGATCTCATCCATTAAAAATTACGTGAACAGTCTGTAAGAGGTATGAAGATTAACCATGAAAAAAAGGAGTCTATCATGAAACCAAAAGTATTGGTTGTTGGATCATCCTTGAAGGATATGGGCGGAATTGTGAGTGTCATCAAAAACATTGAGGATTCTTCGATCTCGGAAATGTATGCCATGCAGCGAGTCGAAACGTACATCACGGGCAGCGTGTTATCACGGCTGCTTATTTTTATACGGGGATTCATGCAATTCTGGATGAAGCTGTACACTTTCAAGCCGGATATCGTGCATATTCATATGGCAAACAACGGGAGCTTTTATCGGAAGTCTCTATTTCTGCTAACCGCACGAAAGTTGTTTCGAAAGTCAGTCATTCTGCATATTCATGCGGCCAGCTTTGATGATTTCTACAATCAATTTGCTCTGCAGCGCAAGTATTGTCACTACATTCTGAATCAGGCAGACAAGTTGATTGTCTTGTCCCAGACGTGGAAAGAATACTTTGCTACGATTGTGCCAGAGACAGCGATTGAGGTTCTTTATAACGGGGTCTTTGTCAAAGAACCATTTGTGAGAGAACAACAAACAGCCGTTAATGCTCTCTTCATGGGTAGACTCGGTGAGCGTAAAGGAGTCTACGATCTGCTTCAGTCCATTCAGCAATTGAAGGCGCTAGGCGTTACAGCGACCTTTAATCTGGCAGGGGATGGCGAAGTCGAAGAAGTCAAAGCAATCGTGCAGCAGTATGGAATAGAGGATCGTGTCAATGTACTCGGCTGGATTAACGGAGAGCAAAAGGAAAAGCTGATGCGGGAAGCGGATCTACTGGTCCTGCCTTCTTATCATGAGGGATTACCTATGGCCATACTTGAAGCAATGAATTGTGGCTTGCCCATTATATCGACCACCGTCGGAGGCATCCCCGAAGTGATTACATCCGGTCATAATGGGCTGTTAATCGAGCCGGGAGATGTGCACGGGCTGACATCAGCGCTGGAATATCTCATCACGGATGAAGAGGTTAGAGCAAGAATGGGTTCACATAACAGAGAGATTATATCGGATAAGTTCGATATGAATCTTCTCGTGGGCAGATTATCAGGAATATATGATGCACTTCAAGTGAAGGTATCCTAGTGAACAGGAAAAGGTGATGAAATGAACCCCTTGGTATCTTGCATCATTACGACCCATAACCGGGCCGATTTATTGAAAAATGCGTTGAGAAGTGTACGTGAGCAAACACATCCGTATCTGGAGATTTTCATTGTGGATGATGGTTCAGAAGATCAGACGCCAGAGATCTGTCAGGCTTGGACCCGGGAAGATTCACGGATTCGGTACATCCGGGTTCCATATCCCAAAGGAGCCAACCATGCACGGAATGTAGGGATATCCCAAGCCAATGGCAAGTACATTGCCTTCCTGGATGATGATGATGAATGGCTACCTGACAAAATAAAAACCCAGGCGGAAGTGCTGGAACGAACAAAGGAATCATTCACCTTTTGCAGCAAGTATCTCGCATACACGAATGAGCAGCATCAGGTGGTCAAACGGAAATTGTCGGTGGAACCTCGCGATGTTATTCGGTATGAGGATCTGCTTACATTCAACTGGATTGGGGAAACGTCCAAAATCATGGTACTTACCTCACTGGCCCGTGAAGTTCGATTCGATGAAAATCTGACATCCGCTCAGGATTACGACTTTTATCTTCGTATATTGAAACGAGGCTACATCGCCGTGAATGTGAAAGAACCGCTGGTGGATATCAACATCCATAGTGGTCCACGAATTTCAACCTCTACAACGGCCAAGTACAAGGGCCAACGTAAGATTATTTTGAAATACTACAATGACATGTCCAAGGAACAGAAGCGCCGTCAGTTACACCACTATCGAATGCTCGAATGGTCGAGAAATACACTTCGCAATAACGTTTATTTGAAAAAAGCACTGTCGCTGTACCCTTGGTGGAAAGATTGGGTGCTGCTCAAGCGTAATACCAAAATTATGATGCAAGGATTTCTAATGAGATTTCATGCAAGGCGCGCAGTTGGAACGTATACAGAGGAACCTGTGCGAATGAAACTAAAGTAAGAGGTGTCTGGATGGAAAATCCGACGGTGTATATGCTGCCCAAGATGATTGAGAACAATAAATTCAATGAGCTGTTATCCGATTCCATTGAGAACAAGGGATGGGAAGTGAAACAGTTTACCAAAAGAGATCTAATCAAACTGAAAAAAAATGATGTGCTGCATTTTCATTGGCCTAGCTTCTATTACAGGGGTTCTTCCGTGCTGACAACAGTGATCAAGTCCATTCTGTATGTATTGATGATTTGTTTTGCACGCTTGCGCGGGGCTAAATTGTTCTGGACAGTGCATAACATCTGGCCTCACAACAGCGGTAAGACGCGGTTCGATTATTGGATGAGAAAAATACTGGTCCAAAATTGCTCCAAGCTGATTGTCATGGGTAAACCCTTGATCTCTGAGATCTGTTCGACATTCGGGATTGATTCCAGCCGGATCGAGGTTATTCCGCATGGACATTACAAGGGAGTGTATCAGGGAAAAGGCGTGAATATCCGCTCCCGGTTTGGCATCCCGGAGGATAGTTATGTGTATGCTTTCTTCGGTCAGGTGTCGCCTTACAAAGGCGTGGATGATTTGCTGGAGGCATTCAAGGATCTGGATTCCGAACAAGCCCATCTGTTGATTGCCGGCAAAAAGGTAAAGGATTATGACCTTGGAGATGAATTTCTCAAGAGCGGACATATTCATACCCATTTTCATTTCATCGAAGATGATGAATATTCGGACTATTTTGATGCAGTCGATTCGATCATTCTTCCATACAAGCAAATTGCAACTTCAGGCAGTGCAATTCTGGCATTGACCTTCTGTAAACCGGTGGTGGCACCACGGATTGGCTTGTTGGAGGAATACCTGCCCGAAGATTGTGCCGTGCTCTACGAACCTTCCGATCCGGATGGATTGCTCAAGGCAATGAATATGATCCGGTTAAAACAATCGGAGTTTCAGGAAGGCAGTGGTTTTGTCAAAGCGTTGGAGCGGCTGGATTGGCCAGTGATTGCCCAAAGGACACTTACCCTGTACTCCAGTTAGTGCAGATGAACGGGTGGACCTAATTGAAAAATATGGGGATGAAATGATGAAGGTAACCGTCGCGATCTGTACGTATAACCGTGCACAGGATGCGGTAGAGGCCATACGAAGTGCGATACAACAGAATTACGCAAGCAGTGACTATGAGATCATACTCATTGATAACAATTCGAAAGACAACACCCGGGAAATCGTGCTCCAAACCATCTTGCAGCATGAGAACCATTCGATCCGTTATGTGTTGGAAGAAAAGCAAGGCTTGTCTGTAGCTCGTAACCGGGCCATTCACGAGGCGCGCGGCGAGTATATCCTGTTCCTTGACGATGATGCCTTTGCTTGCAGGGATTGGATTCGCCAGATCGTTAGCGTGTTTGAGATGAATGAAAATATCGGTTGTGTCGGTGGCAAGATTGACCCGATCTGGGAAGTGCCTGAGCCAATGTGGATTCCACCGGAGAACAGGTCGCTGTTCACCATTCTGGATTTTGCAGATGAAGTCACTGAGATGAAAAGTCCTTATATTCCATTTGGCGCCAATGTGGCTTTTCGTTTATCCGTCTTTGATCAACTGGCTCCCTTCCGTGAAGATCTTGGAAGAGTGGGTAACAATCTCCTCTCCAGTGAAGAGAGTGAGTTGATTGCAAGAATACGGACAAAGTTCAAGGTATATTACACGCCGTATGGCGCGGTACAACATAAAGTAGCCAAAGAGCGAACGACAAAGAACTGGTTTCTGCGCCGAATCTATTGGCAGGGTGTGAGTGATGCCATTCGTGATCAGGATCGTGGTGTTGTGCGTACGGCCAAACATGGGATCAAGCTTGCACAGGGGATCACAACCTCACTGATCTACATTTATAATGCAGATCGGTTCACACGTCAGCTTGCCAAAGTATGTTACCGAAACGGCATGATTGTTGGGTCGCTTCGTCAAAACAGTAAGGGATGAGGATCGCTATGGCGCAAGTTGCACTTCGCAAAGTATTCAGAGGAAACGGCTTAATGAGTGCCATATTTCAGACAAGTGGAACCAATCTGCTGGTCATGACACTGACGATGCTGTCTTCCATTTTGACGTCACGCATGTTCGGTGTAGAGGGAAAGGGCGCATTCTCGGCCATCTTGTTCTGGCCGGCGCTACTAACCGGATTGGTCGGTTTCGGATTACCGACATCCATCATTTATAACATCAAACAGAGCGCAACCGAGAAGAGTGCACAGTATGTTCGGTTAAGTTTTCTTTTTCAAGTTCCGGTGTGCATCATTATTGGTATTGTGGCCTGGTTTGGATTACCATTCTGGCTCTCCAGCTTTCCGCCGGAGGTCGTGCAGATATCCAGATGGTATACGATTGCAACCGTTCCTGTACTTATTGTCATCAATCTCATATCAGCGCTCTCGCAGAGTCGGGAGAAATTCGCTGTATATAATGGTATCCGGTTAATGATCCCCCTGTTTAATGTAGGCGGGCTTTTTGTGTTATGGGGCCTGGGGATGCTGAGCATTCAGCTCGCGGCTGCGATCTATTTTGTAACCAGCTTCTCCGTAGTGGCGTGGGCTATCTATGCGAACCGTGATGAATTGAGACTGAGATGGTTCAAGGATCGGGTGGACCAGAGTTCGGCCAAGAAACTTTTTGGTTATGGCAGCAGGGTGTATGGTGTTGAATTGTTAGGAACATTGTATACCCAGTTTGATAAAATCATTATTTTGGCTTTGCTCACGCCGCGTGATTTTGGACTATATTCGGTCGTATTTGCGTTATCCCGAATCTACAATGCGGTTCAAACGGCGATCAGTAACGTTGTTTTCCCAAAAGTGACCGGATTACCCCAAGAGCAGATTATTCGAACGGTCGGCAGAGCCTTCCGCATCTCGCTCATGGTCATGATGATCATTGTAATACCCACCATGTTTGTGGGGAACTACCTGATGGGTCTTCTGTTTGGCTCCGAATTTTTGGAAGCGAGCGTTGCGTTTTATATTTTGGCTGTGGAATGCATCATTGGTGGTGGCTCCTGGATTCTGGCATCTGCATTTAATGCACTTGGTCGGCCTGGACTTGTGATGATCAGACAGCTCATTGCACTCTCGGTGACGGTGGCTTTGTTCTTTGTATTCACCCCGCTGTGGGGGCTCAACGGAATTGCGATTGCCTTATTGATCGGGTCCATTGTACGAATGGTGGTTACTGTGGCCGCGATGAAGATTGTATTTAAGGTGAAGTTTGCCGCCATGTTCTATGACAAGGAAGATCTGCCGTTTCTCTATGAACGGTTAAATAAAAAAAGAAGAAGAGTCACCCAAGGAGGAGATGGAGATGCTGGGCACTAACAATATTCATCCAATGGAAGAGTTGAAGGGACATTTACGTCAGATTTTGAAGGTCATTCCACCGCGTACCGAAATCTATTATTTGGATTACCCGGTGCATAGTAACGGTGGCGACTTGTTGATTATGAAAGGTACTGAGGCTTTCTTCCGGGACAATGATATTCATGTACGTGCCAGATACAGCATTCTGGATTGCCCTTTGTCTCTCAAGGTACCGGAAGGTATCACGATTGTGTTGCATGGGGGAGGTAACTTTGGTGATCTGTACCCTGCCCATCAGAAATTGAGAGAGCGAATGATTGCCCAGCATCCGAATCACCGGATTGTCATTCTGCCTCAGACGATGTTTTACAAGAGTGATATTGAATTGAAAAAGACAGCCCAAGTATTCAATCGTCATAAGGATGTACACTTTTTTGTCCGGGATACCTTATCTTATGAGATAGCCAGTAAAGAATTTCAACAAACCAATGTGTATCTATCCCCGGATATGGCGCATCAGTTGTGGCCTCTTAAGTCGAAGAGCAAGCCTACCGCAGAGATGTTGTATTTCTTTCGTAAAGACATTGAGAAAACTCAGAATCAGGTGCATTACGAATCCGTCAGTGGACCCAAGGCCACGTTTAAAGACTGGGAGACATTGTACAACCGGGTAGACCGGAAGATCATTCGCATGATTACGTCCCGGTTAAAGTCAGGGAAAGGCAGCTCTTTCGCCCGCTGGTTGTGGTACAAATACTCTGATCGGATGGTACATACGGCC
This sequence comes from Paenibacillus sp. FSL R5-0766, assembly GCF_037971845.1. Classification (NCBI taxonomy): domain Bacteria; kingdom Bacillati; phylum Bacillota; class Bacilli; order Caryophanales; family Paenibacillaceae; genus Paenibacillus; species Paenibacillus sp. FSL R5-0766. The sequence continues at coordinate 1,489,060 of NZ_CP150227.1, forward strand.
ATTAAGGAATTCAATCAATACCGAACCATCACGACATCCCGTCTGCATGGACATATTCTGGCCTGTCTCCTGGATCAACCGAACATCCTGCTGGATAATTCATACGGCAAGAACTCGAATTATTATGCAGCTTGGACCAAGAGCAATCCGGCAGGCAGACTGGAGTCCAATCAGACCAGCACATATAACAAGCCAACCGAGACTGGCAAGGGAGCAAGTACGGTTGTGCTGTCGGATGGTGCAGCCCTATGAGAAGTATTCTGTTATCTGGTGGTTCTGGCAAGCGTTTGTGGCCGTTATCCAACGATTCCAGATCCAAGCAATTTCTTAAAGTTCTTCATGGGCCAGAGGGAAGTCCGGAATCCATGGTACAGCGGGTATGGCGACAGCTGAATCATGCCGGACTTGCATCAGAAGCGCTTATCGCGACCAGTTTGCCACAGGTGGAGATTCTGACTTCTCAGCTGGGAGACGATGTCAGACTGGTTGTGGAGCCTGAGCGCAGAGATACGTTTCCTGCGATTGCACTCGCTGCCTCCTATCTGTATTCCGTAGAGAGTGTGAGTCTGAATGAGACGATTGCAGTGTTGCCTGTAGATCCCTTTGTTGAAAAAGAATTCTTCGAAGTGCTGGCAACCTTACCGGAGATGCTTGATAAGTCTGGTGCTGATCTGGCCTTGATGGGAGTTGTGCCGACGTACCCGTCAGAGAAGTACGGATACATCATTCCGCAATCCCTATCTTCCAGTGAAAATAACAATGAATACGTGAATGTAGCGAAGTTCCAGGAGAAACCCTGCGAATCCGATGCGGTCCTCATGATTGAGCAGGCCGCATTATGGAATTGCGGGGTTTTTGCTTTTAAGCTGGGTTATTTGATTAATCTGCTCATTGAGATGGAACTGCCAATCCAGTATGAAGAAATGCTGAAGCAATACGGAAGATTGAACAAGATCAGTTTTGATTACCAGGTTGTCGAGAAGGCAAATCAGATTATCGCTATTCCGTATAACGGCTTCTGGAAAGATCTAGGCACGTGGAACACACTCACGGAAGAGATGGGAAGCTCGGTTGTAGGAAAAGGGTGGATTACGGGAGATTCTTTGAATACCCACCTGGTCAATGAATTGAACATTCCGGTTGCCATATTGGGATTGTCGGATGTGGTGGTCGCCGTGAGTCCGGATGGCATTCTGGTCAGTGACAAAGAAGCCAGCCCACGGATCAAGGAAATCTTAAAGAACGAGGATCAACGCCCCATGTATGAGGAGCGCAGGTGGGGTTGCTACCGGGTTCTGGATTACACAAGAAACGAAGCTGGCGGCGAGGTTCTCACCAAACGAATCTGCATCAGTGCCGGGAAAAACCTGAGTTATCAATACCACTTGCTTCGCAATGAGGTATGGACGGTTGTATCGGGAACAGGGGAATTGATTCTGGATGGGCAGAGCCGAATGATCGGGCAAGGAGATACGGTGATCATTGACCGGAGTATGCTTCATTCCGTCAGAGCCGTTACGGAACTGGAGATCATTGAAGTACAGATCGGCAGCCAGCTGATTGAGGAAGATATCGTTAGAGTGTCTACCGAATGGCAGGACATTGTTCAGACATATGTGAAGCACGCGTAACCAACACATTAGAACATGGGGGAGATTATGGAATGAATATTACGGTGATTGGCACAGGGTATGTGGGTTTGGTATCGGGCGTATGTTTTTCGGAACTGGGAAATAACGTGATCTGTGTCGACAACAATGTGGAAAAAGTGAATATGTTAATGGACGGTCATGTTCCGATCTATGAACCGGGTCTGAAGGATATCATGAATGCCAATATGAAAGCAGGAAGGCTGTCCTTCACCACCAACATTCAGGATGCCATCAGTCGTTCGGATATCATCATTATCGCAGTGGGTACGCCATCCCTGCCTAATGGCGAAGCAAATCTGAGCTTTATTGAGCTTGTCGCGCGAGAAATAGGTTCTTATATGGATAATTATAAAATAATAATGACTAAAAGCACTGTTCCTGTCGGAACCAACGATCGTATTCAGGAATGGATCAGCAGTTTGACGAATCATCCATTCGACATGGCATCGGTACCGGAATTCCTGCGAGAAGGTACCGCTGTCCAGGATACGCTCTATCCTGACCGGATAGTCATTGGGACACATAGTGAGCGGGCAGTCGCCACGTTGAAAGAGCTGCATCAACCATTAACCGATCAGATTATTGTTACGGATATTCGCTCAGCCGAAATGATTAAATATGCATCCAATGCTTTCCTGGCAACCAAGATCTCATTTATCAACGAAATCTCTAACATCTGTGAAAAAGTAGGAGCAGATGTCAGCCGCGTTGCCGAAGGCATGGGCTATGACAGACGAATCGGTGCCTCCTTTCTCAAGGCAGGCATTGGTTACGGAGGTTCCTGTTTCCCTAAGGATACACAGGCTCTGATTCAAATTGCAGGTAATGTGGATTATGACTTCAAACTGCTGAAGTCCGTGGTGGAAGTGAACAAAGATCAACGCTTCAACGTCATTCGTAAACTGGAAGACGCACTGGGCTCACTCGAAGGGAAGGAGATTGCCATCTGGGGGCTTGCTTTCAAACCGGATACCGATGACGTTCGTGATGCTCCGGCGATTGAGATCATTCAGCGTTTGCTTGAGCAGGGGGCAGTGATTCGGGCGTATGACCCCATCGCTACCGAGAACTTCCGCAAAGAGGTGGATTCCCCATCCATTACGTGGGAAGAGCGTGCCATGAAAGCGGCGGAAGGTGCTGATGCACTCTGCGTTCTGACGGAATGGAAAGAGTTCATGGAGGTTAACCTGACTGATTTGGCAGCACATATGAATCAACCCATCCTGATTGATGGAAGAAACATCTACGGAGAAGATCAGATTAAAGATACGTCCTTCCAATACTACTCCGTTGGTCGTCCAGGTCTAACCAATATCGATGGTAGAAAAACGGCAGTCATCTAACGGAGGCCATAACATGAGACGCGGGATCAAAATAACATTAGGTGCCATTTCCCTTGTTGCAGTTGTTATGATTGGATATTCTGTGTACCTGTATTCGCATGTCAAATCAGCGGCGGATCAAATGTATGAACCCCGGGAACCCATCAAGCAGGTATCAATTGTCGACCAGCGGGGTGGGGGAGATTTCCCTGTGGACATGGAGAATGAAGAACCTTTTAATGCTTTGATCCTGGGTGTGGATGAACGTTCCAATGATCGGGGGCGCTCTGACACCATGATTGTATTAAGTGTTAATCCTGCGAAGCAATCCGCACTTATGTTTAACATCCCCCGAGATACCAGAACGAATATTGTTGGTCACGGCACGGAGGATAAGATCAACCATGCTTACGCTTTTGGGGGCGTTAACATGTCTGTGCAAACGGTGGAACAATTGCTTGACGTTCCCATACATTACTACATGAAAGTGAATATGGAGGGCTTTGCACAAGTCATCGACATGGTGGGTGGAGTGAATGTGAATAACCCTTTTGCATTTGACTATGAGGGTTACCGGTTCGAGCAAGGGAATATTCATCTGGATGGTGAAGCGGCTTTGGGATTTTCGCGGATGCGTTATGATGATCCGAAGGGAGATCTCGGGCGGAATGACCGTCAGCGAGAGATCATCAAACAAGTGCTGAAGAATACGGTCCAGGTATCCAACGTGTTGCAACTGGAGACGTTGCTGGACGAAGTCAGTGCTCACGTCAGAACCGACGTTACCTTTGATGAGATGAAGCAGATGTTCTCCAATTATCGTTCGGTACTGGATCATATTGAATCCGTTGAGATTAAAGGAGCGGGCAAGAAAATAGACGGAGTGTATTACTATATCGTGGAACAGTCGGAACGAGACAGGATACATCAGATGATTGAAGAACATTCAAAATGATCGGATAGGGCGGTGAACCAGATGCGTATCTCCAGACTAATGAAATTGTCCCTGATTGTGCTACTCATGTATATGCTCATGATACCGGCAAGTACAAATTATGTTCAATCAGCTCAAAACTATCAGTGGAATAATATACCTATTGGTGGTGGGGGGTACGTTACGGGGGTGGTCATTCATCCGACTGAGCCTGATCTGGTTTACGCTCGAACTGATGTTGGAGGAGCTTACCGACTGGATGTAACTTCAGGAGATTGGATTCCACTACTGGATCATTTTGGAGATGAGGACAGTAATCTGTACGGCGTGGATGGAATTGCGCTGGATCAGCAAAACCCCAATGTTGTGTATATCGCTGCTGGGAAGTACGGGAACGTGGGGCCAAGTGATATTCTGAAATCCACAGACCGGGGAGAAACCTGGATTCGAACCGGACTTAATCTTCGGAATGAATCGAATGGAAATATCCATCGAGCCATGGGAGAGAGCATCGCGGTTAATCCCACGAACTCCAATTACCTGCACGTGGGTACACGATATGATGGATTGTACACTTCCAGTGATGGTGCAGCCACGTGGAGCAAGGTATGGGATGTACCTAGCGGGCTGTCCGGTGAGGGGATTCGGAGTGTAGCATATGGATTGAATCCCGTGACAAAGCAAGGTCAAGTTGTGTATGCGGGGGTTCGCGGCATTGGTGTGTATAGCAAAGCACCAAGAAGCAATGGGCAGACCACCTGGCAACTTACCGGGAGAAGTCCCGAATATCCTGCACGTATGACTGTGGCGAAGAACGGGACGTTGTATGTGACCACGGATAATCAGGGCGTATACAAGTTCAATGGTGTGCAGTGGACGAATATAACACCCAGCTCCAGTTACTCATCTTATTATGGAATCACGATTGATCCGAATAATGATAATCACATCCTGGCAGCCGTTCGAACAGGCGGGGATAATCTGCCACTGTATCGTTCCGTTAATGGCGGACAGAGTTGGACAACAGTGAGCAAAACGCTGGTATCCAAACCGTCATGGTGGACACCCAACATGTTTTTCTCAGCGACATCCAGTATCAAGTTTGATCCGCATAATCCGGGCACCGTATACGCTACAGACTGGTTTGGCGTGTACAAGACGGAAAATATCAATGGTACCAATGGATTGACTGGCAATACAGCGAGTACTTGGGAAGCCATCACCGATGGTCATGAAGAAGTCGTCGCACTCACTGCATCCACACCACCTCAGGGTGTTTCATTCTTTAGTGGTTTAACGGATCAAGTCGGATTTAGACATGAAAATGTAACCGATGTTCCTCTTAATAAAATCCCGCTCGCAGGTATGCGAGAAATTGTGAGTATTGACTATCATGAGGCAAACCCGAATTACATGATATTTCTGGGAAGCAGTGACTGGTATGGTACCACCACACGCTTATTTGTCTCTTCCAATAACGGGGTTACCGTAACTCCAATGAATGTTCCGGTTGGCTCCAAACTGGGGAGGGTCGCCTACTCGGCCATCAATCCGAATGTAATTGTTTATTACCCCCAGACCGGTAATCCGGTCAGAAGCACGAATCGTGGCGCAACATGGCAAAATATGAATGGTGCCCCATTTCAGGCCATCGGGGGGAATATGGTCTTTGCCTATAATCATCCACTGGCTGCGGATCGCATCAATGGATATAAATTTTATATGTATGCTGCCGGTTATCTGTATCGGTCTACGGATGCAGGAGCCAACTGGTCCAAGGCCAATGCGGTTCGCCTTCCTATTAATACGGATATCAATACAAGCTTCATTAAAGTCGAGGCTGCACCTGGCGTGGCGAATAATGTATGGGTGAGTCTGGGAACCGATGGATTATATGCATCAACGAACTCTGGAAATACCTTTTCCAAGATCCCGGGTGTGCAGAATTCCAAATTATTTGCCTTTGGAAAAGCGAAGTCGGGTAAATTAGTTCCAGCTGTCTATGTATATGGCACCGTAAATAACGTGAATGGATTCTTCCGTTCAGATGATATGGGGGCAACCTGGAACAATATAGGTCCTTTAGGTAATGGAATCGGGCTGGGCAATGAACCGCAAATTATGGCGGCAGACCGTCAAATCTATGGTCAGCTATATGTAGGTACAAATGGCAGAGGCATGTATGTTGGATCAATAGAATAACGAGAGAGATATGAAAGTGGTGAAGATCAAAATGATGGAGGAGGACTCCGGGCGCACGAGACAAAAGCATGTACGAAGAACGTACGGATTTCTCATTGCTCTGCTGTTGATTGTGATCTGGATTCTGGTCATTTGGTCCATGTCCACGCAATCCTCTCAACAGCAAGACATTCAGCCTTGGCTTCATAAATGGTCCCAAAAATTGCACATCGGTTTTACACTTCCTGATGTGCAATTCACTTACGGGGAATATGAGTATTCGCTGAAGCAGAGGCCGTATGATTTTGCAGAGTTCATCTTTCGCAAGAGTGCGCATTTATTTGTATACGCTGTGCTCGCTGTGCTTGTCTATGGCGGGCTGCGGTACAGAAGAACCTCCCTTGTAACCAGTATCGTTTCTGCTCTGGCTGTGGTGTTTGTTATCGCCTCCATTGATGAGTATATTCAACAGTTCAGCCCGGACAGGACAAGCTCGATACGTGATGTTGGAGTGGACTTGCTCGGCGGTTGCTGTGGGATTGCCATATATGCAGGGCTTCAGTCCATGATCCGAAGGATCAGAAAAGGAAAGCGTACTTCCATTCACAGCGAGTGATTTCCCAGGAAATTAGATGTATCGTTCAACTTCTACTTGTCTGCCATCCATCATAAGTATGGAGTAGGACAAGGAGGATTGGACATGCTGCGAAGAAGGAACCGGAATGCTTTGCTCAAAAAGATCGGGTTCATCACGATCATTGTATTATTGCTGTGGTTGATTGCCAGAACCATTCCGTATCTGTTTGAGGCAGATACATCGGATGAAGCTGCTGCTGTTGCCGAAGAGTTCTACAAATATGAGCAGACAGGTGACTTCGGCAGTTCATGGGAACTTTTTCATCCCCTGATGAAAGAGCGGTTTCCCAAGAGTGCTTACGTACAGAACAGAGCACATATATTTATGCAGCATTTTGGCGTGGAAACGTTTGAGCTGGAGATGGAAAAGCCGGAGCGCGAGTTCGATGTAACCGTGATCGATGGCGTTAAGCCATTTTCTGAAGCCTACAGAATTCGGATCAACCAGAAGTACTCAGGTACCTTTGGCCAATTCGATATTGTGCAGACCTGTTATCTGGTAGAGGATGGAGATGAGTGGACCTTACTCTGGTATTATCCAAATCAGAAAAATGAGGATACCTCGCAGGTCGACAATAGTGACTGATCAGGAAATAATATTAACCCATACATTGAACCGAATTGTATCATTTACCTAACATGAGGCTCCATAAATGCGAGACTTTTGTCGCATTTATGGAGCTTTTTTTGCGTTTTGCTTGTTTTTATGGCGGTAAAGCCTTGACATTAGTCCCGGTGTCAAGTAAATTACGAGATAGATACAAAATGTATCAATTTTCAGCGTCTAACGACAAATAACAAGGACTTCTAAGCTCCTTGTGAGGGGAAGGAATATCATTGATCGAAACGGGCCGCTTTTACTGTGTCAGTTGTGGGATGATTGTGTCGGTCACTAGAAGCTCTGTCGAAATGAAGGAAGAGGGCAATGGAGGCAATCACGTATTTCGCACCGGATTCTACCGGAGTGAAATGCCGCTTGGATGCTGTGAAGCGTGTGTAGTTGAAGCGAAACGTCAGGGGAAATCCCAGTTTGCGGGACAATATACTAAAGATTATGATACACTATGTTCATATGAGAAACGGGCATGAATGATGTGCTCGTCCATGAAGGAGGGGATTGAATGCAGCAGGAGCCGGTCGTCCGGATTCAGGGCGTCAGCAAAATCATATCCTCCCGATCATTGGTCAGCGACCTGACTCTGGATATTTCTCCGGGGCAGGTTTTTGGTTTTTTAGGACCTAATGGCGCGGGGAAAACAACAACGATTCGGATGATGGTTGGATTGATGTCCATCAGTAAAGGTGACATTTTCATCTCGGGACACAGTGTGAAGAATGAATTTGAACAGGCGGTAGCCCAGGTAGGAGCTATTGTGGAAAATCCGGAAATGTACAAGTTTCTGACCGGGTACCAGAATCTCGTTCACTTTGCCCGCATGTCGCCGGGAGTTACGAAAGAACGTATTGCGGAAACGATTGAGCGTGTAGGGCTTACGGCTCGTATTCACGATAAGGTCAAAACCTATTCACTGGGTATGCGCCAGCGTCTGGGGGTCGCGCAAGCGATATTACATAAACCGAAGCTGCTTGTACTCGATGAGCCGACCAATGGTTTGGACCCACAGGGTATACGGGAACTGAGAGATTATTTGCGTCAGCTCACCCAAGAGGAAGGTATTACAGTCTTTGTATCCAGTCATTTATTGTCGGAGATGGAGCTGATGTGTGATACGGTGGCCATCATCCAGAATGGCAAGTTGATTGATGTAAGGAACCTTCGGGCTGAAGCCGGTTCGGATGCATTAATCGAAGTTGCTTTTGAGCTGAATGATGCTGACCGCGCTGCGGATCTGATTCAGGGTGCTGTCGTACAGGGCAATGTCCTGGTGATGCGGGTGTCTCGTGAGCAGATTCCGGATATCAATGCGAAGCTGGTTAGCGAAGGATTTCAGGTATACGGTATTCGTAACGTGACTCACACCCTGGAAGAACAATTCTTGCAAGTCACTGGGGGTGGAGGCATTGGGTAGTTTTGGTAATCTGATATTGAATGAGAATATGAAAATTTTCCGTCGTCCCCGTACCTGGATCATGTTATCGATTCTGGCGCTGATCTCGCTATTAATGCCAGTGTTACTGCGAGAAGGAATGGGGTCCAATGAAGTTTTGTACTGGGAAGCGGCTGTAACGACCATCCAGGTTACATTTTTCCTGAACACGATCTTCTGTGTCGTGATTGCAGCGGAATCGGTCGCGGGCGAATTTACCTGGGGAACCATTAAGCTATTGCTGATCCGTCCATGGTCACGAAGCAAAGTTCTCGCTTCCAAATACCTGACTGTAGTTGGCTTCAGTATTGTCAGTACATTGCTGGTCATCGCGATGGCCATGCTGATGTCTTATATCCTTTTCTCCCATGATGCTCCGGGAGGAAGCAGTAGTCCGGCTACGAATGCTCTGACGTTATGGGGATATTTGTACGTTGATCTGTTCATTACGCTTGCGATTGCCTTTATGGTGTCCTCCGTATTTCGTTCAGGTGCACTTGCGATTGGATTATCCCTGTTCATTATGTTCTCACAGAGTATCTTCTCACTCATATTCAATCCGGTCCGTTATGAGTGGGCCAAGTATGTTCTATTCAACAACATGGATCTTAGCAAATACATGACCTCCGGGGCGGATTTTGCGCTGATGGGTGGCCCAAGTGCAGGAATGACACTGGGTTTCTCCATTGCAGTTCTGGCGGTGTATTACGTTATTTTCATGGTGATTTCCTGGGTTGTATTCAGCAAAAGAGATGTGGCAGGCTAACGCCTGCTTCTTTTTTTTGCTCCAATGTTTGTTTTGAAAGAAAAACGGGTATATTCAGCATCGCCTGTGGCATGACTGTCATTTAAGGGTACTTAGTATCATGAGACTAGATATACATATGAACGCTCCAGTCAATTTGGCAGAGCAGCGCATGGAGGGATCACGTTTCTTGATAAATAACAAGTTCTACCGCATATGCACAGCGATTATTCTGCTGCTGCTCATCGTGTATCTGGGGGAAAAAGTGAACTTTATTTTCAGCCCCCTGACCTCACTGATTCACATCATCATCATTCCGCTGCTGATTGCTGGTTTCTTCTATTATCTGCTGCGCCCGCTCGTCGATTATATGGAAAGGCGTAAGATCAAACGCGCATTGTCAGTTCTGATTATTTATGTCGTAATTGCATTAATACTTGCAGGTTTTAGTGTGCTTGTATGGCCTTCCCTGCGTGAACAATTGATGAATTTCGTGGAGAATGCTCCAGCGTTGGTTACTTCACTCAGCGATCAGTTGAATGCACTTGAAAAGAGCAATTTAGTATCCAGATACCTGCCTGATGATTCCAATCTATTCTCACGATTATCCGATGTTCTGAGCCAAGGGATCACTCAGGTAACTAATTATGTCTCCGGGTTATTCTCCGTGGTATCCAATCTGGTTATTATTCTGGCAACGTTCCCGATCATGTTGTATTACATGCTCAAGGAAGGCAGCAAGTTTGGAACGAATCTGACCTTATTGTTGCCAAGACATTATCGGAAGGATGGGGAAGAAACCGTCCATGAGATCGATGAAGCATTAAGCAACTATATTGTTGGCCGGGTTATTGTTAATGTAGCCTTGGGGATTCTGATGTACATCGGTTTTCTCATTTTAGGTTTGCCTTACGCATTGCTGCTGACGGTTGTATCCATTATTCTGAACTTCATCCCTTATGTGGGTGCTTTGCTGGCAGCTATTCCGGTTGTCATTGTTGCGTTTATCGAATCACCTTCGATGGCGATCTGGTCACTGGTCATCATTGTAATCGCACAGCAAATTCAGGATAACCTGATCTCACCTTACGTCTATGGCAAACAGCTCGATATTCATCCACTGACTACCGTTATCCTTTTGCTCGTGGGTGCTGACCTGGGAAATATCTTGGGTATGATCATCGTGATTCCCCTATATATGATTCTGAAAATTATAGTTCGCAAAATCCATTATCGGATTGTTGAAGATAAGACTGAAACTTAAATGGAGTTTGAAATACAACGCTGTCATGTGCCACTACTAATGTTTGTTATTGAATCACATCGATAAGCTCATCAGGATAAGCCGCATATCAATGGTGAAGGGTCAGGTAAGTTTGCCCTCGCCATTGGTATGCGGCTTTTTTTCATACATATTGCTCACTCATGTTACAACTGTTATACTTGATATATAACAGATAACAAAAAGAAGGTGAACCCTTGATTATTCAACTGGATATGCAATCCGAACTTCCCATCTATTCGCAACTTGTTTATCAAATTATTGAAGGTATTGCTAGTGGTGAGTTACAGCCAGGTGAGGCGTTACCTTCGGTTCGGAATTTGGCCGCAGATATCGGTGTTAACCTTCACACCGTCAATAAGGCTTATACACTACTCAAGCAAGATGGATACATTCTGGTTCATAGACAAAAGGGAGTTGTAGTGAACCCTGATGGAATGCCTGGTTTAACGGATGATTTTTTGAAAAAGCAACAAAGAGAATTAAGACCGATTATTGCCGAAGCGATCTGTCGCGGAATGACCAAAGAGGAACTATCTGCGGTGTTAGACCAAATGTATGATGATGTGAAGATGGGTCACAACAAAGAATAATGGAATCAAGGGAGTGTGTTATGTATGCAACTATTTAGTATATTACCTATCATTTTAATCTTTGCCCCATTAGCCTTACTTCTATCCTTTGCACCATATCTGACAAGGGAAACAATTAGCTTTGGGGTTACGGTAAGTCAATATAATTACTACACACCAATCTTACGTAAGCTAAGAAGTACGTTTGCGACAGTAAGTCTGATCGGAAACGGGATGATTATACTTGTCTGTCTGTATTTTCTCCGATCTGCTAATGAAGATTCTACCGCAATGATTACCGGTGTTAGTACAATGATATTTATTGTGTACTGGGCAGCACTACACATCTTATTCCATTTCAAGATGAAAAAGATAAAAGGAACACTTACAACTGTAGAAGCACCTCAAAGAGTTAAAATCGATACCACCTTCCGCCAAAATAAACTCACCTATTCCAACTATTGGTTTCTCGTTCATATGGCTATTATTGTAGCTATTGCGATCATTTCGATCCTGAATTATAAGGCACTCCCTAACGTCATTCCCATAAAGTATGATCTTCAGGGCCATGTCACTTCCAGTGTACCTAAAACCTACCTCTCGGTACTGGCTATTAATCTTGTACAGCTAGGAATCATTGCACTTCTGATGTTGGTGAACTGGAGTATTAAATCAAGCAAACAACAGCTTACTACGTCTAATCCTGGCCAATTTGCTGCTGAGAATATTCAATTCCGCCGTAAATGGTCCCTATTTACGATTGTAACAGGCTTACTTCTTACCATTTTATTTGCCTTCATTCAGATCAATATGTTCGTCCCTAATCTGGTCTTGTTAACAGCTATTAGCTTCATCACTCCTGTGGTGATCGTGTTAGGTGTTATATGGCTGTCTCTCACAGGCAGACAAGGCGGTGGGAAAATTCGTAATCAACAAGAGGATCACGAACGATCCAAGGAGCAGCCTGTGAATGACGATGATTATTGGAAGCTTGGGTTTATTTACTTCAATGCCAATGATCCTTCTTTAACCATAGAAAAGCGTTATGGAATAGGCTGGACGATTAACTTCGCTCGTCCACTATCTTGGGTCCTGTTGTTATTCATCATTGCCACTGTTGTTATAAGTATAGTTCTGAGCCAATAAATGCTCATAGATCTATGCATATGATAGATAAAATGATTAGGAGGAGTTATTACAATGAACAATTGGAAAAAGCTATTACTTTCTCTTACTTTCGTAGGTCTCATCCTTCCGTTAACATCCATCTCAGAAGCTGCTGAAAAATCCGCTGGTAGTGAAAATCTTGTTCCTATTCGTGAGATTGCAGAAAAGAATGGGGCAGAGGTATCTTGGCAACAAAAGACAGGAGAAATCACAATACGAAAAAGTGAGCTTACAATTGTAGTTAAGGTAGGAGAGAAACAGGCGATGGTGGATGGGCAAGCCATATCCTTAAACAATCCTGTTCAGTTAACGAAAGGAGTTACCTATATGGATGGGACATTTCTTACCGAGACGCTGAAGGCAGCACCTGAGGATATATTCATTTCCCTTATTAGTGAGGGCGATGGCAAGGAGGCTGCCAAGTATGTTCATACCTCTGTGAGTGGAGTGTTGTCACCCACGTTGTTGAGTCAGCTGTGGGGAGCTTTAGAAGGACAAAATGGCAAAATTACAAGTGAAGCCATAGCTAAGCATGTAGAAAATAATACAGTGCATCGCAATGTTACCTATACGTTCAAAACAGAGCTGACTCGTTTAAATATTACGGTCAGAATGAATCATAACGGACTTGTGGATGATTTGCATATTGCCGCCGCTACGCCAGATGTGTATCAAAAACCAAGCTACGACGACCCATCTGCCTATACAGAACAAGACATTACGGTTGGTCAGGGTGATTTAGCTTTGCCAGGGACATTAACTTTGCCCAAGGGAGAGGGACCTTTCCCGGTTGTCATTCTGGTACACGGATCTGGGCCTAGCAATCAAGATGTTGCCATTGGTGGTGCAAAGCCATTTCGCGATCTTGCGGTGGGTTTAGCTTCACAAGGAGTTGCTGTATTAAGATACGATAAGGTCACGTATGAGCATACCTATAAGGTGGCTTCACAGCCTAAATTCACATTAAAACAAGAGAGCGTAGATCAGGTAAACGATGCAGTGGGATTGCTTAAAAAGAATGCACATATTGATTCTACAGCGATTTTTGTAGCTGGACATAGTCAAGGCGGATTTGCAATGCCGTTAATCATTGCTGAGGATAAGCAACATGATATTGCAGGAAGTATTTTACTTGCTGCACCAAGTAGTAGCTTTGTGGATGTGCTTACCGAGCAGCAGGACGAATTGGTAGAGCGGATGAAGCAGCTTGGTTTAGACACGGATGTCATTCAAGGGCAAGCTGATTTTTATAAAAATGTGGCTGCGATGGTTAAAGATCCAAAATATTCTGTAGATCATCTTCCTGAGGCGTTTCCACTTCAACCTGCTTATTGGTGGTTTGAGCAGAGAGATTATGTGCCTGCGGAACTGGCTAAAACACAAAATACACCTATGTTTGTTATACAAGGCGAAAACGATGTGCAAGTGTCTATGAATCAATTCCAAACCTGGAAATCGTCTCTTGAAGGTCATTCCAATGTAACGTACAATAGCTATCCAAAGGTAAATCATCTTTTATCCAGCTATGATGGGCTTTCAATCGGTCAAGAGTACGCTGAGCCATCTAATGTCTCCAAAGCCATTATCGATGATATTGCGAAGTGGGTATTAAAATCTAACTAAAAACGGGAGTTCCATTCTTGGTTGAATGATAAATTGGAGAAGTGACGGATGGGGCGAGATATATAAGAAGAGCACTTACCGATATAGGCAAGTGCTCCTTTTCTTATTTATAAATTTGCTTTATTTAGACCAATTGGACTCTTTCTCGTCTTCATCGGTATAATCAGACATGGTCAATGGTTCCTTGGGAACAACGGCCACTTTGTAGAACCGATTCTTGTCTTTTTCCAGCAAAACAAAGATTAGATTCTCGAACTCATATTCTTCCTGTTCGTTCATCTCGGGACGATGGCTGTAGAGCCATCCACCAATGGTGTCCCACTCATCTGCATCCAGGCTGGACATAAACATGTCATTCACCTTCGATAAGGAAACCTTGCCATCCATAATGACATAGTTCTCATTGATGACTTGAATATCTTCCACTTCGTCTGCGTCGAACTCGTCGCGAATCTCACCAACAATCTGCTCAAGTACATCCTCGATGGTTACAATTCCGGAAGTTCCGCCATATTCATCGACCAGCACGGCGATATGTACGCCATCCTTCTGCATTTTCTTGAGCAAGTCCTTCACAGGAGTTGTTTCGTGAACAGCCGATACGGGCTGGATCAGGGAGGATAGATCGACAGGTTCATCGTTTCCGTAAAGTTCCAGGAAGAATTGTTTCGTATTAATGATACCGATGATATCGTCTTTACTCTCATTAACTACCGGAAAACGGGTATATTGTTCCTCACGAATGATCTCCAGGTTTTCCTCATTCGTTCTATTCACATAAAGGCAGACCATATCGGTCCGGGGTACCATGATTTCTTTGGCTAACATCTCATCAAAGGCAAAGATCCGGCTTACATAACCGAACTCGGCTTGGTTAATTTTACCACTTTCGAAGCTTTCATTAATAATGATCTGCAACTCTTCTTCGGAGTGTGCATCTTCATGCTCGGAAGCAGGTTTGATTCCGAACAGTTTCACCAGTTGGTTCGCTGAGCCGTTTAACAGCCAGATAAAAGGATACATAATTCGGTTAAACCAGATGATAGGTGTAGACGTCAGCAGTGCAACAGTCTCGGCTTTCCGGATTGCAATCGTTTTTGGAGCGAGTTCACCAACCACAACATGCAGATACGTGATGGAAGCAAACGCGATAACAAACGATAAGAATGAAGAAACCGCCTCAGGAATTTGCAAGCTTTCAAACACAGGGTGGAGAATCTTCTCTACCGTCGGTTCACCCAGCCAGCCCAGTCCCAGAGATGTGATCGTGATTCCAAGCTGGCAGGCAGACAAATATCCGTCCAGATTGGCAACGGCTTGTTTAACAGCCAGCGCACGCTTGTTTCCTTCTGCAATCATTTGGTCGATCCGGCTCGGCCGAACCCGCACTAGAGCGAATTCCACTGCAACAAAAAACGCCGAAAGTCCTATCAAAAAAGCAACCATTACTAAATTTAACGCATACCTCTCACTTTCCATTCACTGCTCTTCTCCTTTAGGTAATAAGTTTTTAACGATTATTATATCTAATTTTACGTAAGAAGACCACCTCCAGACAAAGAAATGAGGAAGAGTCTGGAAGGTGGAATGAGCAGATTGGCGTCACAATGCGAATCTGCTCCATGATTAAACTGATATGTAGAAGGTAACACAGTCAAAATATACAATGAACAAAGTAGAAATTTGAATTTCCAGAATCAAGTATTCCGTCTGATTATGTAAAGTTTTATCTAAGTAAACGTTACGAATAGGGGGTACAATGGGTATCTATGATTAGCTGATTACATAATCGTCAAAGCTGTGTAGGTGAGAGAAGGGCAAGGTCATGAAGCTTGTCACTTGAGGAGGAAGCCAAATGTTCTGGCTGGTCATTATATTACTCGTATTTATTTTCCAGGCAGCCACAATTCTATTGCTGGAATTTCGTAATCCGGCTAAAGCTGTGGCTTGGCTGTTTATTTTGTTCTGCGTGCCTTTGATCGGTTTTGTAGTGTACTATTTCGTAGCTCAGGATTATAACAAACGAAAAAAACTTCGCAAGGGTGGATCGCGGATCTTCCGTGAAATGAAGGAAACGATTTGGGAACAAGCCCACATCATTGGAGATGTTGAACATATGCCTGGCGATCGTTTCAGCCACCAGCATCGATTGTTTAACCTGTTATCCCATCTGTCGGAGAGCCCGATTACAGGTTGTAACAACAGTACGGTGCTCACAAATGGTGAAGAGGCATTTGCGGCAATGCTGAGCGAAATGGAAAAAGCAAAGCACCATCTGCATGTGGAATTTTACATTTTCCGTGATGATGTGATCAGTACGAAGTTTCAGGATGTCATGATTCGCAAGGCACAGGAGGGTGTGAAGGTTCGGTTTATTTGTGACGGTCTCGGCAGCCACAAGATGAGCTGGAGTTTTATCCGCAAACTGCAGGATGCAGGTGTGGAGTTTCATTATTTTCTCCCGCCACTGATTGCCACAATTGACCGAAGAGTCAACTACCGGAATCACCGTAAAATTGTTGTTGTGGATGGACAGGTTGGCTTCGTGGGTGGCATTAATGTAGGCGATGATTACCTTGGACGATATCCGGAGGTGGGTTTCTGGCGGGATACACATGTGCAGATTGAGGGAGATGCCGTATATTTCCTGCAAAGTACGTTCCTTAACGACTGGAAATTGGCTTCCGGTGAGCGAATTACCGAACCCCAGCTTGCGGAATTGTTTCCACCTCATATCTGTAGCGGGGAAGAACGAATTCAGATTCTGGCCAGTGGGCCGGATCAGGACTGGGATGCCATTCAGGAAATGTGTTTTGGAGCCATTTCGGTAGCCTGTGACCGGATTTACATTACCACACCTTATTTTATTCCTGATCCTGCCCTGTATGAGGCACTCAAAACAGCCGCTGTCAGTGGCGTTGATGTGAAAATTATCATTCCGTATCAATCCGATTCAAAGCTTGTTCATTTGGCATCCCTTTCTTATGTAGAGGAACTTCTGCGAGCAGGTGTTGAGTTTTACCAATATCGCAAAGGTTTTGTACATGCCAAAGTGATGATTGTGGATGAGTTGCTTGCAACGGTAGGCACGGCCAATATGGATATGCGCAGTTTTTTTTGCAATTTTGAGTTAACGGCTGTCCTGTTCGAGTCCTCTCCGATTCGTCGTTTGATCACTGACTTTGAACGTGATCTCGGGGAATGCAGTCAGATCAATGGGGAGGTATTTCAGAGGCGTTCACGACGGCAAAAAGGCGCAGAAATGCTTTCTCGGATGCTTTCTCCGCTTCTTTAGCCGATTTAGGGCAGATTTCTGAAGATAAGTTCACTTTTTGTGAATTTATCTTCTTTTTGCTAAGTATTTTGCGCAAATTTGATCTTTTATGATATAATAGATATATAAATTATGTCTTGGTGAGGAGGGGAGTCTGCGGGAAAACAGGCTCCCTTTTGCTCTCTTCTGAAAGTGCAAACCGGGATGAAGACCATTTTGAATCCATTTTATATCGCCTTTAGATGCTTGTGCTTGTATAGCCAGGGTACATGTAGAACGCTGTTTTCTAGATGTAGATTCACCCTGAGTATTTAAATGATTTATAAAATGGATTCACACACTGATTTAACGGGGGGGATACCATGTCCAATGTAACGGTGAAAGAACTAACAGCCAAGCCAGCTGACCGCGGGGTCAAAAGCTCGGTGTTTACATTAAAGCTGCTGCAACGTATTGTGATGATTCTTATTGGTGCTGCACTAATGGCTGTATCACTTGAAATATTCCTTGTGCCCAATGGCGTAATTGATGGTGGGATTACAGGTATTTCGATTATGGTGTCAGAGCTAACGCATCTGCCACTCGGAGTATTCCTGACCTTGCTCAACTTGCCATTCCTGATTCTGGGATACAAGCAGATTGGTAAAACATTTGCGTTATCCACGCTGCTTGGGATCGTGGTGATGTCCATCGGGACTGCGTTGTTGCACCGCGTGCCTGCATTAACACCAGGAGAGCCATTGCTCGGAGCCGTATTCGGCGGATTGATCCTGGGTGTGGGGGTTGGACTCGTGATTCGTTCAGGTGGTTCACTGGATGGTACGGAGATTGTCGCCATCCTGCTTAGTGAGAAATCACCGTTGTCTGTAGGACAGATCGTATTGTTCATTAACGTGTTTATTTTCGCAGGTGCAGGATTTGTATTCGGCTGGCCGAACGCCCTGTATTCCATGATTGCATATTATATTGCGATGAAGATGATTGATATTGTGAATGAGGGACTTGACCAGTCCAAATCGGTATGGATCATTAGTGATAAATATCGTGATATCGGTTCAGCCCTGACAGACCGTCTTGGTCGTGGTGTAACTTTCCTGGATGGAGAGGGCGGATTCAGCGGGGACGAGAAAAAGATCATCTTTGTCGTGATCACCCGTTTGGAAGAAGCAAAGCTGAAGACCATCGTTGAAGATTGGGACCCGCAAGCCTTTGTGGCTATCGGTAACATTCATGATGTGAAGGGCGGACGTTTCAAGAAAAAAGGTATCCATTAGCGATTGATATACGCATGAATGATAATAGCCGACACCCTTGTGATGAGGGAGTCGGCTATTTTTTCTTCAAATGTTTGAGAATGAGCTCCACCGGTTGGGGTTCAACAGCTGCGATTAAATCACCGGTTTTGTTCAAGCGTTCAATAATGTTCATCAGATGGTAATCCTGGATGGAGACGTTTCTTCTAACCTCGTCCCAGGTAAGGGGTGTAGAGACAGTGGCCCCGGATTTGGCACGTGGTGTATAGGGAGCGGCAAGGGTCTTGCCTCCATAATGCTGGAGATAGTCAAAATAAATGCGGTCTCCACGGTCCTTTTTGAGTCGTTCCAGTGTGAACAGATCCGGGTGCTTCTGAGTGACATATTTACCCACAAAATAACCGATCTCTCTCAATTCATCAAAGGTTACTCCTTGCACAATGGGAACGATGATTTGAACTCCTGTTGCGCCCGAAGTTTTGGGAATAGACCTCAGACCAAGGGAAGTCAGGGTTTCGCCAACGATGAGTGCAGCTTGCATGATCCGCGGTTCATGTTCCTGAGAGGGGTCCAGATCAATCATCCATTCACTGGGCAGATGGCTTCCCACAGTATGCAGAGAAGGATGAAATTCAAGTGCGGCCAGATTGCCAAGCCATAACAATTCGGGAAGTCCATTCATGACCACATAGCGGATGCCGTCGTGAACTTCAGTCCGCACATAATCTGGTATAGGCTCAGGGGCATTCTTTTGATAGAAAAATGTCCCTCCAGCGCCGTGGGGATATCTTATCGTGGTGAGAAGTCGATTGCTCGTATACGTGAGCAGATAAGGAGCCAGAGCGGCCAGCTTTTGCAGATAGATGGCTTTGGTGACACCCGCATCCGGCCATAACAGCTTGTCCGGGTTCGTTACCGTCAGTTCTGTGCCTTCTATTATGATGGTTCCCTGGATCTTGGGGGCCATATGGAACACCTCCTATACGTGTAATGAATTATTGAAACATGGGCCAAAACACGAGTGCAGCGAACTCTTCATCATGGAAGAAGCTGGTTCGCCAGGCAATCCTCGCGGGTTACATCCGCGAAGGTTTGAATACTGGGATGGCGTAGAGTGTGATGGTGAGTCAGCTCCATATATTGCACTTTGACTCCTATTCGTGGTTCCACCCAGGTGGTCTCTGCACTGCGCTCGGGTACATTATGGAACGGTCTGTCCTGTCTGATCAAAGGCTCGACTTGATGTGTGAGTTCCCGCCACGTATTGGAGTTCAATTTGCCAGTCCCGACATGACCAATATAGACAAAATTAGGCCCATCATATACACCGACCGCGACGGCATTCACAATACCGCTGCGGTACGTGACTCCCCCGATCATGGCATATACATCATGCATGATTTTGACTTTCTGCCAGCGCTGGTCCTTGCCCTGTATGCCATAACTGCTGGTGAGATCCTTGCAGACAATGCCTTCCATCTGATGTTGTCTCATGACCGTAAGCAGGGAAGCGGCATCCAGCGTATTGGTGACCTCCTGAACATGGGGAGCGGTGTTAAGGACCTCGTGCAACAGGCGCTGTCGATCTGCTAAAGGCTGATCCGTCACCCATTTCCCCTCATAGAACAGGATATCAAATACCATATATGTGACCGGAATCTGATGTATGGCTTGGGCGATACCTTCGGGTCTGCTCATCCGATCCCGCCGAAGAACATGATAAAACGAAGGTTTTCCGGTGTCTGGGTCCAGCGCAATAACTTCTCCATCCAAAATATAAGAGGAGCCTGAACATAAATTGCGTGGTGTTACCAGCTCGGGATACTGTGCGGTTCGATCATGTAATCTGCGATTCACCAGGCGCAGCTCATGCCCGTCCTCATAGGCAAGCATGCGGACTCCATCCCACTTGACCTGGGCAATCCATTGCGGTCCTGTGGGTAAGGTATCTCTGGAGATGGGTTCGAATGGAATCAACGGTTTGAACATGGGGTACTCCTTTCTTGTCCGGAGCATTAGAGAAACGAACGCCCTAAACATCATGCGTCTTTTCGATCTCCATATTTTTTGAATTTAACTTGTCGGAGTAGTCGTTAGGATGCACTAATATGGACGGTCTTATAAAAAGCGAATGAAAAAGCCCGGGTATCCGATCTCTCTGTGATGTGGAGAAATCAGGTACTCGGGCTTGTGTTATGAAATTATCCATAATGATCGTGTGTGTCCTAACAAAATCAATTGGCAGCGGTTAGACGTACACGGATGTTCTGTGGGTCTACCGTAAACCAGGTACCCTCCACTTGTGTAACGACTGCACCGGAATGACGCAATTGTTCAAGTGCCTGATCCAATTGTTCCTTTGAGGCGTACACAATGGTGAAGTAGTCAATTCCTGTAGCGTTATCTGGATTGACAGGTGCATTCACACCTGCCCAGATATTAAGTCCCAGATGATGATGATAGCCGCCTGCGGATACAAATAGTGCTGACATGTTCGCGAAGTTACCCACGATATCAAAACCGAGTATGCCGGTGTAATAGTTGCGGGCTTCTTCCAGGCTGCGGACGTGGAAATGTACATGACCAATAACAGTGCCAGCAGGCAGACCCTGCCAAGGTTCATTCTCCGATATGGCAAAAAGGCTTTCCACATCAACAGGATCACTTGCCATTACGTAGTTATTGTCGCTATCCCGTTTCCAAGTATCACGTGCACGGTCCGCATAGATTTCAATTCCGTTCTGATCGGGATCGGAGATATAGAAAGCTTCGCTGACCAAGTGATCGCCTTGGCCGATATCGATACCGGATGCAGCCAGATTACGAAGAGCAAGACCCAGGGACTTGCGGTCAGGCAGCAGGATGGCGAAATGATACAAGCCAGCGTGTGAGCGTTCCGGCAGGGTAATTCCATCCGTGAGCTCTTCCAATCGCAGCAGGGACTGTTTTCCGTCGGCTGTCAACGTAGCGACTTTGCCGCTACGCTCCAGTAATTTCAATCCAACCACATTGGTATAGAACTTAATTGAACGCTCCAGGTTCATAATTCGGAGACTCACTTCACCCAGATGGGTTGTGGCAGGGATTTGATACGTTGTATTCATGATGGTTTCCTCCTGATTATGTGATCATAGATAATAGGGCTTAGTGTTTGGTTGTTTGTATGCGTTGAAAACGGATTATTTAATTGCATACTGTTGAAGCAGAATTAGAGGGTGACTGTATATTCATAAATAAGTTACTTTTCATAAGTTAATATAAAATATAAATCAGCTTTCGTCAATCGCATTTTGGAATTATAACTGGAGTTTTATTGACTAGTACTGCTTCAATCGTTCTGTAAAACAAAAAAATCCGACTGTGAAGCCGGATCGGAGTAGACCTCGTTACATGAGTCATATAACGGAATCGGTCTTGCCTTAGCGACATTCAAACTTTTGGTTTGGGTGTCGTCTTTTTTCTTTTGGCTGGTGCAGCAGGTGTATCGGATTCTCCTCCGGCAACCGCTTGAGCAGGCGTTTTTCGCGGTGCACGTTTCTTAGGCTTGGCCGTTGTTGTCCCAGGGTCAGCCGGAATAGGCTTCACGGCCTCGATACTTGCCTGCAAGGCAGCCATCAAATCCATCACATTGGCTTCAGGTTTGGCTGGAGCAATCTTGATTTCTTCGCCTGCCACTTTGTGCTGAATAAGATCCAGCAGTTTGCTGCGATAGTCATCGGTGTATTTACCGGGTTCAAAAGGCGTGGACAATTGATCAATCAGCAACTTTGCCATCGTGAGTTCCTTTTCATTCACGTTCTGCACTTCAGGCAAGTTGGGCACCTGGGAGACAGGACGAATCTCGTCCGGATAGAAAATCGTCTCCATGGAGAGGCAATCTTCCAGCACACGTATGGCAGCCAGACTGCTTTTCGAGCGAATGGAGATTTTGGCGATCCCAATTTTGCCGGTATCTCGCATCGCGTTCATCAACAACTGGTAGGCATTTCCCCCAGCCTGATCGGGCGATAGGTAATATGTTTTCTGAAAATAAATCGGATCAATCTCAGTCAAGTCCACAAAATCCAGTATGGTAATGGTTTTGCTGGTGGAATCATTTAACGCTTCCAATTCATCTTTCTCGAAGAGTACAAACTTTCCTTTTTCATATTCATAGCCTTTGGTGATCTCTTCCCACTTTACGTCCACTTCACAGGAGGGGCATTGACGAACATAAGCGAGCGGGCTGCCGCAGACTTTATGGATATAGCGCATGGAGATGTCTTTGTCTTCGGTAGCCGAGAACATTTTGACAGGGACGTGCACAAGGCCAAAACTGATTGCACCTTTCCAGACGGTATGCATAGATCGGCTCCTTTCATTGAGGTACCTTTTTATTCAATAGTATGGGCATCTGGTGCAAGGGATAATCGTCTTGTAGATGAACGAATTCGTATGGTTCGGCGAGACTCGGGGATGATAACAGAAACATGTTTGGATTCCGACAGGAAGACGAGCATGGGATAGGTGGTTATTCTCGCAGCACATATGCCGGGAGGTGCAATATTGAAGAACAGACGTGATGAGGAAGAAGCACACAAGCATGCATTTTCTCCGTATCCACTTGCCAAAGCCGAAAGTGCTGAAGAATTCTATACACCTGCTACAGCTGTAAACTGGGAAGCGGTCACTTCGGAAGAATTGCCCCTTGATCGGGAGTCGTTCATGCTCGACATTGACCGGATGGTGAATGAAGGGTTAGGCGGGGGGCAGGTTACGGAAGATAACGGGTATATTGGTGAAAGTACAACAGATAGCATGGTTCGAGAGTCACATGATGATCCAGAAGGGGAGTATGAATAAGATGATGGATGCAAAGCGCGCCAAAGCAATCTATGATTCCAAGGATACCATTGCCGTTACATTGGAGGGAGATCCAGTCTGGATCGAGAATGTGGATGAAGCCAATGGTATGGCAACCGTTCAGGTTGGCAGCAGGCCGGGAAATACCCAGACGGTTCGTGTGGATCGATTGGAGGAGTAGATACAAGTAGCATATAGTTATTGAGGGATTCGAGAATGAATAAAAGCTGAAACTTATGCATAACACGGCCGGTACCGAGAGGTGCCGGTTTTTGGTTTTTCCTAGTGGGTGTCTGAAACTTCGAAGGAAGCGAGTTTTGTGACACGTCTAATAATGCATGTTATATTTCAGCTTGCCTCCTTGGATGTTGCGGGGGAAGAAAGGGACCGATATAATAAGGTTCAAAGTGAACTCAGGCGGCTGGACCGCCAAAGGTGGGGCGAATATTGAATCAGACGCACGAGCAGTGGGTGTATCAATCCCATGGCATTGCAGATACAGAAGCACTCGCTTCCGCACTAGCCAGACAGGCAAACGCCGGCATGGTGGTTGCTTTGGATGGTGATCTGGGCGCGGGGAAAACGGCATTTTCACAGAAATTTGCCTGGCATTTGGGTGTACGTGATGTGGTAAGCAGTCCCACATTCACACTAATCAAGGAGTATGAAGGGCGTCTGCCTTTATATCACATGGATGTATATCGCATATCGCTGGAAGAAGCGGATGAGCTTGGACTTGATGAATACTTCTATGGAACCGGAGTCAGTCTGGTGGAATGGTCGAGTATCATTCCCGAATTGCTGCCGCAAGAGCACTTGCATGTGCAGATTGAAACAACCGGCCTGGAGGATCGAACGATTACACTGGATGGGTACGGCGAGACTTATGCAGCCATATGCCGACAGTTCAGACAGAATGGAGTCAAATGATGATGGAAGATTTACAAAAAGAGCCGCGTCAGCGGTTTTTGGCGTTGGATACATCCACCGCAGTGATGGCAGCTGCGATGATGGAAGATCATGCGCTTCTGGAAGAACGCAATGAACGGGCTGAGCGTAACCATTCGGTACACGTTGTACCGGTGATGGAGCAGCTGCTGGCCGCCAGCAACACACAGCCTGGGCAACTGGACGGCATTGCCGTTGGCGTTGGCCCAGGCTCGTACACGGGCATCCGCATTGCGGTGACCGCGGCGAAGACACTGGCCTGGGCATGGGACATCCCCGTAGCCGGGGTGTCCAGCCTTCAGGCCATCGCCTGGGGCGGCTGGCACAGCGGACTTGCCGCCAAGGCAGAAGCTGCGGCAGAGGATGCCGCAGCAGGGGCTGGCGGAACGCCATCCGCGGACCAGAGCAGCACAGGTGCTGCCCCTGTCCACTGGATCGTTCCGCTTGTGGATGCACGGCGCGGTCAAGCGTGCACCGCGCTGTTTGCCTCCGCCGGGAGCGATGCGCCCCGGCGTCTGGCGCCTGATGCCATCCGCAAGATGGACGGATGGCTGGAAGCCCTCGCCGCCCGCATGGCGGAGACGGCGCCGGAAGAGCGGCCCGTAGCCGTCTGGATCGTCGGCGAGACGGGCCCTCATGCTGCGGCAGCGGCGGAGCTTCGCTGCCCCGAAGGGACGGCGCTCCAGCTCGTACCTTATGAGCTGGAAGGCCGCTGGGTTGGGCGCCTTGGCGCCGCCGCGCTGCTTGCAGGTCAGCGTGATGACGTGCATGCGCTGGTACCGAACTACACCCAGCTGTCTGAAGCGGAAGCCAATCTGCTGCGCAAAGGCTAAAAGAGGTTGTTCAAAAAGTCTGCTTTTGATTACGAAGGATACCTGGTGGCATCATCAGCATCGAATATGGAATTCAGCCGAAATAAGCGGGAGGCTTACGAAGTATGTTTCCTTTGGAAACATTGTAGTTGCTCACGTAGTTTACCCTACGCTCCGCTACTCCATTTCTAGCTTCATCCCATCTTCTCGGTACTGAAAACCGGTCTTTTTGAACACGCACTAAAGGGGGAGGGCAAGCAGATGGACAATGTGGCGAATAATAAGCAGGAAGCAACGCTTCAGTTCAGGTTCATGACACTCGCGGATATTCCCGATGTGATGGAGATTGAACATGAGGCCTTTACCCTGCCCTGGACGGAAGAAGCATTTCAAAATGAATTGACACACAATCATTTTGCTAAATATATGGTGATGGAATTGGAAGGCAAGGCCATTGGCTATGCAGGTATGTGGACGATCATGGATGAAGCCCATATTACCAATATTGCAGTCAGAGGCGCGTATCGTGGACGCAAGCTTGGTGAAAAGTTACTGGATGAATTAATGAGCACAGCGGCTTATCTCGGGATGGAACGAATGACGCTGGAGGTCAGAGTCTCGAACAGCATTGCTCAGCGTTTATATCAGAAAAAAGGGTTTGAATCGGCGGGTCTTCGTAAAGGGTATTACTCCGATAATGGGGAAGATGCGATGATTATGTGGGCGAACTTGCCGTCTGCAGGCCGGAGCGGCGAAGAGGAAGGAAGCGTACTGGATTCATGAACGAACTTAATGAAAAAATAAATTCTGCACCATCCTACATTTTGGCGGTGGAGACAAGCTGTGATGAAACATCGGTAGCAGTAGTCAAAGATGGACGGGAAGTGTTGTCCAATCTGATCTCAAGTCAGATTGAGACGCATAAGGCATTTGGTGGCGTTGTACCTGAAGTGGCTTCACGGAAACATGTTGAAGTCATTACGTTGATGCTGGAACAAGCGATCGAACAGTCCGGCATTCGTCCACGTGATCTAAGTGCAATTGCCGTAACACAGGGACCTGGGCTGGTCGGAGCACTGCTGGTGGGTATCGTTGCAGCCAAAACGATGGCGATGGCACTGGGCAAACCGCTCATTGGTACACATCATATTGCGGGGCATATCTATGCCAACCGACTTACTCATGAACTGCAATATCCGGCTATGGCACTGGTCGTATCTGGTGGACATACAGAACTCGTGCATATGGAATCCGAGGGTAAGTTCAAACTGATTGGTCGTACACGTGATGATGCCGTAGGCGAAGCGTATGACAAAGTAGCACGTGCACTGGGTTGTCCTTATCCGGGAGGCCCGCATGTGGACCGGATGGCGTCTGAAGCGGAGGATGTAGTGCCATTACCACGGGTATGGCTGGAAGCAGGTTCGTACGATTTCAGTCTCAGTGGTCTGAAGTCTGCTGTACTGAATGTGCTCAACCAGGCTAAAATGCGCGGAGAAACCGTGGAGCCGTCTGCGGTTGCGCGTGGTTTCCAGGAAGCTGTTGTTGAAGTACTGGTAGAGAAAGCTGTTAGAGCAGTTCGTGAGTATGGTTCACGTCAACTGTTATTATGCGGTGGTGTTGCAGCAAACCGGGGATTGCGCTCGGCTTTACAGGAGCGATGCACGAAGGAAGGGCTTGAACTGTTAATCCCGCCAATGGAATATTGTACGGATAACGCGGCCATGATAGGAGCAGCTGCATATCTGAAATGGCAGCGGGGAGAAATTGCTGAATTTGATGCGAAGGCAGATCCGGGACTTTCTCTGGAGCAATGGTCCGTTCAGTCCGTATAGGCAAGCAGTTTGAGATTAAGAGTTGACAGCAGGGATGTAAAGAATGTATATTTAGTTACAAATTTAAACAGGAATTCAGATTCCTGAACTGATAAACGCGATGAACAGGAATAGTAAGGTCATTCCCGGTTATAGAGAGCTGCGGTATGGTGCAACGCAGTCGAAGGAAACCTGAAACTCACCTGGAAGCGGAACGATGGAACACGGTGACTCCCCGGGAGAATCCGAAGGCCGATCATGGCCCAAAGTACATGGTTACGGGTTGCCTCCGTGAATGGGCCGTTGTTGGTAGGACCGTTATTACAAGGATCAACTGACGATAACTGAGGGGGCTTTCAGGCTGCTTCAAGTGATCCGGATATGCGAAAGCATTCAGGGGTTGTCTTGAATGAACAGGAAGGAAGTCAACAAGAGTGGTACCGCGAAGGTGAACAGCCTGTCGTCTCTTGCATTATTGCATGAGGTGGCAGGCTTTTTTTGATTTTCAAAATAAGGATGAATGAAGTTAGGTCAGGTCATATTATACATGTGATGAACGGGAGCAGTAGAATGATAAAGCGCTCAGAGAGCTGCGGGGTGGTGCGACGCAGTGGCTGGAATCATTCGAATCTCGCCCGGGAACAGAGTTGTGGAAGCGTGGGGACGATATCGATCGTCCAGTTGTCCTGATAGACAACAACATGTGTTACACAGCAACGGTTAACCCCCGTTATAGGGTGTTTCTCCGAATTCCAGTGATGTCGTGCTTGCACGCACATCCAGCGGATCTCGGAGACGACGAGGTGGATGGAGTCCGGCGCAAGCCTGGCCCATCAAGCGAGAGTGGTACCGCGGAGGGGATAATAACCCGCCGTCTCTTATATGAGATGGCGGGTTATTTGTGTTTGCTGCCGGCAGCAGGGTGGGCATGGGAAGAACCATATGGAGATTGAAAAGTCAGAGGATCAGGGTGTAAGTCGACGTACACTCTGTCATGAAGGTAAGCATGATATACAACGAACGAGTAATGAACATTGAACAACAAGTATAGGCACGAAACATTCAACAGGTATTAGTGATCACCAAGGACTAAGCTACAAACAACATACGTGTTTACAAACAAAATATATAACAACAGTGACGGCGATTAGCGGGTGTTCTGTGGCTCGTGGATCGCAACGAGAATGTTTATAAAAATTTGATGGAGGTTGATGGATATGACAACAACTAATAACAAACGCATGATTGAGATTTTTGATACAACGCTGCGTGATGGAGAACAGGCACCAGGGGCAAGTCTGCAACCCGAGCAAAAAATTGAACTCGCACACCAACTGGCTTCTCTGGGTATCGACGTCATTGAGCCTGGATTCCCGATCTCCAGTCCAGGTGAGTTCGCGGCGGTTCAGGCGATTTCGAGACAATTGCAGAACGTGGAAATCTGTGGATTCGCGCGTGCGGTCAAAGGTGATATCGATTCAGCAGTTCAAGCAACAGCGGATGCAGCACGTCGCCGAATTCACCTGTTTATTTCTTCTTCGGATATTCATATTGAGCATCAACTACGCCGTCCGCGCAGTGAAGTGGTGGCTACCGCTCGTGAGATGGTATCTTATGCCCGCCAGTTCACGGACATCGTAGAGTTCACAGCCATGGACGCTGCCCGTACCAAGATGGACGATTTGATTGAAATGGTTGAAGTTGCCATTGAAGCAGGGGCCAGCATTATCAATCTGCCGGATACGGTCGGTTATGCCCTGCCACATGAGTATGGCGAGATGTTCCGCCGGGTGCGTGAGGGTGCAAGAGGTGGCGATCAGGTTCGCTATAGTGCCCACTGTCATAATGATCTGGGCCTGGCCGTAGCCAATAGCTTGGCTGCGATTGCCAATGGGGCTAGCCAGATTGAAGTGACCATCAATGGTATCGGAGAACGGACGGGGAACTGTGCACTGGAAGAGCTGATTATGGCGCTGGAGACTCGGGGAGACGCAATTGGTGCAACGACGAACATTAAGCTGAATCAGCTGTATGAGACTTCGCGTCAGATTAGCCGTGCAATGCATTTCCCGATTGCGTACAACAAACCAGTGGTGGGACGTAATGCATTCCAGCATGAATCTGGCATCCATCAGGATGGTCTGCTGAAGAATCGGAACACCTATGAAATTATGGACCCTGAAGCGCTGGGTATTCCGCGCAGCATGATTATTTTGGGCAAACACTCCGGTCGTCACGCCCTGAAGGATCGGGTTCGCAAATACGGTTTTGAGCCGGATGAACAGCAGATGGAGCAATTGTATGAGGTGTTCAAAGAAACCGCAGACCAGCAAAAAGTGGTCAGTGACGACCAGTTATTACAGATGGTTAGCCAGACCATGAATATTCCTGCACAGGACTATGAACTGGTTGAATTGCAGGTGACGGCGGGTAGCATGACGGATCGAATGGCCGCCGTTCGCATTCGCACAAGCGCTGGAGAACAATCTTACTCCGCTGTTGGCGGTGGACCCGTGGATGCAACCATCCGTGCGATTGGTCAGAGTATTTCCGATGATATTGCATTTGTAGATATGGAGATGCATGCCTTGAGTGGTGGAGAGGGTGCAAGTGCGGAAGCTGTAGTTACCGTGGAGCGTGCAGGACGTGAGTTCCGGGGAACGGCAACACATAATGATATCGTCATGGCTGCCGGTCTTGCTTATGTGGCCGCTTGTAATGCTGCTGGGCTGAAGGCTGAGTCTTCCGAACATCATGAACAAGAAGCACATGCGTAAAACATCTTTTTCCAGATCGCATCTAAAGCGGCAATAGTAGCAATTGCAATTCGATGTAAATATGCATGGCATATAGTAAATAAATGACGGGCAGGCCTTAAACGACAAAGGTCTGCTTTTGTCTTATTATGGAGGAACATTGAGTAGTGGAAGGATGCATTTGTCAAGGTGTTATTATAGTTATCCACATATCCAGTGTAATTTGTGGGTAACTACCGCAAAGCCAAACCAGTATAGTTTTCGAAACGGAAAGGGTTTAGGGGATAGAATGATACCCTGCTATCCACAAAGTTGTGGATAAAGTGGATAACTTGGTGGATAAATATGGTTTTTGTGTGTAAAAGGCTATTCTACCGCTGTATAATTAAGCTTATTAGTGTGCTTGCTATATTGCTTTCTTGTGGATAAGTGTGAGGGGAAAGGGGATGAAAATATTTCTCTTCATTCGAGTAAATTTGACAAAAGCCAAAACAGCTCCCCCCACCTCCGTATGTTAGAGTTCAAACTCAAGGAACATAAAGAACATAAGGTGCATAGCTTCAATACGCATCCTCAACAAACAAAAAGCTGATCCCAATAAGGAATCAGCCGGTGGTACTACTATAATTGTATGACGCTCTCAAGCTATGGTCTGAGTCTGTACTATTCGTACTATTCCATAGCTAGTTCTTCCCAGTCCTCGTAGGCTTTGGTGAGTTCTGCTTTGTGTTCCTCCGATTGTTGCTGGAGTTCTTGCAGCTTCATATAATCCTGATAGATTTCAGGCAGAGCCATCTGTGCCTCAAGTTCGGTAATCTTTGTTTCCAACTCCGCAATCTGTTGTTCCAGAGCTTCCTGCTTGCGTTGTCGGTTGCGCTCTTCACGCTTCGCCTGTTTTTCCGCTTCGAATGAAGCCGCTCCGGATTTTTCGGTTGTGGCTGTGTTCAGATCGGATTTGGACGAGTTCTTGGACGAAGCCTGACGTGCCTCAGCAGCTTCACGTGCGATGTCCTCAAGCTCCTGTTTTTTCTCCACATAATCATCGTAATTACCGAGATATTGTTCTGTGCCGCCTGGATGAAGCTCAACAATGCGTTCAGCCATTTTGTTGAGGAAGTACCGGTCATGGGAGATGAACAGCAGGGTGCCTTCATAATCCATTAATGCCGCTTCCAGCACTTCTTTGGCAAACAGGTCGAGATGGTTCGTAGGCTCATCCAGAATGAGCATGTTGGCTTCCTTCAACATCAGCTTGGAAAGAGACACACGTGCTTTCTCACCGCCGCTGAGGGAGGAGATTTTCTTGAGCACATCGTCACCGCTGAACAAAAAGTTCCCCAGTACGGTCCGAATGCGTGCTTCTTCCATCCCGGGATAGGCACTCCACAGTTCTTCCAGAACCGTGTTGGACGGATTGAGTCCAGTCTGTTCCTGATCATAATAGCCAATCTGCACTTTTGTTCCCCATTGGATCTCCCCGCTTACCGGACGTAAACTTCCCGTAAGACACTTCAGCATGGTGGATTTACCAATACCGTTTGGTCCAATCAGAGCAACCGTTTCCCCGCGTCGCAGATCGAAGGATACGTTGCGGAACAATGGAGAAGCCTCGTCATAAGCGACAGACAGCTGATCCACTCGAAGCACTTCCTTGCCTGACATAACGGCGGTTTCGAAGGAAAAATGGGCTTTTTTCAAATCTCCCATTGGTTTATCAAGCCGATCCATTTTGTCGAGGGCTTTGCGCCGACTTTGAGCGCGTTTGGTCGTCGACGCACGTACGATGTTTTTCTGAACAAAATCTTCCATCTTGGAGATTTCGCCTTGCTGTTTCTCATATTGCTTCATCTGAGTTTCATATTCGGCAGCTTTGAGTTCCATATAACGGCTGTAATTGCCCGTATATTTTTTGGAGCGGTGACGTTCGATCTCAACGATGGTTGTTACGAGTCGATCAAGGAAGTACCGGTCATGGGATACCACGAGCAGTGCGCCTGAATAACCTCTCAGATAATCTTCCAACCAAGTAAGGGTGGCGATATCGAGATAGTTGGTAGGCTCGTCTAGCATGAGCAGATCGGGTGCCTGAAGCAAAATACGAGCAAGCGCAAGGCGTGTCTTCTGCCCGCCGCTCAGCGTAGCAATGGGGGTGTCTGGCGAAAATTCGCCGAATCCCATCCCGTGCAGTACGCTGCGAATGCGGGTTTCCATCTCATAACCGCCATGGTCCTTGAACCAGTCGGATCGTTTCGCATAACGTTCCAGCAGGTCCGCATACTTTTTCTCGTCTTCCATCTGGGCAGGGTCGGCAATATCGCGTTCCATCTGACGCAAATCAGCTTCAGCCTGTGTCAGGTGAGCGAAGACATTCATCATTTCTTCCCAGATGTTACGGTCGGATTGGAGCCCGCTGTTCTGAGCCAGGTAACCGAGCGTCGTTTCTTTGGATTTGAAAATCTGTCCTCCGTCATAGGACATTTCACCGGCTACAATTTTGAGCAAAGTGGATTTTCCTGCACCGTTTACACCAACGAGGCCGATGCGCTCGCGTTCTAATATTTGTAAGTTCACGCCGTCCAGGATTGGATCGACACCAAAACGTTTGATAATTCCGGATACTTGCAGCAGCATAAAATTAAGTTCCTCCATAGGTCCAGTTCTTGATATGACAACTATATCCCAGTTTACATGAAATACAGAGCAATTGCACCGATTGGGAACGCATGGGGTATGTAGTCTTTTTGATCAATCAATGATAAACTGAAAGAAGGCATGTTATTACATGAGGATTTTGCAGAAAATGAATCATTTTAACCATTTCAACAAGATGACAACTGGTCATAACATATAAATTGTTTTTAATGAGAGCTTTTTTCTACCTTCCCTATCAACAGGAGGTTATTCAAGGATATGCAGGATCATGCGGAACTGAAAAGTCAGCTTCGATCCAGACTGAGACAGAGCCGTGATTTGATGGATGCAAGCATGCATCAGCAGGCGATGACTAAGATTAACGCTGGAGTGAAGCGGGAGCTGGAGCGCCTTAGACAGGCCAAGAGCAAGGTTGTGAACAGACCACTCGTCATATTCAGTTATTTGTCCTATGGAAGCGAAGCGTCCACAGCTTTTCTGTTTCAAGAGGGCTGGAATCATGGAGATGTGATGTTTGCACCAAAAGTGTTGGCGAATCCACCTCGAATGGAGCTACGGCGAGTGACTGGAGAACAAGATCTGGAGCCAGGCATATGGGGGATACCGGAACCCAAGGATTCCTGTGAAGTCCTGACGCCTGATGATTGGCCGGATATCGATCTCATATTGGTACCGGGGCTTGGTTATGATCTCCATGGCGGGCGTATTGGTTATGGTGGCGGTTATTATGATCGTTTTGCCGAGACGCTTGCAGCAACATGTGTGATGACGGGCAAGAAACCGTTGATGGCTGCGATGGTATTGCCGGGTCAGCTACAGGAGGAGATCCCGATGGACCTGCTCGATCTGCGGATTGATCTGTTGATAACAACCGAAGGTATATTACATATCGAATAAAGGGTTGTGATGTGATTGAGTTCAGAAGTGAACAACGGCCAGGCTTCGGGTGGCAAACTGACCCATTTTAATGAACAGGGGCGGGCCCGGATGGTTGATATTTCAGGTAAGGAAATTACCGTACGTACGGCTGTGGCCGTAACCAAAGTGACGATGAATCCAGATACACTGGAAGCGATTCGGGAGGGCCGAATCGGTAAAGGTGATGTTCTGGCTGTGGCCCAGATTGCCGGGATTCAAGGCGCCAAGAAAACATCGGACTGGATTCCGATGTGCCATCCGCTGGCACTGACGGGTGTGGATATTCGTTTTCATGATAACGGAGTGGATGAATTACACATCGAAGTTACTGTCAAAACCGAAGGCAAAACGGGTGTTGAGATGGAGGCGCTCACGGCAGCTTCGGCTGCGGCACTGACGGTCTATGACATGTGCAAGGCCATGCAAAAAGATATGATTATCGGTCCAACCATGCTGAATTCCAAGAGTGGTGGCAAAAACGGTGATTACAGCCGATAGGCAATATTTATTTTCATAGAGGAGAAGGGTGATCTTTATGGTGTGGAGAACAGCAATCCTGACAGCCAGTGACAAAGGAGCCCGCGGGGAACGTGAGGATACGAGTGCACAAGTCATTCGGGAGCTGGTGGAAGAAGAGCTGGGTGGTCAAATCGTGGAGTACCGTATCGTTCCGGATGAACCCGATGAGATTATTGCGGCTTTGATTGAGATGACGGATTATTTTCACGCCGATCTGGTGCTGACTACCGGTGGCACGGAGCTGGCCATTCGTGATATTACTCCGGAAGCGACCCGGCGCGTAATTGAGCGGGAAGTTCCCGGGATGGCAGAGGCCATGCGGTACAGTGTAATGAGCAAAAACCGTTCTGCAATGCTGTTCCGTGGGGTATGTGGCATTCGTGGGCGCACGCTGATTGTTAATCTGCCAGGTACACCAAAGGGTGTGCACGAACATCTGGCTGCCATTATGGATCAGCTTCCGGAAGCGTTGCTGATGGTTACGGGTCAGTTCAAGCAATAATCGAGCATGGACTCTGGGGCAAGATATCCGATTAGCCATGACCGTTGTTAGATTGTTCTAGTGACATCTCTTATTTGTGAATTTTGCGGGTTATGTAAGTGGTTACATCTATGGTATGATGGGCTTAAATTAAGAACGCAGCAGAGACATCTATGAACATCTGGCCGAGTATGCGCATCTTCGAAGCTTGAGACGAGGAGGAATATCAATGTTTAGTTCCATTGGACCAACGGGTTTTATTTTGCTGGCCGTGATTGCATTGTTGTTGTTTGGACCCAACAAACTTCCGGAACTGGGACGTGCAGTTGGGCGTACCTTCCGTGAATTCAAAGAGGGCGCTCGCGAGATTATCTCTGAGGATGACTCGTCCAATCGCAAAGAGCAGGAGAAGGCGAAACCGCTGGCGGCTGAGAGCACACCTGCAGACAAGCCTGCTGATAAACGCCTGCCGGAATAATCTTGACGGCAATGAAAGAGAAATCCCTTCCTGCCGGAAGGGTTTTGTATTTTAAGCTGGCAATAATGGGGGGCAGGCATGGCGCAGCAAATGGAAGAAATGTCGATTACGGAACATCTGAGTGAGCTGCGGAAGCGGCTGATCTACGTATTAAGTATATTTGTGCTGGGCCTGATTGCAGGATTTTTTGTGGCGGACCCGGTATACCAATATCTGACCAAGGCAGAGTCGGCAAAAGGTTTTGTTTTACATGCCTTCTCGTTCTGGGATGGGATAGGCATCTACATGAAGATTGCAGGGTTGTTTTCACTTATTATTACGTTGCCGTTTACGGTGTATCAGATCTGGAAGTTTGTTAGTCCAGGGCTAAAGCCGCGCGAACGAAAAGCAACGCTGAAGTATGTACCCTATGTGTTTCTTTTATTTCTGACAGGTATGGCTTTCTCGTATTATGTTATTTTTCCGATGGCACTTGCCTTCACAACAGCGATAACGGAGAAGATGGGGCTTGTGGAGACCTACGGGATGAAACAGTACTTCAGCTTCCTGTTTGGCATTGTGCTGCCTGTGTCCCTGTTATTCGAACTTCCTTTACTTATTATGTTTCTGACAGGACTGCGGATTCTGAATCCAATTCGCCTTCGCAAAATGCGCAGAGTTGCTTATTTTGTTCTGATCTTCATTGCAGTGGTTATTACACCTCCAGACTTTATTTCCGATCTGCTGGTGATGATTCCCTTGCTCCTGTTATATGAGATCAGTGTGTTATTATCCGCAATCGTATATCGCAAGCAGCTTGCAGCCGATGAAGAGATCGAATCCCGTTACGTTCGTGCCGAGGATAAGAAACATGTGGGCTGAATGAGGATAAGCTGTAATGTGCCCGGAAAAGACGGTATGTTCTTATCCGGGCTATTTCTGTAGACTGCCGACCAACACGACAGGACAAGCAGGCATATTATGTACAACAATGGATACAATGGGAAAAGGACTGTCTGCTAACGTTGCAGAAGGGCTAAACAATTTCGTAGAATAAGATTAGTGAATTGCAACATAGAACCAGGCACAGCGGGTGTAATTTGGCTATGTTTGTGTAAATTCAACGTAAATTCTCGCAGGAATTCGTCAAAAGGACTTGAAATCATGCTTCAAGTTGAGTATCATAAAGTTGGTTGTTAGCACTGAACACTGTCGAGTGCTAATACATATGGCTACAACCTACAATGTAACGTTATATAATTTCAAAAGGAGGCTATTTTTCATGATCAGACCTTTAGGTGAACGCGTATTGGTAGAACCACTGGAGCAAGAACAAACAACTTCTTTCGGGATCGTACTCCCGGACTCCGCCAAAGAAAAACCGCAAGAGGGTAGAATCATTGCAGTTGGTGCTGGAGTATTGAAAGACGGCGTACGTGTAGCTCTGGAAGTGAAAGAAGGAGATCGCGTTATTTTCTCCAAATATGCCGGTACAGAAATCAAATTCGAAGGTAAAGAATATTTGATTATGAAAGAGAGCGATATTCACGCGATTCTCGACTAATTCAAATTTAATCGGATAACCGAACCATATAGCACGACCATTTTCCAACAAAAACTAGGGAGGTTTTCTTAACATGGCTAAAGACATTAAATTCAGTGAAGACGCTCGTCGCTCCATGCTTCGTGGTGTGGACGCATTGGCTAATGCAGTAAAAGTAACACTCGGTCCTAAAGGCCGCAACGTGGTTCTGGAGAAAAAATTCGGAAGCCCGCTCATCACTAACGATGGTGTAACCATTGCTAAAGAAATCGAACTGGAAGATGCATTCGAGAACATGGGTGCACAACTGGTTAAAGAAGTAGCAACAAAAACCAACGATGTTGCCGGTGACGGTACTACAACAGCAACTGTATTGGCGCAAGCGCTGATCACAGAAGGTCTGAAAAACGTAACTGCAGGCGCTAGCCCAATCGGTATCCGTAAAGGGATCGACAAAGCGGTTAAAGCTGCGGTTGCTGAATTGCAATCCATCTCCAAACCAATCGATTCCAAACAATCCATCGCACAAGTTGCAGCAATCTCTGCAGCTGACGAAGAAGTAGGCGAACTGATCGCTGAAGCTATGGAAAAAGTAGGTAAAGATGGCGTTATCACTGTAGAAGAATCCAAAGGATTCGCTACAGAGCTTGAAGTGGTTGAAGGTATGCAATTCGACCGTGGATACATCTCTCCTTACATGATCACTGATACGGACAAAATGGAAGCTGTTTTGGACAATCCGTACATCTTGATCACAGACAAAAAAATCTCCAGCACGCAAGACATCTTGCCATTGCTTGAGAAAATCGTTCAACAAGGCAAACCGCTGGTATTGATCGCTGAAGATATCGAAGGCGAAGCACTGGCTATGCTGGTTGTGAACAAATTGCGTGGTACATTCAATGCTGTAGCTGTTAAAGCTCCAGGATTCGGTGACCGTCGTAAAGCAATGCTGCAAGACATCGCTGCCCTCACTGGTGGCCAATTGATCACGGAAGAACTGGGTCTGGACCTGAAATCCGCTGTTGTGGAACAACTGGGTACAGCTCGTCAAATCCGCGTAACCAAAGAAAACACAATCATCGTTGACGGTGCTGGTAACAAATCCGATATCGATGCACGTGTTAGCCAAATCCGTACACAACTGGAAGAAACAACTTCCGAGTTCGACAAAGAGAAACTGCAAGAGCGTCTGGCTAAATTGTCCGGCGGTGTAGCAGTAATCAAAGTTGGTGCGGCTACTGAAACAGAATTGAAAGAACGCAAACTTCGCATCGAAGATGCCCTGAACGCAACTCGCGCTGCGGTTGAAGAAGGTATCGTATCCGGTGGTGGTACAGCGCTCATGAACGTATATAGCGCGGTTGCGGCTGTAGCTCTGTCCGGTGACGAGCAAACAGGCGTAAACATCGTTCTGCGTGCTCTGGAAGCACCAATCCGCACAATCGCAGCTAACGCTGGCGAAGAAGGTTCCGTAATCGTGGAACGTCTGAAAAAAGAACAAACAGGCATCGGCTTCAACGCTGCAACTGGCGAGTGGGTTAACATGATCGAAGCTGGTATCGTTGACCCTGCGAAAGTAACTCGTTATGCATTGCAAAACGCTGCTTCCGTAGCAGCAATGTTCTTGACTACTGAGGCGGTTATCGCTGACAAACCAGAACCAGCAGGTGCTGGTGGCGGAATGCCTGATATGGGCGGTATGGGTGGAATGGGCGGCATGATGTAATAAAGGCTGCGAAGCCTTATGGGGCAAGGGTTTCTCTTCGGAGAAACCTGGTTTGCCCACATTTTGCCCACATTGTGTAAAACGAAGACACCTTAGAGTGATGGAAATCGCTCTAAGGTGTCTTTTGTTTTTAAGAAAGAGAGGAGACGCTGATTTGGAAAGTAACCATCTCGAAAATTTTTTTGGAATGACAGATTGTCAAATCAAGTGCGACAGTTCCTCTGTGAAAGGTTCGTGAGCGGTTCTCCAACCCAAGCATTTTCGTGGTCTGTGGTTAATTAAATGTAGTGAACCGGCGAGATCTTCATCCTCCACTTGAGCGAGGTCGGTGCCTTTCGGGAAGAATTCCCGAAGCAAGCCATTCGCATTTTCATTGGAACCGCGTTGCCAAGACGAATATGGATCAGCAAAATAAACGTGCAGGTCATGGCTTGTTTCCAGATTGGCATAGCATGCAAACTCTTTTCCACGATCAGCCGTGGCTGTGAGAAAAGTACCTGTAGGATACTGTGAGATGTCTACACCAAGTGCAATTTCCATGGACAAAGCTGTGCGATCAGGCATGAGAATCGCGGTATACAGACGGGTTTTGCGTTCAATGAGCGTAGCTACGCATTCTTTACTTTTCCCACGACCCGAAACAACGGTATCCAGTTCCCAGTGCCCAAATGTTTCACGGGAACGAACCTCTTTGGGACGATCCGAAATCGATCTGCCGATAGCGAATTTACCGCGAGTTTCTGTGGGCTTCCTACGCTTCCCTTTGTGCCGGAAGGACCTGCAACGTGCCTCGAACCAGACGCCCAGCGTAGAGCCAGCGATAGATAGTTTTAAAGGAGATCGACGGCACACCATCAATGCGGAAACGTTCCGTGATTTGTTCCGGAGACCACGTTGCCTGTAGTTTTTCCTCCAAGGAAATAGCGATGCCTTGGGACCATTTACCGGGTGAGATCGAAGCTTTACGACGCTCCTCATAAGCGCTCTGAGCGATAGGGTTGCGTTGAAGTAGCACGATCCAATTCACGACAAATCGTCGAAGGATGCCTTCCTAATTCTTTTGCGATGGCTCTTGAACTTTGACCTTGCCGATGGAGGATTTCTAGCTTGCTGCGCTCAATTATGCTAAGATGTGTGTAGCTCATGGTGGATTCTCCTTGTGTGAATGTGGTGTAGGAACCTTCCACGAATCCGGCCATGGGCCATTTCTTATTTATTTCCAGTAGGTGTCGCACTTCATATTACAATCCGTCAATATTCACTATAATTTGTAGTGACCTTAAGGTATATTACCTCTACATGGTATTTTAAAGACGTTGAGAGGCAAATGATTTCCTAGTGTCTTTTTATCTGTAATTAAAAGGTAATCCCTTCTGGTTTTGAGGAACTAACCTTGAAAACACTGAAGGAGCTTTGGGCGCTTCCGTGAAGGAGTTACGATAATGAGTTTAGAACGTTTGAAAAATGATTTAGAACAAATGAACATAACATATGTAATTGTAGAAGTACCTTCAAGTGATGAGCAGACTTATAGATTAAGTGATAATTCACCCGCGAACGTTGGTCCTGATGGGCGAATCTTCGTCATGGAGAGACTTAACGAGGAAGAAAAAATAGAAGCGATTGCGCATGAATTAGGACATATATTTTACAGGCACTCTGGTCAAGTTTCTTTAGATAATTATGAAGACCAACATAATCTCCCGCTAGAAATTAACAATACCATCTCACATCGATCTATTATCGATTTGTTAATGACCCGATATGAGATCGCTAGTACAGCTCACATTTCCCGAAGAATAACGTTGCTGGAAGAGTCAGAGGAGTATCTAATTAATTTGGAAGAGGCTCTTTTAAAGAAAGAGATTGATTACATTGATTATAATTATTATCTCGCGATGTTTGGAGTATATTTATTAGATATCGAGAAGTGTCTCGCTGATCGGCAAGATCAGGTGAATTCAGTTGTAAGGACTAATCCCAGATTAAGTTTTATTTTAGATACTGCTAGAATTCATTTATTTGATGTAGCCGAGAACCTTCCTGAGTCGGAACAAAGAAATAGAATAGAGAATTTTCTAGTAGCACTCGGATTTAATATTCAAGACTTCTCATATTGTAACTGAATATTAATCGCGCATCGTAAGGTAGATAAACTTAAACCGACATATTGTGTATGTAACGTACAGGTGGACTAATTTAGCTGCTATCGCAGTTACGGACTTCATCATCATCTTCCGGTCCTTACCTGTAATAGTACTTTCATCGTCACGCTTTAGGGTAAGGTCTACAAATAAAGTTTG
The DNA here is from genome assembly GCF_037971845.1 of Paenibacillus sp. FSL R5-0766. Classification (NCBI taxonomy): domain Bacteria; kingdom Bacillati; phylum Bacillota; class Bacilli; order Caryophanales; family Paenibacillaceae; genus Paenibacillus; species Paenibacillus sp. FSL R5-0766. The sequence continues at coordinate 1,529,523 of NZ_CP150227.1, forward strand.
CCTAAAACTTGAAAGTCTGCCCATAGCTTAAAAGTTTATCTAAGTCGAGCGAGATTTGGGGGTTCACTCCTGTATTTCCTCGGCTTATTCTGTTTGAACAAAGAACTGTTAAAAATCATGCTTAGAAACATTAACTAAACTGAGAGGGAAAACCATAATGTTTGTCGAATTCAACAGACGTATTCCAATGTATTTCATATTTTACATTGGAAAATGGGACCTGAGGTTCAGTCTTTATAGTTAGTTATTAGCTTGATCTCAGTTGGGCGGATTGACAAAGAGGGAGGGGATTTTCTTGGAACACGCACATAATGGTCGATTTAAAGAGGCCCTGCAGACTTGCAGAGAAACTGCAAAAGAAGCAAATAAAGAAAGTCTATTGTTTGCCAATGGGGTCAAGTATCAGGTCAAGGAACTCACTCGGAATGTTCGAGTTCAAACTGATGAATTATTTCGAGATAAGGATGCGGAAAACTTTAGTTTTTTTCCTGTATTGAATGGAATTGTACATAAATTAGAAAAGCAAACTTCGGAAAGTATGCAAGACCTCAGTCACTCTATTGAGGTCAAAAAGAAGCATCTAAATGATTTCACCGTAGCTTTGTTCGGGCGAACAAAAGCAGGTAAAAGTACCATTCGTGAAGCTTTGACTTGTGGCGATGGAGTGACGATAGGCAAGGGAGCACAAAGAACGACCCGGGATGTACAAGAGTATAATTGGAACGGGCTTCGCCTTCTTGATGTTCCGGGCTTCGAAGCCTTCAAGGGTGATGATGATACAGCCAAAGCACATGACATCATTGATCAATCTGATTTTATCTTGTTTCTGGCATCGGATGATTCCATTCAACCTGGAGAGTTTGACCATATGGCGAGGCTACAGGAGATTAACAAGCCATTTATGATTTTGCTTAATGTAAAATACAATATTAACAATGAAGTGGAACTAAAGCGATTCCTTCGTATGCCCCATAAAATTTTCGATAAAGAACGTCTTGATGAGCACCAAAAGCACATCCGAGCGTACGTGAAGCAACACATGAATATTCCTCAGGTCAAAATCGTGAATATTCATGCGGATGCTGGGTTCAAGAGCACTCTGCCGGAGTATGCGGCACACGCTAATGATCTGTGGAGACTGAGCAATTTCGATGAAGTTCATAATGCGATTAGTGCTGAGGTTCAAAAGCGAGGGAAGCAAAGGAGACTTCTCACGTTTTACGACAGTGCGATCTATTTTGCAGATACCTTGGAGAAGATGATGCTTGAAGAGCAGCGCTCAATCCGAACCCAAGCAAAGTTCATGCTTAACAAAAAGAAGGAATTAATGTCCTTTTTTGACGGATTTGCATCGGATAGTAAGCATCAGATTATTACCGTTTGCAAAAAACATTTTGATCGGATCAAACAATGGATTCCAGGATTTATTGATACCAATTTGGCTTCTCCTGATGTTGATAAGCTGCTTACTGCTAGGCTGAAGGCAGAGCAGGATGAGTTGAAGTCCAAGATGGTGGGAGAACTTCAAAGAATTGTGAGAGAACTTCAAGAAAAATTAACGGAGTTCACGAAGCAATATCAATTCGACCTGGAGCTATTAGAGACTGATACGGCAGAAATGGGAGGCCTTCAAAAAGGGCAAATCGGGCGTGTTGTCAAATGGGGTGGCGTTATTGCAGGAGGGGTATCGGCAGGGGCGTTTATTCTTGCTAATGTCGGGGTTGCAAATTTTTGGAATCCGGTAGGCTGGATCGCAATGGGAGTTAGTGTAGCTGCAGGTTTATTCAGTTGGTTGTTCGGGGGTTGGGAAGAAAAGAAGTGGCGTAAAGCAAAACATGATGCAAAAGAGCAGCTAACAGCGATGATTGACGATACCCATAAAAAGGCTGTTGAAGCCTATTTGCAGTGGTTTGATCGACAAATTATCCGTAAGGGTAAAAGAGAGATGTTAGATCAGGTATCTACTTATATTAGTGGACTCTTTGGAATTGCAGATGTGTTGAAAGCATTTGCGTCGGAAATAAGATTGAGAAAGACGAACATGAATAAGAAGCTATTTGCAAAGCTGCTTAGCTTCGAAGGGGTAAATTGCACAGAGTTGCAGATTATTGCTCTTTCTAGAGAGCAAGGCCGCGCCACGAAAATCATGGTTCCTAATGGTTGGCAGATGGCAGGTAGCATCAAAACAAATTTAGATTCTATTTGTGGTGAACAAGTTCATCTATTTAGTGATGGTTCCAACACGAAGGAACGGGTGTGCCGCGCTCTATATCCCGCTGATATAACTCCGGACATGATCAAGCTCAGCAAAGCTACTGAGGGCAAGCAAAATGAAGCCACGATTACCGTTCCTTCAACGGAGAAGGGGAAATTGATAGGCAAACAGGGAATCAACATTCGATTGGCTAGCGAGATCACTGGAATCAGGCTTAAGATTTCCTAGAGGCACCTAGTCATTCTAATTTCCAAACAACAAATTACTATATGCGGAAGGAGTGGTAACTATGTCTTTTCAATTTCATACTTTGGCAAAGGAAATTCAAGAGTTTTATGATCATGCCTTCGAGCTACTAAAGAACGGAGACGAAAGTGCGGAGAATAAACCTCTTCTACTGCAACTAGAACAGTTTATGGAAGAGTACGAGAGCCAAACCCATCTTACCATTTCTTTTGTTGGCCAATATAACGCAGGAAAATCGACCACAATAGCTGCTTTAACAGGAGCTTCGTTCAAACGTAAGGAAGTGGTGGAATCGGAAGTTGGTTCTAAAACCGTCATGGTGTATGAGGCAGGCAATAAAGACATCAAGATCGGGGCCCAAATTCTTACGGATCGAACAGAGCGGTATTTGTGGGACGAATTGCTACTCATCGATACACCCGGAATTTTTGCTGGGCGCAACGATCACGATGAAGTAACCCTGGATCAGATTTCAAAATCCGATTTGCTGGTGTTTGTTGTTTCTAACGAACTGTTTAACCCTCAAGGAGGAGTTTTCTTCCGCAAATTAGCGTTCGAACTACAGCGTCAAGGTCAAATGATTCTAGTCGTTAATAAGATGGTACGCGAATCTGGAAGTCCCGTGACGTTAACGAAATCTTTACTTAAAGTGATGGAGCCTGCCCACCCGGATGATTTTTATACATGCTTCATCGATTCCGATTCGTATTTGGCAGCTCAAGCAGAAGAAGATGAAGAGGAGAAAGAGTATTTAGTTGATAAGTCGAATTTTGCTCAATTGTGGAATAGGCTACAGGAACTATCGGATAAGAACAGATATACGGCCAAGCTGGCCACACCTTTAAATCGTCTAATCGATATCTTGGACCAGGCTTACAACCTAGCTGTAACGGAAACCCCTTTAAGCCGAAACATGATGGAGTTACTCCGTCGCAAAAAACTTATTTTGCGTTCCTCAGAGGGGAGGCTTACCAACCAATACAAAGCTGAACTTAGCTCTCTTGACCATGAGGTGCTAATGGAAGGGGAGACGGTCGCAGCACTTGTAGACGGTCAGCATACGTCAGAAGAAATCAACAAGGCTATAAAAAACTCGGAGCGAAATATTGAACTGAAATCCAAGGAGTCGTTGGATGCTATATCCAAGATTATTGAAGGAGAAATGAGCAGACTCGAAATAGAACTTGATCAGCTAAGTAACTCCGAACTAGGATCTATTGTAAGAAGGCAGATTCAGGCTGAATTAGTTGAGAATAAGCATACCATTAACGAACGCGAAGTTGATGGCGGGAACTCTTTAAAATGGTTGAGTAAGGGACCCCAAGCTCTAGAAAAGTTGGGTGGTATGGCAACTAAGGTCTCCAAGGATACAGTATATAACTTAGTAAAGATGTTCGGCGGGAAATTTAAACCATGGGGCGCTACAAAATTGACTAAATTCATTAATAAACTTGGCCCGGTGTTGTCTATTATAGGTGTGATGCTTGATGTATTCCTGACTCTCAAAGGTGAAAAAGACGAGGAGGACCAGGCGATAAAGCTTAGGGGGGCACGAACTGAGATTCGGCGAGAATACCGGATAGTTGCTCAAGAAATGAGGAACGAATATGAAATGGGTATTGCTAAGGAATTAAGTAGCTTTTACGATACGGAGCTTGAAGTGATCGAAACAATTCGCAAGGAAATTGCTGAAAGCGAGAACCGGAAGGCATCTTTGACATCTGGCATTGAACTGTTGATGAAGAAGGCAAAGGCAAAATTAAGAACCGTAAAATAGTAAGGGCGAGTGCTTAAAGGCCATAAAATAGTATGCTTCCGAGCATTCGCGGTGTCCTGACATTTGGTAGTAGTGGGAACGGATTGGGGACGAAAGCCATCATTTTGGAGCTAACTTCAACCAAATAGAACCACTCACGATTAGAGAAAAACCATATAAATCAAGGTTTTAGTCGACCTGGACAACCGGGAATCAACTTGCCAATGTTCCCGCATACGGGGCATGTTGAAGTCGTTTGTTCCTTGATTTATATGGATTCTGAGTGATGGATGAAGAGGTATGGGAACGCTGAGTTTCGCGTCCCCATATACTTAGCAATTTTTTTGTGAGTGCAATGATGTTTTGATGAGATCTGTTACACTTTAATAAGTGAGGTAATGCTAATGGAACAGCAACAGGAAGTTTATTTTAATGCTCTATCCGTGAGTAGATCAGAGAGTGCGAAAGCCCTTGAGGGATTCGCATTGCGTGGGGTAAAGAACAGTGTGGTTGAGAAATATTCTGATCAAGCGCACTTTATTTACGAGCTACTTCAAAACGCTGATGACGCTAAAGCAACATCAGCTCGCTTCGAGTTGTTCAAAGACAAACTTATATTCGTCCATAATGGGACACGCCGATTTACGGTCTCAGACCCTGCCACAGAAGCCCAAGACCTTGAGAACAGGGTGTTGGGTGACATAAATTCTATAACCGCTGTCGGTGGTTCCAATAAAACGGATGAAGCAACCATTGGAAAGTTTGGTGTAGGGTTTAAGGCGGTATTTCAATACACTGCTACACCGCAAATTTATGACCCTAATATCTTTTTCAAAATCGAACGGTTCATAGTACCGATCTGTCTAGAAGCCGATTACGATGGAAGAAAAAATGGTGAAACCCTGTTTGTCTTCCCGTTTGACCACGAAAAGCGTAGTGTTGAAGATGCCTATTCCGATATTTCGGAAAAACTGCGCTCGCTTGATTACCCGCTTCTTTTTCTGTCTAACCTTAAGGATATATCATTTGAGATATCCGGCATTTTGGGCTTATATGGGAAGACCGTTGAGGAAATACATAACATTGATAATACTATCGCCGAGTTTGTAAGCCTCACCCAAAATGACGGAGAGAACCGCGACGACCTCTACGACGATAAGTTATGGTTGTTCTCCCGTGATAATGATAAAGGGCATACGTACTCTGTCGGCTTCTTTGTTGATGCACAAGGACATCTGATGCCAAAGACACATTACGCTTTTTGCTTCTTTCCAACAAAGGAAGTTACCGGGTTGAATTTTATACTTCATGCTCCGTTTCTGCTTACCGACAGCCGTGAGGGAATAAGAGCAGGTGTTCAGCATAATATTGACATGATTGCTTTGCTTTCAAACTTGGCAGCAGACAGTCTTCTATATCTCACGGAAATCGGGCAGAAAATAAAGGTGCCACTGATTGACGATAATATTCTCGACATTGTGCCATATGATGAGAGTGGCTTTGTTGATGTTAACAGCAAGAAGACAATATCGTTTAAACCTTTCTATACTGCAATTAAAGAAGCGTTTAGATGCACGGCAATCATTCCGAGTTTAGACGGATATGTAGCTGCCGGGGATGCATATTGGGCATTTGTACCTCAAATTGCCGAGTTATTTTCAAATCTTCAACTAGCTCTGTTAAGTAAAAATGAGACGGCTAAGTGGGTGTTCACATCTTTCGGACGTCAGGACACTCGCCGTAAAAATGAAGCACTCACTGATTATATTGATTCAATAACCGAAGTCTGGTTAGATGAAGGGAAAATACTCAAAGGTTGGAAGGTCGATTCTGGAACTTCTTATGATGGAATCACACCTGAGTTCATAGAGTCACAACCGATTGAGTGGCTACATCTTTTCTATAAATGGATTGCAGAGACGAAGGGCAGAACAGAGCTGATTCTAACAAAACCGATTTTTCTCAATGAGGACGGAAAAGCAGTTGCTGCTTTTGACGTTAAGAAGCAAGCCATATTGTTTCTACCAACTGAAGGCGACAGTGATTACGCGACCATCAATAATTCTTTGTTGCATAATGAGGAAACGCTTGCGTTCATAAAGCAACTTGGTATCAGTGAGCCTTCTTTACGGGACGAGATATACAACATTATTCTGCCTGAATACAAGAAAGGGGGTGACATTGGTACCAGACCTCATTTCAAAAAGTTCTTCCGATATTATCAGGTGTGTTCTCAGGCGGAGGCAAAGTCTATTCTATCCTTAATTAAGGAATATAGTTTTGTTTTGTATAAGTCCAAATACGACGAAACTCAGTATCGCGGAATAGCGGAGGGACTTTATTTCCCATTTGAACCTTTGCAGCAATGGTTTCAACCAAAGTCGGAAACGAAATTCGTTTGTTTTGATGAGTATCTGCAACTTGTCGGCGAAGATAAGAAAGAGGAATTGATCAGTTTTTTGACGGATCTTGGCGTTAAGGATACACCGAGAATTATTTCCTGTGAATTAAGCTTGCAAGAAGCGAATGAAATTAAGACTGATTGGCCACGTTCAACAGGGTATCAAATATGGAAAGAGAACTACATTGATGGTTGCAAAGAATTAGTGGAAATCACTGCTAATGAACGAGACTTTGAGAAATCCTGTTTTGTTTGGACTCAGTTACTTAAATTGGTTGAGTACGGACTTTTAAACGATAACTATTGGTCGCAGGAAAGTGTTTTGTGCGGCAAATACAAATACTACTATTACAGTGAGCGTACTGAAAAATTCGATTCAACCGAAGCTAATCGACTTCGGACTCAACCATGGCTCGCCAATCGCGAAGGAGAATTCCTATCCGCCAATGAACTGACCGTTGAAACTCTTCACCTGCAATATGATTTATCAAGCGACGAAGCGGTCGAACTAATCAGGCTTCTAGGAATCAGGGAAGAAGTTGAAGAGACTGAAGAGGATAAGATTGATATCACCTCTTATGCCGAAACATTAGGCTTGTCAGACGAGGAGCAAAGGCAGGCTCTATTAGAGTATGCCAAGCGCAAAAAAACCGCTGAGGTTTCTGATGCTGAAGAGGAAGATGAGGACTTGCTCGATGATGAACCGGAAGAAACCACACCTGATCCCAGTCCTACAGTTAAACGCGTCGTAAAGGAAATCTTGAAACGGGCAACTTCCGCACAAGGAAGGCGGATTATGCAACAAGATGACGATATTGAGGACGCGCCGATTGATGAAGACGATTATTCAAAGCCGTCTGTCAACATCAGTAAGAAAATTGAAAAAGTTAAGGAACAGGCTGAGCGGGACATTAATGCGATTGCCCGCCTTGAGGATTTAAAGCAGCAGGCGCATGCGGCTGAAAAGTATTCATACGGATGGTTCAAAGTCCTTCTTGAGTTGGAGTCGATCAATAGTGGCGAAAATAATGCAAGCAGCAGAGAGGTTTCCATATCGTTCTCTAAAGTTAAGCTTGAGGAAGGTACATCTAGAACCTTAATCTTAAAGCATCCGAACCGCTATATCCCTCAGTCCATGGAAGACCTTGCGGATATTCCACTTGAATTGCATTTTGAAAATCATCCTATGGTCAAAGTTGCAATTGAAGTTGTGAATGTAAAGTCATACACTTTACGGGTGAAACTGAGGACGAACGCTCAAATAGAAGGGGTTGATTTATCACTCGTCAAAGAAGCAAGAATCGTCGCAAAGAACCCTGTATTCCTACTAGAGGAATTGCGAAAAGCATTCAATAAACTCGGCTTCGAAGACGACTATGATATGAAAGGCAACCTATGCGAAAATATTGAGTTCGTTTTCGGTCCTCCCGGCACAGGGAAAACAACGCATCTGGCGAGAGAGGTTATTCTACCCATTATGAGGGAAGTCGAGAATTTGAAAGTTCTTGTTTTAACTCCAACAAATAAAGCGGCAGATGTCCTTGTACGGCGTATTATGGAAATTAAGGACGCAGATCATAGTTACTGTGACTGGCTTGTTCGTTTTGGAGCAACGAACGACAGCATCATTGAGCAGAGCGGTGTTTTTCGTGACAAGAACTTCGATATTCGTACGTTGTCAAGAAATGTTACTGTCTCGACGATCGCCCGTTTTCCGTACGATTACTTTCTGCCAGACGAAAGCACTAGGCTTCATTTGAGTGAACTAAAGTGGGATTATATTATCATTGACGAAGCATCTATGATTCCATTGGTCAACATCGTTTTCCCGCTTTATAAGAAGACACCTGTGAAATTTATTATTGCGGGAGACCCGTTCCAAATAGAGCCTATCACTAGTGTAGATCTCTGGAAGAATGAAAATATATACACTATGGTGGAACTCAAATCGTTCACCGAACCCACAACGGTACCTCACTCATACAATGTTGAACTCCTGACTACTCAATACAGGAGCATACCAGCAATAGGAGAGGTGTTCAGTCGGTTCGCATATGACGGAGTATTAAAGCACAACCGCACTACTGAAAGTCAACGATCACTGCCTATTGGTGATTTTATTGATATTAAACCTTTAAACATTATCAAGTTCCCTATTAGTAAATATGAGAGTATTTATAGGCCTAAGCAGTTACAAAGCAAAAGCAACTATCAGGTGTATTCGGCTCTATTTGCCTTTGAATTTGTAAAGTATCTATCATCGATTGTCGAACTTATGAAAGATGATAAGATGTTCCGAATTGGGCTAATAGCTCCGTATCGGGCGCAGTCGGACTTGATTGATAAACTGATGGCTGCAACTACCTTGCCGAAAAATATTGATATTCAGGTCGGCACGATACACGGCTTCCAAGGCGACGAGTGTGACATCATCATTGCACTGTTTAACCCTCCCCCGTTCATCTCGACTTCAAAGGAGATGTTTCTCAACAAGATTAACATCATAAACGTCTCCATTAGCCGTGCGAGGGATTACTTGTTTGTGATTATGCCTGATGATAACACAGAAAATGTGGGCAATCTCACTTTGATTAAAAAAGTTGAAAGGCTGTTCAAAGAGCAGCCGGACTGGACTGAACAGCAGTCTCCTGCAATAGAAGAATTGATTTTCGGGAGCAAGAGCTATCTTGAGGATAATTCGTTCTCAACAAGCCATCAGTTAATAAATGTGTATGGGAAGCCTGAAAAACGATATGAGGTTAGAAGCGAAGATAATGCTGTGGATGTTCAAATACATGAATAATGGAAGGTGAAGTAACAAGATGAGTATCAATCATAATAGATACTGTTATGTTTTAAATCGTGAACCAAGTGGTATAATGGTAACAAGGATTTCATTAGTGGCAGGTTAAGAAGCGGATGGGAACCCAACCGCCTATGTTCCCGCACATGACACATTCACCTGAGTAATTCAATGCCCACATTTTGCCCACAAACTCTACCCACACATCTTACTAACACGGATTTATCGAACCAATTTTTCAAGAAAACCGGATAAAATCGTCACAAATAGACTCAAAAAACACATAAAAAAGCCTTTGTCTCATGGGCGGCATGATGTAATTAGCCCCATAAATACCTTAGTATATAAGGGTTTACAGGGTTCTTGAGTGCTCCGTTGTCACAGATTGGTTAGCGTTTATATAATTAGAGGCTTTTCACGAGTTCTCCGAACTTGTGAGAAGCCTCTTTTAAGAGTTTTGGTCACATGCAAATAGACACCTTAGTGAATTCGGGATCTAAAGACCCTTGGATTTTCTAAGGTGTCTTTATATTAAATATTCAATGAAGAGATAGCCTAGGTATTTAAATTGAGTTATCGGATGATGTTTTTACTGTGGACGAATTGAACAAGCTACAAAACGTATTGGCTTCTGAAACTCAGGCTATATGCTTGTTGCCAAGGATGCGTTGTAATCTGTAGGTTAAATTCATAAAAAAAGCGGCGCAGGGAGTATGATATGCTCCCTTATGCCGCTATGTTTCTAGTTATTATATTAGGTTATCTTCTGAATATCCACTCGGTTTAGCTCAGTGAATCTAGTAGTGATTTCACCTGCGGATCAAGATTCAGTGTGTTCAAAATGATCTCAAGCGCTTCTGCGCGAGTGGCATTGCCTTTAGGATCGAATCGATCCTTTCCTTTGCCATTGACGATGCCCACTTGCGCTGCCGTTTGAATTTCGTTCGCTACGTAAGAACGACTCAGATCCGTGAAATGACCTTTGGATGTATCTTTAGTCATCGTATTCAGGTTAGCGATGCTAGATAAAAGAATGACCATTTTTTCACGTGTAATCGTCTTCTCAGGTATGAACGTCCCACCCTCATAGCCTTGGATTACTCCTGCAGCGGCAAGGTTCATAATTACGTCTTTCGCCCAGTGCTTGTCTAGATCGTTAAATGTTACGTTGTTACTGTTGTCAGCTTGGATGTTGAATGCGCGACTTAGCATCGTGGCGAATTCGGCGTGCGTTATATTCCCGTTCGGTCTAAATGTGTCGTCTTCATAGCCGCTAATCAACTGCACCTTCAAGAAGGTATTGATCGTTTGTTTCGCCCAGTGTCCATGAGTATCCGCAAAATCAGTTGTCGTATTAGCAGTATTTGCTGCTGAGACTTGGGCAGCGAGCTTCTCGACCAGGCTAGCGCGATTCACAATGTTACTGTTAAATACTTCAACTACAGGTTGCTGCGTTGGCTTAGGAGTTGGCTCAGGTGTCGGTTCAGGTTCTGGTGAACCTGTAAAGATTGGACTCGATGTGCCTCCGCCGCCAGAAGTTACAGTTGCGGCAAATACATACGACAGCGTAACCGTTTCGCCCGTGTTGCTTGTTACTGTAGCAGCCTTGCCGTTAATCATTCCTGTCGTATGCGTAGCTGCAAAAACATAACCGCTATTCGCCGTTAGCGTCACAGTAGCGGTGTATGCGGTACTCCCTGCGAATGTAACTGCCATTGGACTCCATGTTACAGTGCTTGCCGTGAAGTTCGCTGTGCCAACCGTTGCTGTCGTACTCGGTGCAGCTCCCGTTACTGGGGCAGTGACAGAGATTTCCGCATCCCGCTGCCAATTCGGCAAATGTATACGACAGCGTAACCGCTTCGCCCGTGTTATCAGTCACTGCAGCAGCCTTGCCGTTAATCGTTGTGTCGTAAGCATAGCTGCGAAAACATAACCGCTATTCGCCGTTAGAGTAACAGTAGCCGTGTAGGCCGTACTCCCTGCGAAAGCTTCTTCATCTGGACTCCATGTTACGGTTCTCGCCGTGAAGTTCGCTGTACCAACCGTTGCTGTCGTACTCGGCGTAGCTCCCGTTACAGGGGCAGTGACTGTAATCGGTGCGCTTGTAATAAATTCAATAGAGCGTAATTGGACGTAAGAAAATCCTCTGAATGTGGTAACATCACCGTTAAAACTGCCGCTCCCCGTCATCGTGCTAGGCGCACTATTGGTGGTATTCGTCCAATATGCGTATGATCCACTGACACTAAGCGAATCCAAACGACCAATAGAGCCACTCACGATTCCTGCGCCACCATCACTACCAGTTGCTTTAATATCGCCACCAGTTATCGTAATCGTACCACCAGTACTCCATTTGCCGCCTCCGATCCCTGCGCTACCCTCATGCCCAGAGGCTCTAATGTCCCAGATCCAGTAGATTGTGCATAAATCGTCAAGAGGTTGTTATTAGAAACATCAATTCCTTGAGGTGCCTCTACATCACTGCCATCCTCAAGGATAATATGAACATCGCCCGTTATGTTAATCCTATTAGATAAGCTCCATGCACCACTAAACAAATACCAGCCGCTTGCAAGTGTAGAGTTATTCAAATCAGATGCATCATGGATGACCGCTACATTCTCGTTTGTTTGTAGATCGCCATTCTGGTCTAGATACGTTACCCCCGTATTCGCCGATACTGTCGATGTTCCCGCCGGAAGAAGTGAAACAACCAATGCGGCAATGAGTAACATCCGAACGAACGACATCCATCCTCTTACCTGTCTTCTCGAACTAAACCGCCATGCTTGTGTCTTGATGCCTCTGCCTCTCATTTCAAACACCCTCCATCTAAAAAATAGTAACGATTAATAATTTCTTTTCATAGCTTCTTCCTAAAATATGTAGAATTATATCATTTTAATTATCATGAGTTTATCATAGAAAACGATCTCATCAAGGAAATATAAAGAAAACTTTAAATTTCATGGTTTGGGGGAGGAGAGTCCTGATCTTTGCTGGTCGCTAGAGGTACATGGCAAGCGTAATCTTAAAGTTTTCGTTATATGGGAGGTGGTTCTTCCCTACATTGCAAGTTAATATTGATCGGTCGTTTAACATTCCAGATGGTGTTGACCCGAATAATGGTGAAAAAATGGATGTAAGTCACTTATCTGATGATACAGGGAATTCTAATAGCTCTGTATTTGATGCAATCAGAACAGCTATCTAGTCCAATATTTTTTGTTAGTGAGAATTAGAGAAACAACGAGCGAAGTATTATCACTTATTAAATGAGACTAGAGGTGAAAATTCCAAATGGTATAATTGGTTTAGATGACTCTCAACAAATGGCTGAGAAGTTAAACGTGTTACTAGATCAAGCAGAGCAAATAGCAAGAACTGGTTTGGCAAAATGTGACGGACATTCAGAGAGACTGGTATACTTAATGACTTTCAGATATCCCAATATTACAGCAGTACAGGCCGCGGAACATGTTGATATTGCAGCTTCAACAGCAAGAAGAACTTTGAATGCCTTAGCTGAAAAAGAACTGGTAATAAAGATCCAGCACAAAAAAGAAATGTCGAATATTTTAACTATGATGTATTAGGTTTATTCGATAAATAATAATAAAAATACACAACTGAATTGAGGAGGGAAATGATTTTGAGAAAGGGTACGAAGTGGGTATTATGGATTCTGGGCTTGATGCTCGCTGCAGTTTTCATCAACTTCTATATGAATCTATATAGCTTTGCTTATGCGCTGATTACCGTGCTTTTACTTGCCTTTATGGGGTGGGGATTCTTAGCAAAGTTAAAAAACGACGTTCGTCAGCATGAAGATTATCATCGAAGAGAACATCAATCTGCGATCGATGACATCGATAGATACACCAGGTAGAATTCAACGAACGTATCATATTTAGCAGATAGCATCGATGATACGTTATAAGCAACTTGCACTGAAATGATTTATGGCTCCCTAAAGTGTACCCTTTGTAAAGGACATTTTGAAAAAAACCTAGGCAACTTGTTGAATCTGCTGTCTGTATTTTACAGGCGGCAGCTTTTTTAAGTTCCATTGCCCTCGATAGTGATTGTAATACGTCATGTAACTTTTAATTTCACGTTTCACTTCTTCTAATGTTTCGCATTCTTTTATATTTGTTTCATCCTTAAAATGCCCAAAGAACGATTCTTGGGGGCATTATCCCAACAGTTTCCTCGGCGTGACATCGATTGACGTAATCTCATTTTCTTTACTAAGGTTTGGAATTGTGGGCTCGTATAATGAAAGCCTTGATCAGAATGAATTAGGACATCCTTTGTTAAATGCCGGTGCTTCTTCAATTGATGGAGCGTGTTCAATGCAATGTCTATGCTTAACGAGGAAGATACTTCATACGCTAAAATTTCATATGTCTCTGCGTCTTTAATGGTAGATAAGTACGCGCATTTACTACCGTTGTACGTTAAATAGGTGATGTCCGTTAATAACACCTTTCCAGCTTGTCCTGACTTGAAATTACGCTGTAATTCATTTGGACATGTACGATGCTCTTACGTTGGCCTTTGCCATTTTACGGGCTGGATTAGCTTTTCGAATGGGACAGATGATCTTAAATTTCTTCATAATTCGGCGAATACGCTTTAAGTTGTACGTCACTTTGTATTGATTTTCTAAGGTCATTTTGATTTGACGTGCTCCTTTGTTTCGCCCCCGAAAATGATACGCTTTGTAGATCATTTTCTTTACATGCTCATCTACTTCGTCTTTATTTACACGCTTTTGCACTGATTTTTCACTGAAGTAATTGTAATAACCTGAACGTGATACTTCCATGACGTCGCATAAATAGCTCACCAACCGCTTTAATTTGTACGTTTTAATCGTCTGATGAATGAATTCAAACTTTAGTTCTGTTGCCACTTTGACTTCTTTTTCTTCATCTGCCTTTCGAGTAGATCTAGCTTTTTTAGTAACTCATTCTCCGCTTGTAGTAATCGGTTTTTTGCTTCTAATCGTTTAATTTTTTCCTCTAATGTTAATTCACGTTTTGATGGGCGGCCTGAATTCGTTTTGCGTGTATCTTGTAAGCCTTCTACACCTGCGTCACCTACGAAGCACGCCAACGTTCCCGGCAGAACGGATCCGGTCTAAACCAATACATTCGACATCTAAGCCGGCTTCTTCAAAAATTTCACGAGGAATTTTACCTTGTTCATGAAATGGCGCTTAAATTCATCGGTATACGTAATCGCCTTTTCACTAACAGCCATTACATTTGGATTCCGTTCTAGCTGTTCTTGTTCTTTCTTCGTCAGTAATCTTTTCGTCATCACATTTCCGCTCCAACATCTTTTTTTTCATTATAAACAAAATACCCTATAAGCTGGACTTTTTTCAAGTGTCCAGCTTATAGGGTACATTTTACCCAAGAGGGAGTCTTTTTTATGTTAATTTTTTTGAGGAATTAATAGTGATGTTTTCTACTCTTGCTAAATAGACAGTAGTTAAGTAAAATTAACGTATGAACAAGTGATCATATATTAATATAGAACAATATTGGGGATGATACATATGTACGATGTATTGGTTATCGGAGCTGGGCAAGCAGGCTTGGCGGCAGGTTACTATCTTCAACAGTCGGGGTTAACTTTTTTAATCGTTGACGCTGCCTCAACTGTTGGGGAATCTTGGCGTAAACGGTACGATTCCTTGCGTCTTTTTACCCCACGAATGTATGATGGCTTACCGGGAATGCCTCTTAGTGGTAATAAAAATAGCTTGCCAAGCAAAGATGAAATTGCAGATTATTTGGAAAGTTACGCCAAGCAAATGCATCTTCCTATAAAGTTAAACTGTTTAATCTCCCGTCTCTCGAAGCAAGATGAGATGTACTATGTTGAAACTAATGATGGAATGATTGAAGCGCGCAATATTATCGTTGCGACGGGGCCTTTCCAGACCAAAAATGTTCCTCATTTTGCGAAAGCATTATCCGAGCATGTGATCCAGCTTCACTCATCAGAATATAAAAATATCTCTCAATTGCTTCCTGGAACAACAGTAGTTGTAGGCGGAGGGAATTCAGGTGCCCAAATCGCCGTAGAGTTGACATCAGATGATAAACAAACCGTATACATATCCATAGCTCGAAATATTACCTTTAGGCCTTTGCATATTATGAGACGAAGTATATTCTGGTATTTTGAAAAGCTCGGAATATTACGTGCAAGTGCAGATCGTATGGTTGGAAAATGGTTGAGAAATCAGCCTGAGTACGTATATGGCTATGAGTTAAAAGAATTGATGACCCAGGGAAAAGTTAACCTGCGCCCACGTGCCATTAATGCAATAGATGACCGCATCCTATATGAGGATGGTAGTGAGACACGAATAGACAATATTATCTGGGCGACTGGGTTTAAGCGAAATGATAGTTGGACCGATATCAATACTACTTTTGATGCCCAAGGTGTAATTATACACGAGAGAGGCGTATCACCGGTTGCTGGATTGTACTTTGTAGGGCTACCTTGGCAAACATCACGAGGTTCAGCATTGTTGGGATGGGTCAAGTACGATGCTCAGAGAATCGTTAGTCATATCAAAGGTAAGTCACATTAAACTATATAAATTGAACTAATCATTTACACGATAACGGAGAGGACAGAAAAAACCTGAAAAAGCAAAGCGTTCGCCTTTATCCCCGGATTTTCCCCTTCGGAAAAGGAATCAAAAAAATCTGGGGATAACAGCGATTGGAAGGTTATTCTGTCATCGTAGTGTCTGTGTAAATAACTTTAGTTCAACTTATATAGATTAGATATCAGGAATGATTAGCAAATATCATAACTCACATTTTTGGGTATATTCCTAAAAGGAGGGATATTATGAAATTATTTAAACTGCCAATGATTCTTTGTGTTATAGTGCTTGTATCTATTGTCTCAGCTTGTGGTGCGGATGATAGGTTACACGGAAAGAGCGATAACTGGGATGTTTCTCTACAGAGATCAACAGGGAGCTATAGTATTACTTATATAGGTGATGAAAAGCGCATAAAGGATTTTGTGTTTGACCTTACCGGCAATAATATAGAACAACAGGGGAAAGCGCTTGAAGAACAAGGGGTACCATTCAGTATGTCGGGAACGGCTACTGAGGCGGAGAAAACGCAAGACTCGATTACCTTTAAAATGAGTTGGAACAATCAAAGCGAGATTGTAACGTTTGAGTAACTTTCGCATTCGGGAGGTGTTCATCAGTGGTTTGGTGGCAACTATTAATTGCGTGGATATGCATTATTTGTTTGATGATCACGTTCAAAGACAGGATCAGTAAATGGATATTGTACCCTGTATCGCTTTTTTGTATCGTGATCACTTTGATATTAGGGCTCTTTAAACCCTAAAAAGAAGAGATCACAAGTAAATTTACTTAATCATTTCTATAGTACATACCATACGTTAGGCCGTTCCTTCTGATATGCTCCCATCACAGTAGACAGTAGAAAAAAACAAAACTCTACTTCTACCATGATGGGAGTTTTTGTAATGTCCAAAAGAAGCCCGGTTTCATATGAAATCAAGATTCAGGTTGTAAGGCGTTGCCTGCAACATGAATCCAACCCCAACCATGAGGCAAAGCAACTGGGGGTCCATAAAAACACGGTTACCGATTGGATAAGAAAATACAAGGTAGATGGAGAAGAAGGATTAAGAGAATCGAGGGGATGGAAATCTTACTCCAAGGAGCTAAAGCTATCTGCCATTCAAGATGTACGCTCTGGCGAATACTCTGTACGAGCGGTGGTGAAAAAGTACCATATTTCGAGTAAATCTGTGTTAGAGAGCTGGATTTCCAAGTATACTGAAGGGGTGAAAATGAAACCAACTCGGAAAAGGATTGGATCCCCTCATATGAATAAAGGACGGAAAACGACTTACGAGGAACGTATTGAAATTGTACAATTCGCCATCGCCCATGATTTAGATTACCAGAAAGCCATCGACAAGTACGGTGTCTCTTACCAGCAAGTGTACGCATGGGTTCGTAAATATCAAGCGAGTGGTCATGAAGCTTTAAAAGACCTCCGAGGTCGTAAAAAGCCGCTAGAAGAGCTAGACGAACAGGAACGGCTAAAGCTTCGGATCAAGGAACTCGAGGCACGAAATGAGCATTTAGAAATGGAGAATGCACTCGCAAAAAAGTTGGCAGAGATCCGGCGAAGAAATACACGTTAACCTTTGTTCGACATGCAGACATCTATCAAGCGATTACAGAGCTGCATGCCGAGAAAGGGTATGCGGTCACCAAGCTCTGTGAGCTAGCAGGAATCGCCCGATCTGCCTATTATAAGTGGCTGAAATGGATGCCATCCGACAGGGAACTTGAAAACCTTGCACTAGCCAAGGAAGTCAAACTTCGCTATGACAAACGAAACGGGATACTCGGTTATCGCCAAATGCGTACTCAGTTGAATCGTAAGCTTAAAAAAAGGTACAACCGTAAACGGTATTACCGCATCATGCGAGCCCTTGAATTAAAGGCAGTGATTCGCAAAAAGCGGCCCAATTACGTGAAAGCTCCAACCCTTCATATCGCTGAGAATGTCATGAACCGAAAATTCCAAGCGGAGGTCGCCAACCAAAAGTGGTGCACCGATGTAACAGAGTTAAAATACGGAAATGGCCGTAAGGCCTATCTGAGTGCCATTATTGACGGTTATGACAACTCTATTGTTTCATGGGTGCTCAGCCACTCCAATAACAATGAGCTTGTCATGAACACGGTAAAGAAAGCTTATAAAAGAAACCCGAATGCTACGCCGCTCTTGCACAGTGATCGCGGCTTTCAATATACTTCGCTGGAATACAAACAACTTCAAAAGAGATACAAGTTTACAAAAAGTATGTCTCGTGTAAGCCGGTGTTTGGACAACCAACCCATTGAACGATTCTGGGGTACCTTTAAAGCAGAAAGCTTTTATCTGGAGAAGTACGATACGTATGACAGTCTCCTTCGTAGCGTAAGAACGTATATCCATTATTACAATAATTTTCGATACACGGAACGACTAAACGGCTTATCCCCAAACGAATATCGACGAGCAGTTTAATTAAGAAAAATAATCCCCTCAATATAACCGAGGGGATATTGAATACTAATGATTTTGTTTTTTTAGTCTGTCTACTTGACAGGGAGCACTTCATTCATGGAGCGGCCTTTTTCCCTTTTTACACAATGGGGTCTCATTTCGCAACAATTATTTCAAAAGTCGAGTGATCATGATCTTGAATGCTGAAGCGATATTCCAATCCATTTCGAACTGTCGCCCCATCAAAATCAGACTGATTCACATCACGATCTAATAGACCGATATCCTGGATGACATCTTGTGCATCGTTATATGTGTACTCACTATTGGTTGTGAGAATGAGTGTGGCGATAGCGGTCAAAAAAATTCCACCCGTTGGTTCGCTCGTATCACCAGTTCCATATAACCTGATTTCCTGTACGCTCTCATCCGCATTCACTGCACCAACCAAGCGTAACTCCTCATTGAATACATACTCGAAAGTGCCAGTGCCATGCTCGGAAGAGTCTTTCACATTCAAGCGGGTAATACTCAAACCATTCAGTCGGTATTTTCCTACGGCGCCATTAAACTTGTTTTTAAATTCATCGGTAGTCATGTGGAGGCCAGAAAGTTTAATCTGGGATGAAGGGGTCTGATCAACTTCAGACTGAGTAGAGTTCGAAGATAAAGTCAACATGCCATACAGTCCTATTGAAGCAATCGCAAAACAGGCCGTCGTTAGAAAAATATATCTGATCGGCAACCTATTGCCTTTGCGAATAGATAAGATCATCCCAACAACAAATCCCAAGAAAGCGATAAATCCAAGAATGAAGAGAGTGGTAAACAGATATTGCAAATTCTCACCTCGTAATAGAGTAATAGCTGGTACAAATCTTTCTTGCACCTCATTCATTATAATGTTCCCATGACAAAGTTCAAACTCCCACTACTCACTGCCCCAACAAAAAAAAGCACTGCCGGCATGCTGCCAGCAGTGCTTGCTTGATGTTATACAGGTCTTACCGTAAAGGTGAAGTGATACGCGCGGTTGGCTGGCAAGGTGAATTCGGCATGGGTACGTGCGCCCCAGCTGTCATCTCCGCCAACACCCATTTGTTTGTAATTAATGCGAGCGACAGTCTGCGTGCTTTGAGGTAATTTGTACACATGGTCGTTTGCTTCCAATTCCTCCGGTGTCCACGGCAACGCATTGATTTCAAATGGTATGGTGGCTTCAACATGAAGGCCAAGCTGACCATCCGCTGACGTAACTTCAGCAAAGCGTACATCCGTTTTGTTACCACACTCTTGTGGTTTCAGATATGGAACAAATTGATCTCGAACCGCACCTGTGTAATAACCGAGACGTGCACTGGTTAGGCGGTCTGCATAATTGTCATGCGGGCCTCTGCCGTACCAAGAGATTGTATCCAAGCGGTTATTCAGTTGCAGCAGCATACCGAATTCCGGTAGATCAGGTAAGCCTACGCCTGGAATAAGGGTTTGACTGATTTCCAATACACCATCCGCATCAATTCGGTATGTGATGGACAGCGTACATCCCGGATGTTGATCCCACGTATAATCGCTCGTTACGAGAATGCCTTGCTCGTCTGCATGGTGCTCAAAGCGAATTAATCTGCTGGTAGCGTGAGCATCTCTCCAGAAAGCAGAACGCTCGTTCAGGCGGTTCCCCATATCATTGTCTGTCATGGCTCTCCAGAAATTCGGCCGGACAGGTGCGAGCAATTGCTCCTGATTGTTAATCTGATAGGATGTTAACGCGCCAGTGGCTGGATTGAAGCTCAACCTGACTTGGCCTGTAGTCACTTTCAATTCATCTTGCAGATCCTGTACCTGCGGCGCATTGTCTTGTCCTTGACGTATCGGTTGGATTGGACGCAATCTCGGAGATACCACGAACTGATCCCAGGCAATCTCATGACCTACTCCTGCCCATTTGGTTGCGATTTTTGTAACCAGAGATACAGTCAGCACCGCTTCCTGGAACAGATCGGACGATGGAGTGTACGGGATTCGGACTTCAACCGATTCGCCAGGAGGTACCGCGATATCCAACGTGCCGTTCTCTACAGACTTGCCATCGTGAGTTACTGTCCATACGAGCGAATATTCGCTCAGATCCGTGAACAGGAACTGGTTTTTGATGCGCAGCAGGCCGTCTTTGACATCAACGGTTTCCATACGAACGTTCTGATAACATTTCTTCACTTCTTCCAGCTTCGGTGTAACCGTCTTATCCGCCAGAATCAGTCCGTTTCCGCAGAAATTGCCATCATGAGGAGATTCACCGAAATCGCCGCCATAAGCAAAATATTCTACACCGTCTGCTGTAGTGGTACGAATGGACTGATCGACCCAGTCCCAGATGAATGCACCCTGCAACACATCATATTTATCGAACAATTCCCAATACAGATGCAGACCTCCACAGGAGTTACCCATGGCATGGCTGTATTCGCAGATAATATAAGGTTTCTTCGGACCCTTCATGCGAGCATAATTCTCTACATTTTCAGGACTGATATACATTGTCGATTCAATATCACTTGCCGAATCAGAAGGGCGATAATGGAAAGTCCCTTCATAATGAACGAGACGGGTTGGATCGACTTGTTTCAGATAATCGTACATAGCGATGAAGTTATCGCCGCCGAAGGATTCATTACCCAGAGACCAGATAATAACAGACGGATGGTTTTTGTCCCGCTGGAACATCGAGTTACAGCGATCTATTACATTACTACGCCATTCCGGCTTGCTCGCGGGAATATTGTTCTCGTTCATTTCCTTTTGCCCATATTCCCAGGTACCGTGAGTTTCCAGATTCGTTTCGTCAATGACATAAAGGCCATATTCATCACACAGTTCGTACCAGAGTGACTGATTCGGATAATGGGATGTGCGCACCGCGTTAACGTTATAGGACTTCATCAACTCGATGTCACGGATCATGTCTTCCCGCCCGATGGCTCGACCCTTATCCGGGGAAAATTCATGACGATTGACGCCTTTAAATACAATGCGTTTGCCATTGATTTGCATCAGGCCGTCCTTCAGTTCAAACTTACGGAATCCGATCCGGCTGCGGACTGCTTCCAGTGTTTCGCCTGATTCGTCCTGAATGGATAGTACAAGTGTATACAGGTTAGGGGACTCAGCGCTCCATAGAAGCGGCTTCATAACCTCTGCTGACAAATTAAATGAAAGTTCATCCTGACCCTGAAAAGTAACGGCCGTAGTAAGTGGTTGCTTCAGTACAGTCTGCTGCTGTGCATCATACAACTGCGCCTGAACGGACAATCCGGCAGTATTCTGCGCAGCATTATAATTAAATAACTTCAGGTCCAGCAGTAGCTCCGCATCCTGGTACGCGTCATCCAGTTCAGTACGAACAAAGAAATCGGCGATCTGAACCGGTGAAGGTGAATGCAGGTATACACCACGGAAAATGCCGCTTAACCGCCAGAAATCCTGATTCTCCAGCCAGCTCGCATCACACCAGCGATATACCTCCACAGCGAGCTTGTTCTCACCTTCCGTTAGATACGAAGTGATATCGAATTCTGCGGGCGTGAACGTGTCTTCGCTATAACCGACCAGCTCCCCGTTCACCCATACATAAAAGGCGGATTCAACGCCCTCAAAGTGCAGCAGGACAGGCCGGTCTTTCCAGTCAGCAGGAACAGTAAACGTGCGGATGTACGAACCCACGGGATTATAAGTTGTTGGTGCAAATGGTGGCTTCAATTCAGGTTCACGCTCGACCCACGGATACGTCATATTTGTATAGTGGGGATAATCGTAACCTTGCAGCTGCCAGTTGGAAGGAACGGCAATCTCGTCCCAGTCACTGGCATCATAGTTGTTCTCATAAAAGGATGTAATCCGTTGCTCCGGTGTCTCCGCAAAGGCAAACTTCCATTGACCATTCAGTGATTCGTACCATGGCGATGCGCTGGAATCATTGGACAATGCTTCTGTTATAGATGGAAACGCTACCATAGAAGCATGTGCGGGTAGACGGTTTACTTGAAAAGTCTCGGGATTATTGTTCCATTCCGGGTATCCATTTGCCGGAGGGGTGTGTACCAGTTTCTTTCGCATAACAGCAACTCCTTCTGAAATGTTATAATATTGTCATTATAGAATTGAATGATGACTTAGAGAATAAAGAATATTGCCCATATATATCACAATATGAAACTAACGATGAAGAAAGTGGTGTACTGGATGGATACCCGGATTTTTTTTGGTAAAACAGAAGAAGCTGCTCGCCTGCCGATCTATATGACCACGGTTGGTTACTGGGAACATCAATATGAAACCGAGCGTCCAGAGGGATTCCCGGATTATCAGATCCACCAGATTATTCATGGTCAGGGGAGACTGATTATACAAGAAGACGAGTATATCGTCGGGCCGGGTGACGTTTTCTTTCTGTATCCCGATGTTCCGCATCGATATATGCCCATCAGTGACCGCTGGGAGCTGGCGTGGGTCTCGTTTCAGGGGAGAGAGGCCAGCCAGTTATTATCTTATGCGGGGATAACCGGTTCACGCGTATGCAGACTCAGGACAGCCACGCTGCTGCGTGGCCTGGAGCAACTTCTGGTTAGAGGAGAGAATGGCGGTGATACGGATTACGCAGATTACGATGTGGAATGCTCCAAACAATTATATGCCCTGCTGCTGGATCTGAAGCCACTGCTCATCGCATCCGCCAATTATAATGATGAACTGGAGCGCCTGAAGCCTGTGCTGCGTTATATCGCAGAGCATCTGGATCGTTCACTTTCGCTGAAGGAACTGGCCGATGTGGCTGTGGTATCTCCCCAATATTTGTGCAGGCTGTTTCAGAAGGCGCTCCATACCAGACCTGTATTTTACGTGAACCAGGAACGGATCAATCGAAGCAAACAACTTATGTTCAGTGAGAGAGAGCTTCGAATATATGAAGTAGCTGATCGGGTGGGTTACGAGAATGCCAGTTATTTCTGTGCGATGTTCAAAAGGCATACAGGCATGAGTCCAGAGCGTTTTCGCAAACTGCACGGGCTGAATTGAAAGTCTGCATGTTAATATTCATTTTGAATTTTGATCTGTTATTCATCCCAATTTCAGTTTCCATTAAGGTTGGGAAGGTAAGATAAGTCTTGTAAACCCCTTCTCGTGTTAAATAGATGTGTGACTGGCCCTATCGGATTGTCCTCCGGTAGGGCACTTTTTTTCTTCATTTCTTCGGTTGGTGGTATGATAGATGAATACATAATGTGTAACCAACTCTAGTGACCGGAGGATGGAATTGTGGATCACAGTTTGCACCCGTTGTTTAAGCCTATTCAGATGAATGGGACGTACCCTAACAGTTATTATGTTGAGCAAATACCTGCTGCCGGCCTGATGGCTTATGTGGCCTGTTATTGGGAATCAGGATCTCTTCCGAACACATATGCGGATTTTGCTAAGAGAGAAGGTCGAGAGCCATCGGTGATGACTGTGCCTGCCCGGGTATTGCCGGATGGTTGCACGGACATGCTGATCACATACGACCCGGTCTGTTCAAAGCACTCCTATGCTTACTGTGGCAATTATACACAGCCGTTCGCTGTACCTGAGCCAGCCGATGATGGTTCCCCTGCTGGAGACTACACCTTTGGTGTCCGGTTCTTCCCGGGTGGAGCGCATGTCTTCCATGGCATGCCACTGGAGTGGTTTACGGATAAGCGAATTACACTTCAGGAATGTTGGCCGGAGAAGCTGAACGGGCTTCAGGAACGGATGGCCGAAACGAATCATTTTGCAGAGCGAGTAGAGGTTATGAATGCGTACTTGAGTCCGTTGCCCGTGCAGGCAAGCACATCGGAGAACAATGTGATGAAAAACGTGCTGCACCGCATCTTTATAGATGGGGGACGTATGAGTGTCCAAGAGCTGGCGATGCGTGAAGTGATCAGTGAACGGCAGTTGCATCGCAAGTTCTCGGAATGGGTCGGAATCAGCCCCAAGCGATTCAGTGAGGTGGTTCGTTTTCATCGTGTGCTGAGTGATATTCATCAGGGGAACACGGCAGACTGGGCAATGCTTGCCCAGAATCATGGATTTTTTGACCAAGCCCATCTGATTCGGCAATTTCGCAAGTTTTATGGAGAGACTCCGTTGACGGCAGCCAGGGAGCATGGCAGAATGTTGTCCGATTTGTACAATAGATCTGCAGCACCTTCGGTTATACTGAAGTCGTGAGAATAAAAGATAAGGGAGACATCATATATGAATGGAACATTGCAGATTCGGGATCACTTGTTAAATGAATTAGAAACAGGCGTACGGACGGGGGCTTCGTTAATTCGCTTGATCCGTTCGGAGGATTGGTCTTATCGTCCACAGGAGAATATGCGTTCATTGGTGGAGCTAGTGCATCATTTTATCCAGATTACCGCATCCGATCTTGCCATTATGCAGGAAAAAGGTGAAGCTGAGGTTGGGCTGGTAGAGAATAGTCTGTCGGGGATTCAGGATATCGAGAAGCTTGAAGCAACGTTATGGAGCAATTTCGAATCCTACAAAGCTTATATCACGGGATTGAGCGAGGATGACTTTTTGAATCGTTCAACAAAAGCTTTTTATATGGAACATGGTCACTTGCAGGTTCAATGGCAGATTGAAACGGTAACGCATGTATTCCATCACCGTTCGCAGCTGTATAACTATCTCAAGCAGCAGGGCCATGAACTGAACTTTTTCATGCTGTATGCGTAATTAAACATGTAATATTAAAGTAAGCTTAGTTGGCTCCACCGGATGGTCCGGTGGGGCTTTTTTTGCGTACATTCGTCTATCAATCTATGGAGTCTATCAAAATTGGACATTATGACACTGGTAATTCACCGTTGCTTTAATAGATTTCAAGCATAGAATACCGTATCAAAGCAAAAGGAGGTGATTTCAATGGCCATCCTTTTACCGATACAAAATTACAACCTTCCTGCCGGAGTAGGCAAGTCCTACTACGAAAACCTGGCTGGAGGCACAAATGCCAGCGCTACAGTGAACAACGTTGGACCTTTTCCGGTATCTCTCGTGATCACACGTGTTAATGAACCTGTAGTCACTTACGTTGTTCCTGTAAACAGCAGCCTTACCATTTCTGCAGGTGGAGTTCTGGTGTTTGCCTTGTTAGCTAACCTTGGAGGCGCAGCTTCCGGAACAATTCAATTCGCCGTAGGAGATTTGTAATTGGTGTGGACTGGAATGGCCTCTGTCGGACATTTTGTCGGCAGGGGTCTTCTTTTTTTATGGATATACATAGATTTAAATTAAATAAGTGGCTGGTTTACGATCATCTGTAATACGTATTACCTTTAAACTTTAACAGCGCCTTTATACAGGTTTGTTTACTTTGGCGTTCATTCGATTAATTTAAGGTATAAGCTGCACGTGAACTGGTGTTGGCATACAGGAGGTTAGTCGATGATGAACAGAACAATCTTATTTGAAACGGAACGACTGGAATGTGCGACTTGGAACGAAGGAGATCGTGCGCTGGCGTTTGCATTGTGGGGCGATCATGAGGTTGCCAAATGGATTAGCAGCAAGGGATTTCTGAGCGAGGATGAAGTAGAAGCGCGATTGACACAGGAGATTCAAAGGCAGAAGGAAGCGGGTGTGCAATATTGGCCCCTATTCGAGAAAGAGTCGGAGGTGTTTGTTGGTTGCTGTGGCCTGCGTCCGTATTCTCCAGAAGAGGAGATCTATGAATTGGGATTTCATCTAACCCGGGATCACTGGGGCAAAGGGTATGCTCAGGAAGCTGCGCGGGCGGTGATTGGTTATGCCTTTGACAAAATGAATGTGAAGGCACTGTTTGCCGGACATCATCCGGATAATGAAGTGTCACGTCATATTTTGATCAAGCTGGGATTTGAGTATACAGGTGATGAACGCTATGAACCGACAGGAAAGATGCATCCATCGTATGTGCTGCGAAAATAAGAAACCCCTGACCAATGAAGGACAGGGATTACGTGTTAGGCGATGCTGAATAATACGGTTTTGGCTCCGACAAGTGTAGATCCGCTGTTAACAAAATAATAGTTGGAGGCGGCATCCAGCGTTAAAGGTCCTGTCCAGGTGATCGTAGCAAACTGACTGCTGAATATGCCGGTGGGCGGGACATCGCTAAGCGCGAGTGTAACAGTCACGTCGCCATTAATTGTCGAGTTGGTGATGTGTGAGTATCCTCTGACGTTAATCGTGCTGTCCGAAGTACTATCTACCATCCGTTGAATATTCAAACCGGTATGAATCATCGTATTGATCCGACTGTGATACAGGTACGTGTTCAGATTGCCCATATGACCGTCTTGCACGATATTTCCAACGACTCTTGCATTGAGTAACTGAAATTCAATCGTAGTAAACGGGTCGACCATGTCGACGTTCTGAAAAGAGACGTTGCCGCTTATGATGGCGCCATCGGTGTAGTTGGTGTGTGTGCTGACCGAGGTACCATCATTGAATGTGCCAATTACGGTAACAGGCCGGGCATCAAACGCAGGTCCTTGGACCAGATAGACATCTTCCGCGGCTTGGCTCGTCTGAATCGTGACATTACGTGGAGTAGAAGAAGCAAAGTTCGCCAGATCCGAATTTCCGAGTTGCCAGGGGCCAAGTCCCAGAATTTGCACATGTCTTGCGGGTGGAATGACAATATCTTCATCGAACGAAGAATTGCAGGCAATCAGAATAATCAAACGGGCTCTCATGCCAAAGGTCATTGCAAGCGGGCTGCTTGTAGCTGCATCAATGGCAGCCTGAAGAGAGTTGAATGGATCAAACGGCGATCCGGTACCTGGACCAGGTGCGCTGGAATCAGCCCAGTAGATCGTCTGCCCCCACTCGAAATTCGCAGTTCCTCCTCCAGCTCCTAGCAATTCCGCTGATACCAGGCGATGAGCAGCGACCAGTTGTCCTGCTGTATTTTTGCCCCACATCGAAATCTCAGTTGAGCTCTCCGCCAGGCCACTGGTAGTAAAAATGAATTCGAAGCCAGCCAGGTTGGCATAGTAACTTTTGGTGAAAACTTCATTGGGCCCCAGCGTAATGGCTTCCTGTACATACAAGGTTCGTGTTCCGTTCAGTACATACCCTTCGATTAGAATATCCGAGGCGTTGACAGGATCGTGATTATCAATTTTGACGGTTACCGTTGTAGTTCTTACTCCGGCTACTAGATTATTCTCAATCGGTCCGGATGAGATTGTGGCCATCTGATTTCCCCCCCCTTTTTTTTATAGAGTTAGTTCATTCGAAACAATGCGATGTGCGGTGACGATTTGCCCGGCGCTGTCTTTTCCCCACACTGAAATTTCAGTCAATGCGGCTGCGTCTCCACTCGTTGTGAATACATATTCGTATCCATCCAGGTTGGCATAGTAGGTTTGAGAGAAGACTTGCCCGGGGGTCAGATTGACGGATTGAAGCACGTATAAGGTCCTCGTTCCATTCAGTGAATAACCTTCAATGAGTACATTGGACGTATTGATGGAATCGGTGTTTACGATTAGGATCGTGACTTGTTGTGTAGGCCTGCTGCCACCAGAGAGGTTGTTCTCGATCGGGCCTGTAGAAAGGACTGCCATAGGTTCAACTCCTTTTTTATGAATGACTTTCCCTGAGAAAAGCTAGAATAGCATATGTTAGAATCGACAAAAGCGTTTGGACAGAGAGATAGATGTACTGAATGAAAAGGAGGTACTCAATCTTCTGTCCAAGGGGATATATGTTTTCATGCTTTTTTTATTTCGCTTTCAGCTTCTATTAAGGTAGCAGAGGTAAGATAAGTCTTGTAAACCCCTTCTCGTGTTAAATAGATGTGTGACTGACCCCGCCGGGCGCCGGTGGGGTATTTTTTTGTTTTATTTTCAAATAAACAAAGCTAAACAAAAATAAATAAAAGATCATTTCTGTGTTTTTTATTGACTACCAAAGATAAACAAAGGTATAATGAATGTGAAATAAAGAACTTACTATGTACGTGGCAAGCCATTTGATTTTCAATATAAGGAGAGATTGATCATGAACGTGACCCTTACCAATGAAACAACGCAGACTGCAGGTTTCCATATTCCATTTGTCCGTGAGATGGCTGAGATTACACAACATATGTGGAAAAATGGCTGGGATGAGCGTAATGGCGGTAATGTCAGCTATCTGCTGGAGGAAGAGGAAGTTGCCCAATATATTGATATCCATCATGTGATTCGCAAGATCAAACCGGCATTTTCGGTGCAAGAGCTGGCAGGCAAGTATTTTATCGTAACCGCATCGGGCAAATATTTCAAAAATGTACTCGCTGATCCCGAAAGCAATCTGGGGTTGCTACGTGTATCGCAAGATGGTCAGGAACTGGAAGTGCTGTGGGGATTGAAGTCGGGGGCGAACCCAACAAGTGAATTGCCTACACATTTCATGAGCCATATTGAACGTCTGAAATTGGACCCGAACCACCGTGTTGTTATGCACAATCATGCGACTCATGTGCTGGCGATGACGTTTATCCACGAATTGGATGAGGCAACATTCACGAAGACGTTGTGGCAGATGTGCACGGAGTGTGTGGTTGTATTCCCGGATGGAATTGGCATTATTCCATGGATGATTCCTGGATCGAATGAGATTGGCCGCGAAACGGCTGAGAAAATGAAAGAATATCACGCGGTCATCTGGCCGCAACATGGCATCTTTGGAACAGGCACAACGATTGATGAGGCTTTTGGTCTGATTGAGACGATTGAGAAGGCAGCCCAGGTGTTTATGCTGGTTGCCGGTCACGAGATCCGGCAGAGAATTACGGATGAGCAGCTGACCACACTGGCGCAAGCATTTGGTGTTACCCCTCGTCCCGGAATTCTGGGCAGTTAAAATAGTCAACGCATAGATCAAGGAAGTGGTCTTTGGTTCATTGAACCGAAGCCCATTTCCTTTTTTTTTGACGAACAATCGTCATTTTGGTTCAAAAAAGTTCAAATTGCTGAACAAGAATGGCTTTGTTATCGATTATTGAATCGTAGAATGCATTATCACGCGCTGGCGAATTTCGGGTGAGCTGACGTATTGTCAATGGCTCTGCGATTTTGCATAATAACAATGCTTCACAGATGAGAGACGGAAGGAAGTTATGATCATGCTTGGCAAAATGAAGAGAATCTTAATAGGCAAGCCCATGAAATCGGCTGAACTGGATGGAGAAAAATTGGGGAAATGGAAGGCACTCGCCATCCTGTCCTCAGATGCCCTATCGTCCGTTGCCTACGGTACGGAACAGATTTTGCTGGTGCTCGTTGCGGCCGGATTCGCCGCCCTGTGGTACTCTGTTCCGATTTCCATCGCCGTGCTGGGATTACTCGTCATTTTAATTTTTTCCTATCGCCAGACGATATTTGCTTATCCAACAGGGGGCGGCGCTTATATCGTAGCCAAGGATAACCTGGGTACAACATCCAGTCTGATTGCCGGAGGATCTCTGCTGGTCGATTATATTCTGACCGTTGCGGTAAGTTCGTCCGCAGGGACGGATGCGATTACGTCGGCTTTTCCTATGCTGCATGACTACAGTGTTGTGATTGCTCTGATTATGATAGTTTTTCTAACGATTATGAATTTGCGGGGAGTAACGGAGTCAGCGTCTGTGCTGGCGATCCCGATTTATCTCTTTATCTTTTCGATTGCGGTTCTGATTATCTCGGGCGGAATCAAATTTCTTGCCGGGGGGATGGAAGCAGCTGCACCTGAATTCGGAACAAGTCTATCCCATGTAAGTATGTTTCTATTATTGAAAGCATTCAGCTCCGGTTGTTCGGCCTTGACTGGTGTGGAAGCGGTAAGTAACGCAATCCCGAACTTCAAGCAGCCAGCCGAGAAAAATGCCGCAGGTACATTACTGCTTATGGGTTGTATATTGGGAGCCATGTTCATCGGCATCACTTTACTGGCTTATGGATATGGAGTGAAGCCTGATCCCAAAGCAACGGTCATTTCCCAGATTGCTGAAGCAACATTTGGCAGGGGCACGATGTATTTTATCATCCAGGGTGTAACGGCACTGATCCTGTTCCTGGCAGCCAACACAGCTTATTCGGCTTTTCCGCTGTTATCCTTCATGATGGCAAAGGATAAATACATGCCGCATGCATTTATGGTCAGAGGTGACCGGCTTGGTTTCTCAAACGGGATCATTTTCCTCAGTGTGATGTCTGCGCTACTGGTGGTCGGGTTCAAAGGAAATACGGAAAGCCTGATTCCGCTCTATGCGGTAGGGGTGTTCATTCCATTTACCCTGTCACAGCTCGGTATGATGATTCGCTGGATCAAAGTGAAGCCATCTGGCTGGCAGATGAAGTTACTGGTCAATACCGTCGGTATGCTGACTACATTATCGATTACCCTGATCTTTATTTTCACCAAGTTCACGCAGACATGGGTCATCTTTATCTTTTTGCCACTCGTTGTTTATGTGTTCATGCGTATTCACCGTCATTATTGCAACATCGCCGATGAGCTGCGGATTGATATTCAGGTAGATAAGCCAGCCAAGAAAGGCAATACGATAGTCATTCCTGTTGCGGGCATTACCCGGGTCGTCATGAATACGATCAGTTACGCCCAGACGATGTCGGATCACGTGGTCGCACTCTACATTGGCTTCGATGATGAGGCGATACGCAAGATGGAGCAGAAGTGGGAGGAGTGGAATCCAGGTGTTCGTCTGGTTGTGATCAAATCGAGATACCGCAGCATTATGGGGCCGCTCAAGAAATTCATTGATACCGTAGAGTGGAAAACGGCTGAGACCGATCACATCACCGTATTAATCCCGCAATTCATCACCAAGCACTGGTGGCAAAATGTACTGCACAACCAGACCAGCTTCATGATCCGGGCCTATCTGATCAATTACAAAGACGTGATTGTCACCACGGTGCCATATCATCTTAATCGTTAACTCAAACGGTTAATCGCTTAACCGGGGTTGAAAGATTTACAGATTATTGTAAAATGAGTCACTTTCATTAATAGGCAAACGTTCATATTCCATTTACACATCCAACTGCAGGGACATCTCCAAACAGGGGAGTTCTTGCGGTTTTTTGTCATGAAATCCGGTCTGGATACCGCTTTCGAATGGATACACATTTCCGTAAAGTCCCTTGTCCATGATTAACGTTACGTTGATTCAGAATGAATTTTGCAGTGACATTTGACTCGTACACTAGATAACGTGGTGCTGAAGTTAATATAACATTTCACACACACTGAATGCGTGAAACAAGGGGGAAGAAAATCCGATGAGTGAGCTTGATAACCGGATCAGCTTGCCCGCCGCCAAACGGCGCGTATCCGGTACGAGTGCGCGCCGGACAGCCTCGCTGCGTGTGCAGCGAATGCGGGAGAATCTGCTGGCCTATGGTTTCCTGGCACCATCGCTGCTTTTGTTTGCAGTGTTTCTGTTTTACCCGATGTTTAAATCTGTGTATCTCAGTCTGCATTCCACAGATCCGACGGGACAGATTGCGGCTTATGTAGGACTGGATAACTTCAAGGCTGTGTTCCAATCAGGACTGTTTATGCAAGGGATGAAAGTGACGTTACTATTTGTGCTGTTTACAGTCCCCACAGGTATGTTGGCTGCTCTGATTCTGGCTGCACTGACTCACAACCGGTTCAAGGGAATGCGTGTGTTCCAATTTGTATTTTCTCTGCCCGTGGTGTTATCCGTCGGTTCGTCAGCGGTGATCTGGAAGTTTCTATTCCATCCGACCCTGGGCATGCTGAATTATCTGCTTGGCAAAGTAGGTATTGATCCAATTCCTTGGCTTACCAGCCCGGATTGGGCGTTGATCTCGATCTCCATCATGACAATCTGGATGAATCTAGGGTTCAACTACATTATTCTATCCAGTGGTCTGGCAGGCATCCCGGATGAGATCTATGAAAGTGCCAAGATTGACGGTGCAGGACCATTGCTGACGTTTCGCAAAATTTCGATGCCGCTACTGTCACCAACGTTATTCTTTGTCACGGTTGTATCGATCATTGGTGCTTTTCAATCGTTCGGTCAGATCAACATTCTAACCCGGGGTGGCCCGATGGACAGTACAAATGTTTTTGTATATTCCATCTATCAGGAAGCCTTCGTTAATTTCCGCTTTGGTACAGGTAGTGCACAGGCGCTGATCCTGTTTGTGGTGATTATGCTGCTGACCCTGATCCAGTTCAAATGGGTAGAAAGGAAAGTGCATTACCAATGAGTGCGACATGGACCAAAACGCTGTTGTATGTATTACTGACGATCTGTGCAGCGCTTGTATTGTATCCGGTGATGTACACCTTTTTCATGGCCGTGATGACGCCGGAAGATGCGAGTGCTTATCCGCCGCATATCATTCCAAATTCAATCGATCTGTCCAACTTTAGCGAAGTATTCGATATTGTTCCGATCGGTCGATTTATCGGCAATACCTTTCTTGTCGCAGGACTGACAACGCTTGGTCAATTGATTACAGCGAGTATGGCAGCCTATGCTTTTGCGAAAATGCAGTTCAAAGGCAAAAACTTCATCTTCAGCATGTTTGTCGCAACGATGATGATTCCATGGGAAGTGACGATGATCCCCAACTACCTGACAGTTCGCAGCTGGGGCTGGCTGGATAGTTACCAGGGGCTTACCGTGCCGTTTCTGGCAACGGCGTTTGGTACATTCCTGCTGAGACAGTTCTTCATGCAACTGCCCAAGGAATTGTTCGAGGCAGCGAGGATCGACGGTTGTGGTCATATCCGCTATTTTATATCGCACGTCTTGCCATTGTCCCGTCCGGCACTTGGAACACTGGCAATCTATTCATTCTTAAGCATGTACAATTCGTATCTCTGGCCGCTGCTGGTGACAAATACACCAGAAATGAGAACCGCACAGATCGGGATCTCGATGCTGGAGTTCCAGGAATCCACGGCGTGGAATCTTGTATTTGCCGGAACAGCAATGGTCATTCTACCATCCTTGCTGTTATTGATCTTCGGGTTGAAACAGCTTGTCCGCGGAATGGCCGCAGGCGCGCTGAAGGGGTAAGAGGGGTAAGTTTTAATACTATTTAATTGAATTGAAGTGGAAGCTCTGAAGGTTTTGATCTAAAGATTTTAATTTAGAGGTTTTGAATTAAACCTTGTATTTTCGTACAAGGTCTACAGTTTTAGATACCAGGAGCGAATAAAATGAGGCTCGTGCTTCAAATAAAATGTTGAAATGAACGACGGTAGTAGTGGAGGGGACGAAATCGATTCTGAAGAAGCAAAGCGTTCGCCTTTATCACCGGATTTTCCCCTTTGAAAGGGGGGATGAAAAAATCCGGGGATAACAGCGATCAAAAGAACGATTCGTAACCGTAACGGCCACACCGCGTCATCCCCAAGATTTTATTGTACGCGAGCCATATAAAAGGAGAGCGATTTCGTTTGAAAAAAAGGGGAACATTTGCATTAATGCTGGCTGCACTCATGTTGGTCATCTCCGCTTGCGGAACAAAAGCTGAAACAAGCAGCCCGGCAAGTGGAGCACCAGCAGAAGCAGCTGCAGCTGAAACAACACAATTGACGTGGTGGCACTCCATGTCTGGCGCAGGGGAGAAAGCCATTAACCAACTCGCTTCCGACTTTAACGCTAGCCATCCGGAAATTCAGGTAAAACCCATCTATCAAGGGAAGTACGATGAAAGTCTGAACAAGCTCAAAGCATCCATGGGCTCAGACAGCGGTCCTGACATTATCCAGGTCTACGAGATCGGTAGCAAGTTCATGATTGATTCAGGCATGATTACGCCAGTACAACAGTTCATCGACAAGGATCAGTTCGACCTGTCCCAACTGGAGCCAAACATCATCCGATACTACACCATCGATGGCAAATTGAACGCGATGCCGTTTAACACATCGAACCCGATTCTGTACTACAACAAGGATATGTTCAAAGCAGCAGGTTTGGACCCGGAGAACCCGCCGAAGACGTATGAAGAGTTTGAACAAGCGGCAAAAGCATTGGCGAAAGATGGTAAGCCAGGTGCATCCATGGCGATCTACGGCTGGTTTATGGAACAGTTCTTCGCAAACCAGAATGCAGATTATGTAAACAATGGAAACGGAAGAACCGAAGCAGCTACAGAGTCTCTGCTGAACTCCGAAGCTGGAGTGAAGACATTAACGTGGTGGAAAAAGATGATCGACGAGAAAACCCTCTCCAATTTGGGGCGTAGCACAGACGATACGACAGCAGCATTTACAGCACAACAAATCGGTATGACCCTCGATTCCACTGCTGGCCTGCGTAAAATCGTAGAAGGTTCAGGTGGGAAGTTTGAACTGGGAACAGGCTTCCTGCCTCGTCCAGCGGATGCCAAAGAAGGCGGCGTTGTGGTGGGTGGAGCAAGCTTGTACATCATGAACAACAAATCGGAAGCACAACAACAAGCGGCATGGGAATTCATAAAGTACTTGGCTACACCAGAGGTGCAAGCGAACTGGAGTGTTGCGACAGGATACTTCCCTATTACGACAGCAGCCTACAATGAGCAAGTATTAAAGGATAATATGGCGAAGTACCCGCAATTCCAGACAGCAGTCGATCAATTGCACGCTTCCGCCGATTCGACAGCAACATCCGGGGCATTAATGGGTGTATTCCCGGAAGCGAGACAACTTGTCGAAGGAGCGATTGAAACGGTCCTGAATGGACAAGGTACACCACAGGAAGCATTGGATGCAGCAGCCAAACAAATTACAGACAAGATTGCGCAATATAACAGTACGGTGAAGAAATAATTGTAGACGCTTTGGATTAAAAACAGATGCGGCGCTTATTAATGATCGTCGCATCTGTTGTAATTTTATGATATCCTCTGAGACCTGAGACGGATTTTTCTTAATGTACAACCTGTTTGAACAAATGATTGCAACGTTGATAACAAGATGAACGTTAACAGGTTATGTCAGATCACAGGCCAAGTAACAAAAGTATGGCTTAAAAGGTTGAGGGATTGTATGTCGAAGTAAAAGATATCTGATAAACTTGTGTCAATAGTTCGGTTTCATATACCACGGATAGGCCTAAAGTCGAGATGACGATTTATGTAAAAAATCCTCCTACTCGCTAACAATCGGCAAAACCTACGAATAATTGCAGGATGTATTCATTCTCCAGACGTGATATAGCTTAGAAAGATTTCGCGAAAATCAGCGGGTATTGTAAAAATTAGTTCTCTATAGGCAAATGAATATAATATGTTTAACGCCCTAGAAACAGCATGCAGACTTCCATCTGCATGCTGTTTTTTTTACTAATTTGTGCCTGTTAATTTTCACCAATTGAAGGTATAGTAGACAGGATTATATTGAAGGAGTGTTGACGACATGCAAGAACAACCCGTTTTAATCGCGCTATTTGCCATAGCGGCAGGAATTTTTAGTTTACTCGGTGGTATCAACAATTGGGATTGGTTTATGAAGAGTTTCAGAGCAGGAATTTTTGTGAAGACTATTGGAAGACAGGGCGCAAGAGTGGTATATGGTATTCTCGGTGTTGTCATGATTGTCATTGGTGTACTACTGTTACTGATCGGATAGATATTGGAAATGAACGAACTCACCAAGTATCATCTACATACGATGTTCATGAGCGAAGGCGAAGTAAGAGGATATGTGAGAAGAGTCAAATGGAAAAAGCGTGTGAATGCTTAAAGTAGCAGTATGCAGTATGACCAGGATAGAATATCAAATCAAATAGCATGCCTGAAAAAATCATAGTCAAAACAAAAGACCACCGAAAAATTTCGGTGGTCTTTTTACCAAATTCAGGTTTATCCATCTCAATCTGGTTTAATTATCTTTTAAGTCTTCAACAGAGTTGATATCCATATACGTTGGAACAACCAGACCTTGCTTGACTCCAGTCATACTGACAGCGATATCTTCGATCTTGTCTCCATATGTTTTCCAGTAGTCTCCATGTGTAAGCGGGAGCCATACGGCTGGAGAAGCATCGATATCACCTGCTGCCAAGCCTGCCCACATGGGGCCAGCTTCAACTTGTAGTGCTTTGACGGTATAACCGAGATCTGTCTCCAGCACATACTTCATCAGGTTGGTACTCGCAATCTCAGAGTCCCATGCAACATAACCGAGACGTAAATTGTCACCTTTAACAGGGGTTAACCCTTTGGTCCACTCTTCAATTTGGTCCGGATGTTTTTCTGCATAAGTCTTGGCAGCTTCTTCAGGCGAAACGCCCTTTTGAATGTCTACCATGATTTCACTCATTTGATCCGCAGTCCAATTAAAACGAGAGAAGAACTCATAGGCAACGGGATGATCTTCTTTGATTCCCTTACGTCCAACCGTGTGAACTTCCTCTGCATCGCCAAAAATCAAGTCGGGGTCGTCCAAATACTTCAGATCATACTGATTGAACATCCAGTGCGGAGTCCAACCCGTAACGATGATTGGTTCTTCATTTTTATAAGCTTTGTCCAGCGATGCAGTCATCGCGGCTCCAGAGCCTTCAATCAGATTCCAGTTAGACAAATCATAATGCTTAATGGCGTTTGCTGTGGCCTTCATCAGACCTGCACCTGGATCAATACCAACGATTTGGTGATTAACCTCTTCACCCACATTAGCACTTGCCGATGGAGTGGAAGAAGCGGCACCTGTCTCCAGATCTGCAATCGAATTGACTTCGGTCATGTAACTAGGAACCACGAGGCCTGTACGTACACCTGTCATATTGGCCCCCAGATCGTCCACCTGGTCTTTGTAACGTTCCCAGTAGTCTGCGTGTGTCAATGGCAGCCAAGCTGCTGGAGAGGCATCTACGTCGCCTGAGGCAACACCCGTCCACATCGGTCCGGCTTCGACTTGCAGAGCGTTAACTTTATAACCCAATTCGTTTTCCATCACATATTTCAGCAAGTTGGTACTTGCGATTTCGGAATCCCAAGCCACATAGCTCAGTTTGAATGCATCACCGTTCACTGGAGTCAGACCTTTGGTCCACTCAGCAATCTGATCGGCATGTTTCTCGGCATAAGCTTTAGCTGCTTCTTCTGCGGATGTGCCACCCTGGATAGCAGTCATCATTTCACCCATTTCATCCGAGGTCCATTGGAAACGGGACAGGAATTCAAACGCAACAGGGTGATCTTCTTTCAGACCTTTACGGGCGATGGTATGAATTTCTTCAGCATCACCGAAAGATTTCTCAGGGTCTTCCAGATATTTCAGATCATACTTGTTGAACATCCAGTGTGGAGTCCAACCTGTAATAATGATTGGATCTTCATTTTTGATCGCTTTGTCCAGTGTGGCCGTCATGGCTGCACCAGATCCTTCAATCAGAGTCCAGTCAGTCAATTTATAGTCTTCGATCGCTTTTGCAGCAGACTTCATGATACCAGCCCCTGGATCGATACCAATAATCTGGTAGCTCACTTCTTGACCTACAGCATTGGCTGCTGAATTGTTGCCACCAGCCGAAGTTGTGCCACCAACGAAGTATTGTGAGAAACCAGCTACAAGCACAAGGAATGTTGCCGCAGCAGTGATCCATGCTTTTTGCTTGGCTGTAATACGTGAGGTCTTTTTGCGACCTGGCATAAACACATTTTGTGTAAAACGGTCCAGAACAATCGCGAGTACAACAACGGCCAGACCGGCTTCGAAACCTTTACCGATTTGTAGTTGTGTTACAGCACGATAGACTTCCGCACCAATACCTTGTGCACCGATCATGGATGCAATAACAACCATGGATAGTGACAACATGATGGTCTGGTTAATACCGGACATCACGGTAGGCAAAGCGAGTGGAAGTTGTACTTTGAACAACTTTTGCATGGAAGTTGAGCCGAATGCATCGGCTGCTTCAACCAATTCACCAGATACCTGTCTGATACCCAGGTGAGTCAGACGAATCGTTGGGGGAATCGCAAATATAACAGACGCGATAACACCTGGAACGACACCTAGACTAAAGAATGTAACCGCAGGCAGCAAGTAGACAAATGCAGGCATTGTCTGCATGAAGTCAAGCAGCGGTGTAATGATACGCGCCGCAGTTTTACTGTATGCAAGCCAGATTCCGACAGGCACACCAAGCAGGATCGAAACCAATCCTGAAGTGATAACCAGACCGAGTGTGTCCATCGATTGGGACCAGTATCCCAAGTTATCTACGAGCAAGAACCCGATAACCGTAAATAGTGTCAGTGGGAGTCGTCCTACGAGGAATGCAAGAACACCCAATATGGCAATGAACAGGAGCGGATGGGGCAGCAAAAACAGCCCGGAGAAATATCCGACAACCGCTTGAATAACGGTGGAAATTACATTAAACAATCCGGATAGCGAGGAGCTCATCCAGTCAACGATGGATTCAATCCACGACGCTAGTGGTATTTTGGGAATCATTCACAAGTTCCTCCTTTACTGCAACTTCACCGCTAAGTGCACCCAGCAGGGCACCGCGGACGATAACACCTTGCAGACGGCCATTCTCACCAACAACAGCGAGAGGCACATGGGCTGAACTTACAATTTCGAACAATTCATGAATCAGGGTCTCAGGCGACACAGTAGGCCCGTCCGTGATCAGAATGTCTTTTAATACTTTGTTTTCACGCATCGCACGAGAAGCGTCTTCTGCTGTAATGACACCAAGCAGCTTCTTCGAACGGTCAATGACAAACAGGTTGGAAACGCCACTTTCGCGCATTAATTCGAGGGCAACGCGAGGTCCGCGGTCAAGCGTGATTGTTTCAGGGCGACGCATTACGTGAGATGCTGTAAGGACCTTGGACAGATCCACGTCTTCGACGAAGCGGGCCACATATGAGTTGGCCGGTTGAATCATGATTTCTTCCGGTGTACCGATCTGCACAACTGCGCCGTCTTTCATGAGGGCAATACGATCGCCGATGCGCAGCGCTTCGTCCAAGTCATGGGTAATGAAAATAATGGTCTTTTTCATTTTATCCTGAAGCTCGATCAACTCATCTTGCATATCACGACGAATCAATGGATCAAGTGCACTGAAGGCTTCATCCATCAGTAGTACTTCCGGGTCATTGGCAAGTGCACGCGCTAAGCCGACACGTTGCTGCATCCCGCCACTGAGTTCATCTGGCATTTTGTCTTCCCAGCCCTTAAGGCCAACCAGCTCAAGTGAGGTTTTTGCCTTCTCCCGGCGTACTTCCTTATCTACTTTTTGTATTTCCAATCCATACTCCACATTATCAAGAACGGTACGGTGCGGGAATAACGCAAACTTCTGGAAGACCATGCTAATCGTTTTCCGGCGCACTTCGCGCAATTGTTCTTTGTTCATCTTGCGTAGATCCTTACCATGGACCAGAATTTCTCCGGATGTTGGTTCAATCAGACGATTGAACATCCGAACCAGTGTGGATTTACCACTACCAGACAGCCCCATAATAACGAAAATTTCGCCTTCCTTAATGTCCATGTTGACCCGGTTGACACCAACCGTTATCTGTTTTTCTTTGGCCAACTTTTCTTTACCCCAACCTTGCTCCAGTAATTGCAGACCTTGCTCGGTTTGGGGTCCAAACAATTTACTTACGTTTCTCACTTCAAGTATGGTCATGTTTTCACCCCTTCTGATGTGTTGTGCACTTCGAACGGCTTTCAGCATCCATAAGCCCATACACTTATGCGCCCAGCCACGAAATCCGGTAGTTGTTGCTTCGCTTCCCGTCTTTCTGGGTAACGAGTTTAATACTAACAATACTTAACCAGTATATCAACCGAATAAACAGTACATAATGTTTGTACAGTAAAAACTGTACAAAGTTTTTCGTCCAAATACTCCGTCATTCTCCTTATTCTGGCTAATAAGGCAGCTTTACATTTGACATTGCTTTTCCTACAATAGAAAATGAGCTGAATTGAAGCTGAATTTTTTGGTTAAAAGATAGTCATAGGCAATTGTAGCCTGGTAAAGTTCCCATTTTCATACATTGGGTGAATGAAAGCCCTCTGGCATATATGATGTCCGGTCGAGAGCTTTCCCATGTAAGCAGGACTTTTAAAGTGTTGCAATGATTTCGCCAAAGACTGTGGAATGTTCAGAATGGAGGTTGCAAGCATGGGCTTGGACCATTTACAAGAGGAACAGCAGGCAACCGTGCTGAAGATTCGTAAACGCGTCATTGAAGCCATTGGACGTAATATGGATCTTTACGGCGTTACGCTGTCAACGGGACACTTATATGGATTGCTATTTTTTGCAGACAAACCAATGACCCTTGACGATATGGGACGGGAAATGGAAATGAGCAAAACGAGTATGAGTACAGGTGTACGAACACTGCTGGATTTGAAAATGGTAAATAAAGTGTGGAGCAAGGGCTCCAGAAAAGACCTATATGAAGTCGAATATGACTGGCATCAGACGTTTACGGATTATTTTGCAATTAAGTGGAGAAAAGCCGTGGAGAGTAACCTTCAGATTCTACGCAAATCAATTGATGAACTGAATCGATTAGTCGAAGATCTGGATGAAGAGGCGGATGCTGAACTTATCCACATCCTGATGGAAGACAAACACAAAGTTTTGCAAGCGGAAGCATATTACAAATGGTTGGATCGGTTGATTGATACCATGGAAGATGAAGAGATATACAAGCTGGTTCCGAAAGAAGAGATTAAGGAACATTCATAATTACATGCAAAGGGCCCTTTCTGTTATAGGAGAGGGCCCTTTGGTCTGTGCAATATCTTACTGATTTATAATGAAGGAACACGATGTAAAAGATAATCTTGCCCATCGTATCAACCTATGTTCACATCTAATGTCCGATCAAACCTGCCTGAGGAAAGACTTCAGACTGCTGAGCAATCTGTTCCAGTTCGTTCAGAATCTGCAACCGGCCAGCCGGGGTCCAGCATAACCGTTGCCAGTTCGAAATATCGTGAACGTTACCATACAATACAGCAGGGGATCGATTCCATGAAGCCGTTTGTTTCATGCGTCGGAACAGCTTTTCATTGGCAGGCTGAAGCGAAGCACGATGGATCAACAGGTAATCTGTGTCCAGCACCGGGATACTATCCGCAACATACTCATTTCTGGAACTTTCGGGAGATACAAGCTCAGCAGGCTGAAGTCCCAATTCAGCATACAACAAGTGATTTAATGGATGCTCGCCAGTCCCTTGCAAGCGAATGAACTGATTCGTAACCTCCATCAGAGCCAATCTGTTTTGTCCGAAATAGGGTTGCAGGTTCAGGCTTGCTTCAAGCTTGCGAAATTCAAGTTCTTTGAAATTCAGCAACGCTTGTTTCTCACGTCCGACCAGTTCGGCGATGCGAACATGGTTCTCTTTCCAGTCATCAGTGGACTCCAAGATGATGGTAGGTGCAATACTTTTCAGGCGATCGTAATAGGGCTTGTGGTAAAAGTCACCGATGATCAAGTCTGGCTTCGCCTGCCGAAGTTGATCGAATTGTCTGGTTAACCGGCGTTCTTGTTCATATTCATCCGCTTCTCGGTCAAACACACCTTCACCTTCCAACACAGCTACCGGACGCAGTCCAAGCGAGGCCAAGTTCTCATGGAATCCCATAATGGATGCCGTAGCTACGCGAAGTTGATCTCTTTTCATATATACGCTGGGAGCAATCCCCAAGGTTTGTTTGAATTTGCGGTTAAAATAATACTCATTGCCATACCCGACAGATACCGCGACGTCTTTGAGGACACAGGATTCCTCTGTCAGCTGTTTTTTGGCTTCGTTTATACGTAAACGATTCAGGTAATCGGTGGGTGACATGCCTTTGGCCTTCTTGAAACTGCGTGAATAGGAGCTAGGTGTCAGTCCAGCGATCTTGGCAAGCTGATCCATGCTAATTCCTTCACTCATGTAACGTCGCATATACATAATACTGCGTTCCAAGGCAGGGTCCACTTTCTCATGATTGGCTTCCAGCCTGTTTTCCGAGAGAAACTGCAGCAGCTCATGCAGCTGGCTATGTATGCTGATAAAGTGATCCGGTTGAAGACCGCGATAGGTTTCATACAGTTGTTCCAAACGTAATACAGCCTGCTGCTCATGACGAACCAGCAACCTGCCTGTCTCCCAATCCAGCGGGAAGGCGGGTGAAGAGGTTATTTTCCATTCACCGCGCACTTGCTGCAAACAAACCGTATCCATGCTTAGTAATATACATTCGGTCATATTCGAGCGTGCAGCGGCCTCAATGGTTGTTCCTGACTTCAGTACAAACAAGCTGCCCGCTTGCGCCGTGTAGACTGTATCATTCAGGACCAGAACACCGTCTCCCTGCAAAATAAGACATAGCATGGGCCGTGACACCGTCTTGCCTTGCACACGGAAATTCTCCCCACGACGCACACGGCACATGGAGGAGAGGAGCGGTAGAGATGAGGTTTCAGCAATGAAGGGAAACTGTTCAGTCATACGGACCATCCTTTTGTCTTATTTTCTTAATGATAACAATTATCATTCTCATATGGAAGATGTTTTTTGAAAAATAGTTTTCGACAACCAAAAAAGGACTACCAGGAGCCATTATGGCTGCAAGGTAATCCTTTTTGTTACGGACAAGTCCGTTGAATGGGCTGTACGCCTGAATCAACATATATGTTAGTACGGTGTCACCAATAGAATATTGTCTAGGAAAACGTCACTCATTACTTTTTTCCCTGTTCCACCCGTTTGCACATGATACAAGCGATACTGATCTTTGGCATTGATGTAGAACAGGCCGGCAACATCATCTCTGATATGGAATGCATCCCATTCGTCACTGGTAAGTTTGGTTACCTTGAGAGCAGTATTGACCGAATAGAGACCGTTGTTGCCCGAGATGTAAGCAGCGGTAGATGTACCATTGGTCAACTGATTCGCCACATACGTTACATTTGTCAGGTTCAGGTTGGCGGACTTGGTCACTTTGTTGCCGGAGACCGTTTTGGCATAAGCCTTTTTGTCTGCATCAATAAGGATAACCTTGTCTGTACCGAGTGCACTTACTTCCCGGACGCTCTTGTTGTGAAGCTGAAGTGTTTTGGCTGAAGTCGTTAACGCAAACGCTTTGCCTTTGGCATAATTGTAATCCTTATTGCTGTCGAGAACGATTCCTTTGTTATACACGTAAAGATTGTTTCCCCAACCACCGGAATATACAGCATTCACATCCAGTTTTGCTTTGGGATTAACCGCAGTTGCTTTGCCAGTGTTGTAGTTCACCTTATACATGACAACAGCATTGGTCGAGTAAAACTCCTCGTAGGGGTCTGTATTTACCATCAGTTGCAGTTCGTTTTTGGATTGATTTGTAAAATAACGTCCTTCGACTGCACCTGCGGCAATCCGCTGCACAGCGCCAGAACCGTTGGACGTTTTGGACACGATCCACGTGTTTCCATTAACCAACGCATTATAGTAGGCACGCCCTTTGGTTACCAGGAGGAATGGGAAGTCGGTATCGGCCTTGTCAGCAATCTTGGTGACAGCTGAAGCGTCACTATTGCCATTCGCGCGATAAATGGTACCTGTAGCATCCAGATAATAGATGAATCCGTTATCCGTATAATAGCTGAGTACATCTGTAGCAAATGTCTCTGCCGCATCGCTGGACCCGTCATTTGGAACCCGAAGCAGTGTTGTGGAAGAAGCCGTCTGCGTGTAGTAGAGATAAGAGCCTGCCGCGTGCAAGTCCACACCTTGGAAATCAATTAATACTTCTGTTGTATTGCTGCCATCCGCGGATACTTTGTACAAAACGCCGTCGGACTCATAATACACTGTGGATTGGCTAAGTGAAGCTGCCTCGGCTGCGGTTCCACCTCCCAATGTCACTGCTGCAATGAGTGTAAATAACAGCAATGTACAGATAGTGCGTTGTAAGTATGTATACCCTGTTTTCATTCGTTCATCGTCCCCTTCGTTCTTCTATATGTATGTCGTTAATTCCTTATGTTATATCGGTAAACTATGGAAGATATGTTAGCTCTCAAACATGAAAAAAAGAAGAGGATGAAATTGAATTTCATAGTCATTCAAACCTGATATTGAATTGCGCATGATGCTGCCAATCCCGTCCCAAAGCGTTCTCCGCCTGACATGATCGTGATAACATTACACTCAACCAGAGCGAGGCCAACGGACAAACCAACGACAGGAGAGAAACGATATGATGAATATAGCAACGATTGGTACAGGGTCCATTGTGGATGCCATTTTATCTGCGATCAATGAACTGGAAGATGTTACGTGTACAGCGATGTACTCCCGGAAGAGAGAAACAGCCCAGGAACTTGCGGGTAAAC
Organism: Paenibacillus sp. FSL R5-0766; assembly: GCF_037971845.1. Lineage (NCBI taxonomy): Bacteria > Bacillati > Bacillota > Bacilli > Caryophanales > Paenibacillaceae > Paenibacillus > Paenibacillus sp. FSL R5-0766. Next base: position 1,574,464 of record NZ_CP150227.1, read on the forward strand.
ATGGGGTAAGTACCATCTATACGGACCTGGAATCCCTATTTTCAGATACAAATGTAGATCTAGTATATATTGCTTCACCAAACAGCATGCACTATGAACAGGCCTATCAGGCACTTCAACATGGCAAACATGTTGTCTGCGAAAAACCGTTCACGTCCACGCTTCAGGAAGCAGAAAGGCTGATTGCACTTGCAAAAGAAAAGAATCTGTTGTTGTTTGAAGCCATCTCCAACATTCATCTGCCCAATATTAAAGTCATACAGGAGCAACTACCAAAGCTTGGTCCGATCAAACTCATCCAGTGTAATTACAGTCAATACTCGCGCAAATACAATGATCTGCTTGCAGGGGAAACGCCGAACGTATTCAATCCACAATTCTCTGGTGGAGCGCTGATGGATATCAATATTTATAATCTGCATCTGGTCATGAATCTGTTTGGCAGTCCGAATACCGTATCGTATACCGCGAACCAGCATGCAAACGGCATTGATACGTCAGGTGTTGTGGTTCTCCAGTATCCGGAGTTTATTGCGGAATGTGTAGGTGCCAAAGACACAAACAGTATGAACTTTGTGCTCATTCAGGGTGAGAAAGGTTATCTTCAGGTTGTGGGAGGAGCAAACGGTTGCCGGGAGATCAAGCTTCAGATCGGGAACGAGCTTGCTGAGGCGTATAATGCCCAGAGCCAATCCAATTGGCTGTACTATGAGTGGGAAGCGTTCAGGGACATCCATGGAAATGGGGATTACAAAAGGTGTTACGAACTGCTCGAACACAGCCATTCTGTAATGAGTGTACTTATGAGTGCACGTAAGGATGCCGGGATCGTATTTGCAGCGGACCAGCGTTAATCGTTAATACGTATCGCTAATGCTGCCCATGTATAACATGTCGAAAAGATAGAGTACCGAGACCATCGAAGACATTTTGGACAGCCTTAATTGTTCATTGTATCCGTAAGCCAGTAACGTTTCATCACAATGTCTGGACAGGGTTGAATGGTTGTTGCCCGTGACCGCGATGACTTTCATCTGTTTGTTGCTCAGCACTTTGGCGGCTTCAATCATGGATTGGTTCTCACCTGTGTGTGATATAACAAAAGAGAGCGTCAGGTTATTGGGATTCATCGTGTTCAAATAATGCATGTTCGGACTATTATGAGCAATGGCAGATATGCCGAGTTCATTCCACTTGGCACAAGCCTGTTGAGCCAGATAATAATTCATATCACTGCCATAGACATCAATGCGTACGGATTCTTTGACCCAGTTCGCGATTCGTAACAAAACAGGAGCGTTTAACATCCGGCGGGTATCCTCCAGCGCCTGCTGGTACAGGTAAGGAACCGAGTCGATGGCAGCCAGCACGTTGCCTTGTTCTGCAATTGCATGATCATCCTGCGTCTGCAACGCGGAAGGTATCTGTTGATATTCAAGAGCAAGCTTGAGCTGAAAGTCTGGGTACCCCTTGGTACCCAGCTTTTTGCATAAGCGAACAATGGTGGATGAGCTTGTATAGGTCTGCTGAGCCAGTTCATGGGCTGTAGAATCAAATACAACTTCGGGATTGTTCAGGATATAGTCCACAATATGTTTCTCCTGTGCCGTTAATTGTGAAGCATATTTTAATTTTTGAAGTAGTTTGGATTCCATGCGGTTGTTCCATTCCTCTCTAAAATCATCCCATAACATATATCTCCACATCATAACCCGCGTATATTTATTTCTCAATCTGTGTAGCGGAGCGACAGTGTAATCTGTTGAATTTCGTCGCTACACTCCACATCATTCAGATCTGACTTTCCGCCAGTTGCTGACGACTATTCCACGATGTGACCAGGCGAAGAAGAACCAAACTTATGAGCAGGAGCACAGCTCCAATCATGAGTAAGATCCAAGGACCAATCAGCAGCATGCCACTGGCTTGACCAGCGACTAAGGCGATGAGGGGAAGGACAATTAATCCGCCGAGCTGATAGGCTTCCTGGAACCCACGGACCTTGGCCGAGATCAGCACGTTTAGTAAAATGACCATAAGACTGCAAGCGGGAACAACCCACACCACAAGTATGATCCAGTTCAGATTGGGAAACATCAACGTTCCAAACATGGGGTACATCAGAATATTGGCAATGATTCCATAGATCAGGAAAGTAACCCAGGATAATAGAATGGAAGGGATCAGGGCAGCTAGCACTTTGCCTTTAAAAAGAGTGCTCATACTGATCGGTGTGAACAACAATCCTTCCAGCGTCTTGCGTTCCTTCTCACCAGCGAAACTATTGGCCGTCAGAATACTGGAGGCCATCACCGGAATGATGAGAAACAAGGGAGCGAACATATACATGGCCAAATAATAGACAATACGATGATTATCTGTAGGCATGGAAGCAAGCTGAGGAATCTGTCCACCATGGGTTAACGCATCCAATGATTCGAGCAGAAAGCTGATGTTGCCCACAGAACGGAGTTCCATTCTGGAGGCCGCCCACAGGAGTGCAGAGGGCATAATGATTCCGATAATCAGTGGAACAATCAACATGGGCAACCAGAGCTGAACGCTGGCTGTGACAGACCGGATATCTTTACGTACCAGTGCACGTATGGCTTGGCGGTTATTCATGGTGGTGTGCCTCCCTTATGGCAAAATAGATAATTTCCAGATCACTGCCCGTGATGCGGGCCTGATAGACTTGACCATGCTCCGTTAATTGCCTTAGCAGTAATGGAATATCTTCACGCGATGTAAGCTGAAATGTCGCTTGATGTGCGGAGATTATTTCAGGTGTAAAGTCGGTTGCCATGTGCCATCCATCGGGCATGTCGGCTTCTACTTCGAGCTTCGGATTGGACAGGTACCGGCTAACAATCGCCTGTTCCGTCCCTTCCTCCACGATGCGCCCCTTTTCCATGAAAATATAATGATCACAGACGGCTGACAGCTGGGACAGCACATGGGATGAGACCAGGATTGTCATCTTTTCTTCCTTATTTAACTGACGGATAATGCGCAGCACCATCTGAATTCCATCCGGATCCAGGCCATTGGTGGGCTCATCCAGAAACAGGATGGAAGGACGGTGCAGGAGTACTCGTGCAAGGCCCAAGCGTTTTTTCATGCCTGTGCTATAGGTGCCGACTTTTCGATGCTGATAATCCTGCAACTCAAACAGAGTTACAAGCTCGTCGATTCGTTTCTTGGCATGCTTCAGGCCAAAAACATCTGCAAAGAAAGTCAGATTGTCACGCCCGCTCATATTTTCATATAATCCACTTTGCTCGGTAAGGGTGCCACACATGGCCAGTACTTTCTCCGCCTCACAAGCGGCGTCCAACCCGTTAATGGTTACCTGTCCAGCGGAAGCGCCCAAGACCCCATTCATGATACGGATCAGTGTGGTTTTGCCCGAACCGTTGGGTCCAATCAACCCGGTGACACTGCCTTGTTTAACTGTGAAACTGACATCATGCAGTGCTTGATGCACCTTGAATTGCTTGGATATGTTGCGTACTTCAATCATGTATATTCACCGTCCGATCTGAGTTTGGAGATTATACGTGCGGTCGGCTGATATCGTTCAAATGGACGACAAAAAAGATATTTTCCTCCTTCAATAGTCCCGAATGTAGGATGCACATTTACCCTGAAGTCTGCCTGAAATCGGGTCTCAGGTTTGTTTTCACTCTGTCTTGTAACATGTATCCTTATTTTAGGGTAGAACATCCGTTTCATTGCTATTTATAACGTGGTAATGAAAGATAAGGCCATACGTCTCATGAATGCCTGAAATATGCATATAACGCCGGTCTTGGTTATCCAGGGCCGGCTTGACGTGATGTTGTGGCGCCCCTGTCACGGGGAACGTCTGTTTCTAACGATTACATAATGAATTCGTCTAACACATCCATATGAATACATCATATGGGTACATATTGTGTTTGGACGTAGAGGAAGGTGAGTGAGTCATGACAGCATCCAATGAATATCGTTTTCAAGTGAATCTGAGCGGGATGATCCAGATTTTATCCAACCATCTATATAGCAGTCCTAAAGTGTTCTTGCGAGAACTGATGCAGAATGCGACGGATGCGATTACCGCACGAACGGAGGCGGAGCCAGGGTATCAGGGTGAAGTGCGAGTTGAACTGACGGGAACAGGTGAGCAATTGACCATGATGGTGGAGGACAACGGCATCGGCTTGACTGAAGCTGACATCCATGAATTCCTGGCCATGATTGGACAATCCTCGAAGCGCGGACAGCAAGCAATGCTGGATGGAGAGTCTTCGTTTATCGGGCGTTTCGGGATTGGGTTGTTATCCTGTTTCATGGTGAGTCACGAAATCGTCATGCTGACGCAATCCGCGAAGGGCGGCCCTTCGATGGAGTGGCGGGGCAAGCCGGATGGCACCTATACGATTCGACAGTTGGACACACAGCTGTCCCCGGGGACCAAAGTATATCTGCGTTGCACACCGGACGCGGCGCACTACTTTGAACCAGATTATGTGAAAGAAGCTCTGTTCTATTACGGAGCGTTATTGCCGTATCCGGTCACGTTGCATCATGACGGCGCGCAACATGTGGTGAATAGCGAGACACCGATCTGGCTGATGGACCCTGCGCTCGCACGTTCACGCAGATCAGAGGTATTGGCATTTGGTGAACGTCTGCTTGGCGAGCAGTTCCAAGACTTCATTCCGTTGACGACAGCTTCAGGCCGTACCGGAGGTATTGCTTTTGTACTGCCACACGCGGTTAATCTCAATGCCAAGCGTTCTCACCGGGTTTACCTGAAGCGAATGCTGATTTCGGAGAAGGCTGAGAACATTTTGCCAGAGTGGGCTTTCTTCGTGAAATGTCTGATCTGGACAGATGAGCTTCAACCGACGGCATCACGGGAACATTTTTATGAAAATGAGAAGCTGGAGGAAGTTCGCTCCGAACTCGGAGACGCACTTCGCAAGGGACTGGCCGACATGGCTGAGAGCCAGACGGAACGGCTACAGAAGCTGATTCGCCTGCATGCCCTGTCCATGAAGGCACTAGCTGTACAGGATCAGGCATTCTACGCGATGATTCATCGCTGGCTGCCTTTTGAGAGCACGAGGGGTCACCGTGAACTGGGTGAGCTAATTGATGAAGGAGAGACATTGTATTTCACGTCCTCTGTTGATGAGTACCGTCAGATTCATCATGTGGCATCCGCACAATCGATGCTGGTGATTAATGGTGGTTACATCTATGACAGCGAGTTGATGGCTACACTGCCGATGACTGTGCACAACGTACGCACGGAGCGGCTACAGCCGGATCAGGTCTCGATGAGTTTCACCGATGTGCCACCCGCTGAGCGTAATCAGTATTACGATGCGTTGCGACTGGCCGATTCTGCCTTACAGCGCTTCCGTTGTCGGGCTGAGGTGAAAGGTTTTAAGCCATCGGATCTGCCAGTGTTGTTCACGCTGTCTCAGGAATCCTCAACACTTCGTGCGCTTGAAAAAGCAAGCGAGGAGAGCACGGAATTGTTCTCGTCTGTTCTGGGTTCATTGTCTTCTGGCATGAGTTCAGCAGGGTACTCAACCTTGTATTTGAACGTGAGTAATCCGATCATTCAGCGGGTACTGACATCACCGGATGACCAGATGACACCGATTGCCATCGAAATGTTATACGTCAATGCACTGATGATGGGGCATTATGCCATGAGCAAGCAGGAGCTTGAAGTGTTAAATCAGGGCATTGTTCGTTTTATTGATTGGGGTTTGCGTGCAAATACAGATCGTAAGGGGGATGCCTGATGAAGACAGAGATGGATTTTGAAGAACTGATGGACGAGGCCTATGGTTTGCCCAATGGTCCGGCGAAGCTTGGTATGCTGGAGGAAGCGGCAAGAGTTGCCGATGTGAACGGCATGGAGGAAGAGGCATACGAAGCAAGATCGGAGATTGTGGAGACAGCAACATTCTGTGGTTATCCGATGAAAGCGCTGATTGCTTTTTCCTGGCAGCTGGGCAAGTTCGACCAACAGCCCGAAGAATATGATGAAGAAACGTTAATGTGGTCGTACAAATGGATATTGGGCAAGATGCCCGACTTCCCGGAAATATCACGTGAGAAGATCCTGGAGCTGTTGGAGGATTTTGGACGGCGTTTCAAGTCCTACGGTTACAGCGAACGCTCCTACTGGTATTATCGGTTCCGGATCTTTATGGATTTTGGGGAGCTGGAGGAAGCGGGACGCAGTTATGATCGATTCAGAACGATGGATCGTGACTTTATGAGTGATTGCGAAGCCTGTGAGCAGGATGAGATTATGCGTTATTTCTTGTTAAAAGGAGACGATGAGAAGGTATTGGAGGCGGCACAGCCTATCCTGAAAGGGCGTATGAGCTGTGCAGAGATTCCGCATCTGACTTTGTCTGAAATTTTGATGCCACTATATCGGTTGGGACGGACTGCGGAAGCAGATAAACATCAGACCAAGGGATATCGCCTGATTAAAGGCCAGAACGATTTTGTGCAGAGTTTTGCGGAGCAGATGGATTATCTCACACGTACGAATCCGGCAAAAGGCATTGATGTGCTGGAGGAAACACTGGTGTTTGCTGCTGATCATGAAGATCCTTACGCCAAAATGTTGTTCTATGCCAGAGCAGCATCGTTGCTTCGCCGCTGGGTGGAGGAATCTCCAGAATACCGATTGCGTCTGCCAGCATCCTTCCCGTATGAAGGTGACCCGGGCGACCTGCTCAAGCTGGCCGATTACTTTGCGGAGTATGCTCAGACCGCTGCAGCCAAGTTTGATCAGCGCAACGGGAACCACCATGTATCTTCGTTGATCGAATAGAGACGGATATAACTGAGTAACAGATCGCTATAATAAGTTATGAAAAGTAACGAAACAGGCTTGTTCGAGAAGGATCGTACCCTTCTGAACAAGCCTGTTTTTTCTTGCATCATAAGCATGATCAATCTAATCGGTATGAAGATGTTTTATTTTTATTGTGCTGAAGTCGCAGAAGGGACCGGCGCTGGTACTGGAACCGGTGCAGTTTCAGATGTCTCCTCTGCAGCTTCGGCTTCTTCAGCAGGTTCCGCTTGCGGCTGCTGAGCAGCCATCAGTTCAGCGACGATTTGATCTGTTGGTTGGGTAAGCAGCGCATACATGATCGCAGCCTCTTCCTGACGAATCAGAGGTTTGCGGGAAAGGAAATCAACGGATCCATCTTCCAGCACTTTTACCTCAGGTCCATGGATACCAAGCTTCGCCATCATCTGAACGGCTGGTACAGCCCATGGGTCCGTGTGTCCCGCAAGTTTGACATCCGTGAACAGTTCACTAGGATATTGCAGTTGCAGAATTCTCCACATCATGACCATGGCTTCCTGTCGGATAATCACTTGATCCGGCTTAAACTGTTGTTCGTCCGTCCCAGTAATCATACCCATTTCATATCCGAGTTGAATATATCCGGCTGCTGCATGATCTGCCCAGTCGGTGCCAGCAGGAGGCGTAGTTTTGCTGGGCTTCAATCCACTCAGTTTAAGGGTGTTCTCAATAAATTCAGCTCGTGTCACACCTGTTTTTGGTTGGAAAGACTTGTTGCCATCATTCTCATAATATCCAAGAGATTGTATGGCGTAGATGGCTTCAGCATAAGGACTGTTCTCACGAACATCCCGGAAGCCCATAGGCTTTTGACCTTTTTTCTCATAGCCCATAGGGTTGAGGTAAGGTTCTTTCATGTATGTGGTGCCATCTGCATATTCTTTGAATGCTGTGAATTGACCAGTCAATTCATCTTTGAAGAGATTATCCTCCACTTGAATCAGGTTGCGTTGACCCAGGAATACATCGTTAATACTTAGTTGTCCTGGCTTATCCCCGCCACCTTTCAAGGAACTTACAATCGTGCTAAGTCGAAGATCCGCGTACAATCCGGTGAAGCGTTGCAGCTCAGCTGCGGATTGCGGCGTGTAATCCTTGAACTGTACAGGCTCTGCATATTGTGGGAAGAAGCTCTGAATGAATGCAGGGTAGAACAGATTACGAAGTGCTCCATTTTGATTATACGTCAGGAAAACGCCTGTATTTTGCTCGGGAATAAGGAAGAGATAAGAGCTGAATCCGGTCAGGTCGCCTGCTTTTGTAATAACTTTTGGACTACTTCCTGCACCGGGAAGCTGAAATGCAGCTTCGAATCCATAGGTGGTGTTTGGTAACAGTGGATGAATGGAAGAACGGTACTGTTCCATGCTTTTCACCGTGGATTCCTTGAGAATCCGCTCGTTGTCCTTCACGCCATCATTCAGGAAAGCGATCATGAACTTCCCAATGTCTTCTGCGGTAGACAACATGCCGCCTTGAGGCATAGGTGTTGGAGCAATAGTGTACAGATCAAGCGGATTGTGTGCCGCATCATAGCCTGTAGCCAGCTGATTTTGGAACTTTTTGTCCAGCATGAAACTGCTGTTATCCATTCCCAACGGTTTGAAGATATGTTGTTGCATGTAGGATTCAAAAGGCTCGCCGCTTACATTCTCAACAATCATGCCAAGCAGCAAAAATGAGAAATTATCGTACATGTAGGCGGTACCAGGCTCTCGAACGACAGGAGGCATATGTTGCTGTGCGTAATCCTCCATCGCTATGTACTTGTCAAAATCAGTATGGATGTCTTCCTGCTGCGGATCACGGATCTCGAATCCGGTCGTGTGTGTGAGCAGGTTCTCCACAGTTACAGGTTTGTCAAAAGGATTATCAAATTGGAGCCCTTTCACATAGGTCTGAAAGTCAGCTTGCAGATCAACCTTGCCTTGCTCTACCAGCTGCATTACAGCTGCTGACGTGAACGTTTTGGAGACAGAGGCTACACGGAAGGCCGTATTTTTCGGATCGATCGCTGTTTTGCTCTCCACATCGGAGAAGCCATATCCTTTTTCCGCCAGTACTTTGCCATCTTTCACAACAACGACGGAGGCTCCCACATAATGGGCTTTTGCCTCAGGTGAATCGAAGAATGAATCCAGAAATGCTGTAGCTGATTCGGTTGTCAGCGCTTTCGTCTTTCCTTGTTCAGCAGCTACTGGAGTTGCGGTCTCCGCCTGAACTGCGGGTACCCACAGACTGAGAGACAGAACCACAGCCATAAAAGCTCCTGTTAGGGAGGTGAACCTGAAACGGGTCTTTCGTTTGGATAAATGCATGCAAACACTCCTTTATGAAAATATTTACAAAATAGTTACCTAACCATGTATTACTGATTACTCGCACGATAGGTTTCACGATAATAGATTCCGATGTTGGCAATCCAGATTACAGAGAGCATTACAATTGGGAATGGAGCAAAGGTAAAGAGCATCGAATATAGAACCATAGAGACCATTCCAACACCAAGAAGTACATTCATCATCTGAAAAGAACGATAGGCTGCACGATAGACAATCCATTTCTCGCCTTCATCCAGCTTCTCAAAATGATCTTTCTTCATATTGCGCGAGTTCAGATCCAGAGTGCGTTCAGGATAATAACGGTTGTATCGCTTCACAGTCAGAGTTTGCACGACCACAACGATGATAATAGAGATACACGAAGCAACGAGATTCAAGAGGTTGAACAGTTCTGGAGAATTCTGCATGGTTCGGTTGGATGCATACAAGGACAAGGCAAGTGCTGCCCAGGTAAACGTAAGAATAACGCTGAATCCGCTGAGTATCATCGCTTTTCCGAGGGAGCGCTCTGCGGGAGAGATGAGTGAATCGGAATCTCCATAAGCATCATTTTCCATGGGAGGGACAGATGGTGTGCGGGAGAGACTGAAGATGTTCCACACCGTCATAACTACCACAAGAGCCGCCAGGATTGCGAATAAAAGATCATAGTCATAATACACGGACAGCGTCCAGTTCAAGTCAGAAGGGAGTTTACTGACTCCGCTAGCGCCGAGAAAACCAACTACAGCGCCACCGGCTGCATACAAGGGAAGACGCAACCGCTTTTTAATGGACGAGGATGATGAATTTTTCATTTTAATCTCCACCTTTCAGTTCAAAGATTTTTTCGACAGGTTCACGAAATACATGTGCTATTTTTAGTGCCAGAACGACCGACGGAGAGTAATCTCCGCGCTCAATCAGGGCAATGGTTTGACGGGATGCACCAATGAGTTTGGCTAGTTCTGCTTGGGATAGCCGGTCTCTGGCTCGTAACTCCCGAACGTGATTGTGTAATTCTTCCACTTGCTCACCTCCATGAACCTAATGTACATGATATTTTACTAAATGTAAACTATAACATACAAAATGTTAAAGATCATTTACTTCTAAACGTTGATCATGGACATGAAAAAGAGAGCCAGTTGGGCTCCCTAGGATGATTATTTTGTTGTCCGAAAAGTTGCCAGAAAAGTGAAATCAAGATGCATCTGCACACGGCAGATGTTGATTCTGTTCCTCTGCCTTCCGAAGTAACATTCGGAAAAAGATGAGCGCTCCAAGCCCCATCAGGACATACAGGCCAGCCATCGCATAGGAGGGAAGAAAGGCTCCAATGGTTAACCCGAGACTGCCAAGAAGGGCAGCAGCGTTGTAACTCAACCCGTCAGCAGCCATATAGGCAGCACGGTCCGAATCTGGAATCATACCCGCGAGCATGACCTGACGAACAGGGGCGTACATCAACTCTCCAATGGTTAGCAATATAGCGGATGAGATGAGTAACCAGGCCCAGTTACTGAAAGCAAGTACGGTGAAACCTGCGGTGTAGAGGAGCATACCAACAGTCATAATAGATCGGGACTGGAAGCGACCTATCCATCTGGAGAATGGAATGGCAACCAAGGCGACCATTACGGTGTTGATGACCATGATCAGGCTGAACATATGCAGACCTGAGACATCTGAGCCGAACAGTTGAGCGGTGAATTCATTTTTTAGCCGAACAGCGATGTATTTATCCAACTGAAATTCCAGGGAGACTGCAAGTACAGTAGCCGTGAAAAATATCATGAAACGTTTGTCCTGAAAGACCGCCCAGTACGTTTTCAGTATGTTCCTCTGGATGGGAGTATCGTCACAACCAAATACACGTTTATCCATTGTTTCACGAATCATAAAGATCAAAATAAACAGGGTAGCTAGGCTTTCAAGGCATACCAGACTGAACAATAGGAAACGAAATGATTCGAAAAATAGCCCGCCCATCAGTGCACCAAAAGTTACAGCAACGTTTGTTGTCCAATATTGCAACCCATATACATAATGACGTTCATGTTCACTGCTCACGTCGACAATCATGGCATTAGCAATCGGCACGGTAATTCCTGAACTGAGACTGCTGAGCAGAAACATGAGACAAGTGACGATGATCGAATCCATCCACGGCGAGTTGGCGATGGCTAAGCCGAGTAGAGCCACGACCTGGAGACTTTGTGCGATCACCATCAATTTCTTCCGTCCAATCCGGTCAGACCAATATCCTGCCCACAATCCCACAATCATGGACGCCACAATATTGACAGTCAATAACAACCCCGCCAAACCTGCGCCAATCTGAATACTCAGATAGATCGCCATGAATGGAATGATGGACTTCTGGGTCAGATCGGTGAAAAAATCAGTAATGATACGTATCCTGATGTTCGGGTGCAGATCGGCGTATTTCATAAGTCGTTTTTCTTCCTTCCCACTGGTCATGTTGATATAACTGAGTATAATGGAGGAAAACCTGAAGAAAAACTGTAGAAGCATCCGGATGGATTTCGTATTTTAGCAGAAGGTAGGGCATATATGGACGTATCAGAACATTACATTCAACTGCGAGTAAACTTTCCACATGTGCAAGATGAACAAGAAGTACATACGAAGATAGGTGAACTTGCCGATCTATTATGTTGTACCATGCGCAATATGAACCTCATTATGAACAAATTCAAGGAGAATGGATGGGTCAGGTGGAACCCGCAGCGCGGAAGAGGCAAAAAATCGATGCTGGTATTTTGTGTCCCGTTGCTTGAAGTGGCGCGTGAACGATTTGACCATCTCCTGGATGGGAACAGGATGGAGGACGCCTATGAACTGGCTGCCACCTTGCCAATTACGATGAGAGAACATCTGATGCAGCAAATGCAGCAGCAATTCGGTCTGCGTTCGAATAAAGGGGACAGAGGACGAGTGGATACATTGCGGATTCCACGGAATATCCCTTTTAAGACATTGGATCCCACGCAGACGGCTATGTGGGGAGAAGTTTTTATTGTTGCGGAGGTTTTTGATTGTTTGGTTCGCTATAATGCTGAACACCAGGTCTGTGAACCGAGTCTGGCTGTGGCATGGGAGAGTCATTCGGAGGGGAGGGAATGGACCTTTTATCTGCACAAAGGTATACCATTTCATCATGGCAGAATATTGGATGCAGAGGACGTGAAGTTTACCTTTGATCGCATTATCTCTGACAATAGTAACCCGTGCAGGCCTCTGTTTGGATCTATTGAGCGCATAGAGACGTTGGACGAATTGACTGTACGTTTTGTGTTAAACAAGCCAAACTTCATGTTCCCGGATCTGATGAGCAGTATGTCTGCATCGATCTTGCCGAGAGATGTGGAGATGAATCCGCTCCATCCGATTGGAACAGGACCTTATCGGTTGACGCGGCATGATTCCAAGCTGCTTGTGTTGGAAGTATTCCCTTCCTACTTCCGAGGCCGAGCCTATATTGACCGCGTTGAAATATGGCAACTTCCCCATTCTGGGAGGGTGGAGTCCGTCATCAAGCATAATATATTTCCGGATGCGGAGCCTCGTGCCGTGCAGCATGAGATGCAGGGTGGCATGTATATGACGTTTAATATGCAGAAGGAAGGGCCACAGCATGATGTGAATTTTCGCCGGGCTGTTCAACAGCTATTGAATGCGAAGGAGTTGTCACAAGTGCTCGGAAGCACGAACACGCAGGCTGCCTATAGTCTGATTCGAGGACGAGTACAGCAACCTTTAAAGGTGGGTTCAGATCAAGGGGAGCCATGGAAACAGCAATCGGAACAACCGGATGGTTCGGTCACACCTGTACCTGAACTTTCCTTGGAGACCTCACTGGCGCGGGCCTCAGCATTATTGCGTCATAGCTCTTATCAAGGGCAGAGTTTAAGTCTGTGGGTGGAAGAAGGCGAGAAGCTGGAGGCAGATATGGTCTGGTTTGCAGAGAGAAGTAGACAGATTGGCCTACATATCAACATTATGCAGGGAGATCCGATCCATGCCGTCTATCAAGATGGGTTCGGGGATTGTGATCTGATCTATACAGGAGAAATCTTCAATGATCATGTCGTGCTGAGTCTCGTGACGATGTACACCTTCCAGAACACGTTATTCCTGATTGCGATGAATGATTACTGGAGACATGAACTGGAACAGGAATGTGGACGAGTGGTCATGATCCAGGAACCTGCGGAGCGGTTGAGTAGATTGATTCGGCTAGAAGATCGACTGATTCAGGAGGCGTTACTTCTGCCCACATACAGCTTCAAGGAAGAACACGCCCATCATGATTCGTTGCGAGATTATCGTCTTGCGGGGTATGGTCTGCCTGATCTGCGCAGATTGTGGGTGAAGAGAAGCCCTGGGGCCGCTGAAGAGGATACGAGTTATCCGGTGTATATTCCGTTGTGGTAGGATTAGCTGCCACAACGGAAATGAATCAGGCGTTTTCTATATAAATTGAACTAAACATTTATACAAAACGGAGAGGACAGAAATAACCTGAGGAAGCAGAGCGTTCGCCTTTATCCCCGGATTTTCACTTTATGAAAAGAAATCAAAAAAATCTGGGGATAACAGCGATCAGAAGGTTGTTCTGTCATCGGAGTGACCAGTGTAAATATATTCATTAGTTCAATTTATATAGGTTCAGATCATTTACGAAACCCTGGTGAATTCAATAGGCTTTGTACCCGGTTCAAGCAACAAAGGAATGGAGATGGATTGAGCAACTTCTGAAGATTCATTGAGGGTAAACGTATACGTGATCTTCAGACCGAATAACACAAATTCGACGGAAAACGTATCTTTCCCCGTGTATTCCATGGGCATTTCAATGGCGTTAAAGGTTGCTTGCAACCCGTCCGTTGTCTCTTGAATCGACATCTCGCCATAACCAGGATGCGTGTAAATACCCGCATAAGAGGTGTAAGGGCGATCACAAGGTATGATGTGAGGTTCTTCAATATTTTCCTCAACGGCAGTGTCTGCTTGAATAGGCACTTCCAGAGGATTCTCCGGATTAGCCTCCGTTTCTGTTGATTCTTTCCCCATTAATTTGCTCAATTTGAAACTCCAATTGACGGGCTCTAATCCAAGCAGTTGATCCATGATATGAAAAGCAACCGTATACGGAATTATACTTCCGTTGGTATTACTCAGAACCACGATTCCAATCTGCTCCTCTGGCAAAAAGGCAACTTGTGATGCAAAGCCATCAATAGCCCCACCATGATGAATCATGGCATGTCCACGATAAGGCTCAATCATCCAACCCAGACCATATGTACTCATAGGCAGTTCTTGGCTTATAAACGGCGAATCACTGGGCATCTGAGGACTATGCATAATCTTCATCTGTTCCTTAGATATCAATGACGTTCCTTCCCATTGACCTTGATGCAACTGGAATTGAAGCCATGCAATCATATCGATTAGATTGCTGTTAATGGAACCAGCAGGTCCTATGGCATCAATGGCTCGAAAAGGTATTCTCGTATTCTGACCATCCTTCTCCATATAAGGGTAAGCATAGTCAGGCTGAAGTTGCATTTTTTCAACAGAGAACAGACTTGAGTTCATACCCAACGGATTAAATAGAGTCTTATGAACCATCTGCTCCCACGAAGTTTCATTGAGCTGTCCAACCAGATAACCTGCCGTCATGTACATCAGGTTCTGATACTGCCATTTGTTTCGGAAATCCTGATTTGGCTCCAGATACTGTAATGTTCGAACAAGTTCTTCTCTTGTACGCGGGGAGTTGTACCATACCAACTCATGCCTTGGAAGACCGGAACGATGACACAGCATGTCGCGAATAGTTATACGTTCTGTTGCGATCGGATCAAACATCTTGAAGTCTTTCATATACGACTTCACAGGGGTATCCCAGTCGAGTATCCCCTGATCCACAAGCAGAGCAGCGGTTGCTGCGGTAAAGGCTTTGGTACTTGAACCGATGGCAAACAACGTATTAGGGGTAACTTTAAGTTTGGATTCCATGTCACGATAACCGTAGCCCTTTTGCCAGATGACTTCATCCTTATGGATCACAGCCACCGCTGTGCCGACACCATTCCATAATTGAAGCTGCTCGTCGATGAATTCATCCATTCCTTCCAGTGATGTGCGAAGCTTTGTTGTCGTCATACCTTTTCCTCCTAATATCCAATAAAAAGAATAATCTCCTACAATTCACTATGCCTTTTCTGGATAAAGTTAACATCCTCCCTGAGACTGATTTTGCGTAGCAATGCCGTATTAACGGACTTCACCGATTGCTTGTCAAACTAGTCCGCATATATCGAACAAGTCCCTCATAACATGTACTAATCAAGTAGGGATTCTGCTGCAAGCACAATCCTGAAGTGAAAACATGTGCTAAAGGGGATGATGTCATGCGCCGAATATCATGGATGCTTGCCATGGTATTGGTCTTATCGGCCTTACTTGCCGCCTGCGGGAAGAAGGATGCGGCAGCTGTGGTCAAAGATCTGAACGAAGTCGTAGGAGAGATGGAAAGTTACCAGGGGGCAGGCGTGATGACGCTGCATACCGGAGATACGCCGCAGCAGTACAAGGTCGAGGTATGGCATCAGAAGCCTTCCTATTATCGTATTGCGTTAACGAATGCCAAAAAGGATGTAACACAGATTGTACTGCGTAACGATGAAGGTGTGTTTGTTCTGACGCCGAGCCAGAACAAGAGCTTCCGTTTTCAGAGCAATTGGCCAGATAATCAGGGACAGGTATATCTCTATGAAACATTGATTCGGAGCATTACGGGGGATACAACCCGTCAGTTTGCGGATGAGAAGGAGAGCTATGTTTTTGATGTAGCTGCCAATTATAATACACATGCACTCGTCAGACAGAAGATCTGGCTGAACAAAAGTGATTACGCACCGAAACAGGTTGAGGTATCCGACTCCAATGCCAATGTGGTCGTGGATGTGAAGTTTGATTCCTTCAAATTTGGTGCTGCATTTGAGAAAGACGCCTTTGACATGCAACGTAACATGACAGCAGCTACAAAAGAGGGCGGCCAAACAGGAACGGATTCTGGTGTAACTCCTGCGGAGCAAACAGGTGAGGGCGGTAAAGAACCTGCCAATCCTCAGACTGCGCCTGAACCTGATGGAGCCGTTACTGATGGACAGACGGGTGTAGGTGGGGACACAGAGCAGCAAGGTACAGAAGGTGCTGCAACAGGTCAGGAAGGCGAAGAGCCAACACTCGCAGAACCGGAAGGTGCAGACAGCTTCGGAGTAATTCAGCCGACCTATGCGCCAGAAGGTGTGCAGCTCAAGGACGATCAGATTCTGGAAGAAGCGGGAGACTATTCGGTTATGCTTCGTTATGAAGGAACATATAATTACACGATATTCGAAGCCAGACCACAGGATCGAGCTGTATCACTTGCTCCATCCAGTGTAGTAGATCTTGGATTCACACTGGGGATGATCAGCGGAGATGCATTGAAGACTCTGACATGGATGACAGATGGCATAGAATATCGGATCACCAGTGCCGACCTGCCTCAGAACGAAATGGCACGCATTGCAACATCGATGCAGGAAGAGTCAGGCAAATGATTTTTGAACAAATGAACGAATAGTAGCATAAACATAAGGAATGCTAAGAAGCATCGGAGACCTGTTCTCCGGTGCTTTGCTTTGATGTAAGACAGGTATTCATCTGGCGCCGTTTTTCTTACCCGATACACTCAATAATGCAAAATGCGCTTCTACGCAGAGGGAACCGGGTAAATAATCGATATAAGCAGATTTTGCTGGGGTGGAAAGTGGAATTTTGCCCTGCCAATCTCGCTTATCGGTCTTCTTCTGTGTTCGCATTTGTTCCTCAAACGGCGCACCTTACATCTGTTTTTGAATGCGAAACTTCGGTTCATTTGACAGTCACATGCTGGAGCATTACGATGGAGTCTGACGTGAGCCGGATTAAGATGATTAGAGAAGGTGACTTAACGTGCAAGGACAATATCGGCCGACCCAAGCGGAGATCAATTTGGATCATTTGTGTACTAACGTAGAAGCTTTCCGCGAGGCATTGCCTCAGGGCATGAAATTCCTCGCCTGTGTGAAGGCCAATGCCTATGGACATGGAGCGGTGGAGACGGCTAGGGAACTGGAACGAGTGGGTGTGGATTACTTAAGTGTAGCTTTTCTTGACGAAGCTCTGGAACTGCGACAACATGGGATTACGATTCCAATCCTGGTACTGGGATATACGCCGCCTGAAGGGATCGCTGTTGCATGGCAACATGATGTGACCGTCACACTGTTCAGCAGGGAAGTGCTTGACGCCATTCGAGATCTGGATGCGAGCACATTTGCTAACCAACTGAAGGTCCATATTAAAATCGACAGCGGCATGGGCCGATTAGGTCTGTTGCCTGGCGATGAGGCATTGGCTTTCATTCAGGAAGTAGCTTCGCTCAATCAGGTGATGCTGGAAGGCATGTTTACCCATTTTGCCAGAGCAGATGAAGAAGACAAAACCTATACACTGGAGCAGTATAGACGGTTCCAAAGCGTGGTTCATGCGCTCAGGGATCAGGGATGTTCCATCCCGATTATACATACGGCGAACAGCGCCGCTGCCATTGATACACCGGAATTGTCCTATGATATGGTACGTGTGGGAATAAGCCTGTACGGACTGTATCCTTCGGCTGAGGTGAATCATCAGGTGGTGAAGTTGTCCCCGGTATTGACGCTGAAGACAAAAGCGGTTCTGGTCAAAACACTGCCACCCCATTGGGGGATCAGTTACGGAACCCGTTATTTTACGCAAGGGTATGAACGAATAGCGACCCTACCGATCGGATATGCAGACGGATTCTCCAGAATGCTGACAGGTAAAGCACAAGTGCTTGTACGCGGCCACCGCGTCCCTGTCGTCGGTACAATCTGCATGGATCAGTGTATGGTGTCGTTACAATCTTTCGCGGAAGACGCGGAAGAAATTCAAGTCGGCGAAGAGGTTGTCCTCATCGGTCATCAGTCTGGTGGTGTAATAACTGCAGACGAGGTGGCATCTCAGCTCGGTACGATTGCTTATGAAGTGATCTGCATGATGGCGCACCGCATTCCACGGGTATATACCCGCGGGGGAGCAGTAGTCGCCAGAATCAATCCACTTCTGACATCCTGATAGGTAAACTGGACGTCATTACCAATAAACTTTTTTTCAGAACAGAAGGAAAACTGTCGGAGCATCTCGAATTATGTATGACAGTAAGGATTTAATTCCTGAATTGAGATGTTTGGTCTGTACGAATATTGTTCCCCGTGTTTATAATGGAGTACAGCATACTTGATATACTCGGGGCATATATATTCCTTTGTATAAAAGTTCTGGAAAAACGTAATACTGGTTCACAATGGCGAAAGGTTTGTGGGGGTGGAAGAAAGGTGGCCAACTTGCAGAACACGAAGCGGATCATGATCAGTTTACCTGATTATCTTTTGCAGGAAGTGGATGGCATCGTAGCGCTGGAGAATTCCAACCGCAGCGAATTGATTAGGCAGGCTATGAAGCTGTATTTAACGGAGCGTAAGAAACGTTACATCCGTGAAACGATGCAGCGAGGGTACATGGAGATGGCAAAAATCAATCTGACCATGGCATCCGAAGCCTTTCATGCGGAGGAAGATGCGGACAGCACTCTGGACCGCTTAGTTAGCGGGGTGTAGACATTGATCGTAAAACGTGGTGACGTTTTTTTTGCGGATCTTTCTCCCGTTGTCGGTTCCGAGCAAGGTGGAGTCAGGCCGGTTCTGGTGATCCAGAATGATATCGGCAACCGGTTCAGTCCAACTTGTATTGTGGCGGCTATCACCGCCCAAATCCAGAAGGCAAAGCTGCCAACGCATGTTGAAATTGATGCGGCGGCACACGGCTTTGACCGGGACTCGGTTATTTTGCTCGAACAAATACGGACGATTGATAAACAGAGGCTGACTGACAAGATTACCCATCTGGACGAGGAGACCATGAAACTGGTCAACGAAGCCTTACAGATCAGCCTTGGTTTAATCGATTTTTAAGGCAGCAACCAGCGTCTTGCACGCTGCCCTGCCGTCCGTTGGCAATGGATGTTCCTGTAAGGGAACACACTGAATTCAGACTGTAACCAAAAGAGCGTATGACATCCTTCGGGCTGTTATGCGCTCTTTTGATTAAAGCTTAATGAAAGCGTAGAACATTGGCGATCTTTTCGCTATAATGAAACCTGAGAAACCGGTTACCCGAAAGACCTATATATAGAGGTGGAGGAGACATATGAGCATTTACATCAATCAAAAGAAACTTCAGTTTCATTTACAGACCCGCGAGGCCAGTTACGTATTCCAAGTACTGCCCTCAGGATATTTGGTGCATTTGTATTATGGCAAAAAATTACGCGACACCGATCTGAGCTGGTTGCATGTTCGTACAGAACGAGCATCTTTCAGTCCGAACCCGGTACCAGAGGACCGTACAATTTCATTTGATACATTGGCAGTGGAACTACCCGTGTATGGCACGAGTGATTTCCGTAATCCTGCAATCCAATTGGAACTTGAGAATGGCTCGACAGTTTCGGAGTTTACGTATACAGACCATCGATTGGTCAAAGGAAAGACAGCGCTTACCGGACTGCCAGCAACGTATGTTGAATCCGATGATGAAGCAGAGACGCTGGTTATTGAGTTGGAAGACCGCGTTGCAGGCATTAAAATCGAGCTTTCCTATACAGCCTTTACGGCATTTAATGCGATTACACGCTCCATGCGTATCGTTAATGAGAGCGCTACCTCAGTGAATGTGGTGCGCGCGCTCAGTTCTTCTGTTGATTTCCCGCATGCAGATTATGAATTGTTGCAATTGTCAGGAGCTTGGACACGGGAACGTGATATCGTTCGCAGACCGCTTGCGTCAGGCCTGCAAGGGATTGAGAGCCGTCGCGGTTCAAGCAGTCACCAGCAGAATCCATTTATTGCGCTGATGACACCAGGCACGGATGAAGACCAAGGTGAAGTTTACGGATTCAGTCTCGTCTATAGTGGCAGTTTCACTGCACAGGCTGAAGTGGATCAGTTCCACACGACCCGTGTGTCACTCGGAATCAATCCGTTCGAGTTCAGCTGGAAGCTGGAGCCGCAAGAAGCGTTCCAGACACCTGAGACGGTTATGGTGTACTCGGCTGCAGGTTTGGACGGCATGTCACAGTCCTACCACGAATTGTATCGGGAGCGTCTTGCGCGTGGTAAGTTCCGTAATGCGGAACGTCCGGTTCTGGTCAATAACTGGGAAGCAACCTACTTTGGATTCAATGCGGACAAGATTGAACAGATCGCTCGTGCTGGACAGAAGCTGGGTATTGAGCTGTTTGTCTTGGATGATGGCTGGTTTGGACACCGGGACAGTGACAACTCCTCGCTGGGGGACTGGATTGTAGATAAAAACAAATTGCCACAGGGACTGGATGATCTGGCTAACCGCGTAACAGGTCTGGATATGCAGTTTGGATTGTGGTTTGAGCCTGAGATGATCTCACCAGACAGTGAGCTGTACCGAGCGCACCCGGACTGGTGTCTGCATGTGCCAGATCGTCGCCGGACAGAAGGACGTCAACAACTGGTACTCGACTTCTCTCGTCAGGATGTACGTGATGAGATTGTGCGCATGTTAACAGACGTACTTGGTTCTGCACCAATCACTTATGTGAAATGGGACATGAACCGCAATATGACGGAAGTGGGTTCTGCGTTGCTTCCGGCAGATAGACAGCGTGAGACCGCGCATCGTTACATGCTCGGACTGTATGACGTTATGGAACGAATCACTTCGGCGTTCCCGAACATTCTGTTCGAAAGCTGTTCAGGTGGTGGTGGCCGCTTCGATCCAGGTATGCTGTATTACATGCCACAGACGTGGACAAGTGATAACACGGATGCTATATCTCGCCTGCGGATTCAATACGGTACGAGTCTTGTATACCCGGTAAGTTCGATGGGATCGCATATCTCAGCGGTACCGAATCATCAGGTCAACCGGATCACTTCGCTTGAGATTCGGGGACATGTTGCGATGTCGGGCAACTTTGGGTACGAGCTGGACCTGACAAAATTCACGGAGGAAGAGAACGACATCGTGAAAGCCCAGGTTGAGCTGTACAAGGAGATTCGTGGAACGGTTCAATATGGAACATTCCGCCGTTTGCTCAGTCCATTTGAAGGCAATGAGACGGCGTGGATGTTTATTGCACCGGACGGAAGCGAAGCTGTTGTATTCTACTTCCGCGTGCTCTCTGAGCCTAATGCGCCACTTCAGCGCCTGAAGTTGAAAGGATTGGACCCTAATGCAGATTACCGTCTGAAAGGCGGATCGGAGACCTTTACCGGCGATGCCCTCATGTATGGCGGTATTTCGGTAGGCAGTGCATCAGGAGACTATCTGAGCGAAATGTTCCGGTTCGAGCGCGTCTAGATAAGTGAACTACATTTTATTTACACGGATACTACGATGACAGAACAACCTTCCAATCGCTGTTATCCCCAGATTTTTCGATTCCCTTTTCTCAAGGGAAAATCCGGAGATAGCATATGCTTCCGATGTAGCTTTCTTTCAGAAAGCTTTTAGGCGAGTATATGCTTTCGAAGTAGCTTTCTACAGAAAGCTTGTAGCTTCGCTTTTTCAGGATTTTTCTGTCCTCTCCGTTATCGTGTAAATGAGCAGGTTTACTTATTAGATTGCTATTGTATTTAAAGTTTTAATTTAAGGAAGGACCGAGGAGCGTCGTGTTGACGTTTTTCGGTCTTTTTTTGACGTATTGGGGAAGGCTGGAGGATGACATCATTCTGTCAGAACTTGTATGCTTGCGGATTGATGGAAATCTGGACGTGATTCTGTGATAATATAGGGTAGAGTGGAAGAAACAAATGGTTCAACTATACTGTAATTACAGCAGCAAAGCTGCCCTGAAATGATTGTAACGAACGATTCAGGAAGGAAAGAGGGATTTATTTTGTCTGAACAGGAAACGGTTCTGGAACCCAATGAAGAAACAATAAAGGCAGAACGCCATGAACGAATCATCAAACAGGTAGCCAAGGAACTGTCACTGTCCTTGAAGCAGGTCCGTACAACGTCGGAGCTTCTGGACGAAGGCAATACGATTCCATTTATCGCCCGCTACCGTAAAGAAATGACTGGAGAGCTGGATGAGAACCAGCTGCGATCGATTGAAGAACGCATTGTTTATCTGCGCAATCTTGAGGATCGCAAATTGGAAGTCATCCGTATTATAGAGGAACAGGGCAAGCTGACAGGAGAACTGAAGCAATCCATTACCCAGGCTGTGAAGCTGCAGGAAGTGGAAGATCTGTATCGACCTTACCGTCAGAAGCGGAAAACGCGTGCCAGTGTGGCCAAGGAGAAAGGTCTTGAGCCCCTTGCTGTATGGATCTGGGGTCAACCGAAACAAGGAGATGCACTCCAGGAAGCTGCGAAATATATCAATGCTGAACTGGGTGTAGAAGATGCGGAGGCGGCGCTTCAGGGAGCCAAAGACATTCTCGCGGAGAACATCGCAGATGATGCTGCCATTCGTGCCTGGATTCGTCGGTACACCTTGGATCACGGCATGCTGACTTCAGAAGCGAAGGATGCTCAAGAAGAGTCCGTGTACGAGAATTATTATGATTACCGCGAACTAGCCAAAAAGATGCCCCCACACCGTATTCTCGCAATTAATCGCGGTGAACGTGAGAGTATTCTGAAAGTCGGCCTGGACGTACAGGCAGAACCGGCCCATCGCCATATGGAAGGACAGATCATTCGTGGTGCTTCTGCCGTGCAGGATATCCTGCGTGATGTGATTGAAGATGCTTACAAGCGGCTGATTGCGCCTTCCATTGAGCGAGAAGTTCGGGGAGAACTTACGGAAAAAGGTGAAAATCAGGCCATATCGGTATTCTCGGCCAATCTGCGTAACCTGTTGCTTCAACCGCCGATTCATGGCAAACGTGTGCTGGGTGTCGATCCTGCCTATCGTACCGGTTGTAAACTGGCTGTAGTAGATGATACGGGCAAGCTGCTTGAAGTGGCTGTGACCTACCCAACGCCACCACACAACAAGAAACGTGAAGCTGCGGAAGTATTCCATCGGATGATCAAGCAATATGATATCGGACTGATCGTCATTGGTAATGGTACCGGATCACGTGAGACGGAGCAGTTTGTTGCCGAGATCATTCAGGAGAACGGTGATGAAAGTCTTGTGTATCTGATTGTTAACGAAGCAGGTGCGAGTGTATATTCTGCATCTAAGCTGGCCCAGGAAGAGTTCCCGGATCTGGATGTTGCGGAGCGCAGTGCAGCTTCCATTGCACGTCGTGTACAAGACCCGCTGGCGGAGTTGGTTAAGATTGATCCAAAAGCCATTGGCGTGGGTCAATATCAGCATGACGTCTCCCAGAAGATTCTCGAAGAAAGCCTGAAGGCTGTCGTGGAATCCGCAGTTAACCATGTGGGTGTGGATGTGAATACAGCATCACCTTCGTTGCTGTCATATGTTGCCGGAGTTAACGCTACGATTGCCAAAAACATCGTGAAGTACCGTGAAGAAAATGGCCGGTTTACGAACCGCCGTCAGCTTCAGAAGGTGCCACGTCTGGGTGCGAAGACTTATGAACAGTGCGTAGGATTTATGCGTATTGGTGAGGGCGAGAATCCATTGGATCGTACACCGATTCACCCTGAGTCCTACAAGGTGGTGGATCAGCTTTTCAAGGAGCTTCAGGTTGCACTGGACAAGCTGGGAAGCAAGGAACTGTCGGTGTTACTGTCGGAGCAACAGCCAGAGCAATTGGCCGTGAAATTGGACGTAGGTGTGCCTACATTGCGTGACATTCTGGACAGCTTGCAGCGTCCGGGTCGTGACCCGCGTGAAGAAATGCCGTTGCCAATCTTCCGTACAGATGTATTGAAAATTGAGGATCTGGTGGAAGGCATGGAGCTGCAAGGTACGGTTCGGAACGTTATTGATTTTGGTGCCTTTGTTGATATTGGGATCAAGAGTGATGGGCTTGTCCATATTTCACAGCTCAGCAACGGGTATGTTAAACACCCGATGGACGTTGTGTCTGTCGGGGATAATGTAACGGTCTGGGTTATGAGTGTGGATACCAAAAAAGGCCGTGTCGGCCTGACGATGAAGAAGCCTGCTTCTGCGCAACAGTCTTCTTAAATAGTAGGATTGGAGAACAGCCTTCCCTAACCAGGAAGGCTGTTTGTTGTCGACAGTAATAGTCCCGTTATCCGTTCTAATTCCTCTAGTAAGTACGGTGGGCAATATGTGCATTTTCTTAAAGTGCGTGTTCAAAAGGCCATCTTTCGTAATCCAATGCAGACTTTTATGAACAACCTCTTAAAGTTCGTTCTCCGCGCTGCGTGGTGTGCCATTTGCTGGTTTGTTACGATAAAAGAACCAGCATTCGTTCAGCAACTTGATTTGCCGGCTGTCCTTTTTGTGAAATGCACGCATCAGTTGATTGCAAAGCCATTGAGGCAAGGGTATCTCCTCCTCTTGCATAATTCATCTGTACGTTAGCATATGTGGCAATAGCCTGGACTGTGCGGGATAAGTGGAGGCCTCCGGCAAATCAATCTTGTTCACTCAAAAAAAAGCACAAATCCCAATTCAGGGAAATGTGCTTTTCGTTCTCATCATTATACAATGATAACTGCGGTGAATTAGAGAGCTTCCATCTCTTCTTCATACCATTGTTCCAATTGGGCCTGAAGAGCTCGGATTTCGGTAAGCAGAGAAATCAAGGGATAATGGCTTTCACGTAATGCTGCAAAAGATTCTTCAAGCGCATTGATATAATCAAGGCCGCCGATGATAGTAAGATTTTCGTTTAGGAGATCGAGGCTGTCACATTCGGCGATCGCCCAAGGCAGGACAGGGACATCTGCTGCAGTGAGTTTATCAATTTCCTTGTGCAGGCGCAGGTTGAGCGCACTGAGTTGATAGGCGTAATCTGCGGGCATTTCCACGAACTGCAATTGTTGTTCCTGCTGCAGGATGACATAGCGCATTGTAGGCATAACGAGTAATAATCTCCCCTCATACATTCTACTTGACAGTGTAGCCTACGAAACGGTTAAAATTCAAGTATTATGCCGGAAAAACAAATGCTCCGAGGGGGTGCAAGGAGAGGATACCGATGGAAAATGAGGAATTGCAACAATGGATTGAACAGGTATCACTGGATCATTTCGGAGTGCCGTTCACCCATGAAGCGTTGTTTAACAGTCGCCTGACCACGACAGGTGGGCGTTATATGCTCAAAAGTCACCGGATTGAGATCAATCCGCATCAACTCGAAGCCTATGGGCGAGATGAGGTTGAGAAAATCATCAAGCATGAGCTGTGTCACTATCATCTGCATATTCGTGGGCGCGGCTATCAGCATCGTGACCCGGAATTCAAGGCTTTATTGCAGAAGGTAGGTGGCTCGCGTTACTGCCAATCACTTCCTGACGGCAAAGGCAGAAAGCCGCTACCCTATCGTTATAAGCTGGTATGCAAGAGCTGTGGTACGGAATATTTGCGCAAGCGGAAAATAGATCCGAAGCGTTACCGATGTGGTCGTTGTGCGGGAAAACTGGGGCTTCACGACATATAGTAATTTTGTTTTGGAGTATAGAGCGGATGGAGCTTAAGAAATTTGTAAATCTTTTGTTGGATTTCCTGTCATTTATCTGATGTAAACTGTTCATCAGTCCACATAATCCAGTTTAAATGAAAAGGAGGAGTGACCCTTTGAAGGCCCACAGTGTATTGGTTGTTGATGATGATCCCGATATCAGCAATGCGATCGAAATTTTTTTGCGTAGTGAAGGAATCGGGGTCTACAAGGCGTCAAATGGGGAAGAGGCATTGCAAAAGCTCCAGGCTCATTCTGTTCAGCTCATTATTATGGATATTATGATGCCTGGATTGGATGGGCTGCAGACGACACTGGAAATTCGTGAAACCTGTAATGTGCCAATTATAATGTTGTCTGCCAGAACAGAGGATTATGATAAAATCGTAGGTTTGAACATCGGTGCGGATGATTACATAGCCAAGCCATTCAACCCATTGGAGCTTATGGCAAGGGTAAAGTCCCAGTTACGACGCTTCACCGGCCTGGGTGCGCAGATACATCAAAGTTCCGAAGATGCAGAACAGGAGATTCAGGTTCGTGGCCTGGTATATAACAAACAGAAGAAAACAATGACCTTGGAAGGAGAAGATGTTAGGCTGACGCCAACCGAATTTCACATACTTAGGCTTTTTATGGAGAATAAGGGCCGGATCTTTGCTATTGATGAAATCTATGAACGTGTATGGAAAGAGCCTGCCTTTCAACCGGAAAATACAGTCGCTGTTCACATCCGCAGAATCCGTGAGAAGATTGAATTTAATCCCAGAGAGCCCAAATATATAAAGGTGGTGTGGGGTATTGGTTACAAACTGGAAGAATAATATGCTGGCTTACGGAGTTAGGATAGCAGCGATGATTTGTTTTACACTGGTGTTTATGAAGCTTGCTTCATTGAGGTATGAGATGCGATTCATTTATAAAGATTGGAATGTATCTGGTGTTATACCTTTGATCCTGCTCTTAGTCATTGGTACGGCGTTACTTGTGACTGCAAATCGTATACCTTTGCCTGAGAATAGCAAATATCGGAAGGTGACAATCTGGTGGAGTGAAAAACTTTCCTTGGATGCACATTTTATTACCTTATGTATAGGGTCCTTTCTACTGTTAAAAGTACTAAACGGGGTGACTTCAGATTATGGGATAACTCCTTACTTTTTCACTCGTCGATGGATAAATGATATTTTTGTTTATTTTATAGGCATGTTCATCGCTGGTCTCGGAGTGTGGTTTGTTGGTGTGCATGTAAGAGGGGCTGTCCGGTATATCGGGAATATGTCCAGCCATAGGCCAATACGAAACGAGATATGGGTATGGAAATGGTACAGTTTGGTGAAAAAGATTTTGGAGCAAGGCGAGCCGACTGACAAAAAAAGAATTCAGCGTTTAATCTTATTATGTATGGTGCAATGTCTTATGCAATTAGCGGTTATTTCTCTCGCGTCCATTAAGTCTTCAATGGTCACTCCATTTGTGTTTTTGACAGTTCTTATTAGTGTTTTCTTGGTATATAGTATGTTTCAACTGATTCATGTGGCGCAGCAACTTACGCAAGCGGCTAAGGAAATGGGAGAAGGCCGGTTCAATGTGCAGTTCCCAGAGCATGTAACAGGCATAATGCAACCATTGGTGACACAGATGAGCGGAATGAGACAAGGGCTCCAGAATGCAATTAAAGAACAGGTTACGAGCCAACGTATGAAATCCGAGTTGATCGCTAACGTTTCTCATGATCTGAAAACACCTGTAACCTCTTTGGTTAGTTATATCGATCTGCTTAAGCGCGATGAGGGCACAAAGGAGGAGAAGGCTGGATACATTCAAGTTCTGGAGCGGAAAACGCAGCGTCTGTGTTTGTTGGTGGAGGACTTATTTGAAGCAGCGAAAATGGCGAGCGGAGATGTGGAACTTCATTTAAAACAGATAGACATGGGGGAGTTACTTCGACAGGCTGTAGCAGAATATAGTGATTCGTTCGAGCAGGCAAAGTTACAGATAAGGATTCGAGAGGAGACTGAGCCTGTATACGCAATGGTGGACGGCAGCCGGATGTGGCGTGTTATGGAGAATATGTTGGGAAACGTTTTGAAATATGGTCTGCCCCAATCCAGGGTCTATATTGAACTGATCGAACAAGGAAATCAACTGGAGTTTACGATCAAAAATGTATCCGCATACGAGATGGAGTTCTCATCGGATGAGATTTTTGAACGTTTTAAGCGTGGGGACCGTTCCCGTTCAACGGAGGGTTCAGGTCTAGGCTTGTCCATCGCCAGAAGCATTGTTGAATTGCATGAAGGTTCTATGGGAATACAAGTGGATGGAGACGTATTCAAAGTAAGTGTTTGCCTTCCACGAGTAGACAGGGACATGATCCAAAATACTACCCAACTGGCGATGACCTCTTCCTTCTGAGAGGAAGAAAGCAATACAATTAGGAAATCTTGACAGGTCTGTTGACTTGGATTATTAATCATGATAGATTAATCTTATTCAAGTTAATTTTCCCTGATAGCTCAGTTGGTAGAGCACTCGACTGTTAATCGAGTTGTCACAGGTTCGAGCCCTGTTCGGGGAGCCATTTCTTGGAGAGATACCCAAGTGGCTATAAGGGGACCCTCTGCTAAGGGGTTAGACTGCGTAAGCGGTGCGAGGGTTCGAATCCCTCTCTCTCCGTTAGGTTCGTCGGAGCATAAGCTTTGTTAGCAATACTTCGCAGTCTCGAACGAAGTGAGAGTACCCCTCTCTCCGTTCTGATTGCACAAAAAATCCTCTTCACATTAGACTGGTTAACGGTCAGTGTGAAGGGGATTTTTTGCGTTTACTGATCTTCGGTTATTCCTCGTATACGCTTCTGCTTAAAGTGTAATGCTTAACACCTCGTATAAACCTTTCTTGCCTGCTTCCGTTACTTCGACAGAGCGACTTCCTGTTTTTTGACGAATCCAGTCCAGTTCCGCTAACCGATGTCTGAGTTGTTCCCCAAGCATACCTGAGAGATGATGACGGCGTTCGCTCCAATCCAGACATTTGCGAGCGATGGCCCGGCGTGATCCCGGCTTCATCTGAAGTTCAATTCCGAACGTAGTGAACCACTGTATTCCTTTCTCTGTAACTTGATAATCCTTGCTGTGTGCCTCTTCGGGCTCTGAAAGATACCCCTTCTGTACTAACGCTTCACAGAGCGAGATTCCCAATTTCCCGGCCAGATGACCATAACAGGTCCGTGCATGACTCAGTTGTTGAAGCTGATTGGATTGTTTGAGAGAACGGATCTGTACAGGCGGAGCAATACTGGCCATCGTTTCAATCAGATTAGCAATTTCTTTGTTTGCCAGACGGTAGTATCGATGGCGTCCTTGTTGTTCAACTTCAAGTAATCCTCCCTCTACGAGTTTAGCTAGATGGCTGCTTGCCGTCTGGGGAGTGACACTTGCCATATGAGCAAGCTCTCCTGCGGGCAACGCACGCCCATCTAGCAAGGATGACAGAAAAATAGCACGGCTTGGATCAGCGATTAACGACGCAATAACAGTAATATTCGGATATACATTCATACTTCGATCATATCTGAACTATTACTGTATTACAATCCAGTTGTATCGTCCCATATGGGTCAGATTGAGCTTATAAATCATTGGAATGGGAACAGGAGAGGTACAGGATGAAAAAGATAACGAAACAGGACTTTGCTACAGGGCAGTTGTCCGAGAGTCCAGCAGTGATTCAACATGAAACGATTAATCCCAGTATTTTATATTATGGTACGCCTGTATTGCTGCTAAGCACATTAAATGAGGATGGGTCAACCAACCTGTCACCATTATCTTCGTCTTGGGCGCTTGGAGACTGTCTGGTTCTCGGTCTAGGTACTCAAGGCAAAGCCTATGAAAATCTGAGTCGACATCGGGAGTGTGTGATTAATTTGCCGGATGCGACTATGTGGAAACAGGTTGAGGCATTGGGTCGTTATACGGGAGTTAGCCCGGTTCCTGAGGAGAAAAGGCAGATGGGCTATGAATATTGTCATGATAAATTCACCGTAGCTGGACTGACATCTGAATCATCGGTTCAGGTGGCTCCAGATAAAATAGCTGAATGTCCGCTCCAGATTGAAGCGGCTGTACAACACATACGTATTCCCGAACATACACCGTTCATGGCGATTGTGGAAGTGAAAGCGGTGAAGGTGCACGCGCACACAAGGCTAATATCTGGACCGAACAAGATTAATCCAGAAGAATGGCATCCGCTGATATATAATTTCAGACATTATTACGGATTGGGAGAGAGACAAGGGGGCAATTTTCGGGCAGAGAATTGACCTGAGTAGAGGCTTTTTATTATAAAAGATGAATTAATCATTTACACGATAACGGAGAGGACAGAAAAAAACTGAAAAAGCGAAGCTAAAAGCTTTCTGAAAGAAAGCTACTTCGAAAGCACACACTCGCCTAAAAGCTTTCTGAAAGAAAGCTACATCGGAAGCATACGCTATCACCGGATTTTCCCCTTTAGGAAAGGGAATAGAAAAAATCTGGGGATAACAGCGATTGGAAGGTTGTTCTGTCATCGTAGTGCCAGTGTAAATAATCTTTAGTTCAACTTATATGGTCAGTGAAAGATTGGGTAATAGTAAAGATAGACTCATGTAAGCATATACATAATGAAAGAGGTGATGTGCATGGAAGTGGAATATTTGATGCGTGTACTCATAGCTGGAATATGTGGTGTGCTAATCGGATATGAGCGGAAGAATCGAATGAAAGAAGCGGGAATCCGTACTCATTTTGTGGTCGCCGTTGGTGCTGCCCTGATGATGATTGTATCGAAATACGGATTCCAGGATCAGGCTGGCTGGGACAATCTGTCCCTTGACCCTTCAAGGATCGCTGCACAAGTCGTTAGCGGTGTGGGGTTCATTGGAGCGGGCATGATCTTCACACAGCGTCACACGGTCAGGGGATTAACCACAGCAGCTGGCATATGGGCTACGGCGGGCATGGGACTTGCCGTGGGTTCAGGTCTGTATTGGACGGGTGCGGGCGTGACACTGCTTATTGTCGTGGCACAGATGTTACTGCATAGACCCACACGCTGGCTGGTATCCGCCCGAACAGAGACGTTAACCATCCATCTGCAAAATGAGGGAGAGGCCCTGAAGACTGTTTTGGCACTGCTGGGGCAGGAGAAGATATCAGTCATCGGATTTAAGACAGAACAGCAAACAAGCACAGACTCCGTGGAAGAGACTGTGCTTGAGTTCACGTTGCAACTGCCGGGTTCATACCGGGGCGAGCAACTGATTATTTTGTTACAGGATGTGCCTCACGTTCGATCTGCTGAGTTAAAATAAAGAGAACCTGCATGGATCAACAGGTGACCATGCAGGGTCAGTGCTTAATTCAGTATGGGTTCAATTACTGACCTTCTCCGACAGTCGTTTCTGGGCGGGATACCGGTTTACCTTCAAGCAGGCACTCAATGGCATGGGCAACACCGTGCTCCACATTGGTTAGCGTTATGGCTTTGGCTAATGCCTGGATTTCGGGTTCGCCATTACCCATGGCGATGCCGAGTCCTGCCATTTTTAACATGGAGACATCGTTGAAGTTATCACCGATCGCTACTGTATCTTCCATGGAGATGTTCAGGTGAGCCGCCAGTTTGGTGAGTGCATTACCTTTGGATACGTCCGGGTGCTGCATTTCGAAGTTATGCTCAAAGGATACAACCATGGCGACATCGGATCGGGATGCGAAGTATTCTCGTCCTGTCTTTACTTTGTCCGGATTCATGGAGAAGGCCATAATATTATAGATGTAGGCTTCTGCCGGAATTTCCAGATGGCTGTTTACGCGGTGGTAGTCTTTTTTGTCATAGTGTTTCTTGATGGAGCGAATCATGCGTGCAATGTCCTCACCAGGGTTCGAACCAAGAACACGTTCCATCTCGGCGAGCAAGGTCTCATGACTGCTACGCGGGGCATAGATGCCTTGTTGCGTTGAAGCCTCATAATAGACATCATGATCTTCCAGCCACTGCATGACGGAAGCTGCTGTATCACGCTCAAGCGGAAGATGGAATAAACGTTCACCGTCTGCATCATGAATTGTCGCTCCGTTAGAGCCGATAATTGGGGTTTTGATTCCGCCTTCGCGGCTGATGGTCACAACATCGGAATAGACGCGTCCTGTAGCAATGGTAACCTTCATACCGGATTGCTGGGCCTTTTGGATGGCTGCGGCGTTCTCCGGGCTAATCTGGCTATCTATGTTCAACAAAGTTCCATCTAAATCTGTGGCAAATAATTTCATATATTTACAACTCCTTATCATCTGTTGGTTCAGGAATGAGAATCTCAACCTGTTGTTCGGCTAGAAAAACAAGCCATTCTTTGGTTGGCCATTGATCCGTAATCAATACATCCACCAATGACCAGTCGGCAAAACGATAACCATAACGTCTATCAAACTTGGATTGATCTGCAAGAACAACAACCTTCTTGGCAGCTTTCATCATTTGGTGTTTAATTTTCCCTTCCTCTTCGGAAGCGCTGAAGCCATCCATGGTGATACCGCCAATACCGATAAAGGCTTTATCTACATAATAGTGGGAGAGGGTCTCGATAACAGAGGTACCGTAGACATAACGTTGTTCCTTATCTACTTTGCCTCCGAGCAAACGAATCTGGACAGCAGTGTGATTGGAGAGAAGATCAGCGGAATGAATCGAATTAGTAATGATGGTACAGGATTTGCCGTTCAAGTTCTCGGCACAGGCCTGCACAGTCGTGGAAGAGTCCAGAATAATGATCTCGCCTTGCCTTACAATGGCCGCAGCGAGTTTGCCGATGGCCCTCTTTTCCTCAGATACATCGAGTAAACGGTCTTTGTAGGATCTGAATTCTTGCGGAGGAGGGGGGAGAATCGCGCCGCCACGTGTTCGGATAATGGCATCCTGTTCCTCAAGCTTGATCAGATCCCTGCGTGCAGTATCCCGTGATACATCAAACAAGGAGACAATATCATCGGCTGAGATGCGATTGTGTTTGCGTAGATGTTCAACAATGAGCTGCATTCGTTCTTCTTGAAACAAACATGTCACCTCCGAGTGTATGGATGACCGTACTTATACTGATACTTTAATTATAAGTATTCTTAATGTGATTTGCAATATTATAAGTGAACGTAAGTTTTTATAAGTGTTTTAATGAATGATTCACATTTTTCCTGCATAGTGATGACATTGGCATGAATAGGGGAGGTGGCGAATAACGGGGCTCTGAAGAACAGTATGCAATGGACAAAAAGGCTTGAAAAATAAATTTCAAAAAAAGTATTGCAAGTTCAAATTGTCCTGTGGTATACTCATTCTTGTCGCCAAGAAAGACAACTTGTTATTAAGGCCCGTTGGTCAAGGGGTTAAGACACCTCCCTTTCACGGAGGTAACAGGGGTTCGAATCCCCTACGGGTCATATCTTCACCACCTCATGAGATCTACATTTTCGATGAGTAATCCTCAAAGTCATTGCTCTTATAGACAAGAATGAAGCATGGCACATCCGGTGAAGTTTACAGCAAGAGCCATTAGCTCAGTTGGTAGAGCACCTGACTTTTAATCAGGGTGTCGAAGGTTCGAGCCCTTCATGGCTCACCATTTTTACAATTGAATATGCGGTCGTGGTGGAATGGCAGACACGCTATCTTGAGGGGGTAGTGGGTGTATACCCGTGGAGGTTCGAGTCCTCTCGACCGCATCACAGCAACAACATAAGATAGACTTCTATGATCATTCATGGGAGTCTATCTTTGTGTTATACGATATACATCATTCTGTGCCAGGCATATAAAGGCTGAGCATTCAGGAATAATGTGGTATAATTCAAGCAGATGAGTTGATTATTACGGTTGGAAGGCGGTTCTTGTATGCAGTCGATCTATGAGCGAATTGAACACCTGATTGCCGAACGAGGAATGACCAAGAAGGCTTTCTGCCAACAGCTGAAGATTAGCACAGGCAATCTGGGTGATTGGAAACGTGGCAAGTCTATTCCGAGTACGAATAAATTAATTGAGATTGCTTCGTTTTTTGATGTGAGCCTTGACTGGCTCATGATTGGACGTCCATCGAAGGAAGCGATGGTTCGGGAAAAACGGGAGGATTATTTTTTTGACGTTTTGCGGCAATTGAATTGCCAAGAAAGTGAATTATCGACTGTGGAACAGTCTTTTATCAGCGAATATATTGAGTTCACTCGTTACCGCAAATCCAAGGAAAGCAAGGATGCAGGCGACTATCGCTATAAACCTGAGAACAAATCAGAGAACGATTCTGAGGAAAACGAAGCGTAAGTGATATGAGCAGCATCCATAGACTGAATGTACAAAAACCTCTGGACTAATCCGAACACACTCGGAGACAGTTCAGAGGTTTTTTTGTATTAACCATGCATGCTTCATGCCCTTATTTACGAAAGACAAGAGTTTCTTTGCCCAGCAGATGGGGGCGGAGTGTGTTCCAGATCTGAAGACACTGCTCCTGAAGCTCCCAAGCTGCCATGCCAAGGAGTCGAACGCCGATGCCTCCGGTTGCCAGCAAACTTGCACCTGCGAGCATCCGTCCATCTGGTGGCAGCGCGGATCTGACTTGCTCCAACTCCGCAGTACCAAGCCCCGGTGCGATCATCCACAACGCAGCGGTATGGGTATAGTGAAGGAGAGACGCGGAGTGTTTGGGATCATCGGTATCCGGTTCGAGTCCGAATCGATCCCAGACAGCCAGTTGTTCACCTTGCCATATCTCCGTCAAGCTGCGGTAACGCTCGAATTGGAAAGCTTCTCCCCGATGAATCCGTCCGGCAGACCAGATATCTGCATAGGCCAAGATTGCCCTTTCTTCCAGCTCAAAGGTTACAGCGAGCGAAGAAGAACTTCCTTTGAAGGGAATGACGCATTCAGGAAAGTATTCCAGCGTGGCCCCTTTTCCCAACCGAAAGTGATGATTAACGGATGAGGGAATGGAAGGTGTAGGATGAAGTCTGGTAGCAGATGTGCTGCTCAGCATGACATGGGTGCCTTCACCTAATTCCCACTCGGAATGATAATGATCCCCGTTAAGGACTCCGGGCGAGACGTCTGACGTGTACACACATAATTCGGTTCCGCCTCCGGGAGGTCGAAAGGATCGGCTAAACCGGAGAGGTGCGCTGTAATAACGATCAGTCATGACAGTCCGGTCGCCTTGAAAGGCAAAGGTGGCCCGAAGCTCGCTGCGGCGTGTGACGGGCGCACCTGCACTTTCATTCCCATTTATCTCTGTTCCCGTGGGGACAGAAGATGATTTAATGCGAGTGAGTGCCATGTTCATGGCTGTGTGAATGCAGATGTGCAGCGGAAGCATCGTCATCCATATATTGATGTTCAAGCCAGTGGACAATCTCGGATACACCTTCACCGCTCATTAGATTAGACATGACATAAGGGCGGCCTTCGCGTACCCGCTCGGTATCATTTTTCATAACTTCCAGGCTTGCTCCAACGTAAGGGGCAAGGTCGGTTTTGTTGATTAACAACAGATCTGAACGCGTGATGCCAGGACCGCCTTTGCGAGGAAGTTTCTCCCCTTGGGCAACGTCGATAATGTAGATGAACACATCAGCCAGTTCCGGACTGAATGCAGCAGAGAGATTGTCGCCGCCACTCTCGATGAAGATCAGTTGCAGATCCGGGAAACGTTCAATCAACTCGTCAACTGCTTCGAAATTCATGGAGGCATCCTCACGAATAGCCGTGTGTGGGCATCCGCCTGTCTCTACGCCAATAATACGCTCTGGTGCCAGGGCATTCTGACGCAGCAAAATCTCGGCATCTTCCTTGGTATAAATGTCATTCGTGATGACAGCAAGGCTATAACGTGTACGCAGTGCCTTGGACAGCTTCTCCACCAGGGCTGTTTTACCTGAGCCTACCGGTCCACCAATTCCAATTCGCATCGGACGACTCCGATCAAATGCCTTACGTTCCCACTCCGGATGATGCGTATGATTAGCTCCTCCACACATAACAATTCCTCCTAAGTTAGATAAAAGTTGTAGTTAAGACATAAACAGCCGCGCGGGTAAGGTCTCATGCCGCATGGCGTAGATTTCCTGGGCGATTCCGAAGCTGTGCATATCTTCCGGGTCGTTTTCCCGAATGAGCGCCCATTCCGCTTCGATATCGTCAAGCAGTTTTTGAATCAACATCTGCGCTTCGGTTTGTCCGATGGGCAGCAGGCGAAGTGCGCTGTTCACATAAGCGTTCACCGAGGTATACAGATGCCCGGTAACGGCTTCATCCAATTCAATCTCCAACTGATAGTTGATATAACCGTGAATGGTCGTGATGCCGCAATACGCGCCATGTTCCCGGATGGCCTTATCAATTAGGGAAAAGTCCATCCATGGATAGAGTGAACGGGCCAGCTTGAGCAGTCGTTTTCCCATTTTGTGGCCGCTTTCCCTGAGTTCCCGAGGGGAGCGCTGGGCGTGGACACGTTTATCATACAGGGCAAGTAGAGCGGCATCTTGCTGTTTTATCGCCTGATAGACGCCTTTGATGGCAAGACCATCTAGTCGTACAAGACTGGAATGAAGTTGGCTGCGAATAAACTGTTCAAGCTGCGCGGTATTTTGCACGGTGCCATCATGCGTGTAAGCTTCCAGACCGAAGGAATGGGAGAAACCACCGATAGGCAGGGCCGAATCCAGCAGCTGAACATAACGGAGTAGCTTCGTGCCACTGTTCATCATGAGTGCCCCCTTATCAGCTAATCCGTATTTCTATCAAAACATAAAGTACCGCTGTGCCATAGGCAACTCGTCTGCGGGTTCACAGGTGAGAAGCTCGCCGTCGGCGCGTACCTCATAGGTCTCGGGATCGACTTCAATGACAGGGGTGACGTCGTTATGAATCATGTCTTTTTTACTGACCGAGCGACAGCCCTTGACGGGTTCAACCCGCTTTTTCAGGCCCAATGACTCTTTGATCCCCGCATCTGCTGCGGCTTGGGAGACAAAGGTGATCGATCCGCTGGCAATGGCGCTACCATAAGCTCCGAACATGGGTCTGCCAAATACCGGCTGAGGTGTCGGGATGGATGCATTGGGATCACCCATCTGGGCGAATGTAATCATGCCACCTTTGATGACAATCTCGGGTTTAACTCCGAAGTAGGCTGGTTTCCATACGATTAGATCGGCCAGCTTTCCAACTTCCACCGAACCGACGAGATGACCGATTCCGTGTGCAATAGCTGGATTGATGGTGTACTTGGCGACATATCTCTTGATCCGATCGTTATCGGAGGGTGAATCCGAGTTGAGTTCAAGTTTACCGCGCTGTTTTTTCATTTTGTCGGCTGTCTGCCAGGTACGGATAATGACTTCGCCCACTCGGCCCATGGCCTGTGAATCGGAGCTGATGATGCTGAACACGCCAAGATCATGCAAAATGTCTTCTGCTGCGATGGTTTCGGGACGAATCCGTGAATCGGCAAAAGCGACATCTTCCGGGATGGAAGGGTCCAGATGGTGACACACCATCAACATATCAAGGTGCTCTTCTACGGTGTTGCGTGTGTACGGTCGTGTTGGGTTGGTTGATGAGGGGATAACGTAGGACTCCCCAGCGGCCCGGATAATATCCGGTGCGTGTCCGCCACCAGCGCCTTCCGTATGGTACGTGTGGATCGTCCGGCCGTTGATCGCAGCCAGGGTGTTTTCGAGAAATCCGGTTTCGTTCAGTGTATCGGTGTGGATAGCGACTTGAACATCATGTTCCCCGGCGGCAGTCAGGCAAGCATCGATAGCGCTCGGCGTAGTGCCCCAATCTTCATGCAGCTTCAGGCCGATTACCCCAGCTTCAATCTGTTCAATTAAAGGTGCGGTACTGGAACTGTTGCCTTTGCCAAGGTAACCGATGTTCATGGGAAAAGCCTCTGCCGATTCTAACATCCGGTGGATGTGCCAGGCTCCTGGTGTGCAGGTGGTGGCTTTGGTTCCTGTTGCGGGTCCTGTTCCGCCGCCGATCATGGTCGTGACCCCGGAGGATAATGCAGTCTGAATCTGCTGTGGGCAGATGAAATGAATATGGGTATCAATGCCGCCAGCAGTTACAATCATGCCTTCACCAGCGATGATTTCGGTGGAAGCACCGATG
Source organism: Paenibacillus sp. FSL R5-0766 (assembly GCF_037971845.1). NCBI lineage: Bacteria > Bacillati > Bacillota > Bacilli > Caryophanales > Paenibacillaceae > Paenibacillus > Paenibacillus sp. FSL R5-0766. The sequence continues at coordinate 1,612,656 of NZ_CP150227.1, forward strand.
ACCAGAGCGGGATGAACGCCATCCATTGTATCCGGGTTACCGGATTTGCCAATGGCGCAGATGTGACCATCCCGAATGCCGATATCCGCTTTTACAATGCCCCAATGATCGATAATGATAGCGTTGGTGATAACAGTATCAGGAGTGCCGTCACTTCGCAGAGCAGTCGTAGACTGGCCCATCCCGTCGCGGATAACCTTGCCGCCCCCGAACTTGCTCTCATCTCCGTATACGGCATAATCATGTTCAATCTCTGCCCATAGTTCGGTATCTGCAAGTCTTACGGCATCGCCGGTTGTCGGTCCAAACATGGACGCGTACTGTTCACGGCTCATTCGTTTCATGAAGATTCACCCCCATCTTGTATGGGAGGAGAGAACGTCTTCAGGAATGCCTCCAGTTTCAGTGGATCAGGAGCTTGATCCGCAGAGCCTTCGGTTAATCCGTTGAACCCGTGAATCTGGCGTTTGCCGCCAAAGGTTGTGAGTTCAACAGGTTTCTCTTCACCAGGTTCGAAGCGGACTGCGGTGCCTGCCGGAATGTGCAGGCGATGTCCAAAAGCTGACGTGCGATCAAAGTCCAGTGCTGCATTAACTTCATAAAAGTGAACGTGAGAGCCGACCTGGACGGGGCGGTCGCCGCGGTTAAGGACAATGAGTCGTAGGGTTAAACGATCCGGATGACAGATGATGTCGTCATCTGGCTTCAAACGGTATTCACCAGGAATCATGGTTTCTCCTGCCTTTCTCAGCGTATAGGTTCGTGTACAGTAACCAGTTTCGTACCGTCAGGAAATGTGGCTTCTACCTGTACTTCAGGAATCATATCGGGAACACCATCCATACAGTCTTCACGTGTCAGGATGGTGCCTCCGTATCTCATTAATTCGGCAACACTCATTCCATCCCGTGCTCGTTCCATCAGTTCGGAGGTCAACAAGGCGATGGCTTCGGGAACATTCAACTTGAGTCCGCGTGCTCTTCGTTCACGGGCGAGGTTAGCGGCCACGGTAATCAGGAGTTTTTCCTTTTCCTGCTCAGTCCAGTGCAAGGCAATCCGACCTTTCGCTTATAATGTCTGATATGTTCATGGATCATGTTATATGTTAAATATACTCACACAGGGTGAATCCTTTGTCAATAAGCTTCAAGGCATATTAGCAGTATGCATGAAACGAGTAGGCATGAAATAAAATTATGTAAGCTATATTGACATGAAGAGTGTAACCCTCCATAATTTGGATCAACGAACATTTCGGACGCAAATGACCTTAATGTTCGTCAATAGACTAAAAAAAGGGAGTGTAGGCTATTGAAGAAGAGGTCGGTCAAGTTATGGAGTATTTTGCTCGGTGTGGTCATTGTGATGACAGGATGTGTGGAGGGCACTGCGCCGCCTGAAGCTTCGGGTTCAGGTGGTACAGGAGAGCCGGCTGCCTCCGGTGATACGATTAAAGTTGGCATTCTTCACTCTCTCAGCGGAACGATGGCGATCAGTGAGGTATCTGTTAAAGATGCCGAGATGCTTGCTATTGAAGAGATCAACGCCGCGGGCGGAGTTTTGGGTAAACAGATCGAGCCTGTAATTGAGGATGGTGCTTCGGATTGGCCTACTTTTGCGGAGAAAGCTGGGAAGTTACTGCAACAGGATAAGGTCGCTGCTGTATTTGGTGGATGGACCTCTGCAAGTCGGAAGGCGATGCTCCCAGTGTTCGAACAGAACAAAGGTCTGTTATTTTACCCGGTACAATATGAAGGATTGGAATCATCGCCAAATATTTTTTATACAGGAGCAACAACCAATCAGCAGATCGTTCCATCTGTAACCTGGTTACTGGAGAACAGGGGCAAGACGTTTTATCTGCTCGGTTCAGATTATGTATTTCCGAAAACGGCCAATCAGGTCATTAAGGCACAACTCGCAGCAGAGGGCGGCGAAGTGGTGGGTGAAGAATACACACCGCTGGGCCATACCGATTACAGTACCATCATAAGCAAAATCAAGGCTGCGAAGCCGGATATTGTATACAATACGCTGAACGGAGATAGCAATGTGGCTTTCTTCAAACAATTGAAGGATGCCGGAATCTCCTCGGATCAGATGACAACCCTCTCGGTAAGTGTGGCGGAGGAAGAAATCCGTGGTATTGGCGCAGACGTATTGAAGGGGCATCTGGCTTCGTGGAATTATTATCAGACAACCGATACACCTGAAAATGCTACATTTGTTGCCAAGTACAAAGAAAAATACGGTGCTGATCGAGTGACAGCTGATCCGATTGAAGCGGGATATGTGGCGGTTTATCTCTGGAAAGCGGCGGTGGAAAAAGCAGGATCAACCGACGTGGAGAAGGTGAAGGCAGCTGCCAAGGGTCTGGAGTTTGATGCCCCGGAAGGTAAGGTAACCGTGGATGGAGAGAATCAGCATATCTACAAAACCGTACGGATCGGTGAAGTGCAGGAAGATGGGCAGTTCAAGGAATTGTGGAATTCTGGTGCGCCTGTCAAGCCGGACCCTTATCTGAAAACGTATGAATGGGGAGCTTCCCTCAGCGCTAAATAACATAGAAACCTCGCAATAAAACAGGCAACTCGCTTCAAAGCAGCCGACACATAAACGAGGGTGTGACAACACATCCTCTCACCGTATCGCGGTAAAGCGTTACTGTGATGTGAGAAGTGTTGCTGCCGCTAATTTAAGTTGTGAAATGTCGAGAGTCACGGTATGGAGGAGGGGATAGCGATGGATATGTTTATCCTGCAGATGTTCAACGGTCTGAGTATCAGTTCAATTCTGTTGTTGATTGCATTGGGGCTTGCAGTAACGTTTGGGCTGATGAATGTCATCAATATGGCTCACGGTGAACTGATCATGATCGGTGCATATGCAACGTATGTAACACAAAATCTGTTTATGTCCTATGCTCCAGCGGCGTGGTTTGGTGCCTACTTTGTTGTGGCTCTACCGATTGCGTTCATTGTAGCGGCTCTGATTGGCTGGTTGCTTGAAGTGGTGCTGATCAGGCATCTATATGGCAGGCCGCTGGACAGTCTGCTTGCGACATGGGGTGTAGGCATGATGCTGCAACAACTGGCCCGTACGATATTCGGAGCGCCAAATGTAGGAGTATCCAGTCCGGCCTGGCTCAATGGGGGATTGGCGATCTCGGATGGTATTGTATTTCCGTATAAACGAATTTTCATTATCGCACTGGTTGCGGTTGTGCTGCTGTGCATGTATCTCTATATCTATCGAACGTCTTCCGGAAGACGAATGAGGGCTGTAATGCAAAATCGGAGCATGGCGGGGTGTCTTGGGATTTCGACCCGGCGGGTAGATGGCATGACCTTTGCTATTGGTTCGGGCATTGCCGGAATTGCTGGCTGTGCATTAACGCTCATTGGTCCGATTGGTCCTTCACTTGGTACGTATTATATTGTGGATGCGTTCATGGTCGTTGTCCTGGGTGGGGTAGGGAAATTGGTTGGAACCGTGTGCGGTGCACTGGGGATTGGTATGTTCAACACGCTGTTCGAAACCTATACATCGGCTTCCATTGGCAAGGTGCTTGTGTTTGTATGTATCGTTGCTTTTCTGCAATGGAAACCACGCGGTTTGGTCGCGATGCGTACACGTAGTCTCGATTAACGTGAAGAAGGGGGTTAGTTCATGTCCGCTTTACTCAAGACTGGCAGTCTGAAAATGAGGATTATCTGGGCGGTTGTACTCATCATGATGTGTCTTGCTCCACTAATCTCCACGGAGTTTCGTCTGAGTCTGTTAGCCAAGTTTTTGGCGCTGGCGATCCTGGCCATTGGTCTCGATCTGATCTGGGGTTATGGCGGTGTGTTGAGTCTTGGGCATGGGGTGTTCTTTGGTCTGGGTGGATACGCGATGGCGATGTATCTGAAGCTTCAGGCCAGTGGAGCAACACTTCCTGACTTCATGGGATGGAGTGGTCTCAGTGGTCTGCCATGGTTCTGGGAGCCGTTTCGTTCTTTCCCGGTGGCGCTGTTATTGGGGATAGCCCTTCCGGCATTGCTCGCCTTTGCCCTGGGGTGGTTTACGTTCCGTAACCGGATCACCGGTGTATATTTTACCATCCTGACTCAAGCCTTGGTTCTTATTACGGTAACACTCTTTGTTGGTAAACAGGAATGGACGGGTGGAACAAATGGCATTACCGGATATAATTCGATCTTTGGTTTTACACTTCATTCCGCTGGAACGACGATTGCTCTCTACTATATAACGCTTGCTGTTCTGGTGATCGCTTATATGCTCTGTCGTCGAATGGTGAACAGTCGGTTCGGCCAAGTGCTTGAAGCTGCGCGGGATGGGGAGAATCGGGTACGATTCCTCGGATATGATCCGGCAGGATATAAAACGCTGGCTTTTGCTTTTTCCGGTGCGCTTGCAGGCATCGCGGGTATGTTGTTTGTTCTTCAGGTCGGTATTATCTCGCCATCGATGATGGGGATTGTGCCCTCCATTGAGATGGTCCTGTGGGTTGCGTTGGGTGGTCGCGGTACGCTTATTGGAGCGGTCATCGGAGCAGTGGTGCTGAATGCAGCCAAAACAGGCATAAGTGAGGCTTATCCCGAAGGATGGTTGTTTGTCATTGGCGGGCTCTTTGTAACGGTAGTTTTGTTCATGCCAAACGGTATTGTAGGTGTATATCGTCATATCGTTCGCTTGCTGAAGCGGAGAGGAGAGAGTGCGCATGTCCAAGTCACTCGGGAAAAACCTAAAGTCTACTGAGGAATTAGCGGTGTTGGTAGCCGAGGATATTACGGTGGCCTTTGGTGGGTTCGTTGCTGTCAAAGGCATGAATCTGAAGCTGCATGAACATGACCTGCATTTTCTGATCGGACCCAATGGTGCAGGGAAAACAACGATGCTGGATGTGATATGTGGCAAAACAAAACCCATGTCCGGCTCGGTGAAGATGGGGGATGGCACGGAATTAACACGACTGAAGGAGCACCAGATTGTTCGCAAAGGTGTGGGACGCAAATTCCAGGCGCCATCGATCTTTGCGGGTCTGACGGTGCAGGAGAATCTGACACTGGCGGCGGAGACTCGCCGTTCCCCTTTGCAAGCCATCGGCATTCGGAGATATGGGAAAATGAGTGCTGCCATGGAGGTTGTTACCCTCCAGATTGGTCTGCAAGACCGCGTTGATGCTCGCGCAGGAGCGTTATCACATGGGGAGAAGCAGTGGCTGGAGATCGGCATGCTGCTTCTGCAGGAGCCACGGGTGTTGTTGCTGGACGAACCAGCCGCAGGCATGACGGATGAAGAAACACATAAGACCGGGCGACTTCTGCAAGAGATTGCGCGTGAGCGCTCGGTTGTGGTGGTGGAGCATGATATGGAGTTTGTGCGAGAGTTCGCAGCCAAGGTAACGGTGATGCATGAAGGAAAACTGCTGAAGGAAGGTACGATGGCGGAGGTACAGGCAGACCCGAAAGTGGCAGAAGTGTATCTGGGCAAAAGGAGGGATGACCATGCTGTCGCTGCAACGAATTGAATCCGGCTACGGGGAAAGCAATGTGCTTCGTGGTGTGAACCTGGATGTACAGCCTGGACAGGTGGTGTGTCTGATGGGCCGTAACGGTGTAGGGAAAACAACGTTGATGAAAACATTAATGGGGCTGCTCAAAACACGCAAGGGCAGTATTCAGTGGCAAAATCAGGAGTTATCCACCTTGGACACAGCCAAGCGGGCAAGGGCAGGGATTGGTTATGTACCGCAGGGGCGGGAGATTTTCCCGCAGCTTACGGTGAAAGAAAACTTATTGCTTGGTCTGGAGACAAGTGCTCCGGGAGTAAAAACGTTCCCGGAGGATGTACTGGCGATGTTTCCAGTGCTTGCGACGATGTATGGACGGCAGGGCGGGGATCTGAGTGGTGGACAGCAGCAACAGTTGGCGTTTGCCCGGGCATTGGCTTCGCGTCCGGGGTTGTTGCTACTTGATGAGCCGACAGAAGGCATCCAGCCTTCTATCGTGGAGGACATTCGGCAGGTTATTTTGCAGCTCAAGGCAAAGGGGAACCTCTCGGTTCTGCTGGTAGAGCAGAGTATTGATTTTGTACGAAGTGCCGCAGATTACATCTATATCATGGACAAAGGAACCATAACCCTGCATGGGACACCGCAAGAACTGGATATGTCGCAGTTTGAACATCATCTCTCCGTATAGTGTAGTTAGTCGGCGAGTGGAGAGAGGTTTCAGGAACGCTTGTCCAGGATATTCGAGTATTTCGGATATAACCGCCGGATGCATTCTGGACAGATGTCGTGGGTAAATTCGGCATGGGTATGCTTCTCCAGATAACTCTCAACGGAGTTCCAATGTTCCTCTTCGTCCTTGATTTGTTTGCAGACGGCGCAAATAGGCAGCAGTCCGCGCAATGTACGCACTTCAGACAATGCCTTCTTCAATTGGTGTTCTGTCTTTCTTTGTTCGGTAATATCCATGTGCGCAATTAAAGTGAGATCGGTATCCAGAATTGAATTCGCATAAGATAGAGGGGTGAGTTCTACACGAAACCACCTCTTTTCGTTGTATACAGTATACACGCAGATGTCATATGTATGATTTCGATTAAAGGGTATTCCGCGTTCTTTCAAATTCTGTGCGACAAGTGCCATGTTAGCGTTTTTGCTTCGTTTTGCCCAGGCTTCCGTCAGATGCAGGTAATGTCTATAACTACTGTGTGTATCCGGGTTTGGTGAGCATTGACCGAGTCCCTGTTGCCAGGCACGGTTACAACTTTGGATAATCCAATTGTGATCAACGATGATGAGCTGGTGACGTATGGACTGGAACGACAGCCTCTCCAGATCGGATGTAACATGTCTCATGGATGAGACCCTCCTTTGGCAGAAATCTTATCTCAGTTCATCTGGAATATCCAAAATATCAGCGACCAGGTGCCTGAATCGGGTTGCTTTGCGTGTGCCGTGAATAAGATTGGATAAACGATAGGGTGGGATGCCATGCTGTTCACAAAAGGTCTTCTGGTCCACTTGAAGTTCGGTTAGCCGTCGTTTGATGGCCCATCCGAACGGAGTAACTGGTTTCTTCTTGTTCAAAAGGGTTCACCCCTGGTTAGAATGTAGTATTCAGCCGCCCTTTCTTCATGTAGAATATATAGAAATGCGAGCTGTATGTTTCATTATATACGTAAATTCGTCATCTAACAATTAAAAAAGACGGAAAAAAGTGTATTTTGTGATGATAAATGGCGTAAATACGTAAATGAAACAAATAAAATGACAAAAAACACGTCGGCAAGGAGGTTGCCGCGTGTTTTTTAGTTTGTTTGAATGAAGGGGAGCAGGTATGAGGAGGAAGAGGATTAGGCCCTGTAGGCATGAAGTCCAGCTCCGAGCATATGGAAACTGGGGAAAAACGATTTCATGGACATCGAGGTTGGCTGTGCCAGTCCATCCGCAGCCGAGGCGCTGACGGTCTTCCATTCATTCTCCAGATCTGTGGCCAGGCGGACCATCAGATCCTTGGTTGTATCATTGTTCAGGGGAATGACTTTGGAGGCTTCGGTTATGCAGGCATTCATGGCTGAATGCAGGTAACCAAGGACCGCCTCCTCGACCGGGATGTCGAGGTGGTGGTTAATCCAGGCGTGAACAGTCGAGAGGCAACCAACCGAATCGTATTTGGCAAAGATCTGTTCGAGCTGGCTGAATTCAATCCAGGGGTGCAGAGCGCGTGCAAGTCTGATTAATCGTTTACCCATCGCGGCAGCTTGTTTTCTGAGATCTCCAGGGGTTCGCTGAACATGGACGAGCTTGTCGATCAGAGCTATCCGCCATGTATCCTTGTGATCTGCTGCGGTATAGATGCCTTTAATGGCCATACCTTCAAGACGAACAATGCTGGGATGCAACTGACAACGCATGAATGATTCGAGATCTTCAGCATTACGAATGGTACCCTCCCTGATGTGGATATCCATGCCGAAGGAATGGGTGAACCCTCCGACCTGAATAGAGGAATCAAGCAGTTTGACATAATCGAGCAGCTTATTCCCACGGTTCACAATCATTCGCCTCCTGTGTTCGTTAAATGTCACTTAAAGTGACATTTGTATTCCTTTTTGTTTGCTTTGTGTTTGGAAATCCGAATTATATGATAGTTATCATCCCATAAATGTCCGCTTTTTGTCAATAGTATCCGTGAATATTAATGGATTAAATCTATAATTTAATATTGTGTTATTTTATATAACTTATTGTGTTATTTATATGGCGAAGTGCAGGGTGGACTATATATAAGGAAGGACTATATATAAATGAATCAACAAGATCGGCTCTTACCGAAAAAGAGGGGATTAAATCTAATCATATGCAGTTCATGGGTAAAGATGACGAGATTATGCGATTTTTGATGAAAATACCTAGCTGAAAAAGAAGTATTAAATAATACTTTACTTTTGGTTCTGAACCCGGTATAATCAATTCTGTTGCCGATTATTTACGACATGCGGTCGTGGTGGAATGGCAGACACGCTATCTTGAGGGGGTAGTGGGCGTATGCCCGTGGAGGTTCGAGTCCTCTCGACCGCATCATATGAACGATTAAAAAGAAGCTTTCCATTAATGGAAAGCTTCTTTTTTTGTCTTTTTGAACAGTTTGACATCAAAGTTGAGAAAAAAAAGGCCATCCATTACCGGGGAAATGGTGCTCTACCTTCCGGCTACGGGTGGCCAATGTATTATTTTTGCAGCAAGTTTTTGATATCTTCTTCAATCTTGTCAGGTGTTGTTTTGGGAGCATAACGTTTGATTACCTGTCCGTTCTGATCCACAAGGAATTTGGTGAAATTCCATTTGATTGCTTTGGAGCCGAGCAGGCCAGGAGCTTCTGTGCTAAGGTGTTGGAAAAGAGGGTGAGCGCTTGAGCCGTTCACATCAATTTTCTCAAACATAGGGAAGCTTACGCCATAATTCATCTGACAGAACTCGGCAATATCGTCGGAAGATCCTTTTTCCTGTGCAAACTGGTTGCTTGGGAAACCAAGAACTTCAAATGGAGCATCTTGAAACTTGTCTTGCAGTTCTTGCAGTCCTTTGAATTGAGGGGTAAGGCCGCATGAGCTTGCCGTATTCACGATCAGTAACACTTTGTCACGGTAGTTGGACATTTCAACTTCTTGACCGCGAAGGGTATTCACTTTGTAATCGTAGACTGTCATCTAAATCGCCTCCATTTATTTACTCTTATATCTTCTATTATATTGGTTACAATTAAATATTGCAAAACTAATATGGTGTTAAAAGAATCAAAACAGGCAAGTTGTGCAGAATACGTGAATGAATTGGGATGTGATTATCGTTAGAGTGAGAATTAGATAGCCTTGAAGAGATAGATAGAGTATAACTTTGTTGTAAGCGTTATTATGGATGGGAATTGGCAAAAATCTGCCGATTCGGTGATCTGGGCGGACTTTACACCGACATGGCACGGGTGTATGATTCATTACGTAATTTCAATTTAAACTAAAATTGTACTTGAAAAACGAAACAAACGATAATATCGCTCGATCTTATCCTTAAGATATACGAACGATGTTTTAATCGCTGAGTTTCCATTCATTGATGAATGGGAAACGGGGGAACCAACGGAATGTGCTGTCCAGGACAGTGGCATTCATGGGGTGAATTTTCCGGTGACAGCCGGAAATAGGGCGACTCTCGCGCCCGAATCCGTCAGCTAACCTCGTAAGCGTTAAAGGGAGAGGCAACAAGCCGTACGCTGGTTCATGGTGTTTTCGCCATGGATTATTTAAGAAGCGTTCGGGAGGCCTTGGTCCCCCACGCTTCTTTTTTGTTGTCTTTTCACACCAAGGGAGGAACGAATGATGGATACTGAGATGATCTTAGTGACTGCTCCAAATGAAGCAGGACGCAAATTTATTAAATTGCTGATGTATAAAAAAATGCCGTTTGCCGTTCTAACCAACAGTGCAGGGGAAGAGCGCAGACTCCGTAGAATCGGAGTAGAACATGTCATTCGCATGAACACGGCTGCAGCTCAAAAATGGTTTTTGCCGCAGGGCAGCGTAGGCAACGTGTTTATTTTCGAGAACAGCCTGAATCTGACCTGTCGTTATTTACAGATCTGCCGTTCATGGACATCGAAATCCCTGTGCGTGATTACGGAGCAGAGTCATCCTAAGGGCATCTATCGGGGCATGGGCGCAGACCGGATTGTATATTCGCTCAATGGGGAAGTTGGCTTTCTCCTCAATGGTTAATGCCATAGCTTGTGATTGCTCAGGTGTAAGGTGCCTGTTATAATTGAATGTATCGATAAACGGAAGTTTGAGGAGACTCATGCATGATGGTGAGTCTTCTTTGTTATGCTTACAAGGAGGAATTGGCGTGCCGGATGTAGGTGGATTGAAATGGTTGTTTTTTGATGTTGGAGATACGCTGGTGGATGAATGGGAGCCGGTTGATGATATTATCGGACAGTTCGTCCGCGAAGCCTGTGCATTGGGGTATCCGGTGAAGATTGAGGCGGTACGCGAACTGTTCGCGAACTGTTACCAGAAATATGAGCAATGGCCTATGAGAGTGGCGATTCGCACATTCGTTGAAGACGAGGGACACCAGAAACAGATTCAGGACAAGCTGAAGTTTCAAAAAGATCTTGAACGTCCTTTTCCTTCAGCGGATTCTGTTCTTCAGCAGCTGTCACGGCATTATCACATTGGCATTATTGCCAATCAGAGTCCTGGAACGGAAGAGAGACTGGAGAGTTACGGCTTGCGGAAGTATGTTGATGTTCTGGCCTGCTCGGCTGAAGAAGGAGTGTCCAAGCCAGACCCTGAGTTATACGCTGTAGCCTTGAAGCAGGCCGGTTGTGAACCGGAGGAAGCCGTCATGATCGGCGATCGGATCGATAACGACATTATACCTGCACGGAAGCTGGGCATGCGTACGATTCGAATTATGCAGGGTTACGGAAGATTCCAACCAGATCTATCGGATGACCAACGTGCGGATTGGACTGTTGATTCATTGGATCAACTCCTGCCGTTACTGATACCAAATCAGGTTTAGATGATTGTTTATTGGAGTTTGAGTTTTACTATAAAAGGAAACACCTTGCTGTATTGCAACAATAAAGGCTGATTAACCTGGGTATAGAATACCGGAGTTGATCAGCCTTTTTAGTATTTAGTCGATAAGAACGAGATTAGAATAACCGAATCGTCTGAATGATCAGATATACATTCAACACAACGATAACAGCTGCAATGAACCATGAGATGATTTTGAGCCACAATTTGTTGGCGAATGCACCCATGCTTTTTTTATCACTCGTGAACATCACCAGGGGAATTACAGCAAAGGGCAATTGAAGAGACAGCACGACCTGGCTCAAAATGAGCAGTTCTTCTGTGCCGTGTTCTCCTGCAATCGCTGTGACAATTACCGCTGGGATGATGGCGATCAGACGTGTGACCAGTCTGCGCAGCCAAGCCGGAATTCGAATGTTCAGGAAACCTTCCATAACGATCTGCCCAGCGAGTGTACCTGTAAGGGTAGAGTTCTGACCTGATGCTAACAGCGCCACACCGAACAAGATACTTGCAACCGTAGTACCTAATAGAGGTGTCAGCAGATGATAGGCATCAGCGATCTCAGCAACCTGCGTCATACCAGCACTGTGAAATACAGCTGCAGATACAATCAGGATGGCTGCATTGATGAACAGGGCCAGTGTCAGCGCGATTGTAGAATCCATGGTCGAGTACCGAATGGCTTCTTTTTTGCCCTGTGGGGTCTGTTCGATCTGACGGGTCTGCACAATGGAAGAATGCAGGTACAGATTATGCGGCATCACGGTTGCTCCGATAATACCAATAGCGATATAGAGCATGGCCGGGTTTTGCAGAATCTCAACATTTGGTACAAAACCATGGAGAACACCGCCCATATCCGGTTTCGCCAGAAACAGATCAATCCCGAAGCAGAGGGCTATGGTTGCCATCAGCACAATGACAAGTGTTTCCAGAGCGCGGAAACCTTTGTTTTGCAGTACAAGAATCAGGAGTACATCAACTGCGGTGATGATAACGCCGTATAACATGGGGATGTTAAATAACAGCTTTAACGCGATGGCAGAACCTATGACCTCAGCCAGATCGGTAGCTGCAATGGCGAGTTCACACAGAATCCATAACATTATGACAACAGGCATGCTGAATCGTTCACGACAGGCTTGAGCCAGATCCCGTCCAGTGACGATGCCAAGCTTGCCAGCCAGCGACTGAAGGACAACGGCCATCAGGTTCGATAACAGGATAACCGATAACAAGGTATACCCGAACTGCGAGCCGCCTGCGATATCTGTCGCCCAGTTCCCGGGGTCCATGTAACCTACGGCAACGAGGTATCCTGGGCCTACAAAGGCGAGGAATTTCTTCCACCATGCAGCATTCTGCGGAACTTTCATGGAACTATGTGCTTCTCCAAGGGAAGGGGCCATGCCCGCAGTAGACAATGATTCTCTTGAAGGAGCGTTGAACGGATTTTTTTTACTCATACGATAATCACCTGACTTTGAATGATTGATTTGGAGATATTGATGCGGTACAAACCGCTCATGATATATATAAATTTTTATGTTTATTGTTACATTGTACTCCTTCAATTATTTTTGTCTAGTGCAACTTTTATGTATCAGCACAAAATTTCGGTTGTAGCTTGAATATACCCCTTCGTATATTACCCAACCTTAGGGAAAATACAGCCATGGCATTGAAATGCATGAAAATAATAAAGTTGTAAAAGCTGATAAAGATACAAAATTGCGTTTCAAAATGAGCCAGAAGTTTAAATTGAAAGGAAGGCAGTAAAAAACTATATGGATAAGGGAGAGATTCTTAATGGAAGCTTTATATACAGCAGTAGCGACAGTTAAAGGTGGACGTACAGGTTCTGTGACTTCTTCGGATGGCGTGCTTAAGCATGATCTGAAAATGCCAAAAGAGCTTGGAGGTTCCGGTGGTGAGGGTACTAACCCTGAGCAGCTTTTTGCCGCTGGATATGGAGCATGTTATGAAAGTGCCCTTGCCAATGTAGCACGCAAAGCAGGTGTGAAATTGGAGGATGTGGTCGTTACAAGTAACGTATCCATTGGTAAAGACCCTGCGGATGACGGTTTCCAGCTGTCTGTTCGTCTGGACGTGAGTATGCCTGGTGTGGATCACAGTCAAGCAGAGGAACTGGCCCGCAAGGCGCATGATTTCTGTCCATATTCCAAAGCAACACGCGGCAACATTGATGTTGTTTTAAACGTAGTCTAAGATTTGACTCCCGGCAAGTAAAGGGAACATATAGAGCAGGGTATCTCAGATACCTTGTTCGACTACAAAGCCCTGCTGGCAATCGGCAGGGTTTTGTGTTGATTATCATATAAGGACATGATGCAGGAGATTAGATGCCAGATCGCGTACTATTTTACATAATTGCACTCCCACTTCATGCTACACATTCCATAAAGGGGGAACAAAGATGAGTATTGAAGAGATGATCGAGCGGAGATTTGTGTGTACAAAATGCAGGGGTACAGATTGTAACATTAAGGAAGTTTCCATGTCAGGAGCAGGCCTGAGCAAGATGTTTGATATACAGCATAATCACTACTTGTTCGTGGCGTGTGCTTCCTGCGGGTATGTTGAAGTATTTGATCCGGATGTCTTGAAAGGGAAAAAACAGGGACAGGTAGGGACGATTCTGGATATTCTGTTTGGCGGGTAGACATGCGCGAGTTGACATTGATCTGAATTTTCTTTAATATAACTTAGTACTGAGTAGTGTCATTGCATGAACCAAATTTGAATTAAACAGGTGATATCCATGTCTTATAGACCGCGTATTGCAGATTTAGAATTAGCTTATGGTAACAAGGAAGACGGATTGTATGAATTCAAAATGAATTTGGTAGACGGTACAAAATGCCGTGTATTCTACACCCGTTCCCCGGAATGGAAGATGACCAATATCAGCCGTCTGCAGAAAACGCCTTGTCCAGTATGTCGCAAAGATTTCATTTGCAAATGTATGGACCAGTGGGCAAGTGACCTGCATCAACAGATGATCGATGACCAATGGATGGAAAAGGCAGTTACGGAGTAATTGTCGGACAGATACGAGCGTGGGCACAGTGCCTGCGCTCTTTTTCTTTTATTTCCCATTAATGCGTGTTCAAAAAGAGCGGTTTTCAGTCTTTTTGAACAACCTCCAGAAATAAATTTAGAATTAGTGAACAAGAAGGCCCAGATTGGGTAAGTTACTCTAACCGCAACAATAGGAGGCAGCCAATATGACAGCAAATCAAACAGATGTGCATCAGGGACATCCGATCGTACTGGTGGATGGTGTCTGTCACTTCTGCCAGGGCTTAACCAAATGGATTATCAAGCGTGACCCGGAAGGGAAATATCATTTTGCATCGCTCCAATCGGATGTAGCCAAGGAACTGCTGGCGAAGGGCAATTTGTCGACAGACAGCATGGACACCTTTGTTCTGATTGAAAATGGAAAATACTATACACGTTCAACCGCCGCACTGCGATTGGCCAAAGGTTTGAAGTTTCCTTATCCGTTGTTATATGTGTTCATTATTGTGCCGAGATTTATTCGTAATGCAGTCTATAACTGGGTTGCTCGCAACCGTTATCGCTGGTTTGGCAAGGATGAAGCGTGTATGTTGCCTACACCGGAGATCAAAGATCGATTTTTGTGAGTGTGATTAATAACGGGAATAATTGGGTAATGACTACAGATCATATCTATTTTGGGAGGAAAACAACTTGAAGAAGTGGACTACATTATTTATCGGGGCATTATTAGCAGTGAGCTTGGCAGCATGCGGTAACGATACAGATAATACGGCAACGCCGCCAGCGACTAACAACGAAACATCTAACGAGGGCAATACACCTGCGGAGCAGGAAACAAAGGTCCCAACCCTGGACGAATTGATTACCAAAACCAATGCAGCAACCAAAGAAATGAAAAGCTTCACAACTGAAGCAAACATTGATCAGAATCTAAAACTGGATGCTGGTGAACAGTCCCAGGATCAACAGGTTAAAACATCGCTCAAGATGGATATTATCAAAGATCCAATGATGATCTATCAAGAGATGAAAATGGAAATGTCGGGACAGGAAGCTCAGAACGTGAAGCAGTATATCACTTCGGATAAAATCTACTCTCAAGTTGGGGATCAATGGGTTGCGATTCCTGAAGCTCAAACCAAGGAACTGATTGAGCAGATGAAGGCAAGCATGAATCCGGAAGGTGAATTGGAGCAATTCAAAAAGATTGAAGAAGATACTGAAGTGACCGAAGAAGGCGACAATTATGTGATTAATGCAGACGTATCCGGTGATAATGTGAAGGAACTGGCGAAAGCCGTGATGGAGCAGAACGGATCGGATGCCCAGATGCAAGCCATGCTTGATCAGATGAATATCACCAGCATGAAGATGAAATACATGATCAACAAAGAAACCTATCTGCCTGCAAGTACGGACGTAACCATGGTCATGGAGATGGAACAGAATGGACAGAAAATGACGATGGACATGAAGATGAACAGTACATTTTCTAACCAGGATCAAGTGGAAGAGATCAAGATTCCACAAGAAGCATTGGATAGCGCTAAATAAAACAGGCACCTCTGAACTAGATCTGTGCGAGCCGAGAGGTTTACCGGATTAGAATCAGGGGTGTTTTTCTGTTTAGCGGAGATTATGGTCAGGGTTCAAGGTATTATAGTATAGTCATATTGAAGTAGAGAGGGGAGATAAAAGATGATTGAATATGCACACATCCACCATGTTAGTCTGGCTGTACGTGATCTGGAAATCGCGAAGAAGTTCTACTCGGGGTTACTAGGCATGCAGGAGATTGAACGTCCAGCCTTCCGCTCCACGGGTACATGGTACGCTATCGGCAGCCAGCAGCTTCATCTGTTACAGCACCCGGAGGGTCACACGTTACGCGAAGCTGGTATTGATACTACAGACGGTCACTTTGCGATCTGGGTCACCAGTTATTCAGGGACTATAGCCTGGCTGGAGCAGCAGGGAATTGAGTATGAAGCGAGACCTGACAGTGTGGCTGGATTCGCACAGATTTTTGTACTTGATCCAGACCGTAACATTATTGAGTTCGATTCACCGTATAACTCTTAAGGGAAAATGGGTTAGAACAAATCCCTTGCTCCCCCAGAAATTGTATGCTATATTATCCATACATTCATAGCACGTGACGGAAGCACCGTCCATATACTGCACATTCATGCGGTTATTGGACGGTGCTTTTTTGTGCTTTTTGACAGGGAGGGAAGGAGAAATTGATTGTACTGAAGGTTGTTCTGGTTTCAAAGGATAGAGATTACATTAGCGCCTGGCTTGATTATGTACAGGGAAATTCGTCTGGTCTTCATGTGCGTTTCACGGCATTCTCCCAAGGGGATTCGTTCAAGGATCACATGAAAGAGCAAGAAGGTCGAGAATTACCGGATCTGGTTATTGCAGAACCGGAGTTTCTGAATGACTGGCTGAATAACGGGGGAGAAGGTTCAGGTGTACCTTGGCTAATGCTTAGTGAAGGGATGGAAGAGGTGGATGAGGCCAAGCGGCTGATGAAATATCAACCCTTGCCTGCTTTGCTGGATGCTGTGATGCATGCTTGCCGGCAGCCACGCCGTAAGAAGGTTCACCATCCGGGGCAAGAGACTCTCTCCATCGGTGTAGTATCCGCTTCAGGTGGAAGTGGCAAAACGGCAGTGGCCCTGCATATGGCGAAGCAATTGGGACTTGCAGGATATGCTGTTCTCTATCTGAATCTGGAGACGCTGGACAGTACGCTCCCGTTTCTGGAAAAGGGACTCACTAGAAGTGGGCAGCGTCACCCGGATGCGGAGACGGGATTGTCCCGCCTGTTATACGATCTGAAGGTGGGCAGAAAGGAATCCGGTAAGCAGTTACAGGTGCAATCGAAGGGCATAGATGGATATGTGGTCCGGCATGAAGCACTGAAATCCGATGTGTTCTGGCCATTATCGAATCGGAAAGAACTGTTGCAAATGACTCGTGAGGATACGTCGAATCTGCTTCGTTATTTAACGGAATGTGGACAATATGACGTGTTAATTCTGGATGGGGATTCCGGTTGGGATGGGCGCAGTGAAGGGGTGCTGGATGCAGCAGATGCATTTGTCTGGCTGGTTGAGGATGATATATCTGCCATGCATCGATGGGGACAATGGTTACAGCATGCTGAGCGTACGAAGCCAGACCTGTACGAAAGTATGCTCGAGCGTTCACGCTTTGTGGTTAACAAATATCGGAATAATGTCGTCAATGCACTTCCACGGCCTGATCTGCATCTGGATGCAGTGTTGCCCTATATCCCTTCTTGGAAGCAACTCAGTCAGGAGGAAGTCATGCTTAGTTCTCCGATCTTCCAACGTGAAGTGAAGAGATTATGTGCCTTGCTGGTACAAGATGGCGAAGAAGAATTGAAGCAGACGGGACGAATTCAGAAGCAGGATCGGTGGGCACTATGACGGATTCATCCAATAGAATACTGGATCGGGAAGAACAGTTTCAGATCATGCGCAGGGAAGTCAGGGCTGGCCTCGATCTAACCTCTTCCGCAGGAGATGATGAACTATGGCAGGGAATAGAACGCAAAGTTCTCACCGACCCCAAGCTGGATGATCTGACCTCAGGAGAGCGTCATACGCTGGTACAGCGATTGTTTGATTCCTTTCGTGGATTGGATATTTTGCAACCGCTTGTAGATCATCCCGATATTACGGAAATTATGATCAATAGTCACAAGGAGATTTTTGTGGAGCAGGAAGGTGAAGTCAGCCAGATCACCCTTGAATTTGAGTCGAGGGAACGACTCGAGGATATTATCCAGATGATTGTGTCCGGGGTAAACCGGATTGTGAATGAGTCTTCTCCAATCGTAGATGCCCGTTTAAAGGATGGTTCGCGGGTTAATATCGTGTTGCCTCCTATTGCCTTGAAAGGCCCCACAATGACGATTCGTAAATTCCCCAGTGAACCGATGAAGATGTCCGATCTGATTGAAAAGGGAGCCCTGCATGAAGAAGCGGCAGAATTATTGCAGCAGTTGGTAAGGAGCAAATACAACATCTTCATTGGAGGTGGGACCGGATCGGGAAAAACGACCTTTCTGAACGCATTATCACAGTTCATCCCTGCCGATGAGCGGATTATTACCATTGAGGATTCGGCTGAGTTACAGATTGTCACGGTACCCAATCTGGTATCACTGGAAACGCGGAATGCAAACACTGAAGGCAAGGGACAGATATCTATTCGGGATCTGATCAAATCTTCCTTACGGATGCGTCCAAACCGGATTGTGATTGGGGAAGTCAGGGGCGCAGAAGCGCTGGATATGTTACAGGCCATGAACACTGGCCACGATGGATCATTGTCTACAGGGCACGCAAACACGATTTCCGACATGATCAGCAGACTTGAAACGATGGTGCTCAGCGGTGCGGATCTTCCGATTGTGGTTGTACGGCAGCAGATTAGTTCAGCAATCGATATTTTTGTACATCTGTCCCGGCTACGAGATCGTTCACGGCGGGTGACTGAGATTAGTGAAGTGATTGGCATGCAGGACGGTGAGGTTATGCTGAATCCACTGTTTCGTTTCCAGGAACAAGAAGAGTGTGAAGGCAAAATTATTGGCGGGTTAGTGCAGGTTGGAAAGTTGAATCAGGTGGATAAAATTCAGATGGCTGGGCTTGGGGAATGGCTAGATGAATACATAGAACAATATAGTGTTGAAACAGATTCATCAGATAACAACGTGAATTAAAGACATTGGAAGGTGATTACTGTTGGGTGAAGCCAGACAGATGTTGACGGATTACACCGTATATACGCTTTCCCGGAGACAACGAATGGTCTGTATGCTGATTAGTGGTCTGCTGTTTTTTGGCATCGGAATTCTGTTCTACCATCACTGGTTGGCTGGAGCGATCCTGGCTGCGGGTTGCATATGGGTGCCAAAACATTGGACTAAAGTGCTGTTGGAACGAAAAAGAATGACACTCAGTTTACATTTTAAGCAAGCATTATATGCATTATCTTCGGCACTGGCCGCAGGAAAATCGGTGGAAAATGGATTCAAGGAATCCGTGGAGGATCTGCGGATGTTGAACCCGGAAGCCGATACTGACCTGATTCGTGAGTTCACGATCTTGCGGACACGGATGGAGTATGGACAACCAATCGAAGAGGCACTACAGGATTTTTCGGATCGGGCGCAGATTGAAGATATTACGAACTTTGCAGATGTGTTCATTACGTGCAAACGAACTGGCGGGGATCTGGTTGAGGTTGTGCGTCGTACCTCTGCGGTGATTGGTGAGAAGTTGGACATTCAGCAGGATATTATGGTCGCGGTATCGCAGAAAAAGTTCGAATCAAAGGTGATGTTTGCCGCTCCATTTATTTTTCTGATATTCCTCAATCTGACCGCCAAGGACTTTATGGAGCCGTTATATAGCGGGATGGGGTACCTCATCTCTAGTGGAGCATTGGTAGTACTCGCCTGCTGTTATCTGTGGATTAATCGCATTATGGATATCAAAGTATAAGGAGCTGAAACGATGCTGCTTCCCGTTATAGTCGCAGGGATGCTCGGAGCGGGATGGCTGGTGCTGGATCGAACCCGGGGGCAGACCTACCGGCATCTGCGCAAGCTGGATATGGAAGGATTACGACTGAAAAAATTGCATGGTCCCTTCCTGTTTATATTGGACAAGTTCGAGATTGGACGCAGATTGCCAGTGCTCATGTTTCGAATGCAACATGCCATTCAGAAAATGTACGGCATACAGCACAGCGGAGAGAAAACGATGCTGTATTGCGCTGAAATGTTGACTTATACATGGCTCATGCTGCTGGTGGGCTGCCTGTTATCACTCGTTGGAGATATGGGCATCGGAGGTATGGTGGGTGGGCTCGCGCTCGGTGCAGCGTTGCCTTTTGCGCTCTACAAAGACCTCAATACAAAGGTGCAGCGAAGAGACCAGGATATTCTTATGGAACTGCCTGAGCTGCTGAACCGAATTGTACTGCTGGTTGGCGCAGGGGAGACCGTGCAACGTGCTATCGTTCACTGTGTCACAAGCCAGGGGGAACGGGATCATCCGCTGTACAACGAACTCAGAAAGACGGTGGGAGATTGGAATAATGGTTACTCGTTTCAACAATCATTTGAACAGTTCAGTCGCCGCTGCGGTGTACAGGAAGTGACGATTTTTACGACAACAGTGCTACTGAATTTCCGGCGTGGGGGAGGTGACTTTGTATTGGCGCTGCGGGATCTGTCACATGTGTTGTGGGAGAAACGCAAGGCTGTCAGTCGGGCGAAGGGAGAACAGGCTTCTTCCAAACTGGTGTTTCCGATGGTACTGATCTTTTTTACGATTGTGGTCATGATCGGGGCACCTGCTTTTATGATGATGAATATGTAGGAGGAATTGGGATGATGGAAGTATTGAAGAACAAGGTAAATGTATTTTGGGAGGAAGAGGACGGACTCGGCACGTTGGAGCTGATTCTGATTATCGGGGTTATTATCATTATTGCTTTGATTTTTAAAGACCAAATAACGGCACTAATCAAGTCTCTTCTTAGCAAAGTGGATACAAAAAGTAATGAATTTTTCCCGGGTTAACAGGCTGAAGAAGGAAGAAGGGAGCTTCACCGTTGAAGCCTCCCTGATCTTCCCTGTCGTGCTGTTTATTCTTGTGTTGTTGCTCTTCTTTACCATGTACATGTATCAAAAGACATTCTTGAATCAACATGCTTATGCAGCTTCCGAACGTGCAGCCTATAGCTGGGAAAACAGCCACAAACAGGCGATGACGGGTGAATTTGTCGCTGGAGAACATGACAATCTGTACTGGAGACTGATGGACGATCGTATGCTTGGAGCGCTGTTTGGCTGGGCGGGAGCGGATAATCAGGTTAGCGTTTCTATACCTGCTGGTGAAGGCGGAAATCTCTCGGAACAGAAATTATCACAAGCGGTGCAACATATGCCCTCAGCTATGAAAGGAACGATTGAGTATCAGAATTCTCTGATTCAGCGGAAAATAACAACCAAGCTGGAACAAGTAATTTCTTTGCCTCTTCCTTCTTTTTTGTTCGATTCAGGTAACCGTGTCCTCACTCAAGGATCGTCCGCAGTTGTTGAACCGGTTGAATTCATTCGAACGGTAGATCTGGTCCGTTATTACGCAGCCAAGTTTAAAGGCAAAGGCGGTGCGGCGACCAGTACAGCGGCAGAAGCCGGACAGGTTGTGCAGCATTTTGGCAAAAGCAAAAAGTGAGAAAAGGAGGAGGGCGGAGCTGTTTAGAAAAAAAGACGGTGAGTCGGGAGCCGTAACCCTTTTTTTAATATTAATATTGGCCGGAGTTTATATGTTTGTCGCAATATTTATTGATTACGCTCGTATAGTGGCATTCAAGGTGCAGACCGAACGCATGACTCATGCTGCGATGAGATCCGTCATGTCAGCCTATGACACATCACTCCGGGAGTATGGTTTATTCGGGTATGGGGACAGCAGTGGGGATGCAATTATGGCTAAAGTGTTGAATGATAGCGTAAAGCCTTCAGCTGTAAAAGATGGATTTCCCATTCTGGATATCCAGTGGGATACAACTTCGCTGAGCATGGAGCGTGAACTGGGCAGATACGATATATTTAATCGCCAGATTCAGGAGGATATGAAGTATCGGGCTCCGGTTGATTTTACCCTTGAAGTGATCAATCGGTTCAAACCGATATCAGACGAGATGAAGGAAGCTGCACACACGGTAGACTTGCTGAAAAAATTACAGAAGTTATATGACAAACGTGAAGAATTACTGGATGAAGCCATTGCTAATCAGACGGAATCCGCGGAGAAACTGAAGAATCTTCCGAAGTTGATCATGGACCCGCCTTCACCGGCCATCTATGAAGAGATGCTGGAAGATACACCAGAGACAGCTGCCGAGGCAGCTGCACGTTATGCAGATTATCTGAACAAGAAACAGGCGGATGAGGGACTGCCGTTCAGAGAGCAACAATACATATTGGAACTGGCTCGTTATCGGACTGGTGTTGGTAATGTGGTGACAGGCATCAGCATGATCATACAGCCCGCGTTACAGGCCCATCAAACGAAGCTGGAGGAAGCGCAGTCCAAAATCGAAGAAGCACGCAAGATTAATGAGGAAATGAAACGTGTGATCGCGGAGGGGGAGAACCGTTCGCAGAATGCGAGCTATGACAACGTTGGCAACTCGAATTTGCCTGGGACGAGTCCTGCATCTACTGGATCAGGCACTGAAGCTAAAAGTACACGTTCTCTTGCTTCGGAGCTTGTGAGGGCAGATAGCCTATTTGATCAATTGAAGGCGCGGGTTGTTTCACAGAATTCGGACTTTTCTAACGTCAGAAGAGACAACATGGAATTGAATAATCAGCTTCGCAGCGTTACGGCCATGAGCGGTGTTCCGATTAAACCGGCGGTCAGACAGGCAAGTCAGGTTACGGAACGATATATGGACACCTATGTACGTAGCGGTCCTGCCAATCTCATCCTCCAAAGTAAGCAGCAGCTGGAGAGTGGTCGTGGGTCGGATGCCCAGCGCAAAGCAAATGACAAAGAATCCAAAGGGAAATTGAAGGAAGTCAAACGAATCTTGTCGCAGATTAAGAATGGAAGTTCGGGTTCCATGGACGCTTTCAAACAGTTGGAGGAATATTACAACGCTAATATTTCTTTTAATGAGGCTAGTCGTGAGGAAGCCCAAAAGACAGAGATTGCGGGTGACCCCTACGACTCTGGTGGCGATGCCATGAAGGGAATGGATAGTTTGTTTGGCGGGATGTCCGATCTGCTGGACAGTCTTGGCGACGAATTATTTCAGAATGAATATGCTTTAGCCTATTTCAATTCCATGGATTTTGGTCAGTTATTTACCTGGACTGAAGGTGATGGAGATGCTGGTGATGTTTTCAAACTGGAGAATCAGGAACTGGAGTATATCGTCTACGGGTTTCATAATCCTTCGGGTAATATCGCTGCGGCATATGCGGAGATATTTGGGATGCGGCTGGCAATTCGGACGGCAGAAGGGTTAATTGAGCACAGCAAGCTTGGGAATCCACTTCTGGTATTATCGGCGGCAATCTTATATGGGATTACAAACGCCATCACGGATATGGTGAAACTAGCAAAAGAGGGCAGTGTGGAATTGTCCAAGTATATCAAAGTCAAACTGACGTACAGGGACCATCTCCGATTGTTCCTATTGATGCATAGCAACAATGAACGCAAAATGTCCAGAATGCTGGCGCTAATTCGATTGAATACTGGTGTGAATCCAGATGAGAAACAGACGTATGCTTCGGGTAACATGCGTAGTAGCATCGAGTTGTGGTTTTTACCAGGGGTGGTTAGAAGCATAGGTGCAGTTATGGGTAGTGCGGACCAAGTTGAAGATGGACGATTTTTCATTGAGCGGAAGGCGGATTATTCCTATTGAATGATCAGGATCGTTTCGGTGGAGGGATTATGGATAAGCAGCAACATTATGAAAAAGAAAGCGCACAAAAGCAGATTCGTTTAACACGAATAATCAGATTGCAGCGTTTGAAGTCTCTCAAAAAGCAGATATGTTCTCCAAAAAAGGAACAGGGTAGCATGGTTCTGGAAGCTTCACTGGTGTTACCTGTCTTTCTATTCTTTATCATGTTTCTCATCTTCATAGTGCAAATGACTCTAATCTCCACAGCGTTACAGAGCACGGCGGGTGAAGCGGTGAAGCAATTGTCAACGAAAATATATCCCGTTTCGCTTGCATTCACACCTTCTGATTCTGCCGGCGGAGAAGGTTCAGGAGGGGGCTGGAAGATACCAGAGTTATCACTGACGGAATGGGCAGAAGGTTATGCTTCTTCTCTACCCGAGCCTTTAAGTGATTGGGTACGTTCAGCGGCGGCCAGTGGTGAACAGCCACTACAGGAGATCAAAACATCCGTCTTGGAAACCGTACTTGATCCCACGGTAAAACCGCTGCTTCAGCCTTTTATCGAGCCAACGCTGCTTAATATGGAACGTGTTCATGTGAATGGTATTTCGATACCTGATCTCAAAAACAAAACAAATCCATATTTCCGACTTGAACTGAGTTATGAATTGCCTATAAAAGTCCCCTTTCTCAGTAAACCGCTTCGGATTCAGGCTGCTGCGGCAGAACGGGTATGGATTGGAGATACCGGAGAAGGATCAGATGGCAGCGCAGGGGACGGGGATACTGCGGGTTCAGCAACGGTACTGTCGAAGCCTGCCCCGGCATACATAGGCAACAATGCAACGATTAAGGTGAAGGTAGAACCAGGAGCGACAGCCAACTTAACGATATTTTACAAGTCAGGTGAAAGTTCTGCGAAGCACATTGGCTGGGCCACCGCAGATGAGAATGGAATTATTGAATGGACCTGGTTTGTTGGTACTCGGACAACAGAAGGAACATGGAGTTTTGTTGTCGAGACAGGGGACGGTGCCAAGACGGAGACTACGTTTAACGTGGCCTCCAGAAAATAAGTGAGGAGATGATGGAGGTGGAGTGGTTTTATATTGCCTGTTGCATATACGTTATTGCAGCTTTTATTACAGATATTCGTTCCATGAAAATTCCAAATCGATTGACTTTACCCGTGACTGTTGCTGGCGTATTGGCCCATATCATATGGGGAGGTTGGGATGGTTTCTTGTTCTCAGCCGCTGGATTTGCAGCAGGTTTTGGCATTTTGTTTCTGATGTATGCGATTGGAGCCGTAGGGGCAGGAGATGTGAAATTGTTTGGTGGGATTGGCGCATGGACGGGACTTGCTTTTGGCATTCATGTCATTATTTACTCCGTTTTGTACGCGGGCGCAATTGGTCTAGTGATACTTCTATTCCGAAAGGACTCAGCGAAACGGATTCGAGGCATGGCAGGCAATCTTGCGGGGTTCTTCATGCTTGGTTCCCTCAAGCTGGTGAACAAGGAGAAGACATTGAAGTTTCCGTTTATGCTGGCGGTGTTACCTGGATTTATCACGGTGCTTGTCTCGGGACTTTTCCCTTTATAAAAGGGAATCAAGAAAATCTGGGGATAACAGTGATCGGAAGGTTGTTCTGTCATCGAAGTTCCCAGTGTAACTTTCTTTAGTTGACCTAAATAACAATGGAAAGAGAGGATTGGCATGTATGGATTAACGAGAGATTTTATTCGTAACGGCGGAGCGTTCATGGTTTTGGAGAAAGCAGAAGGGTTACGAATCGAGGAATTGAGCCGGGTACAGATGGGGATGTTGTCCTCCAATCAGATTCCGCGACTTCTTCCTGTTCATATTCGGGAAGTCGATCGAAATGTAACTTTGCAGTACGACATATCAGGGTACAAGATGTTATCCCAGATGTTAAAGTCAAGCAAAATCAAGTTACGTGTTCTGTATGGTTTGTTGTTCCAACTAGCTGATGCCTTCACGGAATGCCGGCAATACATGCTGGAACCTCGTAAATTATTGATTCAGGAGGAGTACTTGTTCATTAATGGTTCATTTGAACAGGGTGAACTTGGGATGGTATATGTACCAATCATGGATACGGTTGAAGTTGATCCAACGCCTCAGCAATTCCGTGAGCTGGTGATCAGGCTGATGGCACATGTACAGGAACTGCAGGGAGAAGGCATTCAGCGTGTTTTGCAGTTATGTGACAACGAACGCTGGGATATCAGGCAGTTGCGAGAGCTTCTGCTGGAATTATACGCTGATGAGCAAGAGAATGGAGGAGGCGCAGCATTTCTCTCGTCCAGAACTTCGGAAACACCCAATGATTCTAGAGGTGATCTTCATTCGTCGATTTCTGAGCGAGATAGCAGGCTAGCCACTGGTACTTCTCGGCCATATCAATCCGGTGCTCACGTTCAAAATGCTCCTGTGGGGCCGCAACTAAATTTCCGTCAGCCGCAGAAAACGAGTGAATCTGAGGTGGAAGACATTCCGGTGAGATCTCGAACCTTTCCAGGCAGGCGCTCACCTGAGCAATCTTCATTAGAGAGTTCAAATAGTATGGATAAGAGAGGAAGTAACCCGTATGATTCGCTAGAGCGTGTTGATATGGAAGTGGAGGAGAAGCCCGGATTTTCCAAAGTAACCTATATCATATTGGGCTGTATGGTTGCCATGGCATTGGTATGGAGATTTATTTACATGGAGCAACCGGGACAGACGCAGATGATCCTGTGCATGGTACTAAGCCTTGGCTTGTTTGGTATAGCAGGATGGACGTGGAAACGTAAGGGAAGCCCTCATAATGATTCAGAAAATAAGCGGTCTTTTTCATTCAATTTAGGTAAGAACAAAGGCAAGCAAATGGAAGCTGAAGAGGAACAATTTCAGGAAAGTTGGCGCTGGAATACAGCTGATAGGAAAGAGGAACGCATAAACCAAATGGTTGCATCCGCCTCAGAAGGTGGTAGCGAGCATTCCCGTTATCAAAATTTGCATATGACATCTGAACACTCCGAATCACCGTTCGTTCAGCGCCATGTGGAAACGGTAGCTTCAACTTCAGAGCTAATTCGACAGGATGCAGTTGCAGAAGCAACCGTGAATTTGCAGAATCTGAGTGGAGGTAATGTTACAGGGGCAGGCCCGGTGATGGCGTCTTATTATCTTGAACGAAGCTCGGGAAGCAGTGACCAACATGAACGGATGGATGTGCAAGGAGCATCTTTTGTCATCGGAAGATCAGCAGACATGGTTCAGTGGGTGGACACAGCGACCGGCGTGTCCCGTGCTCATGTGGAATTGAGCCGGAACAAATCGGGCTATGTGATTAAGGATCTGGGTTCCGTCAATGGCACCATTCTTCAGGGCAATATTCTTGCTCCGTATAAGGAGTATCCATTGGCGGATGGAGACACATTTACACTTGCGGAATCAGTCTACACTTATCGGTCGGTTGGATAAGACATAGTTCAATCAGTCAGATAAGCCGCGATGCTTCAGATCTTCCAGTGCCTGGGTTAAGGTAGGGAAAGTGAATTGGAATCCGTGGTCGAGAGCTTTTTGCGGAATGACTCTCTGCCCCTGAAGCACGACAACGGATAGTTCGCCGACCAAGGTTTTAATCAGGAAGCTGGGTACGGGAAACCAGTGAGGGCGATGATACACTTTACCGACCGTACGACCGAATTCATCATTGGTGACAGGGTTCGGTGAGGAAGCATTGACCGGACCTGACACTTGTTTATTTTGAATGCTAAAGTCAATCAGCCTTACGATATCCATAATGTGAATCCAGCTGGTCCATTGCTTGCCACTGCCGATCTTGCCGCCAACACCGAGCATGTAAGGGAGTTTCATCAATGGAAAGGCTCCTTTTTTATGGCCAAGTACCAGGCTAACCCTGATTTTGACGAGTCTGACATGCTTGATGGCATCTGCAGCTATTTCCCATTGTTCTGAGACCCGGGATGGGAAATTCATTGACTTTTGCGGACTACTCTCGTCAAAGGTTTCGTTAGGGGAGGTTCCATAGATGGCCATGGCAGAAGCCTGAACGACCACTTCCGGCTTTTGTTCCAGAGACTCCACCAATCGGGCTACCCGCGCTACGGTCGTGACTCTGGATTCAACAATTTCCAGCTTCGCCTTGGTTGTCCAACGTTGATTCAGCGTTTCTCCGGCAAGGTTAACGAGAGCGTCCATACCTTCCAGCAAGTGAGGTTGTTCTTCGACTTGTTCCCACGATATATATGTAAGATTTTTACTAGGATTATGCAAGTCAGGCAGTTTTCGTGTAATAACTTTCACATGGTGCCCGGCTTGCAGCCAGTAATCTACAAGTGCTCCTCCCACAAATCCGGTACCTCCACAAATGGCAATTTTCATATCAAACATCCTCTCTGTATTTTCACTGCGCTAATATATACCGTTGGATCGACAAACAGCCCCGTACGGTAAGCAATGCCTGTTGGGAACAACTTACCTGACGGAGCATATCTGTATCTAATTAACCAAATCTATATGCCACTTAACTCATCTTTTATTTTATTTAATCAAATGTTGATAAGGGGAATAATCGATTTTGTTTTTCTCCAAAAATTTTACCAAAAACTTATTATCCCGCTTCGGTGTGGCAATAATGTATCCTTTGATGCAATGATCTCTCGATACTTCCGTGGCATTGTCTTCGACTGCAATCTTACCGATCTCTGCAGCAATGGAATGTTTGGCGATGTCACGAAATGGCCCGGGCACAGGCTCCACTAGTTGATCCAAAAAAGCTTTGGCTTCATCTGTCCATAAGTGACGGCTGGTTTCAACCCAATAATTCTGCCAATCCAGTTTGGACTTTCCGTCCGCTTTTGGTAGCACTTTCAAAAACTTGCGCATCATAAAAAATCCACCGATACACATGCTGCCAAGCAATAAAAAAGTCCAGAATGCGATCGTATTCATAAACCAATTGCTGGGGGAACTGCTGGTCAGTATCATCGCGTAGGAGTCGAAAATCATTGCGGAGTCACCTCGGTTCATTGATTTTCACGGAAAGACGGATTCCGCCTACCCATGTTCCACATATTAGCTGTCAAAAATAGCCTCTATCCCGAATTATAGCGCATTTCTAGATTTATTTCGATAATCGCGTTAGAATAAGGGATAATTCAGAATAAGGGGGATCAATAATGCTGAAAATCGGCTCCCACGTGTCCTTTTCGGACAAGGGATTATTGAGTGCAACGAAGGAAGCGTCCTCGTACGGTTCCAGTTCGTTTATGATATATACGGGTGCACCACAGAATACACGTCGCAAGCCAATTGAGTCCATGTATATTGAAGAAGGCAAGGTTGCCATGCAAGAGGGTGGAATGGAAGATATCGTTGTCCATGCACCGTACATTGTTAATCTTGGCTCATACAAAGATAATACGTTTAGACTGGCTGTAGATTTCCTTCAGGAAGAGATTCGTCGGACACATGCTATTGGTGTGAAAAACATCGTATTACATCCCGGCGCATTTACAGACAAAGATGCCCACTATGGGATCGGACGGATCGCAGAAGGGTTGAATGAAGTGCTGGAAGGTGTGAAAGAGACGGATGTAAACATCGCTCTGGAAACCATGGCTGGCAAAGGTACGGAAATGGGTCGCAGTTTCGAAGAAATCGCTCAGATTATTGAGAAAGTAACGTATAACGAGCGCCTGACTGTGTGTATGGATACATGCCACATTCATGATGCCGGATATGATATCGTTAATGATTTTGACGGTGTACTGGAACAATTCGATCGTACGGTAGGACTTGACCGCATTGCCGTAATGCATATTAATGATAGTAAGAATGCTGTGGGTGCGCACAAGGACCGTCATACACCAATTGGCTCTGGCTGGATCGGGTTTGAAGCGATTAACCGCATCGTTAACCATGAGAAGCTTCAAGGACGTCCATTTATTCTGGAGACACCTTGGATTGGCAAAGAGGCCAAGACACAGCGTCCAATGTATGAGGTGGAGATTGCCCTGCTTCGTGGGGATGTTGCCGGTCGATTCGGCCAGGATTTCCTAACAGAAGTAGAACAGTTGCAACACTTTTTCAAAGGTAAAGAGATTGAGTCTCGTTCGTATATTCTGGATGTGTGGACGTTGCTCAAAAATGATGCCAAAGCCAAAAAGGCAGATCCGCGCGAACCGCTGGAACGCCTCTATGACATGGTGACTGAAGCTGCACTATTCCCGCATTTGAATGAAGAACAACTGAATCATCGCTTGATTGCATGGCTTGCGGGTTAATCCCGCAGGTCATGGCTTAATTGAAGGAGGAAGAATAACCCGATGGAGATCCACGCTAAACAAGTACGCCCTGATTCTAAAAACCGCGCCGATCGTGCGCGCATGCTTATTTCCTGTCCGGATGGTCCAGGAATTGTAGCTGCCGTATCTCATTTCCTGCACCAGCATGGTGCAAACATTGTTCAGTCGGACCAGTATACCATGGACCCTGCTGGCGGCATGTTCTTTATGCGAATTGAGTTTGATCTTCCGCAATTGTTGGTCAATTTGCCGAAACTGGAAGCTGATTTTGAAGAAGTGGCAAGCCGTTTCCAAATGGAATGGACGTTATCTGCGGTTAGCCGCAAGAAGAAACTGGCTATCTTTGTATCCAAAGAAGATCACTGTCTGGTTGAATTATTGTGGCAATGGCAGGCAGGCGATCTGGATGCCGATATTGCTCTTGTGGTCAGCAACCATCTGGACATGAAAGACTATGTAGAATCATTCGGTATTCCATATCATCATATCCCAGTTACAGCAGATACGAAAAAAGAAGCGGAACAGCGCCAATTGGACGTCATCGGCAACGATGTGGATGTGATCATTTTGGCTCGTTACATGCAGATCATCTCTCCCATGTTCATTGAGCACTACCGTAATCGAATCATTAATATCCACCATTCGTTCCTGCCAGCCTTCGTGGGCGGTAAACCGTATGCGCAAGCGTACAACCGTGGTGTTAAAATTATCGGTGCGACAGCGCACTATGTTACGGAAGAACTGGATGGCGGACCAATTATCGAACAGGACGTGCAGCGTGTAAGCCACGGGGACGATGTAACCGAGCTGAAGCGTATTGGACGTACCATTGAGCGTGTTGTGCTCGCACGTGCCGTGAAATGGCATGTCGAAGACCGTGTTCTTGTTCACGAAAATAAAACCGTTGTATTTTAAGCTCACGCTTTAATACTGTGCAAGGTTGATTCGGAACCACGTAATAGACTAACAAAAAAGCGACCCCAATTCGTTTACGAAACGGGAGTCGCTTTTTTTGTTGTGTTGATATATTTTCCGCACAAGCCAAGCACAATACCAAATAGCAGATGTCCTGCAATCCAGTAGAGAATGGCGGACACATCGTACAGGTCTGGCACACGTGATGACATTTGAGAGAGTGGGATATAGAGCAGGGACGAGACTGCACCAAGTAAAATTCCTTTGATCATAGGGCGGCCTGAATGCCTTACCCACCACAGATAGAAGATACCGATGACAACGGACACGATGAGATGCAAAGCAAGTTCAATGAATTCGGGTAAGGTTGGCGGAAGACCAGGCACAAAATCAATATTCAGCAGCAGAGTATATACTTGTTCACCAGTGTTGGCCTGAATCAATTTGAGGAAAAATCCCAGGACAACTCCCGAGAGAATTCCCGTTAAAATACCGGATATCCAGGGTAATGATTGTTTTACGGATGGGGATGGGTGAGCAGCAGGATCTGGCATGATCGAGACCTCCTATGATTGACGCGTGTACATCTGAAAAAAGTAAACCACAGCCCAACTTTCGAATCCATATTAAGGAACATTATATGTGAATTGAGGATGAATATCTAAAAAATGCATGGTTTTCAGGTTAAAGGTTATACTTCATGCGATGGATTTGCGAGGCTCCTTAAGTCTGCTTTTGGAATTTAGTACCTTGTACAGTACGATTTTTGCTTGATAGGCCAAGGAATATTCATCACAAACAACCAATTTTTCACGAACTTCTAAAAGAAGGTTATGGAAAAGCTTCACGCCAAGTGATACAATACAAAAGTGAATAAGTCAAAATGAAACACTCAAGCGGATTCACTTATTGTGAAATTCGGTTTGCTTGTATGATGAGAGGGATTCGCTTGCGCACCCGACTTATCTAAAGACATGAGGAGGACAAACCATGACTGACAAGAACGAAGCGATTCAAAAGGACGAGAACACTACAATCGACAACCTGTCGATTACTACCGTACGTACTTTGGCGATTGATGCAATTGAGAAGGCAAATTCCGGACATCCGGGTATGCCGATGGGCTCCGCTCCAATGGGGTACCAACTTTTTGCAAAAACGATGACTCATAACCCGGACCACCCAACTTGGGTTAACCGGGACCGTTTTGTCCTGTCTGCAGGACATGGCTCCATGTTGCTGTACAGCTTGCTGCACCTGAGCGGATATGATCTTCCAATGGAAGAACTGAAACAGTTCCGTCAATGGGGAAGCAAAACTCCGGGTCACCCGGAATTCGGACATACTGCAGGTGTTGATGCAACTACCGGCCCACTGGGTCAAGGTATTGCAATGGCTGTAGGTATGGCGATGGCTGAAGCTCAACTGGGCGCAACATACAATAAAGACAAATTCAACGTAGTTGACCACTACACTTACGCAATCTGTGGTGATGGCGACTTGATGGAAGGCGTATCTCATGAATCAGCTTCCCTGGCTGGACGTCTGCACCTGGGCAAACTGATCATGTTGTTCGACTCTAATGACATCACGTTGGATGGTAAATTGGATCTGTCTTCTTCCGAAAGCATCGCGAAGCGTTTTGAAGCTTATGGCTGGCAAGTGCTGCGCGTTGAAGATGGTAACGATCTGCCTGCAATTGAAAAAGCAATTCAGGAAGGTCAAGCAGATACACTGCGTCCTACACTGATCGAAGTTAAAACGGTTATCGGTTATGGTAGCCCGAACAAACAAGGTAAAGGCGGCCACGGCGGTACTCACGGATCTCCACTGGGTGCAGACGAAGCCAAATTGACTAAAGAGTATTACAAATGGGTTTACGAAGAAAACTTCCACGTACCAGCTGAAGTTCGCGATCACTTTGCACAAGTGAAAGATCGTGGTATCTCTGCTAACAAAGCTTGGGATGAGAAATTTGCCGAGTACAAAAAAGCTTTCCCTGAGCTGGCAGCTCAATTCGAAACAGCGATTAACGGCGACCTTCCAGAAGGTTGGGACCGTGATCTTCCTAAATATGCAGCAACAGACAAAGCTCTTTCCACTCGTGTAGCATCCGGTAACGCTCTGAACGGTCTGGCACACAACGTGCCACAACTGACAGGTGGATCTGCTGACTTGGAAAGCTCCACAATGACTCACCTGAACAACCTGGAGAACTTCACACCAGAAGATTACTCCGGCCGTAACATCTACTTCGGTATCCGTGAATTCGGTATGGCTGGAGCAATGAACGGTATGGCACTGCACAGTGGTGTGAAAGTATTCGGAGGTACGTTCTTCGTATTTACCGATTACCTGC
Organism: Paenibacillus sp. FSL R5-0766; assembly: GCF_037971845.1. NCBI lineage: Bacteria > Bacillati > Bacillota > Bacilli > Caryophanales > Paenibacillaceae > Paenibacillus > Paenibacillus sp. FSL R5-0766. The sequence goes on from NZ_CP150227.1 coordinate 1,645,924, forward strand.
GTCCGGCTGTTCGTCTGGCTGCCCTGATGGGATTGCCTGTAACGTATGTTCTGACTCACGACAGTATCGCTGTTGGTGAAGACGGTCCTACGCACGAACCAATCGAGCAACTGGCATCACTGCGTATCATTCCTAACCTGACGGTTATTCGTCCGGCTGATGGTAATGAAACTTCGGCTGCTTGGGCTTATGCGCTTGAGAACAAGAGCAACCCGGTTGCACTCGTACTCACTCGTCAAAACCTGCCGATCCTGGAAGGTACGGTTGAAGGTTCACGTGAGAACGTGAAACGTGGTGCTTATGTTGTCTCTGATGCAAAAGATGGCAAAGCGGTAGCACAAATCATTGCTACAGGTTCTGAAGTGCAATTGGCTGTTAAAGCTCAAGCAGCACTTGCTGAACAAGGCATCCAAGTTCGCGTAATCAGCATGCCAAGCTGGGATCTGTTCGAGAAACAAGACAAAGCTTACAAAGAGTCCGTTCTTCTTCCGGATGTTAAAGCTCGTCTTGCGATTGAAATGGCTTATCCAATGGGCTGGGAGAAATATGTTGGAGATCAAGGTGACATTCTCGGAATCAGCACATTTGGTGCATCCGCGCCTGGCGACCGTGTTATCCAAGAATATGGCTTTACAGTGGACAACGTGGTTAGCCGCGTAAAAGCACTGCTGTAATAGAGGTTGTTCAAAAAGTCTGCTTTTGATTACGAAGGATGCCTCACGGCATCATCAGCGTCGAATATGGGATTCAGCCGAAAAGTACTGAAAACCTGACTTTTTGAACACGCAATTATAGCTTCATAAGCGCTGCTATGGTTGGGAGGGCGTCATGCTGTCCTGATCCATGGCAGCAAGTTATTTCCGCAGAGCATGGGCGGTAACTTGTTATCGCCCTGATCTGTTTTGCCTTTTGTTTTCATTAACTTCAGGGGAGCGGGTACGCATGTCACAATTCGATCAAGTCAGTGTAGTGAAAGAGGCCAACATTTATTATGATGGTCAGGTAACCAGCAGAACAGTTATTTTGGGGGATGGCAGCAAAGTGACTCTGGGCATCATGCTTCCAGGCAGTTATGAGTTCGGTACGGATTCCCGTGAAATTATGGAGATTCTGTCCGGAGATCTGAAAGTATTGCTTCCCGGAGAAGAAGAGTGGCAAGAGATTCAAGGCCAAGCTACGTTCCACGTGCCTGCCGAATCCAAATTTAAACTGGAGATACGCAGCGTTACTGACTACGTCTGCTCGTACCCGGCGGAATAACATAAGAAGGGTAAGCAGAACCGCAACCCGCGGATTCGGTTTACCCTTTTTGCTTCTTGAATTCTAACGACAAAGTTCGAGCTGCAAGCTTGTCAGCCCCGTGGATTTGAAGTATCCTTAAGGCAAGTTGTTTAGAATGGAATACGGATACGGAAAAAATATAACCGAAATCAGGAGGTTTTTGAGATCATGGCAAAAAAAGTGACATTTGACTATAGCACGGCATTGCAATTTGTAAATCAGCACGAAGTGGATTATTTCGCAGAACCGATTCGTCTGGCTCACGAGCAGCTTCACAACGGAACAGGAACGGGCTCCGATTATCTGGGCTGGATTGACCTGCCAACGGCTTATGACAAAGAAGAGTTCGCTCGCATTCAAAAAGCGGCTGCCAAAATCCAAAGCGACTCCGAAGTACTGATCGTTATCGGTATCGGTGGATCATACCTGGGTGCACGTGCAGCGATCGAAATGCTGACTCACTCGTTCTATAACAATCTGCCAAAAGACAAACGCAAAACGCCTGAAATCTATTTTGCAGGAAACAATATCAGTTCCACATATGTAACTCATTTGCTGGATCTGGTTGAAGGCAAAGATTTCTCCGTTAACGTCATCTCCAAATCCGGTACAACAACAGAGCCGGCAATTGCTTTCCGTATCTTCCGTGCAGCACTGGAAGAGAAATACGGTAAAGAAGAAGCTCGCAAACGCATTTATGCTACAACAGACAAAGCGCGCGGGGCATTGAAAGAACTGGCAAATGCAGAAGGATACGAATCTTTCATTATCCCTGATGATGTAGGCGGACGTTACTCCGTTCTGACAGCTGTAGGTTTGCTGCCAATCGCAGCAGCGGGTATCAGCATCGAAGAAATGATGCAAGGTGCGGCTGACGCATCCAAAGAATACAGCAACCCGAACGTAGCTGAGAATGAAGCATATCAATATGCTGCTGTTCGTAACGCATTGTATCGCAAAGGCAAAGGAACTGAGATTCTTGTAAACTATGAGCCTTCCCTGCACTTCGTATCCGAGTGGTGGAAACAACTGTTTGGAGAGAGTGAAGGTAAAGACTACAAAGGGATCTATCCTGCATCCGTTGATTTCTCTACAGACTTGCACTCCATGGGTCAATTCATTCAGGAAGGTAGCCGGAATATTTTCGAAACTGTTATCCAGGTTACTGAAGTTGCTGAGCATATCTCAATCAAATCCGATCCGGACGATCTGGATGGTTTGAACTTCCTTGAAGGCAAAACCATGGACTTTGTAAACAAAAAAGCGTTCCAAGGAACACTGCTTGCACATACAGATGGTCAAGTACCAAACCTGATTGTGAACATTCCAGATATGACTCCATATTCTTTCGGATATCTGGTATACTTCTTTGAAAAAGCATGCGGTATCAGTGGCTACTTGCTGGGCGTCAATCCATTTGACCAACCAGGCGTGGAAGCTTACAAGAAAAATATGTTCGCATTGCTGGGCAAACCAGGCTTTGAAGAAGAGAAAGCAGCGCTCGAAGCGAGACTTTCCGAATAATTCATCGGTCTGCTCATATAGTTGAATAAGGTAATGTAAATCTAACCGGGAATCACTGTTCGTGTAAGAGGCAGGGTTCCCGGATGTAGATAACCAGGGCAGTTCGTCCGCGTTCGCGCGGTGAACTGCTTTCTTGTAAAATGGACTCAGGAAAAGATCAGAAAGTTGGATTTAGGATGATTGAACGTTATCGTACGGTTCGAGGACCGGGCAATCTGGAAATTGTAATCAAGAAGTCGCGATTTATCGGTCATATTATGCCGGTCACGACAGAGGAAGAAGCTGTTGCCTTCATCGATGAGATCAAGAAAAAACATTGGAATGCCACTCATAACTGCTCTGCATACATGATTGGGGAGCGGGACGAGATCCAGAAGCAATCCGATGACGGTGAACCCAGTGGAACAGCAGGGAAACCCATTCTTGAAGTGATCAAAAATCAGAAATTAAAAAATGTGGCAATTGTGGTTACGCGATACTTCGGGGGAATTATGCTTGGAGCTGGCGGGTTAATTCGTGCTTATACGGATGGAGCTGTAGCAGCCATTGAAGCCGGAGAAGCCATTACCAACGTGCTGCATCGTGAAGTGTTTGTTGAACTGGATTATACGTGGCTGGGTAAAGTGGAAAATGAGTTAAGAAGCCGGGAAGTCCGTACAGGTGAAACTGGATTCACCGATAAGGTTACGTTGACTTGTCTTCCGCCGGATAGTGAAACCGAGGCTTTTATAGCCTGGATCACGGATTTGACGCAAGGGCAATCCCGGATCACGGAGGGACAGCGGCTTTATTTTATTGAAGGGGAATAAAATATATGGCTAGAAGAGCAGTCGAACAGGAGTTGTCGAGGGAGCGGATACTGGAGGCGGCGAGGCACCTTTTTATTACCAAAGGATACCGCGCCATTTCGATGCGAAGCATCGGCCAGCATCTGGGCTATAGTCATGGGTCGCTGTATTATCACTTTAAGGAAAAGGCAGAGCTGTTCTATGCCATCGTGGTTGAAGATTTTAATCATCTGGGGCATTTGCTGCTGCAAGCCATGGTCAGGCCGGTTCGTGATGATGTGAGCAAGGTAGAGCACATTATGATGGAGTTTATTCGCTTTGGTCTGGAGAACCCATATCAATACGAAATTATGTTTATGATCAGGGACGAAGAACTGTTGTCTTATTGTCGTACCGAACAGGGACGTTGCTTCGAATTGTTTGCATCGATTATAAGGCAGTATATGAATGAAGAGAACTGTACGGAAGAGGATATTCAAAGGGTACCGCGTACGCTATTTTTGGCTATGCACGGATTCATTTCTTATTACATTCAGGACCGTTTAACGTTTGTGGAGATTGAATCGTCTGCGCTGTCTCATGTCAAAGTGCTGTGCCGCAATCTGGGTCAGCAGCCTGGCGACCAATAATGGCGCTGTTGTTGCACCCCTACACTTCAGGGCGGTGATTTGTCATAACTTTAATTCTTTATAACGTTGTCTCGCGAAAGTTAGTATGCGCAGCAAACCAAGTCAGGCGGCTCCGACCCGGAATGAGGGTGGACCGCCTGTTTGTGTTTATCAAAAATGAACGAGTGGGTGGCAGGCCTATTGGACCTAACTAACCTTCCATGATTTTGAGGAAGTACTCCCGCTCACGTGGTCCATCGAATTCGCAAAAGTAAATGCCTTGCCAGCGGCCAAGCAGCAGCCTGCCTTCGTGAATAATCACCGTTTGTGATGGCCCTGTTGTAATCGATTTGAGATGAGAGGCTGTATTGCCTTCGGCATGTCGATATTCGGGATGCTCCCAAGGGTACACTTCATCAAGGCGCAACAAGACATCATGTTTCACATCCGGGTCTGCATTTTCGTTGATGGCAATACCCGCCGTCGTATGTGGACAGTAGATAAGCACCGTCCCATTCTGCACCCCGCTACTCTGGACAACCTGCTTTACATCCCATGTGATATCCTTCATTTCGTCTCGTATGGAAGTGGATATATTCTTCTTGTGTAACATGTTAAATCACTCCTTAGGATCTCATTTCTTACCCTCGATTGTACCTTAACCACTACATACCAAACAAACCACATATGCAAGGTGAAAAAGCAAATCGCATCATAACGGAGAGAGCAGAAATAACCTGAAGCTATTTAATTAATTAATCTCATATGTGGCCCAATTATATTCAATAAAAGCATTGACGATTAGCACTGCAAACTGGTAAAGTATCAGAAAAGCAAAACCAAGTAGACTAATGGGAATAATATTAAAGTAATATCATCCAACTTAGGAAAAATGTCGTATTAAGCCAGGAAGACTGCCGACTGGAGCTAAAGCCGGAGGCTGGGAGGGAACGCAGCAATGAATACCGTTCTTCGTCATAAGGGATGGACTTGGGGATTCCGCAGTACCGTATTGTTATATTTTATCGTACTTATTGTACTTCCAATCATCGGTGTGTACGTCAATTCCTTCTCCGAAGGATGGAGCAACTTTGTTCAGAGCATTATGGACCCCATCGCGTGGAAAGCCGTACTGCTGACCATTCGGCTGGCCGTCATTGCCACGCTGATTAATGTAGTTTTGGGCACGATGATCGCCTGGGTGTTGACAAGGTATCGCTTTGTGGGCCGATCGTTTCTCAACAGTCTGGTTGATCTCCCGTTTGCACTGCCAACAGCGGTGGGCGGCTTGATGATTATGCTGCTTTTGGGTCCGGTCAGTGTCATCGGGAAACTGGCAGAATCCATGGGATTTGAGATTGTATTTCACCAGCCGGCCATTGTTATCGCGATGACCTTTGTCACGTTTCCGTTTGTTATCCGTGCGGTGCAGCCTTTGCTGGAAGAAATTGATCCTTCCGAGGAAGAGGCCTCGTACACGATGGGGGCCTCCAAGGCTCGCACGTTCATGCAGGTTATTCTGCCTTCTATGGCACCTGGCATGATCAGTGGGGGGATGCTGGCTTTCTCGAGAGGACTGGCTGAATTCGGGGCTGTTGTGCTGGTGGCTGGTAACATTCCGGGAAGAACACTGACTGCTTCCGTATTTATCTACGGGGAGATTGAAAGTGATAATCCAACGGGAGCTGCTGCTGTATCCGTGTTGCTCCTGACGCTCTCCTTCCTGATCCTCTGGCTGATCAATTTGGTGCAGATGCGGGGGAGAAGACGATGAGACGACTGTTAATCGGACTGACGTTTGCAGTATTTATTGTACTGTTGATCATCCCGCTTGGACGCATTTTTATTGGTGCATTTGAAGACGGGGCAGGTGGATTCCTGAAAGGGTTAATGCGCCCTGAGGCGCTACATGCCTTGATGATGACCGGACTGGTGGTTCTGGTGGTCACCCTGTTAAATACATTGTTTGGCATCATGATGGCTCTGTATCTGGTTCGTGCCGGATGGCTGAGTGAACGGATAAAAGGGCTGCTGAACAGCATTGTAGACCTGCCTTATGCCGTATCTCCTGTCATTGGCGGCTTGATGATTGTGTTGATGTTGGGACCTAACAGCATTATGGGCGCTTTTTTTGAAGGGATTGGATTCAATGTGGTCTATGCCTTCCCGGGTATGGTGATCGCAACGTTATTTGTTACCTTTCCACTGATGGTCAGAGAGGTTATGCCTGTCCTGCAGGAACTCGGTTCCCAGCAAGAAGAGGCTGCATCTACACTTGGCGCCTACGGCTGGAGAACGTTCTGGAGTGTGACCTGGCCTTCGATCCGCTGGGCGGTAGTGTACGGTTTAGTCTTGACGGTTGCGCGCTCGCTTGGGGAATTCGGTGCAGTGCTGGTGGTATCCGGGAATATCATGAACAAAACACAGACCGCAACAACCCTGGTGTATCAGGATGTTGAGAATTTTAATGTGGCTGCCGCAAATGGTGTGGCATTGGTGCTGGTCACCTTCTCCGTCGGGCTGCTGCTTATGATGGAATGGGCCAAGAAGCGAAAGGAAGTGCATTGATATGCATGTAGAAGTCCGTGATTTGAACAAACATTTCGGTGATTTTCATGCGGTAAAAGATGTCTCATTCGATATTGCCAAAGGCCATCTGATCGGTCTGCTTGGACCCAGCGGAGGTGGGAAAACGTCCATTCTGCGGATGCTGGCAGGTCTGGAGAATCCGGGTTCCGGTGAGATTCGCTTTCACGGAAAAGTCGTGAACCATCTGCCTCCACAGGAGCGGGGCATCGGATTTGTATTCCAGAACTATGCCTTGTTCAAACATATGACGGTATTTGAGAATGTCGCCTTTGGACTCAAGGTCAAGAAGACGCCAAAAGCCCAGATCCGTGATCGGGTGATGGAACTGGTTGAACTGACCGGGTTAAAAGGTTTCGAACAGCGCTATCCACATCAGTTATCTGGTGGGCAGCGTCAGCGTGTTGCTTTTGCCAGAGCACTCGCCCCGGAGCCGCAGCTGTTATTGCTGGACGAACCGTTCGCGGCCATTGATGCCAAGATCCGTCAGGAACTGCGTTCATGGTTGCGTGAGTTGATTGAACGGGTAGGGATTACTTCGATATTTGTAACGCATGACCAGGATGAAGCGATTGAAGTGGCGGACGAAATCATGATTATCAGCCAAGGTCGTCTCGAACAGAAGGGCACACCTTGGGATATCTACAAAAACCCGCAGACACCGTTTGTCGCTACATTTATCGGGGAGTCTACGGTTGTGGAGGATGCCTCCCAGCTGAAAGGATTCGAACATGCGGTTGAGGGTGAAAGTACACGAGCGCTGATTCGACCGGAGTATATTGAGATCGGCTTGAAAAACGAATTCACCATGTTGTCTGCAACCGAAAAAGGTACAGTCAAACATCTTCATTTCCGCGGCAGTGAATGGATGGTAGAGGTGGACGTACAGGGTCACAAGTTAATCACGTATCGTTCCCTGGAGAAAACGACATTGGAGATCGGTCAACAAATTCGAGTCCTTGTACACCGTGCATACCTGTTCAATGACTCCAACAGTTGGGTGGTAGAGAACCGACTGAAGGAAGATCCGATGCCGGTGATGATTTAGATCAAGTGGAAGAAAGGGGCTGCCCATGCAGACGAGGAAGAAGAAAGCCATACTCTTATATGTTGCCCTCATGCTTCTGCTCGTCTGCATGACCGCTGGATGCAGCAAGCAGGAGGGGGCAAGCGAACAGAACGAGCCCGCTGGTAACGATTCATCCAATACGCTGGTGATTGGTGCTTATAGTGTAGCGAAAGATGCTGTAGGCGAAATGCTGCCCAAGTTCCAGGAGGAGTGGAAGGCAAAAACCGGACAGACGATTAACTTCCAGGAGTCCTACGAAGCTTCGGGTACACAGGCAAGAGCCATCGTTGGTGGATTTGAGGCTGATGTGGCCTTGCTCGCGATGGAGAGTGATATCGAGAAGCTGGTCAAAGCCGATCTGGTTAGCTCCGATTGGAAACAGACCCCTAATGAGGGCATGATCACCCGTTCAATTGTTGTTCTGGGCACAAGAGCGGGCAACCCGCTCGGTATTCGTGATTTTCAGGACTTAACCAAGCCAGGAGTGAAGGTACTGTACCCCAATCCAAAGACATCCGGAGGCGCACAATGGGACATTAATGCCATTTATGGTGCCGGATTGAAACTGTCGGAGGAGCAAGAGGGGAAGAAAGATCCTGCCGCAGCCAAGGCTTTTCTCGAACAGGTACATCGTAACGTTGAATCATTGGACAAGAGTGGGCGCTCTTCGATGGCGGCATTCGAGTATGGTGTCGGTGATGTAATCGTCACGTATGAAAATGAATTGCTTGCCCGGATCGCCAAAGGTGTAGATTATGACATCGTCATTCCGAAAAATACGATCCTGATTGAAAACCCGGCAGTTGTGGTGAATAAATATGCCGATAAACATGGGAATCGTGAACTGGCGGAAGCTTTTGTCGCCTATCTGCGTACACCAGAAGCACAGCACATTTTTGCCAAGCATGGTTTTCGTTCAGTAGATCCTGATGTATTTGCACAGACCGAGTCGACATTCCCAACGCCAGAAGGACTATTTGATATCAACTATCTGGGTGGATGGGATGAGGTACGCAGCACGTTGTACTCCAAAGGCGGCGTGTGGTATCAGGTGCTCGCTGGATTATGAGTATTGCTGATGTAATCGAATAGGTGACCGAACATGTGGATACTAAACCTTCATTTCAATGGAAGTAGAGATGGAGGTTTTTTACTGCCAAAAGGTTATAATAGAGGTATACTAGACCATGATTGTTACATAGTGCAGGAAGGTGTGAGTTGGATGAGTGCAGAGATCAAATTATCCCAAAGTACAGCGATTAGACTGGAGCAGGCCCGCGGTAAGGGTATGCCTGAGGAAGAAATATTAAAAGCCATTCAAGCCAAAGATGTTTCCGCTTTTGACGCCGTGTCTGAAGAGGAATACCGATATAACGAATTTTTCTCGTATGCGGACGAGCATGGTGAAAATCTGGAGGCAGCAGTAAAAGATGGGTACCGGATTACCTTTAACACACGTGGTGGACTCGGAATCTGGTTGGAAAAGGCCTTCAAGGTACAGCCAGAGAGAGACTTCACAGTGGGTGAAGGAATCATCACCGGATTGCAGTTAAAACAAGAGCAGGCAGAGGTACTGGCGAAGCGGCTTGCGTCGAACTGGGTGATTACGGATTCGAAGGATGTACCTGCGGGTCAGGAACTGACGTTGAAGCTGCGGGCACTGGTATAGTTCCAGCGCCGAGTGGATGTGACTCGAATTAATCAGTCGTGGCCTGTTTAAAAGGTAAGTCCTGATCTTCATGCGGATGACCCGCTTATAAGGTTGCACCACATGCTGACGAAGCGTAAGCTCCTATGGAGCAAAACATGGAGATGAAGTCTGACGGTGAACGGTCAGACGACAGACTGTCCCGAATTGCAGTGGAGAACTGCAGCGGGATGGTCTTTTTTTGCAAAAACAGAGGTTGACGATTACAATCTACATATCATTAATTCAGGGGGAATGCGGATTGGATCAGCTAACATTTCTGGGCACAGGCGATGCGATGGGCGTTCCACGTGTGTATTGTGATTGCGACGTATGTACAGAGGCGAGGCTTACGGGAGAGAATAAACGGAAACGCTCTTCTGTTCTGATTGACGGTGATGGTGCTAACGAACAGTTCATGATTGACTGCGGACCAGACTGGAGATCACAGATGGAGGATCAGGGATTGCGTATGGTGCATACGCTACTTGTCACTCATGCGCATTTTGACCATATTGGAGGATTACCGGAATGGGCGGATGCGTGTCGCTGGCTGGGCGTGAAGGGACGTTTGTATGCGCCACGTGAAGTGATTGTTACGATTCAGGGACAGTTTCCTTGGTTGGGTCGTCATATGGACTTTCTGGAAACGGATGACGGTATTGAACTGGGCGGCTGGAAGGTACATTCATGGAAGGTCTGCCACGGTAAAAACGGTTATTCCTATGCGTATCGACTCGTACGGGAAGGGTATAGCTGGGCGTACTGTTCAGATACCATTGACCTGAAGCCATCCGAAAAAGAGCCGTTGCACGGACTGGATCTGCTGGTGCTTGGAACGAGCTTTGTGCATGAACTTGCGGAATTCTCAACACGTTCCGTGTACGATATGCGCGAGGCGCAAGAGTTGCTGCGGGAACTGAAGCCGGGCCATACCTATTTTACACATATGTCTCATGACGTTGATGTACGGCAGAATGATAATCTGGATCAAGGTATTACGATTGCCCTTACCGGGATGAAGGTGCCGCTGGGAACATTAAAGCTGGAAACGAATGCGTAACCCAATTTAACTATATAAATTGAACTAAACATTTACACAAAACGGAGAGGACAGAAAGGACCTGAAGAAGCAGCGCGTTCGCCTTTATTCCCGGATTTCCCCTTTATAAAAGGAATCAAAAAATCTGGGGATAACAGCGATCGGAAGGTTGTTCTGTCATCGGAGTGTGCAGTGTAAATATTCTTTAGTTCAATTTATATAGCGTAATAAAAATAAATTCAGAAGAGCGTATCCTTTACAAGGGGTTCTTCGTTTACATAGTGTAAGTCAAAATCAATCAGGAACCAGCAAAGGGGGGGCCCCCAAGATGGCCTTTGTGAAGTCCGTGGATTGCAGAATCAACAGACCACATGATGATGGTAAACAAGATAAATTCGATATTGAATTCAATGGCAACGATAGAAAAAATCAATTGAACCAAAGCATTCATGCCGTATTACCCGATCTGATGGGTTCGTTGTATGCGTATTGTCTATCTCTGACGAAATCAGTTCCAGAGACGGAAGATCTGGTTCAGGAGACCTGTCTCAAAGTATTGTCGTCGAGTGTGGTTGGATCTTCCGGGATGAATAAAAATATAAACTGGGAAGCTTATCTGATCCGTATTGCACGCAACAGCTGGATTGATATCTTACGTCAGCGGGAGAGATTGGCTTATAAACTGGATAGCTTGAAGCCGCTCCTACACGAGATGGAGGAGGAAAGGCGATTCGAGGAATTGGAGTCTGCCGTACAACTTCTTGTAAATAAGCTACCACCGTGGCAGCGAGTGATATATGTATTACGTGAATTAATGGGTTATAGGGCGGCAGAGACTGCGGAAATGCTGGATACGACAGAAGGTGCTGTGAAAGCAGCGTTAAGTCGTGCACGCTCTGCCATAGCTGAAGTGAGGCACAGGTTGGGACAATCGGACGCTGAATTGCAGTATGAGGAAGGCGCAGTGGAGGACAATCGGGAGGAACTGCGCAGCTATCTGCTGGCATTTCGTAATGGGGATACAGCCCGAATCATTGATCTGTGCCTGAATCGGACTGATGATCCGATGGCTGTGGCGGGGACGATTTTGCAGCAGACTTTGCCGTCTCCATCCACGCAGCCAATGATGTACGGGTACTCCACTTCTGGCATGAACTCGATGTCGTATGGAGGCGGATACACGGTCAACATGGTTGCCTAAACCGAGGAGGCGACACATATGAATGTAGTGCCGTATGTAGTGGAACAAACTGCTCGCGGAGAGCGGAGTTATGATATTTATTCCCGTTTGCTCAAAGACCGGATCATTATGGTGTCCGGAGAGATCGAGGATCAGATGGCAAATGCCATCGTGGCCCAGTTATTGTTTTTGACTGCAGAGGACCCGGAGAAGGATATCCAGATGTACATCAACAGCCCTGGTGGGTCGGTGACTGCGGGATTCTCGATCTATGACACGATGCAATTTGTGAAGCCGGATATCTCCACGATCTGTACAGGGATGGCAGCAAGCTTTGGTACGATATTGCTGGTAGGTGGAACAAAAGGCAAGCGTATGGCGCTGCCCAACAGTGAGATCATGATCCATCAGCCACATGGCGGTACGCGGGGGCAGGCGTCGGATATGTTGATTCATGCTAACCGCATCATTCAGCACCGTCAACGTCTTAACAAGCTGTTAGCCGACCATACAGGACAGTCAATTGAGCGGATTGAGAAGGACTCGGATCGAGATTATTTCCTGACCGCTGCTGAAGCAGTCGAATATGGATTGGTGGATAAGGTCATATCCAGCTCATAACAGTAGCCCGGAAGGTCATGTGACCTTCCGGGCTTTTTTCGATTTATAACCAAACCTTACATTTCTTTTGCAAGCGTAATAAGCCTGCTCATGCCTTCCCGAATCTGCTGCTCATGTGCATAAGAGAAGGACAGGCGCAGCTTGCGACTGGCTGAATTATCCGAAGAATCAAATACGGTTCCGGGTACAAAGGCAACGGATTGTTCCATGCATCGGTGAAGCAGTCTCCCTGTATCCACACCCTCAGGAAGCTCTACCCAAAAGTTGAGTCCGCCCTCCGGCCGGGTCCACGTCCAGTCCGTTTCCAGCAGAGATTGTTCCATCACTTCCATCCGTAGCTGGATGGCGGTCCGCAGCTTGGACAGATGCTGATGCATACGTTCTGACTGAAAATAACGGAGAAAAAGCTTCTGGTTCAGAAGGGGCGATCCGTTATCTGTCAGTGATTTTACAGCCTGTAGTCCTGGCATGAAACGCTGACGGCATATGATGGCTGCAATCCGTAGCCCGGGTGCAACATACTTGCTGTAACTGCGGATGTACAGGGTATGCCCAGTGGTGTCGTAGGTGAAAATGGGTGCAGGAGGTTTCTCCTTAAAATAGATATCATAGGTGCTGTCGTCTTCGAGCAGAAAACAACCATACTGTTCTGCTAGTTCAGGTAACTGCTTGCGCTGTTCTACTGGAACGTTAACGCCGGTTGGATTATGAAAAGTTGGCGTCGTGTAGAATAAGCGTGGTTTCTCCGATTTCATCAGATGTTCGATCTGCTCCAGATCATACCCATCCGAGTGAATATCCGTAAAGATCAGACGAGCACCTTGTTTACGGAAAATCTCCATTGCTGGTCCATACGTAGGCCGTTCCATCAACACCCGATCCCCGGGTTTGACCAGCGTCCGCGAGATGACATCAATCGCTTGCTGCGCCCCCGAAGTAATGAGCACTTCGTCTGCGGAGAGATAGAAGCGTTCTTTTTTCGTTAGATGGCTTGCCAGCGCACTTCGCAATTCCAGATCTCCCTGAATCGTGGAATACGTTCCGAGCAAACGGGGATATTGATCTAGAAGATCACGCATTAGTTCTCCCCAATAACGGTTGGGCAGCAGAGAGGGATCGATTAACGATTTGGAAAACTGGTATTCTGCTTCAAGGGACTGTACCCGTGCTAGTGAATCCCAATGCAGCCAGGCAGACACGGCGGGATCATCCGCCTGATCCGTTACTGAGAATGGAGTCGCTGGGCTGACATAATAGCCAGACTTATCCTTCACATAAACATTCCCACGTTCTTTTAACTCCTGATAGGCTTTGAATACGGTCAAGCGATGTACGCCGAGTAGCTCGGACAGGCTTCGTACAGATGGCAGTTTTTCATGTTCAGCCCACTCTCCCGCTTCTATACGTACAACGAGATAATGGATTACTTGCTCATATAATTTCAGGCTGTTATCTGTCATCATCATGGTTCTGCCCACCCGGCTCACACTCCTTTTGAACTCTATTGTAACAGCTAATGGGAGAAAACTGTTCTGTTTTGTTCATTCTGTTCTGTAGACCATGAGATATGATGGAGAACAGATAAAGGAGTGGTTATCATGGTGGGGATTGCATTTACGGTTATGTGTCTTATTTTCGGTACAACATTTCTGGCTATTAAAATTGGAGTAGAGGCAGGCATGCCGCCTTTTCTGTCAGCCGGATTGCGATTTTTAATCGCGGGAGCGCTGATGTTTGCATGGATGAGGATGAAGGGCAAAGTGAGCTGGTCGCTCCTGTTCCGCAAGGAGATGTTGTTAACGGGAGCGGGGCTGACCTTCGGCACTTTTGCCACATTATATTGGGCTGAACAGCATGTGAGCTCGGGTGTGGGTGCCATTCTGTCAGCGACAGGGCCGCTGATGATTATGTTGATGCAGACGGCGCTGTTACGGCAAAAAACATCTGCCCGTATGATTGTGGGCTGCCTGATCGGGTTCACCGGTGTGGTACTGGTTGTGTTGCCAGGTGTATCGCTTGGTGCAGGTTCCCTGTTCATGTGGGGTTGTATCGCGGTACTAGTGGGGGAGGTCTGTTATTCAGCAGGTGCATTGTACTCCAAAAAGGTCATTCATCAGTTCAAGGAGGCTAGTCCTGTAGCGATCAATGCGGTGCAGATGATGTATGGGGGACTGCTGTTATCCCTGCTCTCGGTCGGAACGGAATCGTGGAGTATGTCTGCTCTGGACTGGGTGCCTGCCGTCTCGTCGGTCATCTATTTGACTGTCATCGGCTCCATGGTGGGGCATAGTCTGTTCTATTGGATTATGTCGCGTACCAACCCGTTGTTTCCAGCAACATGGTTATACATTTCACCACCCATTGCCGTAGGGCTTGGTGCTGTTGTCTACGGTGAGCATGTCAGCTGGGTTACATGGATCGGTGTAGTGCTGGTCGTTTCAGGTCTGCTGGCGATGAATGAGAAGGTGAGCGGCTGGTTGAAGAAAAGAAGTCGTGCGAGGATGACAGTGCAGGCTTCCGAATCTGTTTTAAAATAGGTAGCCTTTCTCACATAACAGATCGAGTAGCGCCATCGTTAACAATTTATGAGTTCGGGTAACTCTCAAATCCACCTTTTTATCAATCATTTTCATCTACATCAGTTCCTTATTGTAGTTTAGCTATATAGTATCAACACATTGATTCTTACATGGAACGAGATTTCAAGTGTATATTGGTATTATAAGTAATTTTTTGATAGGGCTACAAGTGTAGATAAAATATGATGGATTAGAGAGGATGAAGTGGCGATGTCCGACATGAAAAAAGCTGTGGTAATTGGGGCAGGTATTGCAGGGTTAATCACTGCAAGGATGTTATCTGATTATTATGATGAGGTATGTATCATTGAGCGAGATGAATTGCCTTCTGAGCCGGCGAATCGGCAGGGTGTGCCTCAATCCTTTCATCCACATCGTGTATTACCGCGCGGCGGACTTATTCTGGAACATTACTTTCCCGGATACAATGACGAATTGGTCGCGCTTGGTGCCATTCCTTCACAAGAAGAGAAGTTTATGATTGCCAATCGCTACGGTACATTAGTTAATAAAGCGAATGCTGCTTCCTCATTCAAAATTGCATCGAGCAGCAGAGCCCTGCTGGAGTGGGTACTGCGTCAGCGAGTCCAGAGCATAGATCATATAAGCTTCTTAACGAGCACGGAAGTTACCGGGTTAATGGCATCAGAAGATGAGCGTTCGATTACAGGCGTGTATACCAAAATAAGAGGTAGGGATAACCGGGAAGAAATGCTTGCAGCAGATATGGTTATTGATGCCGCGGGGCGTTCTTCCAAATTGATCAGACGGCTTGAACAGATAGGGTTGTCCGTGCCTGAGCCGGAAGTGCTGAAGGTGTCTCTTGGTTACAGCACCCGCTATTATAAAATACCATCCTCTATTCAAAATGACTGGGGAACGGTGATAACAGAGTCCGATCCTGTAAAAGCAATTCGTGCAGGCATGTTGTGGCGAATTGAAAATGATATCGCTGGACTGTTACTGTTCAACGCAGGAGGAGATGAATATCCTTCAACCCATCCGGATGAGTTCCAAGAGCAAATCAAACATCTGTTTGCTTCGGATGAAATCGTAGCGTTGGCAGACCAGCTGGAGCCTTTTCAAGGGCCTCGTGGATACCGTATTTCCGAGTCTGTTCGTCAACATTTTGAACTGATGGAGAATTGGCCCTCCGGATTACTTGTCCTTGGCGATGCATTTTGCAGCTTCGATCCGATCCATGGTCAAGGCATGACGGTCGCTGCAATTGAAGCCGAGACCATAGGAAAATGTTTGGATGAGCAGCGAATGCATCCTGAGCCGCAGTTTGAGCGCCAAGTGTTGCTTCGTATGCAGCAGGCTATTGAACCGGCCTGGTGGCTTAGTTCTGTGGCTGATCTGCGTTGGAAAGGGGTCGAACATGTTGGGCCTTCCCGAATGAAAGGGGTTGCGTTTGCTCAGAAGTATATAAACTTGTTTACTAAGCAGGCGATGAAAAAGGCGAGTCAGGAAAATAATAAACATCTCTTTTTTACCCAGTTCCTGATGAATGCTCTAATCCTTCCTCCAAGTGAATACTTTAAGGGTGAAATCCTGAACATGATCCTGAACGACAATGGTTCCGAAGAAGAAATGGAGTTAAGAGCGGAGCTTGGTGTCCAAGATCCGGAGCTGTTTCAGCAAAGAATAGATGAGATCATTCCGTCATTTCAACTGGAATTTGATGGGCAAATCAAAAAACTGCTGGAGTCTTTCCAGCATGCCATGAGCAAGTAAGATAATAATTCGAGGTGCGTGAAAGTCAGCGCATTGTTGCTCTCAAAACATAAAAAATAAGAGAGAAATATACCTAATATAATCGTTTAAACAGGATAATGAACATATTTTTAAAATCAAAAAAACAGCCCAGTCGGCGAAATTCGCCGACTGGGCTGTTCGTTGATCTTAATTACTCTGCGTTCAGCACAAACTTCTCAATAACCTCTTTTACACCATCTTCGTTATTACTTGCCGTAATGTAGTCTGCCAGCTCTTTCAGGGCAGGGATGGCATTCCCCATCGCTACACCAAGACCAGCAACTTCGAGCATCTCATGGTCGTTCCAGGAGTCGCCGATGGCAATACACTCGCTGAGCTGGTGACCGAAATGGTCAGCCAGGAAGGTCAGGGCATGACCTTTAGTTCCTTCATTGTGCATGATTTCCAGGAAGTAAGGTTTGGACTTTGTGATGTGCACTTGTGGTCCGAGCAATTCACGCAGGTCAACGGCAACCTTATCCAAGTAGTCTGGCTCATCGATAATAAGCAGCTTCGGTGTCTTTTGTTCGATGACTTTGATGAAATCAGATTCGATGTAATATTGGGTGCCGTTTAATTTGGCATAATCACGCAGCTTGTCGTTTTCCTCACGGGCATACAACTTGTCGTCAATGTATGTTTGAAGGTGGAGATTGTTCTCCAGGCAGTAATCATACAATTTGCGGGAAGCTTCCTGTGGAACGTAGCGCTCATAAAGTACTTTTTCGTCCAGCAGGTTTTTCACCAATGCGCCTTGATACGTGATGATCGGAACGTTAAGTCCGGTTTGACGAGCAAGCGCTTGTGCGGAAGCATAAGCACGTCCAGTCGCCAGCGTTACAGTTACACCATGGGCAACCGCTTGTTCCAGTGCAGTCTGTGTGGCAGGGGTTACTTCCTTGTTGTCGTTGATCAGGGTGTCATCAATGTCGATTGCAATCAATTTGTAGCTCATCTGTGTTTCTCTCCTTTTTTATCTGTATCTATATTAACGAACGAAGAAATAAAGTTTTACACGAGGCCACTCCGAATACAGATTCATCTTTCGATCGCTGTTATCCCCGGATTTTTGATTCCATTTCCCCAAGGGGAAATCCGTTGATAAGCGTATGCTTCCGATGTAGCTTTTTTTCAAAAAGCTTTAAGCAAACGCTTCGCTTCTCCCGATGAATTCTGTCTTCTCCGTTAACGTGTAATTTTAGACTTCGTTCTAAAACTATACTTACATCTAAATTTTACTCTTCCAGGAAAACAAGGCCAATAAAGTCTTCCAGCTCAAGGTTGCCGAAGTAATGTTTTACATCCAGGCCCTCAAGTGCTGTACGCACCTCGGTTTCTTCATACCGTTTGCCGCGCAGCATATTTTCGATATCCGCCACATCGCCTACACCGAAGAAGTCGCCAAAGATTTTGATATCTTCGATGCGTCCATCCTTGATGTTCATGCGCAGATCGATGATGCCCACAGGGAATTTACGAGTGTGCTTCACATTGCTTTCCGGAGACAAGCCATAGTTCCAGTCCCAGTTGTTATAACGCTCAGCGGAAATTTCCTTGATTTTGTCCCAGTCCTTGTCAGTCAGCTTGTATTGCGGGACGTCTTGTGGCTCCATTCTGAAAATGTGACGTAACAGCTCATCGCGGAACTGCTCAATCGTCAGGTTGGTGTCAATCAGATCCCGTATGTTGGCGACCCGGCTGCGGACGGACTTGGTGCTCTTGGATTTGAACTTCTCGGGATTGACGTTCAGGGAAGCCTGAACATGCTCCAGATTCAGATCAAACATCAATGTGCCATGACTGAACATACGCCCACGTGTGGAAAACTGGGCATTGCCCGAAATTTTCTTTTCGCCGACTTGCAGATCATTACGCCCGGTCAACTCGGCATTTACACCAAGCTCGTGCAAAGCTTCAACCACAGGCTGGGTGAACTTGCGGAAATTGTGGAAGGATTGACCGTCATCCGCTGTAATAAAACTGAAATTCAGGTTGCCCAGATCGTGATATACCGCTCCGCCTCCCGAAAGACGACGAACGACCTGCACACCGTTATCCTGAACGTACTCGATATTAATTTCCTCAATCGTATTTTGATGCTTTCCGATGATAATCGACGGACGGTTGATGTAGAACAGCAGATAGCTGTCATCCTCCATCGGCAGATGCTTCAGAATGTACTCCTCAATGGCAAGGTTTACAGAAGGATCTGTAATGCCCTGGTTGTCTACAAACAGCATGGTCATTCCTCCATTAATGTATGTGAGGGATTGCTAGTCCCTTATGTAGTGAACCTTGTATATCAAAAGGAACCGAAATTCCTCTTCTATTGTAAACGAATTATGGTTGGGACACAAAGAAAACAGGATTGACCCACACCTCCCGTGCCATCCATAATAAAAAGGACATACAGAAAGGATGACGGAAGAATGACCGGTTATATCGAAGTGTTCGGACATGGCGGGGACGTGGAGACGGCTGCGTCACGATTTGGGAGGCAAGCCGCTGATTTTCTGGATTTCAGTGCCAACATTAATCCGCTCGGTCCGCCGGGAGGGGTGCTGGAGGCTATACAGCAAGGATTGCAGTCGGTGATTCGGTATCCCGATCCGGCGCATCGGGGATTCAAAGCGCTGCTGAGCGAGCGTCTTGGTGTGATGCAGGAGCAGATTTCCGTGGGCAACGGCGCAGCCGAAAGCATGGCGCTCATTCTGCTGGGGCTTGCCCCGCGCAAGGTGGGTACGGTGGAACCGGGATTTTCGGAGTACCGCGCGTTGGCACGACAATTCGGTGCCGAGGTTGTGCATACGGAAGGAAGAGAAGAACTGGCGTGGCGAGCGGAACCCGAGGACATCGAGCAGCTCATGGAAAAGGTAGACCTGCTCTTCCTTGGCCAGCCCAACAATCCAAATGGTGTACAATATCCGCTTGAGGTATTACAAAGGTTTGCCCGCAAAGCGGAAGAAACGGGAACCGTACTTGTCATTGACGAGGCATTTATGGATTTTATTCCGGTAGCCGGGCGTCAGTCCCTGGCAGCACATCTGAATGACTATCCTAATGTGATCATCATTCGCTCGATGACAAAGTTTTATGCCATTCCGGGCTTGCGTCTCGGATATGCTTTGGGCCGTGCCGAATACATTCAGGCGATGACAAAGAAACAGGTGACCTGGAGTGTCAACGGTCTGGCGCTCATGGCAGGTGAAGCCTGTCTGCGCAGCGGAGAACGGTACGAACAGGAGAGCATATCACAGATCATGCGGGAACGGGGTCATCTCATCGAAGGACTGAAGGCGTACGGATGTGCGGTGACACCGGGAGAGGCGAATTTTATTTTGGCACGTGTGCCGGCCTCTTGGACAGCGGCATCAATGCAGGAGGCGCTGGGCCGAAGAGGTATTCTGATTCGCAGCTGTGCCATGTATCCGGGGCTTGACAAAGGGCATGTACGTTTCGCGGTCAAGGATGCAGATGCCAATGCTACATTACTCGAAGTGCTGGGCAGCGTACTGGAAACCAAGGGATATCCGAATATTGATCAGACGAAAGATGAGGAACAGGGAGGGAAGCGGCAATGACACTCCCGTTTTATAACTACTTTACGAATGGAGAAACAGAAGAGAATGAATATGCTTCCTCTTCCTGGCCCGGACTGAACATATCCGCACATGAAAGACATATCAAAGCACAGAGCCCAAGGGCTGTCAAAGCGCTGTCGAGTGCGGTATATGGCTGCGGGATGCTTGAACTGGATCGCATATTTAACATCTATGTGGACAGGCATTACCGCTGTGATGATCCGCCGCGTGATATCGAACAAGCGCTGAACGAATGGCAAGAGCCGCGTGATCAATGTGCCGGATTATTGACGGCCGTCAGACTGGAGCATACCTCCATTCAGGAATATACAAGTAATGAATTTGGCCTTTTGTGCTGCACCACTGCGGGCGTATCGAATGCCGCACGCGCGGGGTCGGAGAGAACGGTATTTGATGCGGCGGGAAATAAGACGATGTCTTCCGGCAGGGAGCGCTCTGCTCCTTCAGCACGGAATCTAACGATTCACCCCTATGTCCCGGGTACAATTAACATCATGCTCTGGTTGAATGGACGCATGACCACCGGGGCGATGGTGAATGCGGTACAGACGGCGGTGGAAGCCAAAGCGGCAGCGCTGGCGGATGCGGGTGTTCTAGATTCGGAGAACGGGTTGCCCGCCACCGGCACCACAACCGATGCCATTGTGATTGCAGTAGGTCAGGCAATGGCAGTGGAGGAACCTCATCCGATGATCACTTATGCCGGAACAGCGACTACGGCAGGGGCAGCGATTGGCAGATTGGTATACGACACGGTGACAGAGAGCCTTCAGGCCGGACTGTTATGGAAAGAGAGGATCAGGTACAAATGACTTTTGATGTGGAGCATCTATGGACCTGGCCGTTCTGGACAGGCATGGCGGGAGCCTGGATTATTATAATTGCGTACCTGTTGGACCGATGTATCGGAGATCCACGCTGGATTCCCCATCCGGTGATTGGCATGGGAAAAGGCATCTCGGCGTTGGAGCGAGTCATTCGCTCACGTGTGCGCACAGATTCGGGGCTGAAGAGAGCCGGGCTGTTATTCCCGATGGTGATCGCGGGGAGTTCTTTTGCCATCACGTGGGGATTCGTATATCTGCTTGGACTAATCCACCCTGTCATTGCAGCGGCAGCTGAAGTGGTGCTCATTGCAACGACCATTGCTTCAAAAGGGCTGAAGGATGCAGGCATGGAAGTGTATCGTCATCTGAAGCAGCAGGATTGGCCGGCGGCCAGACGTTCACTGGGCATGATTGTTGGACGTGATACAGCGCATCTGGATGAACCCGAGGTTGTGCGGGGAACGGTAGAGACGGTTGCTGAAAACATCGTGGATGCCATTGTATCCCCGTTATTCTATGCGCTCATTGGAGGAGCTCCGCTTGCCATGGCTTATCGCGCCGTCAACACGCTGGATTCCATGGTCGGATATAAAAATGACAAGTATCTGCATCTTGGCTGGGCCTCGGCCCGTCTGGATGATGTGGCGAACTGGATACCTGCCCGGCTGACCGTGATTCTGTTAATCGTGGGTGCCTGGGTCATGAAGCTGGACGCCAAAGGAGCAGCACGCATGGTTGCACGGGATGCAAGATTACACCCAAGTCCGAATAGCGGTTTTCCCGAATCAGCGGTGGCTGGAGCACTGGGCATCCGGCTTGGCGGACATAACGTGTATCACGGCGTTGCTTCATTTCGTGCCTACATGGGTGAAGCCACACGGCCGATGGAAGCCGAGGATATTGTGCAAACGTCACGTCTGATGTTCTGGTCGGCAGGTGCTTTTGTGGTACTATGCTTGTTCATAACGCTGGGTGTGTGGCTGGCAGGAGGTAGGCTGTTATGGTCATAAATGAAGGGAATGCAGGCAATGAAGTACATACGAATCAGCCTGAGCCGCTGAAACGAAACATTCTGTGGGTCCGTCATGGGACAACGCTGTGGAATGTGGAAAAAAGATACCTGGGGCATACCGACATTGGTCTGCTGCCAAATGCCAAAGAAGAACTGGCTCCGCTTCATGAACAATTGAGCGGTGTTTCGTGGAATGAGGTATATTGCAGTGATCTGCTTCGCTGCCGACAGACGCTGGAACAGATTCTTCCTGATGCCATCGGACAGGTGAAGTTCGACTCGCGTCTGCGCGAGAATGATTTTGGACAGTGGGAAGGGCTGACGTATGATCAGCTTAAGGATAAACCTGTGTACCGAAACTGGATTGATACCCCGCAGGAGGTCACTCCGCCCGGCGGGGAATCGTGGCAGGAGTTTACCGGACGGTTGGACTCCTTTCTCCAACAGATGTTGTTGGAGGGCTGTCCTTCGACGCACGTTAATGAGGGTCAAGTGCCAACCATAGTTGTGGTTACGCATGGTGGTGTCATCCGATATGCCTTGTCCCGTCTGATTGCCGGGCTTGGGTTCTGGGATACACATGTCGTACCGGGACAGGCGATTCAGGTTCAGCTTGAACAACAGGGGAATGAGTGGTTTGGCAGCAGAATGACTTTTCCGCCGATCGGGTTGTAAGGATGTACAATATACCCTATAATCACAACAGAAGTGTGACTTCAGCATGGATACAGATACGCTGCAGGTGTGAAGCCTGAACGAGTATGTAGTATGCAGAAATTACACGGCAATGGTTTACCATATCAGCGACCAAGGGTCCCGCGTGTGAAGGCTGTCTTTTCATGGCAAATTAGTACGAGTCATGAACACACAAGGGTGAAATGGGGAAGCCGGTGCAAATCCGGCACGGTCCCGCCACTGTAAAACAGGATGATTCCTGTAAGTCAGGTTACCTGCCCTGGACGTACAAACCGGTGTTCCTTCGAGGAAAGGACAGCGTTTCGGGCTATTCTATGCGCATGGACAACCCTTGGTTGAACATGTACAGATCGCCATATGCGAGACGTCATCCCTAATCTTTGTCCAAGGATTGGGGATTTTGTATTGTCATGTAAGATAAACCGAACTTCTACACGTTAACGAAGAGTGCAGAACCGATCTGAAGAAACGGAGTGTTCGCTTAAAGCTTTCTACAAGAAAGCTACATCGGAAGCATACGCTTATCCCCGGATTTTCCCTTTCGAAAAGGGAATCAAAAAAATCTGGGGATAACAGCGATCGGAAGATGGTGCTGCAATCGGAGTGGACTTGTGTGAAATTGATGGGTTTAACTTGTACAGGAACACCAAGACATGGGAAGTAAGAGTTCGAGCATGATGCAAGAAAATAGTACAAATAGAGAAGGGGAGAATAACAGAATGAATTTCAAAAATTGGAAAAGCGTAGCGTCCCTGCTAAGTGCAGCGGCACTTGCACTGGCTTTGGCCGGATGTGGCAATGCAACAACAAACGAGGGCACAGGTACTTCACAGCAACCGGCACAGGAGCAGTCCCAAGGCCAAGCGCAGACGGACCTCAAAACACAATATCCACTGACAGTTACGGATGCAACGGGTGAATCATTCACCTTTGAAAAGGCACCTGCCAAAATTGTATCCGTGTCTCCGGCTGAGACGGAATCCCTGTTTGCCCTTGGATTGGACGATCAGATCGTTGGTGTATCCGACTATGACGATTATCCGGAAGCGGCAACAACCAAAGCTAAAATGGGCGGTATCACCAAGCCCAATGAAGAGTCTATTATTGCAGCTGAAGCCGACATCGTCTTCACAGGTATCTCCATGAGCGAAGATGCAGTGAAGAAACTGCGTGAGCTGGGCATTACCATTTTCAAAACGGATCCTAAATCCATTGACGATGTAATGAACAATATCGAAACCTTCGGTAAAATTACCGATCATCAGGAAAAAGCACAAGAAATCATCACTCAGATGAAACAGGACGTGACGGATGTAACCGAAGCGGTGAAGGCAGTTAAACCGGAAGAGAAGAAAAAAGTATACGTTGAATTCTCCCCAGGTTGGTCGGTAGGTAAAGGTGAGTTCATGGACGAACTGATCACCGTAGCCGGAGGAACCAATATTGCTTCGGACAAAGAAGGCTGGTACCAGATCAATGAAGAAAATGTGATCGCCTCCAACCCGGATGTGATTTTGTATGCTAATGATGTCATTGACGAAAACTCCAAAACACTGGATCAGATCATCAAGGCGCGCAGCGGCTGGGATCAAATTACGGCTGTGAAAAATGACGCGGTTATTGGCCTGGATGCCAACCTGCTGAGCCGTCCGGGTCCACGTGTAACCCAAGGGTTGAAAGAAGTAGCCAAAGCGATCTACCCTGACTTGTTCCAATGAGTAAAAAGCTGATCCTGTTCGGAACGATGGGCATGGTGCTGCTGGTGCTCACCGTGCTCATCTGCACGGGCATTGGTTCAGTAGCGTTGCCGATCCGTGATATTGCAGGCATCCTGATTCACAAAATTCCCTGGGTGGGCGATTGGATTACACCGGATTGGAACAAGGCAGCCGAACAGATTATCTGGAAAGTCAGATTCCCACGTGTACTGCTTGCCGTGCTCGTGGGCGCATCGTTGGCGATTGCCGGTGCGGGATTCCAGGGGGTTCTTCGGAACCCGCTGGCAGACCCGTTCACCCTGGGCGTATCATCCGGTGCTTCGGTGGGTGCAGCCTTTCTGATTTTCTTCGGATTGCAGTATGCACTGATCGGAATCTGGACGTTGCCACTGGTGGCGTTTTTGACGGGTGTAATCACGTTATGGTTTGTTATGGCACTGGCTCGTGAAGGGCGTAAAATACCTACACATAGCCTCATTCTGGCTGGTGTGGTCATGCAAAGTTTCCTGGGCGCAGTTGTTTCCTTCCTGTCGACCATGTCGAAACAGACGATTAATGAAATTATATACTGGACGATGGGAAGTCTGGCTCTGCGTGGGTGGTCGTATACGGCCATCCTTTTCCCGTATTTTCTGTTAGGACTGGTCTTTCTCTGGAGCCGTGCACGCTCGTTGAATGTGCTTGCACTGGGAGAACGTCAAGCGGCACATATCGGGATCGGAGTGGACAGGCTCAAGCTGTCGGTGCTGGCAGTCGGCACACTGCTAACCGCAGGGGCTGTCTCGGTATCGGGTGTCATCGGATTCGTTGGATTGGTGATCCCGCATATGTTGCGGCTGCTGGTGGGGCCGGATTACCGACTGCTGGTACCTTTGTCTGCCATTGGTGGAGCGATCTTCATGGTGTGGGCAGATACCATCGCAAGATCGTTGCTGGCGCCAACTGAAATTCCGCTCGGTGTTGTCACCGCCTTTGTTGGTGCGCCGTTCTTTGCTTACCTGCTGCACCGGAACAAAAAGTTGCAGAAGGGGATGATGCCATGAATTCCAGTACCAGTTCCAACTCAACTTCACTTATCTCCATTAAGGGAGCAGGGAAGTTATATGGCAATCATCAGGCACTGCGCAATGTAGACTGGCATGTTGGCGAAGGTGACTGGTGGGGAGTTGTTGGACCAAACGGCAGCGGCAAGTCCACCCTGATCCAGCTTATTGCCGGAACGGAACAGTTAAGCAAAGGTCAGATTCGTATCGATGGTCGAGACATCGGCTCTTACAGCCGTAAGGACCTGTCGCGCATGATCGCTGTATTGCAGCAGGATGGCTTACCAGCCATCTCCTATCCCGTGCGAGACGTGGTGGAGATGGGGCGATATCCATACCAGAACTGGCTGGGGCGGGAAGTGGGCGATGGGGCACTTGTAGTGGACAGGGTGCTTGAAGACCTTGGATTGACAGAGCTGGCGGACAGACCGCTGGATGCACTCAGCGGCGGGCAACGGCAGCGGGTCGCACTAGCCAAAGTTATGGCTCAGGAGCCGAGGTTACTGCTGCTGGACGAGCCGACCACGTTTCTGGATATTAAATATCAATTGCAATTCATGGAATTGTTATCGGCATGGCGACAGAGAAATAACATTACGATTGTGGCTGTGCTGCATGATCTGAATCTGGCCGCGTTATTTTGCGATCACATTCTGGCGCTGCGTGAGGGATTGACGGTTGGAAAGGGCACACCTCATACGTTGATCAACGATGAGAACATCCAGGACATATTTCGCGTCAAACCCGCGATTGTCTCTCATCCCGACCATGCCATACCTCAACTGCTGCTGCGGCGGGACATCGATTAAATGAAGCGGGGCAACCCATATTTTGATGAAGGAAGTGCTGGTTGTATGAATAATGAACAGGTGTTGGAGCATTTAATAAGTAAGATTACTGCCCCTGACCAGGAAGTGGCGGCAGAAACCTCTGCACACGTGGATTCGTTGACGAAGCCGCCGGGAAGTCTGGGCAAATTGGAAGAGCTGGTGATACGACTGGCAGGCATGACGGGCAATGCACGTCCGCGTTTTGATCACAGGGCGGTCATTGTCATGGCCGCAGATCACGGCGTAGTGGAAGAAGGCATCAGTGCTTTTCCTGCTGAAGTGACCCCGCAGATGGTCCTGAATTTCCTTGCTGGAGGCGCTGCGGTGAATGTGCTTGCTCGTCACGCCGGAGCTGATGTGATCTGTGTGGATATCGGTGTGAATGCCGATCTTGAACATCCGGACCTGCTTTCCCGTAAAATTCGCAAAGGCACGGCCAACATGGCCCGAGGTGCAGCGATGACCCGGGATGAGGCAGTCAGCGCTATCCTTGCAGGAGCCGAAGTTGTAGCGGCAGAGGTGGCGAAGGGAACTCAACTGTTTGTCACCGGGGAGATGGGAATTGGCAACACCACCGCAAGTGCTGCGGTAATGAGCGCGTTAACCGGAGTTGCACCAGCTGCCGCCGTGGGGCGAGGAACCGGCATTGATGATGCAGGCTTGCAGCGCAAGGCTGCTGTAGTCAGCCGGGCGCTTAGCGTAAACACACCGAACCCGGAAGATGCACTGGATGTTCTGTGCAAGGTGGGTGGACTGGAGATTGCCGGACTCACAGGGGTTATTCTCGCAGCAGCTGCTCATCGTTGCCCTGTCGTTGTAGACGGGTTCATCTCTACCGCCGCAGCGCTGGTGGCGAGACAACTTGCACCTCTGAGCACAGCCTATATGATCGCTTCTCATACGTCACACGAAAATGGACATGGAGCGCTGCTGCGTGAACTGGACCTGAAAGCGATGCTGGATCTGGACATGCGTCTGGGTGAAGGCACAGGCGGCGTGCTCAGTCTTCATCTGATTGACGCAGCATGTCTCATTCTGAACGAGATGGCGACTTTTGCAAGCGCGGGTGTCTCGGACGGGGCAAGCCATGCTTCGGACTCCGCTGCGTCGGTTGATTCATCCCTGCAAGGAGAGAGTTCTCGATGAGCGTACTGGTGACAGGCGGCGCACGCAGTGGCAAAAGCTCCTTTGCCGAGCGTCTCTGCATGCAGCGTTCCTCTGAGGCCTGGTATGTGGCGACAGCTCAGGCGTACGATGATGAAATGCGTGAGCGCATCGCCATGCATCAGCATCAGCGCGAGGCATCAGGGTATCTGTGGCATACAACAGAAGAGCCGATACATCTACCTGCTTTGATAAGCCGCATGGGTGAAGGGCATACAGGGACTTCTGCACCCACCATTCTGGTGGATTGCCTGACGCTGTGGCTGACAAATGTTTTGTTAGCGCATGAGCATGACGAGAAGCAGGTGTTACAGGGACATTTGGACGCGTTGGTTGAAGCGATTCGAACCTATCCCGGTTTGCTTGTTTTGGTTACAAATGAAGTGGGAGATGGGATCGTACCGGAATATGCCCTTGGCAGGAAATATCGGGATTTGGCCGGTGTACTGAATCAGCGCATTGCGGCGATATGCGGTGAAGTGTTTCTGGTGACCGTAGGCATTGCGATTGAACTGAAAAGCAAGGAGTACCGCTTATGAAGGATGGCACGCCTGCTCCTCAGCGCAAACATGCGGCGGCAGCCGCTTTTCAATTTTTGTCCCGTTTCCCTGTCAAAATGCAAATCGATTTTGTCCCGCCATTGCTGCGGGAAAGTGTAGTCTTTTATCCGCTGGTCGGTGCTGCAATTGGTCTGTGTGCCTGGCTCGCGGGAGCCTTAAGCGGTGCAGTGCTTCCGGCCTTTCCGGCTGCCGTCCTGACCTTGACGTTATGGGTATGGCTTACCGGAGGGCTCCATCTTGACGGATGGATGGATACGGCGGATGGCTTGCTCAGTTATCGTACTCGTGAACGGATGCTTGAGATTATGAAGGACAGCCGTGTCGGGGCAATGGGCGTGATCGCCTGCGTGTTGCTTCTGATGATGAAGGCTGCGCTGATCGCTGATTTTATTGCCCGGGGCCACTGGGTGTACGGTGCGTTGCTGATCCTGCCCATGATCTGGAGCCGCTGGTTCATGGTGTATGCGATGTCGGCCTGGCCGAATGCGCGCGAAGATGATGGACTTGCTGTATTGTTTAAAGGTCTCGGGGAGCGGAAGGAGGTCCAGCGTGCACGAAGTTCAGCTGTGGGCCTGACCTTGGTCGCAGGGGCACTTACGTTTGCCGCGGTGTGGCTTTTCAAGCCGGATATGGGGATTGCGGATGCGATGGTGAGTGGGCTGGGAACACTGCCATGGTGGCTATACCCGGTGACGGCAGTTATTATACTGCCTGTGGCGTGTTATTATATCGGCCGATTCGTGGCTGCTCGGATCAGTGAACGGCTCGGCGGTTTAACCGGGGATACGTATGGTGCCATGAATGAGCTGCTGGAGGCGGCTTTGTTGACCGTGCTGAGTGTGCTTCAGGGACTGTTCTGGCTGTAACTTTTGAAGTATGAAGAAGTATGGAAAGTGTTACGCATAAGGTTGGGAGCAAGGTGATCTGGATATAACACGGAGACAGGGGGAGAGAGCGTGGAAGATAGGCCATCACAACCAGCGGCGGTACTGATGCTGCAAGGAACGGCTTCCGATGTAGGCAAAAGTGTCATCACAACGGCATTGTGCCGGATTTTTAAGCAGGACGGCTTCAAGCCAGCCCCGTTTAAATCACAGAATATGGCACTGAATTCCTATGTGACGGAAGATGGCAAGGAGATTGGTCGGGCTCAGGGAGCACAAGCTGAAGCCTGCGGTATTGAGGCGACAACCGACATGAATCCAATCCTGATCAAGCCGGTGCGGGACATGCATTCGCAGATCGTGGTACATGGTGTACCATTTGCCCAGATGAGTGCATCAGAGTACCGTCAGCATTTCCTGCCTGAAGCAAAGCACACGGTTATGGATGCGTTGAATCGGCTACGGGATACTTATGATATTGTGCTGATGGAGGGAGCGGGCAGTCCGGCCGAGATCAATCTGAAGGACCGGGATATCGTCAACATGAATCTGGCAGGCTGGGCCGATGCGCCGGTGATTCTGATCTCCGATATTGATCGGGGCGGGGTATTTGCTTCCATCGTAGGTACGCTCGAACTGCTTGAACCCCATGAGGCGGCGCGTGTCAAAGGGTTCATTATCAACAAGTTCCGCGGTGATCTGTCCCTGTTGCAGCCAGGACTCGACTGGCTTGAAGAACGGACAGGCATTCCAGTATTAGGTGTATTGCCTTACATAAGAGATATTCAGATTGAAGCAGAGGATTCGGTGGTACTGGACTCCATGCGTCATGGTAAATCCGGCAAAACCGAGCTGGATCTGGTGGTGATCCGATATCCGCGAATTTCCAACTTTACAGACTTTGATGCACTTTCCCGTGAACCGGATGTAAATGTGCGTTACGTGACCTCGCCAGAGGAATTGGGCAGTCCGGATGCCATTCTTCTACCGGGTACGAAGGATACCATAGGTGACCTGGCATATTTGCGTGAGTCTGGGCTGGAACAGGCGATTGCCAGCCAGACCGAGCGTGAGCATGTTCAGCTCGTAGGAATATGTGGCGGATACCAGATGCTGGGACGTCATCTGAAGGACCCGTTTGCTGTGGAGGCGAATCAGATCCAGGAAGCAAAAGGACTTGGCTGGCTCCCGCTGTCGACAACGTTTCTTCAGGAAAAGCAGACCGTCAGAGCCTCCGGACGGGTGCAGCCTGATCACCCGATTCGTCTGTATGGTGAGCGAGATGTAACAGATGCTTCATTACCTGTTAATGGATATGAGATTCATATGGGTGTTACGGAGTGCCACGAGCCTGAACGGGTAACCGCGTTGTTTGAAATCTCACATCCAGGTGGTCAACCTTTCCAAGAAGGCTGGGGCTCAGTAGATGGCAGCGTGTGGGGAACCTACCTGCATGGTTTGTTTGAAAGTGATCAATTCCGACGTTCGTGGCTGAATGCCTTGCGTGAAGGTAAAGGACTGCCGCCGCTTCAGGAGACATATAGTGCGCATGAACGTAAGGAGATGGAATTTGATCGGGTAGCCGAATCGTTGCGTTCGGCATTGGATATGAAGCGCGTGTACGAGATTATGGGTGTTCAGGCACCCGAGTGAAACAACAATACCCCCATGTCCGACAAACCGTTCTCTAGAAACGGAATGTTAGCGGCATGGGGGTATTGTATATCCTATGATTAAATGAGGTTTAAAACAGGTGATGATAGGTTAATGGTTAACCTGTTAGTTTATTTTGAAATTTTTCATAGCCGATTGCAGCTCTACGGCTTGTTCATGCAGATGACGAACTGTATTCGAATGTGAATCCATCTCGCTGAGCTGAAGATCTGCTGTTGAAGCAATCTGTAACATGCTCTCACGGGATTTGGTCGTAATCTGTGCCGTTTCTTCAACGGACGCACTCACTTCTTCAGCACCAGCGGATACTTGTTGTGTAGAAGCAGAGACGGTCTGAATGGTCAGATTCACGTTCTGAATCAATTCATTCAGTTGCTGGAAGGCTGAGCCTGCTTGTTGAACAACAGTTGTGCCTGAACCAATCTCCTGGGTTACACGGTTCATGGCATCAACCGAACGTTCAGCATCTTCACGAATGGTACCCAGATAATCCGAAATTTCTTCGGTGGCTGTCTTGGATTGCTCGGCAAGTTTGCGAACTTCTCCAGCAACAACAGCGAATCCGCGGCCATGCTCTCCGGCACGTGCTGCTTCAATGGAGGCGTTGAGTGACAGCATGTTAATCTGTTTGGTGATTTCAAAAATGGAAGCAACAATGGTGCCGATGGCTACCGAACGTTCATTCATAGTTTCCACATAACGCAACGATTCGCTTGCTGTCTGACCTACACGCTCCATCTGCTCAATGGCATTCTGAGCCAGTCGGTTACCGTTAACTGCCTCGTTGGCTGCTTCACCAATCTGGTCAGACACTTCAGCAGAAGAAGAAGCAATATGCATGATACCTTGCGTGATTTCTTCCATAGCTCTGGCGTTCTCGGATGCGCTTGACGCAATGCTGATGCTGCCTTTTTCTGCATCTTCTGCGGAGCGGCTGGAGTTTCGAACCATACCGGACATCGATTCAACCCGCTGAAGCAGGTCATTGGAGCCTGATACAACTTCATTGGACGTGGACAAGGCACGGCTAATCATTTCTTTCAGGTTATGCGTCATCGTCTGGAAGCTTGCGGCAAGCTGGGCAATTTCATCTTTACCTTTGATCTCTAGTTCAGCGGTCAGATCACCCTGGGATATTTGTTTGCTATGTTGGACGAGCTTGATGATTGGTTTGGTAACTCTTTTGATCATACTAGTGGAGATAAGCCAGCCGAGCACAAACACTAATGCTGTAATCCCAAGACACAACCAGAAAATCTGGGTAATCTTGTCTTGAATGAACTGGGCATCCATGCTCACAGCCATAATCATGTTACTTCCTGCAATGGGGATAAAGGCTGCTTTATGTACACCAAAGGAATCGGAGTAGACCTCACTGATTACCATTTCTTTGTTTTCAATGGCTGCATTCATTGCAGGTTCTACACTAATCTCATCCTG
Source organism: Paenibacillus sp. FSL R5-0766 (assembly GCF_037971845.1). Lineage (NCBI taxonomy): Bacteria > Bacillati > Bacillota > Bacilli > Caryophanales > Paenibacillaceae > Paenibacillus > Paenibacillus sp. FSL R5-0766. The sequence continues at coordinate 1,678,097 of NZ_CP150227.1, forward strand.
GGCTTTCATGTTTGAAGAAGGGTTGGCCACAACGACTTTGGCTGAGCCATCTTGAATAGCAACAACGTAAGCCGCATCCAAATTATGTTCTTTGGCTTTATCTGCCAGGTACGATTCCACGGTCATGGCAGCACCTTCAGAACCGGCTCCGCCACTCTGTACCTGTAGGATTTTGGAAGCTGAAGTATTTTTGTATATATCCTGAATGGACGTGTTTAGGACTTTGTCAAACTGCGGGAGCACGTAGCTTTGAATAATATTCATCGAAACGGCGTAAAAACTAATACTGAACAACAGGGAAGCAACCAGCAGAACGAGGAACAAGTTGCCTCTGATTTTACCGGCAACGGTGCGATTACGAAACATATGATCATCCTTTCACGTCAAGTTCATTAACATTATCGCTTTTCCGTAATCCTAAGACCTATCTACCAATGAAGAAAGACCTAAATTGAACATTGAGAAAACTTGGGAATAAGCGGATATACCTATATTACAAAATTAACCGGAGGTTGAATAGAACAATTTTCACGATTTGGTGTATTTTTTTCAGAAATACATGAATCTATTACATGCATATTACATAATATCAATTAATACCTACCAGAATAGTTTGTTATATGTTATATTGTAAAATGTCTTTGTCGGAAGTACAAAAGATAGAAGAGAAAACCGGATATGTTCCGGTTACACACATGCCTGAGGAGGATTTAAAGAAATGGATACTTTTCTAATCATATTGAATGTAGTGGTTATGCTTGCCTTACTTGGTATCCTCTACTGGATGCAGAAAAAGCATATCTCCTTTACGAAACGCGTATTTGCGGGTCTGGGACTGGGGATTGTTTACGGGGTTATTCTCCAATTGGTGTACACATCAGGTTCTGATGTAGTTACGAAATCAGTCGATTGGTTCAATCTGGTCGGTTCAGGATATGTTCGTTTGTTACAAATGGTCGTGATCCCATTGATCATGGTGTCGATCATCTCAGCCATTATGAATCTGAAGGGCAAGCAAAATCTCGGCAAGATGAGTGTTTCCATTATTGCCATTCTGTTGATCACCACAGCGATTGCCGCAGGTGTCAGCATTGTAACCAGCCTTGGCTTCAACCTGACTTCCATTGAGATTCAAGGAGGAGACCGGGAGAATGCGCAGATTCAGAAGGTGGAGGAACGGCTTGTTGATGTGAAGGATCAGACCATCCCGCAGCAAGTGCTGGAATTCATTCCTTCAAATCCATTTGCAGATATGACAGGAGAACGTCGTACATCCACACTGGCGGTGGTTATCTTCTCCGCGTTTATCGGTGTAGCTGTACTGGGATTGGATCGCAAAAAACCACAGCAGGCGGAAACCTTCCGAGGTATGGTTAATGCGGTATATGCGGTGGTTATGCGAATTGTTACACTGGTGCTGCGGCTTACGCCTTACGGGATTTTAGCACTGATTACAAAGGTAACGGCGACAACCAATGCGGAAGAGATATTAAAGCTCATCAAATTCGTGATTGCGTCTTATATCGCGCTGGCGATCATGTTTATTATTCATCTGATCATTATCACTCTGTCCGGCTTCAACCCGGTTACGTATTTGAAGAAGGTGCTGCCAACACTGGTATTTGCCTTTACGTCCCGTTCAAGTGCAGCGGCGATCCCGCTGAATGTGGAGACACAGACGAAGAAACTCGGCGTATCGGACGGTATTGCGAACCTGTCTGCAAGCTTTGGGGCTACGATTGGGCAAAACGGCTGCGCCGGGATCTATCCGGCCATGCTGGCGGTGATGATTGCTCCGACGGTCGGCATCGACCCGCTGAGCTGGGACTTCATTGTGACTTTGATCCTCGTAGTCATGATCAGTTCGTTTGGTGTGGCTGGCGTTGGCGGCGGGGCAACCTTCGCTTCCCTGATCGTATTGTCCACCATGAATCTGCCTGTGGCTCTGGTTGGACTGCTCATTTCCGTGGAGCCGCTGATCGACATGGGTCGTACAGCGCTTAACGTGAACGGGTCGATGACATCAGGACTCGTGACGAGCAGAATTTTGAAGGAAAACGATCGGGACACGTTTAACGATCAGAGTCGTGAGCTGGATTCTGCGGCTCAGGCTTAATACAGAATAGATTAGATAGAAGCTCACATTAAGATAGCTAGAGCCGTCTACACATCAAGTGAGAAAAGCCGTCCTTCGGAGGAATCCGGAGGGCGGTTTTTTTGCGGCAATCAAACTATGCTGTGCACAGTGGTGAAGCAGTCTTCTTTTTCTATACATGGTGCAAGGGGAATAGAGGTAGGAAAAACTAGTATGGTCGAGAGGGAAGCGGGAGGAATATAGAAGGGGTCGTAGTCACTCAGGCACACTTGGAGTTATTTAGTTCTGTTCATGGGACGAGAAATGTGATAGAGTATTCATGTTTTGGCCCTGAGCCAAACCGCGGTTCGTAACCATCCCGCGTAATCAAAACTAGGAAGGCAGTGTATGTATTTATGTTTAACTTAGGGTGGGGAGCAGTTTTTGTTCTCGTAACTTATGGATTTTTCCTGTTGTGTTACCGCTTGTTCGGTAAAAAAGGTCTCTATGCCTGGATTGGTGTGGCTACGGTTATAGCCAACATTCAGGTGACCAAAACGATAGATATCATGGGAATCGTGCTGACGCTTGGTAACACGATGTATGTCAGCATGTACCTGACCAGTGATCTGCTCAATGAGAAATATGGACCAGGTGAGGCACGCAAAGCTGTATGGTTCGGATTTTTCACGCTCATCATGACAACGGTTCTGATGCAGATGGTGTTGTTTTTTGACCCGGCACCAACGGACTTTGCACAGGATTCGATGAAAACATTGTTTGGTCTGCTGCCACGTCTGGCACTCGGAAGTCTGACAGCTTATTTTATAAGTCAGTTCCTGGATGTTCGATTGTACTCCTGGTTGCGCAAGGTGGCCCCAGGGCGCAATCAGTTGTGGATACGCACCAACGGTAGTTCGATCATCAGTTCATTTGTGGATACACTGGTGTTCTGCACGATCGCGTTTGCGTTCATCTACCCTTGGGATGTTTGGCTGGAAATCTTCCTGACGACGTATATTATCAAATTTGTATTAACTGCGGTTGGAACGCCGTTTCTGTATGCTGCACGTAGCTTTAAGTTTAAGGATGAGGCTTAGACAATATCGTTATGAGCGTGTATCATTAGCAACAATGATTTCATACAAAGGGGAATCGCACATGTACTCTACACTGCGTTATACACTGGAAAGCAATGGCACAACCTACGAGAATGATAGCATTAATGCCTCGTTATTGGTGGAGTTGATCTCCAATCTGGAATTGCATGAATACGTAGTACTTAAACCTTCGGAGCTGGTGGAGGGAAGTATGTATATGCAGGCTGCTGCGCTTGAGGAACCAGGGCAAATGGTGGCAGAGATTCGTTTGCAGGAAGGCGAGGACGGTTTCCGGCATTACAGCTGCAGCACAACAGATCCGACCGGGATTATTCAATGGTTTCTGGATTACTGGGGGAAGCAACAGCTGCCACAGCTGGAGTCTTGGCAGGATATCACGCATGAGTTTGGTTAATGGTAAATGAGTGAGCCAGGAATAAGGTTACGTAGAATGCAGACGGAGTAATTTAGGATATGCTTCGTATTAATTACAATCCCGCAACCCATGATATTCATGGATTTGCGGGATTTTTGCGTTCGCGAAAGGAGTATAGTATTTTGAAGATACAGTTCAGCACAGTTTCGTGCAGTTTAGTTCATGATGCATAATATCGGCTAAGCATTGATGTATCTGGGCTATTTTTGACATAGATCCAGTTGGATTAGTCGGTAAGGATTTGCAGTTCTTTTGGATATGTTGTCAGAACTTCCACACCTGTCTCGGTTACAATTACATCATCTTCGATACGGACGCCGCCTGCTGCGGTATATATGCCCGGTTCAATTGTGAATACGGTACCTTCATTCAGGATGTCCATATTCTCTCCATGGAGAGAAGGATACTCATGTACGTCAATACCGAGTCCATGGCCTACTCTATGCATAAAACGCTCGCCGTACCCCGCTTCTTCCGTGACCTGGCGTGCTGCACGATCCACTTCGGCACAGGTGATGCCTGGTTTCACGATTTGAATAGCAGCTTCATTCGCTGCGAGCACAGTGTTATAGATGGTTTTGAGTTCAGGTGAGATGTCACCAAAGGCGAATGTACGTGTGATATCCGAGGCATATCCTCCAGCATAGACACCCATATCAAACATCAACAGGTCACCATGTTGCAGTTTCCGTTCACCCGGTGTACCGTGTGGCAGACCTGTTTTGGGTCCCGTGAGCACCATGGTATCAAAGGAAGGACCATCAGCACCCAGCTTTTTCATCTGATACTCCATCTCGGCGACAAGTTCGATCTCGGTTACACCTGTGCGAACATGAGAGAGTCCTTGACGCAATGTTTCTTCAATCAGATAAATGGCGTGGCGAATGCGGGCTACCTCATCCGGTGTTTTTTTCACACGTAATGTGCGAAGCAGGGGGCCAACATCTTCAAAGCTGGCAGCACCCAGCGCGGCGGTCAGTTGCTCATAACGTGATACTGTCACATATTCTTTTTCGAGACCTACTCGGGCCAATCGCCCCTGATAACGATCAAACAAAGCGTATGGATTATCCGTATCCGTGTGAGTGGCAATATTGGATACCGAGGAAGCGGCTGCGGCAGCTTCAGCATCGAGCGCAGGTACAATCAACAGGGGCTCTTCGCCCCGTGCGAGAACCAGACCTAGGAAGCGTTCATGCGGATTGCTCGCAAATCCGGTTAAATAGTAGATATGTTTTGGATCTGTGATCAGCATGGCGTCCAATCCTTGCCCGGACAGATCGGCTTCAAGACGAGATAAAGGGTTTTGATTCATAAGTGTAGTTGTCCACCTTTCCATTCATACTATCCTTCTATTATAAAAGATTATGATGGAATTCCAAACCGCAGTGATTTCATGTCCTCGGAATCCCTTGAATTCTCGGTTTAAACGGCTGGTATGAAGGGTAATACAGGGCGAAACCGCTTTACAGATGAATAATAACAACTCAAATATAGAGAAAAATACATTAACAATACGTTAAAGTATGGCTTAATTAATTTATACAAAAGAACGATATACGAAGGGAGATGTAATCATGAATAATCGAGTAACCGTTCCACTGTATGCTTCATTATTAAGTGTGGCACTGTTAACCGCGTCATGTTCTTCAGGCGAACCTTCTACGGGAGGAACAGAGCAGACGTCTCAGGGACAGACAGCCAATGGAGGCAATACCGGTGCAAGTGGGAATGAGAGTGGAGCACAGGGGGAGACGGTTATTCCGTATCAGGCTTCCGTTCTGGTTGAAGGATTGAATGCACCGTGGGAGATTGTGAGTGTGCCTGATGGTCGGATGTTTGTAACGGAACGGCCTGGTGCGATTCGGGTCATTGAGGATGGAAAACTAGCCCCTGAACCACTGATTGAATTCTCAGCCCCGTTTAATGAAGAAGGTGAAGGAGGTCTGTTGGGTCTGGCAGCTGATCCGGACTTCGAGGAGAACGGTTATTTGTATGCATATCACTCCTATCTGGAAGGCAACGACATTGCCAATCGAGTATTACGTCTCAAGGTGAATGATGGCAAAGCGGTCATAGATCAAGAGTTGCTTGGTAACATTCCAGGCGGAACAAATCATAACGGTGGGCGGATCAAAATTGGCCCGGACAAGTTGCTCTATATCACGACAGGTGAGCGTTATGAACCGGAACTGTCACAGAACAAAGATAGCCTTGGCGGTAAAATATTGCGGATTGGTCTCGACGGATCGATCCCGGCAGACAACCCATGGCCGAATTCACCTGTATACAGTATGGGACACCGTAATGCACAAGGACTTGCCTGGAACCCGGACAACGGTTATCTGTATTCTACCGAGCATGGTCAGCGGAATCATGATGAGATTAACCGGATTGTGGCTGGTGAGAATTATGGCTGGCCCGAGGTAGAAGGAGACGATGATGACAACGGCGCATATCAAGCTCCGCTTGCACATAGTGGGAATGATACATGGGCGCCGTCTGGTGTAGCTTTTGTAGAAGAAGGACCTTGGGCTGGATCACTGATTGCTGCAAATCTGCGTGGAGAGCAGTTGCTGAAGGTCACTCTTTCGGAAGATGGCACACAGGTGGAGAAGGTGGAACCCGTCTTCGAAGATGAGTGGGGCCGAATTCGCAATGTGAGTGCTGGCGAGGACGGCAAGTTGTACGTGCTTACGAACAATCGGGATGGACGAGGATCGCCGCGTGATGGAGATGACAAGCTGATTGTACTAACTCCGGAGAGCTGAGTCGGGGTCGGGAGAGAAAATCAGGGTGGCAGGACAGCGTCGAACCGGATTGGTATCCCCGTAAGGTTGAGGATGGAGTAAGTTAAAACGAACGGTTACTGCTTAACTTGAGCCAAAGCCCTGAAGTACCCTGAATCTGAATCGCTCTAAATAAAATTTTTCTAAAGAACCTGACGCACCTTAAATAGAGGTTTGGTGGCGTTCGTAGTCTGAGATTCGTTACAAAACAACCCCAGTGCAGTAGTAGATGCACATGGTTAATTAATCAAAGGAGCTGTCCCGTCAAATTCATGACTTATGGGACAGCTCCTTGATTGTAATCTATGTGTCATCCTAATCTTGAAAGAGCTACAACGCACAATGCCCACGAAGAGAAACAGCGTTAATAGGATGCGTTATCTTTCCAAAAACACTCACAAGTCCGCGTTCTTTACTTACTCTGCGCTCTCCGCAAGTGTGGCAATACGCTGAGCCGGATCATTCATGTACTCTCCACCGTGATAACAGAGAACCTTATTGAGCTTAAGGTTGGTCAGTTTCTTCAGGCTTCGCAGCGCTTCAGGCATGTCCGGTGTCGCTTGTGGCGCAGGGCCAACCAGTTCATCATCGACTACACGAAGTTCATCGGCAGCGAGCAGGAATTGCTGCTCCCCGAAATACAGGCAGATATGACCTGGCGTATGTCCCGGTGTATGAATGACCTGTGTACCGCCTTGAAGAGGTAATAAGTCTCCGTCTGCCAGCGTTCTGCTAATGTTCACTTCAGGCAGCTGCAAGAGCAGTTGATCTGCCAGTGCCAAAACGGGCGCGGGGAGCAGAGCACGACGTTCAGGCGTGAATTTGATCAAAGGCTTCTCACCGGTTAGATACGGAATCTCATCGGCATGTGCCCAGATTTCCAGATCAGGGATGGCATCCAGCAGAGCACCCAAGTTACCGATATGATCGATGTCCTGATGAGTAATAATCACACGTTTTACGTCCGAGAGCTGTACGTTCTCTTGTTCCAATGCGGATTGAAGTTCGGCAAATTGTCCAATCATGCCCGTATCCACCAGGGTTACCCCATCTTCGTCACGAAGCATGACGGGGAATATGGGGCTGTTCCCAGAAGGCGTAGGAATCTGAAGATTTAGCACAGTAATCGAAGTTGTTGGATGGCTCATGGTTATTCGGACCGTAGTCCGGTACACCTCCTTATATTTTTTAGCAATGATTGTTGTTATTCAGGGCGATTATATTTTAAGTGTTTTCTATATTTTTTTACCGTATGGAGCAGCGCTTCGAACGTTTCTTCTTCATTACTGCCATCTTTAACGATGGTGACAAACGAGAAGTTATCATGAACAAGTTTGTTCCTCGTCTGAAACACCAGACTAAGGGCTTCAGCGAAGTTTTCTTTTTCGGGTTCCAGAGCAATGAACTCTTTACTCAGTTCGGCCTGAATAATCTCCATGTTGGAGCGTGCACGGTAGGCAGGAGTTTTCATCAGCTGAGTCGAATTAAACTTTTTCTGATATACGTCTCTGTACAGTTGATGTAACATTTGTTCAATAATGGCGCATAATTCGATGACCAGTGAAGCATATCTTCGGTTTTTGCGTTTTCGGGTGAGCTCACGTGTTTCTTCTTTGTCCCAAATACCGTATTTTTCATACAGCGTAGAATCAACGTTCTGCAAAATTTCCTGATATTCCTGTTCGAGTAGTGCGATTTCAAGTTTGGCTTGTTTTTTTACTTTTTTAAAATCTTCTTTGGTCAGCATACTTGTCCTCCCATGGAAACCGAGATGTGATCCTATCATTATCTCATATTGTCCGTCGTCGCGCCTCTAATTTCGGAACCTCAGGTTCAGAAGGGAAGTACCTCATGTCCAATCAGACAGCAATTGTAACAGGAGCTAACTCAGGTATGGGGTTGGCAACCACCATTGAACTTGCAAGACAGGGATATCGCGTAATTATGGCATGCCGCAGTGAGAAGCGCGGACAAGAGGCTCTTCAGGAAGCTGTGCGTCAGTCCGGCTCTTCTGCGATTGAATTGATGTTGTGTGACCTGGGTTCACTCGAAAGTATACGCCAGTTTGCCCGCACATTCCGCGAACGTCATGATCGCCTTGACGTTCTGGTTAATAATGCGGGGGTGGTGATGGTCAAGCGGAAGGAAACCTCAGACGGGTTCGAACAAAGTATCGGCATTAACCATCTGGGGCATTTCCTGCTGACCTTACTTTTGATAGAACCTCTGAAAGCTGCAAAGCAGGGACGGGTTGTGAACGTTTCGTCAGGTGCGTACAAGGCCGGCAAAATCCACTTCGAAGATCCACATCTGCACAAAGGTTATAATCCGATCAAAAGCTATGCTCAATCCAAGTTGGCTAACGTGCTGTTCACTCGTGCACTGGCTCGCAAACTGTCAGATACGTCTGTCACAGTGAACTGTCTGCACCCTGGTGCGGTGGGAACGAGTATTGGCGTAGATCGCAATACCGGATTTGGCACACGCATTATGTCGTTTGCAGGTAAGCTTCCATTCTTTCTGTCCCCTGAAGAAGGGGCACGAACGGCTGTTTATCTGGCTACAAGCCCTGAAGTCGTCGGGATCACCGGGCGTTACTTCTATCAACAGAAAGAGCAGCAGCTGAAGAAACATGCCGTTGATGATGCTTCAGCTGAGCGTTTCTGGACATGGAGCGAAGAACAGGTGGGGCTAAAGCCTGACGAGAAGTTGTAATTCAGCACAAGCTGATGAGTGACCCATGAATAGAGTCGTTACATCTTTTATACTTTTGCCTTCACAGCTTGTTGGATCATTTCAATAACAGCTTCAATGCGTTGAATGCCTTGATCTCCCTGACCGTGTGCACGGACAGAGGCTGATGAGGCATTTTTCTCATTCTCTCCAAGTACGAGCGAATAAGGAACTTTTTCCATCTGGGCTTCACGGATTTTGTACCCGAGCTTCTCGCTGCGCAGATCTGTTTCTACCCGAATGCCCGCAGCCCGGAGTTGGCTCTGTACTTGGAGCGCATAGTCTGCGTAATGATCTGACACAGGTAGCAGCTTCACTTGCACGGGGGCGAGCCAGAGTGGGAACGCTCCTGCATAGTGCTCAGTCAGGATGCCGATGAAACGATCAATGGAGCCGTAGATGGCACGGTGGATCACGACCGGACGGTGTTTCAGGCTATCCTCGCCAATGTAAGTGAGGTCGAACTTCTCCGGCATTTGAAAATCAAGCTGGATTGTTCCGCACTGCCAGCTGCGCTTCAACGCATCAAGGATATGAAAGTCAATTTTCGGTCCATAAAAGGCACCGTCTCCTTCGTTAATGCGATACTCCACGCCCCGGCGATCTAGTACATTTTGCAATGCACGTTCCGCCTGATCCCATAGTTCTTCCGATCCCATGGAATCTTCTGGACGAGTGGACAACTCAATCTTATATTCGAATCCAAAGATATCGTACATGCGTCCGATCAGTGAGATCGCCTGATTAATCTCATCCTCGATCTGCTCTGGCATGACGTAGAGATGGGCATCATCCTGGCAGAATGTCCGCACACGCATCATGCCGTTCAGGGCACCTGAGAATTCATGACGGTGAACCTGACCAAATTCCATCATGCGAATCGGTAATTCGCGATAGGAATGGAGTGTATTTTTGAAGATCAGCATATGCCCGGGACAGTTCATCGGTTTCAGTGCAAAAGTGGCATCGTCCACTTCTGAGAAATACATATTGTCCTTGTAATGCTCCCAGTGGCCGGATTGCTCCCAGAGCCGGTTGTTCATCATGAGAGGAGTCCGAACTTCCTGATACCCTTCCTGCAATTGCAGCTCACGGGAGAACTGCTCCAGTTCAGTGCGAACAGTCATGCCTTTGGGCAGATAAAAGGGCATGCCGGGAGCTTCTTCGGAGAACATGAACAGTTCAAGCTCTTTGCCAAGTTTACGGTGATCTCGTTTCTTCGCTTCTTCGAGCATGTGCAGATGTTCATCCAGCTGGGCTTTGTTCGGGAAAGCAGTGCCGTAGATGCGTTGCAGCATCTTATTATCCGAGTTACCCCGCCAGTACGCACCAGCCACATTCAGCAGCTTGAACGCTTTGATCCGACCAGTGGATGGAAGATGGGGACCACGACACAGATCGAAGAACTCTCCTTGATCATAGATCGAAAGCTCGGCGTCCTCTGGCAAATCCTGAATGAGTTCAAGCTTGTAAGGGTCCTGGATTTCTCTGAAGATACGGAGGGCTTCTTCCCGGCTAACGACCCGCCGACTGATCTTTTCATTTTCCTGAATGATTTTGTTCATTTCCCGCTCGATGGCAGCCAGATCACTGATGGACAAGGCATGCTCCAGATCAACATCGTAGTAGAATCCATCTTCAATGACTGGGCCGATACCCAGTTTCACTTGTTCTGCACCGTAGATGCGTTTGAGTGCCTGTGCGAGCACATGTGCTGCGCTGTGACGATAACGATACAGGCCTTCCGCACTTTCTAAAGTAACGATAACAAGTTCGCAATCTTGCTTGAGCACCCATTCGAGATCGACATTTTGACCATCCACAATACCGCCAATGGCCTGTTTTCCCAGGCTTGTGCTGATGGATGAGGCAACCGCACCTACAGTGATGCCTGCTTCGTAAGAACGTACTGCGCCACCTTGCAGACGGACCTCAATGGAATGACTGGATGGTTGCAGATCATTTGCTTGGTTGTTAATTTCGTTACCTGATTTGTTGCTTGCTGAGTTACTGTTTTCCTGTTTGCTCATGTGAACCACTCTCCATTTCTTAAAATGAAAGCGCAAAAAACACCCGTCCCGGAAAAGGGACGAGTGCGCTTGGCTCGTGGTTCCACCCTAATTTGGTTATGGTGCACCCTGATCTCGACCAGCCGTCGTGAACAGGAAACATCATAACCCTCATTGGAATCCGTTATCGGGGATCAGACGGTGGACTCTACTGGCAGCATGCCGAACATCCGAAGGAGGTCCGAAATGCTGAGGTTGGAGGTCACGGCTGCAGAGGGGTAATTCCGTTCCGTTCGCTGAAGAAGGTTTCACCAATCCCCTCTCTCTCTGGGCAGCACGCAAACGAAATCATGTCTCTGGTCATCGCCAAATATGTTAGATCAACTCATTCAAATCATTCTGAAATATGTTGCATTTAATATCAAAATATTGGAACAGGTGTTGTTGAGTGTCGATTATATAGACTGAAAATGGAAAGGTCAAGTGGAACATTTTAATTGGTTTCGGACGGCCCATCCCATATTAAGCGAATGATCGTTCCTTCACCAGGGGTGGACTGTACCTCAATACGACCATTCATGGCTTCGATCAAACCTTTGGTTACCGCCATGCCCAGCCCTGATCCAACGTCCGATGTACCAGTATCTGTACCGCGATAGTATCGTTCAAATAACTTCCATACCGTCTCAGGGTCCATGCCTCGTCCATTATCGGCAAACTGAATACTGAATTCATCTGCCTGCTTACCAGAATGCACACTGACAACCAGGATGGACTCGGGCGGATTATGAAGAAGGGCATTGGCGGTCAGATTATCCACAATTCGTTCAAACGACGGAATATGAACAAGTCCATACACAGGCACTTCGGAAGGTTGGAATAGGATGCGACCTTCACCATATGCCGGATTCCGTTCGGCGCGCTGGATCAGATCACGAAGCAACGCATTTACGTCAGTCTCTTCAACCACAGGTTGATATCCTCCGCTGCGTAATCGATAGGTCATGGCAAGGTCGTTGACAAGCCTGTCCATATACATGGACTTATCAAGCATTATGCCTGCGAATTCCCTGACTTCCTCCGCGGTCCAGCTATACTTATCCGCCTCAAGCATATGAGCATATCCCTGAATGGAGGAGAGGGGTGTCTTCAGGTCATGTGTTATGCCAGCAATCCACTCCTCGCGTAGTGAATCGGTCTGTTTCCGAAGTTCTTCATCTTGTTTCAATGTGTGAGACAAGGCCTGCATGGAGCGGAGCACCTCAGCATACACGTGATATTTCCGTTTCCATTTTCCGTTACGACGCTGGCTGCGAGGCACTCCTAACGCTCCGGTGGGTTCCTCGTAGTACCCTCGCTCCAGACGCTGTAACCATTGGAGCATATGCAGCATGGGTGAGCCGAATCGATTGGCATACCAGAAGGCAAGCAAGATGAGCAGAATGATAATGGATACAATCAATACGACCAATGCCGGTTCCAGAATAAAGTTGTAGGGGTTCTGATCACTGTTCACCGCCGGATCAACAGGGATGCTAATCAGCCAAGTAGTTTCACTCTGTTCGTCGTACCACGTTGCAACAGACAGGCCGGATCGACTCGGGTAGCGAACTTGCAGAACGAGTTCCTGAATGGTGTATTCGCTTGGTACGCCTATGGTCGGTTTGTTATAGGAGGAGAGCTCGCGTCCTGACGCGTCCAATACTTGAAGATAAGCTTTGGCGGCACGGAGGGCCTCCTGTTGGTCGGGCTGAAGATCAAGCTTCCCGTTGGTGAAAGCAAGATCTGAACGAATGTTGTTCATTAAGGACTTGGCCGGGTTACTCTCGCCATATAACAAGGTGATGTTCTTTCCGTTCTTCTCCCGGATCAGCATGGCGATCTGGTAAGGAAACAGCTTTTGACTTTCCCAGTAAGCGATTAATTCACCAGGTTTATAGTGAGAGGGAACATCGGCGGGTGTATGGTAATCATCAATGGCATATCCTTGTTCATCCAGAACTTGAAGCCACCCTTTATTTTTGTCCACTTGCTTCAGTAATTCAGGGTCATATTGGATGGTACCGTCTGGCATGATCTCTGCTGTATTAATCAATTGATCCAGGCCACTAGCAACAAAATCATCCACCAGATTCACTTCATTGATCCTCTGCACGACCCAGTAAGTGGCTACAGACCCAAGCAGGATGATAAGAACAACTGCACCGGCAAGCATCCCGATAAACCGTGTCATTAACCTGCGACGAATACTCATGGGCGTGACACATGTTCCGGCTGAATCAGTTTGTAACCCAAACCCCGGACATTGACGAGAAACACCGGATTGGAAGGATCGGCTTCAATGCGCTCCCGAATGCGGTGAATATGAACCATCACGGTATTATCATCACTAATGGCTTCAGAGCCCCATACTCGCTCATATAGATCTGATTTGGTGAATATGCGATTGGGATGCTTGCAGAAAAAGAGCAGCAATTGAAACACAAGTGCTGGACAGGATACGGATTCTCCTTCAACTCGAAGCTCACCAGCCCATTCCAATACCTGGAATCGTCCAAAGTCGTACACACCCTCCGGGATACTGGAAGATGACGTATTTACGTTAGATGAGACGTGGTCCGGGATCTCTGATGTTTTAGTAGGTAAATAACGCTTCAGTAATGATTTAATTCGAGCAACGACTTCGAGAGGATTAAAGGGTTTGGCAACATAATCGTCGCCACCGACGGCGAACCCAGTTAATTTGTCATAATCGGTTGTTTTGGCCGTCAGAAACAGGATAGGAGCATCGGTGACCTGCCGTAGAAAAGGACAGATTTCCAGTCCGCTTTTGCCAGGAAGCATGATGTCGAGCACGATGCAATGATACGTCTTGTTGTTGCAGGCATCAATGGCAGCTTCGCCTGTTGTAACGGTATCAATATCGAGAAACTGCTCTTTGAGCAGAACGGTTTTCAGCATATGCAGAATAGCCTGTTCATCATCCACAAGCAGTAATGAGACGTTATCCATAGTTTAAAAATGACCTCCTGATCCTTCCGTTGTGTGTATTGCTAATCATACCATCCAAGAGGCCTGTATAGCTTGCGAGCTATCTTAACGGAATCTTAATTATGCAGCCTCAAAAGGCGTTGCAAGTTTAACTACATGTAAGATGGGGTTAGACGAAGGATAAGACTCATTCTGTACACTTAACTGGAAAGTATAACGATAACAGAAGGGATGTTGAGAATGAACAGAGAAGGTCATCTGAAATCAGAGCAACATACACATTCGAAATTACAGAATAGAAAGGGCTGGAAGGTGCTTGCGATTACCCTTGGAGCTTGCGTGATATTGTCTGCTTGCGGCAACAGCAATTCCATTACTTCCGACCAGGCAGAGCAACAGTCAGCCGAACAGGCATCCAATAATGAAGCGAGCGAGAACACTCATCAGGAACAGAATTCCGCTTCAGAAGGAACTGCAATGGTTACACCCGACAATTTTGTTGATACCCTCATGAAGGGTTCCAGTGAAGATATTTACCGTCAGTTGAGTCCTCAAATGAAGGAAGCGATCACACTTGAAAATCTTAAAACGTCTGCTGACGAGTTCCTGGAAGGAGTAACTTCCCTGGATCAAGTGTTCGCAGCTGAGATGAACAATCTGACCGAGTTCGCCTGGAAGGATCAAACAGGGACAAAAGGGATTCGAGCCTATTTTACCGAGGCCAATCAGATTGATGGTCTGTTGATCCAGCCGCTGAAAACCCATAAGAATACAGATCAAAAGTTCACCAAAACCGAATTCCATTTCCCTTTAAAGGGTGAATGGTATGTGTTCTGGGGAGGCAACGATGTGATGTCGAACTATCATTATGAGCATGAAACACAGCGCTACGCGCTGGATATCATTCGGTCAAAAGAAGGTTTCAGCTATAAAGGGGATGCCAAGGTGAACGCAAGCTACCATGCTTTTGGTCAACCACTCTATGCTGCTGCGGACGGAACAGTTGTCGATATCAAAAATAACATACCAGACAATATACCCGGCGTCATGAATCCGGAAGAACCAGCGGGTAACTATGTGGTGATTGACCATGGCAACAGTGAATACAGCATCACAGCACACATCAAGGAAGGCACTGTTTCGGTCAAAAAAGGAGATAAGCTCAAGCAGGGAGACCTCATCGGCGAACTTGGTAATTCGGGGAACTCCAGTGAAGCTCATCTGCATTTCCAGGTGTCGGACGGCCCGGATCTGTTCACATCTCGCTCAATTAACATTCGTTGGGCAGACCAGACTCAGCAGTTAACTCGTGGGAACACAATTCAGGGACTTCCAGAGTAATGCTATATATAAGTTGAAGCATTGAATTTACACTGGACTACTACGCGGTCAGAACCATCTTCCGATCGCTGTTATCCCCAGATTTTATTGATTCCCTTATATAAAGGGGCAAATCCGGGGATAAAGGCGCACGCTTCGCTTCTTCTGATTGGTTCTGTCCTCTCCGTTGTCGTGTAAATGTTTACTTAAACATTTACAGATTTCTCTGTCAGAATGTTAGGGATGACGAAGGCTTCTATTTTCCATTATAATATCCTCTATGATAATAGAACGATCTGGAATGATGGAGGAATAGTGATGAAACTGGAAGATGTGCAGATTGAATATGCGCGCCTGGAGGACTTGCCGAGGATTGTGGAAATTTATAATTCTACCATTGAGGGCCGTATGGCAACAGCGGATTTGGAGCCGGTGACGGTGGAGCAACGTTTGCCTTGGTTCGAGGAACATTCACCGGATCATCGTCCACTCTGGGTGATGAAGCAAGCAGGACAGGTGGTAGCTTGGGCAAGTCTCAGCTCGTTCTATGGACGCCCTGCGTATAACGGAACGGTGGAAGTTAGTGTATACGTCGATCAGCAAAGCCGCGGAATTGGGGCTGGCGGACGTTTGCTCGAAACGGTATTTGCGGCGTGTCCTGCACTTGGGATTACGACCATTCTCGGATTTGTCTTTGGGCATAACGAACCGAGTCTGGGGTTATTGCGCAAGCATGGTTTTGAACAATGGGGGTATTATCCCGAAGTTGCCGTACTGGATGGTGTGAATAGAGATCTGGCGATTTTGGGCAAAAAAATATAAGTGGCGTTCTTATTCGTAGAAAAGAACATTGAAAACCTCCAACCTAAATTCATAGGATTGGAGGTTTTTTGTCGTACAACTATATTCTTGGCTATGTGTAAGTATAGATTGTGTTTACATGCCAAGCTGCTGTTTAATCTCTTGGATCTGTCCCAGATGACGTTCCTCATGATAACTTGCAAAGTCAATCCATTGGGTAAGATCCATCTCACCAAACACGGGATGAGGAAAGGACTTGCTGTGCAACAGGTCAGGATCATGATCCAATGCAAAGTCATTTAACGCTTGGTGAGATTTGTCCAGATCACTGCGTACGTCAGCGAGTGCTTCAGGCGCTGCTGGAGGCTGAAGATGGGGTGGTGCCTCGACGGAGCGGCTGCGATCCAACGATAATTCATATGGTTTTTTGTCCACAGACACCGTCTGTTCCTTCTCGAGGGCTAGGCGGGCTTGTTTTCCAATGACATTTTCCATCAGATTCAGATGACGTAGTACTTGCATAATACTCCACTGTTCGGGTGAAGGCTTGCGGTTCAATTGTTCTTCTTCGAGTCCCGAGACGGCTTCCCAGATTTGGTTGCGTATATCGTCATTACGAGTAAACATTGTGCAATCCTCTCCTTATATACGGGTTCTATGATGCCGGTAGTCTGTGTATGTTCATTACCCCAAATGTGGATGCTTATTCTATAAGCATTGAGAATGGAAGAGTGAATGCGAACCTAGGCAAGATTAGCCTTGTTAGATGTAATTTGTGGCAAATAAAAAAAGCCGTTCTCTATGAACGGGTTCATTTCCATCCATACCAAGTCCAAAAAAAGATTGACGGGCAGGCCCCGGCAAACTATAATCGGTACAAGTAACTTGATATGTAAGGAGTCCTGACATGATATGTTAGTAATCGACGAGGTGTATCACCATACAGCATTGCAAATATCATCGTCCGATTTATTGTACCTTATCGAACGGCTGAAGGTCAAAAAAGAAAATGAGATCGAAACGCTCAAGAAAAAGATCGAACAGTTCGAACAAAAGCGTCGAGCGGAAGAGGTTGCTTATCAATCGTTGTCGCCTGTACGCAAATGGTTTGCGGGACGCCCCGCATCCCATCATCAGGCGGTAGAGTATATGGTGCAGGTGAAGGAACGTTTTCGCAAGATGGAACAGATTCGCAGACGCATACGTGAATTGGATCAGATCGCAGAACGAATTAAGCATCCGGACAGCATTGAGCGGGACGAGATTGAGCTTGCGCCCGATACAATCCGTGAGCTCAGACAGCTTAGTGAAACGGAGGATGTACAAACATGACTTTGGAGACGTTAAGCACCGGGATTGATACGGTCTGGGTCGTACTGAGTGCAGCAATGATTTTATTGATGGAGGGTGGATTCGCCCTGCTCGAGGCTGGCTTTGTGCGTTATAAAAATAGTGTGAACATTATTATGAAGGTTTTTGCTGACATTACGATTGGGACGTTACTGTTCTATGCTATCGGTTTTGGACTGATGTATGGTTCGGACGTGGGTGGTTTTGCGGGAGTAACGGGGTTTTTCCTGAATGGGGATTTGTCTCACCTTAACGTACCGGTATCTCTGGAGACATTCTGGTTGTTCCAGGCTGCCTTTACCATTGCTGTTATTTCCATCGTTTCAGGAGCGGTAGCCGAGCGGATCAATTTCCGTGCCTATCTGTTGTATATCATATTGATGACGGCGATTATCTATCCAATTGGTGGACACTGGGCATGGGGCGGCGGCTGGCTTAGTCAGCTGGGGATGCAGGACTTTGCCGGTTCGGCTGTCATCCATGCACTCGGCGGATTCTCGGCACTGGCGGCTGCGATTATCATTGGCCCGCGTAAAGGCAAATACACGCCACTTGGGGTAAGTGCCATTGCACTCCCGAGCAATCTGCCATTGGCATCTGTAGGTGCATTTCTGTTATGGTTTGGCTGGTTTGGCTTCAATGCTGGTAGTACACTCAGTGCGACTGATGTAAGAATTGGTCACATTGCGATTGTCACGATGTTATCTGCGGCTTCGGGTGGTGCGGTTACGCTGTTGTATACGTTATTCCGCTTCAATCGTTCAGATGCGCCATCGGTCATTAACGGTTCACTCGCGGGACTCGTCGGCATTACGGCAGGCTGTGCTTTTGTTGGTGATGTAGCAGCGATATTCATTGGGGCAGTATCCGGTCTATTAATGATGGCTGCCACCAACTGGCTGGACCGTCGGCAGATTGATGATCCGGTTGGTGCGTTCCCGGTGCATGCTGCATCTGGCATGTGGGGAACGATTGCTGTAGGTCTATTCGCTACGGATGGTGGATTATTCATGGGCGGCGGCTGGAGGTTGCTGGGTGTTCAAGCACTTGGCCTTACAGCCCTGGTCATCTGGGGATTCGCCATGACTTGGATCGGGTTAAAGTTGATTGGCAAAATTGTGCCTGTACGTTCGACAGAAGAAGAGGAGGATTTGGGTCTGGATATCAGCTATCATGGTGTGATGGCAGCCCATCAGGCCCATGAATTCCTGGATGGTGAGGAGCATATGCGTGCTTACCAGGAAAAGTCTTCTGATCCAAATCGTTGAAATGGAATATAAAATTAAGGAAGTAGACTGACAGGGGATGTCAGTCTCTTTTTTCTATACAAATTGAACTACATATTTACACGAGAACGTAGAGGACAGAAAGAACCTGAAGAAGCGAAGAGTTCGCCTTTATCCCCGGATTTTTACCTTTGCAAAGGTGAATCTAAAAAATTCTGGGGATAACAGCGATCGGAAGGTTGTTCTGTCATCGGAGTGGTAAGTGTAAAATATTCTTAAGTTCAATTTATATAGAAGCAGGGAAAGACGTCCGGGCGGAAGAATATACAGGTGTGAACCTGAATATGTCTCAGCATAGGTGTATTGTCAAAAGGGGAGGATCTATATGATTAAGCCAGAACAATGTGAACGTCTGACCAGAAAAGCCCGTAAAACACTTGAGGAATATGGTTTGGGAGTCGCTGCAGATCTGTTGTTATCTTCAAGCCGCTGGGGAATTCGCCTCGATGTATCCACACTGGACGAATATCGCAGAACAGGAAACTCACGTGTGGGTGGACATCCGGATTTGCCAAGTCGCATGGAATGGCCCGTAACACAAGAAGGAGTCCCGATGACTTTCCTGGCCCAACTGAACCTGGTGGACTTGTCGCCGTATACGCCGAATGATGGGCGCGGGACTTTGCCTGAACGTGGCATGTTATACTTTTTCGTTGGCAAGGATGAATCTGCTTGTCCCATTGAACATCGTGTGATTTTTGAGCCGAGTTCTCATAACCTGATAAGGCGAGAGCCTGAAGGTGATACCGCGCTGGATGGAGCCCCGTTTGTTGCACATTCAGTGACCGTGCTGCCTAATCTTGAGTTTCCTACATATGCATATATTGACGCCAACGCGCTGAATGAGCTCTCGCCGCTTCGGCTTGAGACGGATGAGGCCGAATCGGAAGTGAGTCTGTATGACCGCTACCTTGAATTCGAGTCGAGCTGGAATCATCCGAGTACGCTGAATTGGGGTGGGATGTTTGGATATCCTGACGGGCAGCATCCGGATGCCGAGCATCGTGCCTTGTTACAGATCGCACTGGGAGAAGAGTACGATTATAATGAGCAGGAATGTGAGAAGAAGCTGACCAAGCATTACGGCGGTGATGAGGAACGGACATGGCAGGAACTATCCGATACGCTGCTGCTGTTGAAGGTAGATACACATGATGCTATTGGTTTCCAATGGTGGGATTGCGGGGAAATGCAATTTTTCATTCGCAAGTCTGACTTGGAGGCTGGACGATTCGAGCAAACGTATTGTTCGTTATACTCAAGTTGAGCCAAGATTTGAAAACAAATAGGCAACAAAATGTCCTGAATCCCGTCTATATGAAGGAGGAAGGACTTTTTTGTTCGTAGATTGTTTCATAAATTGAACTGAAGAATATTTACACTGCACACTCCGATGACAGAACAACCTTCCGATCGCTGTTATCCCCAGATTTTTTTGATTCCTCTTATAAAGGGGAAATCCGGTGATAAAGGCGAACGCTCCGCTTCTTCAGGTCCTTTCTGTCTTCTCCGTTTTGTGTAAATGTTTTGTTCAATTTATATAGATTTGGGGTATAAATTAGGGAGGGATATCTTGGTTGATAACCGATCATATGTTCTGTATAATGGGATAAAAAGGAAGTGTATCTGTTGATTCAATCTGCGTTCAAACATATTGACGTGGCTGTAACATCTTTAATCGATATATGTGATCAGCTGTCGGAAGAAGACTTGGCTTTGACTCCAATTGAAGGTAAACGACCTGTTGGAGAATTACTAGCCCATCTGTCTGTGATCTGCCGAGCGGATGTTTATATTTCTGAAGGTGCATCGGAGGAAGAGATGGCTCAATTCTATGCAGAGAATCAGGTGCATTCGCTCGGTGAGATCAAGCAGGCTCTGATTGATAACCAGATGTATCTATACCAACGGTACAGGCAGTTTAACACGGAAGAGTTATTACATGTGACGGATTCGTACTGGGGAGCTTCCTATAGTCGGCTGGAGTGGTTACTTGAGATTATGGGGCATGTATATCATCACAGAGGACAATTGTATACGATGCTGACCCTAACGGGCAAAGAACCCGAATCAGTACTTTTCAAATAGAAACGGATAGAATACATATAAGCATGTTATAGGAAACATCATGGGTTAAAGTGGGAATACACCGACGATACTACACGCTATACTTGAAATAACGGAGGATTCGGGACGTGGAACAACACGATACATGGAATGCATCGATGGACAATACGTTGATGGACAGGTTAAAACAGATTCCTGAACTTGGTCAGGCCACGCGGATTGAACCTGTTATGAAGGGGTATTCAGCAGATGTTAAATTCAAAATGTTTGTCCCTGGCCAAGGGCATGTGCTGGTGAGGGTGTATGATGTTGCAGAGGAATGGATGAAGCAAAGGGAATATCAATGTTTGCAGAGCATGCAACAATTAGGTGTACTGTGTCCAGCAACGTTGGGCATAGGTAGATTGGATGAGAAGTACGGTTATATGATTCTTAGCTACATTGAAGGTGAAGATGCTTCCGAGAGACTACCCCAGCTGAATGAACAGCAGCAGTGGGCGGTTGGCTTCGAAGCAGGAGCGCAGCTACAGCTGATTCATCAGTTGCCGATGAAGGAACAGATCGAATCATGGTACATACGCAAGAGCACGAAGCATCAACGTTACGTGGAGCGCTATAAACAGTGTCCTATCGTGATGAAAGAGGATCATGCTATTTTAACGTTTATTGCAGACCATCTTGGTTGGATGAAAAATCGTCCTGATGGATTTCAGCATGATGACTTCCACCCGAGCAATCTTGTCATTAAGCAGGATAATCTCGCAGGAGTGATTGATTTTAATCGTTATGATCAAGGTGATCCCATTCATGAATTTTTGAAGCTGGGTTTGTTTGCTTCGGAGATCAGTATTCCATATTCCATGGGTCAGATTCAGGGCTATTTCGATGGCAATGAACCGGATGAGTTATTCTGGAGACTGTATTCACTGTATACGGCTATGGCGCTGGTGTCTTCCGTGGTGTGGATTCAGCAGGTGAAGCCTGAAGAGACGCTTGAGATGATGGCCAAGATCGAGCGAGTCCGTGAAGATCACGATGATTTTCGCAGTTTCATCCCTCGGTGGTATACTTTGAACAGGTAAGGAATTATGGAGGGGAAAGGAATAATGCCGTGGCACAGCCAGCAACCATTCTGCTTGTCGATGATGAGCAGGAGATTATTAAACTGATGGAAATTTATTTTGGCAACGAGGGTTATCGGATTCTCACCGCGAATGATGGGCTTGAAGCGCTGGAACAATTGAAAAGAGAGTCGATTGATCTCATTATTCTGGATGTCATGATGCCAAATATGGACGGAATAGAAGCTTGTATGAAAATTCGGGAAGAGCAGAAAATGCCGATTATTATGCTGTCCGCCAAAAGCATGGATATGGATAAAATCACAGGGCTAAGCATCGGTGCTGATGATTATGTAACCAAACCGTTTAACCCGCTTGAACTTGTCGCACGGGCGAAATCTCAGCTGCGCAGGTATCATACCTTCAATGAAGGTCGGGAGAACAAAGAGCACGAGTGGGTTATTGATGATCTGGTCATTAATACCGATACACATGAAGTTTGGGTGGATGAGCAGCCGGTTCGTCTGACTCCGCGTGAATTTGCAGTTCTTGAATTACTGGCTCGTCACCAAGGTTCAGTACTTAGTATGGAACAGATCTATCGTCAAGTCTGGAAAGAAGAATTCATGGAGTCGAATAATACCGTCATGGTACATATTCGCAAGATTCGTGAGAAGATTGAACTCGACAGCAAACACCCCAAGTTTATTCATACCGTATGGGGTGTTGGTTATAAGATGATCAAACCGCAATAAACATGTACATTCACAGGATGTCGTGTAACATGAACACATTCAGGGAGTTCCTACTATGAATTCAAAGCTGATTAATACAGTTCGATGGAAATTTATCTATGCATTTTTTCTGAGCGGCATATTAACTGCAGTTATTTTGTACGGGGGCAGTCAGGTGGGGCAGAACATCCTGGAAGCTCAGACGTATCCGGATTATTCCATTCCAGCCCAAGGGATCAGGTGGTTGGTGAATAATATCGGTTCAGTGCCTTTGATGATTGTGGTAGGCGTGCTGAGTTTTGTGCTGTTTTTTTTCCTGTTCTCACGCAAGGTGATGCGGGTTCTGGATGAAATTACGGCGGGAATTCAGGAAGTTGCCAAAGGAGAGTTATCCCATCGCATCGAAGTGAAGACCTCGGATGAATTCGGAGTGGTTGCTACAAGCATTAATCAGATGGCTGAACAATTGCAGTTATCGCTTCAGGAAGAGCGTAATGCGGTCGCTGCCAAAAACGATCTGATTACGGGGATATCACATGATCTGAGAACACCACTCACTTCTATTCTGGGATTTCTGGAGTACATCGAGAAGGATCGGTACCAGGATGAGATTGAGATGCGCTATTACGTTAGCATTGCCTATGAGAAATCCTTGACCCTTCGCAAGTTAATCGATGACTTGTTCGAATATACGCGTGTGAGTGGCGGGAGTCTTCCGTTATCTCTGCAAGCATTGAACCTGAATTCGTTTCTGATGCAGCTGGCTGAAGAGTTTGCTCCCATGCTGGAGGATGCTGGCATGACCTACAAGATCATCGGCGGGCAAGATCCACTATGGATACAGGCTGCTCCAGGAGAGCTTGTAAGAGCGTATGAGAATCTGTTCAGCAATGCCATTCGGTATGGTTCGCAAGGTAAACTAATGGAGATTGGGCTGGCCCTTGAAGGTAGAGAGGCTGTAGTCCGCATCAGTAATTATGGTGAACTGATTCCGGCACAAGATCTGCCACATCTGTTTGATCGATTCTATCGGGTAGATAAGTCCCGTTCCCGCGATACGGGAGGTACCGGTCTCGGCCTAGCGATTGCCAAATCGATGATTGAATTACATCGAGGAAGTATCGTTGCCTACAGTGAAAATGGCAGAACGGATTTTGTTACCCGATTCCCTGTAACTGCTGCTCCACCAAGTAATTACTCAGAGAAATAATAATTAAGAATTTGGTAAGAAGTTAACTACTTCCTCATTAAGAAATATTCGGTATTCTACCTCTATTACCATATTATTGTATGAGGAGGATACCGAATATGAAGTCTCATTTCAGTACTGTAAGACTAAGATACATATACATTGCAGGAGCAAGCGCGTTACTGAGCGCAGCGCTCCTTTTTGTCGTTTATCACGTGCTACGGTTTGCCCACAATCACGTCCTTCCAGATGCAGTATGGATAACGCGTATGATGAACTGGGGAATCAACCATATTGGAACAAAGCCGCTCTTTATCTTCATTGGCGGAGCCGTGTTTGCGATCTTTTTCTGGATTCGATCCCAGAAGATTGCGGAAGATCTCAATCAACTTGCACGCGGAACAGCCGAACTTGCATTGGGCCACAATCCTGGAAGAATTGATGTTCTAAGTGGTGGTGAACTACGACAAATTGCTGCCAATCTGAATGTAATTACGTTTCTCCTGCATGAGGAAGGGCTGAGCAGATCAGAACGGAAACAGGAGAGAAGAGAGATACAGGGAGCGTCTACTAAGCATGAGCAACCCGGACTTCAGCAACATAATGAAGAAGACAAGGAGAACACTCAAACTATTTCTACACAGGTTGACCTACCGATAAAACTTACTCTTTACGGTATTCAATCTTCTCTGGATGAGATCATCCAAGGGCGGTGCCAGGACGAGGTGGAAGTTCAGCATTGGGTCAAGTTGGCGTATGAACAGACATTGCTGCTTCAACATGCTCTGGAGATTACACAACGAGATAGACAGGAACACGAAGTTCCAATTGAACGGGTACACAAGGAGCCTGAATGTTGAAGCACAGGGGCAAGCGATGGATGTATTATATTTTTGATGCCGCAGTGGTTGTAGTTTTGATATTGACCCTTTTCTATCTCTATCTGATTACTTATGGCGAAGGAATACTTCGCAATCGTCCAGAGGCCATGCAGGTGGCCTCTTCAACCATTATTACGAATGCAGAGGGGACCGAAATTTCGAGGTTGCATACGCAGACCAAAGGGTATTCCGAATATGCTGAACTGAACGCTATGCCAGATTTATTAAAGATGGCTTTTTTGGCTACAGAAGATCGACGTTTCTACAACCATGATGGACTGGATTTCATCGGACTTGGCAGAGCCATTATGCAAGACATCTTACATATGAATCTGAGTCAGGGAGGAAGCTCCATTACGCAGCAACTGGCAAGAAATCTGTATTTGAATGGGGATAAAACGTTGAGTCGAAAGGTGAATGAGATATCGATTGCAATGGCCCTGGAGAAGAAGTATAGCAAGGATGAAATTCTGGAAATGTATCTGAATCAGATCTACATGGGACGCCAGCAGTATGGTGTAAAAGCGGCAGCCTGGCGGTATTTCGGAATTAAGGATATGCACCAATTGAAACTATGGCAGATTGCTACATTGGCGGGAATGCCCAAAGGTCCATCCATATACAATCCAGTAGATCATCCTGATCTTTCCAAACAAAGACGTGCCGTTATCCTTGGACTCATGCATGAACAGGGACTAATTACACGAAAGCAGATGCTCCAAGCCCGTGACGTCGATTTCACGCCGCCTGAAACCGTATTAAATGCAGCAACTTCACCGGGCTTGAGCGAGCCCGCATATGTGTCTGCCGTGGATGCTGTGATTCAGGAGGCTTCTCGGCTCACAGGTAAAAGTGAAGCAGAGATTCAATCGGCAGGTTGGGTTATTCAAACTGGGCTAGACGAACAGGCACAACTGGCGATGGAAGAAACATTTGCAGACGCTACCCGATTCCCCGATGATCGCCAAGACGAGCAGGTCCAGGCAAGTATGGTTATTATCGACCAGCACAACGGTGAAGTGAAAGCAATGATGGGTGGACGTAATCCTTTAAAAGGGGGCATCAACCGGGCGATTATGGATGCAAGGCAGCCAGGCTCTTCTTTTAAACCGATTATTGCATATGGCCCTGCGTTGGAGTCGGGGAAGTTCAAGCCAGAGAGCATACTACCGGATAAACGCATGCAATATGGCAGCTATCAACCTTCCAATCTCGGTGGGCGTTACAGTGGTTCAATTGCCATGTCCCAAGCCTTGCAAAAGTCCATCAATGCCCCAGCCGTATGGCTGCTTCATGAGACCGGACTGAACGATGCACATCAATTTGCAGCGCGGCTCGGTATTGAACTGGGGAAAGAAGATCTAAACCTCTCAATTGCCTTGGGAGGTGTGCATCAGGGAGTGTCGCCAATGAAGATGGCGCAGGCCTATACGGTGTTTGCGAATCATGGGAAATTGAATACAGCCCATCTGATACGCAAGATTACAGATTCACAAGGACGGACAATATTTGCTCATAAGTCGGAAAATAAGCAGGTAATCTCCTCCAGTACGGCGAATGCCATGACCAGAATGCTGCAAAATGTAGTCAGTCAGGGAACAGGAAGCCGGGCACAACTCGGTCAGCACAAGGTAGCAGGGAAAACGGGAACAACACAGGCTGCATTACCTGGTGTGGGAAGAGAGGCTAATCGGGATCTATGGTTTGTGGGCTATACGAGTAACTGGACTGCGGCGGTCTGGATGGGATTTGATCATACGGATGTAAAACATTATATGAGATCAGGAAGTGGTGTTGCAGCGGAGTTGTTCGCGACGGTAATGAGACGTGCTACCCAATAGAATGCAAGAGAGAGACCATAGCCCATACGTTTCCTTCCTTCTCTTGGAAAACACAGAAAATAGCTTCTAATGTATAATGTGTGTCTTATCTATCGTAAAAGGAGGCTGAAATGAACTATAAATATAGGAACTCGGAACTGGATACAAGCTCGCTGCAGCCTAAGAGTGGTATCAGACCGGAACGGCCTGGCATCTCCGGATTAGGCGGCTGGATCATTTTAATTCAAATTGGCCTATGGGTCTCACTGGTGCTTCTGTTCGCGGATATGTCGCAGGTAAATGTCATTTTGGATCCGGTAAGATGGGAGGGTGTTCGTGGTGTCGATCCGGAACTTTATACTGAAGGGATACGCCCGCTCCTTTGGTTCGGGGTTATAAGCAGCGTCATTTTACTAATAGTTGTTATCGTGAATCTCGTATTGTTGTATAAGAAAAAGAAACAGTTTCCGCGCATGATGATTATTCTGTACATTGCAAATGTATTGATTGGAATTGTGACATGGATCTTGATCGCACGAATCGAAGTTCCAAGAGAGCAGCATGTGCTCGATCCAACATCAGCATTTAATTTAACAATCCGATCGCTTCTGACGTGCTGTATCTTCATTCCATATTTCCTAAAGTCGGTACGTGTGAAAAATACGTTTGTGAAGTAAATAGACTTCTTTGATTGTCTCACTGAACTATAGTGCTCTATAGGATAGTGATACGTAAGGCCCGTAGTTAACAAGATTTTATCCTGTATGCTAACGGGCCTTACGTGTGTTGAATATATGAAAAGAATAATCATTTCGATGATGATTTGGTCCGCAGTGAGGCAGGAATTCGGCGTATCATCTGGTTTAATACCTCGGAGAGCACCAGGCCTACGGCAATAGCGCCGGATAACATGAGTGCTTTGGCTGCCATCTCCATAGCGGCACTGTAGTCATTTTGCACAAAACTTCGCATCGCATTATACGCGAGTCCACCAGGAACCAGAGGAATGATGCCTGCGACGCTGAAGATGATAACGGGTGCGCGAAACATGCGAGAGAATACCTGGCTGATGACACCTACGGCTATGGTCGCTGCAAGTGTAGCAGGCACCGCATCTGCTGCATATTCAAGCACGATATAGATAATCCAGCCGATCATGCCGACAAATCCACCGTGGAGCAGCATGCGCCGTGGTGCGTTGAAGATGATTCCAAACGCGGCTGAAGCGACAAAACTGGTTAAGGCTTGTTCAATAAAATGGAGCATATCCTGCATTCCTCCGTCTTACATAAAAAGTGAAAATACAACTGCAATGCCTGTACCTATGGCAAAAGCAGTCAGAAATGCCTCGGCTCCCTTGGATAATCCGGAGACCAGGTGTCCGGCCATCAGGTCGCGTACAGCATTGGTAATCAGCAGACCCGGAACCAACGGCATAACCGAACCAATGATGATTTTGTCCCGTTCATGACCGACTCCCATATAGATCAGGAGAAAAGCGAGTAAGCCAATAACAAAGGATGCCGTAAGCTCGGCAAAGAATTTGACCCGCACCAATCGGTGAAAGGCAATAACGGCAGCGTAGCCTATGCCTCCGCAGATTAGCGCCGGAAGAAAGTCGCTCCAGCCCCCGCCAAACATAATGGTAAAACAACCACTGGATAACGCTGCGGCCGTAAGCTGCACAGCCGTTGAATAGGAGGAGGGCTTGCCTTCGATCTGTACCAACAGATCATGAGCTTCCTGAGCGGAAAGCTCACCTTGTCCGATGCGACGGGAGACCGCATTCACCTCAGACACCTTGTCCAAATCTGTCGTACGTTCGGAGATGCGAATCAGCTTGGCGGGTTCGGTTGCATCAACAGAGAAAAAGATGCCTGTCGGAACAACGTAACTGTGCGAATGGGGTAGACCCAGCGCAGCCGCCATACGTTTCATCGTATCTTCCACACGGTAGGTTTCACCACCGCTTTGCAGCATGATTTTGCCTGCGAGCAGACAGATTGCAATCACGCGGGATTGTTCAGTAGGGTTGTTGCCAATCATCCCCGTCTCGGCTTGTGATACGGGTGATGAATCATGACGTATGTATTCCAACCGGATCAAGCTCCGTTTCATATGAGATATGGGGTGCTGCGACACCATTGTATCATATTTCACACGCTCGCAAGGAATCATACCGCACCATCGCCAAGACGATAAAAAAGCTTCGTTCCCAAGACTTGAAGATCTCAGGAGCGAAGCTTCTTGGAACAGGTTTGGATATAGAAGTACAATACCACTACATCAACAGAGTGATAACCAACAATTCATACAGCACAAGAGGCAAAATCGTTGGTCCAAACAAGGCGCGCGGTTCAGGATATCCGTGCATCGGGGTAACCTGGAGATACAAAATTCCCCGGTCTGCACTGATGATGACACCTTCCCACACTTGCCCATCGATATTCTGGACGTGTACCTTCTTGCCTATATGTTGCCGGGCTGTATGATGAAGCATATTCCGTACACTTTGCACGGATTGAAGCATCGGTTGATTGGCTTGATACACGACACGTGTGGATGGCGTGGATGTGGATTCAGACATGATGCACAACCCTTCCTCAAAATAAGTTCTTACTTCAAGGTATGCATCTGCCTATAAAAGGTGATTACACAAACGCCATCTCGAGGCTCCCGCATCCATTTTCATAAGCGACTTTGCCTAATGCTCCATTCACAAAGGTGAGCTGGGGTGGAACATGGCCGAGATCCACATCGTACAGTACAGGGACATCCAGATCCCCAAGTGCAGAGGATAGGGCATCGGTAAAATTGAAATCGGCTGTATCGGAATAACCCGCAGGTCGGCCGAACATGAAGCCTTTTACACCTGCAAACCAGCCAGCCTGTTTCATCTGCCACAGATGACGGTAGATATCCCCCGCGTTCATCTCACAGCTCTCTAGGTACCAGATCGTTCCTTCTTCAGCACAATACTGATCCAAATACGATTGGACGGGTGCATACGGCGTACCAATCAGACAAGTGATCGTATCCATACAACCGCCGATCAGCCGACCGGAGAACGACACAGCGGTATCTGCATCTTCCGAGTGGCCGAGCTGTTTCCAGAGGGAAGGTGTATCCAGATTGAATCCAGGTAGATCGGGTTTCCATGCCGATTGATAATGTGTGGAAGACGATTGTGTGATCTGTCCGCCGTATTTGGTCTGTAACACATCAATCCAGCGCGCAGTCACGGGGTCGAGGGTATTTGATCTTAGATCAACATAATTGGTGCCATGTGTGGATGCTGTTCCGGTGATCAGGGTATAAGCGAACAGGAACGTACTGATATCCGAATATCCCATGACCCATTTGGGCGGCAATGTTTTTAAAGCTTCCCAATCCAGCAGGGGAAGGATATCCATGAGGAATTCCCCACCCCATGGAGGGATAATCGCTTGAATATTTGGCTTGCGGAAAAATGCATTCATCTCTTCGGCGCGTTCCTCTTTGGAGGCACTGA
Source organism: Paenibacillus sp. FSL R5-0766 (assembly GCF_037971845.1). Taxonomy (NCBI): domain Bacteria; kingdom Bacillati; phylum Bacillota; class Bacilli; order Caryophanales; family Paenibacillaceae; genus Paenibacillus; species Paenibacillus sp. FSL R5-0766. Next base: position 1,708,249 of record NZ_CP150227.1, read on the forward strand.
CACATTTGGTGTTGTGGCGGAGCGATGGGCTTTCCATCACGCCAAAACCAAGGCGCTCCATATTGCGTTTGCTCTCCTCAAGATAATGGTATAGGGATTCGCCTACACCGCTGGAGGGGGCTGCCACACCGATCATGTCTCCTTGCGCGAGTGGTTGCGGATAACGGATAGAACGATTATTCATTGTGGAACCACCCTTTCCTGTGAACATTGCTCATTTTCATGAATATTTCCATTATATAGATTAATCCGATTATTGAAAGCTTGTTGAGTTTAGATTAAGGATTCACAGGAATATCCAACGAGAATGGGGACTTCACTTTCATTGGATAGGTGGAAATGTGCATTTGGATTTTCCCCTGCATCTTGGCTCCATTTTCGACAGTAGAGGAAACGATCGTATGACTGTCATCCGTTCCCTCTCCGCTACTCCAACTGGAGCCAGGAACTTCATATGATTTCCCTGCACTGTCCGTAACATTATTGAAAGCCAGAACGTACCCGCCGTTCATACTATCAGCAACAGAAAAGTCGATAATTAGATTCTTGCCTTCAACCTTGCTACCAAGCATCTTCAATCCAGGAGGGCCACCTGTAATCTGGCGTGACTTCAGATCAAGGGAAAGATCCAGATCCTTTTTATCCAATCCCGAGAAGCCAGATCCCTGCAAGGTCAGCTTTTTCGGTATGGAGAAGTACATGCTTTCGAAGTAAATGGAGCGTTCATCTCCACCTGTCGAGGTATCTGTTCTCCACGCGCGACCTTGTTCGTCGACCAGTTGAAGATCGCTGAGCCCAAATACCTTTTTGGTATTCTTTGGATCAAAATTCACATCAAGTACAAGACGGGTTGGATACAGAGTAGCCTGTTTCACATCAATACGCTGCCCATCCACCGTTAACGTCTGATTGACGGGAATAACTTTTTTCATGCCTTTGGTAAGATTCTTGTCTACCGGGAACGTTATTTTCCACTTTTCTGCACGCGTTGTATCTCTGGCCTTAAACACGACGCTCAGCTCTTCAGGAGGAGAGGTTCCATCCGTGAAGATCACGTCTATCATATTCTCATTCACATTCTCGTCTGGTGAAGGTGTTGGATAAGCGTGAGTAAACGCAACTGGAAGATCTTTACCGTTCTCATCGAGCAGATCAATATCATAGTTGAATTTCTCGGGATCTTTCATGCCTTTCATCGTGTAAAAAATAACCATACGTGACTCGTCTGTGATAATGCCATCAACGGTCAAGGAAGTACCATCATGCTCGTCGGTGACACCGACCTGCTGTAAGAGGGACTTATCGATGGCCATCATTAATCCTTTGTCCTGGCGAATCATACTCACAATGCCTTCCATACCGGGCAATTGCTCCACGAAGGATGCAAAAGCGGGAGAGACACGGATACATCCGGTAAACAGCAGGATGAAGGCCGCTGCCGAGATGGAACTCATGTACCAGCGCAGCCGGGACTTTCGCTTACGGGCAGCCTGGCGGATTCCGGACTGCACAGCCTGATAGGCGGCGGAATCGGGCACAGGCATTGTTTCGTACTCCGTCTTTCGAGCATTCAGACGTTCTTCCAATGTGTCGAATGAGTTTTGTTCATCCGTCATGAGGATACATCTCCCTTCGTTTCAAGTTGATCACGGAGCTGTCCGAGCGCCCGATGTAATCGAGATTTTACGGTTCCGGTCGGGATTTCGAGAATATCGGCAACTTCAGTTAAGGAGAAACCTTCGAAATAACTTAGAATAATAATCTGTTTGCAATCCCGGTCAAGAGTGGATACGGCGGCAGCAAGATCGGGGTCCGCAGGACGATCCCAACTGCTGGATTCAATAATCTCGGTGACGGGACTGAGCCGACTTTTACGTTTGCGTTCGTCCGCGCAGTAGTTGAGCAGTATGCGGATGAGCCAAGTGCCAAAGTAGGAGGGCTCTTTTAATTTTTTGAGTTTATGGAAGGCCCTGAACGTTGATTCCTGAATCGCTTCGAGCGCATCACCTTCGTTATGCAGGTAGGCATAGGCGATACGGTACAGTTGGCTCTGATGTAATTCCATTAAGGCTGCAAAAGCCTCGGCATCCCCTTTTTTTGCGGCTATGGTGAGCTGAGTAGGGGTCACATGGCTCCTCCTTTCATGGATATGTTGAGTATTAGACCGCGTAAGGCACCAAACGGTTCTTATTTTCTAAAAAATATAATGTATCGGGATTTCTATAGAAGTTGAACGAAGTATTTACATGAGAACGTAGAGGACAGAAATAACGTGAAGAAGCGGAGCTAAAAGCTTTCTGAAAGAAAGCTCCTTCGGAAGCATACACTTCGCCTTTATCGCCAGATTTTCACCTTTGTAAAAGTGAATTAAAAAATCTGGGGATAACAGCGATCGGAAGGTTGTTCTGTCATCGGAGTGGCAAGTGTAAATATTCTTAGCTCAACTTATATAGCCTCTCACCGATAGAGGTATGTAATCGGACAACAAATAACCGCCAGACCTTCTCTTTGTACTCCAAAAAGAGTCCTGACGGTTATTCGCGGTATTGCTTACGTTATCCAATCATTATTGCTGATGCGCTGTAATGGCTGCTCGTAGATATGAAGCTGTAGACGTGTTACCACGTTCAAGTGAAATATCCAGTGCGGTCTAGCCCGCTGAGTTTAGCACGTTTGGATCAGCTCCATGCTGAAGTAACATCTCGATAAGTTCGATCTGATCCGTATGAAATGCTGCGGAGTGCAACGCATATTGTCCATCGCTGTCCAGAATACCCGTGGATGCCCCATGTTCGAGCAAAAGTTGGATAACTTCTGGTGAACGTTCTCCCGCAAGCGCGGCATGTAGTGCAGTATTGGACGGGATAAAGGAAATCTTGGAATGAGAAAGGTTGTTAACATCTGCTCCATGCTCCAGAAGAAGACGAACTACTTCTGCTTGTCCATAATGAGAGGCATATCCCAGCGGAGTTAACCCATCCTGATTTTCAATATTGGTGAGTTCCGGGTGAGAAGCGAGCAATAATTGCAGGTTGGCCACATCTCCAGCCTGTGCAGCCTGAAATAATTGATTCATCTGTTCTGCATGATTCATAAAGGAATACCTCCATCTGATGAGATATTAGAATTTAAAAGGGATTCATTATATAGCTTCTTCACAGCTTCCAGCCCAGGTACCGCAAAGCAGGCGAGTGGAGAGGGCAGATCATGGAGCGGAAACCAGCCGATCTCACCGATAGCTCCGCCTTCTTCCAGATTACGAGCATGACCGCCAATCACCTTGGTGGAATAGAGCACGGATATCCAATGTTCCTTCTGTTGTGGCTGGATCGTCTCCGCCGTACAGAGCAGACTATCGATGGCGATATCCAGATTCACTTCCTCCTTGATTTCACGGATGACGGCAGTCTCCAGTGATTCGTAGGGATCTACTTTCCCGCCGGGAATACTCCAGGTGTGCTGTTCGGGCTGACGATTCCGCCAGGCGAGAAGCACTTCGCCCCGTTCATTCAGGATGACCGCGCCTACGCCGATGCGAGGTGAAATTTCAGATTCACCTTTTGGATCTGAACTTAATTCCGACAGGGACAGCGCAGCTTGTTCGTTCCCATTACGTTGTGCAAAACCACCCGCGTCCATTTCCCCAGATTGAGTAGTGTGAGTAGACTGGAATGACAAGGGAAGCCCAGACTGTGCCGACCATTCTTCCGCAAGAATACTCATCGAGATCAGGTCATAATGCATGCCATCCCGCAAAACTGCAGAACGCTGGCGACCCTCTTCCCGGAATCCAGCTTTTAGGTACGCACGTCTCGCGGCTTCATTGTATTCGATGACTTCCAGCGCAATTCGGTTCAGGTTCAATTCGTGGAAGCCATACCGAAGAATCAGAGCCAGAGCGTCGCTTCCGTATCCTTTCCCCCGATCATTTTCTTCACCGATGCCAATGGCAAGACGAGCGGAGCGATTGTTCCATTCAATTCGGTAGAGGGCTGTGAATCCAATGAATCGATTACCCTCCAGTGTACGTAATGCAAATTCAAATCCGTTGTCTCGGCGGACAGAGGAGGACCCTGTCTCATCCGGCGTTAACGGGATCGCGATATCGGTATCCATGTTGCGTAAATATTCATAATCGTCTGTGAAGCGGGAGAGACGCATGCAATCTTCCGGGCATGGGGCCGCTAATCTGACTTTGGAACCTTGAAAACCATTTAAATGACGTGGAGACATGTTGCACCTCTTTTATTCGATATGAAATCAATCGTTTCTCCCCATTATACTACGAACAGGAGCGGATACCGAAAAATGGCACCAAACGAGCTACACTCAGGGGAAAAGATTATAAAAAAAAGCAGCCGTTTCGGGCTGCTTGTACATTCATTATTTCAGATCATTCAATAAATTCTTCATTTTTTTGTAATGTCCACTGACCCGATCAACCATGTAGTTATACATGAGCTGATTCTCCGAAAGATTCGCCATTTCCTTGTCAATATCAACGTTATTGTTGTTATTGTTCATCGTAGTTTCGTTGTTCTCGACAATTCGGTACTGTACGATGGAAGAATTGGGATCACTGACAGGGAAGTGTTTGTTATGAGTCCGCTTCATGGCGAGCTGATCTGTTTTGCCATTCTCAACGATCCGTCTCAGCTCTTCCTGAAACTCTACCGTTTTCTTTTTGTAGTTGGGCGTGTCTGCATTGGCTATGTTGTTGGTGATGGCATTGTGCTGTGCAGTAAGCGCTTGTAACAGTGATTCGTTACGTCTTGTCGTATTCGTTTCGATCACGGGCTCAGTCTCCTTCACTGTAGATTGTACAGTTACTTCTATAATAAGAAATTAAGTTGCACACTGTCAACATAACAAAGAAAAAGACAAGCACATGCCGGAGGTCCCCCGAAAAGAAGAACCCTGCCTTCATGAAATCTTGTCTTAGCCCTTGCCCTTATGGATCAGCGTTGAACAACCTCTTTAAGAGGGACGATTAATATTTTTGCCGTAATAGATCTCGTCCATCTCCAGCTTCAGCCACTCCGTAATCTCCTGTTGTTCCTTTTTGCTGAGCTTATCCTTGGTGTACCCAAACAGATAATTGTCGAGATCAAATTCCCTCAGTTTACATTTGGTGTGAAAAATATTCTCCTGATAGACGTTCACGTCAATCATGTCAAAGCTGCTCTTGATCTCGTCCGGAATATAATTCTGAATCGAGCCGATCTCATGGTCAATGAACAGCTTGCGTCCGCTCGTATCCCGCGTAAAACCACGCACCCGGTAATCCATCGTCATAATGTCCGTATCAAATGAGTGGATCAGATAATTCAGCGCCTTAAGCGGTGAGATCTCACCACAGGTGGAGACATCAATGTCCGCACGGAAGGTACTAATACCTTCACTAGGATGAAATTCAGGGTAGGTGTGCACAGTGATATGGCTTTTATCCAGCTGCATGACAACGTTATCGGGCAGAGGGCCGGGAGATTCATCGAGTGATTCTTCAGGGATCTCCACAATCGGACCTTCCGAGACAAGCATCGTCACACTCGCACCTTGAGGCACGTAATCCTGCTGGGCAACATTAAGAACGTGGGCTCCGATGATGTCAGAGACGTTGTTCAGAATTTTACTCAGCCGGGCGGCGTTATACTGTTCATCAATATATTCAATGTAAGCTTCGCGTTCGTCTTTGGTTTTGGTATAACAGATATCGTACATATTAAAGCTTAGCGACTTGGTCAGGTTGTTAAATCCATGCAGTTGAATGCGCTGCTCTGGCGTAATTGTCATGGTTGCAGTTCCCCTTATCCCATACGACATATCATCGCAGTTATAATACTACTTATACCCAACCTGCCTCGAAAAAAAACATATGTACGTCATTCGAAATGTTATGCACCTCCTGACGAACTATACTGATACACAATGAATCAGAATGAAGAATCATCAAAGTCTATAACATCGTTCATGCGCTCATCCTCAGCTACAGATTGAATATCCTCTGAAGTGACACTGATGATTGTATAGTCCTCGTTCTGCTGTTTCTTCACGGCTTTTTCCTTCACAAAACGGGGACTGCCTTCCCCGGCATCTTCGTCATAGACGAGCAGAAGACCGTCGCTTTTACGCAGCAACAGGTCATCCCGTGCAGTGAACTGCCACGGCCCGATATAAGGTTGATTGCTAATCGCACCGTAATAGTCCACACCCGAGAGGATGGAACGGTAATACTCCTGCTTGTCTTCTTTCCATTGCTCCTCCGGGTTCTGAAAGGCAGTGATGATCGACAGTTTCAGATGTGGATACGTCTTCTTCAGATCAATCACCACTTCGCAGGCCCACAGATCCACACCGTATTGTCCCGGCGTCAGCACCCATTCCAGACCATCCTCGACAAGGGGAGTGAGTCGGGAAAAGATGGCTTTTTTGATAAAAGGAATACCTTCATGTTTCTGTCCAAAAATCTGCAATTCATGTGCCCGGTAACCGGTGATTAACAGGTTTTTCAGTGTCCGTTCCTCCTTTCAGGCATGATCAATCGATTAGTGAATTTTCTATATTGCACACATTATAGGTGCAGTTATTTCGCAGGTGGAGTTTCTGCACGGAACGGATACAGGAATGGCTTTGGAATATCCGTTTCGAATGACATCAACTCATCCGTTGTCGGATGAATAAACGAGAGTATACGTGCATGAAGTCCGAGACGGCCAAGGTCTCTTGTACGTGCGCCGTATTTTCTGTCACCGGCAATCGGATGACCGAGATCTTCCATATGCACACGAATTTGATTTTTACGCCCTGTCTCCAGACGCACTTCCAGCAGGGAGAACTCACGGTTCGATTTCAGACGTTTGTAATGTGTAATGGCGTGTTGTCCATCATTCGGACGAGAGCTGGAGTACATTTTCAGCGTTTTGGTTTCCTTCAGCCAGGAAGAGATGGTGCCTTCTTCTTTGGCTACCGAACCTTCAACAAGGGCAACGTAGACGCGGTCCTGCACATTTTCTTTCCAGTTGTTTTGCAGCTTCTGCTGCACCTCTTCACTTTTGGCAAACATCATCACACCTGATGTATCCCGATCCAGACGATGGACAACAAAGATCCGGTTGAGCGGATTGGTGCGGCGTACATGCTCTGTCAGTTGGCGATAAGCCGTGAGGTCATCCGTCTTGTCTGCGGCAATGGACAACAGTCCGGCTTCCTTGCGGATCACAATGATATCATCGTCTTCATGTAAAATGTTAATACCCGTTAAGGACGGAGCAGCGACTGCACCTTCTTTTCGAATGTAGACAATCTGACCTGGCGTCAGCGCTTCATTAAACTTGGTTACGACCTTCTGATCCACGGACACCTGTCCACGACCCAGAATGGACTTCACCGCGTTCCGTCCTGATTTTAAATGCTGCAACAGGAAGTTCAGCAGTTCGTCCGGCTCGGTCACTTTGTACTGGCGTGGTGGTTCCTGCTTGCGATAATAGGCATTGCCCGGGCGTTTGGCTGCACTGCCGTTTTTGGATTTGTTACCTCCTGCTTTCTTCGGTGCGGATAATGATTTGGCAGCTAGTGGTTTCTTATTCTCCTCCGTATTGCGTGATGCGGAAGCTCCTGATGATTTTGCAGATGAGAAGGTAGACTTGCCGGAACGTGCTGTAGATGAACCTGCATAAGATTTCCCCTTGGCCGAGGCCGGTGTTTTGCCTGTTGGACGTTTGCGTTTATTCATGAATAGTAATCTCCTTCTGAACAGCCTGTACCGCTTTGTGCATACGATCCGTTCATTTTCGTTATGCAGTTCAATATACCATTAACAGTCGACAAATAAAAATAGGTTCACGCAATCTGTTATACATCCAATCATAAGAGTAATGAGATTCATAGGATAGGGTATCCCATAGCATTGGAGGTGTTACTCATGGGCGTGTTTCTCGATATGAGAACTTCGATGAACTCGGGAACGGTAGGACAGCCCGGTTTGTCTCTGTCGGAATCCCCGTCAGCATTCGGCACCATTGGTCTTCAGACCCTGGGTGTCGTGAATCCGATTATTACGTTGAACGGGACAGTAGGTGTTACGGGAGAACTGGGAGATACCTTTGTTGTAGAGCTTGTGCGGGGTTTTTTATATGATCCTTTCTATGTCATCTACCGTGCTGAAGGTACAATCGGACAGAACGGAGGTGCCGAATTCCATTCGTTCACAGCTCAGCATCTGTCTGCACCACCAGCACTGGAAAGTGTGTATACTTCGTTCATCTCGGGGGTGTCCACAGTAGTAAGAACCGGGCCGGAGATGTTATTCGGTATTGCAGCCATCGGCTAATAGTGAAGGGCGTAATATGATAGGCAGAGTGCTTCGTCATCACTTCTGTTGAGGGCAGAGTTCGCCTCATACCCCAGACAACCCAGACGTACAAAGTAATGTATCGACCCGTTTCGACTAGCGCTCAGCATTAAACCCCCGGACTCAAAGAGCCGGGGGTTTTTGTCTTACAAGCATAGGTATGTTTTCGATGCAACTCACTGATTCGAGGATGAAGGTGCCCTGAAAATCAGTTGGCACGGCCTTTCAGAATGATGTTGTTGGCTTTACCAAAGTCGATGGCGACTTTACCGGCGAGTGCGGCTGTTCGCTCAGCAAGAATAACCGCATTGACACCGCAGGAGAAGAGAGCGACATCAAAAGTATTTTGATTCGTCTGAATCCACTCAAGCGTGTTCTGCATTTGATCATAGCTGTCGAAGGGCAGTGCAGTCACAATGTTGAGTTGATATGGCTCACGTTCGAGCGTGGCACGCAGTGCCTCGATCTCACGGGTAACGAGAAGCACACGCTTGCCTGCAAGCATCTGCCAGAAACGCGGGTTCTGCGCCAGCTCCCGATTGACACAGGCATGACAAGTCATTGGAGGAGAGATGCCAAAGTGTGCAAACACCATATCGGTCAGGGGTCTTTTGAGATAATCCGGAGCGTTAATCGTACTGTCACCGCGGGGAAGAACGCCGACGATATCCGCCCGCTGCAAGGAAGCGGCGACTTCATCGCGTAGCTGCAGGTTGGGAAGGCGTAGTCCTTTTTGCCCTAAATTGGCCTTAATGGCCCAACGCTCCTGAAGAACCTGTTCCGTAGTCCACACCGTTTCCTGGGACATGACGATATTCTCGCCATCGCCGACTCGAACAAGAGAGAGAGGGCGCTGTTCAAGCAGCGCCGCTTCAAGCTGATCCAGCACACCATCCATTTCAAGATAGATCGAATTCATTCGAGTGGTTGCCTCCTTTGAAAATTCAATTGCTCTATTCTATGTTGCGGCTGCAGTAATGATATGTACGTTCGACCCGCAGGGCACCATCTTCAGCTGTATATCAATCTATTTCGTTGAAATCAGTGCATTCGTCCGTACCGCTTCTATCAGCGATTCATATGTTATAGAGTGCTGGATTGGCAAGCGAGATGTTTCTCGTAAGCAATCAGTCAGATAGAAGATTTTCATAGAAGACGGCATCAAAACGTTGAAAAAGGTCTGTAACCGGTAAACGGAATTTGCAGCGTTCATGAGGAGGAGTGTTATGTCCAGGAAAGTGGTTATTGAGATTAACTTCAACAATTATGGGCTCGACCCTCAGCGGTTGACGAGAGAATGGCTGGAGCGGCGGATGAGCATTTTTCGCACATTTACTTTGCACTGCCTTAAAGCTCAGACGAATCAGGATTTCCTCACGGTGGTGAAGTTATCCAAGGAGTCGGGAGAAGTGATGCAGGAGATTCTCGCGGAACAGGAGTCGCTGCCTGCCAACATTCGTTTTGGAACCCATATTGAGAGTGTACGGGCGATTTTGGCATTTGCTGAAGGGGCGGAGCACATCTATATTGCCCGTCTGGATTCGGATGACCTCTATCACCGGACCTTTGTACAGCAGCTATATGACGTGCAGCCACAGCCGCAGACGATGGCTCTGATTAACCAGAACGGCTATCTCTGGGATAGCGTGAACAACGAGATGGCACCTGCGTTTCATCGTTCTCCGCAATTCTATGTCTACCTGTACAAGACGGCGGAGTACGCATCCGGGTATCGGGTGAAGCTGCCGGGCCGAGGTACGCATGGCAATGTCATTGATCTGCCGCATGAGCTGCTGGCTCCGCGCAATTACGTGAATATCGTGCATTCGAGCAATACGTCAGTCAAAAAAGTACCGCCCAAAGACCGGTTAAGCCGGGATGAGATGGCAAAGGTATTACGCGAATTCATGATCTGATCAGGGAGGGGTATATGCATGATTAAAGGACAAACGATTCTGGTTACCGGGGGCACAGGCTCCTGGGGTCAAAAGCTGACCGAGGTGCTGCTAGAACAGGACCCGGCTGAGATTCGCCTCCTGTCACGTAATGAATATGCCCAGATTGCGATGCAGCGTGAGTTCAACCATGACCCGCGTCTGCGATTCATCATTGGGGATATCCGGGATTATCGTGCAGTGGAAGATGCGTGCAGAGGCGTGGATGTGCTCTTTCATCTGGCTGCGCTGAAGCATGTTCCGGTCTGCGAGGACCAGCCGGATGAAGCGTTCAAGACGAATGTAATCGGGACGCAGAATATTATTCGTGCTGCCATTCGCATGCAGGTTCCGAAAGTCATTGATGTGTCCACCGATAAGGCGGTAGATCCGATTAACGTATACGGCATGACGAAGGCCTTGGGTGAGAAAATGATGATCCGTGCCAACTGGCTAAGTGAAGGTACGCGGTTTGTCTGCATCCGCGGGGGCAATGTGCTTGGAACCAGTGGCAGTGTTGTGCCCTTGTTCCGGCGTCAGATCGATGAAGGCAAAAGCCCGACCATTACGGACAAAGGCATGACCCGTTTTTTCCTGACGCGTACCGAAGCTATACATTTACTGCTTAAGGCGGCTGAGGGGGCCGTAGGCGGAGAGACTTTTGTGATGAAAATGAAAGCTTGCAAGATGACGGAACTTGCATCCGTCATGTTGGAACAGGCAGGTCGTCCATCCTTCGATTATAAGGTGACGGGCATACGTCCAGGCGAGAAATTACATGAAGTGTTAATCTCGCCCTTTGAAGCACCGCGTACGTACCAATACGATGCGCAGTATTATGTCATCCTGCCGGAGCACAAGGACAAGAGCCTGACGGATCAGTACAGCAGTCTGCCACGTGTGAACTTCTCCGAGTATCGCTCGGACAGTGCCATGATGAACAAACCAGCGATTGCCCGGTTTTTGCGTGCAGGTGGCTATATCGATTAGGGTGTGTCTCAAAACTCGCTCGGAGTTTACAGACACGCCCACCGAGGGGAGGCGGAGCGTTTGGAGGTGGTAGGAATGGAAGAAAATCATCAGCACAACCAGCACGAAGGTAATGAAGAGTTACAGCAACGTAACCTCATACAACATATTAATGACCGCTCCCTAAAAGCTGTTGTCATTGGTCTAGGCTATGTTGGTTTACCCATGGCTGTAGAGATAGCACAGGCCGGTTATCAAGTCCACGGGATTGACATCGATACTTCCAAGGTAGCCAAGCTGAACGCCGGGAATTCGTATGTCATAGGTATAGAAGATGATGTTGTGCAGTCGCTTATGCAGGCTGGGTTATTCACGGCAAGCACCGATTATGCAGCGGTGGCACAGGCCAATGTCATTGTAATCTGTGTGCCCACTCCGCTGACTGCCGAGCATCAACCGGATATCTCGTATATCTCGGCCGCGGTGGATGGCATGACTCCGTATTTGCAGGAAGGCAGCCTGGTTATATTGGAAAGCACGACCTATCCGGGCACAACGGAGGAACGCGTGAAACAACCGATTGAAGTGGCAAACGGCTGGCGAGCTGGAGAACAGTTCTACGTCTGTTATTCTCCAGAGCGGGTAGATCCGGGCAGTGTGCATTATGGTGTGAAAAATACCCCGAAGATTATTGGTGGCTCCACACCCGCTTGTCTGAATTATGGTAAACAGTTCTACGGTTCGTTCCTCAACGAAGTTGTTCCCGTTAGTTCAACAACGGTAGCGGAGACAGCAAAGCTGTTCGAAAATACATTTCGCAGTGTCAATATTGCACTCGTGAATGAGCTGACCCCGGCCTGTGAACAGATGGGGGTAAACATCTGGGAAGTGCTGAATGCGGCGGCAACGAAGCCGTTTGGTTATATGCCATTCTATCCAGGCCCCGGCATCGGCGGGCATTGTATTCCAATCGATCCGATCTATCTGTCCTGGGCTGCAAACCGTCAGGGATCGGAGCTGCAATTCATTCAGCTGGCGGATGCAACCAATCGGCAAATGCCAGAGAGAGTGGTGAAGCGTGCCTCGGAGCTGCTGGAGCAGAATGGTGTAACTGTGCGAGGAGCACGTATTGTACTGGCGGGTATGGCTTATAAAAAAGACATTGACGACTTGCGCGAATCGCCAGCATTGGACGTTTTTCGGCTGCTGAGCGCAGCGGGTGCAGATGTGGTTTTCACCGATCCAATGGTGCCTGTCTTCCTTAAGGATGATGGTACAGTGCTGCACTCTTGTCCAGCGGTTCCAGAATTATGGACAGGAGCTGATCTGGTGATCATCACCACGGATCATTCGGCATTCGATTATCAGGAGATGGCAGATCATGCAAAGCTGATTTTTGATACACGTAATGCAACGGCCGGATGCCACGGGGGAAATATTGTGGTGATGGGTCAGCCGATTCACCGAGTGAAAACGGGAGAAACCTATGGCGAATCATGATCGAGTGAGTGAACGCTATTACGGCGAGATCAATTCGGAGGATTCTCATGAAGCGACAAGAACGCGTATCCACTGGATGTGTCGTGAGGCGACAGGCAAACGCATCCTGGATGTCGGGTGCAGTCAGGGCATTACGTCCATTCTGCTGGCACGTGAAGGATTTCGTGTCACTGGCATTGATTTGGAAGAAGAAAGTGTAAGATATGCGCAAGCTGAGCTTGCCAAAGAGTCTAGGCCAGTTAGGAACAATGTGGATTTTCGAATGCTGGATATTACGCAATGGAAAGTAAGGACTACCTTTGATACTGTGCTGCTTGGAGAAGTGCTGGAGCATTTTGCTCATCCGGAGACGTTGTTGATCCAGATTTATCGGCTGCTGCAAGAGGATGGGACGCTGGTTGTGACCGTGCCGTATGGGTATCACCCGTTTTATGACCACAAGCAGACCTTCTATGCGGGAAGTCTGGCGATGACCCTGATGCCGTATTTTGAAGTCTTGAAACTCGAAGTTCATCATAAATATCTATGTTGTGTGGCCCGCAAACGGCGGAGTACACAACTGCATATGTCGCCGACTTTGGATCAACTGATGGAGTGGATGGCGCTGGATCATGTCCATTTTGCCGAGGTGGAGCATCAGCACCTCCGCGTAATGAAGCAGCGCAAGAAGGCACTGGACAGTGCGGTGGAGCAGGTGAAACGACTTCGCCGTCAGGAGTGTGGGGAAGTGTAACATCGGATACGAGTGTAACAGGATAGGATATAAGAAGTCATGTGCCTGAGAGATTAAAATTACTGCAGGTACACCGGAACTATGTACTTGAGTTAATTAGAAAATAGGGGAACTTGCATGATAGACATATTGCAATACGCGTACGACAGGAAGGGGCTCAAAACGTGATCACCATCAGTCTGTGCATGATTGTGAAGAACGAGGAACGCACGCTGGCACGCTGTCTGGACTCGGTTGCCGGCATCGCGGACGAGATCGTCATTGTGGATACCGGTTCATCGGATCGCACGATGGACATCGCTGCGCAGTATACCGACCAGGTCTACACGTATGAATGGAAGGAAGACTTTGCCGCAGCTCGGAATGAGTCATTCGCCAAGGCCACGCAGGAGTATATCCTGTGGCTGGATGCGGATGATGTGCTGCTGCCCGCGGAACGGGCGAAGCTGGAGGTGTTGAAGCAGCAGCTTCCGTCCGGGGGGAAGACGGAAGCTGTGATCTTGAACTACACGCTGGCCGAGGGAGCGGAGGGGAGTCCACTTGTGACGGACCGACGCCTTCGCCTGGTCAAGCGGGATGCCGGGTGCCGCTGGCATGGCCGGCTGCACGAGCAGCTCAGCTTCCCGCAGGGCGAGGTCATTACGGCAGACATTGCCGTTACGCATCGCCGCGAAGCGGGACATCATTCGGCGCGAAACGTGCGCATTCTGCGCAAATGGATCGCCGAAGAGGGCGTAGCCCAAGGTCGCCTGCTGTTTTATTATGCAGGCGAATGTTATGACCGCCAGCGTTATGTGGCGGCGGCACGCGGATACACAAAGCTGCTGGAACAGCCAAGCGGTTACCGCGAGGATCGCCTGATTGCCTGCGCGCGGCTGGCGGAATGTTATGAACGACTGGGTGAGCCGGGGCGTAAGCTCGGTGCATTGCTGCAGTCGTTCCAGTATGATCTGCCACATGCCGATTTCTGCTGTGCCATTGCGGCCTGTTTTCATGAGCGGCAGGAACCCGTCTCGGCGATCTACTGGTATATGCAGGCGGTAGACGTGAGTAGCCGCGATCCGGGTCTGCGCCCGGTACCAGAGGCCTGCCGCACTTGGCTACCACATGCCCGTTTATCCCTTTGTTATGCTCATCTGGGCAACTGGGAGCAGGCATTGATGCATAACACCAAAGCCCGTGAGTACTCGCCCAACGATCCCGGGTTGCTTGCCAATCGGCAGAAGCTCGAAGTGGTGGTACGCAAGGAGATGAAGGAGCGGGAAGAACGTGGTGAAGTGTCACCTCGTAAGTAAGTAAATAAACGATAAAATGCAGAACAAGAGCAGCCCCGCTTGACCGGAAGAATCGGTGAGTGGGGCTTTTTACGCTTCTCGTGCAGCGTGCAACTTCTGACATGCGGTGCAGTGAGGATTACTCATCAAGATGAGCCGTCGAGTGTTCAGAGCCGTCATATTAGCTGTTAAGTCTTTACTTTTCGGGTGCCATGCATCGCAAAGACTGATCTTTCATCCGTAAGCTCTTACACGCCCAGCCCCATCCATCATATATTTCGTCATCGATGTTGAGGGTAATGGTCTCATCTGTATATTCATTCCAGTTTTCAATCCGGAGTGTGTTTTCACTTTCCCATTCGAGATGGTTATTTCCGTGGTGCTTGGCACGATAGATCGTTTTTACCGTGGCGTCCTCAGGGGCATTTGTCTTCTTTACATCGACCCAGATTGTAACGCCGCCTGCCGCACCACCGTAAGGTACACCGTAAATTTCGGCAGTATAGTCACCATTCCGTGAAGGCATCGAATAGCTCAATTCCCCCTGTTCGGAACGGTCAAATGTGGAGAAGTATGGACGGAGCCAGAAATACAGGAATACGGCAGTAAATAGGATAAGAATCAGTAACGTAAATGTGGTGAAAAACGGGTGTCTACGTATCCAAGGTTTGCTAGAATTTGTATTGGATGAACTTGAATTAGCTTGAGTATTTGAGTCCATAAGGTTGAACCTCCATATGCAGCTTACAGTGAAATTTGCTTTGCAGGAATATAAATGTCCAACTCTCCGTAGTGGTCCTGAGCCAGACTGCCATCAATTCTTTCAAAATAGTAGGGATCACTCTTCTCGTACCCCGAATGGCTCTGCCAATATTCATCGATAAATGTCCAGACACTGTCCAGATGATCAATATTGATGAGACTTGGATGGAAATCACAGACAAATTTGAATACGGCATACTGGTTGGCCGGGACCTCAATTCCGTCCAGTTCTTCAGGGATATGATCCAGACTGGTTACTTCTACAGACGGCTGATATGTACTGTAATCCTCGTTAATTTCATTGGTAAATCCGATATATACGTTGGGTTGCAACACGTTAGGAATCGAATGAAAGTGTTTTTCGAAAAAGTCGTTGCCTGCTGAATTGGCTTCATAGTGCTCTTCATTGTCTGCATACCAAATGTGGGATCGTTGCCCAATGAGTTTCATGGCCGGTTTTCGTACATACGTTGGTTTGAAAATATATCCATATGGAAGCGTTGTGATCATGGATGAAGTCATGCGGGCTGTGAATTCAAGGTTTCCAGCTCCCTGTTTGCGATACTGCAGGGGTGTAATGCCGAAGGCTTGTTTGAAAGCACGTATGTAGGATTGTTCATGTTCAAAAGCGTAATGTCCGCTGATATCGATAATTTTCCAATTCAGGTTCACCAATTGCTCCAGGCTGCGTGCCAATTTGCGTGAACGAATGTATTCTCCAGGCAGTTGTCCGCTGACATGTTTGAACATGCGATGCAGGTGGAATTTGGATATATGAGTCACAGATGCCAGATGATCCAGCGTTAATTTGTCTTGAATATGGTCTTCTATGTAGTCGAATAGCTTATCCAGAGTGTCTAGCAGATCGTGTTGCATATCAATCTCCCTACTTCTAATAGTACTTACAGCAATAAATGTTCATTTTTTCCTTATCACCGATGATATCATAACCAAGTACATAATTTAATGACAAGATTGGAGAAAGCATCCATGTTTGCTGACAAAAAAAATTATACAACGTTAGGCATGTTAATTCGATTATGGACACTAACGGGCAAGTACCGTATGTTCATCATTCTGTTACTTTTCGCCGCATGTATGGTCTCCCTGATTGAGGTCGGTTATTTGGAATCGATCCGAAGACTGGTCAAAGGCGCGACTGAAGCACAGTTTTCGTTACTCTACTCAGGGTTGATCATAGGCGTTAGCATTGTAGTATTACGATTGATTGTAACCGCATTCATGACGAGGGTCGAGACGTTATTCCAGCAAAAGACATTATTGTCTGTACAGTCTCTACTGCTCTCATCCTTTAGCAACACAGAGACACGTGATCTGGCACATTATCATACAGGTGACCTAACCTCTAGGATCTGGACTTCAGCCAAGGAAGCACAGAAAGGGATCAATCAACATGGCATTGAACTCGCGAAAAATATCATTCAGCTGATTCTTGCCTTTGCTTACTTCAGCTGGGTGAACTTGCCGCTGTCGTTGGCTATCATTGCATTCACATTGATCTATCCTCTTGTAACGGTAGGACTTGGTAAACGTCTACAAAGACGGCATGATCAGTTGAATGCCAGCGCAGCGTCAAGAGATGAGATACTGACTGAAATCATCCAAGCCCCAGTTGAGATCCGAAGTTACGGACTCGCGGGTTATGTACACTATCATTTCAAAGATCGAATGGATCAAGTGTTCAGACATACGATGTCCGTATCTGTGTTACAACGACTTTCGGAAGCAGCCGGACGGGTCTCGACGTATGGTGGCATGATTCTGATTCTCTATCTAGGCGGCATGCAGGTCCTGAATGGACATATGGATGTAGGAGGATTGGCAGCTTTTCTGGTAGCAAGCAGTCAGTTAACTCGTCCGATTGAATCGTTATCTGGGTTGTGGAATGATTTTATTGGTTCGGCTTCTCATGCGTCCAGAATCTTTGAGGTGCTGGATTTGGAGAGAAAGAACACGGTTGCTAATACCGGTACAAATACATATGTACGGTCCGATACGCATTTAGGCCAGCTTGAAAAGCAATCTAAACCGGCTGGCATCAACGTGCAGCATGTGTCTTATAGGTATGCGGAGCAAGAAGAAGTGTTAACGGATATTACTTTTGAAGCCAAGAAAGGAAAGCTTACTGTAATCACAGGGCCAAGTGGATGCGGGAAAACCACGTTATTGAAATTAATAGCCGGATTAGATAGACCTGTTACTGGTTCGATCCAGGTCATGGATCAGAAGAGTTCACTGAAGGATATGCACGAAGGTCAGACTGGGCATGTCAATCAGGTGTATGTTCCGCAACAAGCCTTTATTTTCACAGGTACAGTGGAAGAGAATATTGTTTTTGGTCAGGAGGGGGTATCTGCCGATCAAGTAGAGGTCGCGGCCCACATGACACATGCACATGACGCGATTATGCGTCAATCGCTTGGCTATGGGACAGAGCTTCAGCCACAGGGCGGGACGATGTCGGGTGGTGAGCTTCAGCGTATTAGTTTAGCGAGAGCGATGCTGAGGAACCCGGATATA
Source organism: Paenibacillus sp. FSL R5-0766 (assembly GCF_037971845.1). Taxonomy (NCBI): domain Bacteria; kingdom Bacillati; phylum Bacillota; class Bacilli; order Caryophanales; family Paenibacillaceae; genus Paenibacillus; species Paenibacillus sp. FSL R5-0766. Next base: position 1,726,312 of record NZ_CP150227.1, read on the forward strand.
CTATTGTTGGATGAACCGACGTCATCTCAAGACCCGTGGCATGAGCAAAGATTGAATGATCTCTTTGCCCGAATCACTACTGACAAAGGCACAACGGTTATTGCAGTTACTCATCGATTATCGCTGATAGAACGGGCAGATCAGGTCATCTATATTCAGAAGGGACGCGTCGAAGATACGGGGACTCATCGTGAATTGCTGGATCGGCCAAACGGATATCGAAGTTATATTGCGGAGCAGGATACGGAAGTGGAGGAACAGCATGAGTAACAAGATCGAAGATGCAGCATATGCCGATGACGTTGAAATGAAAAGCAGTCATGAGAAAAGCGGAGCATATGAGATAAATGAAAATAATGAAAATGAAAAGTCTGAAATAGAAGCTCATCATCAGATGAACGAAAGTGATGTTCCAGATGACCCAAAACAAGCTGTATCATTGGCGACCGTATGGCCCGTCATTTTTCGCTGGATGAAGCCTTATGGATTAGCTGTAGCGATCTTGCTCATTTTTATCGCCGCAGATGCGGTCTTTGATTGGGGACTTGCCTTTGTACAGGGATTCTTCGTGGATGCTATTCATGATGGGGGACAGGAGCAGCTTAATGCTACAGCGATCATCTTTATCGCCATTCTGGCAGGGTTTATCGTATTACTCGCGATGCATCGTTATGTGCTGGTATGGCTCAAGGAATCGATACAACGGGATATGTCCATGGATCTGTTGAAACTGTTAAACCGGATGCCCTATTCCTGGGTGCGCAGACAGAAGTCCGGGGATGTGATGCTTCGCATCAAGGAAGACACCAAGCATGGTGCAGAAGTTGTGGAGGCTATTGCAGAGGGTGTTACGGTTGTATTCATCATTGCTCTATCGCTGGGTTACTTGTACAGAGCAGATGCATGGGTTGCGGTTATTGCCTTGGTAAGTGCAGGGGCAATCTGGTTTACGGCGAGGTTGTATGATCAGCGAATTGTACATCTGTCCGATGAGGTCGAATCCAGGGAAGGCGAATCCCAAGAACAGATCCAACAGTATGTTGAAGGGATACCGGTGATTCAGATGTATAATGCTTCACCGTGGTTTCTCGCTCGTTTTCGGACACAACAGCAATCACTGAATCGTGTTCAGGCTAAGTTGCAGATGACCCTGAGTATGTCGGATAACGTGGCGATGGCGGTGTTTGGTCTGGCTCAATTGGCAGCGTTGTTCCTTATTGCTTTGTCAGCGGCTAGGGGAACTCTGTCACCGGGCATGGTTGTTGCAAGTAGTCTGCTGTTTGAACTGGTGGTGTGGCCAGTACTCGGCTTGTCCAGCCAGTGGAGTCAGATGCAAGCCAGCGTGGGTGCATTTGGACGTATCTCTGCATGGTTGAAATTGGCGGAGAACAAGAAGACATACACATCCAATACTAAGCACGAGGAGCTAGCACAGGGAAGTTGTAACCAAGATCAAGGGAATACACATAAAGAGAACGAAATTGCTATGCTACGTCTTCAACAGGTTACGGTAACCGATGAAGACAGTGGTCGCAAGATTTTGGATCAGATTACGCTTAATCTGGTTCCTGGTGAACTGGTTGCTGTAGTTGGCGCCAGTGGTGCTGGCAAATCTACACTGTGCCAAGTGTGTGCAGGGCTGATCGAGCCAACAAACGGAAGCGTTTTGCTGGGTGATAAACATGTTGCAGAGTATATAGAAATGGATAACCAATCCAGACTGACGTATATGCCGCAGACACCAACTTTTTTCACAGGAACGATTGAAGATAATATTCGTCTGAGTTCAGACGCTACATTGGACAGAGTGAAGTTTGCGGCAGAGCGGGCAGGTTTGCATGAATATATTGAGGCACAGGAAGGACAATACGCAGCAATGTTGCAAGAGAAAGGGGCCAATTTATCTGGAGGCCAACAGCAGCGACTGTCGCTTGCCAGGCTCTTTATGAGGTCATCTGATCTGTATATTCTGGACGAACCAACTTCATCATTGGATATTCAGACAGAACAGAACGTGATGAATCACTTGCTGAACTTTATGAAAGGCAGAATAGGGTTACTCGTCACACATCGCATGGAGGTTGCTCGTCAGTGCTCCCGCATCCTTGTGATGGAACATGGCCGAATTGCCGAGGATGGAACGCATGAACAACTGATGCAGAGGAAAGGATTGTATTATCGTATGAATGCAAAAGCAGGTGATACAACATGAATGAATCTGGGGTTAAAAAAGTAATGGATACGCTGGAGTTCTTGAGTCAGGATCGGGAAGCACGTCGTTTGTATGAAGAGCGCCAGAAATATTTACATGACGAAGCTTCTATGATTGAGTGGCTAACTGAGCCTGAGATACAGTCATTGAAAGGCTAGGAGCGTATACAATACAAACTAGTTGTTAATTAAGCTCTTATTGTATGTTGAAATGAATGCAATCGTTTTGTCCAACTAGGGCAGGACGGTTGTTTTTATTTTAATGAAGAAGCTTCAAACGTTTTACAGTAAAACACGGTTGCTCATTCGGGGCTGGGCCGTTAAACTAAAGGGAGCGGCGTTTGCTTGACGGACAAGTCATGAGAACGCCATTTTGTTGTCAAGGATGCGGTATATGAGCCGCTTTCGGATGTCAGAATCGGATCGGACCAAGCTGGTGGAAGAACACCGGTGATAAGTAAGGAGTCTTTACATGAGTGTGCAAACACCTACTATTGAAGAAGCGCAGGGTCTCCTGCAAAAATATTATGGCTACCCCGACTTCCGTGAGGGACAGAAAAAGATTGTAGCCAGCCTGCTCGAACGTGAAGATACGCTCGGCATTATGCCAACCGGGGGCGGTAAGTCGATCTGTTATCAGATCCCCGCCCTGTTATATTCGGGACTGACACTTGTTGTCTCCCCGTTGATCTCATTGATGAAGGACCAGGTCGATGCGTTGACGACCGCCGGAATTGCTGCCGCGTATATTAATAGTACACTTAGCGGCAAAGAAGTGAATGATCGCATCCGCGCGGCGCAGCGCGGTGAGTTGAAGTTGCTCTATGTCGCGCCTGAGCGACTGGAGCTGGATTGGTTCCGCGAGGAGATGGGCTATTTGCCGATCTCTTGCGTTGCCGTGGATGAGGCCCATTGTGTGTCGCAGTGGGGGCATGATTTTCGGACAAGCTACCTGGCGGTAGCGCCGTTTGTGGACAGTTTGCCGGAGCGGCCGGTGGTTGCGGCCTTCACGGCTACAGCGACGCCCGAGGTCATGGGCGATATCCTGCGGCTGTTGCGTTTGCAGGACCCGCAGACGTATGTGACCGGACTGGGGCGGGATAATCTGGCGTTTAGCGTGCTGCGCGGTGAGAGCAAGAAGGACTTTGTCCTGAATTATGCGCGCGAGCATGCCAGCGAGCCGGGCATTGTGTACGCCGCGACCCGTAAGGACGTGGACGACCTGCATCAGCGTTTGTTGCAGGCGGGATTGCCCGCAGGACGTTATCATGCCGGGATGACGGACGATGAACGGTCCCAGAGCCAGGAAGCTTTTTTGTATGATGATATCCGAGTGATGGTGGCGACCAATGCGTTTGGGATGGGGATTGATAAATCGAACGTGCGATACGTGATTCATAACAGCATGCCGAAGAACATGGAGGCATACGTACAGGAAGCCGGGCGTGCGGGACGGGACGGTGAGCCAAGTCAGTGCATTTTGCTGTTTGGAGCACAGGACATTATCACCCAGAAGTTCCTGATTGAGCAGAATCCGATGGAGGGCGACCGCAAACAGAACGATTACCGGAAGCTGCAGCAGATGGTGGATTACTGTTACACGACCCGCTGTCTGCGCAGTGCACAGCTGGATTATTTCGGTGAGGTGCATGACGATACACCTTGCGGTACTTGCAGTTCCTGTACGGACGACCGCGAGTTGGTAGACATGACGATTGATGCACAGAAAATATTCAGTTGCATTCACCGCATGCGTGAACGGTATGGTGTATCGCTGGTCGCTTCGGTACTCAAAGGCTCCCGTGCCAAAAAAGTGCTTGATTACGGCTTCAACTCTCTGCCAACCTACGGTGTGATGGGCAATCGGACAGAGCGCGAAATATCGGAGATTATCAACGTGATGGTATCGGAAGGATATCTGATGCTGTCTGAGGGACAGTATCCGGTTGTGCGTTTGCAGCCCCTGGCGGTGGAAGTACTTAAAGGCCAGCGTGAAGTGATGCAGCGTGTGGTCCGAAAGACAGCGGCAACAGCTTCGGGTACGAACTACGGCGGACGTCGCGGACGCGATGCGATGCCATCTGCGGTTAATGAGACGGTATTTGAACAACTTCGTCTGATCCGTCGTGATCTGGCGGCGAAAGAGCATGTACCATCGTACATTATCTTCAATGACGCGACCCTGCGTGAGATGAGTGTGTTATGTCCACAGACAGAACGTGACATGCTGGATATCAAAGGGGTCGGTGAGGTGAAGTACCGCAAGTATGGACTGCCGTTCCTGGAGTTTTTCCAGAAGCAATCGGGCGAAGAAGTGGATACGGATGACGATGCGTTTTACGAGTATGAGTAGTATGCGAAGGTATAGTTGAGTTTGAAGTTAATTGTGGTGTCTCTGTCGTGTGGACAAAACAAAGTAGATTGTCTTTCAAAGGGTGGACATTGGCGTTAGAAATGGTCGATAGTATCGTATACAGCATGTAGTTTTATTTAGCGAAATTCATACTGTATGTTGTGGTTTGAGTTTGGCGAGGTGTATATGTCCTTTTGAAAAGAGTGTCCACTCTTTGAAAGACAAAAGTTGGATATGTCCATGAGACATGGAATGGCTAGTTCAAAAGAGGTTTAGATGAACAGCATCCGGGGCAGGATGGCTGTGATGCTTTCCTTTTACCAAAAAAATATGGTCTGGGTGTCCAGGCAAAGGTTGTGAACCATGAAGGTTATTCTTTCTACATTAAATGCAAAGTACATCCATACCTCCTTGGCCTTGCGGTGTCTGAAGGCGTACAGTGAGAAGGATTTTGATATTGACCTGGCGGAGTATACGATTAAGGATCCGGTGATGAATATTGTGTCTGATCTGTACCAGCGCGGGGCGGACGTGATTGGGTTCTCGTGTTACATCTGGAACATTGAAGAGACGATCAAGGTCATTGATAATCTGAAAAAGGTTATGCCGAACGTGAAAATTCTGCTGGGCGGACCGGAAGTGTCCTACGACACGGAATATTGGATGAAGCGGATTCCTAATGTCGATTTCATCGTGATGGGTGAAGGGGAAGAGACGCTGCATCAGCTTTTGACGGAGCTGGAAGGAAGCAAGAAGTTTCACTTTGTCTATGGACTGGCTTACCGTAAAGGGGAAGAGGTCATTCTCATGCCAGGGCGGCCAAAGGCGGATCTGAACGATCTGCCGTCACCGCATCGATTTGAAGAGGATATCCCGGATCTCGGGAAACGGGTTGTTTATTTTGAGACCAGTCGGGGCTGTCCGTTCAGTTGTCAGTTCTGTCTGTCCAGTATTGAGGTCGGCGTGCGGTATTACGATATTGAGCGGACGAAGTCGGATATTCTGTACCTGATCGAGAAGGGCGCGAAGCTGATCAAGTTTGTAGACCGGACGTTTAATATCAAACGGGATTATGCGCTCGAAATGTTCAAATTCCTGATTGAGAATCATCAGGGGACGGTATTCCAGTTTGAAATTACGGCGGATATTATGCGTCCTGAAGTACTGGACTATCTGGCAGAGAATGCGCCACCAGGCACATTCCGGTTCGAGATCGGGGTTCAGTCTACGAACGATCCGACAAATGAACTGGTGAAACGTCGCCAGAACTTTACCAAGCTGAGCCGGACCGTGAACAAGGTGAAAGCTAGCGGTAAAATCGATCAGCATCTGGATCTCATCGCCGGACTGCCGGAAGAAGATTACAATACGTTCCGCAAAACGTTTAACGATGTATTTGCACTGGGGCCAGAAGAGCTTCAGCTCGGATTCCTTAAAATGCTGCGTGGTACGGGTCTGCGTCTGGATGCGGAAAAGTACAACTACACATACATGGATCACGCGCCATATGAGATCCTGGGCAGTGACGTGTTGCCGTTCAGCGACATTGTGCGCTTGAAGCGGCTGGAGGATGTGCTGGAGAAATACTGGAACGCACACCGGATGGACCATACGCTGAAGTATCTGATGGAGCAGGAGTTCAATTCACCGTTCGATTTCTTCCAAGCATTCGGGGATTACTGGGAGGGTCAGGGGTGGCAGAAGATTGGTCACCAACTGGAGGATCTGTTCACTCGTCTGCACAGCTTCCTGGAGTCGCGGAACACGCCGCATATGGATATCGTGCTCGGCCTGATGAAGCTGGATTATTTCCTCGGTCACAAATACAAACCACGCAAAATCTGGTGGGAAGATCCGCTCCAGAAAGACCAGTGGGCGGGTTATATGAAAACGTTGGCTGAACGTCCGGAAGACGTTCGACTGCCACGTGTTGCCGGTGCCGCAGGCACGGCATGGCTGGAAAGCAGCGGCACGGGTCCGAGTGCCGCTGTGGGAAGTTCGGCTGCTGCCGAGGAAGACTCTGCCGCAGATGCGGCGAGTGTGATCGGCAGCGAAGCCGGGGGTGCAGCGTCGCTCACTTCGGGCGACGCAACAGGGTCCGCCGCGGATGGAGCGGCGGACATGGTGGACGGCAACGCTTCGCGTGCGTTGCCGATGACCTCGGCCATGACCGCACAGACGGTCATGGGTGCCCGTGCTTTCGCCGACCTTGGTCTCGGCGAAAAGGAACTGCAGAAGCACACCGTATTGGATGTGCTTCCGTTCCGGCTTGAGCGTGTGCTAGCTGGCGCCAGCCCGCTTGCCGCGAAGGGCCGGACGCTGCTGGTCGTTGTGTACCAGCAGCATGAAGGGCAGCAGGCGCAGTATTACACGCTGCCGCTGGGAGAAGAAGCCGCTGCCATGTAGGTGCAGCGACTTTGGGGTTAGCTGCATGGCCCGTTGGCGGCATGCAACGGGAGAAGCGCCACGGCTTAACGGTCGTGGCGCTTTTTGTACGCATCACGGCTATGCGCTCGTGATGCTATAACGGTGAGCACCGCGGTTATGGACGCGGTGCCATCCCATGAGGTGCTGCCCATTGGGCGCAGCACCTCACCCTTACGCGGCTTGCCATTGCACAAGCCGCGCCAAGCTCAACCTTTTACAACAGCATAGTTCACAAAGCATCGGAAGATCATTGGATTCCCCTATGGGATGAGTATGATCTTTCTTTTTTCTTTTCACAATCCATAACATCGCATATCCAATTTCAGTAAAAAGAGAGTACCGCATAAGTTATCATATACGTAGTTGAAATATCTGGCAGGATGTGTGGTATGTACCATGTCATCGCTATCAATGTTACCTTCCTACATTAACAATCTTATTTTTCCACTCGGGCTCACTGGTCGCCGCCCGCACCAGGCAGTCGGCACAGTCTGCAAAGGGCAATGCCCCTAGCGGTTTGATGCGAGCCAGTGGTCCTGCTGTATAATTCAACGTACCCTCCGCATATTGAAGCACGGATGCACGTACAATGACCCAATCCAGTCCACTTTGGATGAGTGCTTGCTCTGCCATACCTTTATCCTGAATCGCCTTCCAAAAGATGCTGCGCATCAAACGCACCGCCAACCTGTTGATAAGAGAAAGCTCTTTCCCATCGCTCAAATTAATACCGCTCTGCATAACAATGCGCTTCACACCTGTACGCTGACATGCTGATATGATATTCGGGATTCCTTCGGACATGACCCTGCCGGGTGAGAAATTAGCCCCGATTGTGTGCATTCCAGCTCTGATATTTCCCAAGCTCTTCGCTGCAGACTCTGGCGACAAATTACTAGGAGGACCTATGCAGCTGATCACAACGTCTGCCCCCGCAATGGCGTTGACCATGCTATATTCGTCTAGTACATCTCCTTTTCTTACGGTGAGTCCCTCGGCAGGCGATACCGCTTCCGGTCGACGAGCGACCGCGATGACCTCCTGTCCTAAAACAAGCGCACGCTCTATTACTTTCCTTCCAGTTCCTCCTGTAGCCCCAACAACTGCAATTTTCATGTTTATTAACTCCATTCCTATTTCTACATAAATACACAGTAGTGTATTATTTATCATCTATGTATAATGGTATACTGAAATTAAAACATTACCATTCTTAAAAAGTAGAATTTCGTGCATTAGTTCACAGGTTCAATGAAATTGTGTATGAACGATGAAGAAAACTGGGGGGGTTCAAGTGTTAAAGGTGGATCGAAGGGTACGTAAATCCCAGGAAGCCATCAAAATGGCAGTTATTGAACTGATGAATGAAAAGGATTTTGATCAAATCACAATACAAGACATCTCTGACAGAGCGGATGTTAGCCGCAGAACGATCTATCTTCATTACACGGACAAATTCAATCTTCTCGATAAACTAATCGGAGAACATATTACGAACCTGCGGGAGATCTGTGAAGCTACAGAAGATGATGACAGTTATCGAGATATGGTAGAAATGTGGTTCGAGTATTTCGAAAATCACTCTTTGTTTTTCTCCGCACTGCTGGCGAGTAAGGGAAGTTCTTTTTTTCGCAATCAGTTTCTGGTCTTTTTCATTGAAGAACTGGGGAAAGGGAACAGTATGTCCGAAGAGGGAAACATTGCAGCAAAAACGGAAGGGATAAATGTGGAGGTTCAGTTTCTGGGGGCGGCAATTGTTGGCGTAGTAGAATGGTGGTTTAAAAAAGAAAAGCCACTTCCTCGATACGTGATGGCCGAGCGTATAGGTGCATTGCTTGAAAGGAATCTTGATGTGGATAGTTGAAAGAAGCTGCATGACCGATTGGCATCATGCAGCGGAGAGGAGGGCCGCGACGACGAGATCGTGGCCCTTATTGGCGTGCATCACAGTTTAGCCAACGTGATGCTGTGAATTTCGGGCATCTCAAGGTAGCCGTCGAGGGTCTGTCGGACAGTCACCTAGTTATATGTGTGACTTCAATGTGACTTATAAATATGACAGCGCCAAGAATGAATTCGATAACTTTATCATTTGGCGTAAGGGATTTTACTGCATTTCTACTATACACATATCTGAAATTTATTGTAAGTTTAATTGTATAAGTCAGAAAGAGTTCAAGGAGGATCCTATGAAGACCATTGTGTATATGGTTAGGCATGCGGAGTCACCGTATACGGAAGGAACGGAAAGGACAAGAGGACTTACTTTGGAGGGCAAGATGAATGCAGAACGAATAACGGAAATATTAACGAATGAAGGAATACATGCCATTGTCTCAAGTCCTTATGCCAGGGCTATTCTGACCTTAGAGGGTGTGGCAGCAGCGTTAGAATTAGATATTCAGATCATGGAGGATCTGCGGGAAAGGCATTTTTCAGATGATATGATTGCGGATGAAGAGTTCGAGCCTGCTTCGAAGAGGATGTTTGATGACCCTGATTATGCATTGCCAGGAGGAGAGTCGAACACGGTTTGCCAGAATAGGGCAGTGGGCGTTTTGAAACAGATTTTAGAAGAATACAAGGGTAAAAAAGTGGCGATCGGCATCCGCCCTCGGTCTGGCACGAAGTTAGAAGAGGATTCGGAAAGGCATGCCAACAGCAAGGAAGCGGAATCAGCCGTCGTGAATACAAGAAGGTTATTTAACTCAAGCCACCTGTCAGTTTAATGTACCAGCAAATGAAAGTGATTTAGTGGAATTTCAAAGGAAGTTAAGATAAGATCTATCCAAGCTGATAAGGTCATGAATACAGGAACGTTATCGGAAACCTGTGCAAAGTATATGATGAAAGATGGAATACCTATGAATAAAGATAATTCCAAACAAACTTTAATGATTATACTTCACGAGATTTATGGAATAAACGATCATATTAAGTACTTTAGTGACATGTTAATCAAGAAAGGTTTTGATGTCGTAATTCCAAATCTCATTGGTCGGGAGCCATTTACATATGATGAAGAGGATAGGGCATATCAACATTTTTATAACAAAATTGGATTAACCCAAGCATTATCTAAAGTAGTAGATGTAGTAAATCTTAAAAGAGATAAGTATGAATATATTTTCATTATAGGTTTTAGCGTAGGTGCAACAATTGCATGGATGAGTAGCGAGCATGGAGTCGATGGAATTATTGGATTTTATGGATCGAGAATAAGAAATTATTTAGAGATAGAACCAAGTTGTCCAACCTTATTAATTTTCGCAAGACATGAGGAATCAGTGAATGTATTAGACTTAGAAGCAAAATTACGGAATAAAAAGCATACGAATATAAAAGTTATAGAAGCTGAACATGGATTTATGAACCCATATTATAGTGCATACAATAACCATGAGTGTGTGGAATGTATAGAGAAATGCAAGGAGTTTATTATGCAAATCGTCGAAGAAGACACAGTCATCCGATGACAATGTATTCACGCTGCGGGATATCAGAACAATTAGTTCTAATTTACGCTGTTTACTCTTTACTTATTGAGAAAGGAAGTGATCGTATTAGTAATATTGACAAGCGAAATAGACTTAGTGAAGAAGTGTTCACTTATAAAACTGCTAAAGACAATAAAGTATTCATTTACTGGAAGGGAAAGCAAGTTACTATACTCTCTGGTAAGGCGAGTGATAAATTTTTAAAAGCAATAGAAGGAAAGGATCATAAGGGTACCCAATTAGTAATGGCCAAAATTACTGGAAATTTTAAACGCGGCAATGAGAAAGATAATAAATCATGAGTATTAAACAGCATGTTCACGAGAGGCTCAACAGTATGGACTGCAGATGTATTAACAACGATCATGGAACCGGGCAGTGAAACACTAAGAAATAGGAGGGTTCATATGAAAGCTGTGATTTGCACCAATTACGGACCGCCAGAAGTGCTACAGATGAAAGAGATGGAAAAGCCTAAACCGAAAGACCATGAGGTTTTAATTAAAGTTTTTGCAGCTACTGCACATATTGGTGATACCCGTATTCGAAGAGCTGATCCATTCTTGGTGAGACTTGTATTTGGCATGCTCAAGCCCAGGAAAAATTTAATACTTGGCCTGGAAATATCCGGTGTGATCGAGTCGGTAGGGAAAGACGTACAATCCTTTAAGGAAGGAGACAAGGTCTTTGGGCTTACAGGGTTTTGTGGGGGTTATGCCGAATACATTTGTTTACCTGAAAAAGTGAAAAACGGAACCGGTGAAAAAAAAGGAATGGTTGCAATAAAGCCCAACCATTTATCCTACGAAGAAGCTGCGGTCGTTCCATCGGGAGCACTTACAGCTTTGAAAAATTTGCAAAAAGCAAAGATCAAGCCAGGTCAGAAAATATTGATCAATGGAGCATCCGGTAGCCTTGGGACGTATGCAATTCAACTTGCGAAATACTATGAGGCAGAAGTCACAGCGGTGTGCAGTAAAAGTAATTTTGGATTGGTAGAATCTATAGGAGCGGATAAAGTAATCGATTATACCGAAGAAGACTTTACGCAATCAGAAACGAAATACGATATCGTTTATGATGCCGTAATAAAAGCCAAACCCTCACAATGCCAAAAAATCCTAACACCCAATGGTGTTTTTCTAAACAACAGTCGCCTTCCGAAAATGGAAGAAGCCGATTTACTCTTTCTCAAAGAGTTGATCGAGGAAAACAAACTAAAACCGATCATCGATCGAACCTATGCTTTGGATGAAATTGTGGAGGCCCACCGATATGTGGATACCGGGCGTAAGAGAGGCAATGTGGCAATAACGATCAGATAGAATGCTTCCGCTGGGAGAAGAAGCCGCTGCCTTGTAGGTGCAGCGGCCGATTAGGGCAGGACAGTAAGGGCAGATGGCATTTCATCGATGATATCGAACCGAACGAAGATTTTGAAACAAAGCTAAAGATCGTTGACGAAGGTCATAAAGGAATGTTCTGGGGTGAACCGAATTACAGAAGAATGACGAGTAAGAAATAAACGGAATGATGGAGAGATTCATTGATACATTATAGACAGAATGCCGATAAACGAACTGCCAATTTCATAGATAAGGGTGATCAATATGGAACGAGGACTCATTATATTTTTGAACGGAACGTCAAGTTCGGGGAAGACAAGCATTGCGATGGAAATGAAAAATCAGGGAGACATTCCGTTTCATCATCTATCTGTAGATCAATTTCTCCATAATTATGATCATTTTATCGATACTACATATCCAGATATGAAGCCGACAAGAGAAGTGGAACACCATGTGATGACAGATATCCTGTTCGACCCCATCAATTCGTTGTACTGTGCAACCATTAAACTGTTTTCGGAGATGGGTTTGAATGTCATCGTGGATACGGTCATCAGCAATGACAAGTGGTTTAATGATTTTTATGAGTTACTATCGGATTATCCGATATTGTTTGTAGGCGTGCAGTGCTCGAAAGAAGAACTCACCAGAAGAGAGTAGAGCAGGGGAGATCGCGAGATTGGACTTGCCCATTCCCAGTTCGACTACATCTACTCCTATGATGAATATGATCTGGAAGTGAATACGGAAAAGCTTAGCTCAGCTGCATGTGCAGAAAAGATATTAAGTTATATGAAATCTGATCAGGAATACTTGGCATTTAAGAAGTTAAGCAGAAGAGGTTGAAGCTGATTGCGTCAGATCATATGATATCCATTCCAATGAAAGTTAGGGATTCGGCCAAATCTTTTTCTTAGCGTTGCCAGGACCTAATAAGTAGATTTCATCAACACTCCCATAAGGATTAGAAAATGAAATTGTGAAGTCTTTACTACCACCGATAGGAAGTTTACTGCCTTTAATCTGAATGAAAAGTGAATTGTTATGATGTGAGAGGTAGTATCCGTGATATCTGCTAATACTGTCTGCAAATCCACCTTTTACCGTAATAAGCTCAGGAGAAACTTCAGTTCTCGTAACCATTGTCTCCTCAGGATCGACAACCTTGTTCAACATATAAAATCCAATGATAATAGGAACAACGACAATAATAACTGCGCTAACAATAATGCTAAACTTCATGTTTGGTCGCATATTCATGATTCACCTCATAATTAGATGATATGAATCGATGTCTCAATACTCATTGGGCATCGATTTATTGTATTTAATCAGAACAGAATTCTACGTTTAGAAATATTAGGCTCATTTAAATAATATACTAATTCATTTTTTTTGTAGAGATAGGGGGAGGTCACCGATGGAAATTAACGCTAAGAATCCAGAAGATCATATTCAATACATGTTACAGGCAATCATTGAAAAAACACAATCCATTATCAACGATAGTCATAAACAATCCTTTGGCTCTTTGGAGTATTTCTTGGAGCACATTATAGCGTATCGGGATGAACAACAATACATGTCTAACGAGTGGCATATCCGCACACCGCGCTGGCTAGGGGAGTATGGAAATACGCCGGAGGAAGAAGAGCTTCTTTCAGACATTTACCGACTGCAAGCGTATATCGCTGAGACATTAAAGGGCGAATAAGTCGCTCGCCATGTCGCATTAGTCCGGCTCAAATGTCGCAAAAGTACATGGTAACGTGATGTGGAGATCGTTTATACTCTCTTTATGTTTCGATAATGAAAATCATTATCAGTATTATACATAAGGGGGATTCATCATGAATCAAGGAACGAAGGGGCAGGTTGCCGGAAGCAAGGCATATGCTGCTCACAAATCACGATTATTCATGGGCTTGATGTTGGCCCTTATTCTAGTCCTGACGGCTTGCGGTGCCGCAACAGGTACAGATAGCGGTAAGCAATCTGCAGCAACGCCAGCGGAGACACCTGCGAATGCGGAAACGCAAACGGATGGAGCGTTTCCCGTAACGATCAAGGGCATGAAGGGTGACATTACTCTAAACGAAAAACCGAAGAGAATTGCAATTCTTGATGTTAAGTTCTTGGATCAGATGTTAGCGATTGGCGAGAAGCCAGCAGGAAGTGTTATTGCAGGAGGGAATACCGATTTTCCAGAATATTTAGGAGACCAACCGAATGGCGTAGAAGTTCTGGGTACACGGGACGAGCCTAACCTGGAAGCGATTGTAGCACTCGACCCAGATCTGATCATCATGACCGACTTCCAGGAGAAACAGTATGAAAGTGTAAGCAAAATTGCACCTACCCTGGTACTCGATTTCTACGAAGACTGGCGTGATACGTTAGCTACCGTGGCTAAGATTACAGACAAGCAGGACGAGGCAGAGAAAGTGCGTACAGCGTATGAAGAGAAAATCGCCGGGCTGAAGACAAAATTGTCAGAGAAGCTGGGTGATGAAACGGTGGCGATCATTCGTCCACGAAAAGAAGGAATTCGTGTTCACGGTATTGAGCACCGCATTGGCGGTATTATGTACAATGACTTGGGGCTGAAGATGCCTGCTATGGTACAGGAGATTAATGAAGATGGTTCCGTAGAAATCTCGATGGAAAAAGTGCCTGAGATCGGGGCAGATCGTTATTTTGTGCTGTCGGATGAACTGTTTGCGGCAGAAGCGGAGGCGATGGTGAACAATCCGGTATGGCAGTCTCTTGATGCTGTGAAAAATAACCGCACGTATGACGTAAACTCCACACTGTGGATTGCATACTACGGACCGCTTGCGATTAATCTGATTGTAGATCAGGCATCGGAAGCCCTGCTCGGATCGAATTAATATGAACCGATATCTCTCGACAGACTTATGGAAAGAGACGGTAGAGGATTATTCGATTTTGCTCGGTGAGCCGCCTGAACATAGTGTCCGTACCATTGCTCTGAGTGAGTTGCATGACGAAAAGGCGTGCCGAGAGTATATCCGCTGGTTTCAGAACTATATCGATGCGCCTGACATGAAAGTCGCAGCCTCCATGTTAGCCAAGCGACTTGGCTATCTGTGGACGGCTCCGCTGGTGACCGCAATGACATTTCATCATCAGCATGTAACCTTTCAGCTGGAGAACAGCTTTCTCTATCATCCGGTACTCTCAGATCAGGAGGGCGGTACACGGTTTCCTTTTCTAGCGGTGAATGGAATTCAGGCTGAAGAACTAACGGGAGACAGAGCCATGTGGCGGGAAAAGGTGGCCCAGGAGATGTTTGCGGTACAGCTTACACCACTGTTAAAAACGCTTGCTGCAATTGCACCTCTTTCGATGAGTATTCTCTGGGAGAATATTATGGTACGGATTGGCCGACTATTCGCTCCTGATGAAGCCGAGACAGAGCAGGAAAGTAAGATCATCCGAGAGGACTTTTCCTATCTGACGCAGGTGGCATCCGGGGAGGTGTTTGGTGAGAGGAAGAATCCGTTAACCCGCTTCACCGATTGTAAGAACAATGTGCATGTTGCCAAAAGTGAGAGGATTACCTGCTGTTTCTATTACCAGATGTCAGGGGAATATTGTCTCAAATGTCCGAAAATTGACAATGAGAAAGAATCTCAATTAAAATGACAACAGCAACAACTTACTTGCTATTGTCAGGAGATGAGAGAAATGCCGCTGCAAGAACAGACAAGTCTATGGAGTGATACAACGATCAAGATGCTTGACGGGTATAGCGGTACTTTGCAGACAGGCAGCGTTTTACACGAAACGGATTTAACTTCAAATGTGCTGCTGCTGGCATATGGAGGGGAAGGGGAGCTTGCAATGGATGGCGAGGGTTGCCACATTGGAGCTTCTTTTGCCTGTCATGTGGTGAAGGGATCATCCTTTACGCTGACGGCCAGATCAGAGGACATTCATTATATTGTCATTATGTACAAGGCTTCTTCCATAGAGGGAGCCTCTCTTGTTGTACCTTCATATCGCAAGCATCCGCTGCGCAGGTCATTTGTTCAAAACTCGGCAACCCATGCGGAATGGATCGAAAACGCCGAGAAAATCGTTGCCAAATGGCGCCGTGGTGAAGGACTGGAACGTTTCTATGCCAACGCTTTGCTCCAAGGAATGATCTACGAGCTAATCATGGAGTATGAACGGGGTCAAGGCGGAGCAGAGTCCGACATGGTGGATGTAGTCGCTTCTTATATCACATCGCACTATCGTCAGAATTTGGAGCTAAAAGAGCTGGCAGCCCTGGCGGGCTGTAGTGTAAGACAGCTGCAGCGACGATTCAAACAAGAGAAGCAGCTTGGACCGATGGAATACGTCATTCAGCTGCGTATGGAAAGTGCCTCACGCATGCTGCGTCATACGGATGCCTCCATTGGGGAAATTGCTGAAAAAATGGGCTACCGCGACATGTATTATTTCAGCAGAGCATTTAAAAAATATAATGGCGTCCCACCGCTACATTATCGGCATGCCGCCGCTTCGAGAAGAGATGCAGACTATGCGAATGCTTTGCTGCAAAATCGTACAGCTTCTTCCTATGAATCAGCCGAAGGCCCGGTCATCTGCCATATGCGCGGGGAGTACACCGTCACCGAAATACCACAGCGTATCGCTGTCCTCGATGTGCAATATGCTGATCATTTGCTTGCACTAGGCTTGTCTCCGGTAGGAAGTGTCGGACTAGGAAGTACCGTGTTAACGTTCCCTCAATCACTTCGGGCAGGACTCCAGCATACAGCATTACTTGGTACGTATGAATACCCCGATCTTCCGGCGGTAGAGCGACTTACGCCGGATCTGATTATCTGCACCGAGGTTCATGAGCAGTATCTTGAACGGTTAAGCCAGATCGCTCCAGTGCTCATGTTCAAGCGTAATGAAAACTGGCAGACCATCCTGAGTCTATTCGGTGAACTGACAGACAAGCGTGCAGAGGCCAAGCAGATTATCGCGGATTATCATCGCCGAACAGCTTTGCTATCCGAGGAATTGTCCTCTGTACTGGCAGGAAAAAGTGTGGCATTGATTCGTCCACTCGATTCCCTCGTGCGCGTCCATTCTGCTGCTCATCGCACAGGCGCTGTGCTGTACCGGGATCTGGGTATGCCCGTTCCGTTGTTTGTAGCAGATACTTCCGACACGGCCTATCATATCTCGGTTGAGAGATTACCGGCTGTACAAGCTAGCCACTACTTTTTGCTGAGTAATGAGTTTATGCAAGATGGAATATCTGCCACAGAGCAACGTGTCTGGGGGATGCTTGATACAGATGAGCGACAGCAAATATACTCCGTAGATGCCGCGACATGGATCGGTTGTTATGGGCCAACAGGCATCAATGGCATTGTGGACCAAATTGAACAGGCGTTGTTGGCTTGATAGGTAGTTGTTGGCACTATCCCGCTTGCAGCGAAAGGTGGTACGCTCTACCTTTTTTAAAGTTGATAGGTTCCAAAAGTATCGGAAGGTCTTCGGATTCCCTATGGGATGAAGGAGGACCTTTTTGTTTTATTACTATAACGAAAGGTTCGACTGCATACTCGCGTCTTGTACAACCCTGCATATATTCAGCGTATTCAAAGCCCATTGGATCGATTGGATACGGGGTTGAGAAAACTAATAAATCTCCCTTATTCGCCAATTACCTTTCTCAATTGTAACAATATGGGTTATCATATACGTAGTTCAGGCACTATTAGGAGGGGATTCAATGAAAAAAAATATAGCAATAATCATACTAATGGTTGGATTGATAATAAGTATGTACTTCAACTATCAATTCAAAGCGTACAAAGACAATCAAGAAGTTAATTACACCGTTAAACTGAATCATGGAACTCAAATGGGTGTAAAAGAATCCATCTACAATTTAGATAATGTGATAAAAAGCTTAGAGGACGGCTCTTCTAAGGAAACAGTCATACATGCCTTAGGAAATGTGGCGGTATCTTTGAAAGTCGGTGAAGAATCATTCGTCTTTCTGAATTCCGACTTTAGGGAAGATCAATTATCATCAACCAATTTAATCTACAATGTGTTTAGAGATATGTATACGTATATAAGAGTCGAAATCACAGAAGACATTTTATCGAATAAGGTATCGCTAGAAAAAGAATCGAGAAATCAACTGATTAAGGATATAGGAGTGCTTAAACAAGATTTGGAATATATTGATAGTCAATTTAACGAGGATATTCTGAAAGAACAAAGTCCTAAGTGGATTGAAAATAAATGGAAAGAGTTAATTGGAGAGATTGTAAATCGAAATATGGATTATAAGTTATATGAAAGAATGAAAACGAAATATAATCTATAATGAGTTCGTGAGAGACTATGGATATTAGGCGGATAACCCCGCACCAACTAACTGTGCTCAGTAGCCGCACCCTTTCGGGTGCTTTTAAGCCGGTGGTGGGTTAACATCTACGAAACGACATCAAACCATAAGGAGGCCAATTACGTGATTAGATTGTGTAAAAGCATGGATACGGATGTAATGTATCAGATTATTAATGATGCAGCAAAGGCATACAAAGGAGTAATTCCTGACGATAGGTATCATGAGCCTTATATGACATTGGAAGAGCTAAAGTGCGAAATGAACGATGGTGTAGTATTTTGGGGGTTTGAAGAAAAAAATCAATTATTAGGAGTTATGGGAATTCAAGATAAGGGTGATGTATGTTTAATTAGACACGCATATGTACGAACAAACCAACGGAATAGCGGAATAGGTACGAAGCTTTTAGCTCATATGGTGGCTTTAACAAATAAACCGATCTTAATAGGGACATGGGACTCAGCTGAATGGGCTAAGAAATTTTACTTAAAGAATGGTTTTAAACTGGTATCACCTGATGAGAAGAAAAAGCTATTAAATACCTATTGGAATGTTCCAGAAAGACAAATTGAGACCTCTGTAGTCTTATGCGATAGCAAGAGGGTCACTTGACAAAATTTCAGAATGTACAAGTTAAAATTAAATTAGAAGTAGTTTCGTATAATATCATATTCCCGCACAGGGGCTTGTGCCCCTTGATCTGCCCGTAATATTTCTGTGGAATGGGTAAGCAGGTACATCCATTCCCTAAGATAAGGGCTATCTAAAGGGGGCCGTCGTGATGCTGGAACATTTCAGAAATTAATAAATCAAAATTTGAAAAAGAGGTTTTTTCCTAAAACCGCTTATGTTTAGTTCTGGACGCTTAAGTGAAAGACTATAAGGAGGGACATAATGAAGCTCTTTCGTGGAAAAGAAGCCTTAATTCAAGGGACTGACCTTATAAAACCTTCAATATATACGCCTCTTGGAACAATTGAACTTTCACTTGCTGCCTCTGGCGAATGTTATCTTCCTACTCACTGTTCTCAGCTCAAACATGGCGGATCACTATACCAGTATTACTACGACTCGTTTGATTGCGAGTTAGTGCTCTGTAATCTGAACTATAATCTTTCTTCACCTCAGGAAGTAGAGGAATGCTGGGGAGCCGTATTTAGAATCAAACCCAATACACATCATCAGATAAGCACGTGTAGCTTTTCTGCTTTGTGGAAAGAGGGATACAGCTGGGAAGATTACGGGGCTGACACGGGAGAAAATCTTGAAGCTGTCGAATATGAGAATGAATATTACCGCTTACACATAGGAACCCAAGAAGAACCACTGATAATGGGAAAAAGAAACCAAGGTGATATGATTCCTAAATCTCTAGCTTTGCACTCTGATTCTGAGAAGTATAGTTTTGTCTTACATTCTGATCAAGGCATTGAAGTATCTATGACAGAGATTGATTCCCACCAGATATGCCAAGTACATTTTTTAATAGCGTGGAAGAGAAAAATAGAAGAGGATATTTCTACTTGGTTAGCTGTAGACCAGCCCACGAAAGAAATCTTAAAGGGAGAAGATATTTGGTAAACGATAAACGAAAATAGTATATAAAGATCAAGAGATACATCCTTGATCAAGTAGTGGAAGAAGTGTGGTACTTTACATAAAAATAGAGGATAAATTTTGATATACGTCTAAGGTAGAAGGAGAGAATGTAATTGAACAACATAAACTCTCATAATTGCAATCTAAATATAAGATATGACCTGCCTGATGAGTTGTGGGCTAAAGTTTCTAAAGTATATGAGCGGATGCCAGGGTGGATTGGTTATAAAAGTGGAATTCCATATTGGTTTGGAACTGAAGAGGATGATGTTTTTATTGAAGCATCCGTTGAGCCTAGTGGATTATCATTTTATGCACAGATGAATAACGATGATTGGACTTCATGGATAGAAACGTTCAAGTTGGAAGCGTCAAAAATATTAGGTTTTGATGTTGGTGATCCTGAAGATGGATATATGTGATGAAAAAGGAGGATGAACAGGTGAATGAATATGGTGCATTACTTGAGTCAAACGGTCGTTATGCTTTGAGGTTTGAACGATTTCTTCATCAAAATCCAGAAGATGTTTTCCTTGTTATCACGAAGCCTAGTTCCTTCGCCCAATGGTACCCTTTCGCAACAGGAGAGATGGATCTGAGAATTGGTGGCAGGATTGCCTTCGATGATGGTGAAGGAACGACATATGAGGGGACCATTACAGAGTTAGAAAAGCCATATGTATTTGGGTTCCGTGAAGTTGATGATCTGATTAACATTTCATTGCAGAAAGAAGATAAAGGATGTCGAATGATCTTTACCCATACGTTTAACGATGATTCATGGGCAGTGAACACGGCCGCAGGATGGCATAGGTGCCTGGATGTATTGGTCCAAATTATCAATGGTAGACCCATTCAGTGGCATGATAACTCAACTGAGCTGCGTGAAATCTATAGTGAATTATTCAAGATAAAAGATTAACAGAATTAAAAAAGTTATTTCAATATAACACCCTACCTCAACGTTGATCAGCATAGTGGGGTGTTATCGTGACTAAGGATTCGTGTATATTCTTTCCAATAACGAACGAAGCATTGCAAAAAACAGTATTCACCTACCGTGATACGATAATTAACGATAACTAGCCAAAAGTTATACGAAATTGCCGAAAGGATTGATGGACGTTGATTCAAGGAGAATTAATTTATAAAACAATAGACTCTTTAAAGAAAAGATTAGAAAATAATAAATTACTAGAATTGCAACTTCAAGAAGGTTATTTAACTCAAGCTACCTGTCAGTTTAATGAAGCAGCAGATGAAAGTGATTTATTGGAATTCCAAAGGAAGTTAGGGTATAAACTTCCCAATGATTATATTAACTTTTTGAAGACAACCAATGGTTGCTCATTATTTGACCATCCGCAATACGGTGGAGAATCATATTTATATAAGTGGCAGGATATTGAAGAATCAACGTACGAGGAACCAACTGATGGGTACTTAAAGATAGCATATATATACCAAGATAATATAATAATTGATCTGAAAGCATATAGCCAAGGCTCAAATAATTACTTAATGGTTAAGGGGCACATAGATCATTTTCATGAGTCGAGGCCCTTGAATATGAACTTCGAGTTGTGGTTCGAACGATTTATTATCAGTCAGGGAGATAAGTTTTGGGAATGGTCAATATATACGGCAGAAAATTATTATAGATTAAGAGGATAAAATATTGAAGGAGATTTCTGAGGAGTACTTTCAAACTAGAGGGTTCGTGAATACAGGAACGTTATGTGGAATTGTATTAAAAGAGTTGAAGTAGGTGAGTTCAGTGGTGGAGAGGAAATTCAAAAGTTATTTTTTTTATATTGTTCTACTGTCAGTTCCATTTGTAGTATTAGAGATTTTACTTTTATTAAAATATCCTAACACCGGATTAGGCAGGATTATAAGCTTGCCCATGACCTTTTTGGTGAATGGTATGATTATTCTGATCTTATCTAGTTTAGTTTATTTTTTGCTTAAATACACCGGATTTAAAGTTGTTAGGCGAGTTATTCTAGGATTAACGATATGTTTAACTCTTATTGTAACAGTATGGTTGTATCCGCAGGATTCATCCAAACATATTTCAAAAACTATAGTAGAAGATATCAAGAGTTTATGGAGTAAATAAGGAATTTAATTGTGAAACAGATAAAATCAATTTACTAAGATATTGGATGTGACTGTATGAATCATGAACTATTCAATAAAATCAATGGATATTTAGAAGGGGTAAGTAATTTAATTACTCACTTCGGAGGATGTTATGGGCACGAATATCAGTTTATAAAAATTGATTCGCCAATAGAACGAGCAATAGAACTTCATAATACTAATGGTAATTTAAAAGATCACAAAGATATTAAATATGTAGGACTAAGCGAATTAGATGATTGGAAGGATGAGATATTTAATATTACCGCAAGATGGTTTTTCTCTTTATTTCGCTTACAAAATTTTGGCGTAAGTGTTAAATATCCGGACACTGATGGAGAAACGCCTGCAGAACTAAATAAAGAGTCAAATAACGTGAGTAATAAACTGATTAAACTGTTGGAAGAATTCTTTGAAGGGTCAAATGTTAAAGCTTATAGACTGGTAACAGAGGTTGAATGGAAAGATGAGTTTGATTGGGAACAGATTTATTTTTCGCTAGGTAATGAAGTATTTATCTTAGATCTATATCAGTGGGGTTAATGGACAACTTTGCACTTCTCAATCTGTCGAATCATTCCCGTTGGTATTTAATAAGTGTTAAAGGAAATTAACAAGTCAAAAAAATAAAATAATGATAACTTGTGAGGCATTATGAAATTAATAAAATTAAAGGGCACTAAAACTGAAGAAGATATAAGAAGAGAATTAGTAGGATCGCATGAGTCATTATTTAATGATGAAATAAGATCAGGTTTGCTTTCAGTTATTAAGAGGTTTTTTCCACAAATGAAAACTGCCTATATTTTGTTCTGGATACCTGAACAAGGGGAAGATATTTTTTCGTTGCTGATTAATAACGATACAATTGCAAAAGTAGAAATCGATCGCTACGACCACGATATTAAACCTATAATTGAAAGCAAACAACTAGACAATACCTATTTAAAAGGACTTAGGAAATATACACGGATTAGACTAGCGATCGCACTTGAACTTGCAAACACGGATCTTAAAAATGAAGAAAAAAATTAAAGGAGTTTCCGAATTGAAGAATCAAAAGCGTTTAATGATTTTACTATTTCTTTTAACAATACTCGCCCTAAGTGGATGTATTTCATACAGTGTGAAGACAGATAAAATTGTTGAGGACGGGTTGATAATAAACTCAAGTTCATTTGGACTGGGAGAGAGCGAAGAAGAGGCAGGTATTACAGTTGTAACATACAATTTCACTCTTCGAAATAGAACCAATAAATCAATAATGTTAGAAACAGTTGAACCGATCTTGAGTAAGGATATTCAGGAGCGATTAATTGATAGGAATATTAAATTGGACATAAATATGAAAATTGATGGTAATAGCTCGGAAGAACTGACAGGTACTTTTAAATTAGATACTAAAGGGCTTGATAAGAAGGGATAATCAAGTTAAACATTAATGTTAAAGAATTTAATATAGCATTTGAACAAGTCATAGGAATGAATGAAGTAAATAACTAATTTGAGATGACTTTAAGAAAATATATCTAACAACGAGGTGTATTCTTATGGAAAGAAAAAAAGATGATAACAATCAGATGGGTGTAATTCCAGAGCACCATAGCCCTGTTCGACATATGCTTAATGAAGCAAATGGACTACCGAGCAATCAATTTATAGACAGTTTTAAGAAAGCTCAGGATACTCCAGATGCATATGTAATTATGGAAGGTGATGATGGAGGACAAATCTACTTGTCTTGCCCTATGAAACTAGTAAATTGCAGTGAGGAGACATTACATACTCTATTAAAAGATTTAGATACCATTGCATGGGACTGTAATGAGGGAGAAGGCCAAGGACTATTTTACGAAAAACTCTTTCCTGGTGATGGGATTAGTGGAGGTATGGGGGGAGGAGATGTTGAGGAAGGACTATGGATTCATGAAGAATTTATAGATTTACAATTATATGATGAAATTCATGAAGTCATATTAGGCAATAAAGAAAGAATAACAAAGTAATAGAATTAATGAATCTTAAGGGCCTTCAACATCGGATAACAAAGTGTTAATGTTGTGGATTGGCAAACTGTTGAAATACTTCATACGGTGTTAAGCAAAATATGTGAGGTGAGTTATGGGCGTAAGAAAAAAATATAAACGTAAAATCGTTCGCTCCAATCGATTATTTTATTGGTATGTTGAACCGGATATTGACGATGAAGGGATAATCAAATTACATATCGTTTCTGAGGATAAGAAGTTAATCGTCACTTATGAAGTGGGACAACACAGTATTAAGAACAAGCCCCCATTTATAGTCATCATCGGAGAAGAATTCGAAGGCTGGACGTTAGAATATATAGGATACAGAAGAGTACTAACACCGAAATGGAGCGATGAGATCATCACGCCAAAATGGATAGGTGAAATCATTGATTGGTGTCTCTTGAAAGACAAAGAAATAAACATCGTTAATTGGAAGGGCGAAATTCTCCGACATCTCTCCTAAATGGAGTGTAAATGCATTGGAGAAATAACTTAGATTCATGTGGACTCTTTTGAAAACGCATACGTGAAAAAAGAGTATGTAATTAACATTTAAAATAAAAGGAGAGAAGCTAATGCAGATGAATCGTGGATATCACACTGTAAACAAATTAATTGCTTGTGTTTTGTCATTCATATTTATCATTATGGCAATAGCGGTATCTGCCCACGCTGAAGAGAAACAGGTTGAGACTACACCATCCAGGATTCCTTTATCCAAGTTAGAGGAAACGATTGATGCTTATGTTGCATCGTATGAGAAGTATACCGCTGCCGTTTCGGTTGTAGCTATCAAAGATGGTGAAACCATTGTGAATAAGGCATATGGTTACGCAGATATTGAGAATCAGCGAAAGGCGGACACCTCTACGGTTTTTGAATGGGCTTCCATCTCGAAACTGTTGGTCTATACGAGTGTGATGCAGCTTGTCGAACAAGGAAAGCTTGATTTGGAGACCGATATCCAAGAATATCTGCCAGAGGGATTTTTCAAAAAGCTGAAATATGATGATCCGATTACGCTAATGAACCTGATGCATCACAATGCGGGGTGGGAAGATCAAACAGCGGCTGAGGTGTTTTATTACTCTGAGAATGAAACGTTAGAATTAGGAGAAACGTTGCGTAAAAATGAGCCGAAACAGATCTATAAACCGAATAGCATAGTGGGTTATTCGAACTACGGCGTTGGTCTAGCTGGTTACATCGTGGAAGAGATAAGTGGACAACCTTTTTATGAATATGTTAATCAACATATATTTAAACCTCTTCATATGAACGACACCTCGATTCATCCAACGGGGCAAGATCATCCGGACGTAGTACGAAGAAGGAGTGAGGTTGAAGGATATACGAAAGATTTGAAACTGATCCCTGAGAACAGAGTATACGTAACGTTTTATCCTACAGGGGCAGCGATTGGGACAGCAGAAGATTTAGGGAAATTTCTTGCAGCGTTGATGCCTGTAGATGATAGCAATGTTTTATTTAAGAACAGGGATACGTTAAACGAAATGTTGTCAACAAGTCTATATTATGACGGGACTTCTACTCCGCGATTTGCGCATGGGTTCGTTGAGATGGAATACTGGGTGCCTACACTGATGCACGAGGGGAATTTGAAAGCATTCTCCAGCAAAGTTGTCTTTGATCCCTAATCTAAATTTGGGATGGTAGTCATGACAAACCAGTCTTTTGAGGAAATTTATTATTATGGACTTATTAAAGAGATTTTCGGTGATAACGTCAATTCTAATAGAGTTACTTCGGAGGGGGGAGGATATTTTCAATCCGCACGACGGGCAGCATCTAAATTTACTAATTTATTTACGGCCCTTGATATAAGGAAATTCACAAAAGCTGAATTAAGTAGTTCTTATCATGTTGTCGAGCATAATGGTGTTGTTGATAAAATTTCCTTTACTCCTTATATTGATTACTTGCCTATATCGAATGTAAAGGTAAACTTGATTAAGATATCTTTTATCCCTGCTGTGCTTGCCGCCATTTTTACTTTAATTGCTTTGATCGGCTATGTAATCCAGATGCTTCTTAACAAACTAAATAAACGAAGAAAATCTACCACCAATTTTAATAAATATCATCTTGCAATTAACTTTGCAGGTGTGGCACTCCTTCTAAACCTTTTCATCCTACAAACGAAGATTAGTTTTCCAAATTATCCTGGTTATTCTTCGTTACGGATCAATTTAATGTTTAATCTACTTTATGTGGTTCTAGCAGTCGCGTATCTTGGCTTTCTTATGTTCAAACTGCGGAAGAACAGTTACAGCAAAAAGCAAAAGGTGATGTACATTATGTCTGGCATCTCGGCGTTCATCTTGGCTGCTTTTATTGTGGGATGGAATTTGTATGTTTAGGGTGTTGTAGATAAGTTTTAAGCTTACCCTATTTATGAGCTGGTTAGGCGTTTTGATTTTCCGTGATTTCATTAATATTTAAGACAATCATTATGAAAGTACATTGAAAATGTTGGGTCAGTATAGGATTGAAGCTAGTCCATACTATAGTTCAAATAAATGGAATTCACATCGTACACTAAGAAACAAAAATAAACAGAGAAACGATAACGAAGGGAATAAATAATATGATGAGTAAATTAAAACCTATAGAATGAAACATAGAAAAGATGAATCTAGTGAAGATAGAGATCTCAGAAAAGGTGAATGAAACATACCGTACGGAAACAAACTTTTTGAAGTTAATTTGCAGAGAGGCAGTTACCTTGTATAACATATTAATCATGCATCGGACATTTGTCCTTGGTCCGGTGTTCGCAGGACAACTAGCATAAGCTAAGTAGAGAATATAGGAACGTTAGCAGAAAATAATACAAGGGAGATACACTTATGGATTTATTTATAATTCCGGCAAAAGAAGTGAAAGATCAAATTGTTGGTATTGTCGTGTTTTTATTATTTATTAGTTTAATAAGTTCTTTTAACTGGCGGGATAGAGATTCAAAGTGGGACCATGGTGCAGTTTATATTGATTTCTTTAAAATAATTTTTTATTCAATACTTGGATTATTAACTCTCTACCTACAATATGATGATGTTAACAAGTCACTAAAATGGAGTCTTGAGGGAAGAAATTTATCTTTCGCTGAGATCCTTGTCGTTATCTTGGCAATAATTGAAGTTATATCAAATATATTTAGTTACTTTCAGAGACAAAAAAATATACAAGATACAGTGAGTAAAGATATAAAGAGAGAGTTTGAAAGACATCAAAAAGAATATGAAGAAAAGAGAGCAAATGAAAAAAGGCAGGAGGAACAACTATATATGAAAACTCAAATTGAGCTTGAAAGAAAAAATACAATGCTCCAATTAAGGCAACGAAGACTTCAACAATCAACAAAAAAGAGATTTAAATATAAGTAAGTGAACATTTCTGTACGCCATTCCACGCATTGGAGACTAGCGGCTCCTCGAGCGTTTGAAGAAATGCGGCGCACCAATTAAGAGTATAGCGGAGCCTTAAGTAGATGAGACTTTGTGGATACAACAACGTGATCTAAAAGATATTTCAATTTCATAGATAAGGATGATTCATTTGGAACAAGGACTTATTGTGGTTTTGAACGGAACTTCAAGTTCGGGAAAGACGTATTGAATTTTGTGAATGAGGTTGATAGTTTTTATAAGGGCAGATCAATATCCATACCGCTTTTATGTCTGGGATAACGCGTCTGACAGACGCAGGTCCAATAACAGACCAAGAGCAACTAGAATTGTTAATATGGTCTTTTAAGATTAGTAGAATAAAATTTACATACCCATCCTGTGTATCAATTTTAATACACGATTGAAGAATGGACGAAGATCGTGTAATGGCATGTAGAAATGGAAACTATTCAGCCTTTTATGTAAGTGAACCTTTTTGCGGAAGTAATCTAGGAGCTGCTGCTGCCAAAGATTTATCTTATAACATGTTGCTGGGCGTGGAGAGCGAAAGAAAATGAGTTTCCTTTTGTAGACTCTCATAATAAAAATTAAATGTTAGAGATGGTAGTAAGTGAGGGGGGAATCTCAAACCACGCTTACATGATAGACTTAGAAAATTTAAAAACATTATCTTGTTTTTAAATTCAGCAACAAAAATTAATCGAGCCTTGAAAAAAAGAAATAAATTATGGAGTCGGTACCTTGAAATTACCAGTACTCGTTGTTTTATCTAGAGTATAAAAAAAGAGATATAATTAACTGTGGATCGAAACAGTTAAATAACAAATAAAAAATTATGGGCTAATTCACCTGCTTTTTGAGACCAAAGAGAGGTTTAACTGAACTGTACCCTATAGAGTAGGTACTCTCTATGGGTATTTTGGTTGTACGGAATGGAGATACAATTACATGAGCAAAAAATGTTTACGATATACGAAGTGAAGCAACCTTCTGGACATCCGTAAATTAACTCAGTATCAAGAAGAATAAGGATTTTTGACTTTTTTTATTGTTTACAATATAATTTGATGATCGGATACTTATCCGTATTATATATCATAATAATAAAAGGTGGCATCATTCATGAGGTTTATACACTTCATTGATGCCCGTGGCTGCAATCCAGTAACTGAATATCTTTCCACTCTTCAGAAGAAGGAAGTTTCAAAGGTTGCCAAATACTTAGGTGTTGTCAACGAACATGGTACACGAATCGGAGATCCATATGTGGGTCACATCCAAGGTAAAATATGGGAATTGCGTCCGGGGAATTACCGTATCCTTTTTTTCGTTTGGGGAGATAAATTCGTTCTTACAAATGCATTTCGTAAAAAGGGAGAAAAAACTCCAGAAAATGAAAAAGCAATTGCAGAGAAACGATTTAAAGATTGGATTAAACAATACGGGCACAATTAAGAGTAGGGGACAATCCCCTACTCCCCTTGATGGGGAGTAGTGTGAATGATGATGCGCATATAGCACGAGGGAAAATTATAAAAGAAAGGAGTCGACAGGAGACGGAAAACAAAAGAGGAGATTTCGTACATTGGTCGGATGTTCGAGGTCAGTTTCTTGATAGTGATGATCAGTTCAAGGTTGATGTGTTTATTAAGTACATTAGTCACTTGGTGATGCGTCGAAAAGATCTAAAGTTAACACAAGAGGCAGTGGCAAAACGTATGAATATTACCCAAGCTAATCTTGCCAGAATTGAGAGAGGAGACGCGGTCCCAAAACTAGATACTTTTTATAAACTAATTACGGCTTTAGATATGGAACTTAAGTTAATTCCAAAAGATAATTTTGTTGATGATTTTACAGGTGAGAAATAAAATGAATTTTGAGAAAGTAAAAAAAACTTTTTATTTGGATGGGACTTTCAATGTATTTAAATAATAAATTATCTATTCTGGAGGAAAATAAAATGATAACAAAATTTTATATAAGTTGTTTTTAAAATTAGATATATAAACAAATTAGATAAGTATATGATGGAGGAACTAAAATGAGAATATATTAGTATATTAATTAATTACACTAATTTTATTTATTAATGAAGAAATTTAAGATTTTTTATTGAATTAAGACATGTTTAGATTCACATGCTATCTAAACACTGCAAAAAGGGTTGGTGCATCATGCGCCAACCTTTTTGGTTTGTATTCAGTGAAATTTATATAATGGATTTTCTACAAATAAAGTTGATATTAAATTATAGAACTCTCTTTTTTGATTTATTCTCAGAACAAAAACTCATTGATATTTCCAAATCTTTAGCGATCATCACGAATTCGTTGAACTTCTGAGGTGAAAACTGATCTGTCTGATACTTAGTTCCAGTTTTGCGAACTTATGAGCAGTCCTCTATGATTGATTCAATTTCTTTTGTTAAAGGCTTCCACTCAGAAGTCGATACTATTTTAGCTAACGGATGGTTTAATCGGTATTATTTATTTTAATTCGATGTCCGCATTAAAATGATCACTTAATTTTGTACAATCTGGATGAGACAGAGATAATAGAGTATAACATCGGGCTTAGAAAATTGCTTATAAGAGACTGCTCATGTCTAGCATTAAAAAACACGATACAGTTTAGACCCATCAGAGAGGTGGATGTATGAGCCGGTTGCTTGACTTATTGGAAGAGGAACGGCGCAAGCTTAATCAGCTTGGTGAGGCATCCTTGAAGCAAGCGATTCCGTTGTGGGACAATCCCGAGGTTCAGGAACAGAGCCGAAGGGTGGATGAACTGGTGGCACGAGTGAGTGAAATGAAGGCGAGACATAGCTGAGTTGCACGATGATGAGCGAGGTACATAATGCATAGGGGAGGAGAAGCAATGAACTTTCCACCGTGGTTGGAACAAGCGATTCGGGCGAGGCTGGATGAGGTGTCTGCCCGAATCGAGCATGACCCTGAATTGAGTCGTGTACATGAGGAAAAGGACGAAGCGTTTGAAGCTTTGTTTGCAGGCAAGAATGTTGAGCAGACACCTGAATATACCGAGTGGGAGAATCGTTACATTGTCAGCAAAGGCATAGAGAATGAGCAGTTGTACATGCAAGGACTGAGGGACGGCATTCAACTCACAGTATCCTTGCTAGGTGTGTCGATGCCGGAGGAGATTGATACGGAGTCTTGATCCACTAACGCAAACCCATAAGTCAGGGGGAGCGACCCCGATCTTAACTTAAAAAACCAGCCGAAGCGGTAAATTACACGCTTCGGCTGGTTTTTAACGCTCTACTTTTCCAAAATCCAATTCTTACTTCGCGCTTACCGACTTAAACCAATCATTCACTTCTTGCGTGATCTGATCCCCGCCATTGGATTTCCAATTGGCGACGAATTGGTCAAAGGCATCAATTGGCAGTTTGCCGTAGATGATTTTGTTGAAGGTTTCCATCTCGGACTGGCGGAGCAGGTTCCATTTGGATACCATGGTTGGCGTTGCAGCGCCAGTAAAGTAGTTTTGTTTACGGATGTCGATCTGGGACATAACCACTTTACCTGCATACCAGTTTTCCGGTTTGCGGAATTCGGCCATTTGTTTCTCGTAAGGTGTTTCAGGCTTCTCGCCGTTGGCCAGCTTCACGAGTGTTTTCATGTACAGATCCGGGATACGTGCTGGACCGGTCAGGAACGGGAATTCGTTGGAGAAATCTTTGATCTTCTCTTTGTCACTGGTCGGTTGTCCGTCAATGATATCCCAGTCGTAACCTTTGGCGAAGCCGTATTCATACTCACTGCCCGCTTTCGGGTTAGCCAGGTTATCGAGCAAGTAGTTGTAGTACAGGAAGATGGCTTCTGGATGCTTCGCATCCTTGTTGATCATGATACTTGCGTTGACACCAGAGTTCTGCCACTTCGTACCGATCTTGCCGTCTGGGCCAGCTGGAACAGGGTAAGCTTTATACTTTGAGCCAGGTACGTTCTTCAGCAGGTCAGGTGCAGGCCAGTCCGGTACCCAGTTTGCGCCAGGCAGAATGCCCGCTTTGCCAGCTGTCCAGCTTTCAGCGGATTTGCCTTCGTCCCACAGCGCGGAGTCAGCGTGGATATAACCTTTATCCATCCATTCAGCCAGCTTGGCAAGGGCTTGTTTGGCACCCGGGTTAACGGAGCCGTACTCGAGGTTGCCGTTTGCGTCTTTGTTCCATTGCTCCTCGATTGTGCCGTATGCACCGAACAACCAGTCGAGCTGACCCATCCAGGTGTTGGTGTTATTTTTCAGCGAGATCGCCAGTGGGAATACTTTGTCTGGAGACAGACCGTCCGGGTTCTCGTTTTTGAATTTGTCCATGATGTTCTCAAGGTCTGCAATGGTCTTCGGAGCTTCCAGGTTCAGCTTCTCCATCCAGTCCTCGCGGAGCCAGAGCAATGTATCATCGTTATCGGTGTACTCCATGATCGGCATGTTGTATTTCTTGCCGTCCTTGGTGAACGGATACCACAGTTCAGGATGTGCTGCTGCGTGATCTTTCAGAGTCTGACTCGCGTACTTGTCGAACAACTCATCGATGGCGATGAATTGACCGGAGTCGATCAGCTGATTAGTCAGTACCGCATTGGTGGGTACGGATACAAAATCAGGCAGCTTTTCGCCAGAGGCGATAGCCAGTTGCAGCTTTTGTCTGTATTGATCGTCATTGGCCGGATACCAGGTATCTTTATGCTTCATACCCAGCGTTTCGAGCATCCAGCGATCGTGCACGTTATTTTCTTTGGTATCTCCTTGCACGTATTTCTTCGGCATCAATACCGAACTGAACTCGATGGGTGGATCATATTTTCCTTTGGCAAAAGCAGCTTCTGCTTCAGCAGATCCGACAGTTCCCGGCGTATTATTACCATTGTCACTGGCTGTCTCGCCACTGCCGCACGCAGTGATCGTGATGAGCGCGATGACCATGAGCAGTGACCACCATGTTTTTTTGAATTTGATCATTGTTCAATCCCCCTACGGTGTATGATCTTTACAGTGTAACTGTACCAATTTGTGCGGGAGTGCATCTATATGAGTTTTTTAGTTTTGATAGGACTCTATTAGTGAATGTTCAAATGAATGTTCAAATGAAGTTCAAAAAATTCGGTTTTCAGTACCGAGAAGATGGGATAAAGCTAGAAATGGAGTAGCGGAGCGTAGGCAAACTACGTGAGCAACGGACATTTCGGCTGAATTCCATATTCGATGCTGATGATGCCGTGAGGCATCCTTCGTAATCAAAAGCGGATTTTTTGAACAACCTCTAAGATGTTATTTATGCTGGTCTCGGTATTCCTGCGGTGTAACGCCAAACTGGCGTTTGAACACCTTGATAAAATAAGCCGGGTCCATATAACCAATCTCCATGCTGATTTCGTACACTTTTTTGGTGGTCGTGACCAGCTTGTGACAGGCCCGATCCATGCGCAGGCGCGAGATATAATCACTGATGCCTTCGCCGGTTTCGATCTTATAGATCTTGGACAAATGGGTCGGGTGCAGATTGACATGGTCAGCCAGCACACGCAAAGATACATCCAGATGCAGGTTCTTATCTGTAAAATCCTGAATCTTCTTCACATACTCAGAACGGATGTCCTTGATCTCGTTGGACGTGCCTTCCTTGAGTTTGCCAAGGACACTGAGCGACCATTTCCGCAGTTTGCTGATGGTAGCGAAAACTTCCCCACTTTGCAAATCCTCGACATCATTGCCCATTAAAGTGGTCAGAGTCAGCTTGTTCCGGTGGGCAATATTGGTGAATGAAGCCGTAATAAGAAAACCTGCCTCCATGCAGTGCTCCCATGATTCTGACCATTTCTCATCCAGCTCTGCGCAGACCGCGAGGATTTTCTCTTCGGCGGCATCCCACTGTCCGCTTTCCAACAGACTAATGAAGGTTGGCGGGGTATACAGCACATCGAGTGGACCTTGCGCCGCAGGTGTCTCAACATCGCTGACACGCATGACGAATTCGCGTTCGTCGCCAACGATCTGCCGGAAATAGGCCGAAGCCTGACGGAAGCGATCGTAAAGCTGATTCGGAAAGGTGAACCACTCGGTGATAACGATGGAGAGGGAGCCTTTCAGAAATTGTTTTACTTTGGATTGAAGCTGAATGGACAGCTTCTCCAGAATGGTTTCTTTGCCAATATCGCCTTTCCGATCTTTCAACTGAAGCAAAAACACCAGATATCCGTGCTCCTCCTTGACGCCCCACACTTCCATAAATTCACCCATAATCTCTTCCGCCATATTGATGATGGCATATTCGATCAGGGTCTGATCATTGCTGTCATAGTGTCCGAATTCTTCTTCCAGCCTTACCAGCATTAATGCAGCATCCCCGGTATGAAAGGGCAGAGCATAATTAGCGAGCTTCCGATCCCATTCGGCAGCGGCGATTCGTTGTCCCTGCAAAGCCCCCAGGAGCAGTCGTCCCCGCAAATGGGGGAGATTCTCTCGCAACGTAAACTGCGTTCGTGTCAGTGAACTAACAAGTTCCCATTCGTTGTTCAATTGATCGATGGCCTTCTGCACAGCGCCCATTAATTCATCGTCAGTTGGGGGCTTGAGCAGATAGTCCACGGCCTCGAACTGAATGGCTTTTTTGGCGTAATCGAATTCGGAATACCCGGATAACAGGATACATTTTATTTTTTTGTCCCGGATGCGGATACGTTCGATCAGTTCAATGCCTGTCATTTCGGGCATCTGAATGTCCGAGATCACGATATCGATGGGGTGGGTGTCGATCATTTGAAGTGCTTCGTGTGCCGAGTATGCTTTATGCACATGTTCGATCCCCAGCGTGTGCCAGGGCTTGGTCATGGACAGGTTATCGACCCAGTGTGCTTCATCGTCTACGATCATCATTTGCATTGTGTTTGTCTCCCTTGGTGGTTGAACTAAGGCATATTTACACTTGCCACTCCGATGACAGAACAACCTTCCGATCGCTGTTATCCCCAGATTTATTGAATGAATTTTTTAATGTGTAAATCTGGTGATAGCTTATGCTTCCGATGTAGCTTTCTTTCAGAAAGCTTTCAGGCGAACGCTTTGCTTCTTCAGGTTTTTTCTGTCCTCTGCGTTATCGTGTACATGATCTTGTTCAAAATTAAATCGTCAATTTATTGTTTGTATAGTATCAATTCGTATCGTCATTACCTTTATCGGAATCTGTATCCTCTTTTGGTATCTCCCAGATGATTTCGGTTCGGAATCCGCCAAGTGGGGATGGGCCGAATAGGAGGTAGGAATGACTGCCGAACAGGTGCGTGATTCGTTGGTGCGTATTCCAAAGGCCGCAGCCCATTTCTTCTTGTAAAGGTTCCTGCATCTTCAAGTTCAGCGCTTCGTACTGTTCCGGGCTTAAGCCAGGACCATCGTCGTCGATATATATTCTGCCAAAACCATTCAAACGCTCCCCGGTAATTCGAATTTCCCCGGAAGAGTAGGACTTCGCTACACCATGTATGACGGAATTCTCGACCATCGGTTGAAGCATTAATCGTGGCACCGACTGGGCAAGCATATCCTCAGGGATATCAATGTGATACTCAATGCGACCATTACGCAGCTTCTGGATATCCAGATAGTTGATCAGCAGCTTGATCTCTTCTTGTAGCGACGACGTCTCCCGTTCCATACGGGTGGTGTAGCGATAATACGCACTTAGGTTATGCGCCATGGAGACCACAGCTTGCTCGTCCTTCATCTGAGCCATGTTGATGATATAACCAAGACAATTATATAGGAAATGCGGATTGATCTGCGCTTGTAATTGCTTCAGCGTAGCTTCCTTGGCTCTAATTTTCTCATGGAATACATTCTCGATCAGATCTTGAATCTGATGGGACATATCGTTGAATCGGCGGAACAGGAATGAGAACTCATTCTTGTTTTTGCTATGCAGTCGGACAGAATAATCCCCTTGCTCTACGCGGCGTAAACCTTTGATCAGTTGTTTGATGGGATACTGGACATTCCGGTACAGCAGGATGGAAGCCGAGATGCCTACAACGAGTAGCAAAATCATACTGGTGTAGAACAGATTCTGACTGAGCGAGATGGGTTTCAAAATCTGATACAGCGGGATGACGTCAACCAGATGCCAATCCAGATAGGTGGACTTCACGGAGCTAACCAGATATTTCTTTCCGTTCAGCTTCACGACATCTTGTGTGGTGTCTTCCGGAGAATGCGTATCTAGATACTGAATGAGTTCTGCGGATAATTGCTTGTCCGCGCTGCGATTGAGGATGGGTGAATTTCCTTTGTGATACAAGAAAGGATCGCCTTGTCCCCCCGCTTTATACGTATCCAGCATATTTTGAATATTCTCGTAGCTGAAACTGGCTTCAATCACCAGATTACTTCCCGTGAGCATCCCCGGCTGTGCCAAGGAATCGGTATAAAACCAATAGAAGGAATTTAGTTCATCCTCTGATACGGCTCCTTGATCCCCATAGGTCCATCGTCCGCTCATATTTTTTTTCAGATACTCCTCATCATATCCTGTCGTTTGATTGTAGTTGGCGATGACATCCTTATTCTGCTGTGAATGCACCGCATATCGGGTGGGCCATATATCCGTAACGCCGGTTTGCAGCGTCATCTTCTCTTGTATCACATAACGGGTCTGCATCCGGTCATATCGATCATCCCACATGTTAAGGCCGTTGAATGCTCTGACATTGGGGTCTCGGGAGAGAATCAGGCTGAAATCCATCATCTGATTGATACGGGAGTCGATCTGACTGGACAGAAAGGTGAGCTGTTTTGTGTTGGAGATCTGCAGTTCTTTGCTGACGACATCATAGGTGACGTTATTCGAGTAGGTGTACATGATTAGAATGGGGATGAACAAGACCACAATTAACAAGTTTATTTTGGCAAAAAGACTGAATGGGGATCTGGTTTTACCTTGAAAAGGCATTAAGCGCTTCCATATATGCATGAAAAGTCTCCTTCTAATTCGTGTGTAAACAACCTCTTCTGATGATACCCTAACAAAACACTATCAAGCCTAACAATGTTATATAGCAGACCTCAGAATGGCTTGATACTATTTATATCAGAGAACCCGATCACACACAAAAACTTTTTTTGGGAACAGGAGAAGCGCTATGGAGGCTAAATTGGAGGGTAAGCGGATCCCGCAGGCAAACGTTGGGAACAAGCTGGATAAAAAGAGAAAAAAACGCTACAAACAGCCATGGATTCTGCACTTTATGGTGTTGCCGGCGGCCATTATGGTCTTTATATTTTCATACATTCCGATGTCCGGGATTTTGATGGCATTTCAAGATTATAAACCTGCACTGGGATTTTTCAATTCCGAATGGGTAGGACTGAAACACTTTAGGTACATGTGGGAAAATGATTATTTCCTGCAAATTACGTGGAACACGTTGTTCTTTGCCTGTTCCAAGATTGTCATGAACCTGATTATTCCGTTTGTATTCGCCTTATTACTTAATGAGGTACGGAAGATGGCGCTGAAAAGAACGATTCAAACGCTCGTGTATCTTCCTCACTTTCTGTCCTGGGTTACGCTATCAGGCATTTTGATCGACATTCTGGCCCAGACGGGTATTGTCAATCAGTTTCTGGTTTCGGTATTCGGCATCAAGCCGATCTTTTTCCTGGGGGATGGCAGCTGGTTCCGATTCACGATTATCGCGAGTGATGTCTGGAAAGAGTTTGGATTCAACACAATCATCTTCCTCGCGGCACTGTCTGGCATAAACCCTGCACTTTATGAAGCGGCTGAAGTGGACGGCGCAGGACGCTGGAAGCAAACGATGTATATTACCATCCCGGCACTTATTCCGATTGGGATCGTCATCGCCACCCTGGCACTGGGGAATGTGCTTAACGCCAACTTTGACCAGATCTTTAACTTATATAGTCCGTTGATTTACCAACAAGGAGATATTATCGATACGTTTGTGTATAGAGAAGGTCTGCTTAGTGGGCAGTTCAGTTTTGCTACCGCTGTGAATCTGTTCAAATCGGTCATCAGCCTGATCCTGATTGTGATCTCGTACCGACTGGCTTACCGATTCGCCGGATACCGAATTTTCTAGAAAGGAGGACGAACGAATGTATCATAAAACGATGCCTTACCGCATATTCAGCATATTCAACAATGTGTTACTGACCATCCTTTCACTGCTCTGCTTGCTGCCTTTGTATCACTTGCTCATGGTATCACTTAGCGCATCTGCACCTGCAAATGCTGGTCTCGTCACGTTCTGGCCAATTGGATTTACACTGGAGGCGTATGCCAAGACGTTCGCCAATACCAACTTCCTCTCCTCCTTATGGGTATCTGTGGAGCGGACGGTACTTGGTACTGGACTTGCGTTAATCGTTAATACGATTGCAGCCTATGCGCTTTCCAAAGAGACGCGGGTGTTCCGCGCACGTAACATCTATCTATGGTATTTTGTCATCACGATGCTGTTTAGCGGTGGCCTCATTCCGGGATATATCCTGATTCTGAAGCTGGGACTGATGAACACATTGCTGGCCTTGATTCTGCCGGGATTGGTTGCGGTGTTTAACATTATTCTGTTGCTGAATTTCTTCCGTACCGTTCCGAAGGATCTGGAAGAAGCGGCATTTATCGATGGCGCAGGGCACTTTAAAACGTTTATCAAAATCTATCTGCCTGTCTCCGTACCTGTTATTGCAACGGTTTCGCTCTTCATGATGGTTGGGCATTGGAACGCATACTTTGACGGGATTATCTACATCCGTGATGCGGAGAAGCTGCCACTCGCGACATTCATGCAGACGATCATCGTGCAGGCCGATATGTCGAAGCTTGATCCAGAAGCCGTGAAGAACCTGTCCCAACGGACCATTCGGGCTTCGCAGATCTTTATCAGCGCGCTGCCGATCCTGCTTGTGTATCCGTTCCTGCAACGGTATTTCGTGACTGGGATTGTAGTTGGTGCTGTTAAGGAATAGTTGAATGTAGGGAATGAATAGGATTGTAAAATGGAGTCACTGAACTGGGGAAGGCCAGGGAGGTGGCTTCTTTTTGTGTATGGATGAAGAACGTTGCATATATGTAGTGTATTACCTTTATTTAAATAAAATGGTACATTGGAAGTTGATGAAAGAGTTGTTTTATTAAGCCGAGAGGATGAATACGATGATGGATCAAAACTTGAAACAAGCAATAGTCAGGGGAGAAACTTCGCTAGGCATTGAATTTGGATCCACACGAATCAAAGCTGTACTTATTGATCCCCATTTTAATACCATCTGTTCCAGCAGTTATGAGTGGGAAAATCAATTGATTGGCGGTTACTGGACTTACCCTATGGATGAAATGATTCATGGGTTGCAACAAACCTATCATCAATTAAAGCAAGAGATTGAAACAAATTATGGTGTAACGATACAAAAAATTGGCTCAATCGGATGTTCTGCTATGATGCAGGGTTACATTGCACTCGATCAAACAGGGGAGTTATTGGTTCCGTTCCGTACATGGCGCAATGCCACAACGGGTAAGGCTGCATCAGAGCTAACCGAGAAATTCCAGTTTAAAATTCCAGAGCGTTGGAGCATCGCACATTTGTATCAAGCGATTTTGAACGGAGAAGAGCATGTCACTAACATCAATTATATTACGACGTTATCGGGTTACATACATCGGCTGTTAACTGGCAGTAAAGCTATGGGTATAGGGGATGCCTCAGGTATGTTCCCAATTGATGAATCCACACTGGAATACCATGAAGATATGTTGAAGAAGTTTGACGATTTAATTGCCGACAAAGGCTACCCGTGGAATCTTAAAGATATTTTACCTAAAGTGTACACTGCCGGTGAACATGCCGGATATCTTAGTGAAGCTGGTGCCCGACTGTTAGATCCATCAGGTAACTTGGAATCCAATATTCCACTGTGCCCTCCGGAAGGCGATGCTGGAACAGGCATGGTTGCTACGAATAGTGTCCAAAAACGTACGGGTAACATCTCCGTAGGTACATCGATTTTTGCCATGATTGTATTAGATAAAAACCTATCTACGGTATACCCTGAGATTGACATCGTGACTACACCTGATGGCAATCCGGTGGCTATGGTTCTTGCGAATAACTGCTCCAGCGATATTAATGCCTGGGTCGACTTGTTCCGTGAGTTTTATGAGGCTATGGGACAGAAGCCCGATATGAACCAGTTATTCAGTGTATTGTTCAATGAAGCATTGAAAGCTGACGCTGATGGCGGTGGCTTACTGAGCTATGGCTACTATTCAGGCGAGAACATTACAGGAATTGCAAAAGGTCGTCCGTTGTTTGTACGTTCTCCGGAGAGCCGCTTCAATCTGGCAAACTTTATGAGAGTCCATCTGTTTGCTGCGTTTGCTGCACTAAGGCTCGGGCTGGATATTCTTACACAGAAGGAGCACGTAACGATTGAGCACATTTGGGCGCATGGCGGATTGTTCAAAACCCCACGAGTTGCTCAAAAAATGTGCGCATCCGCACTGAATATTCCCGTGTCGGTCATGTCTACCGCGGGTGAAGGCGGCGCATGGGGAATGGCTATTTTGGCTTCCTACATGGTTAATAAGCAGCAGCACGAGGGTTTGGCGGAGTACCTTACCACCAAGGTGTTTATTGATGCAGAAGGACAAGAGGTTTCTCCGAATAGCGCGGATGTGAATGGATTTGCCTTGTTCATGGAGCGTTACACGGAAGGACTGGCCATTGAGCAGTCAGCAATAGATCATTTCGTGGAAAATGCGAAGAAAGCCTGAGAATCATATTTCTTGAACAGAGGAAATTGGAACGAAGCCCGTTGCCTACACTATGCTGCCCTGTTATAATTTCGATATATCTATCGTATAGGGGGTTATGACGTGGCAATATGGATGATGCCGGATTGCTCGTTCGCTAGAAAGCCTTATGCAAAGCCTGAATAGGGGCGGACTTTGTGTAGGGCGCGACAAAATGAGATTGTTTGCCCTGGAATCAACATCAACATAATGTTACATCCCGCAGGCTTTGCACCTTATTTGTTCTTCCAATAAAAATAAGGGGCTGAACGCCATGCAAACACCATTTATTCAGAATCATCAATTTAATTATATTCAAAAACAAGCTGATTTCCTGCTGAAAACGCTACGCTCGGTTGTGGATCCCAAAGTATTGGAAACCGTCCGTTATACGGTCGGCACCAATGCGGTGAGCATCTTCGATGACCTCACTCCGGAGCAGAAGCAACTGCTGGAGCAGTTATCCACGTATGAGACGACACATGAATTGCAGACGTATCTGAACCAGCTCGAATCATATCTGATTCCATTTCCGCAAGTATCAGCGAAGCAGATTCAGAAGCTGTTTCCTAAGGCGAAGAAGCTTAAATTGCCGGATCTGGAGTTAGTCGATTACGCACGTACTACCTATCTGAGATGGACTGACATTGCGACGAGCCGTTTGTTCATCGTGTACCCGTACGAAGGCAGATTCCTCGGTATTGAGGGACGGCTTACAGCCACGAACAAAAAAGGGTACTGCATGTTCTGTCATCGCCATCAGGAGCTCGGATTCTTCAACGTGAAGACCAAGGCTCATTCGGCGGATAACTTTTCTTCCATTGCCCAGTACGTATGCATGGATAACACAGCTTGCAACCATAGCATTACCGATATCACTATGCTGGAGAAGTTTCTTCTCTCGACAGTAAAATAATGCAAGACACACAGGCAGGGTCGCTCTTCGGAGCGACCTTTTTGCCGTGTTCAAACGTAGTGATTTGCCATTGAACGTACCACAAAACTTCAGAATTCATAGTCGGGGTCATGCCTTTTTTCTCATACGATCATGGAGTCGGAATATCGTTGACATAGTTCAGTCCCAAGTGATGTGCATGGTTCAGCAGTGCCTCATAATGCTCAGGCTTGGATTCCAACGTTTCATATATAAACTCAACCCTTGATTGGGACACACCGCAATAATCGGCAATCCCCACATTGAGCAGGTTGGCGATCGATTGACCATAATTGCGCTTATGCATCTGTTCTTCCGTCACACCCGAAAGAGCGATCCACAATATCTGCTGATGAGGAAGTTTGTTCGCGCCATAGGCAAATCCGTTGTTCATGACACGATCCACATAACCTTTCAACATGGCTGGCAGATGCCACCACCAGAGAGGAAACACAAAAGCCACAGCATCGTGCTTCTTCAAACGCTCCATCTCCGTTTCAACCTCTGGTGAGAACACCTGATTTTCTTGAGTATAGTCGGGTTCATCCTTTTCACGAAGAATCGGGTCGAATCCAATTCCATGCAAATCCAATATCTCATAACCGTGACCAGCCTCGGTAAGCCCTTTTGCAAAACGTTCAGCTACCTGGAAGGTCAACGAATCTTTACGCGGGTGGGATACTACAACGAGTACGTTCATCTTATCTTTCACTACCTTTCTGGATTGCAGTCTTGTAGCCATAAATCAGTGGCTGATGCTATTATAAACAGGTATGAAAACATCTGGAAGTACGCACTTTGATGTTCTATAGGAAGAATGAAGTGCCATAGGAACATCAAAGTACCCTAAATGGATGCCTCGAAATGGGCTTAAATAATAGAAAGAAGAGCAGCAAAAAGTTTATATTTTCACTTGGGATACAGCCTGATTATGGAGGGGTTCAAAAATGACAGAACATGGAGAAACGAGTGCTCCAAAAAAATATAAAGTAGGCGTGGAAGCGGCCTTGGAAGTAATGGGCGGAAAGTGGAAGCCATTGATTATTTATCATTTGATGACCGGGCGGAAACGTACGTCGGAGCTTCGAAGATTGATACCGGACATTACGCAGAAGATGCTGACGACACAGCTCAGAGGACTGGAAAAGGATGAGATCGTACAGCGCAAGGTATATTCGGAGGTGCCTCCCAAAGTGGAATATGAGTTGACGGACTACGGCTGGGGACTCAAGCCCGCCTTGGACCATCTGTGCTATTGGGGAGAAGAGCATCTGGACAAAATCCACGGGGATAGGTTTAAAGTATTGGAGGATTTCGATTCTC
This sequence comes from Paenibacillus sp. FSL R5-0766, assembly GCF_037971845.1. NCBI lineage: Bacteria > Bacillati > Bacillota > Bacilli > Caryophanales > Paenibacillaceae > Paenibacillus > Paenibacillus sp. FSL R5-0766. Next base: position 1,768,840 of record NZ_CP150227.1, read on the forward strand.
AGGAAAGTTGAAGAGAGGGGCACGAGAAGGTGGATGGTGCAGAGCACGTGAAACAGGCAGTTCCCATTCGTTGTGAAGGCGTGGCTGTAGTTCTGTTGAAGAAAAGCCACGATCAATACCGTGTACTGATGCTAAAGCGGGCTGGTCGTATGTTGCATAACGAGTGGTGTTATGTTGGTGGCGGGATAGAAAAGGGCGAGAAGGCATGGGAAGCTGCACTCAGAGAAGTTCATGAGGAAACAGGTATTACGGAAGTCCGGTTGTATTCTGCCAATCAATTCGAGCAATATTATTCACCCATGGAGGAGTACATCTATATTGCTCCCGTATTCGTAGGATATGTGGATGAAGGCCAGGTTGTCCGGTTAAATCATGAACATATCGAGTACCAATGGATGACGTTTGACGAAGCCAAAGAAAATGCGGCATTACCCGGCATTGATAATATTTTGGATTTTGTTGAAAAGCATTTTGCCAAGAAGGCTCCGTCGAAATGGCTGCGGATTGATGGGAAGATGTAATTCGAGATCAGAAGATATGAAGGTTTTTAGAGAAATTCAGAAGTTTAGAGGCATAATAATGAAAGAGGTGTGAGACAAATGATTAACGAAGAATATTATGTGAAGCTTAATCGAGATGCACAAGAACAGTATCAATCTTACAAACAAGAAGCAGAAGCACGGGTACATAGAAGAGAATATACGACAAGTAAACGGTATGACATTTCTCCGTACTGGTATGCGCGCCAAGGTGAAATTCCTGGAGATATCTCGTATGAAGTGACAGATACCTATTATGAGTTTGATGATGAAGGTAGAATACGGATTTTGGCCTGTGACGATTTAATTGATGGCTACACGTATGTTTCATATGATGAAAGTCATATAACGACAAGAACGTATGTCGATGGCGAATTGGACTCAGTCAAGGAATATTTGATACAAGACGGGTTAATCTGTCGGTCAGTTGAGTATTTTACTCGATTCAATAAATTAGAGTATGAGGATTATATCTATGAAAGCAACAGACTTGTAGAAGTATATCAACCTCAATACGAAAATAATGCTCTTTTTGATCACCTTCTTCTCACCTATTTCAAATATGATGAGCAAGGAATTCTCCAGCGAGTGTTAGATGGAACCAAAGGTGTGATCTATGTGAAGATGCCACCTGAAGAAGTTCTAATACTCCGGGAAACGGTGAAAAAGGAACTCATTCTGACCGTGAAAGACATTATTGATGTTCTCTGTGAAAATCAATCGGACAAAAGATATTGTTTTCTGTCCATCTACTTACACGATGAAGTTGATACGGTATATTCACCTATTTTTGATCCAGGTTTGCAAGAAATAAGAGAAGAACAAATTGAAGAGAAAGATGAAAACGAAGATTACTATTACAACATTTGGAATTCAGGAGAGCATCCTGGAATTGATCAACAAGAACTTACAAATCATGATTTAATTGAGAAGCTTAGAACTCTTATTATGTATTGGCGTAGCAACGGAGATTGGTGGGAGGAAGGAATGAGATTGTGGAAGGAAGTCGCGTATGACCTCAATGAAACGACGAATTGGTCCGATTACTCCCGACTTACGGAAAACTTTGTTGTATTCGTCGAATGGGAGGCGATGGATGTTATGAGTGGAGATTTGCAAGAAAGCATCCCACCTGCCAAGTTAGAAGTTTTACAATCAGAAGGCTTAGCACCAATCATTTAAAGTCCATCAAACTCACAAGTAGAAATTTGAGAGAAAAAATATCATTACTGAATATGAATTTGAGCAAAATAAGGAGAAGCTGCTTACCAAGATTAAATGGTTCAGAGACAACTGCATAATTAACAATGGACGATCACCTAAAGTGGGCATCCATTGTTAATTTTATCTTCGTAAATTAATTATCTAAGTCAAACTTACTCATTCGTAATATTTATCGTTTCATCAGTGATCGTTTTTCCATCACTCCCCAATGCTTGAACCACTAAACGATTGTGTAAGGACTTACCCGCAATATTCCACGTTATTTTCCAACCATCATTCCCACTGGTATCGTATCCGATTAGTTCTCTTTCTCCCCATGTCTCTGTCCCAGTTGGAACGGACCAGAAAAGAAGTGTTTCCGCGTTGGTCGTCTCTACAGTGACAGTTAAATCAGAACTGTTTGCAGGGACTACAACCCAACCTTCTTTTTCAGGGAAGTTAGTCTTAATACTCATGATCATAGGTGCAGACTCTTTTCTTTGCACATCCTCAGACTCATGATTTTTCGCAGAGTCTTCTGAAGTGCACGCAGTGAGAAGAAGAAGGAAAAAAAGAAGCAGATAGAATGCTTTTTTTGTCATTATTATCACCTCCTTCTATAATTTTGAATGAATAATCTATATTATAGAAAAAAATTAAATAAAATTCCAAAAAAAACGCCAAACTTTACGTTTGACGTTTTTAATCTGAACTAAATGATTAATAGTTCCCAGTTTGGATGTATCCACTACTTTTATCAGAAAAACTGTAATAATAGCTTAGTATAGTGTAGTAGTTATACTCTGGATAATTTTGTGCAATATATTGTGTGCCCCATTGACTTAACACTCCACCCCAAGCTGTACCAATATCCCCTTCTGATCCTGCTCTATATTGAGCGTCAAAAACTTTGCCATCAGAATTGACCATGAAAATTCCTGATACAGCATTAACGGCATTATTTGTAGCTGTTTGTCCAGAATTTGGAACATAATGTTGGTAATTTTGCCAGCGGTCTGTCAAGTGTGCCCCATAATCTGTTGCAGGTTTTCTTGGGTAAGTGGCGTTATACCATGCATATGTCTTAATTGTTACTGCTCCAGCTTTCAATGACTCTGATTTCCATGATCCATACCACTCGTTTGGCAATACATTCTTAGCGTAAGTGTCAAAGCCGATATTGGTGATTGTTCCGGAACCAGTAATATACAATTTAAATGTTGATGGCGTACTAGTAGCACTTAGAGGTTGTATATCGCCCGAATTACCCTGAGCGTTAACTCCGTTCTTAGCTTTTTCCAAATTTAATTGTTCTCTAGGTTTCTTAATCGTAGTCGTTTCGGGAAAATCCTGATTTAGATCTATACTATTTTCATCTACTATTTGATTCAATTCTTCATGTTGTGAATCTTCTTTAATAGTAGTTTGCTGGATAGATTTATTTTCAAAGTTTACTATATGCCCTTGTTCTCTTTCTTTAACTACGTTATTTGCTTGTTGCTCAGCTGCTGAATTAAATGCATAACCAAGAGCTACAAGTTCATCAATGTTATAAACATTTTCATGACCAATAATATATTCTTGTCCGTTTAGTTTCCCTGTTGCAATTAACTCATATTTAACACCATTGTAGAAGAATTCACTTTCTTTATTGACTGTATAATTAAAACCAACATAGTAATATCCGATATCCGTATATGCTGAGCTAATGTCAGCAAAATAGGGCTCTACTTTTAGTATATTATTGGAAGGAAGTTTTTTAGCCTCAAATACACTTACTGCTACCGTATTCGTAGGATATGTGGATGAAAGCCAGCCTGTCCGGTTAAATCATGAACATACCGAGTACCAATGGATGACGTTTGACGAAGCCAAAGAAAATGCAGCATTACCCGGCATTGATGATATTTTGGATTTTGTTGAAAAACATTTTGCCAGAAAAGCCCCTTCCAAGTGGCTTCGGATTAATGGTGAGAATAACTAGGAGGTGGAACTCATCACGTACAAGACGATTTATCCAAGAGCATGGTTGAGCCTACTATGTATGTTGATCATTGAAGCTATACTTTTCAGGGATGGTATTTACGATAGAAATGGTATTCTGAAGTACTCCCTGATCGTTATATTGACCTTTATTCTCGGTTATATCGTTTTTCTGCTCTGGCGTTTATTTTTCACTAAACCCAGTATTACGCTGGAAAGCGATCATGTGATTTCTATGAAACATCAGAGATATGATGCATCTCAGATTGAGTGTATTTATATGAATTACAGACGCATTGGCATCAAACTCTATGGTAAACGGTTAGTGCCGATGGATCTATGTTTTTATTTTCAACGAGGTCAGGAGTCCGCAGGCGTAGAAGCTGTGCATGAATGGGCGGCGCGAAACGACAAAGAGATTAAACATAAATTGTTTCAAACCGTGGGGTAGAACAGTGCGTTTGTGAATATAAGGAATCGTTGAGGCTGAGGATTTTGGAGGAGTAGCGATGCAAACAATAGAGCAGTTTCTAACGAGATCGATCGGAAGTGGTCGAGGTGTTAGGCTTTACGAGATCTGTTATCGCTAACACGATTATTGACGTAGATTTCTAAAAACCAGTAGGAGAGGTGCTTATGAGATATCTAACGAAAGAATGGTATGAGCTGTGTCAACAGACACATCTTCATTTTGGTTTAAGAGTACATAACGGAGCTAACGAGTCAGATGAGAATCTATTTTTAAGGCTGTATAAAAGAAAGGAAAAAGCACATGTGAAGCAGGAGCGAGAGCTATATAACTTGGACCCACGTTTCATGCTGGAGCATGATGGACAGGTGCTCACTCGCCTAGACAAAGCTTTCGGTGAGGAAGAAGTGACAGAAGAGGATCAGATCGTTTATCACATGCCTCCGGAAGAACGAGCGCATATCGAGAAACTCATTGCAGAATATGATGTGCGCCCTCCTTTTGATGAGAAGAAATGCAAGGAAGAGTACAAAGAATCGATGGAGTCGAGTTTTCAATACAAGGCGGAACATTTGCCACAGGAAATCGTTGAACAAATTGCGGATATTCGTGTGTTTACTTTGGGATATTGCACGAGAAAGATGCTACAGCAATTGAAGAAACAGAGTGCGCACAATTGGAGACGTGTGGAACACACATCGAAAGAATTTAGAGAAGTGATGATGGCACAGGATATTTCCGATGAAATACATAGCCGGGTTCAATATCATGATTGTACGATAACGGAACTGCTGACAGGGGATGAGGTGGTCATTCGTTTTGACACCCGTGGGGGCTTCACCAATATAAATAAACTTACGCTGGTTGCACCCGAAATCATCAAGCAAGACGGTGGGATTGTAGGCAGTTACTGGCTGTATCAAGAGCTGTATCGGATCGATAACGGATATGAGCTTCATGTTTTATTTGATGGAGAGAATATGCCTGAATTGATTGTTCGCTGTGCTGACATTCTCGTAGAGGTAGAATGAGGGAGGCCAAGAAGATGAATATGGAGGGAATAGAGATGGAATGGACCACCAGTACCTTTGGTTATTTATCTACTCCCGTATTTGTCGTGGGTATTGCGTGTTATTTCTTTCCTGATTTTCTATACAAAATATTTGTTCTGATGAGATATCGAGAAATAAAACCGAATCACGAGTTTGAAGATAACCCACCTAATAGTGATATCCCTAAACATATAGAGATAATATTAAAAGTACTAGGCACCACTATGGTTATCCTGGGGATTATATGGTTTTGGTTTTCAGAAGAGTTTTACAACTTATTTTTTTGACAGCAAGGAGTTGAACACCATTTTGGAGTTTTATGGAGCTTTAGTAGTATCACTTATAAGTTTTATTGTGGTTCTTATCTTTGCTGCAATTGTACGGTATGCGATAGATTCATCCAAAACATCGAAAAAGCTGGATGTATTAATCAAAGAAGTACACTATCTGAAAACTGAAATTAAAAAATTGCAACACCATAAGCAGCAAGATGGTAGCAAGCATATTATTGACGAAAAAGTATAGATGAACGACACGACTTGAAATTTGTCTAAGAAAGGAACAGACCATGATGAAACCACAGGGAAACGTACAAGCTGTTTTTATAGACAGAGATGGAACTATCGGTGGTACAGGTCATTTTATTCATCCGAGAGATTTCAGATTATACCCAAATGCTCAAGAAGCAATTATGCTTTTGAAACGAGAAGGAATTATGGTACTGGCTTTTACGAATCAATATCGAATCTCACGTGGAGAAGCAAGTGTTGAGGATTTTGAAGAGCAATTTCGCGAGTATGGATTCGATCACTCCTATATATGTCCGCATGAGCAAGAATGCAGTTGCAGAAAGCCTAAACCCGGAATGTTATTACGGGCATCAGAGGAACTCGGTCTGGATTTATCCAAATGCATCGTTATTGGAGATGTAGGAGATACAGATATGCTTGCTGCCCATGCCGTAGGAGCGACCAAGATCATGGTGCGAACAGGCTGGGGGGAATCTTCATTAACTAAATTCAGAGACAAATGGACGGAGACCGAACCTGATTATATCGCAGAGGATATTTGGGATGCCGTACAATGGATCATTCATGGAAGAGAATTCAGAGAATAAAAGACAGGAGGTACCTGTGTATGGGCATGTCAGACTATTACAAAAACCTGAGGGGCAAGATCGGCAACGAGCTTGTTTTTATGCCGGGTGTAGCTGGGATTATCCGAAATGAACAAGGGAAGATCCTGTTCGGTCGTAAACATAACGAATCAACTTGGGGGTTGATAGCCGGAGCAATTGAGCTTGGTGAGACACCGGCCCAAGCGATGGTAAGAGAGGCACTGGAAGAGACAGGTCTGGTTGTTGAACCGGAGAAGATTATCGGAATATACGGGGGTGAAGCAAGAAGGTTTACATACAGCAATGGTCATCAGGTTGAATATTTGACTATCGTATTTGAATGCAGGATCAAATCTGGGCAACTCACGCCCGATAATGAAGAAATGAAGGATCTGCAGTTTTTCCCCGAGGATCAGCTCCCACCCATGGCAAACCAGTACCCAGATTATATTTTTAGTTCCAATCAAGAAGAACGTGCCCATTTTGAAAGGTAAGCCAAGCCACTGTGCCGAATTGGGCTGAGTAACAAGCATCATCCGGATGATCTGCCTGAGTATTTGAAGGCTTGGCATGAATGGAGGCGATTATGTCAGGAACTTTGAACTAACAAACTTTTTACAGCTATCGTAAATGCCTTAGATCAGACTATACAAGACAGGAGAGATATCACAAGTTGGATAACAAAAGTAGTTTGAATCGTCCGAATTCTTGGACGACCTCCGAGATGCTTCATGGCGACTTACTTGCCAGTAAAGAACTTATCTATGACAAGTGTGGCTTTGGTTGCTCACAACCATATGAAGAAGCACAAAATGCTGAATATGGGGCATATGTGTTCACCATAAATTCTCTCTCCATTCGATTTCGTGTTGCCAAAACCACCCCAACCAAGATTGGACAATTTGTTACTCTGTGGCAGCGGGGTGAGGATGGAACGACACAGCCATATGATGGATCAGATTCAGCAGATGTGTATGTCATTAGTACGCGCATAGGTAGCCACTTTGGTCAATTTGTATTTCCGAAGCATGTATTGTTACAGCGAGATATCCTATCGAATCAAGGCAAAGGTGGCAAGCGTGCCATACGTGTATATCCGCCTTGGGATAAACCAACAAGTAAACAGGCTCTAAAAACGCAGCAATGGCAGCTGGAATACTTCCTGGAAGTACCTTTTACCGAACCATTGAACTGTGATCAAGCTAGGGTACTTTATGGCACGCCTAGCGATTAAAGTAAGCGAAACAGTAGCCCAGCATCTCCAAACTCTTCTCCTCTGAATATCAGCTTTTCACCGATCTTTTCGAAAGATATCCTCTATTCGTTATTTCTCAGTACTGAAGCGTGTATTATGTCCTCCACTGTTAAAAATAGTGAACGTCAATTCATTTGATTTTTTTGAAATTGTGCTTGCCTTAATGTGAACATTAAGCCTTAGGATGTAAAAGAACCAGCCAAATGCATCCAAAAATGAACATAAAGGAGGAGTCAGCATTATGGCTTTTTCGATAAAAGAAGCTTCGGAGCGGCTGGGTTGTCCTGCACATAAAATTCGTTACTACGAGAAGGAGGGACTGCTCCCTTACATTCAACGGGATCAACATGGAAATCGGATGTTCGAGGAAGAACATCTGGATTGGATGAGACTGATGTCTTGTTTCCGGGCAACGGGTATGAAGGTAGCTACCCTGAAACATATGGTTAGTCTGGCGCTGGATGGTGATTCAACGATTCCACAACGGAAAGCGGTCCTTCACGAATACAAAGAGGAGTTACATCGCCGCCAACTTGAAATTGCCGAAGCACTTGCAGCGGTGAATAACAAATTGAACATCTATGAAGACATAGAAACAGGAAAGCTTCCTTCAGAAAGCAAGCTGCTAGATCAAATGGAAAGCATCGGCAAAAACTAATATTAACGGATGGAGAGATGGAGATATGAAGCAAAGAGTGCTGGGAATTAGCGATATCGTCGTATCTTCAATTGGACTGGGAATTATGGGCATGTCTCCGGGGATGTACGGCGAAACCAATGATGAGGATTCAATAAAGACCATCCATCACGCGCTGGAGATTGGCGTTACACTGCTAGATACAGCTGATGTGTATGGTAATGGTCATAATGAAGAACTACTGGGGAAAGCACTGAAGGGACGTCGCGATCAGGCCATTATTGCTACCAAATTTGCGTATACCCCGAACTATGAGACGTTGAATGGTCATCCGGATTACGTGAAAAAGGCTGTAGAAGCAAGTCTTCGCAGGCTGGACACCGACTATATTGATCTGTATTACCAACACAGGGTAGATCCTCAGATTCCGATTGAGGAAACGGTTGGCGCGATGGCTGACTTGGTTAAAGAGGGGAAAGTCCGCTGCCTTGGCTTGTCGGAAGCATCGGCTTCCACTTTACGCCGTGCACACGCCGTTCATCCAATCTCTGCGTTGCAGAGCGAATACTCCCTGTGGAGCAGGGATATTGAGGACGAGATTCTACCAACTGCTAGAGAACTGAGTATTACCCATATTGCATACAGTCCATTAAGCAGAGGGTTTATGTCAGGTGAGATACGGAAATTCGAAGATTTGGATGTTAATGATCTGCGCAGATATATGCCGAGGTTCCAAGGAGAAAATTTTGCCAAAAATATAGAAGTTGTGGATAAAATCAAAGAGATCGCCATGGAGAAGAGTTGCACGCCTGCACAATTGGCTTTAGCTTGGACAGTGGCTAATAACGCATTGCCGATTCCGGGAACGAAACGAATCAAATATTTGGAGGAAAACGCGAAGGCTGCAACGATTGAACTGACATCTGATGACTTAGCTCGCATTGAAAAGGTAAGTCCTCAACATGAGGTCCATGGAACACGTTATATGAAAGAAATGATGACTCAGCTTAACGGGTAAAAATGAGGAGAAAAAGGAAGTATGATTTAGTGGCATATCCTGTATAATTTAGAGAACAATCAGGTTAGCATTTCTGTAGAGAGTGAAGGATCTACGATTGGAAAATAGGGTATCCCTATTATGGGAGTGTTGCTACTGCCACTTTGACTGGAGTGTGGTCATGATTGTATTGACATCGGCAATCGTATTCACCGTCTTGATCCTGATCGTTATTCTGTTTCAGGTTGCGTTGGCAGTAGGTGTGCCCTGGGGAGAGTACGCCATGGGTGGGAAGTTTCCCGGGAAATACCCCGTATCCATGCGTTTTGCCTGCATAGTTCAGATTGCAATTTTGGCATTCATGGGTATCGTTGTCCTGAGTAAATCAGGATTGCTTTTGCCTGGATGGTCTTCGTTCTCAGATATAGCAATTTGGTTTATCGTTGGGTATTTGGTGTTGGGGACGATTTTGAATCTGATCACGAGAAGTGTATGGGAACGAAGAATCTGGGCGCCCGTAACGTTGTTGATGTTGATAACGGGTATAATCATTGCCATTTCATAACAATGAGCAACAATAGAATATACTAAACTAGAGCCCTGGCATGTATGCCAAAGGGCTCTATGAATTACTGCTGTTCCTCATTTATACTAATGATAGTTTAACCCTACATAGAGAAGATCAACGGAGAGGAGCGGTTTTATTATGCCGATCTACTACTACCTTGCAGCAGTTTTATTAGTTGTAACAACCTATTTGGTTCGACGTAAGCTCAAGATTTTCCGTCCAGCAGGAAGACGCAGAAAACAGACGAAAGTTACGTACAGACGAAAAAAAGCACCATTGAATCTTGGACTTCGAGAAGAAGTCCTCTATCAGCAAACCATTCTTCAATTGGAGAAGAGTTACAATAAGCATTTTGCGAACAAACTCAAGATCCGAATTCAACAGGAATATCCTTACATGAAAACGCTGGAGTATCGGTGGAAACTGATAGAGCTTAAGCGATATTTCATTATGGCTTCATTACTTAAGCAGGTGCCCATGTTCAGTGATGAAGTTGATGATTTGTGGCATGAGATGCTAATGTTTACGAAATCTTACGCTGAATTTTGTGCAGAATTCATGGGTTCCACGGTGCACCATGAGCCGGCAATCACCCGCCGGGAAACGCCAGGAGCACGTGCATGGTTTGACTGGGTGTACTGTCAATTATTCGAGTTCACCCCCTACAGTGCTGTAATCTGGGGTGATTTTTTCACTTACCCATTATCCAGTGATGTACAGAAGCTGATCGCACAGGGAGATCAGTCTGAGCTGGTGAATGAACTGTTTCATGCCAGACGCATGCAGGAGGATCCTGAAGCTGCTCAGGTGATTGCCTATTTGATTGATCAACTACGTAGATCCGCAACGCTAAGTGAAGAAGAGCTATCTCCAGCATCTTCCGGAAGTAGCGATGTAGCTCTCGTCATGGCTAGCGCCATGGTGTATTACTCCATGCATAACGAGGCGACATATGGGCTACACATGGGCCGGCTGGAGCAGGAAATTCTTCCACAGGAAAAGGCAGCCTATGGTTCCTCGTCAAGCAGTGGTTGCACGAGCAGTTCCAGCTGTTATGCGGATCAATGTACTGACAGTAGTAGTTCCTCGGGAGGATCCGGATCATCCTCGGGATCATCTTCCGACTCTTCTTGCAGCTCATCCAGCTGTTCATCTTGTGGTGGTGGCGGAGATTAATGAAGTATGAAGCTAGCGAATGAATGGAAAAAGAGAAGATGTTGATGATACAGCGGAATAACCTGTCAGAAAAGAAGGCAGGGATGTGTTCATCAAGCCGTAGGACATACCAAAAAATTATAAAAATCAAAAACAGGGCTTTCCCAGTGATGGGAATCAGCCCTGTTTTCATTTAGCAGTTATGCTTAGTAAACATTCAATGGTGATGATGCGCATGAGCATCTGGTGCGTCGCCTTTGACCGTACATAATACCGAGGTATCATGCAGATGTTTCTCAGACTCCACTTGGAGCGTCACATGTTTGATTTCTTTATGTTCCAGCATATGCTCAATCTTCTGAACCAGGATCTCGGATGCATAGACATCCATCGTTCCATCCACCACGATATGAGCGGTCAGCGCATTGAGGTTACTGGTAATGGACCAGACATGCACATCGTGAACGCCTTTGACACCTTCGACTTGTTTGATGGTTTGCACCAGTTCATTCACATCCACATTGGCCGGAGTGCCTTCCATCAAAATATGCAGGGATGATTTGGTGACATAGAAACCACTTCGTAATACCAACGCTGCGACAATCACACTCGCAAGTGGATCGGCCCAACCCCAGCCAAAGAACATCATGAGCAGTGCTGCCGCAATGGCCCCAACCGATCCCAGCATGTCGCTGATGACATGGAGATAAGCCCCTCGCATATTCAGGTTATTCTCTGTATCGCTACCACGCATCATGATCCAGGCCACCAGAATATTGATGAGCAATCCAATGACGCTGATGATTAACATGCCTACGGTTGCGACTTCTGGCGGGTTGATGAAACGGCCAATGGCTTCGTAGAAAATGTAGAGCGCAATGGCGATTAACGTGACTCCGTTCAACGTAGCGGCCAAAATTTCAAATCTTCTGTAGCCGTACGTTTTACCCGTATTCACTGCTTTTTCACCAAACGTAAACGCCAGTAAAGCAATCCCGAGCGCAATGGAATCGGACAGCATGTGTCCAGCATCCGAGATGAGTGCGAGACTGTTGGTGACAAATCCTCCAATGGCTTCAACGATCATATAGACGGTAATAATGATGAAGGAAAACAGCAGTACTTTCTTGTTATTGGTGGTGTGAGCGTGGTTATGTCCATGATCGTGCCCATGGCTATGATTATGTTGATGTCCTGACATATAAATCCTCTCCTTTGGAGCGAAGCTCCGTTATGTAATATGATTTCTAGTGGGGCTATAAATGAATCTTTAGCAATGGTTATTTGCTAACAAATGAATATATGAGCGTTTGTTCATATGTTATGGTTTTATTATAGTTGCGCTTCATAGTAGTGTCAACCAGATTTAAGGAAATGTAAACATACCAAGGTATCTCCTTGCATGTGCTGGCGAATGAGATTGCTTTTATGCTACCATCTGTGCAGGATCAAAGTGAGATGTACTCGCTACATAGAAGGGCGGACAACCATATGAAACATCTGCTGCTGGCAGACGATGATGCGAATATTCGAGCACTCCTCCGGCATATCATGAGCAAGGAAGGCTATCGGGTTCATGAAGCGCAGGATGGACTGGAAGCGGTCAAATTGATGCAAGAAACGCCGATCGATCTGGCGATCCTTGATGTCATGATGCCGGGCATGGACGGACTGGAGTTATGTGATTACATTCGGCAGCACTACGATATTCCCATTATGCTACTGACGGCACGTGATCAGCTATCCGATAAGAGAGATGGTTATTTGAGAGGAACAGATGAATATGTGACCAAGCCGTTTGAACCTGAAGAATTGGTCTATCGGGTAAAAGCGTTGTTTCGTCGGTACCATCGCACATCCAGCGATATTATCCGTATGAACCGGATCGTCATTGACCGAAACAATGTGGAGGTTACCGATGGGCAATCCATTCTCTTTTTGCCAATGAAAGAATTTGAATTACTTTCACAGCTGGCCCAGTTTCCGGGCCGTTTGTTCTCGCGGGATGAACTCATTCGGCTCGTCTGGGGAGCAGATTACGAAGGAGATGACCGTACCGTTGATGTGCACATCAAGCGGCTACGTGATCGTTTTGCCGATTATACGGAAGATTTTGTCATTCAGACTGTGCGGGGTATTGGTTACAAGATGGAGGTGAAAGCACCTTGAGGACCTTGTACGTCCGGGTATTCCTCATTACGATTGCCGTGATTATGGTCAGCGGCATGCTCGGTTTTCTTTTGTCCAACATCTACTATCATACAAAGCTCAAGGATTTCAATGATGAGAAGCTGGTGGGCATTGCGATGCAAATGAAGCAATTTGTGGAGCAGCAACCGGACACGATGGAGCAGTATCTGAACAATGCCGCCGCACTTGGGTACGAAATCTATGTAACGGATGGAAAAGGCAACGACCAATTTTACGGCCGCGAATTCCGTGAGAAAGATCTGGATAAGCAAGCTGTAGAACTGGTGTTGAATGGTGAGGTATACCATGGCGTCGCGCAGTTTCCAAGCAAACCGTTCATTACCGGGTTCTTCGATAATCAATTAAGCAATACCGTGGGTGTTTATCTACAGCTGGGCAATGCAAATTACGCTCTCTTTATGCGTCCGGATGTAATTCTGCAATTCGGTGAGCTGCGAATCTTTTTTGCGCTGATTGGAGCATTGACGATAGGCATTAGTATCCTGATCTTTCTGATCAGTACCCGTTATCTGGTCAATCCGATTGAACGTCTGTCCGAGGCAACCAAACGTATTGCGCAAGGAAAATATAATCTGAAATTGCCTACCGCACGGCGGGATGAGATTGGACAGCTGGCCCAGCATTTCATGACCATGAGTCGTGAATTGGAAAGGGTAGATCAGGCGCGACAGCAGTTTGTATCCAACGTATCGCATGAGATTCAATCACCGCTGACCTCGATTCAGGGTTTTGCCCAATTGGTGGCGGATCGGGATCTGCCTGAACAGGAACGGGAGCACTATGCATCAATCATAGAGGAGGAGAGTCGTCATCTCTCTTTGCTCAGCAAACAACTGCTTCTCCTGTCTTCCCTTGAACAAGGCAACGAAGATCTGTCCAAAGTAAAGTTCTCTCTGCGAGATCAATTCCGGCAAGCCGTTCAGGTGCTGCAATGGCAATTGGAAGAAAAAGAACTGTTGCTTCGGATTTCGGTACCCGAATCCATCCAGCTAGTGGGCAATGAAGTGCTGCTCATGCAAGTTTGGATGAATCTACTGGGCAATGCGGTGAACCATCTACCACAGGGAAGAAGCATTGAGATTCATGCCGAGCAGACAGATAACCAGTGTGTGATTCAGATTCGGGATACAGGAGACGGAATTGCTGCGGAGCATCTGCCTTTCCTGTTCGATCGATTCTATCGGGTGGATCGTGCGCGGGAACGTTCTTCTGGACGAACCGGGCTTGGACTTGCCATTGTGCAGAAAATTATCCGAATTCATGACGGTACAATCGAGGTTTCCAGTTCGCCTGAGGGTACGGTCTTTATCGTGACACTTCCGCAGATGTAATCTGTTATTCATTTGCCGTTCATTTTCGCCTCCTATACTTGGGTTATCAAGAGGGAGGTCACAGAACATGTACTTGGCTATTCGGGAAATGAGGTATGCCAAAGGGCGGTATGCCTTAATTGCTACAATCATGGTACTGGTTTCATTTCTGGTACTGTTTGTTACAGGTCTTGCACAGGGGCTGGCGTATGATAACGCAGCTTCGGTCAAAAATATGGCAGCAACCCATTTTGTGCTGGAACAAGATTCCAATCATCGGTTCACCCGGTCACAAGTGGATCAGGATCAACTTGAGCAAGCTCGCTCCGTAGTGGGGCAAGAGAACGCTGAGCCGCTCGGTGTGAAAATGACAACCGTCAGTCCAACCGGCGACACAAAAAAGATTGATGTCACGCTGTTCATGGTTAATCCGGAAGGTTGGCTTGCTCCAACCGTTACCGAAGGATCTCCGATTACGGATCAGACAAAAGGGCAGGTTGTGGTAGATCATAAGTTGACTGAATCTGGCGTCACGATTGGCACTGTTCTCGTCGATCAAGCTACAGGAGCGGAGTGGACCGTTGGTGGATTTGTACAAAATGAGTCCTTCAGTCACTCCCCGGTGGTATTCCTGAATGAACAGGAATGGCTCGCACTCCAGGGAAGTTCACGAACTTCGCAAGGTTCAGCAGACACCAATGCTAATGCTCCGGTGTACAATGCCATTGCGATCAAGGATGGGGGCGATCAGCTAGACCGCCTGAGTACTGCATTGCCTAATACGGAAGTTATTACGAAATCGGAGGCCGTATCGGCCATTCCTGGATATAAGGAAGAGCAGGGATCGTTACTCATGATGATCGCATTTCTATATGTCATCTCAGCGTTTGTGCTTGCAGTATTCTTCTACGTCATCACGATTCAGAAAACAAGTCAGTTCGGCATATTAAAAGCCATCGGAACCCGGAATGGTTATCTGGCAGGTAGTGTTTCGTTACAAGTATTGGTTCTGTCGGTTGGTAGTTTGGTGATTAGCGTGCTGTTGGTTCGACTGTTCGAGTCCATCTTGCCAGCATCGATGCCGTTTCAATTAGGTTTATCCACCCTCGCGCTGACCTGTGTGTTATTCATACTCATGTCTGTGGCTGGTTCATTATTCTCGGTGTGGAAGGTTACCAAAATTGATGCACTTGATGCGATTGGGAGGACTGCAGCATGAGAAACCGATTGGTATTGCAGGGAATTACACAGACCTTTGAAGATGGCGGCAGCAAACGCGTGATTCTGGACAAACTGGACCTTGAAGTAGCAGAAGGGGAACTAGTGGCTGTGATGGGGCCTTCCGGCTCGGGCAAAAGTACATTCTTGTCCATTGCTGGTGCACTTCTTGAACCGACCGAAGGGCAGGTTCTACTGGACGGTGCTTCTATTATGGGCAAAAGCAAACAGGATATATCCGATATGCGGCTTCAGCAGCTTGGTTTTATATTTCAAAGTGCCAACCTCATTCCTTATCTGAAAGTAGAAGAACAACTGATGGTGGTCGCGAAACTCGCCGGAACGGATAAAAACAAGGCGGAGAAGCGTATTGATGAGCTACTGGATACGGTAGGCTTGACCCATCGGCGGAAGGCGTATGCGGAGAAGCTGTCTGGTGGGGAACGTCAGCGTGTCGCCATTGCACGGGCCTTGATGAATGATCCCGCTGTCCTGCTTGCGGATGAACCAACAGCCAGTCTGGATGCGGAACGTGGGCTGGATATTGTCGGCATGATTGCACGGCTCGTGAAGGAGCAGGGCAAGAGTGCAGTGATGGTTACACATGATGAGCGGATCTTGCCGCTCTGTAGCCGGTTTCTTTTTTTGGAAAATGGGAAACTAGTGCAGCATTAGAAGGAGTATAGTCTGAGAGTCTGGAGAGAACACTGATTCAAGGCTTAAGGGCAGAGAGCGTAAGAAGAGGGTCACGTATTCCCAGGTGGGAAGGTGGCCTTCTTTCTGTGTTTTCGACTATAATTGGAAGAATAGTGGAATTAGATAGAGAGGATCGGGTGCGGATGAGCAGCTTGAGTGCGGAATTATTTCCGGCGCTGAGTACGTCAATTCATTGGGGAATTATTGAGGCAGAGTTCAGATTGAACGACATCGTGGATGAAAAGCTGGTGAGTAATATTAGCATCATTCCGTTTGTCGGGGATCAATGTGTTGTCTTCCAACTGGATAGTGGAGACTGGGAGCTGCCAGGAGGGACGCTTGAAGCAGGTGAGCATTACATGGATGGACTGAAGCGCGAACTGATGGAGGAACTTGGGGCAGAAATGCGGTCCTATCAGATTTTCGGTCAATTCTACTGTACATCCAGTGCGTTGGAACCGTATCGACCGCATATTCCGCATCCCCATTTCGTACGAATTATCGGTTATGGAGATGTTGAACTTGTCGGTGATCCGCTGAATCCGGAGGATGGTGAGCAGGTGGTTGCAGTGGAAGTGGTAGAGATTGATGAAGCGATCCAAAGATTCCAGAAACAGAACAGACATGACATTGCGGAGATGTACAAACTGGCTCATATGCTGCGAGAAGAAGCTAAATAGTATTTTTATAAAATTGAACAAGCATGATTCTGAACAAAAAAGGGTAACAACGAATTAAATAAACTTTGCCTTGGGAGTGATATCAATGCAGGAACTTTTTAAGAAGATCATCAAAACAGACGTCAAACCCGTATTTGCCAAACACGGCTATTCGAAGAAAAATCTGAATTTCTACAAAGCGGATGGAAACCTCGCATATAAGTTCAACATTCAAAGAGCAAAGTATAACACCAGTAGACAAGTCCAGTTTTATGTTAATTGTGGTGTTCATTCCACCGAACTTGCGGAGTTGCATTCCGTTGGATTGAATGGAGACATATTGGAGTTCACATCTCATTTTACCTGCCGAATCAGAGAAATAGCCCCTTCCGCTCCGGCCCACTATACCTTAACGCCTGATATCGATCCAGACGCTTTATCGAAAGAACTGGTGTCACATTTGGAAGAGGGTATGTCATTCTTACACTCGCTAACAGGGGCCAAAGATATAGTCCATTATTATATGGACAAGACAGCGCTATATTTAAGCGAAGTAACCTTCCGCTTCCTGCTAAAAGCCGGCAATACGGAAGAAGCCAAGCATTATTTACAGCAACTGCACGCCAAATACGGAGCTGAAAAGCGCTGGACGATATTAGAAAAGAAATATGCAGCCGTTTTTGCCGAGTATGGAATGTAATCTTTGATTCAGGAGGAGTGATGCCCACATGGCAAACGATAAAGGAACACTCAGAACATGCGAACAAGGACATTTGTATTATAAAAAAAGTGATTGCCCAACCTGTCCAATGTGCGAAGCTGAACGTAAACCGACAGAAGGATTTCTAGCCTTGTTGTCAGCTCCCGCCAGACGTGCCTTGGAGAATGAAGGCATTACAACACTACTTCAACTTGCGGAGTACACCGAGAAAGAGATCTTGAAACTGCATGGAATCGGACCATCTGCCATGCCTAAACTTCGAAACGCATTGGAAGAAGAGGGATTGTCTTTTAAGAAATAACCCTCTTCACGCTGTTCCACTAATCCAAACCAGTAGCTGAAGTAATCTCCCCCATCGTTACCCGATACAACAAGTTACCTTCACTGAGTAGCAGACGATGTTGGCGAAAATCCTGTCGTGCCTGCTTGAAGGGCTGATCATCTTCATTTAGCAAATCAATCTTCTGTCCTTTGCTCAATCTTCCGGACTTCTCCATTTTCTTAAGTACAAACGTACCATGTTTACCGTACCCGGCATCGAACAAGAAATGATAACCATCCGTACTGAAGCCGGAGGAATCGGAGATGTTCGGGTTCATGAATTTAACGTTGGCTTCGCTGGTGCCCCCTGTGATACAACCGAGTTCAAAATCGGTTTCCGTAATTCGTACAGCGTGCTCCGACGAGCAGCAGGTGATCATGCAATGGTTGTACGTAATGATAATTGAACGTCTGCCCCCAGATGACAACTTCCTCGATATTTTGATCTGTCACAATGAGCACTTTGTACGTATAGCTTTGATTCAATTTACTCTGAACGAACATATCTCGTTTTCTTTCGGGAATCTGATTCATCAGCAGCACATAGACAAGGCCATCACCGCCCCACTGGGTGGAAACGATATCGAAGCCCTCGACATAATTTGAAATGTCGGCGAAAGGCAAAAGTTTTACTTTGGGATTGGGCATATCCATATCCTCCTTCGTAGTCGATTACAGTGTCACCATCTGCATCAGTATAAGAGGGATTATGACGTACGTGTACTTTGCTGAACATGGCGGAAGTATAGCGAAAGCCTTATTTGGTTTTTACAGTGTATGAGTACGATGTTTTAAAATGGCTGCTTCGTCCTTGACATATGTAGTACAATAAGGAAGTTGTATAAAATTCCATATAATAGGAGGGCGAAGAGATCGCTATAAGGAGAGTTTGAAAATACATACAACGTACGTGAATGAAGGGGTGAGAATCACCCGTAGGTTCAATGTGCAATATTAAGATGAAGACTCATCTCAGAAAAACAAAACTAGTTAAGGAAGTGTTAAGAGGTGGAACCACATATTCAAGAGCAAAAGACAGACTACCGTCCACTAGGCGTATCGGGCTTAGGTGGTTGGCTGATTCTCGTCCAGATTGGATTATTTCTTACGTTGATTTTCCTGGCTCTCCAATTGGTTCTGTATTGTTTGCCCATGCTTGCAACAGAGACTTGGGAGTTGCTAACTTCGAAGCAATCTGAATATTATCACCCGCTATGGGGACCGGTCGTTATTTTTGAAACGGTATATAACGCACTGTTTTTAGTGTTTAGCATATATACTATCATTGCTTTGTATAGTAAAAAATCGATCTTTCCTCGTCTTATGATCATGTTTTATAGTGTCAGTCTAGCCGTTAGCATCATTGATTATCTATTGTTGCTCCAGATTCCGATGGCGAGAGAACTTGAGGATGGAAACTCTTTGAGAGATATTGGCAAGTCGGTACTTACTTGTGCCATCTGGATTCCTTATTTTATCAAATCCGAGCGAGTTCATAACACATTTGTGAGATAAATGGTAAGTAGGAAATACCCGATCTTGGATAGAAGCTATCTGAGGTCGGGTTTATTATATATGCGGGGCTGTCATACAGTGTAAAGGATATTGTTCATTATAGAAGTGAAAAGGAGGAGAGATCTTGAAAATTTACCTGGTAAGGCATGGGATGGATGAGGAAGGGTATCGAGGCGGATGGAGCGGTCGTGGACTTACGGAACAGGGAATCAATCAATCCAGGAAACTGGGAGAGCATTTGCATCATCATGCTGAGGAGTACAACATACATACGATTATTAGCAGTGATCTTCCTCGTGCAGTGCAGACGACACGGGAAATTGAGAAACACTTAAACATGCAGGCTAGCTTAATGAAAGAATGGCGGGAGATGAATAACGGAGATTTGGCAGGCATGCTACATAAGGATGCTGAAGAGCATTACCCAGGGGTTTATTTCAACACTCTTGAGATGGACTCCCTGTTTCCGGGAGGAGAAAGCCCGAGGGATTTTTATAACCGGATAAGCACAGCATTCGAGAGTCTATTCAGAGTTATGGAGGAGAAAACAGTAGAGTCCAATGTTCTATTAATTACTCACGGCGGAGTGATTAACATCCTGTATTATCTGCTTGAGAAGAGGGAATGGAGCAATAAGTCCAGCTTTTATCCCATGGACAACACCAGTGTACATACCGTTGAAAAGGGAAGGCATGGTTGGAAAGTTAGCAGTGTAAATATTCTTTAGTTCAATTTATATAGATTAGTTGTTTTTCCATGTTAAATAGAAGACGGAGGCGATGACATGAGCGATCAACCCATTGAACCGCTACAAAGGTTGAAGTCTTTATCCGGCCCTTTTCCAACGTGGGATATGGGGCAGTTGCCGGAGCGGCCGGGGAAGCTATTTTTGGAGTGGTTGAGATTGGCGGTTGAGAATGAAGTGAAAGAACCTCATGCCATGACGATTTCAACCGTGGATCAAGACGGTTATCCCGATGCGCGGGTGTTGATTTTGAAAAACGTAATCGACGAAACGTTTTATTTTGCCTCCAGTTCGGAGAGTCGAAAAGGCCAGCAGTTGAAGGAGAACTCTCATGTGGCCCTGACATTCTACTGGCCTTCCCTTGGAAGACAGATTCGGATAAGGGGAATTGCCGAGGATCGGGGAGATGAAGCGGGTGCTGATGATTTCCGCAAACGTTCAGCTGGAGCAAGAGCAGTTGCTATGACAGGACATCAGAGTGAGGTTTTGGATAGCGAGGAAGTGTTGGATAGTTCCATTGAAGCTCAGAAGGAAAAGATAATTCGTGACCCCGGTGTCGTTACACCTAATTGGCGTTTATATGCCGTGAATGCACAAGAGGTGGAGTTTTGGCAGGGAGATCCAGAGCGCAAGCATGTACGAGTCCAATATGTGATGCAAGATGGGCAGTGGAAGTCACTCAGATTGTGGCCTTGATTTTAGAACAGATGAGTCAGGCAATATGAAGCGAGCTGCTGTGTGTTTCTTTTTCCTAACAATCTGAGGGAGGATAAATCTATGAAAACGATTGAAAGTTTCTTCGAACCATTTCCCGTGTTGGAAACCGAACGGACGTTACTCCGACCTCTTACCTATGATGATCTGGAGGATATGTACAGTTACTGCGTTGTACCTGCTGTATCGGAGTTCACCACCTGGGATGCGCATCAGAGCAAAGAAGACACCAAAGTTTTTTTGAATTTTGTCATGAGTCGCTATGAGACGGATTTAATTGGCCCATGGGGGATTGAAGATAAAGACACCAAGAGGCTGATTGGTAGTTGTAACTATTTAGGGTGTGACAGCGATAACAGGAGAGTTGAACTGGGATATGTGTTATCTGATCAATTTTGGAATCAAGGCTACATGACCGAGGTAGTGAAACGAATCATCCAATTTGGATTTGACGAAGTGGGGCTCGAGCGAATCCAGGCCAGATGTTTGGTGAAAAACACAGGTTCCGCCAAGGTCATGGAGAAGGCAGGCATGCAATTCGAAGGTGTGCTGAGGAAATACATGAAGGTGAAAAACGAGCTTCAAGATCTGAAGATGTATGCTATCGTAAAAGAAGACTTCTATACTCGTGTTAAATAAAGAACGTGTTATTGAAAGGGCGATCGTGGTTGAACAAAGGAATTCTGTATCTTATGTTATTCATGACCTTTTTAAGTAGCTCAGAAGTGACATATAATCGTAATGCCGTTTCAAAAGAACCTCCTGCATCTCATTCGACTAAGATATTTACTGAAGATGAGTTCCAATTTCAGATTAAATCCAAGATATTACGATTAAATTAGGAAGTACTCGTGAAGAGATTGAGCAGCAACTTGGAACACATGTAGATTATTATAAGCATACGAATGTCTACCAGTACAAAGATATGAGAATTCATTACAAAGATGGCATTGTGGATGGCATCATGATTGATGACCCGGCAAAGTTCAAAACGTATAAAACGCCATGCGGGATAGGTTATGGAAGTACAGTCCAGGAGGTCTTCCAACAATATGGCAAGAAAGCTTTTATAGATACTAAAAAAGGAAAAGTAAAAAGTATTACATATGTTATGGAGGAAAATAAACAAGGCAATTACCATGTTATACCGTCCTTTGACCATGCAATATTGGAAGGAGGATATGAGAACATGAAAGTATTGTCCATGGCATTTGATCAGAAGGGGCGTGTGTCATTCATCATGCTGGCGAGCCATGAGTTTGCCTATAATCCTGAGTTCAACATGGATGACATACAATAGAGGATTATGGGATTATCCACATCACTCCTGATAGTTGGGAAAATGGGTTTATGTTGTTTTTAACAACCAACGTACATAATGTCATATCGTGAACCTGGTGCTTTCCGCTATAATCTTCAAGTTATCCAAATGTGGATTGAATGAAGGAACCAGGAGGTACAACGAATTGATAGCCAAAAACAAATATAAATCACTCGAACTGGAAACCCCCGGCGTATATGAGCTGGAAGGGCTTGAGGTGGGAGTGACATCGAACTGCAATTATAAATGCGACTATTGCTGCGCCTACAATCGGGATGATGGAGCGTGCATCAATAGTCAGGAAGTCATCCGTATTATTCGTGAGCTTCCTCGTCTCAAGAGAGTGCGATTGTCAGGGGGAGAAGTTACTCTGAAATATCAGGATTGCCTGGAGATTGTGACGTACTGTGCGGCACATGGCATCGATACACAATTGAACAGTAATGCAAGTCTGCTGACAGAAGAACGGATTCTTGCGTTGCGTGATGCAGGCTTGTCCAACATTCATATCTCGTTCAATTATACGGATGCGGAGTCGTATGCTGCGTACTACCGCGTGCATCCTCGCATGTATGAGAGACTGGAGCAGAATATCCGTTTGTGTACGGAAGCCGGTCTGGAGACGGTACTGGAAACGTTACTGTTTGAAGGTAACCAAGCGAACATGCAAGCCATTAGCGATAAGGTGTATGACCTGGGTGTGCGCATTCATGAGATCCAGAACAGCATTAAGATGCCACATACCGATTGGAGTCAGGTTGTCTCCAAAGAGTCCCTTGTTCGATCTGTTACGGAGCTGATAGAACATAAAAAGCCGGATACAACGCTCTATTTTACCTGTATGGATCGGTTTGCTGGGCAGTTGAATCTGCGTGAACAACCTGGGGTGTATTTCTCTAATTGTGTGGATGGCACGAAACAGCTGCACCTGCACGGCAACGGGGATATTCTCATCTGTGAGTTATGCCATCCTGTTGTGATTGGCAACATCTATACTGGAACGTCTTTGAAGGATATATACGCTCAGCAGCCACCGGCGTTAACAGAATTCCTGGAGAAGCGGCCTTGTCCCGCATACGATGCTCTTTTTGCAGATGCATAACAGGAAGAGCTGATGAAGATATGTGATATGAATGTTGAACGAGATATGTACACGATAACAGTGACCTTTAGGGTTCTATAGATTAAAAAATCAAGGTGATCTGATTTCCTTAATTGGAAAACGGATCACCTTTTTTGATTGAACTATTCATTTACACAGTAACAGCGATTGGAAGGTTGTTCTGTCATCGGAGTGGCTAGTGTAAATAATCTTTAGTCCAATTAATATGGTTTCAGATTCATTTAAGCTACTCAGCCTAATATGGCCTTAAGAACTTAGATGAAGAGGTGAGCTTCACATGATGAAGATCTATGAGAAACCAACCCGGAAAGAACCACATAAACGACCAATCTCTCCAAGAAAGCGCAGATGGCTCATTATTACACTTGTCATCGTGCTTGCGGTAGGTGGAATCCTGTACAGCCTGGCTGACCGTTACTTGATCCGGCATGTGCAGGTGGTTGTGGCAGATGAGAACACGGCAACGGCAACAACGAACAATGCCAATGATTCCAGTAGCACTTCGACAACCGCAACTGAGGTGAATGCAACGTCAGATGATTGGAATTATTCGAGTGATGATATGAATGTCAGTATTGAAAAGGTACAGACCGGTTCTGGCTCGGATCAGATTACGTATTATGTCGCTGATGTTCAGCTAACGGATGCAAGCAGCCTGCGAACTGCGCTGGCAGACAATAGTTTTGGAACGAATATTACCGAAAATACGTCAGAGATTGCTGCTGCCAACAATGCGATCTTTGCCATTAATGGTGACTACTACGGATTCCGTGATGATGGTGTCATTATCCGAAATGGAACGTTGTACCGGGACAGCCCAACGCGGGATGCGCTTGCCCTGTTCAACGACGGTACGATGCAAACATATAACGAGAATGAGATTTCTTCCT
The DNA here is from genome assembly GCF_037971845.1 of Paenibacillus sp. FSL R5-0766. Taxonomy (NCBI): domain Bacteria; kingdom Bacillati; phylum Bacillota; class Bacilli; order Caryophanales; family Paenibacillaceae; genus Paenibacillus; species Paenibacillus sp. FSL R5-0766. Next base: position 1,793,259 of record NZ_CP150227.1, read on the forward strand.
CGGAACTTCTGGCCGAAGGTGCAACCAATACGTTATCCTTTGGGCCCATTCTGATTCAGGATGGCGAGATTATCAGTGATTTTAGCAGTGTGAAAATCGATAACAACTTCGGTAATCGCTCCATTCAGGATGCAAATCCAAGAACAGCGATCGGCATGATTGCTCCGAATCATTACGTCTTCGTGGTGGTGGACGGACGGCAGGATGACAGCCGTGGCATGACCTTAGCAGAACTGGCCGATGTCATGAAAGGTCTTGGAGCAACCGAAGCCTACAACTTGGACGGAGGCGGTTCATCCACGATGTATTTTATGGGCAGAGTTGTCAATAACCCGCTGGAGCGTAACCAGGAACGGGGTGTAAGTGACATTTTATATCTGACGGAGGGACAAGGATCATGACGATATTAATTCCATCATACGAACCCGATGTACGTTTACTGAATCTCGTTCTGCAACTGCAAACATTTAAACTTGGACCCATTGTGATTGTGGATGATGGCAGTGGCCCAGGGTACCGTGGGATTTTTGAAACGGCAGAAGCCTATGGCTGTAAGGTCCTGACACATCCCGTCAATCTGGGTAAGGGTAGTGCGTTGAAGACGGGTTTTCAATATATTAAGGAGTACGGACCTCAGGGCGGTGTAGTGTGCGCAGATAGTGACGGGCAGCATCTGCCACATGATATTAAGCGTATCTTCGAAGTGCTGCTCGCACAAACGACACCAGGAATTGTACTTGGCAGCCGTCGCTTCAGCGGGAAAATCCCAGCACGCAGCCGTTTTGGCAACACAGTCACCCGGGCAGTTTTTTCGCTCACGACAGGTACCCAAGTATATGACACGCAGACGGGTCTTCGAGGTTTTCCATACTCCATGCTAGGCTGGCTGAACCAGATTCCGGGGGATCGGTTTGAATACGAGATGAACATGCTGTTAACGGCACACAAGGAAGGGTATGAGATTACGGAGGAGTTTATTGATACGGTGTATCTGGATCACAATGAGTCCTCCCATTTCCGCCCGTTGGTTGATTCGTTCCGGATCTATATGCCAATCCTGATGTTCAGCACATCATCGGTGCTGTCCGCTCTGATTGATTTTGGACTATTATTCGTCATCCAGTATTTCACGCATAATCTGTTTCTGTCGGTTGTCGCAGCAAGACTGTGCAGCTCCATCTTCAACTATACGATTAATCGGAAGTACGTATTCTCTGCTGGACAGGACTCGAAGGTTCGGCAGTCTTTGCCCAAATACTTCTCACTTGTTCTACTGGTGCTGCTATTAAACTATGGTTTATTGTATTTTTATAATGAAAAATTGATTATTCCGCTGCTCGCAGCCAAGCTGTTGACCGAGGTATCCATCTTCCTGTTCAGCTATTGGGCGCAGCGCAGATTTGTCTTTTAACACAGAGAGAGTAAGCCTATGACTTGCTCTCTTACTTTCAATCCAAACCGTTTCAAAAGAATATCCTGCGCTTCTTGGTTAACAAAAAAGGTCGAGAACAGGGGTAAGAATACCCTTGCTCTCGGCCTTTTAAACTCACAGGAGGACGAGCGTTACATCAGCTTCTTAATCTCATCCTTCAGGATTTCGGACTGGGTGCCGAAGATGACCTGCACAGCTCCACCACCGAGCCTCATGACGCCGGAAGCGCCAAGCTGTTTGAGCGCCCGATCGTTGACGGCTTTGTCGTCCCTAACAACTAGCCGGAGGCGAGTGATGCAGGCGTCAATGCTCTCAATATTATCTGTTCCCCCGATCTCGGCGAGCACTTTGCCAGCCTTGGTGTCGGCAGACGCTGCCACGGCGGAAGTATCAGTGGGGGGATCGGCATCATAAGCGTCATCCTCGCGCCCCGGCGTTTTCAGGTTGAACTTGACAATCATGAACCGGAACAGGAAATAATAGACGACCGCAAATGCGAGTCCGACCGGGATCATGAGCAGCGGATTGGTCGACAGCTTCATGTTCACGAGGTAATCGATCAGACCTGCAGAGAAGGCGAAGCCCAGCTTAACATTCAGCAGGTACATGATTAGGGCCGCCGCACCGGTAAGAATAGCGTGCACCACATACAGCAGAGGCGCCGCGAACATGAAGGAGAACTCGAGCGGCTCGGTAATACCCGTTAAGAACGAAGCCACCGCTGCGCCGATAAAGATCGAAGCGACCATTTTGCGCTTTTCAGGCCGGGCTGTATGAATCAAGGCTAGCGCCGCCGCCGGAAGAGCGAACATCATAATCGGGAAGAAGCCAGACATGAACATGCCTGCCGTAGGGTCTCCGTTGAAGAAGCGGGTCAGGTCGCCGTGCACGACTTCCCCGGCTACATTGGTATAATCTCCAATCTGGAACCAGGCGATGGAGTTGAGGACATGATGCAGACCGAGCGGGATGAGTAGGCGGTTGGCGATCATAAACACCATGGAGCCAACGCCTCCAAAACCTACAATCCAGGCACCGAAAGCGCCGATGGCATCCTGAATCGGGCTCCAGACCATGCCGAACAGGATGGCCAACACCAGCATGGAGCCGGCGGTGACCATCGGCACAAAGCGTTTGCCGGAGAAGAAGCCGAGCCAGTCAGGAAGCTTGATATTATGGTATTTTTTATACATATAGGCTGCAAGCAGTCCGGCAAATATCCCGCCCAATACGCCCATATCCAACTTGACATCGTCAGGAATATAGCCGAATACACCTGGAACGGCTCCCAGAATCCGCGTCAGCACCATATAAGCGATCAGGGCGGAAAGCGCGGCGACCGCATCCCCCGCCAGTCCGATTGCCACCCCAATGGCGAAGATGAGCGCAAGATTGCCGAAGATCGCCCCCGCTCCCTCATTCAGGAATGGAACTACATACTGATTAAGGAATCCCCCGATCACGGGACCGAGCGGAATATCCTTTTCATAATTAAGAAGACCGAGGCCTTGAAGAATACCTGCCGCAGGCAGGGTTGCTACAGGAAGCATCAGGGATTTTCCCAGCTTTTGCAGTGATTTCAGCATATTGTTCTTCCTTTCTTTTTTTGAATTAGGTTATTTGGACAAGCTGACTTTCATGATAGTTCCCATGCCTGCTTCTACGCTGCCATACTCCGGGTGCGACTCCCACGGCTGTTCTGCCGCATTTGCAACGATGACAGGGGTGATGACCGGATAACCGGCCGAAGTGATCGCATTCAGGTCAAATTCAATCAGAGTCTGACCGATAGTGACCTGATCCCCGGTCTGCACTTGGGGTGTGAAGCCCTGTCCTTTCAGGCTGACAGTATTCATACCGATATGAAGCAGCAGCTGCAGCCCGGAAGCATGTTCAATTATTACGGCATGGTGCGATTTGATCAGGTGTACCACAGTGCCGTCGATAGGGGCGACCAGCCTGCCCTCCTGGGGAATCATTGCAACTCCCGGTCCCATAAGTCCTTGCGCGAACGCTTCGTCAGGTACTTCTTCCAAACTGACGCAGGTTCCGGTGAGCGGGGAGGCGACAGATATTGTTTCAGATGTTTTGGCAGATTTGTTGTTTTTCCATTTCCAGATCATTGTGTGTTGTCCTTTCTGTTGTTGGTTTTGGCATGGGTTTGAAAAAGCCGGTATAAATGCATGGCGAGAAAAGCCGTTTCTTCCTCGGGCACTTCTGTACCCAAATCCTCGGCCATTACAGCGCTCAGTTTTCTGGCTAGCTGGTATTCGGACGTATATTCATTTTTCACATATTGTGCGAAGGTGGGGGCCGTCATCGGCTGCTGATACAGGCGTTCCATGGAGAAGCGCAGGTGTATCATGAGTCTTGCCTGGCTAAGGCTGCCCTGATCAAAGCGAATGCCACCCTCCTCTTCAATAATCGACTGAAGCTTGCTGATCACATTGGATACCTTAACCAACTGTCCGACAGGGACGTGATTTACAGAGGAGTACACATGGTATGTCAGGAACCCCGCCTCATCCTCCGGTATCTCTACGCCAAAAGCCTCTCCGATCATGGCCGCCGCTTCCGAGGCGATTTCGAATTCTTTTGGAAAACTGAGCTTTGTCTCCGCAAGGAAAGGATTCAGAATCTCCATCCCGTTGCGGATACGATATAAGGTGAACTGAATATGACTCGGAAGAGCAAGATATATCTTGTCATTCAACTTGCCGGGAAACTGATCCGCGATGAGACGGATAATTCGGTCAGAGATGTCGATGACATTGGGATCCAAGTCTTTCATCAGCTCCTGAGCCTGCCCCCATTCCTCCCGGTCTTCCAGCCGGAACCTTTTCTCAATCCGCGGATCATCGGACTGAACGGTGCTTTCTACCTTGAACGCAAATCCCAACCCTTTGCCAATCAGTACGTACTCCTTGGTATTCTGGTGCGACCGGGCCAGAACAATATTGCTGCCGACGACCCGCTCCACCTGCAGAATCATTCCTTTACTCACGGTTCACCGCCTCCTCGTTTCTAAAGTTAACGCTTTCATGCCTCCGGAACGCAAAAAGAGCCAAGAAGCGAGTATAGTCTCATGTTCGCTTCTTGGCTCATGCCCTCTGGGGTGGTAACACGCCAATTCATTTTATGTTTTTATCAGAACGTTCTTCCTACATAATATATAAGCTGATCTGCCACCGTCAACCATAATTTTGTCATCCACCTGTTCGTCGTTTAATATAGGGAATGTGTAAACGAAAAGGTACCTGTCATAGATGGAGCCAAATCTAACATGAATAGGAGTATGCCTATGTATCTTCGAAGTGTGGAACTCTTGTCGTCCAAGATCGAGAATCGGGACCAATATCCTTTTGACATCCCCTCGATCCGGTCCTTGGAACGGTTGGAGCTCACGAATAACGTTACTTTTTTTGTAGGTGAAAATGGTTCAGGGAAATCTACGCTGCTGGAAGGCATTGCTCATCAATGTGGATTCAATACCGCAGGGGGCGGCAGGAATAATACCTATGAGACACATGCTTCGGAATCCTCGCTCGGGAATTATCTCAGGCTGGCATGGTTGCCCAAAATAACAAATGGTTTCTTCATGCGCTCTGAATCCTTCTATCAATTCGCATCGCATGTCGATGAGATGCCGGCGTCGCTTCCATATTATGGCGGACGTTCATTGCATGAACAATCACATGGGGAGTCTTTTCTCAGTCTGTTCGTCAATCGCTTCAGTTCTAGAGGCATCTATCTGCTTGACGAGCCCGAAGCCGCTTTATCTCCAGCTAGGCAGCTCTCCTTATTGCGTATCCTTCATGATCTGTCAGGCACTTCACAATTCATTATTGCGACGCATTCACCGATTTTGCTGGGATATCCGGGGGCAGAGATTTTAAGTTTTGACGATAGCCATATTCAAGAGGTAACCTATGAGGAGACCGATCACTATCAGATTACCCGCAGCTTTCTGGAGAACCGTGACCGGATGCTGAATGAATTGTTTAAAGACTAAATTGAATTTTGTGATACCAAGATTAAAACTACATTTTGTATGAGGAGAGATTGGATGAAAGTAGGATTCATAATCATTGATATGCAAGAGAGTATTGTGCGAAAAAAGATGGATCAGAGCTCGATAGGCCATGCTTGCGAGTACATTAACCATGTAGCTAACGTGCTGCGCTCGAATGATCATGTGGTCGTTCACGTGCAGGATGTGGAGGGCATGGAGGAGACACCACCGGAAGAATATCGTATTATTCCCGAGGTAGATGTGAATGAGAAGGATATCACAGTTACCAAAGAAGCTTCCAATGCTTTCTGGCAAACTGATCTGGAGCAGGTGTTGAAGAGTCACGGAATTGAATTGGTGATTATCGCCGGTTTTGCTGCAGAGGAATGTGTTCTATTCACCTACAACGGAGCAATGGAGCGAGGATTCCGGCCGGTGATGTTGCAAAACGGAATTCTTAGCACCCATCATGAAGCGGTGACTTCAACGTACAGAGATCGCAATGTGATCTCATATCCTGTGGTTAATTATCTAATCCATTAAGTGTCGGTTATATCCAAAATGGAGGTGATGGTGATGAACGTGCTTCACATTGCTTTTGTCCTTGTGATCTCATTGGCAGGCGTTGCCTTCGGCGTTCAGGGATTGAAGAAAAAATCTCCAGTCATGATGTATATCAGTGTAATATTTATTTTCGTTCCTATACTTCTTTTCATGGATTGGTTGACATTCTTACCTTTTATCGCTCCCGCAGCGCTTGCCAGTGGATACTTGGTGAAAAATAAAGACAAGACCAATAATCGGACTCTGTAGGGAGTCTTTTTTTTTGCACAAATGTACACTTCCACTACGAAAGTTAAGGTTACTCCATGGTTTAAACCAAACTTTGCCTATATCTGCTGTGGTTGAAAGGATATATTGAGAACAGGGCACAGCAAACTCGTTGTGGACATCGGTAATGTCATGTATGGACCACTAACCAACTCATTAACTAAGGGAGATGTGCAATGAAGATGAATGTGCAAATTACGAGTATTTTGGCAGAACAAAAGGAATTGTTTCTCAACCTGTACAACTTGTATTTATATGATCTGTCTGAATTTTCTGGTGAGGATCTACTTGAAGAGGGGAAATATGATCCAACGAACACCTATCTATATCTGGAACGCGATGAATTACATCCGTTTTTGATTCAGTATGAAGGAAAGGTTATTGGATTCGTACTGGTGTGCTCACCTCCATATGTGCCGGAAGGTGTGGATTATACCGTGCAAGAGCTGTTCCTGGTTAAAAAGTATCGCGGACAGGGGCTAGCAGCACAAGCGGTTGACTTGGTTTTTGCTCAATTTGAGGGTACATTCAACGTAGAACAGCTCGCTAATAATGCGGCAGCAGTTTCATTCTGGAAAAAATATTATGAGCAGCATCAGATTGAACATACTGAGTCTGAATATAACATTGAGATTGACAACATCGCTGGCACCCACCGGATTTTGTCCCAGACTTTTGTGCGTGGAAGAGAGAAATAATATTTAAATTAGAAGGTGATTAGTTTGATTATTATCGTAGCAACCAAAGGGAGTTTGAAGTGGGTCTCAGGAGTATTTCAGGCAGAAGATGTAGCTAGACAGTACATGGATCTCATACCTGATGAGCTTAAGGGATACCAGCAATTCATTCAAATAGAAAACCTCACATATCCATTTTATATTATAGAGCGTCAGGATTATCCATTTAGGTATCTTGGTAAAGATGAGATGATTTCACTTTTTGATAAAACAGATGTGTCAGAGGATGAAGATGAGGTGCACTTCAATATCTTCACGATTGATTCAGATTATAGACCAAAGAACCCTGGAACAGATTATATGGGAACACTGAGACATGATCATGTGACCAATGAATCTATAGAGATGTACCGAGAAGAAGGAACAGCGTTTCTGAGTAGACGAAGGATTTTATGAATGTAAGGAAGTTTTTATCACGGTCCTATTTTACTTCTCCTGATTTGGGAGGTAGATAGGATCTTTTTCAATTTCCATTTACCAATACATGGGTTATGATGAATTAAGAGGGTCTATGGGAGTGACGTGTAAGGGGGAAGTACGCAGGAATGCCAAAGCATCATTTTGTTATCGAAAACAAAGAGCGAGTAAACGGGAATATTCATACTTCCTACTCATGGGATTCAAAAGGGAGAATACATGGAAGTGGGTTAACCACAGAGAATCATGCGACCTTGGAAGACGAATTCATTGCTTACATCTATGATTCCCTTTGCTGGTTGGATACATGGAATCCATCTACCTGTATGAGATGTAGTGGACTGAACAACTATGGAATAACCGTTATTGAAGAGCAGAATGTTTTGTTGAAATTTCATCAACTGATTCGGGCTTGGATTGATCTATTCAGCCATGCGGTGGATCCGATTGTGCTGACAGGGAATTACTGTGTTGATGGAGGAGAACGGAAGGGCGACTACGAGAAACTAGTATACAACAAAGTTGAATTAATCAACGAATTACATAAGCTTGCGAACATGGCAAAGTACGCTGAGGTAAATGGGAAATGCATTGTGCATTTTGGGATATGAATCAATAGAAAACGTAAGCTGTTGAGAAGCAACCCAACAGAGAGGAGAAAGAGTAATGACTAGTCGTATTGTAGTTACGGGTGGAGCTATTATTCGAGATCATATGGGGAGGGTTCTGCTACAAAAGAGATCAGATTATGGAGATTGGGGGTTACCCGGTGGAGGTATGGAGCCAGGTGAACGTATTGAAGAAACCATGATTAGAGAAGTGAAAGAGGAAACAGGGCTTGAGGTGAGTTCTTATAAATTGGCCTCCATATACACGGGCGAGAGGATGCACTATACGTATCCGGATGGAAATGAAGTAGTATTTGTAATGTTTTTATTTGACGTTATTGCGGAGTTGGAAGGAAAACTCTGTGATGATCAGGTTACTCTTGTATTTGAAGATGAACAAAAGGAGTCATTACAGCTTGTTTTTAAAAGTCTGGATGAGATTGATTTTTCGACAATTAACAGTGTGCAGAAGCCTATATTTGTAGACTTGAAGCAAGGAGAGTCTAAATTGCTACGTGAGTGACAGCGTCAATAGAATAACTCAAAATGAATAGAGGTTAGATCATGATGAAAAACATGGAATTAATTCAACCTTTTATTCCAGCATTTTCTGTTCAAAATTTGGAGTGGGTTGCCGGGTTGAATCTGTATATAAAACAAGACAAATATTATGAAAATATTTCGATAGCAGATATTACATTTTTAATGAAATTCTCCAATCTTACATATGAATTACTTTTTAGATTCACTAATATTGAAAATTTTCATTATAAGCCTCATGGTGTTCTAGTTCAGATAAGTGGGTTTAATATTAAAGATCTGAAAGACCACGGATATCATCCGATGAAATATTACGTTGAAGACTATGAGGACGGAATATTAGGATTTTATTGTGAGGATATTGAATTGATACATGTACAAGAGAGTGAGCACTTAGCTTTGTAGTTCATAGAACATCAATTTTAATAAAGAGGGAGTTTTTATATTGCCTTGGCCGATGGTTCATTTTGCAATTGCATCCGAATTGATATCCAAGCCATCCCCTGAATTGTTATTGGGAAGTCTCGCTCCAGATTCCATTCACGTAAGAACTAATCTTCGTACCGAGAAGGCAAAAACCCATCTCATGCCAGAGGCAGGAAGATTCGCAACAGACGAAGAACTTAAAGAATTTTTTGAAACCCAAAAGAAGTTAGCCTATAGTGATCCCAAATTCCTGCAATATCTGTGCGGTTACATCGCCCATATCTATACGGATCGTGTGTGGACATTCGATATCTATCCTGCATATGAAGTCCATCCTAACGGAAGAAGCGTATATACACAGGATGTCACAAAGCTAGAATTTATGATTTTACGGAATTGGAACAGGGCCAACGATTGGTTAAATGAGCTGAATGTGGGGAGAGCATTTGATTTAGGTGGATTGCTGGAATCTGAGGTGTACCAGTATAGAGGAGAGAAACTTGAGTTGTTAGTTAACCCTGACAACGAACCTTTGGGTGATTTAAATATTTTATCCATGGAAGCTATGGAAGAGTTCATACATAAAACGGCGTTAGCGCTAAAACAATTGTATACAAAATGGAATGTTTATGAAGATTTACGCAACGATGAAGGCACTGAACAAATTCGTTCACAAGCTGCATTCGGAGATTAATGAGATTATTTTAGCTGTAATTGAAGGAAATATTTCGGCACTACGGTTATATCCGAAAGTGGGTTTCCAGTTAATCTTGCATCATAGAATCACATAAAGGAGGATGACTATGGACATCGTTATGACGCTTGAACCGCACGGATGGCTGGATATCCTGGTTAAATCTAATCAAGGAGAACAGATAGAGATTCCGGTTTCTTTTTTGTCGGATGCAGTTGATGAGATGGCACGTCAATTCGTTGCATTGCACAAGGGAGCCGCAGAGGTAACCATGACCATGCAGACCGAACCTGGGGAATATCGATTCTGGATCAAGAAACGTTCACAGGTAATCGTTCAATTTATGGTGTATGAGATGAGTGATAACTTTAGCACGGAAGCCGTTACAGAGGGCCGTTTACTTATGTCCGAGGAGTTAACCTTGGTCAAGTTGACTAAGCTGTTCTACAGAGAGCTAAGCAAATTGAAGGAAATGGGACTGGAGGAATATCACAAACGGTGGAGTTTTGATTTTCCTCTGGATGCCTATGAGCGGATAGGAAGGGTTGTCCAGATCCGATGAAATCGATTGTTTTTGTCGAGAAGGAGGGGTGATGTGGCAAACATATATAAGGGAAGATATTCAGCTCAAATTGAGGGAGAATTTGTTGTGTTTATCATCGGAATGAGGGTCAATCGTTTGTGGGCTATACACAAATGGCTGCCTGTCTTTAAGTCCATGGGCCCGATGATTAAAGAACTGTATACGAATCCGGAGACCGGATTTCTGAGTACAGAGTATTTTATAAGCTGGCGCGGGGTGACGTTACTACAATACTGGCGCTCTTACGATGAATTGGAGAAATACGCACGAGGTGGACTGCACTTGGAGGCTTGGAAAAGATTCAACCGCTCCATTGGTTCCGATGGAACTGTGGGGATCTACCATGAGACATACAAAGCTCAGTCAGGTTCCTTCGAGACCATATATGCCAATATGCCAAAGTTCGGATTAGCTAAAGCGTCTGAACATGTGCCAGCGACAGGCAGGATGGAAACATCCAGACGCAGAATGGGCGGAGAGAATGACCCGGCAGTGGAAGCACCAGAGAATCCTTAAACGTTGAACAGAGAGGAGAATGTTATGAAGGCTAGAGTGCAAGCAGAAGATGTACATTCAAAGCAACTTAGCTGGTTGTGTATTCAACCGATGCTTGTTTCGGTACGGGGCAGAGATATGGCCGCCAAAACAGAGATATACCGACAGTTACACGAAGGGCAACAAGCCTTATTTCTGTTCTATTCCTATCACAATCACACGAAAAGTCTGGCAGAATTTTATTGGTTTTCGGCGTATAACATCATCGAGATCAAGAGTTGGAATGGGATCAAAAAAGGGATGCACTTTTTTCATTTAGATGAGATGGTAACTGTACTGGACCAGATAGAAATTCTCATTACGGACAAAAATAAGGTGGATGATGAGTGGCGTGAGGTGCTGCCAACGGATCTGGAGAAGGACCCAATCCTGCTCCAGAGAACAGAGGCATTATATGCTGCATATCAGATCGTGGCAGAAGCAGCTATAACACACATGAACAAGATGATTCTGCAAAATCAGGAGATGTATCTGGAGGTCGAGTAGGTTAAGGCAGCACCTTGATAAAAAAGAATAGCTCATGCCTTTAATACCCTGGATGAGTACATAGAAGAACTGCTCCTATGGAGTGGTTTTTTTATTGTCTACGTAGTGCCGATGCAACAAACCTGCAAAATCATGCAACAAAACGCAATACAGTGGGATAGTCATAACTATGCTTGTAATATGAGTTGTGAGAGGAGGGCAACACGTGAAAGTCATTTTTGAAGAGAACACAGCAATTGAAAAAAGGGTGGTCAAAGTCGTTACTCATCCTGAGGAGAGGTCGAAGTGGGATCGTATTCAGAAGGCGATCTGCGAATCGGAAACCCAACTAACGGTCATCCATGCCAAGAATAATCGTAATATTCAGATCCAATTGAGCTCGGTGGTTGCCTTTGAATCAGAGGACCGGATGTGTTGTGTTCGGGTTATCTCAGGTGAGAGGTACTTGCTTCATAAACGTCTGAAATTTGTAGAAGAGGATCTGGATGACGTTCATTTTGTAAAAATCAATAATCAAACGATCATCAACACACGGTATATCATCGCATTCTCTGCAACAGAGCATGCCCGGATTAAAGTAGACCTGAGCGATAGCTCCAGTTACTTTGTCAGTCGATTTTATATTAAAAACTTTAGGGGGAAATTATCATGATGATTCAACTTAGACATTCTTTTTTTCAAGTATTCACTATAATGACGCTATGGATCACGCTCTTGGCAACAATATTCTTTGGTGATCTGCCCATTCAGATGTCCTATTTATGGAACATAGTGGGTATTGCTTTCATTGTTGCTGTGTTGTTTGGAATGATGTATAACATGCTGTGGAACTATTTTACGTTAAAACCGGTATGGAATATCGTCATTTCTTCCACATTCAATATTGCAGGAAGTATGGCGATGGTATGGTTATTCTCGGTAGACATGTTCCAATTCATCGCTCCCTGGTTCCCCGGCATGTGGTTATTATCTATCGTGCTGCACGTCATCGCTTTTTATTTTTATGCTAGAATAGATAGCAGGAAAAAAGCGGAAGAGTTAAATAACATTCTCAAGTAGGTAGGGAGTACACGTATGAACGAGGAAGAATTGTTGCAGTTGTACGGGGTGGAACCTGATGAGGTACACCGGGAGGCCATCCGACAGCTGCTTCAGCAAGAGATTGAGAACCGAAAGTCAGAGGATAACGAGGTTCTAAGACTATTGTGCATCATGTTATTCTGTATTGGAAATGTGGAGGACACCACGCTGATCTGGCAAGCCAAACGAAAGAATCAGGATACGGGCAGTTATATTGATGTGCAGTTATTATGTGGTGCAGGGTATGAGGAGACATTGTTTTACCTGGAAAATATGGACGGGGAACAGGCGCACAAGGAGTTGCTTTACCTTAGACAGTGCGAGCCGTATGACTTTGTTGATTTTTCCAACGTGGAATGGGTCTCACACTATAAACAATGTTATGGTGCTTAATTCGGATTTATAAGGTATGGAAGGAGGGGGACTATGCCAAGTTTGCATGACAACATCATATTAAGTTACGAAGTTGATTTAGAGAACAAAAGAATTAGGATGCGTACTCGTTCAAGTCATGATGTGCCGAAAAATATGGATGTCTTATTCTCTGGTGTAATGGCCCATGCGTTTGATACACCGCTGAATGGCAGCATTATTTTGGATCTGGATGAGTGGGAAATAGAGCATTTTATCCCTTATAATCGAGAGTTGTTAGAATCGGGGATGGGTCAGGGGTGGCCTGCCAGTTATGATTCCTATGACGAATTGCAAACTCGGCTGATAGAAGAGAAATACAAGTATATGGTGATCTCATCCTCGTATGGATTGAGTGGTTGGGTTTTGGCAAAGAACGTAGAGATTTCTGTTCAAGAAATGGGGTGAACGGAATGGAGCGTGAAAACACGCAGCATGGTAGCAAGAGGGGCGCGGGACTAAGAGCGGGCATTGTTGTGCTAGTTGTTCTGTTTGTTATTCTTGTAATGACCAATCCAAACGAAGAAGATTTTGTCGCATGGCTCGCAAGTGAACATAACATCTATTCTTCGTATAATGTGATTGAAGACAGGACGTTTGTGCAGAAAATCGATGGTGAGGGAAGAAATCTTCATGTTAAAGGTGGACATATACGGCATATGGGAATCTTTTCAACATATAGTTACCTTTTCTCGGATAATGAAGAAAAAGAGATCCAGATTGAAGCGATCGGCATAATGAATATGCTATTTAACAGATAGGTAGATTGTGGACAGTTACAAAAGTTGAGTGAAAGTTCTGCTGATAACCACGCGCTTTGCATGATGTATCTCGTGCAGAGAAGCGTGTTTTTTTGCGCGAAATACGATAGAAACAGAGATGGTTAACTTCGTTTATTCGCAAATTCCACATTATGGGTTATGATGTACCTTGAGAGAAAATTTTACATACATAGGAAGTCTCTATTTTAAATAAAAGTCATTTAAGGTCTTTACCAGGGGAGTGTTATCCATGACTAAATGGAGGGCTGATTATGAAAAAGTTAACCGTAGTTTCATTATTATTTCTACTTCTAGTGGCCTGTCAGAACCAGGAAAACACTGAAGATGCACAACAATCATCGACATCCCAAGAGAAGGAAGACATCCCACCAGAGTATCTCGATGAAACAAACTATACAGGGGACAAATTGGAAATCGTCAAACTTATGAATGCTCGTATGCGTTATTTATACGAAGAGGATGAAAAGCGATATATGAATCTTTTTGATCCAAAATCTCCTATATCAAGTATGGGAAGATACAAAGTTCTCAAGGTTACTCCCATGAGCGACATAACTATACAGGAGCAAAGGAAGCTCTTTCAGGCAGTGGTGACGGTTAACGAGTTAAAAGAGAACAATGAAGAGTATAACAATACGATGGTGTTTTGGAAAAAGAAAGAAGATGGCGATAAGGCGCAATGGGTTATTGCAGATATTGATTAATAACATAGTGTCTGACACATGGAAGATCCATATCTTCACACAAAATAAAGGGTGATGTAATGATGGCAAGGCGTTTAATACTGATTGAAGGATTACCGGGTTCAGGCAAGTCAAACGGTTGCCAAAATGGTATCCGAAATTTTGATAGAACAAGGCAAGGAGGTACAACTATTTCAAGAAGGGAACCTGGATCACCCTGCTGATTACGAGGGCGTATCTTTTTATTATGCTGGAGACTTCGAGGCTTTATTGAAAACACATGAAGAATACAGAGAGATTCTGGAAAGCAATGCGACTGCTCATGATCAAGGTTTCCTGATTCCATACCGTAAGATGAAAGAGCAATGGGGAATAGAGCTTCCCGATCACATTGTACAGGATATTTTCAGACGAGATATTTACGAAATTCCTTTTGAGCAAAATGTGAAGCTGATCACCGGGAAGTGGCAAGATTTCACCCAAAACGTGTTAAGCACGAATGATGACTGCATCACGATATTTGAGTGTTGTTTCATCCAGAATCTACTGACTATGGGTCTTGTAAAATGCAATCAATCCAAAGAGCAGAACGTACAGTATGTATTGGAACTGGAGCGTATCATTCATGCTCTGAACCCGCTTCTCATCTATATCGACCAGAAAGATATATCCTATACATTTGATAAGGCGGTTAGTGAAAGACCAAAAGAATGGTCAGAGGGATTCATTAATTATTATACGAACCAGGGTTTGGGGCAGGCACAGGGTTATCAGGGTGTTGAGGGTACGGTACAGGTTTTGCAGGAAAGAAAGAAGCTGGAGTCCGAAATCTATGGGTTACTACAAATGGATAAGGTATGGCTGGATAATTCGGATTATGACCGCAAGGCTTGTAGGCACAAGCTAGAAAAGATTCTGCAGTAACCTTAATGAAATACGAATACATACCGGAGGTCAGTTTTATGACATTTTATGGATTAGCCTTAATTGCAACAACCGCAATCTTAATTATTATAGGTGTTCGAAGCAAACGGAAAGTAATTCTTAGATGGGGCATAGCCAGTTTAATTTTATTGCTCGTACTCATCATTCCCTCATTCATCATGGGATTCATGGACGGATTTGCTGATGGGTGGTCAGCGAGATGACCACTGCAGATAACAATAATGTATCGTATAAACAAAATAACAACAAATTCAACTTTCGTGTGGCAGGTATTGTGATGGATGCGGGAAGAGTTCTTTTGCATACGACTGAACAGGATGATTTCTGGAATCTGCCCGGAGGGAGGGTAGAATTGAACGAGACAACTGAAGCGGCTATTGTGCGAGAGATGATGGAGGAACTGGGTGTTCATGTAGAAGCGCACAGGCTCGCATATGTTAGTGAAGATTTCTTTGAATATGATGGCCTGAAGTATCATGAAGTTGGTTTTTATTATGTCATCACATTGCCGGAAGCCCATAAGCTTTATAGTGAAATAGAATTCAAAGGTCTAGAGGATAACGGTAAGTTAACTTTCCAATGGTTTTCCTTAGACGAACTGGAGCGGATGGAAGTATATCCTGTGTTTTTGAAAAAGGAACTGAGTAACCTTCTTGATGCAAAAGGCATCAAACACTTCATTCAGATATAGAGGAATAGGTGCCTATGGACATTACATTTATTCGTCATGGTCATGGCGAACACTTGGTAGATTACCCTAATCAATTAAATTGCCTGCACCCTGGCCTCACTGAATTGGGAAAAAGTCAGGTTATAGCGTTGCGTAAACAAGTGGTTTTTGCTCCTGAAGACGTCATTTTGGTTAGTCCAACGAAACGTACTATTGAAACAGCACAACTCCTAATCCCTAACAAAAATCTTGCGTTCTTCAGCCCACTGGTTGGCCCAAGAATGTTTCCTCAGAATCCAGAGTTTGTTCCTTTCGTCTGTGATCAGATCTATTCCAAAGAAGAGCTCAGTCATCAGTATACTGACATAAGATTGGTTGAGCTGGGGTTGGATTATTGGGAAGAAAGTATTAATCAGATGGATGCACATCGGTTCCAGATATTAGTTGAAAAGCTTCTTGAATGGTGCAGTCAACAGAGCGGCAATACGTTTATCATTTCCCATGACGGTACGATATCGAACTACAGGATGTTACTCGGAGAAGAAGGGTTAACCAAAAGTGATTATCTTGGTGAAGCAGGGCAGTACACGATCAGGAACTTTTAACGATCTAAGGAGATTCCATCAATCTCTTCTACTACACATTACACAAGGCGTCTGTTTTGTAAGTGGTCTATAACTGTACTAAGGGGGACTTTCAATGAAGTTATCGGATTATGAATATTTAACTTTAGCTCTGGAAGAAGCAGAACAATCACTTAATGAAGGAACGTATCCGATTGGTGCGATAATCGTTGATGTGGATGGGAATGTCGTGAGTAAAGGCAGGAACCGAGTCTTCTCGGATTGCGACCCCACCGCACATGCTGAAGTGGATGCCATTCGTCGGGCAGGAAGACATTTGCTGGATGTAGACAAGAAGAGATTCACGAAGAAGAAAGAACTGACGCTCTATACTACCTGTGAACCTTGTCCTATGTGTTCTTGTACCATATTAATGTCGGGTATTAAAAAGATTGTATGGGCCGCAGATGATGAAGAATATGGCGGGCTTCGACGTTTCAAGGAAGGGCCTCATTTTATCCATATGTTTGACACGTTATCCTGTGTTGCAGTACCATACCTTGATCTGGAAAACAAACAGAGAGCTTTGCTTGCCAAATGGAACATTGGTAGAGGTTTGTTTGATACAGAGTGGGAGATTCCTAAACAATGAAATCTATTCCGTTCTCTATACTCTTGGCCAGTGTCATTTTAGGTATCTCGTTTATTATTGGCTGTATATTGCTAACGACTCAGGAGAGAAATAGTGAACTGACTCAGGCAGCAGAGCAAAAAGTATCTAATGACAAAGTATTAATGACGATTCAAGAAACTGCCGGGTATCTGAGTATGACTGAAGAACAGGTGATGAGTATTATTAAGGCTGAGCAAGGGAGTGTTACGGTGTCAGGTTTCTTTGATGGGAGAATGTTTCCGTTCATTAAGGTTCAGGATAATTTTTTTGTTAGTAGAGTGGAGTTGGATTTGTGGGTTCAGGAAGCATCTGCAAGTCACAGAAGGTATATTAATGGGCAAATGCAGTAGTCTATGGGAACGATGGCATAATCCAAAGGAGATGAATCCACATGGAATTCGTGGGAGAGAGGGTAAGAGTAACATCCGTCACAGAGCAGGACCTCGACTTCATATGTCAACTTGAATGTGACACAAACATATGGAGCTTTGAGGAAACTGTTGAAACGGATGAGGAAAAGGTCCGTGAGAAATATCGCAACCATTTTGCTGTCACAGATGAGAAACCGTATGCCTATGATTTCGTTATACGTCGCTTGAATGATCCGGAGGACACACCCATCGGTATCGTTCAAATGTGGAGTTATGTGGATTACCGCAAAAGCTGGGAACTTGGATTCGCAGTACTTTCGGAATGTTCAAGTAGAGGATACGGGAGTGAAGCTACCCGACTTTTGCTACAATTTGCATTTCAAGAGTTACAAGCTCATAAGGTCGTCGGCATGTGCAATTCACAAAACGTCCGCTCAGCCGCACTGATGCAGCATGTGGGTATGACACGGGAGGCCGTCTTCCAGGAAGAACTATGGTGGAACAATCAGTGGACAGACCAGTATTTTTTCTCGATTTTGGATAGAGAGTTTAAGTCAGTCTAATAGGTACGGGAGGAAATCTGATGAATACATTGGTTCTGCTAAGTGATTTGGTATTCAAATCTAACGATAAATTGGATCAGAGAATACTACGCTTATTTAACAGTGAACAGCCTTCCATCGGATATATCCCTTCGTGCTCCGACCTGGAGCGGAAATATTTTGAACACACTAAACGTTACTATAATCTAGTAGGAATCGATAACATTCAATATTATGATCTTGATCTGGAGTATGAGGAAAGCACATTTGGCTCTATTTTCGAATGTGATGCGATTCATCTATCCGGTGGAAATACGTTTTATTTTCTAAGTTTATTACAGAAGAGAAATGTGCTTGGTCTGCTGCGTTCCTATGTGAAGAGTGGCGGCATTCTGATTGGGGTCAGCGCAGGCAGTATTCTGACTACACCTACGATAGAGATCGCTGGGTTTGGGGAAGATGCAGATGAGAACAATGTGGGTTTGAATGATATAAAAGCGCTGGGGCTCGTTGATTTTGAGATTGCACCGCACTGGGATGGTTCGGAAGACACCCTGAATTCATTAAGAGAGTATACCCGTGTTAATCGTACGGCTGTTTATGTGTGCCAAGATGGTGGCGGGCTTGTAATGGATGGTGAAAGCATAGAGTTGTATGGACATGTGCGTTTCTTAGATTACAGAGAGAGTGGGTCTGGTCATGAGTAATATTACGGTCTATCATTATGATGCTTTCTCTACCGTTCCCGGTCAAGGTAACCCGGCAGGAGTGGTTTTTGATGCTGATCATTTCAGTGAGACGGAGATGCAGCAGATCGCTTATAAGGTTGGTTTTAATGAGACGGTATTTGTGTTGAACTCTGAAGTAGCTGACGTCAGACTACGTTATTTTACACCGGGGCATGAGATTAATCTGTGTGGTCATGCCACAATGGCATCACTGTATGGTTTGAAGACGCGTGGGATGTTAAGTGACAAAGAGTTGATCACAATTGAAACCAATGTAGGTACATTACCCATACGATTTGAGCGCAATGCCGACACCATTTACATGGAAATGAAACAGGATCAGCCGCAGTTTATACCATTCCAGGGGGATATCGAGAAGCTGGTAAGCGCCATCAATCTCACTCTGGATGAGGTTGACCTTTCTACGCCAATTGTTTATGGAAGTACGGGAACCTGGACGGTATTAATCCCGATTCGTGAACTGAACTCTTTTATGAAGATGAAACCGGATTCTTCCCTGTTCCCAGGAATTTTAATTGATAATCCCAAAGCTTCCCTGCATCCCTTTTGTTTCGAAACCCGTGATTTCGATGCGATGATGCATGCCAGACATTTTTCATCACCTTACTCTGGTACGACTGAAGATCCAGTGACTGGAACAGCCTCCGGGGTGATGGGTGCTTATTATTTAACCTATGTGAAACCGGAGATTGATGAGGTACAGTTTGTGATAGAGCAAGGGCATGAGATTGGAAGAGATGGAAAGGTTCAAGTGAGTGTGATTCGGGATGGTGAGGATATGGATGTCAGAATGAAGGGGACAGCTGTATTTGTGCGTGAACTAAACGTTGAATTGGACACCTGATCCTATACGAAAGCAAAAAGCGTGGAGGAGATTAACATTTTGCATATTTTTGATATTCGGCAGAAGCCGGACGTGCTGCAAGAAGCAGTACAGTATTTCTGGAAACAATGGGGCTCAGAATCAAGCTTCCATTTTTATCGAGATTGTATAGAGCGTTCTGTGGAAACAGATAGTGATGTACCAAGATTTTATGTGATGCTGGACGGAGACCAGATTATTGGTGGGTATGCTTTGTTACGAAGCGATCTGAATAGTAGGCAGGATCTCTTTCCATGGTTTGCGTGTCTTCATATTGATCCAGAATATCGGGGCCAGAACCTGGGTGGACAACTTCAGACCCATGCATTAAATGAGGTGAAAGCAAAAGGGTATGACAAGCTGTATTTATGTACTGATCTGACTGATTATTATGAAAAAAATAACTGGGCCTATATCGGTAAAGGATATCTGCTTGATGATGAAGAGACGAGAATCTATGAATATCAGATTTAATAGAGGTTGCACACGTTTTAGGGCTTTGTTTTGAATTCGGGAGGAATGAACCTATGATTACCGAGATTAATAAACATGATTTCCACAAAGTAAAACATCTCACGGACTCGTGTCCGAATATTGAAGTCAAGGGGGTGGCGTATGGCTTGAACCCGGGACGGATATATGTAGATGATGCAGAGAATATCACAGCAGCTCTAATTTGGATACATGGACAATCTGGTTTTCAGTTGATCGGAGATTCTCGAAGTGAACCCTTTCTGAATGAATTGAAAGAGTACATGCGGGAACGTATTGAACCTGAATTATTGAACTTACATATTCATGCTGTTGAAATTGG
Organism: Paenibacillus sp. FSL R5-0766; assembly: GCF_037971845.1. Taxonomy (NCBI): domain Bacteria; kingdom Bacillati; phylum Bacillota; class Bacilli; order Caryophanales; family Paenibacillaceae; genus Paenibacillus; species Paenibacillus sp. FSL R5-0766. Next base: position 1,813,725 of record NZ_CP150227.1, read on the forward strand.
TGTGGTGGATGAAACTTGGGAAGATGTTCTTCAGCATATCTCTGGGAAAAGAGATATCTCCAGTGATTTTCAGCATGTATACAAACTGAATCCAAATCCGATAAGTCAGCAAGTACCTCTCGACATATGTGCTTCACAGGACGAGAAAGTCAAAATTCTGAGGATAGATGAAGTACTATTAGGAGAGAAAAGATATAACAATTCTCCATGTCTGAAAAATAAAATCTCTCACTTCTGGACGACAATAGATGATTTTTTACAACATGGCTTTGGCTATATTGCAGTGCATAACGATGATATCGCGAGTGTTTGCCTTTCGGCATTTATCGCAGATCAGACACATGCGGTTGATATTGAAACGGTTGAAGTCTACAGAAGAAGGAATTATGGTGCGATGGTGGCAAAAGCTTTTGTAGAAGAATGCGGTCGTGTAGGCATACATCCGTATTGGGATTGTTCACCGGATAATGCGGGCTCAATTCGTCTGGCGCAGGGTGTGGGCATGTCACTGAATTTTAACTATAAAGTCTACTGGTATGACCTCTCTATATAGATTGTGAATCGGAAAAATGAAGGAGGATGTGCTGTGAGCGAATCATTACAGGATCAGATTCAATTTCTCATTGAGATTGATAAACTCAAAACGATTGAACGAAAGACGAGAATTATGCATGGTGAGAGACTTGAAAATGATGCGGAGCATTCCTGGCATCTGGCGATGATGGCCTTGGTTTTGCAGAGTCATGCCAACAAGGATGTGGATATCCTCAAAGTCATTAAGATGCTTCTCGTTCATGATCTGGTCGAGATTGATGCCGGAGATACGTTCGCTTATGATACGGTGGGACACACGGATAAATATGATCGTGAACTCAAAGCAGCTCATCGGCTGTTTGGTATATTGCCTAAGGAACAGGCTGAAGAATTACTCCATTTATGGTTAGAGTTTGAAGCAAAACAGACCCCTGAAGCGCAATTTGCTTCATCTCTCGATCGGTTGCAGCCTCTGATCCATAATCATCAGAATGAGGGAGATACGTGGCAGAAATATAACATTACCAGTGATCAGGTATTAAACAGAAACCGTGAGATTGCAAACGGTTCCGAAACATTGTGGGAGTATGCGCAGCAACTTATTCAGAAATCCGTGGATCAGGGAATCTTGACCAAATCATAAGGATACGTTTTGACGTATGCACTTGAAGATGGGGGAGAAGCATGAATGGGGTATATCATGGAGCTAAGAAAACTGGTGGGCCCGCGTCCCCTAATTATGGCGGGCTCATGTGTACTCGTGTTCAATGAGGAAGGTCACCTGTTGCTGCAAAAACGTACAGATAGCTTGGATTGGGGCACACTTGGGGGATCCATGGAACCCGGGGAGTCTTTGGAGGAAGCAGCTGCGCGGGAATTATATGAAGAAGCCGGACTGAGAGCGGAATCGTACAAACTCATTAGCATTTTTTCAGGTGAGGACATGTACTATCAGTACCCACATGGTGATGAAGTTTACAACGTCATGGCTGTTTATGAAGCTTCAGGTATCAAGGGTAGCCCAACCATTATGGATGATGAAGGGCTGGAACTCCGATATTTTGATCTGAATCAGCCGATCCCTGAGATCAATCCGTTTACGGAATATGTGTTGAAGAAGGCAGGATATATCAGAACTAACTAGCTGTATCCGGATTATAAATCTTCCACCTTCTCGCACGGGTATGGAAGGTTTTTTTTATTTTTAACTGATAAGCACGCTAAATGCCCCTTACATCTACCAGAAAAGTTGCTGAGGAAAAATATGCTAGAATAGGGAGTGATAATTTAATAGACTAATTAGGGGGAATAATGCTGATGTTTGGTTCTATCATTACAATATTAGCAATGTTGATTAATGTGTTGTTATATGGACTGGGCGTGTATGCGCTGATCCTGTTTATTAAGCTAGCCCGACGTGGGATTCAGGCACTGGATATCTACCTGTATGAGAAACGAGGAGAGCGTTTCTAACGTTCACCATCTCATACTCGAACAGAATTATCATTTTTCTCTCAGTGTTTTATCTTTCCTATTCTAGTATGATTAACGCATCAATCCAGTAAAGAGAGGGTTAATGATATGGATGCTTTTTTAGAGCAAATTAACGAGTTAAACGAGCTTCAGAAAGACTTGGTCAGCCTACATCCTTTGTTTGCAGAACATTATCCAGTGGTTGTAGCCTATGAAGCTTTATTATATATCTATGATTATTCGTCCAAAACGCAGCAATATGAGTGGGTGAAGACGGTTCCGGACGATTTATATATTCCAGATGAATGCCTTGCTGCGATGCCGGTGCACCATATGGACGGACGAATGTGTGCGATTGTAACGGATACAGCGTTCAAAGATCTGGAGCAGAAAGTTTATCTGTTCCACGAATATGTTCATTGTTATGTATATGAGAAATATGATGAACGGATCGTCAACCGTCTTCAGATTAAGCATAAAATGGACCAACTGAAGCGTGTAACATGGGAACTGGATTATGAGTTTCCGTATGAAGACGAAATCGTTGTAGAGCGGATTAACTCATTATTGTCTGCTTTGAAGAGTAAAGACCTGACACAAGTACAGACAGCTAGAAAGGCGCTGTTCCGTTCATTAAATGAAGAACAAGCCGAGTATTGGAGCTGGTTGGAGTGGAACGAGGGTTACGCTCGTTATATTGAGAATCTGATTCGGGCAAAATTTGGGCAGGAAAGCAATCATTTTGGAGATACAGCTCCGTTTAATCGTCTAGTATTCTATGAGTGTGGGTCGGAATATATTAGTCTGCTTGTGAAGGAGCATCCAGAGTACCATACGGATCTGGAGCAGCTGTTTGACCGCATGCAAGTGGAGAGAACTCAGGGTTAATCACGCATCTACGGTGAAAAAAAGGTGGAACCTAGCGAAGTCTCACTATTCCAGTGATCTGCGTTGCACCAGTAGGTTATATCGTTTCTTTTTCTAAGTATAGTAGAATACTTCCCAATAAAAGGAGATTAACTCTATGCCGTTACCTATGGTTCATCTCAATATTGCTAATCTGATTGCAGACTCGCTGCAAATTCAGACTGATCGAGGTTCATTCTATCTGGGGAATATCGCCCCAGATTCCATACATATGCGCGAAGGTACAACCAGAGATGATAAGGAATACACCCATTTTAACCCGAAAGATAATGGAGATTACGTTGGTGAACTGAAGGATCTCTACTCAAGCTATATGCAACAACTTACCGATGAAGGATGGAAGTGGTTTGTGCGAGGATACTTTATGCATGTGCTGACAGACTATTACTGGTTCCGGAGTGTGCATCCCGAATTCGTCGAACGGGTCAACAAGGTAGATCAACATACAGGCAATAGCAGATTGAAGGATGAACTAGCGCGTTTATATTATCAGGAGACGGACCAGATCGACTTCAATCTCTATCAAGGTTCAAGTTGGAGCGAAGAAGTGTGGCAGGTGCTTAACGGTTCATCAGGATATGACATGGCGGATCGTTTAACTGCTGATGAGATTGTACGCTGGCGGGACCACACGTTTTCTTTTCTTAATGGGGAAGAACCGGGAATTACTCCTGAGTTCATTACGGGTGAGAGAGTTCAGGTATTTGTGGAAGAGACCGTAGAGCGACTGATAGCTTTGTTGTCTTCATGGGACCCGGAGTTACGTAACTTGATATGAATATAGATAGTTAGTGCAGTTGAGTCATTATATACTGGATTTATTACTTCTCTACTCATTACTAGTTTATTTAATACTAAGTCAGGGAGGCGTGCAGTATGGTGAAATATGTAGGAGTGTTGCTCGTATGTGTCATTGCCACGTTCATTGCAGGGTGCGGCAAACCGAATGAATCGAACGCGGAAGAAGGGCTTCCTGTGCTGATCACCTTAACCTGTAATCCAAATCTCACTTTGGAACCATGCCAAAATGTTGAGTTTGATCGATCTGACGAGATTCGGATCATGATGGAGGCCATACATAAGGCCGAGCGTTTGCCCGGCATTCTTGATTATGGTACACAGTACGATTTGAGTATAACAAATGCGGACAGCTCGATAACACGATATGATTTTTCATTAGGAATGGATCCCAAGATGCAAGGCGTTAGTAAATCATGAAGACACGCACACTGGATATAGCATTCCTCTTGAGGATTCGAATCAACTAAGAAGACTGATTCAGCGACGTACAGATTAAGAAGATATATGGAACGGAGAAGAACCTGTGGATGACAAAATTACCATTGAACCTTTGACGCGATCGGATGCAGATGGAGTGTATCAGGTCTTCGAGACAACCATTCCCGCAGCATTTGATCAGGAGGGAATAGGCTCGCTTCTGGATGATATTCAGGATGAAATAACACAGAAAAAAGCGATGATTCACAAGGCATTGCAAGCAAAGGACAACATCAAAGCAAGTGTATTTTTCCTCGTCGCCAAAATGGGAGATGTTATTGTTGGCACAATCTCGTATGGACCGTGTGGTAAGGAGATTCGAGAATGTACAGAGGGCCGGCTGAACGATATCGGAGAACTGGGTAGCCTGTATGTGTTGCCCGAGGTTCAAGGGCAGGGGGTTGGTTCGGCGCTCATTCTCGCACTGGTTACTGAACTGCAACGGCTGGGAATTCAGCAATTCTGTCTGGATAGCGGTTACCAGATTGCACAGAAGAAGTGGCAACGCAAATTCGGTGAACCCTATGTGGTGGCGAACAACTATTGGGGCGAAGGAACAGATCATATGGTTTGGCTGTGTGAAGTACAGGATTTTATAGAGGTTGTTCAAAAAGCCCGCTTTTGATTACGAAGGATGCATAGTGGCATCATCAGCATCGAATATGGAATTCAGCCGAAATGTCCGTTGCTCACGTAGTTTTGCCTACGCTCCGCTACTCCATTTCTAGCTTCATCCCATCTTCTCGGTACTGAAAACCAGTATTTTTGAACATGCACTAAAGTAAAATGAAATGAACAAAAGAGATGACGACCTGTATTGTATAGGGGTCATCTCTTTATCTTTTTGCATCGATCGTGGACGATTGTTCGTACAGTGTACCATGTGTGTTTTTATGTACCCGAGGAAAAAGGAGTGAACATATGTCAATACAGTGGAATACACCCGAGCAACGGCTGTCCCCTCATGCGGTAAACTTGTGGAGAATTAGCGCCATCATATGGAATGTAATAGGCTTTCTGATCCTTGCCGTACTGTTAATACTCGACTCCATTTATGGATGGAAAACGTGGATTGGGTGGATTTTGTGGGGCGTTACGGCCATATCGGTGGTCTATGCGGTGTGGGATATCTTCATCCATCCTTCATGGTTATACAAGCATTGGTACTATGATGTGAATGAGGAGTTCTTGCAACTGAAGCGCGGGGCGCTAACCAAGGTACATCAGATCATCCCCATGGCGAAAGTGCAATCGGTTACAACAAATCAGGGACCTTTAATGCGAAAATATGGACTCTATTCCGTATCGGTTGGCACGATGGGTTCATCGCATGAAATCCCGGCCTTGCCAGAGGAAGTCGCACTTGCACTCCGTCATCAGATTGCGTCCTATGCGCGGATTAATGAGGTGGATGAATGATCGATCTGAAGCGACATCATCCATTAACCATGCTGTGGAGCTTGTGGAAACTGGTGAAAAATTCGTTTGCAATCATCCTGTTTTTGTTTATTTTCCGTCAGGGCTCAGAGTCCCAATGGGTTTTCTATGGAAGAATCACCTTTTACATCGGGATATCCATCAGTATTATTTCAATTATCTTGAAGTGGTTCACCTCGCGTTATGCAGCAGACGATACGACCTTTCATATCTATAGTGGTGTGTTTAACCGTACCCGAAGAACGATTCCTTATACGAAGGTCCAGAATGTGAATCGTCATACAACGCTATTTCATCGTTTGTTCAGGGTGACGTCAATTCGATTCGAGACCGGAATTAAGGGAGAAGATGCTACCTTTCAGTTACACGTTGTTTCACTTTCCGAAGCGGAACAGCTGGAGAAAATTGTAGCAGGTCATATGGCTGAAGAAGCAGAAACAGCAGGAGCAACAGAGGAACATGATACGTTGGATGTAGTTCAGGTTATGGAAGAAGGAGAGGTGCAATCCGAACCTGTTATAACGGATGAAGTCACGTCTCTACCTGCAAAAGAAAAACAGGAACGGGTTGTTCATTATCATTCCACCCGCAAGGACATATTCAAAGCATCCTTTACCTCGCTTAGTTTTCTCGTACTGATTCCGGTCTTGGCTACGCTCTATTCCTGGGTGAAGGACTTCTTCCCTGATGAAGAAGTAACGGAAAGTTTGTTATTAACCTGGCTTGATTCCTGGTGGATTGCCGGTTTGATGATTTTAGTTTTATTGATCATCTCTATTGCTTTGGGCATAGTCAGAACCTTCGTAAAATATGGCAATTTCCAGATCACCTCGGATGCCAAGCGCATCTATATCTCGAAGGGCATGATGGAGCAAACCTCATTTTCAATCCTGAAAGAACGAGTCCAGGCCGTGAAAATTACACAGTCTCCGATGAAAAGGCTGCTTGGACTAGCGGAAGTAGAACTAACCACTGCGGGTAGTCTGGGGGAATCCGAGCAGGAGGTGAACTCGCTCTATCCCTTCTTGCCTGTGAAGCAAGCCTACACCCTGATTGAGGAGATCCTGCCATCCTATCGGGTTACGCAGGAGATGGAAAAACTTCCACGAATATCACTATGGCTGCGCCTGCTCAAACCAAGCTGGGGATGGATCATGATTACGGGTTTATTGTGGTATTTCAAACCATTGGTGTTTGGGCAGAAACATGCTTGGTGGATGATTTCCGCGATTCTGCTCGTGTGGATTGCAACATGCAGAGTGATGGACTTTTTCCATACCCGATACATTCTGCATCAGAATTTCATTCAACTTCGAACCGGGGCGCTCACGTCAACACTCTTCATCTCCAAACGTGAGAAAGTCATCGAAGTGCAGATCACCCGTAATGTGTTACAGCGTTGGTTCGGTGTGGCTTCCATTCATACGGTAAACCGCGCCAAACCAGTACTGCATCATCGGGCACATGACATTTCCCTGGATACGGCGAAATCATTTCAATTATGGTACATGGAACGTACCCAAGATGTTCAGACCCGTTAATTGCAAGAGCAAGTGCAGGAAGACCAAACAAGGTTATTCTGTACTTGCTCTTTTTAAATTGAAGACAGAGGAGGAAGAACATTTTGATTAGAGCTGTATTCTTTGATGTGGACGGTACATTGCTGAGCGAAATAGATCGGAGTTTATCTCCGAGTACAACTGAGTCAATCAGGGAATTGATTCGTAAAGGCGTTCAAGTCGTACTCGTCACAGGCAGGCCCTATAATTTATGCGAAGAATTCAGAAATCTCGGAATCGATACGATCATTTCGGCTAACGGAGCATTGATCAAAGCAGGTGATGAAGTGATACATAAGTCTGTACTTTCAGCACAGATGGTTAGAACATTTAGTGAGTTTGCCGAGTTGCAGGGGCACAGTATTTCATATTTTACAGAGTCATTGGATACGAACGGGTTGTGTACAGCAGATGGTCGTGTTACTGACGCCTTAAGAGATACGCTTGGACTCATGGATGCGCCGCAGAAAATCGGTACGTTGGAACAGGACGTATATTGCATTTGTTTATATGCGGATGAAGCGGAGACGGAGAAATTCCAGTCCAGATTTCCTTCCTTACGATTCGTGAGATTCCATCCGTATGTAGTGAATGTGCTGGAAGCGAGCGAAGTTAGCAAATCTATAGCCGCAGAGAATGTTCTCGACTACCTGAAGATATCCAGGGAAGATACGATAGCCTTTGGCGATGGGGAGAATGACGTGGATCTGCTAGTGTATGCGGGAATCGGAATTGCGATGGGAAATGGCGGAGAACGGATTAAACAAAGCGCCGATTATGTCACCCTGCGGGCAAGTGAAGATGGAGTCACCCATGCATTGAAGCAATTTAAGATTTTATGAGAATGAACCGGCTAAAAAGATGAAGGATATCCAAATTGTGGATTTTCATGTAGAATGATATAGCATGTATTAAGCCCTAAAGCATAGGGTGTTTATTGAAGGGTGACTTATGAAAAAGGTTGTTATCGTAATCCTGTCTCTTGTCGTACTTGTTGGTGTATCCTCGTCCGCTTATGCTCATCCAGGCAGACTGGATAAGAATGGTGGACATAATTGTTCAGCCAAATCCAAACAAAAGGGTCTGTGCACGGGTTATCACTATCACAAAAAGAAAAAATGAGAATGAGCTTTACAAGATAAACCCGGCCACGTTCAATGTATGGTTGGGTTTGTATGTGTACCATTGATTTAAAATGATGGAGGCGGTTACACCATGCGGATACAGGAGATATCGGTGTGGAATCATGACGATTTAGTGGCGATGCTGGTCGAAAGCTCCAGTGAGGGGTTCAGACATATCGAGCGATTAATCCATGAATATGAGACAGGAATCAATACATTCGAGCAAGAAGATGAAGCGCTTTTTGAATGCAGAATGCACGATAAGGTTGTTGGGATCTGCGGTTTGAACAGAGATCCTTATTCTGAAGTGACTGATACCGGAAGAATTCGCAGGCTTTATGTGATGAGGGAATTTCGAAGACATGGGGTTGGGCGCAGGCTGATGGATGCGGTTATTCAAAAAGCGGGAAATCATTACGCTCGACTGGTTCTGTACACGGATCAACCGGTTGCTGGATCTTTTTATCGCGACTTGGGATTTAGAGAAGTGACGAGTACGGAGAAGATAACGCATGTACTGGAATTGGGGGAGAAGGAAGATGGAGCATATTAAAGCGGTTATTTTTGATTTGGATAATACGATTCTGAACAGAACGATGACCTTTGGCGGCTTCACGCAGCGTTTAATCAAGACCTATTTTGGTCACCTGGAGTCAACCGAAGATATAAGCAAGCGAATTATTGAACTCGACCAGGATGGTTATAAAGACAAACCCCTTCTGTTCAACGAGTTGTTGAATGAACTGCCTTGGGCAGAGTATCCGCCACATGCAGAACTGATGGAGTTTTATGGCAGAGAGTATGTGCGAAGTTCAGTTCTGATGGAACAGGCGCGAGAAGTCGTTCAGCATCTTCGGGGGAAATATCAAACCGGGTTAATTACCAATGGGCAGACCGATATTCAGTATGGAAAAATCGATCAACTCGGTATCCGGGAGGATTACGACCATATTATTGTTTCAGAAGAGGCTGGAGTCAAAAAGCCCGATCCACGCATATTTCAGCTTGCGCTCGATCATTTCGGTCTAAGACCAGAGCAATGCATTTACATTGGCGATCATCCGGTGAACGATATTGAAGGAGCAGCAAGCGTAGGCATGAGCACCATCTGGATGAAGGTCAACCAACCGTGGCAGGATCGCATTACGTCGGGGCCTTTACATACGATTAAACATCTAAGTGAGCTAAAGGAATTGCTGTAGAAGACGGTTATATAAATTGAATATAACATTTACACAAAACGGAGAGGACAGAAATAACCTAAGGAAGCGAAGCGTTCGCCTTTATCCCCGGATTTTTCCCCTTAGGAAAGGAATCAAAAAATCTGGGGATAACAGCGATCGGAAGGTTGTTCTGTCATCGGAGTGACTAGTGTAAATATTCTTTAGTTCAGTTTATATAAACAAGTAGATTACTATAATCATAGTCTGGAAAGCGAGGAACATATGGAGATTAGACAGATGGCAACAGCGTTTTTGAGCAATGGCTCAGACATGCTGATGATGAAGAAGGCGGGTAGCAGATTGTTTGATTTTGAATTCTGGGGTGGTATCGGCGGGCATCTGGAACAAGGGGAACTGAACGTACCCATGAGCGCCAGCTATCGGGAGATTGAAGAAGAGACCGGGTTCAAGCAAGAGAATGTCAAACACTTTCGGCTTCGATATATTCTGTTGGAGGTTAACGGTGGTGAGATTTGGCAGCAGTTTGTATATTTCGGAGAGACCACGCATCGACATTTTGTACCCTCGGATGAAGGCGAGTTATTCTGGATACCGCTGGATGAGGTGTTGGACTTACATTCGTCTATTCTGATCAAAGCAACGCTTCGGCACTATTTACAACATCCGGGAGCAGAAGACATCTGGATTGGCAACGTTCAGAGCGGAACAGACCTAAAGGGCACTCCACAGGTAATATGGAACAGAATGCAAGAAACGATATCATTTGAGCCAAAGGGGGTTAATCGATAATGTTGAAATATAGAACTGAAAGAAAAAAATTGAGATGGATCAATTACCTGTTGATCACTGTACTGATTGCTATCATTCTTCCGAGTAGTCATGTAGAGGCAGGCAGCACGATTACAGTGAAAACGAAGGTCCAATATTACAAAGGACAGCCATACATACATCTAACAGGTGGAAATAAATCTGTGACGGATAAGCTGAACAAGACATTTAAACTCCACGCAGTGAAAGCAGCTCGCCTGGATAAAGAAGAAAAGAAATCAAACAAAAATTATTTCTACATTACCATGGCCAGTGTAAAATACAATGCAAAAGAAAAGTTATCTGTGGTATATGAAGATCATGTGTACACTGGAGGAGCACATGGAATGGATGCGACAAAATCATATAACTATGACATAAGAACGGGGAAAGAATTGAAGCTAAGCGAGTATGTTAAAGACGATACTCAGATGGAGAAGGTAGAGAAATCAATCTCCAACAGTCTATTAGCCATGTACAATGCAGGAGTTTCTATTTTTGAAGAAAATATTTATGATTTTCAGCTTGATCAAACATCTGAATTCTTTTTATATGATAAAGGGATCGTCATCCGATTCTACCCTTATGAGGTTGCCCCTTACGCTAAAGGGTTTGTAGATATCAAAGTCCCGTACAGTAAATTCAACCAATAGAGCGTATGCAATAATAGGCATGATCCAGTTCAATGAGATCATGTCTTTTTCTATATATACAATTTTCAAAATACTCTAAATAATTTCAATAACTTCGGCTTCTATGTTTCTACATACCGTGTAAATGGCTCAACCCATTACAAGATGCAGGTTTTGTTATGAAGTGCATTGGAAACATGTTTCAGGCCGACTGTAGCAGCGTGCACATGCTACTACGGTCGGCCTGAACGGGCGAACCAGTTTAACTTTGCATAGGGCAGAGGCGATTGTTATGGGTTGTTGGAAGAAACTCATTTCGTCAAATTATGCTGTAATAATTCGATCTTTTGTTTGTCTGTTCCGATGTTCTATAGCCTCCTCATAATCCCTGATTAGTGTATCAAAAATATGCTCCCACGACCGCTGCTCAGCCAGCTTTCTGCCTTCCAGTCCCATTATCCTCAATTGGTTCACGTGATTTCCCCAGAGACATATCTCCCGAATCAGTGCATCAGCCTGACCTGGCTCGAATAACACACCATTGCGGTGAGGGGATATCAGATCCTTTACACCTCCAGCATTGGCCGCCACCACAGGGAGTCCTGAAGCCATCGCTTCCAGTACCACATTGCCAAATGTCTCCGTAGAGGAAGGAAACACAAACAGATCTGCCGAAGCATACATAACAGCAAGTTCTTCGCCATGCATATAACCTGTAAAGGTGACATTGGGTGGGGATTGCAGACGCATTTTCGGGAGAGAGGGGCCGTCGCCAACGATGATCCAGTGTACACGGGACTGCATTTCCTGGGGCAACTGCTGCATGGTAGTCGTGAGTGTAGCGATATCTTTTTCCGGGGCAATGCGTCCAACGTAGAGTAAAATAAGGGGAGCGGTGATGTGGTATCGTTCACGGATATCCGTGCTGCGTTTATGAGGGGAGTACAGGTTGCAATCAATCCCTCGGGACCAGAGCTTCAGACGCTGAATGCCCTGGGCTTGCAGGGTGTTTAATGTTTCCTGCGATGGAGTTAGGGTTGCATCACAGGCGCGGTGGAACCATTGGATATATTTCCAGTAGAGCGGAATCATACTTTTTAACCGATAGTATTCGAGATAACGATCGAAGTGGGTATGGTAGGAGACAACATGCGGAAGATGGTGTTTGAGTGCATACCTCAGACCAAGCAATCCCATATTAAAAGGTGTAGCGATATGCAGCAGATCGGGCTGAAAGGCTTGTAGCTGTTTGTGTGTGTTTGCTCTGTTGGGTAGAGCAATGCGGCATTCGGGATACAGAAAAAAAGGGATGTTGGCAACCGATCGGACTTGAGTCTCATGGCTTCCTTCAATGACGGAGTTCGGAGTAAACAGCAGATGTTCAATTCTTCTGCGGTTCAGATGGTTACTCAAGCGGTGGAGCGTGCCAGCAACACCATTGGTTTCCGGAAGATAGGTGTCTGTGAACAAGGCCAGGCGCATCATTACCCCTCCCAAGACTCGTGATGCCAAGATCATAACAGCGGAACATTTTCCAGAGGTCAAGTGCACGTTAACTTGACGATATTCCCTGTAAATTTGATAAAGGATATACTATACCAACTTCCATAAGTTCAACTTATATAGCGTATTCTGCTATGATGTAATAACGTGTCGGCGTATATATAGATAGAGATACAGGAGGCAGAGAAAGATGAACAAGTTACAAGAGGAATTGCAGGAGTTGTTACCACTTGATCAGCTTGAAGAGATGTCAGGTGAAGAAGTGGTGGGGAGTGTTGCCATGGACCTTTATCGGGCTGAATTTTCGACGATTCGAGAAAGTGGGCCGGAACTTCCACAAGTATTGCGAGATATCATTCTAATCATTGATCTGGATACCGAGCTGTCCATGAACGGGATGACCGGTTTCCTTGAAAATGCCAGCGGACAGTATCTGGGTGAGACGATAACAGCTATGGAGCGGATCGGCAATGATGCAGATGCCGTGATCCTGAAGAAGATCGAGCAGATGTTGTCCGAAAGCGGTGTAACGCACGGGCAATTACGAGATAATGTGAATGGCCTGTCCGAAGATGACATCACGACAAGCCTGCAAACACACGGGGAACAGATTCATGAGGTATTACAGCAGATTGAACTGGAAGCCGCGAATTTGAGCATGCAATCGGATAACGAAGAAAGCTTTGACCTGCTGTATCAATATGTGGACGAAAATAAAGATCGTTTGAAACAGGAGATGCAACACGTTTTGTCTAATTGAGTGGGAAGAGGGGGCAAAATGACAAGCATGAACAAACGATTAGCGATGGAATCCTTTTTGGTTACCTTGTTATTCATCATCGGTTTTGTAGCTTGGAATATCGTTCAAGGCATGATCATGACCATGAATTACGTACCTGATCTCATGAACACCGCTTCTTCGGGTACCCCACTGCAATCCAAGGTTGCTTTTGGAACTATTGTTCGGTGGGATACAACATCCATGATCATGGCTGTTGCCGGATTTGTTTTGCTCGCCGCAGCATATTACGGTCTTCGATCAGGAATGCAGCGTTGGACACAGCATTCCTGATGTTTTATCCGGCCATGTCTGTACTTACTTACGCTGCCTTTGCAGCATACCAATTGAAACTCATTTACAACTGCCCTGAGTCCACTCGACTCAGGTTTTTTGCTATGGCTAATGTTTTTCCGCTTCGAAGGGGAAATTTTCTAGATCCAAGGTCAAGGAATAATCCGTTACAATGATGTTGTAAGCGCTTATCGTTTTGGATAGAGAGAGGAGGAGAGACAGAGATCATGATTACAACCAATCAGATTTATCTCGATCAGACATTGCATAGTAAAGAGGATGTATTTGATTTTATATCTGCGGAGGCAGAGCGTTACAGCATCACTACAAACCGTGCGCAACTTGCGGCTGATCTGTGGGAACGCGAACGTGTCTACTCCACCGGGCTTCAGGATCACTTTGCGATTCCCCATACCCAGAGTGAAGTTGTAACACGTCCGGCAGTGATGGTCATTCGGTTGCGGGAGCCCATTGATTGGGAATCTCATGACGGCAAGCCGGTGAAATATATTTTTGCCATCCTTGTGCCTAAAGGTCATGTAGACGTATCCCATCTGCAAATCATCTCTTCACTTGCCACCTTATTGCTGGAAGATTCATTCAAAGAGGCCATCGCAGAAGCGGTGCAGCCGGAAGATGTATATACGTTGCTTCATCAATATACGGAAGGACTGGTGTCATAATGAAAATCGTAGGTGTAACGTCATGTATCGCAGGTCTCGCCCATACCCCGATGGCCGCCAAAGCACTGGAGAAAGCAGCTCAGCAACTGGGATATGAGATCAAAGTGGAACAGCAGGGAGCTATGGGACAAGTCAATAAGCTGACGGAAGAAGATATTGCTGCAGCGAATTTTGTACTGATTGCAGCGGATCAAACGGTGAAGGACATGGATCGGTTTGGCGATAAAAAAGTCGTACGTGTCAAAATCGGTCATGCCGTAAGTCAGGCAGAAGCGGTATTAACCAAAGCCGTCGAGGCTGTGAACGCACAAGCTTAACCCCACCTTCCACATGAGGAGAGAGTACGATGAGAAAATGGTTTGGTGAAGCAAAAACACATCTAATGACAGGTATCTCCTATCTGCTGCCGGTCATTATCGCGGGTTCCCTGGTCGTTGCCATCTGCAAAATTATCGCACTATCAATGGGCATTACTGATCTTGATCCATACAAAGATGGAAGCGGATTCTTGCATATTTTATATCTCGTGCAAAATGTAGGATGGAGCGGCATCGGATTATTAACGATTGTCCTGTCCGGTTATATTGCCTACTCGATTGCTGACAAACCTGCGCTGGCCGCAGGTCTGATCGGAGGGGTGCTGGCACAGCAGACCAACGCCGGTTTCCTGGGCGCGTTGATCTCAGGCTTCTTTGCCGGATACATCACCTTGTGGGTCAAAAACAAAGTTAAGATTACAGGTCCGGCTGCTGGCTCGGTACCGTTAATTATTTTACCGCTGATTACCGTTGGTTTAACCGGATTTCTGATGGCGGTCATTCTGGGTGGCCCGCTGGGCGCGCTGAATGAGTATCTGATTGCTTGGGTTCAAAACATGAGCCAGAGCGGAACGAATACCGTTCTACTTGCTATTATTCTGGGAGGGATGATCGGATTTGATCTCGGCGGACCTGTCAACAAAGCGGCATGGATGGCAGGCAATGCCCTGTTCCTGTCCGGTGTCTATCTGCCGAATATTTTCATCAATATTGCCATCTGCATTCCACCGCTTGGTTATGGCTTGGCGACATTGCTGATGAAGAAACGTTTTTCCAAAACCTATCAGGAAGCGGGAAAAGGTGCAGTGATTATGGGTGTGATCGGTATCACGGAAGGTGCAATTCCGTTCACACTGCGTAACCCTGCCAAAATGATTCTGGTCAACATGTTTGCCTGTGCAACGGGCGCTGCCTTGACTGCACTGCTGGGAGCACATATCATCATGCCACCAATTGGCGGCTTATATGGAGCTGTGTCAGTAGGTACCCCAATCGCGTACCTTGCCGGAGGCATTGTCGGCGCACTGATCGTAGCGGGGGGCACCATGCTGGTGAACTTCCGTGATGAAGAAGAGAAACAACCTGCCAAGACTCAGGAAGCTTCAGTGAAGAAAAACGGGGAAGAAATCGAACTCGTTTTTGACTAAAAGTACATGTTCAAAAAGATCGGTTTTCAGTATCGAGAAGATGGGATGAAGGTAGAAATGGAGTAGCGGAGCGTAGGGGAAACTACGTGAGCAACGGACATTTCGGCTGAATTTCATATTCGATGCTGATGATGCCAACAGGCATCCCTCGTAATCAAAAGCGGACTTTTTTGAACAACCTTTAAAAAGAATCTGGAGGGATATAGAGATATGAGTGAGAGAAACCGTACCAAAGTACATGTTATTCCACATACGCACTGGGACCGGGAATGGTATTTTACAACCTCCCGTTCCAAAGTGTATCTTGTCAAACACGTCAAGGAAGTATTGGATGCACTGGAGAATATCGATGGATTCCATTATTACCTGCTGGATGCACAGGGCTCGCTGCTGGATGATTACATCCGCTGGTGTCCCGAAGATGAGGAACGGATCCGTCAACTGGTTACAGCCAAACGACTGATGACTGGACCTTGGTATACACAGACGGATCAATTGGTTATTTCCAGTGAATCCATGGTCCGAAACCTGTATTATGGTATGAAAACAGCACAAAAGTACGGACATGCGATGAAGGTTGGTTATGTCCCGGATGCATTTGGACAATCAGCACAGATGCCGCAGATCTATCGCGAGTTCGGCATTGAACGTTTCCTGTTCTGGCGTGGTGTCTCGGATAATACGAATCCACATACCGAGTTTACGTGGGAAGGATCGGATGGCAGTCGTGTATTTGCTGTACAGATGCCATTCGGATATTACTACGGCGGTAACATTCCGGAGAATGAAGAAGATCTGATCCCTTATTTGGAGAAACAGATTGGTGCGCTGGAACGCAAAGCCTCCACCAAACATATCTATTTCCCTAATGGATTTGATCAGGCGCCTGTGCGATTGAATCTGCCGGAGTTGATTAAACGGTTCAATGCGATGGATACAAAACGCGAATATGTGATGAATGAACCGGAACGTTTTCTGGCGGAGATCGAAGCGGATAGTCAGGACCTGCCTGTACTTCGGGGTGAATTAATGGAAGCCAAGCACATGCGGATTCACAAGTCCATTTTTTCCACCCGTGCAGATCTCAAGCAACAGAATAACCGGATTGAGAATCTGATCGCCAATACGCTAGAACCTGTACTTGCCATTAGTCATTCTCTCGGGCATGATTACCCGCATCGCATTGTTGAGGACATCTGGAAGTTGTTGTTTGAGAATGCGGCACATGACAGCATCGGTGGTTGTAACAGTGATACAACCAATCAGGACGTTGCGTTTCGTTACAAACAGGCCTATGATATCGCACTCAATCTGCTCGACCTGCATATGCGGATGATTGCTTCAACGATACAGCAGGAGGAGACATTTGCGTTCACCCTGTTCAACACGCTACCGTATGTGCGAGGCGGGGTTACTGAGATTGAAGCTTATATTCCGGAAGAATCCTTTGTCATTCGGGATACGAAGGGACGCGAGCTGGATTACACCATTGTAGAAAAAGCAGATCAGACCGATTATGTGCTTGGACAACACATTGACCTGAATCCAAGTCGCAAAGTGCATCTGCCAGAACGCGTATATCGCGCCAAATTGCTGGTGGAACTGCAAGAGGTCCCGGCGATGGGTTACACCCAGATTGTTTTTGATTTCAGTCAGGGCGCTGCACCTGTTATTGAGCGGCGTAACGGAGACACGATTGAAAATGAACATTTCAGCATTGCGCTACAAGCAAACGGCACCTTGCAAATTACGGACAAGCGATCTGGCCAAGTGTATGCGGATCAAATGGTCTTCGAAGATAACGGGGATGACGGAGATTCCTACAATTATTCTCCTCCCGAGCGGGATCTGATTGTTTCTTCGGCAGGTAGCCAGATGAGTGCAACGACCACCCAAACGTCTGTATCTCAGACACTATCCCTGCGTTTCACGCTGGATGTCCCCTACGATCTGGAAGAGCGCGCCGCAGGCATCACGTCGGGAGCATTGCCAATGCAAGTGGAGATATCTCTTCGCAAAGGAGAGAATCTGATCCGTTTCCAGGTTCAGGTGCAGAATGAGGTGTTTAGCCACCGTCTGCGTGTCCTTTTTGATACAGGAATTGCTTCCGCTCTATCCATTGCAGATCAACCGTTTGGAGTCATTGCTCGTCCAACCTCATTGCCAGAAGTGGACGTATGGGAGCGCGAACAATGGCAGGAGAAACCGATCACCATTGAAGCGATGCAGAGTTATGCCGGGTTGAACAATGGTTCGCATGGTATGGCTGTGATGACGGAAGGTGTACGTGAGTACGAGATTATTGGTGAGCAAATGGATACCATTGCCCTGACCTTGTTCCGCACATTCGGTTTCATGGGTCAGGAAAACCTGTTGTATCGTCCTGGCCGG
This sequence comes from Paenibacillus sp. FSL R5-0766, assembly GCF_037971845.1. Taxonomy (NCBI): domain Bacteria; kingdom Bacillati; phylum Bacillota; class Bacilli; order Caryophanales; family Paenibacillaceae; genus Paenibacillus; species Paenibacillus sp. FSL R5-0766. Next base: position 1,831,794 of record NZ_CP150227.1, read on the forward strand.
GCTTCCGGTGAGAAAATTGTAGCAACACCAGACGCGCAATTACTTGGCGAGCTCTCCTTTACCTTTGGCTTGCATATCCAGACTTCCGGGTTCGACGAAGCGAATGTGGCCCGTGCTGCACGTGAATATTTGACACCGATCAGCAGTTATCAGCTATGCGACTTTTTGAATGGACGTCTGATCTTTGCTTTCCGCGATGAGGAACGTGTTCTTGATACAGACTACAGCCTGATGTCGTTCAGCGACGATTCCAACGTGGTGTTAAGCAGCTTCAAGAAAGCAGAGCAGAGTGAGGGTTACATTATACGTGTGTTCAATCCGTATTTGTCACAGTCTGCTAACGTGAACATACACTTTAATCAACCTGTACATGCAGAGCGTGTATCTCTTGGTGAACAACCACTGGGGCCTCAGCAGAGGTTAACCGAGGGAGAAGAGGTTGTTCGTTTGCCGGAACTCGCACATTGTAAATTGATGACGGTACTTGTATCGATATAAGGTGAGCTTTAGTTTGACACAATCCTGATCAGAAGGGAGGTCGGATATCGGTATGATTTTTCCAACTAAACGGTTGAAAAAGCTTTTCCACCTCATTCATGCTGAAGGACAGGAACAGGCTTGGACGAGCCAAGCACTTGCAGACAGGCTGGAGGTTACGGTGCGTACCATTCGGGATGATCTGAAAAAGTTGGATCACATCCTTGCAGGGTATGGCGGGAGCCTGGAGTCCAAGCGTGGGCGGGGTTATTCCATTCGTGTGCATGATGCGAAGCGGTATAATGAGCTGTTGGAGGAACGGAAGGATGATGGGCAAAAAGGTGCTCCAGTACCTGGTTCGCCTGATGAGCGTATCCGTTATGAATTGTTCAAGCTGCTTGGTGAACCGGGTCATATCAAGATGGAAGACCTCGCTGATCAGCTGTTTATAAGCCGTGCAACAATGAACAATGATCTGAAAATCATTCGTCAGATTTTGGAGAACTACCAGCTTCAGCTTCAGATCAAGCCAGGACATGGTGTGAAGGTCGTCGGAGACGAGCAAAGGTTTCGCTATTGCCTTGCCGAGTACGCCGATGCGCGAGATGAAGAACTGGGCCCCGAAGGAATGACCGTTGCACAGGAACGTTTGTTGTATCCAATCGAACCCGCACACATCCGCGAGATCGTCATTCGCCATGTAGGCAAACAGAATGTTCGTATTGCAGATGTGGCACTGAAAGATCTGATTACGCATCTGGCTGTTATGGTATTACGTATTAAGCAGGGGCATGAACTAGAGCGATTCGAGAAAGTGGAGGCGAATGTTCAGGATCAGCAACTTGCACAGCAGATTATTCAGGATCTGGAGTTGTTATATTCCATTCACTGTCCAGTTGGAGAGCGAGATTATCTGCTGCTGCACATTGTTAGCAAAAAAATGACCGCTACCGATTGGAATGGACTTCGAAGTGACCCGTTATATCTTGCTGTACAGCAAATGTTGGGTCATATCTATGATCGGTACACCTATGATCTGCGTGATGATGAACGATTGCCGAATGATCTGTATGCCCATCTGAAGCCCATGATTACTCGCCTGGAACATGGCATGAATATGCGGAATCCATTGCTTGGACATATACGTAAATATTATCCGCTGGCCTATGAGATTACGATCAGTGCAGTGAAACAGCTGCAGACATACGTACCTCATGAGATCAATGACAGTGAGATAGGTTACCTGGCTCTTCATATTGGTGCAGCATTGGAGCGTAAATATCAGATTCCTCATCGCAAACGGAAATCCGTGCTGCTGGTCTGTGGATCAGGATACGGCACAGCCCGAATTCTTGAATCCAGATTGCGTTCGTTATTTGCCGAGCTGGAAGTATCTCGAGTGGTTTCACTACGGGAGTACGAGGAGATGGGGAGTGTGCCTGAAGATATGGTCATTTCCACGATCCGGTTACGGGAGTCCAAAGGCAAGCCGTCGGCTGTCATTGCTGCGATTCCATCGGAACGCGACATGGCAACGATCACTCATTTGGTGCGAACCAGTGATGAGCAGGAGGAAATGACGCTGCTACGTTACTTTGATCCAGCGTTGTTCATGTTTCGGTCCGATCAGCCTGACAAAATGACACTTATGGCCGAGATGAGCGGAGCACTGTTGGAGAAGGGAATCGTGACGGAGCAGTTCTGGCCCGCTGTGCAGGAACGGGAAAAGATGGCTTCAACGGCGCTTGGACGAGGTGTGGCGATTCCGCATCCCATGGAGCTGAGCTCAACCCGTACAACCGTATCGGTATGTCTGCTTGAGAAGCCGATTCCGTGGGATGAGGAGAATGAAGTACATGCGGTATTTATGTTATCCATCTGCAAAGAGGATTACGAACAGGCGATGGGGATCTATGATCTGTTTGTAGAATTGATCCGGCAGGAGGAGAAGTTGGAAAGCCTGAGATCCTGCAGCAGCTTCGATGCCTTTGCCCAACTTGTATGTGAAACGTTGAGTCTGAAAAGTACCGAAGTGTATTAATATATAAGTTCACTAAGGATAATTCCACTGACACTTTGAGTACAGAACAACTTTACGATTGTTTTTATCCCCCATTTTTTCAAATTCCCTTTTGGAAAATGGAAGAACCGTCCTTCGTCAGATTCGTCTGATAGAGGACGGTTTTTATTCGTTTACACAAACTATAGATTAGATATGTTTGGATATGACTTCTTCCAGACCCTGAGCGACAGAATGTGCACCCCGCGCCAGATGTTTTTCATACAGATGCAGGCGGACAAAACTTTCATCCGTGCCCATGGCTTCGGAGAACATTCCACTGAGCCCACGAGCGCGGCGGTCGATCTGTAATAACAGCTCCAGCGAATCGCCCATCGGATAGAACAGGACTTCCAACTCATCCAGATGCCCACGGAATTTGTTTGTTGGTACAAATTCAAATTCCTGCACAAATGGCAGATTACCGCCCAGCTTTGGTGCGTAGTCATTGGTCACTTCACGTAGCTTGAAACCAAGGATATCAATTGCATCGAGCACGGTGTTCATGTCTTTGGTAGGAACAACATGCAGTCTGTCCCGGTCTGAGGGGTCTACAGCACTTGAAATATCAAGGCCTGTTTCTACCCACACCTCTGCACGATGTAGTGTAATTGGCAGGTTTTCTGGCAGGTCAAATGAGAAGTCTTTCTCCAATTTGGCACCAGGCTGTAAGGTGAATCCTTCGGTGAGCAAATATTTGGCTATAACGGCTGTTTCTTTTACTTTGCGATCATCGCGCTCCCGTATGTAATGGGTTTTGATTGAAAGATAGATTCGATCTACATTCTGTTCCACATCTCCACCTTCAATGTACACAACCCCCGAGATGATTCCTCCAGGCGTGACCTCTGGTGTATGCAATTCCGTATTTACTTTGGCTGCTCCAACACCTACACTGGCTAACATTTTCTTGAAAAATGACATGCGCTCAACCTCCAGATCAGATGGTTTATTATATGGGATACATACGGCTTCGACCTTAATACGGAAGCTGGAAGAGAAGCGTTTCATATTTTAGCAAAGATATATCGCATATCCAAACAGGAGAATCGACTTACCTATGTCGAATGTTTAAATAAAGGGATTTTTTGACAGGAGGTGAAGCCGATTGAACACAGAATTTTCGGAACAGAAATATGGTGAAACGGGTGTCAAAACCAGCTTCGAGCAGATGGCGAACGGGGAACAAAAATATAAAATGATAGCAGAAGATGGCAGTTATTATTGCAGAACTGTTGCCTCTCCCCACGGAGCATGGCAAAACAGTCATGTACATATCAACTTAACGGAGTTTTATGTGGTGCAAACCGGATGGATTGCGTATGCCAGTTATGGAGACGATCAGATGTTTTCGATTCGAGTGATGCGTACAGGAGAGCACATCATTGTCCAACCTGGAATCCACCATAATATATACATGTCTGCACATAGCTCGATACATACCATCAAGCATGGATTGAACACCTCCAGTGATTGGACGGCATCACCTGAGTTGGATAGGTTAACTCAATCTTTAACAGAGAAGGAGCTACTCCAGAAGTATGATTAACCAGACGGGAGGATCAGACAGATGCGTAAAAGTACAATATTTTGGATTACGGGAATAACGATAATCCTCTTGGTGACTCTGCTCATATACAGCTATGTTATTCCAAGTGTGAGTGCACAGGATGTTGTGATGACAGGCACAATCAGGCAGATTGATACGGACGCAGTTGAGGTAGAGTTAGAGATAACGCGAAAAAGAGAAGACAAGGATCGACATATGGTGTATCCTGTTGTCCCTGGATGGGAAGGGGTCACATTCACTGAAGAACAAGATGATGCGTGGTACATGCCTTCGTCCGTTGGCAGCTCCTATCTTGATCAAGTCATTCTGGAAAAGTATCTGAAGGCGCAGGGGAAAACCATGAAATCAGCTGATAATCTGATAGGATTTGCGATACCTGATGAGATAGGGAGCTACAAGTTGCGGTTAACGCTCAGATCTTTGGATGGAACGACTCAACCGCTTGAGAATCCCATGGTGTATTATGTTCACAACGAGCATTTGTTAGGGAAGGATCTGAGTTGGGTTACGGGTGAGAATCTGGAGATCAATAAGGAGTAATCAGAATGATGAATGTATATGAATCGAATGAAATCACTGTACGTTTCTTGGACACAGAAGATGAACAACATCTGGTGAAGTGGCTGTCAGACCCGGAAGTTCTTCAATACTATGAAGGGCGTGATCGGCCGCATGATCTGGAACAGGTGAGAGAGCATTTTTACAATCAGAAAGATGGTGCTACTCGTTGTATCGTTGAGTATGGAGGACATCCGATTGGATACATTCAGTTCTATAAGCTTGAGGAAGAAGAACGAACGGAGTATGGTTATGGAGACACGGATGAGATCATCTATGGAACGGATCAGTTTATTGGTGAGACAGACTACTGGAATAAAGGCATTGGTACGCAGTTGATGTAATCCATGCTGGCTTATCTGATTAATGAAAAACAAGCCCGTAAAGTGGTTATGGACCCTCAATCCTGGAACTTGCGAGCGATATCCTGTTACGAGAAATGTGGTTTCCAAAAGATTAAGCTGTTGGAGAAACATGAGCAGCACGAAGGACAGATGCGAGACTGTTGGCTTATGGAATATGCCCTGTAGATCCTGTTTAAAGTTATTTGAATCATATAAACAAGGAGGAATAATGGATGGATGAAAGATATCCGCTAGGACCATTTGTACATACGGGCGAAGTTACGCCCGCGCAGAGAGAGCAGTGGATTCGGGACATTGCTGAGTTGCCTGAACGCGCACGAGAAGCGGTAAAGGGACTGAGTGAAGAGCAATTAAGTCTGCCGTATCGACAAGGTGGATGGATGCTCAAACAGGTCATTCACCACATGGCAGACAGCCATATGAACAGTATGATTCGTTTCAAGTTGGCCCTGACAGAGGATACACCAACGATTCGGCCTTATTATGAAGAGCGCTGGGCTGAATTGAGTGATTCAAGAGACCTGGATGTGGAATTCTCGCTTCAGATTCTGGATGCCCTCCATCGTCGTTGGGTGTTTCTGTTAAACGCGTTGACAGATGCAGATTATGCCAAACAATTTTATCATCCCTCATCGGAAGAAACGACAAGACTGGATTACAATCTGGGCATGTATGCTTGGCATGGCAAACACCATGTTGCTCACATCACATCGCTTCGGGATCGACTGGGAATATAGCTAGAAAAAATATCTTGTTGAGGAGAAATTATCAATGAGTGTACATATCAGACTATTAAATGAGAGCGATCCTGTAATCATATCAAAGGCGTTTCAGGAGCAGGGTTGGGGGAGATTCGCTGAGCAGTATACTCATTACTTGGATGAACAACAGAATGGGGAACGCGTAACCTTGGTAGCCGAGTTGAATGGAGAATTTGCCGGATACGTGAATGTATTGTGGAATTCCAGCTACCCGTCTTTCAGGGAACAAGGCATTCCCGAAATTAACGATTTTAATGTACTAATGAAGTTCCAGCGCCAAGGTATTGGTTCACGGTTGATGGACCGAGCAGAGGAAGTTATTCTGGAACGAACGGATGTAGCAGGCATTGGTGTAGGCGTATTTTCCGATTATGGCAAAGCGCAAGTTCTATATGCTCATCGCGGGTACATACCAGACGGTCACGGTGTACACAAACATGATCATTACATTCAGCCGGGTGAAGAAACGATTATGGACGACGATGTTGTACTTTATCTTACGAAGAAGTTAAAAGCCACGCAATAAGTCTAATGTGTAGTTAGTACTTGCAAAGAAAGATGATAAAAAACCTGTCCTGCATGTTATACTCTATTGGAATTTGAAGAATGATAAGCAGGATGTTGAGAGATTAGATGATCAGAGGAGTGATTGATCCATGTTTAGCAAAGTCGGTCAGGTTATGTTGTATGTCAATAATCAAGATGAATCACTGGCTTTTTGGACCGAAGTCGCAGGATTCCACATTGTGGATGAAGTAAACCTTGACGAGGGCATGAGATGGATTGAGATTGCGCCTACCCCAGACTCGCAGACAAGCATTATACTCCATGACAAAGAGTTCGTTGAACGGATGTCGGCGGGTGTAAATCTGGGCACACCTTCGTTAATGTTCTTCACCGAAAATCTGGATCAGTTATATGCCGACTTGGCTGGTAAACATGTAACGGTCGGAGAGATTGTCGAGATGCCAACGGGGCGTGTTTTCAACTTTGCTGATAACGAAGGAAATTACTTTGCAGTTTTGGAACGGGCGAAGTAAGTTACAATTCAAAACCGCTATGCCTGTAAGCGATCGACATTCATGTCGGTCGTTTTTTTCTTGGGAAAAAGCTTATGTTTTGGAGTAGAAAAACACAAGAAAAATAGAGAACTACTGGGTAAAAATGTTATAATAGAGTGTGGCTGATTTATTGAAAATGACGAGGAATGAATAGTCTGAAATGAAGGTTTGGATGGAGAATTTAAGGAGGAATGTGGTTGTGGAAAAGACGATTAAAAGTGTACAGGATCTATATGATATGCTCGATGCGGATTTCAGATCTGCCAAGCAGTTTTGGGAACCTTTCTATGAGGATCGGAACAGACCAATCCCCTTTTTCCCAAACAAACCGGATGAGAATCTGGTAGCGCATGTGAACGAAGGTGTGCTAAGCGGCGGCAAGGCACTGGAACTGGGGTGTGGCCCCGGCAGAAATGCGTTGTATTTAACCCGCCAAGGATATCAGGTAGATGCTTATGATCTTTCGGAGACAGCTATTGCTTGGGCTAAAGAGAGGGCGGCAGAGGAGCAACTGGACGTGCATTTTGAATGTCGATCTGTGTTCGAACTGTCCCCAGAGCAAGAATATGATCTTGTCTACGACTCGGGTTGTCTGCATCATCTGTTGCCACATCAGCGCATTCCCTACATAGAGATGATTCACAATGCACTCCGGCCTGGAGGATACTTTGGAATGACTTGTTTTGCTCCTGGTTTTGGCGATATTGGTGGGCCTGAGATCGTTATGAATGATTGGCAGGTGTATCAAGAGAAGTCGATGCGCGGTGGTCTTGCGTTCACGGAGGAGAAGCTTCGCTACATGCTGGAAGATGGCTTTGAATGTGTGGAGTTCCGTGCAATGAAGACGATGGAGCAGCATGAACCATGTTTTGGTGTACCTTTTCTATGGGCCACGTTGTGGAGAAAGAAAAACTCGTAAGAGTAGGGGAATTACATTCATTGAAAATAGAAGAGGAGTGGTATCGGAATGGGAACAAAAACAGGAACAGGAACAGGAAGAAGACACTTTATCATTACAGGCACATCCAAAGGGATCGGTTTACAACTTGCAGAGTTATTATTGGCTAAGGGGGATCACGTTTACGGTATTTCACGCGGGGGTTCGCATCTGTTGGAATCAGGCGAGGAATGGAGCGGGCGTTACCGCCATGTTCAGTACGATCTTGCCGACCTGAATGGGATCGATGATTTGATTACACGCATATTGGACCAAATACCTTCTCAAGAAGCTGAATTCATTGGACTTATTAATAATGCAGCGATGCTGGAGCCACTAAGACCTATCGATCAGTGTAGCGCGGCAGAGATAAGTCAGAGTCTTAATATCAGTCTCGCAGCGCCAATGATATTGAGTTCATCTTTTATTCAACAAACAAATCACCTGTCCGCCAGACGTAAAATTGTTAATCTTTCATCGGGTTCGGGAAGTTATCCCGCGCCTTCAATGGCAGTGTACTGTACATCCAAGGCAGGCATGAACATGTTCACCCAATGCGTATCTCTGGAGCAAACGGGCCAACAGAACCCTGTTGAGATTATTGCTTTTGATCCGGGGATGGTTGATACGGAATTGCAGGCTGTTGCACGAGGCAAAAGTGCAGAGGAGTTCGCCCTTGTGGGTATGTTCAATCAAGTATATGAAGCAGGACAATTAAGATCGCCACAAGATGTAGCGAAGCAGTTGATCGAGCGGATCGATGAACACACTGATGCAAGCCATGTTATACAATCCACCGAGAGTTAATATCGTATACTTCGTTTTGCCTGTTTTCTTGTGAAGTAATAAGTATGGATACCTTTTGAAATAAGTCCAACTTCCCTGTACACTGGAATCAGCGATCGGAAGAACGATTCGTAACGGTAAAGGTGATCCTGCAACAATGGAGTCTGATTACCTTATTCAACCTTAGAAGATCAGAAACGTGGTGAATCTCTTGTTTAAAATTATGCTCATTGAAGACGACGAGTCGTTATTCAGTGAAATCAAGGAACGTTTGTCCCAATGGTCGTATGACGTGTATGGTGTGCAGGATTTTGGCAAGGTATTGCAGGAGTACAGCGTAATTCAGCCGCAACTGGTCATTATTGATATTCAGTTACCCCAATATGACGGGTTTCATTGGTGCCGGATCATTCGTTCGCACTCCAATGTGCCGATTATCTTTTTGTCCTCACGGGATCATCCTGCGGATATGGTCATGTCCATGCGTTTGGGTGCAGACGATTTTATCCAGAAGCCTTTTCACTTCGATGTATTGATTGCCAAGATCCAAGCGACATTGCGGAGGGTGTATAACTATAATACAGAGCATACTGAACTCCGAACCTGGCGCGGTGCTGCTATTGAATATGTGAAAAATACACTGACCTGCGGGGATGAATCTGTTCTGTTAACCAAAAATGAGATGTTCATCCTTAAAGTGCTGGTCGAGCACAAAAATCAGATTGTTTCCCGTGAGGACCTCATCCGGAGCTTGTGGGATCACGAGCATTTCGTGAGTGACAATACGCTGACGGTTAACGTTAATCGGTTACGGAAGAAACTTGAACCCATCGGCTTGGAGCGGTACATTGAAACCAAAGTAGGGCAGGGATACATGGCAACGGAAGAGGCAGAAGCATGATCGGAAAGTACATACGAGAAAGGGTTAGTTGGTTATGGCTACTGGTAAGCATGCAACTTATTATTTTATTGGTGGCCTACCTGGACTCGTCCATTCCATTCCAATCTGTGATGTATATCGTAGGACTGAATGTGGTGGTATGTCTTGTTTTTATCTGGGCGAGATACCTGAAAGAGACCCGTTTCTATAGAAAATTGAGCATCTGGGATCATACCTATGATCTGAGAGAACTCGATATCGCCGAAAGTCCATATGAGCAGATTGTACATGAGGCGGTCAGTTCCCAGACACAGCGGTATCGTAAGGAGACGTCACACCATTTTATCGCTCTGGAACAGGAGAAGGACGAGATGTTATCCTGGATTCATGAGGTGAAGACCCCACTGACAGCGTTGCAACTGATGATCGAGCGCTTGCCAGATGACAAGTTACAGAGCCAAATGACATATGAATGGTTACGAATCCATCAGTTGCTGGATCAGCAGCTTCATCAGAAGCGTATTCCATTCATGCATAATGATCTGTTCATCGAAGAGACGGAACTTGAACCGATATTGAATAGCGAGATACGAGCGTTGAAATCGTGGTGCATTTCCAAGGGTATTGGCTTTGATGTGTCTTTAATGGTATCGCGCGTGCTCACAGACAGCAAATGGTTAGGCTTCATCCTCCGGCAGTTGCTGAGCAATGCGGTGAAGTATAGTGATTCATCGGACATCCTCATTGAAAGTCGGGAACAGGATGGACACATCATACTCATGATTCAAGATCACGGGCGAGGGATTGAGACTCAAGATCTGCCACGTATATTTGATAAAGGATTTACGTCCACCCGAGGCAGAATGGATGGGGCGGCTACCGGGATGGGGCTATATTTGGTTCGTCAGGTGGTCCAGACGCTTCATATGAACATTCATGTAGAATCTTCTCTTGGCGAGGGCACAACCGTCACACTTACTTTTCCGCGAAAAAACGACATGGTGCATCTTGCAGGCGTGTGACAACAATGTCACATGCTTTTTGGTTTTGTTCGGTGAATCACACGATAACACTGCACATCCCGATTATGATATAGACATGAGCATTTTGCAGAAGATTTAAGAGGAGTGAGTGGGATATGTGGATACTGGAAGCCAAAAAAATTCATAAAGTCTATGGTAATAAACTGAATAAACAGGAAGTGCTGAAGGGGATTGATCTTGGAGTAAGCAAGGGAGAGTTTGTTGGTATTATGGGGCCTTCGGGTTCGGGTAAAACAACGCTGCTTAATGTACTTTCCTCCATCGATCGGGTGAGCCAGGGCACGATCGATATTGAGGGCAAGGAATTCACCGGAATGAAGGAGAAACAGCTGGCTGAGTTCCGCAAACATCATCTGGGCTTTATTTTTCAGGAATATAATCTTCTGGATACCCTTACGGTGAAGGAAAATGTATTATTACCGCTCTCGATCACCAGCATTCCAAAGCAGGAGGCACACCGGAAGTTTGAACAGATTGCCCGTGAACTGGGAATCTACGAGTTGAAAGACAAGTATCCATCTGAGATTTCAGGGGGTCAGAAGCAGCGGACTTCGGCAGCACGGGCATTTGTCCACGAACCGAGTATCATTTTTGCGGATGAGCCGACAGGAGCACTGGATTCCAAGTCCGCTTCGGATCTGCTCGGCAAGTTAAGTGAGATGAACAGCGCACGAAAAGCGACTATTATTATGGTTACCCATGATCCGGTTGCCGCAAGTTATTGCAGCAGAGTGATCTTTATTCGAGACGGTCAGATCTACACCCAGTTGAATAAAGGAGACGAGTCACGGCAATCGTTCTTCAACGATATTATCAAAACCCAGGGCGTATTGGGTGGTGTACAGCAATGAGCTTGAATTATATTATCTTCCGCAATCTCAGAAAAAATCTGAAGAATTATTATCTCTATGTATTTGCGCTTGTGTTCAGTGTGGCCTTGTATTTTTCCTTTGTGACGTTACAGTATGATCCTTCCATGGATGAGGTGGCTGCTTCAACAAAAGGTGCGGCGGCTATAGGCGCATCTTCGGTACTGTTAGTCGTCATTGTCGGCATCTTTTTGCTCTTTGCCAATACGATCTTTATCAAGCGGCGTAGCAAAGAAATTGGATTATTTCAATTGATCGGACTGACGAAAGGCAGAATTTTTGGTATTTTGAGTGCGGAGAACAGTATTCTTTATTTTGGCTCCATGGCCATTGGTGTGTTAGTTGGGTTTCTTGCGTCCAAGCTGGTATTGATGATATTGTTCAAAATTCTCGGTGTGGATACGATTACGAAATTGTACTTCTCTCCGATGGCACTGATGCAAACGGTGATTGTCTTTACGATAATGTATTTGCTCATCATGCTGATGAACTACACTTTTATCAAGAGACAGAGCATTCTCTCGCTCTTTCGGGTGTCGGCCACTTCGGAGCAGCAGGTGCAGAAGATGTCTGTCGGACAGATGATTGTTGGCGTCTTGGGTATTGCTCTGATTGTGTATGGATACATCATGTCTGCACGGCTGTTCAGCGGTGAGGCAATGGATATGCAGCAATTGATGTATACGATGATCCTGATTCTCTTCTCGGTCATACTGGGGACATACCTGTTCTATAAGGGTTCGGTAAGTTTTATTTTTAATCTGATTCGCAAAAGTAAAAACGGATACCTTACCATTCATGAGGTGTTGTCTTTATCTTCAATCATGTTCCGCATGAAATCTAATGCATTGCTGCTCACGATTATTACAACCGTATCGGCGCTCGCTATTGGCATGCTGTCACTCAGTTACATTTCGTATTATTCGGCAGAGGCTCAGGCGAAGGAAAGCTTGCCGGAGGATTTCTCTTTTGCTCAGGCGGAGGTGAAAAATCGCTTTGTAACGGAGTTGGAACACAAACAGATTCCATATGAAGAGAAGCATAGACAGCCCATTTACATTGAAATTGATGCACAAGCAGTGATGGATGAGTCCATGACGGAACAATACCTGTTCAGTAGTGTAGTCAGTGACAAAATGGTAGATAACATCGATCTGCAACCAGGTGAAGTGGTCTTCATGGGATATGGAAATGCCATTCAGCAGTTGATTTCCATTCAGGAGACAGGTCCAATCGTCTTGCATGGGTTGAAGCGAACGCTAGAGCAACAACTGATCGGAACCACCAAACAGGGAGTGCTTCCTTCGTACTACACTGGGGGGACGCCAGTTGCGGTAGTGGATGAAACGGTATATCAGCAGCTGCGACAGGATATCGATCCCGAGCTGCAGAAACCCGAGCGGATTGACTACTATGGTGTGCGTATTCTAAACGAGGGGCAGGCTGAAGAGGCATATGCCGTATATAAGGAGCTACAGTTGGAAGCACCGAGCTTCTCCCAGATTGAGTTCAGAAATAACCAACGTAACAATATGGGCTTAATTATGTTCATTGTTGGTTTCCTTGGTTTGACGTTCTTAATCACATCGGGATGTATCCTGTACTTTAAACAAATGAACGAGAGTGAAGAGGAGAAGGGCAATTATACCATTCTTCGTAAACTTGGATTTACACAAAGCAATCTGTTGAGGGGAATTCAGATCAAGCAGTTGTTTAACTTCGGTATTCCGCTTGTGGTGGGATTGAGTCATAGTTACTTTGCCGTGAAATCAGGTTGGTTTTTCTTTGGTACGGAGCTGGCGACACCAACGGTCATTGTCATGATAGTCTATACATTGTTATATTCGATTTTTGGTCTGTTGTCTGTGTGGTACTATAAACGGGTGATTAAGGAAGCTTTATAGAATTGGCATCAGGAGTATGCTGATTTATCAAAAATAGATTGAGTAAAGGGCAGTTGTATTGTTTACAGACTGCTCTTTTTTCTTTTTCTAAGTATAATGCCTCATGAAAAAAAAGGATGATTATGGAATTGAGTCGAAATGACGATAGAGTCCATGCTTCTGATTCATGTATAACGGTGAAACGAGGGAGTGAAGTAGCGTGCCTGGAATTCTATATGCCTCGAAGAAAGAATTAAGTGAGACGATTCGACGCACCTATGTATTGTTTGAGGGTGAATTCAATGACATCCATAACAGTGACAAAGATAAGTGGGTTGAAGGTGTAGATAAGACGCCTGCCCAGATGATCTCCTACCAGTTAGGATGGATGAACCTGGTGATGGATTGGGAGCGAAATGAACAGTTGGGACATGAATGTCATATGCCTGCACCAGGGTATAAATGGAACCAACTGGGGCAATTAAATGAATCATTTTACGAAAAGTATTCAGGCTATACGCTGGAGGAGTTACGCTCTTTGTTTCGGGAGACAGAACAACAATGGCAGAACTGGATTGACTCGCTGAGCGAAGAGGAATTATTTGTACAAGGGATGAGACAGTGGACGGGTACCAAGCCTGGATGGGCCATGGTGAAGTGGATCCAGATTAATTCGGTAGCTCCTTTTAAATCCTTTCGGACCCGATTACGTAAATGGAAAAGAGGTCACTTAGCCAACATGGATGAGAGGAGAATAGATGTCTAATGAATCTGGCAAATAAAATCACGTTGGCTAGAATCGCGTTGATTCCATTGTTTATGATCTGTTTTCTCAATCAGCAAAGCGTGATGATTGCACTAATTATATTTGCAGTAGCAGCAGGTACGGATAAATTGGATGGATATGTGGCGAGGAAATATAATCAGATCACGAATCTGGGAAAGTTGCTTGATCCGCTGGCGGATAAACTGTTGATTGCGGTAGCGCTGGTCATGATGGTTCAGGAGAATATGATCAGTTCATGGATTGCTGTAATCATTATAGGACGTGAAATTGTCATTACTGCATTGCGAATGGTAGCCACAGAACAGGGTATTGCTCTTGCAGCTGATCGTTATGGAAAAATCAAAATGGTGCTTCAGGTGGCAGCCATCATTGCCATTTTGTTGAATAATGTTCCGTTTAGTTTGCTGACTGATATCAGAGTGGATGTGGCATTGCTATGGGTTGCAACAGGCGTTACTCTCTTATCCGGAATGAATTACATTATCGTAAATTATAAACTGTTGAGATAAAAGGAGTGTTTAGGAGATGTCCCAAATAAATATTAATCCAAGTACTTCAGAGGATTCAGAGTATGTTCGCGAGCAACTTATCGCATATAATGCGACCCATGTGAGCGAGGAATTAAGGCATCGGAACGAAGAACTGAATTTAAATATCAAAAGTGAGACTGGCGAGATTGTTGCAGGTGTGCTTAGCACACTTTGCTGGAACTGGCTGGAGGTTGATATTCTTTGGGTGGATTCTGAACAACGGCATCGGGGATATGGTTCACAGTTGTTGCTTGAAGTTGAGCGAATTGCGCGCGAGAAATCTTGTGATTTTGTCATGTTGAACACCTTCTCCTATCAAGCACCGGAATTTTACAAGAAACATGGCTACCAATTGATCACAACGATCGAGAATGCACCGACCGGACACAGTCATTATTATTTTAAAAAGGACCTCATGTAAGACAAAGCGTGCGAAATAGGAAAAATCAGGAGGGTTATCATGGTTACCATTAAAGGAATCGAACTTGAAGATTTACCGGCACTAAGCCAGCTATACAATGAGTTGGTGGGAATGCCTACCAATGAACAGCAGATGAAAAAGATGTTCCATTACATACAGCAGAATGGCCATTATCATGTGCTTGGGGCATTTTACAATGGCAAACTGGTTGGGTCCGTTATGGGGGTTGAGTGTATGGATCTGGTGGGGCCATGCAAACCGTTCATGGTTGTGGAGAATGTGATTGTATCGGATCAGGTACGCAGGCAGGGCATTGGGCAGAGGTTAATGCTCCAGATTGAGCGGATTGCCAAAGATATGGGTTGTGGTTACATGATTCTGGTGTCTGGCGATCAGCGTAAGGAAGCACATATATTTTATGAGAAGTTAGGTTTCAAGGATGAGAAAGTTCAGGGTTACCGGAAGCATCTTTAACACGCACTTCATGAGAAAAGTTCTTACACAAGTGGAAGGATTACTTAAGGAACATGGCGAATAAGGCATAGTCTGAACAAAAGAATTGAATAAGAGGGAGGCACTCTCGTGTTCAAAAAATGGGCTAATGTTTTCGTGGTTCTGAGCCTGGTATTCGCCGTATGTTCCCCAACCTCCTATGCTGCCGCCAAAACGGTCAAGGTAACCGTTACGCTGGTGAGCGCAGAACTTGTCGAGAATAACTCTGTCGGTAATGAGTGGGCCATCGGAGCAAGTGTGAACGGCAAAGATCTGGAAGAGGGTTCGTCAGTCACCTTAAACCTGAAATCCACGGGTACGTTGAAACTGGAGGCCATCGCCGAAGAACAGGACAAAATTCCTGATTACGGGGATAAAAGCACCAACGTCAAACTATCTTCGTTCTCCAAATCAACCAACAAGACACTTTCCGTGGTGGTGACGGAGAACAGAGGTCGATATTCTGGTAACACAGCGACTTGGGCGTTCAAGTTTAAGATTAGCAAGAAGTGAATAGGAACCAACCGTGAGAAAAGGGAGCCGAGCTCTCTTTTTTTATGCGCAGATAATGGTGAACTGAAGGAAGACGACGTTTCGAGCAACGCTGATCTTTGTTAAACTAATGAGAACAACAGTATAGAAATAAAAGATGTATTTTCAAAAAAAGTACATAGGAGGTTAACACAATCATGCGGATCGTAGATAACATTAAAGTCTGGGGGGAGCCGCTGGAGAACGCCGTAAGTCAGGCGGTGACTTGTTCGCAATATGGAGATGTATTGGGTGTGGCTCTGATGGCCGACCATCACAAAGGTTACTCGCAACCCATCGGTGGTGTTGTCGCTTATCGGAATATGATCAGTCCGTCAGGGGTCGGATATGATATTGCTTGTGGCAACAAGGCTGTGCGCACCAATCTGATGTGGGAAGATATTCGGGATCAGATTGTAACGATCATGGATGACATCAATTCGACCATATCTTTCGGCGTGGGTCGTAACAATCCAACACGCGTGGATCATGAACTGTTCGATGACGCGAGCTGGAAGCTGTTTGATACCATTGAACCGGGATTACAACATAAGCTGAAGACACTTGCACGCAACCAACTTGGAACCGTAGGCAGTGGTAATCATTTCGTGGATATTTTTGTGGAAGAAGCAACGGGGAAGGTGTGGATTGCAAATCATTTTGGCAGCCGCGGGTTCGGTCATAAAGTGGCGAGTGGGTTCCTTAACCTTGCCGCAGGGCGTCAGTTCAGTGGCAAAGCGCCGGGCGAATCGATGGATCAACCGCCTACGTTGTTTGACCTGAACAGCGAAATGGGTGATATGTATTGGGATGGAATGACTTTGGCGGGCCGATACGCCTATGCAGGACGCGACTATGTTATTGAACAGGTGCTCGGAATTCTGGGGGCAAGTGCTGAATACGCCGTACATAACCATCACAACTTTGCCTGGAAGGAACAACACATGGGTGAAGAGGTAGTTGTGGTCCGCAAAGGTGCAACGCCACTGGCACCCGGGCAACTCGGTTTTGTTGGAGGCAGTATGGGTGATATCTCGGTAATTGTGGAAGGGATCCACAGCGAGGAGAATACCGAGTCATTCCGTAGCACTGTTCATGGGGCAGGGCGCACGATGAGCCGAACCCAGGCGGCTGGCAAAATGAATTACAAGCTGCGCACACGCATGGGTGGCGAGATTAGCGAAGCACAGATGCATGAGGCGATTCGTGCCTATGGTGTCGAACTGCGGGGAGCGGGCACAGACGAAAGTCCGTTTGTGTATAAGAAACTGCAAGACGTGCTGAACGCACATGCGAATACGCTGAAAATCAACCATGTGCTGCGCCCAGTAGGCGTCGCCATGGCCGGAGGTAATGAATTCGATCCGTATAAGGATTAGTCAGAAAAGAGGGTGAACTTAATGAGAAATTGTGCGATATATAGCTCTCAGTTTGACCTGGATCAGCTGTTTGAAGTAATTCAATCCATTTATCCTGAGGGGACGATTAAACGCCGGGAAGACAAGACTCATATTCAAGTGATTCAGAAAAAATGGCTCAGTAAAAAAACCAAAGGCTTTAATATCATGACCAGCCAGACACATCCTGAGGAATTTACGACAATGATTCAGGGGATGCTTGGATTTTTGAGTCAGATTGAGGGACGCAATGCTTCGCTCCAGGAAAAGGTATTGATCAAATGTTCCACACTGAATATGGTGGTTGGTATTGAGACGGAAGAGGATATATCGGAAGAATTCTTCGGCGAATTGTTGCAATTGGCTGATGCTCTGGATGCTGTTATCTTCTGGGGAGGTGGATCTCTGCTGAATGCACAAGGCCAGCTATTGCTGGATGTGAATGGAGAATCTGAGGTGGAGGATTACACGGTGACAGCGCACAGCAGTTTCCTTGACGGTGACAGCGCACAGCAGTTTCCTTGACGGTGACAGCCCCCAGTCGGAGTCTGGCATTCAACGTAAAGCGCGTTCAGAGCAACTGTTGACTGAACAAGG
Organism: Paenibacillus sp. FSL R5-0766; assembly: GCF_037971845.1. NCBI lineage: Bacteria > Bacillati > Bacillota > Bacilli > Caryophanales > Paenibacillaceae > Paenibacillus > Paenibacillus sp. FSL R5-0766. Next base: position 1,849,798 of record NZ_CP150227.1, read on the forward strand.
CATTCCGTATAATGCGAACTTGCCTGCAAGGGCCGGAGACGAACACACCACGATTCGGAGTAAAGAGAAAGTCGCGCGTCGTGCGGTTGCCCTATGTCTTGCCGCGCTTAAGGGAGAGTGTCTGGGAGCAGGCGAAAGTGCAGACGATACCGCAGCTCTTGTTCAGGAAGTGATCGACAAGTATGAGGCCGAATCCTTTTTCTCACCCGTAGAGAAGAGGTTTATCGACCAGCACGGAGCAGAGCAGCAGGAGATCATCTCCTTCTCTTGGGGATATGAAGCGTACCACGTGATGTTGTGGGCGCTTGGTTATGTGAAGGAACTGGGTGCACCAACGGAGTTATGTAACGTAGGGAAGGATGTCGGTTATTTGCAACAGAAGGATAGCTTTACCGACTTTCTCTCCGATGCATCTCTGCGTAACAAGAGAGAGATTCTGGATGAAGCAGATCTAATCTACCGTTATAACTGGGTGTGTGTCGATAGTCGTGTGAATGAAAAAATACCTCCCTTAGGGTTGAATGGTGGAGTGGCTTATGAACGTCATCGTGCATTGAACTGGCTGATCTGTTATCTGGATCAGGACTGGGATGATGTGCGTACAGATACGTAGAACACAACATACAACAATGCAAATACCCCTATAGCCGCACGAATACGGTTAAAGGGGTGTTTGATATTCTGCCATATTACCCACTATGCCTGCCGAACTGTTCACGAATAATGACGTCAGCAAGAATTAATTTTTTCTCGACGTTGCTTTCTGGATTCGCAATGCGCCATAACATCTGATCCACTGCACGCGCACCGAGCAACTCCTTGTTCACGTTAACTGTGGCAAGTAATGGGATATTGTCGTATAGATTATCAAATCCCGTGACAACACACTGATCGGGTACACGAATACCCATACTCTCAAGGGCTTCAATGGTGTATAGCCCATAGAAATCATTCGCACATACAAACACTTCAGGCAGGTTATCCTCACTGATCACCGAAGTGAACGTCTGGCGGAAATCATCCAATGCCTGATTACTCAACTCGGGAATCTGATGTATTTCCATTCCATGACCCATAAGCACAGAAGTATACGCAATCCAGCGTTCATAGAAGCTATGAGCATCCGCGATATTGCCAACGAACTGGAATGTTTTGAAACCCTTGCGGAGCAAATAGAGCATGATCTCTCGCATGGATGCGAAGTTATCGGTGAATATGCTGTCACTGTGAAAAACAGGGTCCAGATGATCCACCATCACAACCGGAATACTGAGACGTTTGATTTCAAGCAGAATCGGGGTCGAGATAGAGCCAACGGTAATGATTCCTCGAATGGCATCCGGGTTGAGCAGGGTAAATAGCTGGTCTGCTGAGGGTTCCGTTAAGGTCAGAATATTAATACCTTTTTGGTTCAGCTTGGAAGAGATCCCGTTAAAGACGGGTCCCCAGTATACGGAGTCTTGATTTTGGTACCGAACATTGGGAAACAAAATCAAGATCGTCCCGGTTGAACGTGTGTTCTTCGGTTCCTGAGATTCATGGCTGTTATACAGTTCACCAGACAACATGCTGTTATCTTTGAAATATCCAAGTTTGCCAGCGGCCTTGAGAATGACATCCCTCGTTTGATCGCTAACTCCCGATTTTCCAGACAAAGCTCGTGACACCGCGAATTTCGACAAACCCGTAAAATGTGCAATCTCCTGAATTGTTACCTTTGTCTTCATCATACCATCCTTACACTCGTAGTTCTGCCGTATTCCTTATTTGGAGCGATATCCAACGATTCTAGTATAGCATGATGTATTTCTCTTAATCTAATAACGGACAGAGAATTCAATATGTTAGTGATGCACAGTATTTTAGGATGAACGTTCAACGTGACGGTAAGCATATTTTCAGATAGTATGACGAATTTTGTCTACAAAATTATTATTTTGTTATTTTATAATAATAACAAAATAAACAGAGTTATAGTCATGCTTTTAATAAGTGTGTACACAGGATCGAGGGTATTGAATAAGCTGTAACACAGCTGAAATATATCTTTATCAGCATTTTATCAGAATAATTAGAAAATGTTAACAACAAAAATGTTGACGCTTACATTTCGCTGTGTTAAATTTTGTTTGTCAAAAACAAACAAGAAAATAACAAATGGTGGTGGTTCTTTATTTTCGATTGGTTGATGAATGGGGTTAACGATTTGGGGTGAACCATGATTGGTATACACATTCGGGGAGGTTGTTAAAATCATGATGAGAAGATGGAATGTTCTACCTCTGATGTTATTGGCTGTGATGCTTTTTGTATCCGCTTGCAGTGGTGGGGGGACAGCGCAGACGGGGACCGAAGCAGAGGGAACAACGAACTCAGGTAACAGCACCGAGGTCGCTGAGACAGAGAAAGAGGGCGAAGCGGAAGAAGCTGTGGTTAATGTGCCTGATCTGGGTGGGCGTGTCATCAAGGTCGCGGCCTGGTGGGACTTGAAACCGGCGGGAGAGACGGCCTCCGATAAGGCCAGACTTGATAAAATTGCAGAGGTCGAGAAGAAATACAACGTAAAACTGGAGTTTGTTAACGTACCTTTTGAAGAATACATGAACAAATTCACAACGTCTGCACTGGCTGGCGAACCGTTCGCCGACATCGTTCAGATGGAGTACAAATCCGCATTACCCGCCATCCTCAAAGGGCAACTATTGCCCATCTCCGAATTCACTACACCTGAGAATAACATCAACCAAGAGGCTAACCTGATTGCAAAATTTCCTGCCATTGCAGGCAACGAATATGCCTTCGAATCTCCAACCAGCATTGGTCTGGGACTTCACTATAACCGTGACTTGTTCAAAAAATTATCTTTGCCTGATCCTCAAGAATTGTATAACCAAGGCAAATGGGATTGGGATAAATTCTTGGAGCTTGCCAAACAGGCAACCAAAGATACGGATAATGACGGCAAAACAGATGTATACGGATTTTCTGGCTGGGCCCTTGATGTCGTTCGTCATTTTACTGCAGCCAACGGTGGAACCATCGTGGATGATACCAATAGCAAAGAAGGATTATCCGATCCGAAAACGATTGAAGCTGCCGAATTCGTCAAACGCCTGTATAACGTGGAAAATGTCGTGAAGGTCAAAACCGGCGACAAAACCAACTGGGAGGAAAGCAATACGTTCAAAGATGGAGATGTAGCTCTGTTCACCGCTGCTGAATGGCAGTTGGGCGATCTCACCTTTGCTGTCGGCGTTGTACCAATTCCGAACGGGCCACAGGGGAGCAAAGAGGTAACGTATGCAAACAACGCGGCATCGGCGAAGTTCATTCCAAAAGGTGTGGAAGATCCAAAAATCGTCTACCAAATCTATGAAGAGACCTTCGACATCCCGCAGATTGAAGAGTATCCAGGTCAAGATTATCTGGAGAGTCGTTATACCGACGAGAAGGATATTGCGATCATTCGCGAGCACATCGCTGGAACCGGCCGCATCTTGCTGGATGATGCCTACACAGGATACCCTTTCGGGGATTATGTGAACGATATCATCAAAAACAATGCTTCCGTGACAGCAACAGCCGAGAAATACAAAGCACAGGCACAAGCTGCAATTGATAAACTCGGCAAACAATAACAACACTTATCACCAGCAAACGATTCAGGCAGGGGCTCGTGTCGGCAATGTTGCACGGAGTCCCTTTTCCTGAACCACCAAATCGGCATTGCTGGCATCAGCCTTGATGAGGAGGACTCGTAGGATGGCTGGAATTCTACAACGTAAGACATGGATATTGTCCACAGTAATCATCGTGGCGGCAGCCTGCATCATTCTATATGTAACTTCGGGAGCTGATGGAAAGAGTGCAGACGTTCCGCCTGGCAGTCTGCCTGCCATTGAAGTGGATGCAGTCTTGCAGCAGACCCGGCAGAAAAAGGGGTACGAACAATATCGATCCGGAACCGATCAGGCTACACAGCCGAATGTGGACATCACCATTGAAGCAGCAGATTACATAAAAGCCGAAGGTGAAGACGTCCGCAAACTGACTAATTATGAGGGAATGGATGGTGTATCTCTCCATACCGGAGAGACCGGACAAGTCGATTGGACGATTAATGTGCCGGAGACCGGGCTGTATAACCTGTCCGCCATCTATTATCCCGTTGAAGGCAAGAGTTCGGCCATTGAGCGTGCGTTGTACATTGATGGTGAACTTCCTTTTGCGGAAGCCGCCTATTTGCAGTTTGACCGGGTGTGGGCGAATGAGAAAGATGTCGTGGAGCAGGACAATCAAGGTAATGACCTACGCCCGAGACAAGTGGAGCAACCACACTGGATGGAAGAAACGTTTCAGGACTCCGACGGGTACGAACAGGCTCCATTCAAGTTTTATTTGGAAAAAGGGGAACACACGCTAACGCTAAAATCATCGCGTGAACCCATGGTGATTCGGTCCATTCGTCTTTTCAATGAGAAGACAGCCGTTCCTTACACAGAGACTGCAGGGGCACAACAGTCGGATACTTCCGGGCAGCCGAAGGATGTACTTATTCGCATTGAAGGAGAAGCCGCAATTGCCAAATCTTCACCTACGTTATACCCGACAAGCGAAAGATCAAGTTCTGCTGTATCTCCCTATAGCGCTTCCCAGGTACGCATCAATACGATTGGCGGCTTTAACTGGCGTCTGCCAGGGCAGTGGATCGAATGGGAAGTGGATGTGCCGGAGGGTGGACTGTATCATATCGGTTTTACCGCACAGCAGAATTTTGTCAAAGGCATCTATTCTACACGCAAGCTCACCATTGATGGTGAAGTTCCGTTTGCAGAGATGGCGAAAGTACCTTTCCGTTATCAAAGTGACTATCGTATTGACGTGATGGGCGGCAAGGAAGCATACAAGTTTCAATTGGACAAAGGAAAACATGTGCTACGGCTGGAGAACAGCCTTGGTGACTTTGCACCGCTTATCCGCAATGTGGAGGACAGTCTGTACAACTTGAACTCCATGTACCGACGCATTCTGATGATTACAGGTACCAAGCCTGATGAATTCCGGGATTACCGGGTGGAGAAACAGATTCCGAACCTGCTGGAAGTATTCAGCGGAGAAAGTAAACGTCTCAAGGACGTGGCTGCACAGCTTCGTCTTCTGTCAGGACAGTCCAGCGATCAGGAAGCGCTGATCAAGACGATGGCTCTGCAACTGGACGAGATGATTGACAAGCCGGATACCATTCCAAGACGGCTTGCGGCTTACAAAACCAACACGGGCGGTCTCGGCACATGGGTGCAGCAGGCACGAGAGCAACCTCTTGAGATTGACGCACTGTACGTCACTTCGATTGGCCAAGATATTCCCGGAACAGGTATGGGGCCACTCGCCAAGCTTGGTCATGAAGCAAAGATATTCTATCATTCGTTCTTCATTGATTATAACCAGATCGGCAATGTAGCGACATCGGAAGATCAGCGCACGGTAACGGTCTGGATTGGTAGCGGACGTGATCAGGCGAATACGATGAAAGCGATGATTGACAAGACCTTCACACCAGACAGTGGTATCAATGTCAATCTGAAGCTGGTGAATATGGGAACCTTGCTGCCAGCGACGTTGTCCGGTGAAGGTCCGGATGTAGCGATGCAGATCGGCAATGATCTGCCGGTGAACTTTGCGATGCGGAACTCGGCTGTAGATCTGACGCAATTCAGTGATTATAGCACCGTGGAACAGGAGTTCAGGGAAAGTGCAATCGTGCCTTATGCCTATGATTCAGGCGTATATGCCCTGCCGGAAACGCAAACTTTTAACATGCTGTTTTATCGTAAAGACGTGCTCAAAGAACTCGGACTTGAAGTGCCTCAGAACTGGGAGGATGTCGAAGCTCTGCTCGCGATTCTGAGCAAAAATCATATGGAATTTGGTATGCCGATCGTGACTCAGGCGAATATGCAGGGTGTTAATATTCCGCCGAACTCGCAGTATGCCACGATGCTGCTCCAGAACGGCGGCGCCTTCTATCGTAACGATGACAAAGAGTCGGATCTGGATTCCCGGATTGGGATCGAGACGTTCAAGCAGTGGACGGAGTTCTATACCGATTACAAGCTGGAGCGGGAATATGATTTTGCCAACCGTTTCCGGACAGGACAGATGCCTATTGGACTAACGGATTACACGATGTACAACCAGTTGTCCGTATTTGCACCGGAGATTCGGGGACTGTGGGGATTCGTTCCTGTCCCGGGAACCGTTCAAGCAGATGGAACCTTGAATCGGGACGTACCGGGTGGAGGCAGCGCAGTCATGATGCTGGAGGGTGCCAAGGATCAGGACGCGGCGTGGGAGTTCATGAAGTGGTGGACCAGTACACCGATTCAGGCTGAATTCGGACGGGAGATGGAAGGACTGATGGGTGCAGCTGCCCGTTATCCAACGGCCAACATCAAGGCACTGGATTCCCTGCCGTGGCCTGCGGAGGATTACGCCAATCTCAAGGCACAATTCGAAACGGTGAAGGGCGTTCCTGAAGTACCCGGTGGTTATTTTACAGGCCGCCATCTGTTCAATGCATTTTACAAAACCGTTGTTGGCCAAGTGGAAGCCAGGGAATCCATTATGGATTATACCCAATATATTCAGGACGAGATTCGCGTCAAACGTAATGAATTTGGTCTTCCGTAAGCAGAGGGAGGGTTAATCGTGCCACAAATATCACTCCGAGACGGACAAAACAGTCCTCCTGAGAAAGCGTCAAGGATGGGCATGAAATCGTGGTGGAGCTGGAAGCTCCAGGAAATGAAGGCCAGCAAACATTCTTATGTTCTGCTTGCACCTTATATGCTCCTGTTCCTCATGTTTACCGTGATTCCGGTTGTCATCTCGATCATACTCAGCTTCACCTACTTTAACATGCTGGAATTCCCGCGTTTTATTGGCTGGCAGAACTATACTCGCCTGTTTCTGGAGGATGATGTATTCCTGATTGCAATCAAGAATACGTTGTTGTTCGCCATCATTACCGGACCGATCAGTTATATTGCCTGTTTTGTCTTCGCGTGGATCATTAATGAGTTAACACCGAAATGGAGAGCGTTCATGACGCTGATCTTCTACGCGCCCTCCATTTCGGGCAATGTGTATTTTATCTGGCTGATGATCTTCTCGGGAGATCGTTATGGTATTGCCAATGGCCTGTTGATCAAATGGGGTTTTCTGCTGGAGCCAATCCAGTGGCTGAAGACGGAAGCCTACATTATGCCTATTCTCATTCTCGTGCAGCTATGGCTGAGTCTCGGAACCGGATTTCTTGCGTTTATCGCTGGTTTGCAGACGGTGGACCGGACATTGTACGAAGCGGGAGCGGTGGATGGGATCAAGAATCGCTGGCAGGAACTATGGTACATTACCCTGCCTTCGATGCGTCCACAGTTGATGTTCGGCGCAGTCATTCAGCTGACAACCTCGTTTGCCGTGGCCGATGTGTCGATCGCGCTGGCCGGGTTCCCAAGTGTGAACTATGCAGCAGAGACTGTGGTGACCCATTTGATCGACTTTGGTACTACGCGGTTTGAGATGGGGTATGCATCAGCAATTGCCACCGTGCTGTTCATGATTATGGTGGGCACCAACTTGCTGGTCCAGAAACTGCTTCGAAGGGTGGGAGAATAGCTATGGCTGCAATTGCGACAGGCAAAAAGCGGGTGAATCGCTCGCTATCGGGAAGCCTCTCCCTGTTTGCCCTTCTGCTCGTATTTGGTGCCTTTATGGTGCTGCCGCTGATCTATGCAATCAACAATGCATTCAAACCATTGGATGAGATTTTCACCTTTCCACCAACGCTGTTTGTCAAAAATCCGACGTTCAGCAACTTTACAGATCTGCTGAATCTGCTGAGTGACTCGTGGGTGCCGTTCTCACGTTATATATTCAACACGGTGTTTATTACAGGCATCGGTATCGTAGGCCATGTGCTACTGGCTTCCGCAGCGGCGTACCCACTTGCCAAACACAAGTTTCCGGGCAAAGTATTCATGTTCCAAGTGGTCGTACTGTCACTGATGTTCACACCTGCGGTAACGGCAATTCCAAACTATATGATCATGTCATGGCTCGGATGGATCGACACGTACTGGGCTGTTATTATTCCGGCATTTGCCTATTCACTCGGGTTGTATCTGATGAAACAGTTCATGGAGCAGATCCCGGATGCGCTGCTGGAAGCAGCCAAGATTGACGGTGCCAGTGAATACCGGATCTTCTGGTCCATTGTCATGCCCAATGTGAAACCAGCCTGGCTTACATTGATCATTCTGCTGTTTCAGATGTTATGGGGCAGTGATGGCAATGGGTACATCTACAGCGAGCAGCTCAAGACCCTGCATTATGCAGCAGGTCAGATTATTCAGGGCGGAATATCCCGGGCAGGAGCGGGTGCTGCGGTAGCACTGATTTTGATGAGTGTGCCGATCACGCTATTTATTTTCTCTCAGAGCCGAATCATTGAGACGATGGCGAGTTCGGGCATGAAGGATTAAGGGGGAACGATATGGCACGCACAGTGAAAAGATGGTTTGTTCTCCTGGCGGCAGTATCTCTGTTGCTGGTGAATGCCATGCCTGCGGCAGCCTCCCCGGCGCCGTATGAGAGTTACAACTACAACTATTGGAAAGAGGCTGTTCCCTCACCGGATGCCTACCTGCCCGAGCGTACCCTATCAGGTCGTGACCTCGGCATTAGTGAGTTCAAAGACCCCGGTGATATGAACGTTTCTCCCTCCGGGTTGATCTACATTTTGGATAGCGGCAACAGCCGAATTGTTGTATTGGCCCCAGACTTTAAGCTGCTGCGCGTCATTGATGGATTCATGATGGATGGTAGCAAGGAGACCTTTAACCTTCCGGGCGGATTATTCGTGGATGAGCAAGAACGCATATACGTCGCCGATACGGGCAACGGTCGTGTGGTTGTCCTGGATGGAGAGGGGACGCTGATTCAAACCATCACGAAGCCCGAGTCGGATATCCTATCGACCCAATTCCAGTTTCAGCCCTTGAAGCTGACGGTTGATCATGTAGGCCGAGTGTACGTTGTGGCGCAGGGGGTCTACGAAGGGATTATGCAGTTTGACGAGAGTGGGAAATTCATCGGATATGTCGGTACCAACAAAGTGGAGCGGGACTACGGCGAATATATCTGGCGCATGTTATCAACCAAAGCCCAGCGCGCACAGATGGTTCTCTTTGTTCCAACGGAGTTCTCCAATGCGGATATTGACCACAAAGGATTTGTGTATGCAACGAATATTGATCCCGGCTCAAATGAACCGATCAAACGGCTGAATCCGTCTGGTGAAGATGTACTGAAGCGGTTTGGTTATTACGATGTCAAAGGTGATATCCGGTTCCGCAACAATCCGGGTCCATCCAAACTGATCGATGTGAAAGTGCTGGGCGACGGCATGTACAGTGTATTGGATGCGACACAGAACCGGGTGTTCACGTACGACGATGAAGGTCATCTGCTCTACATATACGGTGGCAAAGGAAATCAGGTGGGCACGCTCAAAACACCTGTCGCGATTGAACAATCAGGTGAGCATCACTTGGTTCTGGATCGGGGCAAGAACAACCTTGTCGTCTATGAGCCAACCCGTTTTGGTGCCCGTGTGAATGAAGCGGTGGCACTCCACTATCGGGGCGAGGACACGGAGGCCGTAAATATATGGAGAGAAGTGCTGAAGCTGAATGCCAACTATGACATCGCTTATATCGGTATCGGCAAGTCCTTATTAATGGAGAAGAAAAACGAGGAAGCGCTAAGTTACTTCGAACTTGGAATGGACCGCAAGAGTTATTCTGTGGCGTTCAAGAGGCATCGGCGGGAGATGATGAAGGAACATTTTGGTACATTCCTGACCGCTGCGATTGCGCTGATTGTCATTCTGATCCTGACCCGGGTGACGGTTAAATGGAGACGGAGGAGGCAGGTTGATCGTGAAGCAGGATTTCATTAAGTTTCCGCTGCATCTCATTTTTCACCCCATTGATGCATTCTGGGACCTCAAGTCAGATAACCGGGGACGGCTGTTTGTTGCTTTTGCAGCATTGGCGCTTACCATTGTTATGATGATTTTGCAAAAGCAGTACGCAGGATTTCTCGTTAATTACATCGATCCTCGTACGATTAACAGCATCATCGAAATCGCCACGGTTGCAGTACCTTTCTTTCTATGGTGCATGGCCAACTGGGCGGTAACAACTTTGATGGAAGGGGAAGGCAAGTTCAAGGAAATCGTTCTGGCGACAGGTTACTCGCTCATTCCGGTTATTCTGATCTATGCCCCAATGATCGTGATCAGCCGTTTTATGGTGCAGGAGGAGACTGCTTTTTATTATCTGTTCAATAGTATTGCGTTCTTCTGGTTTGTACTGCTTCTGTTCATTGGCATGATGACGGTACACCAGTACACGGTGATTAGAACAATCATTACGATGGTGCTGACACTCATTGTGATGGGCATTATTGTATTCCTTGGCGCACTGGTCTTCAGCATGCTGCAACAGCTGTACGAATTCGGTTATAACATTTACCGTGAGTTGATTTTTCGGACCTAAAGGAGGCGGCATCCGTGAACAAAAGGCAACGATTATATACGGTGCTGGCTGGTGGTGCAGCTGTAATCATGATTGCAGCCGGGCTGCTGTATATAAACAACAGGGGGGTTCCTGCCGTGGAAGCCGCGGCTTATCTGGATACAACAACCCAAGCCATGCCCGTCACGGAGGAACCGTTGCAGTTCCTTGGCGACTCTTCGCAGGGGGTACCTGGTATGCAACTGGTCGCTGAAGATCAGGGATTGGCCCTGTACTACAACGAGGAGACAACAGAAATTGCAGTACGTGACGGAAAAAGTGGAGAGATTTGGTATAGCAACCCGAAAGAACGGGATGGGGACAGTCTCGCTTCCGCATATGAAAAAGAAGTGCTGTCCTCCCAGCTGAACGTGTCTTTCCGGGATGCGATGGGCACACTGGAGAACTTCCTGAATTTCAGTTCCAGCATCAGCAACAAGCAATTCACTGTGGGGCAGATCGATCAGGGCATTCGAGTGAACTATACGCTTGGTGATACGTCGCTTGGCATTGACGCGCTGCCCAAACTGATCAGCAAGCAGCGCCTGGAGGAGAAAGTGCTTTCCAAACTGGACGCTACTGTCGCAAGATACACATCTGCCCGTTATTATCCAACCAAGAACAATCCGGATATTCTGGAACGGCTGGATGGACAGATCTCGAAGCAGCTTGTGCTGAACAAGATGCTGGGTGCCTTTGAGACGGCGGGTTACACGGCGGACGATCTGGCTTTTGACAATCAGGAGAATGGAGTCGAAGGCGGAGGCGTATCGGATAAGCCCAGCTTCGTCATTTCTGTGGAATATCGACTTGAGCAGGGGGCACTCGTTGTGACTGTACCCCTGAGCCAAATAGAAGAAAGTGGGCAATACCGCATTCGGAACATTGATTTGCTCGCTTATTTTGGTGCTGCGGATACAAAGGGCGAGGGTTATATGCTCGTGCCTGACGGTTCCGGCAGCCTGATCCACCTGAACAACGGGAAAACCCAGGAAGAGCAGTATGTACAGCGCGTGTACGGCGCAGACCCAAATGATAACTCGCTCAGTCGTCCTCAGGTTAGTGAATCCGCGTATATGCCTGTGTTTGGTCTGAAGAACGGGGAGAATGCCTGGTTTGCAGTCATTGAAAAAGGGGACGGCATTGCCAGTATCTCTGCGGATATTGGAGGCAGGCAGAACAGTTACAACCACGTGCATGCGACCTTCTCCCTGCGCGGGGAGGATGAGCTGGAGATGTACACCTCGCAGAAAATGCAGGAGATCCAGCTGCTTAGCGAAGAGCCTTACCGTGGAGATATTCAGGTCCGTTATCATTTCCTTCATGGAGAAGATGCCAGTTACTCGGGTATGGCCCGCCTGTATCAGCAGCAGTTGATCGAACAGGATGTATTGAAGCCGCTCCCGGAACAGACGGAGTTGCCGTTCTATCTGGATGTACTTGGTGCAGTGGACAAAAAGGCTTCGTTCCTGAGTGTGCCCTATCGAACCACCTTAGCCATGACGACGTACGAACAGGCCACCGAAATGGCGGCGAAGTTGCAGCAGGAAGGTGTAAACCGCGTGCAAATGCGGTATCAGGGATGGTTCGGCGGTGGCATCAGCCATCATACGCCAACCCGGGTGAAGTTGGACAGTGAAGTAGGCAGTCGTTCCGAACTGCAAACGTTGTCCACCAAGCTGGAGCAGTCGGGTGGAGCTCTGTTCCCGGATGTGGCTTTCCAGCACATTTATCACGATGATATGCGCTTTGCTCCTTCCTCGGATGCAGCGCGTTTTGTCACAAAGGAGACAGCAGAATTGTATCCGTACAATCCTGCACTTAATCGCATGGATCAGAGTAGGGACAGCTATTATTTGCTCTCAGCGGCCAAGCTTCCTTATGTAGTGAGTGAGTTTGCTGACAAATACCATCAACTGGACCTCGGCGGGTTATCCCTTCGTGATCTTGGGCAGGTCCTGACTTCCGATTATCGGGATAGTCGGGTGATTCATCGGGAGACGGCGAAAAACATTGTGAAGGAGCAGCTGGGACAGCTGGAACAGTCCTATCCGAACTTGATGATATCTGCCGCAAATAGCTACGCTTGGGGAAGTGCACAACATGTTGTGAATGTACCCGCAGGATCGAGTCGGTTCAATATTACCGATGAAGAAGTTCCTTTTTATGGGATGGTCATTCATGGATACATGAACTATGCCGCATCTCCGATGAATACGTCGGGGGATCAGGATCTCCGCAAACAGTTGCTACGCAGTCTGGAACTCGGGGCAGCTCCGTATTTTCAATGGACCTATGAACCATCATCCAGGCTAAAGCTGACGAATTATGATTCGGCATACGCAACCGAGTATGGCTATTGGGTGGATGATGCTGTTGCTTTGTATAAGCAGGCTAATGAAGTGCTGGGAGAACTGGAGAATGAGCAGATCCTGAAGCATGAACGCATTCAGGATGGCGTCGTCCGGATCACCTATACTGGGGGTACATCCATCCTTGTGAATTACAATGCGGATGCAGTAACCGTGGATGGGACAACGGTTGGCGGGACGGATTATGTGGTGGAAGGAGTGAACCGATGAGAACCATTCGATTATCGCTGAAGTCACGGAGAGCGCTGCTTGGACTTGCATTTATATCGCCGTGGCTGATCGGTTTCATCTTCCTCTTTGCCACGCCACTCCTGCAATCCATCCGGTTCAGTCTGAGTAATCTGTCCGTTGCTCCGGGCGGGTACGTTCTGGAATACGTTGGATTTAAAAATTTCAAGGATGCGCTTCTGGTTGACGCGACGTTCAACCGGATTCTGGTCGACTCTGTTGGAGCGATGCTACTGAATGTGCCGATGATTTTGTTCTTCAGTCTGTTTACGGCGACACTGCTTAACCAGAAGTTCAGAGGCAGAACGATGGCACGTGCGATCTTTTTCCTGCCGGTTATTCTGGCTTCGAGTGCAGTCGCAGCAGCTGAGTCTGCGGGATTAATCAATCTGATGGGGGATGCGAGTGCGGTGGATGCATCAGCCGATGGCGGTGCTTCGTTCAACGTGGTATCCATTGTGCGGATGCTGGCGGATGTGGGATTACCGATGGCCTATGTGGATTACATTGTAGAAGCCATCATGCGGATCTATGAGATTATTAGTAGCTCTGGCGTTCAGATTCTGATCTTCCTCGCCGCGCTGCAATCGGTACCGGGATCCATGTACGAGGTTGCGAAGATCGAAGGGGCGACAGCCTACGAATCATTCTGGAAGATTACATTTCCCATGGTCAGTCCGTTGATTCTGACAAATGTCATCTATACGATCATTGATTCATTTGCCGGGAGTCCAGTCACACAGGCCATCTACCAAACCGCATTCAAAACGCAGAACTTTGGCTTAAGCTCGGCGATGTCCTGGCTGTACACACTGGTGATTGGCCTTGTACTGATCGTAGTGGGCTGGGTATTGTCACGGCGGGTTCACTACAACTGACGGTTAACATTAAGGGAGGCTTCAGATTATGGCTGCATCAGGAACAGATCGCATGGTGGTGGTACCAAAACAGAATTACCACATGCAGCGGGTACGAAACAAGACATCGGACCTTCTCTATTCCATTTTCAGATATGCACTGGTCATCGGCATTTCATTTATTATTTTGTATCCGTTATTTCTCAAAGTTTCAGTCGCGTTCAAGGATAAACAGGACATTTACAATCCAACGATTTATATGATTCCTCAGCATTTTACGCTGGATAATATCCGGCTAGCGGCGCAAGTGATGGATTTTCTTCCCTTGCTGGCGAACACGTTATTGTTCGTTACCATCACGACGCTTCTGACAGCGATATCCTGTGCACTTGCCGGATACGGCTTCGCCCGGTTTTCGTTTCCGGGTAGTAATGTACTCTTCATCCTTGTGATTCTGACGATTCTGGTGCCGACGAGCACACTTATGGTGCCAATGTATCTGCATTTCCGCAGCTTTGACTTTATGGGCATCATCCAGTTGTTCACGGGGAAAAACGGGATTAACCTGCTCAATACGTACTGGCCTTCAATGATTACGGCTGCTACGGCAGGAGGGCTGAAGGCGGGGCTATTCATCTATATCTTCCGGCAGTTTTTCAAGGGGATGCCGAAGGAAATCGAGGAGGCCGCACTGATTGACGGCGCAGGTGGATTCAAAACGTTTGCCCGAATCATGTTGCCCAATGCGATCTCGCCACTGATTACGGTCATTTTGTTCTCCTTTGTATGGCAGTATAACGATACATTCTATTCGGCATTATTCATGAGTGAAAGTCCACTGATCTCGCTGAAGGTGGCTTCCTTACCTGCTCAGGCGAACCAGTTGATTCCACAACTGATGGGCTTTGGCTCGAACTCGGGCATCAAGGCCGATCCGAACTATGTGGCCATGATCGTGGATACAGGCATTTTGCTGGCGATTGCACCGTTGATTATTTTGTACTTGTTCGTGCAGCGGTATTTCGTTGAGAGCATTGAACGTTCTGGTGTAGTGGGTTAACATGGTAAATCCAATTGGAGGTGTAGAGATGACAGTGCGTGAGATCAGCAGAGTTCCGGTGAATAAAACAGCGTCATCTGAAGCAAAAGAGCTGATGGCGTTCCTGGTCGAGCGTTATCGAAAAGGGATGTTGTCAGGCCAGCAGGATTATAGCAATCTAAACTGGATTAATGAAAATACAGGCCGAAAGCCAGCTGTGATTGGCTTTGATCTCATGGAATATTCGCCATCAAGAACAGAGCGCGGTGCGGTCTCCCAAGAGATTCGGGATGTGATAGACTGGCACAAACAAGGCGGGATCGTGACACTATGCTGGCACTGGAACGCACCGACGGATCTGATCGATGAACCGGGTAAAGAGTGGTGGCGGGGGTTCTATACGGACGCGACAACCTATGATCTTGCCTCCGCGCTTGCTGATACTGAATCAGAAGCATATCAGTTATTGATTCGGGATATAGATGTTATTGCTACACATTTACAGGAGCTGAAGGATGCTGGTGTGCCTGTATTATTTCGACCACTTCATGAAGCGGAGGGTGGCTGGTTCTGGTGGGGAGCGAAAGGCCCCGAACCTGCCAAACAGTTATATTGTTTGTTGTATGATCGATTGGTTCAAGAACATCAGCTGCACAATCTTATCTGGGTCTGGAACTCGGAAAAACCGGAATGGTATCCAGGGGATGATATCGTGGATATTGTGAGTGTAGATGTATACCCGGAAGCGGGAGATCACAGCCCGCTGGCGGCACGTTACACCAACCTGCGAGAGCTTGTGAAGGATAGTAAAATCATTGCACTGGCCGAGAACGGCTCCATCCCTGACCCTAAGCAGATGAAGGAACAGGATGTACACTGGAGTTGGTTCTGTACCTGGACAGGTGGATTCCTGAGAGACGGGACGCATAATGAACTAACGTTTTTGAAGGAATTGTACCATAGCAAAGAGGTCATTACGCTCGATCAGTTACCGAAGTGGAGTTGGTTATAAGAATCCCACGTCCAACTTGAATTGGAATCAATGAAGCGTTAGTATTCGCTGTAAGAATTCATGCGAATACTAACGCTTCATTTGTTGGTAGCGCACTTTTGTTAATGGAACCCCTCTTCCCAAAACATGAAAATCCAGTTCGAACAACCATTTAGTTTGACGGGTGTAACATAGCTTGGATATTGGTATGTAAAGTCACGCTGGAAGTGAATAAAATGTACGATTGATTAACCGTGCGGATCAGAATCCTCTCACTTGTGCCATTGACTGGACCGAGCCGAATGGCAGATGGTTCGCTTCCACCGTACGTATCATCCAGGGTGACCGATGTGATATGTGCGATGGGAATTTCAATTTTGGAAAACTGCCAGCGGATGACCAGTTGATCTTCTACTTTTTTCACGTTAACACCAAACATACGATGACCTCCTGTTGTGATTCAAATTATTGAAGTAATCTCGTATGTCCAGTTTATCATATTTTGGATAAAATTACCTTATTAATAATAAAGAGTTACGATTTCTACAAACTGATTTCGAAAGTCCAAATCTATCCTGTGCAAAGGAGGACAATGTATGAACAACTGGAATGCCTATCATTATTTTGAACAAAGCCTTGGTCCTTTCAGAAATCTCTCCAGCCTGTCTGCGGATGAAGCAGAAACAGTTACCCAGAAGATCCGTCTTCAGGGACGGAACTTTGCCAGTCGGCGACCCGCAGATTACATGACAATTCGCAGAACACTTGAACAAAGGGCTTATGAGCAGTTTGTTGCCAAAGGTGGGAAGCCGGTACAATCATATCCCCATTATCTGACGCTCGGTGCATGCGAATGGCTGTTGTCCTGGTATTCAGAACCCGATCATGTAATCATTCCATGGGGTGACCTTCCAGTTGAAGTTGTGAGTTTTACCTACGGGGACTTGTTTCCAACAATGAGGTTTGACGATGCTAAACCTTATCGTAAGCAGATCTATACCAAGGATGAAATCATGGAAGTTATTCAGTTCTATGGGTGGCCTCAGGAATGGAACCGTAAAGGTGATAAGGGGCCGGAACAATATATTGAGGTACAGGTCTGGGACGAACGTATTATCCAATCGTGCACACGTGACTGAGACCGTTATGAAGAAATTTGATATTATCATCGATCCCAAGAAGTGATCATGCGGAGATATCAGTGTACGATATCGAGGGATGGGGACTTGATGTAAAACATACAGGATTAACCATGATATATATCGAATACAAATAGAGAAATTAGAGAACTTATACTCCAACACAAAGGGTGTGCCACATGACGAATCTATTCGAACATTGTTCAGGTCAAACATTATCCGCCAACCTGGGATGGCTGAACGAGCCAACAGATTGGTCCATTGAAGACGGCAAAGTAACGATAACCGTTTCGCCGATCAGTGACTTTTTCATTGATCCGGGAGGTGAGCCGGTGAAAGCTTCAGCTCCATTTTTACATACGATAGTCAAGGGAGATTTCAGCATCGTCACTCGAGTACAGGTGGACATGAAAGAACAGTATGACTCAGGCTGCCTGATGGTGAGGGTGGACGATACGAATTGGGCTAAAGTCTGCTTTGAATATTTTGAAGAACAGCCGTCTATTCTTAGTGTTGTTACTCGTGGTAACTCGGATGATTGTGTATCCGCACCTGTAGACGTTAATAAGCCTTATTTACGTGTAGCCCGGGCAGGCAACAGCTTTGCTTTCCATTATTCTCAGGATGGAGAGAAGTGGAAGCTGGTTCGTTATTTCGGACTCGACTGCGCGGAAGAGATCAAAGTTGGCATTGTGGCCCAATCCCCCATTGGGCAAGGGACCACGGTTACTTTTACAGACGTACAGCTTCAACATGGAGTGACCGGAAGTGTTCGCCGGGTAAAATAACAGCGATCAGAAGGTTGTTTTGTCATTTATTTCACCCGAATTAACATTCCGAACAGACCGAGTATAGCAAAAGCCAGAAATGCCGTTGTATTAGAAAACACTTCGATCGTATAACCTGCCATAGAAGAGCCAAGGAATTGCCCAACACCCAGCGCGAGAAAGGCAAGGCTAATTCCGATGGACACATTTGGACTGAATAGTCTCGTCGCCCAAACAATAAATACACTGGTCAGGAAAATATACGTGCTGCCAAATATGATCGCAGAGATGAGACTGGCAGTCATGGATGGAAGAAGGATTACCCCCAGTGAGATCGCCAATAAAAGTATGCCCATTCGGTAGGACCACCCAATCTCGAACCGTTCAATAATGCGACCCGCGCATCCACCGAGTATCCCCATAACCCCCATCACAATCCAGAACAACACGGCTTCCGAATCGGAGGCCCCTTTCTCGTCTGTGAGGAAGTTGCGGGCAAAGGTCCAGTAGATTGCAGAACTGAAACCTGTCAACAGACAAGCCATGAGCAGAGCGGACCCTGGTCTGGTTGGTTTCATACATGCCCTGAGAGACTTGGTACAAGGCAGTGTCTTCGTAGGTGGAATAACACGTCTGTTCCACAGCAGAACAACAACACCGATTACAGCAAACAGGATGTAGGTTAGACGCCAGTAATCCGTGAACAGCCAGTAGAGTGGACCTGATATTACAATTCCGAAGCTGGTCCCTGTGTTAATCCAGCTGTTGCCTCTTGCTTGCAAATCGGGTGCAAGCTCGGCATTAACCGTGTTACCGAGGGCTGGAGAGGCCCAGCCTGTACTCAAACCTGCTAGAAATATACTAAATGTAAGAACCCATGCATTCTGAGCCAGGGCAATGCCGGTTAATCCGAGCACTGCGCTGATCCCTGCCAATTGAATGACATAATGATGTCCCTTGCGATTAATCAACAATGGTGCAGTTAGAAGGGACAGACAGTAGGCGATATACGTTCCTGAGTTAATCGCGCCAGAGGCTGCATCATTTAATTGTAAGGCTTCCGAAATTTCCGGCATAAACAATCCATAACTGAATCGCCCGAATGCATAACATACAGCGATAAGTGCAATGCCTGGAAAGATAATTTTTTTCATTAAATCCACCGCCTTTTAGATAGAACGATCATTATATTTCTTATGAAATAAAAAAGTGAGTTGAAATATTAACTCACCCGGAATAGCTTTAATTGAAACTGGTTTGCGTCATATGGATCAGTTCACGGCAGACGTCATTTACATTTTCTGTCTCAGCAAGTGCCGTGGAACCCTCCAGTAGCAGGGAGAATTGCAATAGATCTCGAACACTTGCAGCAGGCGCCAATGTTTGGATTAACGTTCGCATATGTCTTTTATGCGCATTCACTGTTTGGACGATGATATGATCTGTATGACCTCCGAATTCTTCTTTGGCGCGTAGAAATAAGCACCCTCTTGATTCGTGTTCCTTCAGCCAAGTTGCATGTCCTTCAGCCAGATTGAGGAACATGGGTTGTGCTTTATTGTCTGCATATTGCCGGAGTTGTTCTAAATAACGCTGTTCGCGCCGCAGGAGCACCTGGACGATGAGATCATCCTTCGACTCAAAATGATTGTATAGCGTCATAATCGCAATCCCGGCATCCGTGATAATCCGCTTTAAACCGATGGAATGGAAACCGTGAAGGTAGAACAATTCTTCAGCCACGTTTAAAAGCATTTCTTTTTTGCTGCTCATGATCAGTGATACTCTCCCTTCAAAATAAGATAGAACGATCATTATATTCGTAGGCTATAATATATCGTTTACATTGTCAAATTTTGTGACTTCCTTGTCTTTGGTTAGTTCAAAGCCTGGGTAGGGCGTTATATGAACAACGTCTTTGCACATTAACCGGACATATGAAAGCACAACATGACAGGTTGTTGGGTGGTTTATCCGTTATATTAGACATCAAGGAGTGATTATTACATGAACTGGATCAACGCATTACAGGTCGCTATTCAATATATGGAAGACCACTTGCTCGAAAATATGACGATGGAGCAGATTGCAGCGCAGGCCCATATCTCTCCTTTTCACTTTCAACGTACCTTTGCCTTATTAACTGATGTTACTGTAGCTGAGTACATAAAACGCAGACGATTGACACTGGCGGCACATGAGCTTCTGCAAAGTGATCACAAAATCATTGATCTGGCGTTTAAATACGGTTACGACACACCGGAATCTTTCTCCAAAGCATTTCGCAGACAACATGGGATCGCACCCAGTGAGGCTCGAAAGAATAGTAACACTGTCCAATCGTATAATCGTCTGGTGATTCAAGTGAGTCTAAAAGGAGCAGAGCCGATGAAATATAAAATCGTTGAACATCCCGAATTTACGTTGGTCGGAGTAGAGCAAACTTTCTCCTATGCAGATCAAGAACATCTGCAAGGCATCGGGAAGATGTGGCGGGAAGCGTGGACGAGTGGTACAGAGGATCGTTTATTTGAACTGAACAATGGGGATATTCCAGGTTTACTCGGTGTCGTTGTGGATCAGAGCGAAATTCAGGAAAAACAGATGCAATACTGGATCGCTACAACTTACGATGGTGAAGTACCGGAAGGATTATCAAGCTTCACCATGCCTGCTTCCAAATGGAGTGTATTTGAAGTAGAAGGCCCGATGCCGGAGAGTATGCAGCTTCTATGGAAACAGATTATTTCGGAATGGTTTCCATCCAACCCTTATGAGCACGCATATATGCCGGAGCTGGAAGTATACCCGGGCCCCAATCAACCGCCACAAATTTGGATACCAATTAAATAAATTTTAACCGTTTCAAACTCGATCATTGTCGCCCATAAACATTCGGATAACCGAAGCTGTTTATGGGTTATTTGGTCGTGATTAGTCAGAGATTCGAAGGTGTACAGAGGAAGTTCAAGCGTTGTTCATTTTATTGCAGCCAGGTAAACATGATATATTGGAATGAAGGTTAGCAGCTATAAGAGGACAATGAGGTAAACCGCAGGAGGCAGATATGTTATATGAGAACCCATTCATTCAGACGATCATCAAACACGAGCAATTAATGCACGATCTGCGGAGAGTTCGTAGTCTCCATTTACCTCAAAGTTACATAGGTGCAGGATATATTCGTAATTATTGAATAATAAGTGATTTGCGGAATAGCGGGTACAAGAAGGAGTGTCTACGGATTTGATAAAAAAGTTCTTACACAAAAATGGACTGATCATTGATCTTGTCCTGTTGGCATGTTTTGTGGCGTTCCTGGCCTTCTGGGGCCAAAGATTCCCAGTCATGTTTTTCGGAATGATCACGGTGGCTTTTATCGTTCTAAGACGGATTGACTATCAGAAGCATGTTATTCTGAAACGGATTATCCTTACCGGATTTGGCGTGGTTGCCGTCTCTTTTGTCATTATCGAAGCCCTTGTATTCACACAGCTTGGTGCGAATGATCCGGAACAAGCGGACTATGTCATTATTCTGGGTTCAGGCATCCGTGGAACGGAATTGTCATTGACCCTAAAACAAAGGTTAGATGCAAGTTTGGACTACATTCGCAGCCACCCTCAGACACCGGTCATTGTATCAGGTGGGCAGGGACCTGGAGAATCAATTCCCGAAGCGCTCGCCATGAAAAACTATCTGATTGAACAGGGGATCAACCCCGCCCAAGTCATTATGGAAGATCGCTCCACAAGTACACAGGAGAATTTGGCCTTTTCCAAAAAAATCATTCTTGAATCCGGGTTAGAGCACCCCGAGATCATGATTGTCACCAGTGACTATCATATGTTCCGCTCCAAGTATATCGCTGCCAAGAACGGTTATGCGGCAGAATATGGCATATCGGCCCCGTCACCGGGTTATCTGAAACCCGTCAACATGATCCGTGAATATTTTGCTACGATCAAAACATTTATCTAATGCACATGACAGGAAACGAAAACAGGACGAAGCTGGAGATCTATGCTTCGTCCTGTTTGCATATAAGGATGTTATTGCTCCTTAATGTATAGGTTATTTCTCTGAAGGAGCAGGTACAGTTACTGAAACCTTATCCCCAGGGTGAGCTACCATTTCGGGGGATTGGGTATTCGAAGGAACGGCAACGATTTCAGGAGATTCACCCGTAAAAGGAACAGTGGCTGATTCTACAACTTTAGCCTCAGAAGGTTTAGTAGTAGAAGGTACAGTAGCAGACGGTACAGTAGCAGACGGAACTGGCACAGCTTCGGAAACTTCATCCTCAGGGAGAGCCACGATTTCAGGAGTTTCGGAAGTGGAAGGCGCAGTTACAGCTTCGGAAATTCGGGCCTTGTTGGGAGAAGCTACGATTTCAGAAGATCCATCAGTAGAAGGAACAGGCACAGTTTCAGAAGCCTCAGCCTCCACTTTAACCGTATGGTTTGATGCCCATACGGCGGTGGACGTACTTACGCCTGTAATAAGCAGGAGGGCTCCCATACTTATCATCCAATGTTTCTTTTTCAGTTTCTTTACATTAAACATAATCATCAATCTCCTTTTTAATTGTTTGCCTTCACCCGATAGGGACGAACAAAATTGAGCAGGCATTTTCTTGGTTCCCGCCATCACATTTAAAATCGTCTCACCATATCGTCTCCGCTCTTCATGGGACATCTCTTTCACGACATCTTCATCACAAGCCAACTCGCTCCAGGTATGAATGTCCCGGCGAATCATATGAATCAGGGGATTGAACCAGTGCAGGGCACTAACGCCCAAGGTCACAGCCTTGACCCACAGATCTTGATGTTTCAGATGTACCAACTCATGATGAATTACCATGCTGATGTCCATTTTCACCGTATTTTCGGGTGGCAGATATATCGTTGGTTTAAACAAGCCAACCAGTATAGGGCTTCGTACTAGCGTGCTGTGAGCAAGAGTGATATTGCGTTTGAGACCCAAAGCCTCTTTGATTAATGGTAGCTGTATAGCTGCCTCACTATGACAGAGGACTGGCGTACGTGTACGAGATAATTCATTCAGAAATCTCCGATAACAGTACACCTGCCATGCAGAAAAACTGATGACTCCAATGCCCCATACGCATAACAAGAACCAGGCTGTGGTTACCGAAATGGTTTGTTCCGGGATAAACGTTCCTGCAAGTGCGCCCGAAGCTGCTGCATTCTCCGTACCCGGTATAGTTGATGTCGTTTGGAATGCAATATCCAAAAGCCATGAAAGGCCAAGAGATACCGGGAACAGATAAAACAAGAGAGCCAGTTTACCGAGTCTGTAGAGCCACTTGGTCGGAAAAACAGATACGGGTATAAGTCGTAGTGCCAAAATACAAACAGAAACGATACTTCCCGCCACGGTCAGGCTGTACAGAATTTCAAAAAAGATGTTCATCATCTGCACCTACTTTTCCGAAAGCCATTTTTTCAGTTCTGAAATGTCATCGTCTGAAAGCTTGTCACCGTCATACATGGCCGAAACCAAATTTTTAACTGAACCTTGGTAGAGTCCATCAAGAACATGTTGCGTTTCCTGTAGTTTGTAATCTTCGGGCTGTAGAAGAGGTACATAATCATTGGTCCGTCCACGTCTCGTAACGGTAAGAGCGCCTTTATCCACCAACCGTGACAGAAAGGTAGACATGGTCTGCGCTTTCCACGCTTTCCCCTTCTCAGCAAATATGTCTAATAGTTCTGTCGAAGTGACGGGTGGATCGCATGACCATATAACAACCATTAACTCCATTTCTGTTTCGGATAATTTTTGAATCTGGTTCACAGTGAACACTCCTTAACATCGTTATGCGTCCATAACGATCGTATTACTACACTACGTAGTATGTATAAACTACTACAACTTGTAGTGGATAGTCAAGTTATCCTGATAGATGCTTGCCAAACCATGTTATAATATAGGTCATTATATAAAAGAACGATGTAGGAGTGAATGATCATTACAGCATATCAATTACCTGCTCTCTATGAGCAGAAGCGAGTTTCAATGCACGAGATGGAAGAGATTGTACGCCTGTTGGCTCAGGCACCTTTATTATACGATGATGGACAGAGCATTCAGGTTCAGGATTACATGGGAGGCTTGGAGGTCGAACTTGAGCATGAGGTACGTCGTGCAGTAACCGAGTTGTATGAACTGGCTGTTCAGGCCTGCCGCGTTTTCGCCGATCCATTGGCGTACGAGCAACTTCAGGATGCGCTTGGGTTACAGGCTGAGTTATGGCAGGAGGAAGTGCTTACTCTTGCAAATTGGATGAATTGGTTGAAGCAGATCAGTGAAGGAAAGAGAACACTGCCTGAGTACAACTTCACAGCGATGCTAGGGAACTTGCCGGACGGATTCATGATCCATGATTTTTATGATGAGCTCCGATATCAGCTGGAACAAAACCCTGCAAACGCATGGGCTATCGACGAGCGGGATCGCTTGTACGCCTCCCTGGGTGCGAAATAAATCAAACTAACGGGTCACCGGCGGTGTTTAATCTAATATCTGCATTTTGCATGCATAGAAACATTCCAATCTATACCTTACGAATTCTTTACCCAGTATGGGAAATGAGGAGATACCGTGAAGAAGGTTGTATTAGCTGGTGGAACGGGATTTGTCGGACAGGATTTTGCCCAAAGGTTCAGAAAGCTGGGGTATGAGGTGTTAATTATCTCGCGTCAGCCCGGTCATATTGCCTGGGAGGATCGTGCAGGAATTATAGGGGCACTGGAAGAAGCAGAAATGTTGATTAACCTGGCAGGTAAATCGGTGAACTGCCGTTATACAGAGGAGAATCGCAAAGTCATTCTGGAATCCAGAACCCGTACAACGCGCATTCTCGGGGAAGCCGTCCTGGCTTGTAATCATCCTCCTGAACTATGGATTAATTCGAGTACAGCAACCATATACAGAGATGCTGAAGATCGTCCCATGACGGAAAAAGAGGGCGAGATTGGCTCTGGCTTCTCGGTCGACGTTGCCAAGGCATGGGAACAGGCTTTCTTTGAATTCAGTCTGCCGTCTACGCGACAGATTGCACTGCGGATCGCGATTGTGCTGGGCGAGGGTGGCGTGATAGTGCCAATGACAAATCTGGTTCGTTTTGGACTGGGAGGATCTCAAGGCGCAGGAACACAGCAGTTCAGCTGGATTCATATCGAGGATCTCTTCCGCATGGTAATTTATCTGCAAGAGCATCCACACTTGAATGGTGTGTTCAATGCGTCCTCTCCGCATCCGGTGACGAATCGGGAGTTAATGGCGCGTCTGAGAGAACAGATGGGTGTTCGGATTGGACTGCCTTCTCCTCGCTGGATGCTTGAACTTGGCGCACGTTTTATTCAGACCGAGACGGAACTGGTTCTCAAAAGCCGTTGGGTCATTCCAGAGCGAATGGAGAGGGAAGGATTCACGTTCACATACGGTACACTAGATGCCGCACTTGCCGAGATTTTGAATAAGAAGAAGTAACAGCACAGTATAAATAATAAAACACAACAGGGAGGGCAGAGGCATCTGCCCTTTATTATATATGTTCAACTAAACATTTACACGATAACGGAGAGGGCAGAAAAAACTTGAAGAAGCGAAGCGGTCGCCTTTATCCCCGGATTTTCCCTTTTTAAGAAGGGAATCAAAAAAATCTGGGGATAACAGCGATCGGAAAGTTGTTCTGTCATCGCAGTGTCTGTGTAAATACAATTAGCTGAACTTATATTAATCAGTCAGATGAACAGAAAGAGGTTGGGGAAATGCAACTTAGAAGAGTAAGGATCGCAGGAACAGGGAAGTACCTGCCTGAACAGGAAGTTACCGATGAGGAACTGGATCGCCGCTTGGACGTGCCTACGGGCTGGGTTAGCAAAGCTACAGGCGTAGGTGTACGTCATTATGCTTCGGGTGAAGAAACCTCCTCTTTCATGGGCGCACGGGCTGCGGAAGCTGCACTGGCGGATGCAGGATTACAATTCAGTGATATCGACTGTCTGGTGTGTACCAGTGGCACGAAGGAACAACCGTTGCCAAGTACGGCGGTATTTATCCAGCAGGCCATGGGGCAGCAAGATTCAGGCGTACCTGCTTTTGATATGGATGCAACCTGCCTGAGTTTCCTGAACGGACTCGATGTGATCTCCTATATGGTAGATGCTGGACGTTACCGGCGAGTACTGCTCGTAGCCACCGAGATTGCCTCAGCCGGACTGAATTGGTCAGATAAAGAGAGTGCGGCCCTGTTCGGAGATGGCGCGGCCGCTGTTATTATTGAACGTTCGCCTGAAGGATCATCGTCGCAGATTGTACATGCTTCCCTTCAAACCTACAGCCGAGGTGCTCGCTTCTCGGAGATTGCAGGTGGAGGTACACGGCTGCATGCTTCGAATTATAAGGCAGATCAACCTGAGCCCTACCTATTTCATATGGATGGACAGGCGATCTTCCGCATGGCTTCCAGACTTCTGCCTGGATTCATCAGCGAAATGCTGCAGGCAACCGGGAATCGAATGGCGGATTTCCAATTGGTCATTCCCCATCAGGGAAGTGCCATGGCGATGAGACTGATTCGCAAGAAGCTTGACATTGCTGAAGATCGGTTTATGGACATCACACGAAATCACGGCAATACGATTGCGGCATCGATCCCGATGGGTCTGCATGAAGCGATTAGACAACAGCGTATTCAGCGTGGAGATCGGGTGTTGATGATTGGCACAGCTGCCGGATTATCATTGGGAGGACTCATTTTTGACTACTAGATCTGGGGAAACCAGACATCGTACAGCTGCTTCTCTCCGTGTGTTGCTTACAGGCGGAAGGGCTCCCGTAACGCTGGATCTGGCACGCATGCTTCATCGGGCAGGCCATCGGGTCTATGTCGCGGAGAGTGCCGTACGGCATCTGACCAGATCATCTCGTGCAGTGGAACAGTGCGCTGTGGTCCCATCGCCGCGTCATAACACACGTGCGTATCTGGCAGAGCTGGAAGGGTTGGCACAGGATTGGCAGATCGACCTGTTGATTCCGATGTGTGAAGAAGTCTTTTATGTTGCTCAAGGGGCAGACAGACTGCGTGTATATTGCCGTGTTCTGGTTACAACTCTGGAGCAGCTGTATGAGCTGCATCATAAATATGATTTTATCCAGCTTGCAGGCTCACTCGGTCTTTCGGTTCCGGATACACGCCTGATCCACAGTCGGCAGGAATGGATGGAAGCTCAGTCTGTTCTGGGAAAACTAGGAGATTGGGTATGGAAGCCGGTGTATTCCCGCTTTGCAGCCAAAGTTCGCATGCCAATACTCATGACCGATGACGCTGGGGTAGGGACGGATCAGGAAGGAAACGTAAGCGAAAAGAAACGTCGACATTTTCGTAACGACCCTCCGGAAGAAGGGGAATTATCCGTTGCTTCACCTTGGGTTGCACAGGCCTACATTCCTGGTCAGATGTTATGTACTTACAGCATAGCGCATGAAGGGCAACTGGTTGCACATGCCACTTACGACAGTCGCTATCGTACAGGAAGCGTGGGAGCCAGTGTTTTTTTTGAACAGGTGGAACATGAAGGTGCCCTTGCGTGGGTGAGACAATTTGTTGAGGCAACGGGTTTTAGTGGGCAGATTGGGTTTGATTTTATAGAAGGTCCGGATGGGCAGGTATACGCAATTGAGTGTAATCCGAGGGCAACGAGTGGGATTCATCTATTTCACCCCGGAGATGACTTGGTGCGTGCACTAACTGAACCGGAGACGTTGGTAAAAGAAAGAAAAATGATCACGCCCGCACGGGGCAGCAAAGCCATGCTCATGCTTCCCATGTTAGGAAGCGGAGTACAGCAGATCTTTGGCAAAGGGAAGCTCCGTGCATGGATAGCTGCGTGGCGTGGAACCAGGGATGTGGTCTATGTAGGGCAGGATATCCAGCCTGTATTTGAACAATTCGGAGTGGTGCTAGCCGCATGGCGTCTGGCAAAATCGCAGAAGTGCTCGCTGACTGAAGCTTTGACTCATGACATAGAATGGAACGGTGAACAACAATGAATAGAGCATTGGTTACAGGAGCTACGGGATGTCTGGGCAGGCATCTCGCGATACGGCTTGCCCAAGAGGGATGGGAAGTCACTGGCATGGGCCGACAGCCAAAGGTTGGTGCAGAACTTGAGTCGGCAGGAGTCCGATTCCTCAATGGAGATATACGGAATGAGGCAGTAGTAAACGAAGGGTGTGCGGGGCAGGATATGGTGTTTCACTGTGCGGCACTATCATCGCCATGGGGTAAATATCGTGACTTTTATAGCAGTAATGTAGAAGGCACACAAAACCTCATTGATGTATGCCTGCATAATAAAGTACAGCGATTCATACATGTCTCGACTCCAAGTATATATTTTAACTACATACCACGATATAACGTACATGAGAATGACCCGTTGCCATCCAAACCAGCCAATCATTATGCAGCCACGAAGCTTCTCGCTGAGCAGGTTGTAATGGAGGGGCATGCGAAGGGGCTTCCGTCGATCATCATTCGACCGCGAGCCATCTTTGGTCCGTATGATCAGACGTTATTTCCCAGAATTGTCGCAGCAAACGCGAAATCGGGCGTGCCCATGATCGGTGATGGACAGGCATTAATCGATCTGACCTGTGTGGATAATGTGGTGGATGCCTTATTATTGTGCCGCGATGCCTCTACAGAAGCACTTGGTAGAGCCTACAATATCTCCAATGGCGATCCAAGGGCGTTCAGTGAGTTGGTGAGCAGCCTGTTTGGCATGCTGGATATGCCCTTGCGTCGTCGAAACATTCCTTATCGGATGGCATATGGTGTGGCAGCGTTGCTGGAGCGAGTTCATGGCTATATTCCTGCGTTGGGTGAACCTCCGTTGACACGGTATACAGTCGGATCCTTATCCATCCCACAGACGTTGGATATTACGGATGCACGGGAGCAATTGGGATACATCCCTCGGGTGTCCATTGAAGAGGGATTGCAACAATTTGCAGACTGGTGGAGGGCTGAATCATGCTGACAACAACTCCGGTGGAACTATATTTGGGTGCGGCGGGTTACTGTACACATCCGGAGTTTCTGACGCTGCGTGGTGGTCGATTGAGTCCAGTACCTTTCCCGGCAGGATTTGCCTGCATCATTCATCCCGTACATGGACCGATCCTGCTGGATACGGGATATAGTTCCCGCTTTTTCAAGGAAACGGCTCATTTGCCTAACGCACTGTATCGTCATATTACACCTGTGGTCTATCGCGAGGAGGATAGTGCCGTTCATTTTTTGGCTCGAATTGGACTGAAAGCTTCGGATATTCGGTATATCATCCTCTCGCATTTTCACGGCGATCATATCGCGGGTGTACGAGATTTCCCGGAGGCACAATTTATCTATCTGCCAAGGGCCTATGATGCTGTGCGCTCACTTGGTCCGATTGCGGCTGTAAAAGCAGGCTTTCTTGCCGGGTTGTTGCCCGAGGATTTTATGGCCAGATCATGGCCTGTTACGTGTGAGCCTGAGCGATGGACGAGAGCGGGGGAAGCTTTCCCTTTTGATGAGGTCTATGACATCTTTGGTGATGGCAGTCTGCTGGGGGTGGATGTATCCGGTCATGCGGAAGGCATGATGGGACTTCTGTTGCGTACCGAAGAACATGACTATTTTCTCTGCGCGGACGCGGTGTGGTCGAGTCGGGCTTTTCGTGAACAACGCAGACCTCATGCGCTTGCGGGTATTATTATGTCGAATCGACAGGAATACCACCGTAATTTTGACAAGCTGGTTCAGCTGTATCAGCAGTTTCCCCACATTCGAATTGTGCCGAGCCATTGTCGAGATGTACTGGACGCTTGGGGCACAGGAGGGCAGAAACGATGAGTAATACCTTTCGCATTGTAGTTCATTATGCACTCGCACGTGGGCTGCGAACATGGAAAACACGAGAACAACTTGAGCGCTGGCAAGAGCGCCGGATTATTCGGCATGTTCATCAGATCCGTGCCCGATCTCCGTTTTACCGGAAGTGGTGGGGTGGCGTGGACGCAACCGACTGGAGAAGCTTTCCTTTGATTGACAAATCAATCATGATGGAACATTTCGATACACTGAACACGGTGGGCATTACCAAAGTTGAAGCGCTGGCTCTTGCAGGTGAAAGTGAAGAAACGCGTGATTTCAAACCTTCCATTCAAGGCGTGACCGTTGGATTGTCTTCGGGTACGTCAGGGAACCGGGGAATATTTCTGGTAAGTGATCGGGAGCAGGATGCGTGGACGGGCAAAGTGCTGGCTAAGTTGCTGCCCGGTGGACTGTGGAAACCTGCCAAGATTGCATTTTTCCTGCGAGCCAACAGTAATCTGTATGAATCGGTGCAGCGTGGCAAATTGCAATTTCAGTATTTTGATCTGCTGGAACGTGTGGAGACCTTGGTTAAGCGGCTGGAAACCTACCAACCTACCGTGTGGGTGGCTCCTCCATCCATGCTGCGTCTGTTGGCGGATGCCTATGTGGCAGGCTATCTGACTGCTGTACCGGATAAAATCATCTCTGTTGCCGAGGTGCTGGACCCCCTGGATCGCAAGGTGTTGGAGAAGATCTTCGGACAGACCGTTCATCAAGTATATCAGTGTACAGAAGGGTTCCTGGGTGCAACCTGTCGTTATGGCACACTGCATTTGAATGAAGATATCGTGCATATTGAAAAAGAGTTCATTGATCCCGCCACCCGACGGTTCGTGCCCATTATTACGGACTTCTCCAGAACATCACAGCCGATAATCCGGTATCGGCTGAATGATATTCTGACCGAGGCCGCGCTGCCATGTGCCTGTGGTTCCCCGTTTACTGCCATTGAGCGGATTGAAGGCCGCTGTGATGACACGCTTTATTTTTCAAACATGCATACGGGTGAGGCGGTACCGGTCTTTCCGGATTTCGTTACCCGTTCGGTCATTGCGGCTTCGCCGGATATTGAACATTATCGTGTGGTGCAGCAAGGGGACGGAACAATGGAGGTATCCCTTCGACTTGGGGGGAACGCAGTGATGGCTCAGGTTGAGACCAATGTACTGCTGGAACTGATGAAGCTGGGAGAGCGGCTTGAATGCACCTTACCTGAGATCAGATTTGTACCGTATACGTTTGAACCGGGACTTACGAAGCTGCGCAGGGTGGAGAGACGGCATAATGGAGTGGCGGATTAAGCAGTAGGTGCCGTGCGGTATAGGTAGGAACGGGAAGTAAGTAATTTACCGAGGAAAGAAGGACACACCGTGACAGTAGAGGAAAACTTAACAGAAGCCGGACAGGGACGGATTAATGCAGGTTCTGATGTAGTGAAAAAGACGAAGGAAGGAATTAACGCTCCGGTGGCCTTAATTACAGGCACATCCAGCGGCTTCGGTATGCTCACCGCAATCACCCTTGCCAAGCAGGGATATCTTGTTGTTGCTACAATGCGTGATCTGAGTCGAAGAAAAGAATTGGTGAAACTGGCTGAACAGGCGGGGATAACCGAACGTTTGCAATATGTGCAACTGGACGTGACTGATGCTGAATCAGTGCAGGAAGCTGTGGGGTCCGTACTTCTTCATAATGGCCGAATAGACATGCTGGTGAACAATGCAGGATTTGCGGTTGGCGGGTTCATTGAGGAAGTGTCGATGGAGGATTGGCGGCGCCAGATGGAAACGAATCTATTTGGATTAATCGCTGTGACACGTGCGGTCCTGCCTGTGATGCGTGAACAGAAGCAGGGGTTAATTATAAATTTGTCCAGCGTCAGTGGGTTGTCCGGTTTCCCAGGATATGCGCCCTATGCTGCCTCCAAATTCGCTGTGGAAGGATTCACGGAAAGTTTGCGGCATGAGATGTCTTCTTTTGGTGTTCGGGTGGTATTAGTTGAGCCTGGCTCTTATCGCACACCGATCTGGAATAAAGGTTTGGGTGAGATTCACCGGAGCGAGGACTCTCCGTATAAGCATAAGCTGGACGCGGTTCTTCGTTATTCCAAACATGCGAGCGAGACGGCACCTGATCCACAGGAGGTAGCTGATCTGATCGGCCGAATTGCACGGATGCGTGCACCAAGACTTCGATATGCGCTCGGAAAAGGTTCGCGTGTGCTCATCATAGGTAAAGCACTGCTACCCTGGAAGTGGCTGGAGTGGATCATCGCCCGTGGTTTAAAATAGAGATTTGGTAGGAGCCAAAATTGTACAGTTTGCGAATGGGAGGGTTAGCCATATTCGAATTCATCGTCATTATTTTACTTCTTGTGATTGTGGGTCTGCTCTTTCATATCAATAGCAAGCTGCCAGCGCGTGACCGGGTGAAGGAAGCAATGGAACGGGATCGGAATCAGAAACTTAATCAGGATGCTCCAAATTAAAACGCGGAGGTTACCAATGAAAATTGCATTCGTTTTGTTTGATGGACTGACTTTTCTTGATTTTGCAGGGTTTTATGATGTGATCAATCGGTTGAATTTCTTTGAACCTACCAAAGGAACGACGTGGGAAACCTGTGCCATGACAGATCAGGTCACGGATGAGTCTGGTCTAACGTTGAAGGTGGATCGGGTGAAGCCTGACCTGTCGGAATATGATCTCGTGTTTATCCCTGGGGGCATGGGAACGCGCAAGCTTCGATATGACGAGGCCTTTGTAGGTTGGCTGAAACAGGCTGAGTCTGTGCCTTTGAAGGTTTCGGTGTGCACAGGCTCTCTGCTGCTGGGTGCAGCTGGTTTTTTATCTGGCAAAAAAGCAACAACACATCCCCGTGCATATAATTTGCTTGAGCCATATGTCACTGAGGTGATTCAGAAGCGGATTGTAAAAGATGGAAATGTAATTACTGCCGGTGGAGTAGCCACGTCCATTGATCTGGGGATTTATGTTGTTGGGTTGCTTGCAGGACAGGAAGCGGCAGCGAATGTAAAACTTCAGATCGATTATCCTTATGAGATGCAGGGAGTGGTCGAAGAATGAATGCAGGCCGAAAGCAAGAGACCTATGCCATTCGCAATATTCAGCGGGATGAAGCAGACATTTACTGGCCTTTGCGACTGGAAGCACTGAAAACACATCCTGAAGCCTTCGGGGCTTCGTTTGAGTTGTCCATTCAACTCCCCATGAGTGAAGTGCAGGAGCGCATACATAATGAACCGGATGATTATATTCTGGGAGCATACACAGAAGAAGGAACCTTGGCGGGAATGATGGGTTTCAAAAGGGAACATGGCCTAAAGCTCAGGCACAAAGGTATGATCTGGGGCGTCTATGTAGCTCCGCCATATCGGGGAAGTGGGCTGGCTTCACGTTTGCTCCGCGAGGTGCTGGATCGGGGAAGACATCTGGAAGGTATCAAGCAGATTAATCTGAGTGTAGTGACAACCAATGAATCAGCCCGAAGTTTATACGAGAGATATGGATTTGAAGTTTATGGCATCGAGCGTAACGCATTGGAAGTCAACGGTCAGGGATATGATGAGGCGCATATGCATTACTTTTATACGGAGCATTCAACATTGAATGAAGATACCAGCACAGGAGGAGTCCGAGATGACAGATCAAGTTGAACTTGAGATCGATGGTATTTCCTTTGTTTTAAAAGAGTCTCATTCTTTCGATTGGTTACAGCCATTGGGTACGGTCTTTCGCGTATTCGATCAGCAGGATTCAGGGAATCTCTCCTTCGGTATTGTGCAAAAGGATGGAAAGCGATTGTTCATTAAATATGCGGGAGCGCATACGATTCATGCGAATCATACGGGAAGTTCCCCGGAAGCCATTCGTAATCTGAAATCATCTGTTTCCGTCTACGAGGATCTGGCACATGACACGTTGATTCGACTAACGGATCATTTTGCAACGGATGAGGGGTATGCCTGTGTATTCGATTGGGTGGATGGGGAGTGTCTGCACTCCCACTGGTATTTCCCGCCTCCTGCTAAATATGAAGATCCGCGTTCGCCATACCATCGGTTCAGACAGCTTTCGGTGCAGACACGCATTCGAGCGATGGAGCAGATTCTGAATTTTCATATCGAGGTGGAACGGAGAGGTTATGTGGCTGTTGATTTGTATGATGGCAGTCTGATCTATGATTTTGACAGAAACTTTATGAAAATTTGTGATATCGATTTGTATCGGAAGGGCTCTTTTACCAATACCATGGGGCGTATGTGGGGATCTTCCCGCTTTATGTCACCCGAAGAGTTTGAGCTAGGCGCACCCATAGATGCGGTTACCAATGTATTCAATATGGGGGCAACGGCGTTTGCGTTGCTTGGCGGGGAGAAAGATCGTTCCTATGCCAGATGGGATGCTGGAGAAGCGTTGTATCAGGTTGTGATACGTGCAGTGAGCGACGAGCGGTCCCAGCGGTACGCAACGATTGCGGAACTCGGTGAGGCATGGAAAAAAACTGCTTTGCAAGGTCAATGAGTGAATGGGCGGAATTTTCGCAAATATGCAAAATCAAGTCGTATCCGCACTGAAAATCCCGTATAATGGAAATTAATGAGGAGGTGCAGATGATGTGCAGATATGCCATGTCAGGACCATACAAGGACATCTATGCCTGTTTCAACTGTCGCAAATCATTTAAACAAGTTTCCAGACATGACCTGAGCCCTGAGGTGGTGGCACAACTTGAATATAAGTGCCCGCAATGTGCCACATCTATGGTTAGCATGGGACAGGATTTCCAGGCTCCGAAGCAAAATGATACCAAACAATGGACCAAAGTGATGATGCTGTATCGTCATGGCTTTACCTATCATAATTGCGGGTGCGGGGCTGGATATCGCCCGGCTGATTTACGTGAATTATCCGATTTTCTGGAGCAGCAGGAAGCTGGTAAAGCCAGTGAAGGCAAACGATTATTGCAAAGGTTAACTTCATAGTTATGGTTCCGAAATCGAACCTGTCGCCTATGGAAATGTTGAAAATACAAGCCAATACTTTATATACAATCAATGAGCAGCAGCGTCTATTAAGCATTAACGAGCAGGGTGGTGGGCAGGCTCCAGCCCTTTTTATCGGCATGACTTCTGCCGGTTCACTGATCTATTACCATGAGCAGTTACCGCCGGATCTAATGGATGAGTTGAGTAAGGATTGCGAGCTTCCATTGGATATTCCGAAACTGATTCGGAAGGTGGAAACCTTTGAGCCGGTTAACCGTGTGTGGATGGGACCCGCCTATGCTTTTCCTGAGATATCTCACGAGTGGAATCAGAAGGTTCAGTTGATTGGTCAGGAGCAGCGTTATTTGTTGGCAGAGCATTTCCCTGAACTAACAGATCACTTGCATGAAAAAAGCCCTGTTGCCGCTTATGTTATTGGTGATTCTGCTGTGGCAGTGTGCTGCTCTGCAAGGGTTTCCCTTCATGGTGCAGAGGCGAGCCTGTATACGACACCCGGTTATAGAGGACATGGATATGCAGCGGAAACGGTAAAGTGCTGGCAGTATTATGTCAAGGAGCGTGGATGCATGCCAATCTACAGTACATCTTGGGATAATCTCGCTTCACAGCATGTTGCCCGTAAACTCGGATTAATCCAGTTCGGTGTGGATTTCAGTATCACAACTGTGGATTTGAGGAAGGACTGTGATGTCTGATGATCCGCACTTTCGTACAAAAGGATCTGCAGTATGTCATTGAAGCACATATCCGAATCTATCGAAACGAGTATAATTATGATCATAGCTTTGCTGAATTTATCACCCATGCGGTGAATTCGTTTGGACTTAAAGGCAATCATTCGAGGGAGATGTTATGGATTGTTGAGTTAGATCAGACAGCTTCCAGCTCCATAGGACTTACTCAGGTGAATGAAAATACGGCTCAACTTCGCTGGTTTCTGATCGAACCGGAAGCACGTGGTGCAGGATGGGGCGTGAAGCTTATCGAACAGGCCATTCTTTTTGCAAAAGAAAAGGACTACACATCCGTGATCCTGTGGACCAATGAGTCTTTGATCGGCGCGCGTAGATTATATCAATCTGTGGGCTTTGAAGTGAAGGAAGTCCGCAAGCAGATGTTGTCAGGTCAGGAGCTTACCGAAGAACAATGGGAACTTGTTCTGTAGTTGGCCGGGGGCTTGAGCATGAAAGCTGAATCTGTTGAGTTAACTCGTTGTTGAAAGGAGTGGTATAGTGAATCGCAGAAGACTGATTCTGGGTTTGTTATCCGTATGCACAGCATTGACGGTAGCAGCATGTTCGACTTGGACAGAAGACCAAGCATTATCAGCAACCATTGAAAGCAAGTTGCAGCAGATGGTTAGCGACCCTGTCCTCCTGACCAGTAGCAATCCGAATGATTATATTGCTGGTAACCGGGAGGCTTACGACGACATCTTGAATACGGCGGAGGCAGGACTGCCTTTCCTGCTACAGCAGCTCGAATCCAGTCCGGATAATGGTCTCAAGGAATGGATCATGGCTCAGGCAAGTACTGAAATGCTCGGAGAGCTTAACCCTGTAGAGGCGTGGCATAGTGGCAAGGACTGGCTCAGACAGTATAAAATGAGCGTAGAATAATGGCTTATCTTCTCTATAGTACCTGACTTAGCGGAAGTAATGGAGGGGGCGGAATCGATTCTGAAGAAGCGATAGCGTTCGGCTTAGTCAGCGATCAGAAGAACGATCCGTAACCGGAATGGTTCCCGCAAGTCGTCAAGCACTGTAGTGTGTGATGAGCCGGATGTACAAACCTCACCTCCAGTCAGCATGAGCAGCATTGAGAGGTTCTTGGAACCCGAAAGAATACATTATAGAGGTGAAATCCTTGACTAAGAAAATTGCTTTTTTTGATTCAGGCATCGGTGGTTTAACCGTTTTGCATCAGGCATTACAACAGTTTCCGGAAGAAAAATTCTTGTATTATGCGGATACCTTGCATGTCCCTTATGGAACCAAATCTGCGGATGAGGTTAGAGGACATATTTTTGATTGTGTGGAAGCTATCGTTCAGGAGGATGTCCAGGCAATCGTGATTGCTTGTAATACAGCAACAAGTCTGGCTGTGAAGGATCTGCGCGCCAAGTACGATATCCCGATCATTGGCATGGAGCCTGCTGTGAAACCGGCCGTGGAGATGAATCGTGATAGTGGAAAGAGAGTGCTTGTATTTGCTACGGCCCTCACCTTGAGCCAAACCAAGTATAACGAACTGGTATCACGTGTTGATGATCACCACAGTGTGGATTCCATTGCGCTGCCGGAACTTGTGGAGTGGTGTGAACAGCTGGATTTTGATCCGGGCAAAATCGCTGATTATTTCCGGTTCAAGCTGGCAGATCTCGATCTTCATGGGTATGGCACAGTGGTGCTTGGTTGCACGCATTATCCATTCTATACGTCCATTCTGCGCACGGTTCTGCCCGATCATATACAGATTATTGATGGCAGTACAGGTACGGTGAACCATCTGAAGCAGCGGCTTGGACTGGTGGCTCAACATGGAGACAGAACAGGGGAACAGGTCACTTTCCTCAGTTCATCAGGCCGACCGGAAGAGCAGGAGAAGATGTACAGTGCACTTCAATATCTTGAGATGAACACCAAGTAGGTTACACCATAGGAGGTGATAGCTATGCAGTCCATTTATCTTATCCGTCACGCCAAGGCCACAGGGCAGGAACCCCGTGCAGAGCTTACAGATGAAGGGATCAGGCAGGCTGAAAAACTTGCAGATATCTTGGCTCATCATTCCATATCGTATATTGTCTCCAGTCCATGGAAAAGGGCCGTTCAGACGGCTATGCCACTGGGTATAGCAACGCTGCAACATATACATACGGATGAACGTCTCCAGGAGAGGATACTTAGCTCTCTTGATCTGCCTAACTGGATGGATGTACTGAAACGTACATATGATG
This sequence comes from Paenibacillus sp. FSL R5-0766, assembly GCF_037971845.1. Classification (NCBI taxonomy): domain Bacteria; kingdom Bacillati; phylum Bacillota; class Bacilli; order Caryophanales; family Paenibacillaceae; genus Paenibacillus; species Paenibacillus sp. FSL R5-0766. The sequence continues at coordinate 1,887,775 of NZ_CP150227.1, forward strand.
ATGTGGATTGGGTGGAAGAAGGCGGGGAATCTTCTAGAAACGCGGCTGCAAGGGGGCTTGCACTACTGGAAGAGTTGTGGAGCAGACCAGAGCAGCACGGGGCCGCGGTTACACATGGGAACTTGTTATCACTGCTTATTCGTGAGTATGAACCATCCTTTGGTTATGAAGAGTGGACCAAACTGTCTAACCCGGATGTGTATGTGCTGGAGAGACAACGACCAGATACAGGACTGCTCACCATTCGCAGAATATGGACTGATTGAACAGGAAAAAGAGTGCTCCAGCGATTATTCATATCGGCCAGAACACTCTTTTCGTTTATCCGCGGGGCATATTTACAATGCGGCAATCATGATCATAACCCATCCAGCCAAAAATGCGACTCCGCCAAGTGGGGTAACGGCTCCCAATTTGCGAACACCCGTTACACTTAAAACGTACAGGCTGCCAGAGAACAGGATGATTCCGGCGAACATCAGCCACCCGGCAAGCATGACGAGTGAAGAGGATTCAAGACCGTCTGCCAGCAGTCCGATCAGGATGATGCCAAGTCCGTGGATGAGGTGATATTGAACACCGGTTTCATAGATTTTGATCATGTCAGCGGATAGTTTACGCTTGAGCGCGTGTGCGCCAAAAGCACCCAAAGCAACAGCCAGGAACATCATAATACTGCCGAGTATAATCAGGGTTTGCAATGTGTTTTTCTCTCCTTTTAAGGGTAATTAGATATAACATCAAAGTGTACTGCACGAGTGTTGTCTACAGTTTGCGCAATTGAATCTGCCCAATGGAGTGATCGGCTTCCTTTTTCAGAATCAGTCTGGCACGCCCTTTGGTTGGCAAAATGTTTTCATGCAGGTTTTTGGCATTGATATCTTGCCAGATCTGGTTGGCCGTACGCACGGTTTCTTCTTCATCGATATTGGCGAATCGTTGATGGAAAAAGGAATCCGTGTTCTGGAACGCTGTATTGCGGAGTAGCTTGAAACGCTCAACGTACCAGTGTCGTATATGCTCTTCTTCCGCATCAATGTAGATGGAAAAATCGAAGAAATCACTAACCAGCAAAGGCGTTTCCTTTTTGATCTGAAGTACATTGATACCTTCAATAATGAGAATATCCGGTTGACAGATCTGCTTCTCTTCCCCTTGAATGACATCGTAGGCGAGGTGAGAGTAGACGGGTGCTTTCACTTCGGGCTTGCCTGATTTCACATCACCCATGAACTGAATCAGGGATTTGATATCATAACTTTCCGGGAATCCCTTGCGGTTCATGATGCCCTTCTCTTGCAGCACCGCATTGGGATATAAGAAACCGTCGGTTGTGACAAGGTCAACCTTCGGGCTATTCTTACCTCTGGCGAGCAGTGCCTGTAGCAAGCGGGCTGCTGTACTTTTGCCCACGGCAACACTTCCCCCGATTCCAATGATGTAGGGGGTGGGGAGGGCTTCTTTTTTCATAAAGGAGGCCGTTAGTTGATTCAGCTCTCGTGAAACTCTTGCATATAGGTCAATAAAGTGGGTAAGAGGCAAATATATATCTTCGACTTCTTGAATCGATACCTCTTCATTCAATCCCTTTAACTGTTCTAATTCGGCTTCCGTCAGTGGAAGAGTGGTCTGATGTTCTTTAAGTTCAGCCCATTCCTTGCGGTTAAACTCGATGTAAGGAGAGTATAAATTCATGAGATCCCGCTTTCTGTATGTAATATAATTGTGGACACAACCTAGTGTATCAAATTTCAGCAAACTGACAACACCTTTACATTGTGCACTTCATAATGCCTTTCGTCAAAATGGAGCGAAATACAACTTATAGGAAAGTTTAACCCAATTTATGTTAAAGTCAACGTATACCATGCGGAAGGGTGACAGCACATGATCGTATATGAGAGAGAGCATGATTTTGTTTTGACCGCACAGCATGAGCATGGATTAGTAGCCGGAGAGATGGCTTCTCACTGGAAAAATGAATTATTAGCCGATGCTGCGCATCGGGATGAATTGATTCTAGCGGCCAAAGAACATGACCGTGGCTGGATTGAACTGGATTCATCTCCGTTCTGGAATGATTACAGTCAATCGCCGTATTCGTTTCGTGACTTTCCATTACGTCCGCGTTTTGTATTCTACCATAAAGGGATTGAAGAAGTTCGTCAGAAAAACCTCTACGCCGGATTATTGTGTAGCTTGATGTACACGGAGCTATTTCAGAAAAATCTGGGGGCCAATGCTCAGGATGATGATGACATTCGAGATTATCTGCAACAAGAACACGAACGTCAGCTGGATTGGGAGAAACAGCTTGGTGGTAATGCTGAAGCACTGAAACAGAGGCTGCAAAGTGATGTGGAGATTATGCTTTTCTGTGATCAGCTCAGTCTGTTTCTATGTATGGAGGAACCTGGAACACCTGCTGCGCGTTATGATTTTTTTGCAGAAGGGCTCAGTTGTACGTTTGATGCCTGTTCCAGACAGCCGATTCAGGCAGAGTGGTTATCTAATGAAAAGGTAGGTCTGTCTTTTTTTCCGTTTGATGAGGACTTTACGATCGTTTTACCATATAAATCGGTACCAAAGGCAAGTATCCGCAAATTTGGTATGCAACAGGCTTATCGCCGGGCTGAATGGAAGGAACGCCGGGTGTTGATTACGGAATTGAAATGAGAACTGGCAACTCCAGGCTTGAGGAAAGAGCAGCATAGAATATCACAAAACAGGCGGGCTTCTGATGTACAGGTGTACAGGGCGTCCGCCTTTCGCATGCATATATATCATCATAGACTATACTGTGAGACCGGTGAAAATACGAATGAATCAGAGTGGGAATAAAGAAGGAAAACACAGGTTATTCCCAGAAATGTTAGTGTACAGCAGAGAAGCGCATGTTAGCAGGAGGACGAATATGGATACTAGAATAGAGATTTTAACGATGTGTATGGTATGGGACAAAATGAATGATCAGGTGTTGTTAATGAATCGGCCGGATCGCAAAGGATTTCCGGGATACATCGCTCCTGGGGGGAAGGTAGACTTTCCGGAGAGTATCGTGGATGGTGCCGTGCGGGAGGTTCTGGAGGAGACGGGGCTAGTAGTCAATGAGATTACGTATAAAGGGCTTGATGAGTTTTGTGATCCCGAACAAGGATTGCGGTACATGGTATTTAACTATTTGGCGACTTCATTCGAGGGTCAGTTATTGCAAGATCCGCCCGAAGGCGAACTGTTATGGGTGCCTATGAAGCGGGTTTTTGAGCTGCCTATGCAGGATTGGTTTGCTGAACGTTTCCCGCGTTTTTTTCAAAAAGGTACTTTTGAGCGGAGTGTGATCTGGGAGAAGTCATCCGGACGTACACTGCAAGAGACATTTATGATGTATAGCGATTCGGTACTTGAACAGAGTGGGACCAAATAAGTTAAACCGTCAGAAGGAGGAAAAATCATGGGATACCAGCATGCCCTGGAAGAATACATTGCGGCGACGCTTGATGGGGAATGGAAATTAATCCATGAGCATTTAAGCTTGGGTTAGGATAAAAAGAATGCCTCAAAATGTATCATCCATATCTATATATTTATATCCAAATATTATGATATAATGAAGTTTACTATTTTTATAGGAGATGACTAGTCTGTGGGTAATAGTGTGTGATTAATAGATTGAGTAAACTAGTTTGTTGAAATGAAGAATGATATATTTGTGGATTTGCCATACATAGGCTTCTGCAAACAGAACGTAAATGAATATTGTACGATGAAAAGGTGGAGATTGGCATGAAATTGTCGTTCCGGATTTTGGACTGGGAAGAAGAGAGACCCTACGAACTTTTATTGATGGCTGATCCTTCAAAGGCAATTGTGGATGAGTACCTGAGTCGGGGTGTTTGTTTTATTGCCGAGTATGAAGGAGAGATGGTTGGGGAGTTCGTATTGTTGAAGACTCGTCCAGAGACTGCGGAGATTGTTAATATTGCCGTACAGGAAGAACTGCAGGGACAAGGCGTAGGCAAACACATGATTAAGGAAGCGATGGAAGCTGCACGTAGATTGGGCTGCCGGATTCTCGAGATCGGGACGGGCAACTCCAGCTTTCATCAATTGAAGTTATACCAACGTTGCGGTTTTCGCATTATCGGGGTTGATCGTGACTTCTTTGTGAGGCATTATGAGGAAGAGATTATAGAGGACGGTATCCGCTGTGTGGATATGATCCGTATGGCCATAGATCTGGATGCTGTTACAGAGGATGAAAAGAAATAGGAAGTATTTGCTGAGGTGAAAATTGCTGAATCCAAAGAAGCGGCTCGGATAATTTATGTCTGGGCCAGCTTTTTGCTGTGGGTCTCCTGAAGAAAACCCCAATTATTTGTTGAATGTGACGTCAAATGGTTAATGTTTAACTTGACGGTTTGTTTTTGCACATAATGGACCACAATTCAATTAAGGAGGTAAAATGGGAGATCGTATGCCTATTTTGTTGTAATTAAGCGTTCGTTGTTCTACCCAAATTGATCGATTTATTCGATTCATCTAATTTATGCATCAATTGAACTAAAAATAGGAAATGCTCCTGAGCGTAAAAGTTTATAGAATAGATATTAGAACACGGACTTCACTTGAAGAAGTGGAGAAAGTGTAACCTTCGAACGGATCAGGACAGTATTCGACATCTGTGCGACGGTATATACAATCATTGTTTTACTTTGATTTTGAAAACGCAGACAAACCTTGACGGGAGCGTCGGACTAACGTTACTACCACCAACAGCACGATTATTGGACTTCATGAAAAATTTCGCTTAAAATGTTGAACGAACGCAAATTACGGCTTAGTCAATGATTTCCGTCAAAAACTTATGACTAAATCAAGACGGAGGGAACGTCGATGACGATCGTGGAAGGCAACAAGAAGCCCTGGGAAAGTTACTATGGCCCCAACATGGGATACGTACAGGAACAATATGAATTATTTACTCAAGACCCTGGTTCGGTTACACCGGCTTATCGTGAACTATTTGAACAATGGGGTGCACCGCCGATGTCTGGCAGGGATGCACGCACAACTTCGAATTCCGGCAACGCCCAATTGGCTTCCGGAAGCGTAGACATTCAATTATTACAGAAAGCGGTTACAGCGGGTAAACTGGTATGGAACATCCGCACCTATGGTCATCTTGCTGCAGATATAGATCCGCTTGGAATCAGTGAAGATACAGACACATCTTTGCTGGAACCTCAGCATTTTGAATTAAACGAAGAAGATCTGAAAGCTTTGCCTGCTTCCCTGATCTGGGAAGGTGCAGATGGGCAGACAGCAACCGGATGGGATGCAATCCAACGTTTGCGTCAGATATACACTGGACCCATGGCATACGAATTCAGTCATGTGCACGAAGTTCAAGAGCGTGAGTGGCTGAATCGTCGTGCGGAATCCCGTACATCACCGGCTCCACTTACGCCGAAAGAACGTAAGGCTTTGCTGGAACGTTTGGTTGAAGTTGAGCAGTTTGAAGATTATCTTCACAAAACATTTGTTGGGCAGAAACGTTTCTCCATCGAAGGTAACGATGTGCTTGTGCCGATGCTGGATGAAGCTGTTCGCATCATGGCGGAAGCCGGATCAAGCCACATCCTGATGGGTATGGCCCACCGTGGGCGGTTAAATGTACTGGCTCATGTTTTGGGCAAACCGTACAGCAAAATTTTCTCTGAATTTCATCATGCTCCGAACAAAGATTTGGTTCCGTCGGAAGGTTCGACTGGAATCAACTACGGTTGGACGGGGGATGTCAAATATCATATGGGTGCGAACCGTTTTGTAAAAGACGGGGAAACTGTACAGGCACGCCTTACTCTGGCGAATAACCCGAGCCATCTGGAATACGTTAATCCGGTTGTACAAGGGTTTGCTCGTGCGGCTCAGGATGACCGTCGTGACCCTGGATATCCGAAGCAGGACGTGACGAAGGCAGCTACCATTTTGATGCATGGTGATGCAGCATTCCCTGGCGAAGGGATCGTTGCCGAGACGCTTAACTTCAAAGCTCTGCCAGGATATCAGAATGGCGGAACCATCCATATTATCGTCAACAATCGTCTGGGTTTCACTACAGATAGCGGTGATTCCCGTTCAACGTATTACGCAAGTGACCTTGCTAAAGGGTACGAAATTCCGATTGTACACGTGAATGCGGACAATCCGGAAGCTTGTATTGCAGCCATTCGTATGGCAGCAGAGTATCGCAATCGTTTCAAAAAGGATTTCCTGATCGACTTGATCGGTTACCGTCGTTACGGCCATAATGAAACCGATGATCCCGAAACGACTCAACCTATCGTTTATGACAAGGTGAAAAACCATCCAACGGTAAGCCACTTGTATCAGGATCAGTTGAAACAGGAATCGGTTATCGATGATGCGTCCATTACGAGCATTCGCGATGGAGTAACGAACAAATTAAAAGAAGCTTATGACCAGATGAAGAAAAATGAAGTACATGAATATTATCAACGGAAAATCAGTGAGCCGGAAGCTGTTACGATTACGCCGACTGCGGTACCACTGGAGAATCTGCGTGGCATTAATGCCGATCTGCTGAAATGGCCTGAGAACTTCAATGTGTATCCGAAGTTACAGCGGATTTTGCAACGCCGGAGCACTTCCCTGAACGAAGGGGAAAAAGTGGATTGGAGCCTTGCGGAGACACTCGCATTTGCAACCATTCTGGCAGATGGCAAGCCAATTCGGATTAGTGGACAGGATGCCGAGCGTGCTACATTCGCTCATCGGAATCTGGTGTTGCATGATTCGGAGAATGGAGCAAAGTTCTGCCCATTACATCACTTGCCACAGGCAAGAGCATCCTTTGCAATCTATAACAGTCCGTTGTCTGAAGAATCCGTTGTTGGATTCGAATACGGATATAACGTATATTCACCCGATACTCTGGTCATCTGGGAAGCTCAATTCGGTGACTTTGCCAACTGTGCACAAGTTATCTTTGATCAGTTTGTATCAGCGGGTCGTGCCAAATGGTCTCAGAAATCCAGTCTGGTCATGTTGCTTCCACATGCGAATGAGGGTCAGGGACCTGAGCATACAAGTGCTCGTCTGGAACGCTTCCTGCAGCTTTGTGCAGAAGACAACATGACGGTTGCCAACTTGTCGAGTGCATCTCAGTACTTCCACTTGTTGCGTCGTCAAGCTTCGTTGACTGAAACGGAAGATGCTCGTCCACTTGTGATGATGTCACCAAAAAGTCTCATTCGTAACCCGCGTGTTGCATCACCGGCAGTCGAATTCAGTGAAGGCAAGTTTGAACTTGTACTGGAACAAGCTGGACTGGGGACACAGCCGGATCGTGTAGAGCGCATTATTTTGTGCAGTGGCAAGGTTGCCATTGACCTGGAAGATGCTATTGAAAAAGATAAAGCAGATCGGTCATGGCTTCACATTATTCGTGTGGAACAGTTGTATCCGTTCCCGGCAGAAGAGATCAAACGTGTCCTCGCCCGTTTCAGTAATGTAAAAGAGTTGGTATGGGTACAGGAAGAGAACAAAAACATGGGTGCCTGGACATACATGGAGCCTCGTCTTCGTGAAGTCGCTCCGGAAGGCACAACCGTTAGATACGAAGGTCGCCCGGAACACGCAAGTCCTTCCAGCGGTTATCAGCTTGTGCATAGTATGGAACAGCAACAGATTATTACATCTGCGTTGAAACAAACGACGAAGAATAATATTCCACTGGGGAGGTAACAGCTGTGAGTGAAATTAAAGTACCTGCAATGGGTGAGTCAATAACTGAGGGAACTGTATCCAGATGGATGGTTAAAGAAGGGGATACCGTTAATCAGGGTGATGTGCTTCTTGAACTGGAAACGGATAAAGTAAATATTGAGATTAGCGCAGAAGAAAGCGGCGTGCTGGAGAAGATCATTCGTCAGGAAGGAGAGACGGTAGAGATCGGTGAAACGATCGGTACACTCTCAGCTGGTTCTGGAGGAGGAAGCGGTGCACCCGCTTCCGAACCGGCAGCTGAAGAGAAAAAGGCCGTTACTCCTGCACCTGAAGCTCCAACACCACCACCAGCAGCTGTTGCGGCAGCACCGGAGTCATCCGATAGTGCCAAGACGGCTTCACCGTCTGCCCGTAAGCTTGCACGTGAACGTGGTATCGAACTGGATCAGGTTCAGAGCAAAGATCCGATTGGACGGGTATACCAGGATGATGTGAAGAGCCATAACAATCAGGCGCCTGCTCCTGCTGCTCCACCTGCGAGTAAAGCTCCAGCAGCACCAAGTGCTCCGGCAGCTGGAAGTTCCACCTATACCAAACCGGTGGAGCGTCAGCGGATGTCTCGCCGTCGTGCGACCATTGCCAAACGTCTGGTAGAGGCGCAGCAGACAGCAGCCATGTTGACTACATTTAATGAAGTTGATATGACTGCGATCATGGATGTACGTAAACGCCGTAAGGACAAGTTCAAAGAGAAACATGAGATCAACCTGGGCTTCATGTCCTTCTTCACCAAAGCGGTTGTGGGGGCTCTGAAAAAATTCCCTACAATTAACGCAGAGATTGATGGCGAAGATGTTGTGCTCAAAAAGTATTATGATATCGGCATCGCTGTATCTGCGAAGGAAGGACTGGTTGTACCGGTTGTGCGTGATGCCGATCGTCTGGGCTTTGCCGAGATCGAGAAGAGCATTGCGGACCTGGCATCCAAAGCTCGCTCCAACACGCTGGCGTTATCTGATCTACAAGGTGGAACGTTCACCATCACCAATGGTGGAACATTTGGTTCCTTGTTGTCTACGCCAATTCTGAATACACCTCAAGTGGGTATTCTGGGGATGCATAAGATCCAGCTTCGTCCAGTGGCGATTGATGCAGAGCGGATGGAGAACCGTCCAATGATGTACATCGCGTTGTCCTACGATCACCGGATTATCGACGGTAGTGAAGCTGTTCGTTTCCTCGTAACCGTGAAAGAACTGCTTGAAGATCCGGAATCCCTGTTAATTGAAGGTTAATCCATAACGTTTGAACATGGCTATTATTCATATCGCTTAACAAGAGAACCCCTGAACTGGAGCGCAGCGTGAGCTGCACATCCGATTCAGGGGTTTCTTTTGCTGTTGCTCTTGGTATGTTGCCTCCGACTCTATTATATAGAGTCAGCCGTCTCAGTAGGGTTCAACGGACTTTCGTTTGTATTCGAGCCAGGGGTATTCCGCTCTAGCCAGTCTACAACGTGCTGAGCCACTTCTGTTCGGTTGATCTCATGCAGCATTTCATGACGTCCATCCGGATACAGGCGATACTCAATATTCTCCAGCTGAAGCTTCTTATACTGGGAGACCAGATTAAGAACGCCTTTGCCATGAAGTCCGACAGGGTCCTTCTCACCTGAGAACAGGTATACGGGTTTGTGTTTGGGGATGCGCTCCATATTGTGTGGAAGGTGTACTTCAAGCAGCAATTTGAAGAAGTCGCGGAAAAAGCCTGCTGTACAGACTGCTCCGCACAGGGGATCATCAATGAATCGCTGAACCTCTTGTGAGTCCCGGGACAACCAATCAAACGGTGTCGTTGCAGGGCGGAAAGAGCGATTAAATCCACCAAATACAATCGCGTTGAGCAGCATGCTGGGATGAGTAGCCCCCTGAATGCCGCATTGCAAAAAGGCGAGCTTCTCTCCAAATCGGAGCAGACCACGTCTGCCGTTTGTCCCGGATAAAATAAAGGCATGGTACTGCTCATGACCAGCGTACATGAGATGTTGCACCAAGAATGAGCCCATGCTATGTCCCATGAGAAACAGGGGCACCCCAGGGTTCTCCTTGGCGGCTACTTCGCCCAGATTGATCATATCACTCGCCATCCAGCGGAAGGCATCGACACCAGCATTACCAAGCAACTTGGCATTCTCCACGGTTTTGCCATGACCCCGATGGTCATTGGCATAAACCGCATAGCCATTTTGGGTAAGAAACTCGGCAAATTCGGCGTATCGGGCTGCCGTCTCGCCCATGCCATGTGCAATTTGCACGACACCTTTAACGTTGCATTCCGGATCGGGAAGCCAGCGGTACACATGAATACGGGTACCTTCACTAGCGACCAAGGCAAAGGTAGATTCCTGCATCTCGTGTAATTCCTCCTTCACAGGTTACATATAAGCTTGATTTAGGGCAGATAAGAGCGAAGAACAGTGGTATTTCCATCTAATGTATAAGAACCCAGATTGGCTGGCAAGAGATAACATTGTCCAGCTTTCAATTCAATGCTGTCTGATTCAGCATGTGCCCACTCCAAAGTTCCTTCTCCTTCACAGACAACGAGAATTGTGAAGCTGTCAGGATTGGTGGAGAGTTCCCAACGTTTATTCACAATACCTTTTTCAACTACAAAATAAGAGCATTCCGCAAGCTTGAGCCATTCACCAGGAGTAGCGTTATTTGTTTTCATCTTTGAGGCACCTGCGCCCTCATAGGCGGTGACATTTAATGAGTCTTCAACATGCAACTCACGTGGTTTGCCATCCAGCCCTGGACGATTATAATCGTATATCCGGTAGGTCGTATCCGAGTTTTGCTGAATCTCAGCGACAACAACACCTGCACAGAGCGCATGCACTGTTCCAGCAGGGATAAAGAACGTATCACCAGCTTCTACAGGTACCTGACGAAGGGTATCCATCACCGTGCCGTTTTCCAATGCTTCTTTTAATGTTGCCCGATCAACGCCTTCATTCAAGCCATAGATGATGTGTGCGCCCGGTTTTGCGTCGAGTACATACCACATTTCTGTTTTGCCAAGCTCGCCAGGAGGAAGTGCCTCATACTCGTCAGTTGGATGAACCTGAACGGATAGGTCATCGTTGCAGTCAAGAAGTTTAATCAGAAGGGGGAAACGGCCGCCTTTTTCAGAGACACCTTTGGTTCCAAGCCATTCGGTGCCAAGTTGTTCACGAACTTCATCCAGACCCTTGCCAGCCAGTGCTCCATTTAATACCTTGGTTGTACCGTTGGGATGATCTGCAATCATCCATCCTTCTCCGATATGTCCTTCAGGGGGCGTAAGGCCGAATTGCTCCAGCGCACGACCGCCCCACACACGTTCTTTGAACTCAGGTTGGAATTGTAATGGGTATGGCGTAGACATCAGTAATCTCTCCTCTAGTATATGAAATGGTGGATCGCTTTAATCAGTCATGGGCATGTAGTCGCCATGAGCAAACAAGTGAATACGTTTGCATATGTAGATGTAGAACACAGATCGCAGTAAGAAAAAGCCGTTAATAGCTCGCCTTGCGATTGTGTCTAGTTTATTGTATTTGGTGAACAAAGGAAATTATTTTTTCTCGATTCCGATCAGAAAAGGAGAAGTTTCTCGCTGCAATTGGCGATACATCACAACCTGTGCCTGTTCCACCGGAAGGGCAGAGGACCAGTCTAATACAGCTTCTGCTTCCTGTGCCCCTCCGTCATGACCGGGGTAGAGCACAACCGTAATAATTCCGCGAGGGCGTAATAAAGCGAGTGCAGCCTCAAGTGCAGCGATCGTGCTGTCAGTCTCGGTGATGATGGAGGAATCTGCACTTTCTGAAGGCAGGTACCCCAGATTGAACATAACTGCACCAACCTCACCAAGCCATGACTCAGGCACTGCTTCTGCCATTCGATCATGGCTTAGTTGAAGCATGGAGATGGAGCCAAGCTTGGCTTCATCATTTTGTTTTCGAATCCGGGCCTGTGCCAGCGTGAGGGCTTCACTTTGAATATCGAATCCAATGACTTGACCACGTCTGCCTACTTGTTGTGCCAAAAATAGTGTGTCTGCTCCTGTACCCACCGTTGCATCTATCGCCAGATCACCTGGCTGCAGACGGGAAGCAATCCACTGATGCGCACAGCTGAGAACCGAAAGAAAGCCCATCTATGCTCGCCTCCAATACTTACCTTGCCATGAATCCCGCTCTCGCAGCTCACGATCAATGGAGTTTAACACTTCCCATTTGTTCATGGACCACATCGGTCCAATCAACAGATCACGTGGTGCATCGCCTGTAAGACGGTGTACGATCATTTCCGGTGGAAGCATCTCCAGTGTATCTACGATCAGCTTGATATACTCGTCCTGATCCAGAAAACGTAAAAGACCAGCTTCGTATTGCTTCACCATTGGTGTTTTGCGCATCAGATGCAGCAGGTGAATCTTGATTCCCTGTACATCCATATTGGCAACTGCACGTCCAGTGTCCAGCATCATCTCATGTGTCTCTTGAGGCAGACCATATATGATATGTGTGCACACACGTATATTCCGTTTGCGCAGTTTCTCAACCGCTTCTTCGTAACACTTCGTGTCGTGCGCGCGATTAATCAATGTTGATGTGGAATCATGGATCGTTTGAAGGCCCATCTCAACCCACAGATAGGTGCGTTCGTTCAGTTCAGCCAAATAATCAACAACGTCATCTGGGAAACAATCCGGGCGAGTGGCGATGGACAAACCAACAACACCGGGTTGCTCAAGAATTTCTTCAAAATATTCGCGCAGCTCCTCAACCGGAGCATACGTATTCGTATAGGCTTGGAAGTAGCCAATATAATGGGCTGTAGGCCACTTGAGGTGCTGTTTATCTCGAATTGTATTGAATTGGGTGACCAGATCTTCACGTCTGCTGCCAGCAAAATCGCCTGATCCACGCGCACTGCAGAAGGTGCAACCACCTTTGGCAATGGAACCGTCGCGGTTGGGACAGGTGAATCCAGCATCCAGCATCACTTTGAAAACCTTATTGTTAAATTGATCTCGCATCTCATAATTCCAGGTATGGAATCGTTTATCTCCCCACAACAGAGGGGACTGTAATGCAGGTGCATTCATCTTCAGGGTACTCCTTTGGCTGTCGAATTACCGTAATCATACGTGAACAAAAGAAGAAGCGCTATGCGATTTCCGTCATAGACGATGGATAGCGATTATAGGTGTCTTCATGAACTTTTATCATTGTATCAAAAAACTAAAAAAAAAGGGAATCGAAACGCAAAAATAGGCCGTAAAATCAAGGTTTTCTCCTTGCTATAGTTTACACCTTATGTTATATTTAAATCAGCGTCAGACACCATCTAATGGGTATTATTCATCATAGCATTTGAATCAACTTTGACGTCATGGACCATACTATACCGTGAGGTGATATGAATGAATTCCCAAGTTAAAAACAAAGAATTGAATCATGTGTCTGTTGAATTGACGGCAGAAGAAGCACTGGCTTTAACAGGTGTTCGTTTTAATGGAAATCCGAAAGTGAAAGCGGCTGCAAGACAAAAAGTTCGCGATGCTTTCGAAAAGACATTTGATTTTTCACACCAAGATAAGGTAGACTATGAACTACTAAAGTAGTTGGACCCCAATTCCAAATAAATCGAAGAGGGAATCTTTGAGATTTGCCCAAAGTGGCAGATCCGAAGATTCCCTTTTCATTGCTCTTTACAATTTGCCAGTTCTTCGGCAAAATAAGTCTGAGACAAGTATGGGACAAACGGAGGAATAAAATGCGTTTACGTGGCAGAAAAGGGATAAGAGAAAATCTGGAGCAACAAGTTGATCTTGTTGTACTGGACCCCAAGCAACATAAAGGAAAATGGTCTGAACTGTTTGGCAATGATCACCCGATCTTCGTGGAATTTGGTATGGGTAAAGGCCAATTTATCAGCCAAATGAGTTATAAATATCCGGAATATAATTTCATCGGTATTGATATGTATGATGAACTGGTGCGTCGTGCCAGTGAGAAAGCTCGTAATGCGTGGAGTCAGGCTGATGTGGAGACACCTCCGAACCTGAAGCTTGCGCTGGCAAATATTGAACAGATCGAAGAAGTTTTTGAACCGGAAGAACTGGAGCGCATTTATTTGAACTTCAGTGACCCTTGGCCAAAAGCAAAACATGCACGTCGTCGTTTGACGCATCCGCGCTTCCTGAAGAAATACACGGAACTGCTTAATCCCAAAGGTCAGATTCATTTCAAAACCGATTCGGAGACACTGTTTGATTTCTCACTCAACGCCATTGCCGACTTCGGCCTGCAAATGACCAATATTTCTTTGAATCTGCATCGTGATGGTTTGAATGAAGAACATGTGATGACGGAGTACGAGCAGAAATTCATGGGTAAAGGTATGAACATTCACCGGGTTGAAGTGATTGTTGGTGAAGAGGCCTTGCGTGAGTATCAGCAGACACGTCTGGACAAGTATAAAGTTCGTGAAGCTTCTGATGAGTCCGGCGAAGATCAGGAACAGGAATAAAATCAAAATCTAACTTAAACTTATTAAAGAAGAGCGACACATGAGGTGAATGGTTTCATTCTCATAGGTCGCTCTTTTTTTTCATTAACAATCGATGTGCTATACTCCATAAACTCAAGTCTGGGATGATTTCAAAAGTTCTCTGAATGAAACTCTTTGCGGCGATAATCGTTTGGTGTAACACCATTGAACTTTTTGAACATGCGATAGAAGTATGAACTGTTGGTGAATCCCGTTCTCTCGGCAATATCGGCAACGGAGTTCTCTGTCTCTACCAGCAGATGCTGGGCCTTGGCTATGCGGGTTTCGTTAATCACGTCCGTGAGCCCTTTCAGTGTGAGCTGTTTGTAGAGCCTGCTCACATAGATGGGCGACATGCCCAGTTCATCTGCAATGGAGGTTAGACAGAGATTGGGGTCCGCATAGTCCCGCTCAATTATGCCATTGATTTTACGAATCAACTCTTCGTGCTTCAGTGTACGTTTCTCCTCGACTTTGGAACCAAGCTCATCAAACATCCGATAGAAGTGTTCATGTACTTCACTAATATCTTCCGCGTCTTTGACAGGCAGCATTAGACCATCCGAGACTGAATCAAGCGTGAGTTGATTATTCTTCTTGAGGGTATTTCGTACATGGTTCAGTGTCATCGTCAGATGGGATAAGGCTAGCTGGAAGACGGTAAACGGATATGCGGCTGTCTCGCCGACGATGTCTGTATAGACTTGTTTTGCTTCTCGCGTCTTACCTGTCATTAGATGATCGACAAGTTGTCTTTCCTTACCTGCTGGGAATGCGTACTCCTTGGCGTGATACGCCATGATGTCAGAGGTATAGATCAGACAGCCTGGTCCCATGAACAAACGATGCAGTGAGGCTTCGGCTGATCTGGTATAGGATGCAATACTGTCTTCCAATGAATCTTCTTCCGTGCCGATCGTACAGGAGATGGAGCATTTCAAATGGGTCATTACAGCTGCCTGCATCATACGTAGCAGCTCTTCGATCCGGTTATGAGCAGGTTGCCCAAGTTCATGGCTTTCGGCTTTTTCATTGAAGATGAGTGTGATCAGATCACCGCCCATGTCCACAGCTTCTGCATTGTAGTGGAGATCGGCTGTCTCGGTGCAGATGTTCATCATGGCGTATTTTACAAGCTGGGTCTCATCACGGTACGTTTCACAGAATTCGGTAAAATGGTCAATACGCAGCAATACCAATCTGGATGCACGCCGAACATCAATGGAGGAACCATAGAACTTCATCCGTTCTTCCAGCATACCTCCAGTTACTGTTTCGCGGCCCTGCAGGGCCCCTCGTAGAAAATCCTGCCGTAACAAATGAAGACTACCACGTCGCTCTGCTTCCATCACACGTAAACGAACAAGCACCTTATCAATAGGGTGATATAGTTTTCGGGACACAAGGTAAGAGAGCAGCAAGCCTGCGAAGAGAAGTCCAACACAAAACAAAATGGTATGTGTGCGCATACTCCGTATATCTGAGGTAATCAGATCATAAGGTGTTATTCTTACATAACGCCAACCCAGGTCATCGGGAGCGGTATAGGTGATGAGAGATTTTTCTCCGTCGACTTTCTCGGTAAAGTAAGCTGATTGCCCCATATCCTGCATAATTGGCTTCATAAAAGCTTCGCTGGAGAGATTTTTCATCAATGCACGGTCGCCAAAGTCAGATAAAAGGTCTCCCTTCTCATTCACGATAAAGGTCTTGCCTGGTTGATCCACAGCATTCATATTTGGACTGAGCCAATCATCCTTGATATTAACGATGACAGCATAGTTTAGCTTCGCGTTATCATTAATCGTGTCATAACAGAGATAGGTGTAGCTGTTAACCTCTGTTGCTTCGGTAGAGCCGACCTGATATGTACGCGGGATAGGCACAAAAGGTTTATAGTCATGGAAGCGTTGGAGGATGCTTGTAATCCCCTGATCATCGATCTCCGAGATGGACTGCTGCCCATTGCGCATGTTGGAACTGATAAAGAATTCTTTACTTTTGGAGTTATATACATAGATGGATTCGATAAAGGGAAGGGACATACGGTAGTTGTCTAGCTGCTCCATCGCCGATGTAATCTCATAGATATTTGGTTTGGAATAGAGCAGTAATGAAGAGATGGTGTAGTCCTGATAAATCTGATATGACAATGATTTCGCAGTCTCGGTCATTTTGGCCACTTCACGGCTGGTTTGAGTAAGACTGTTCATATCTGTACGATACACCTGGCGAAGAGCAATTCGATTATAGTTGACGTACAAAATAGTAGAAGCCACAAGTAAGGTAGCGACGGTACTGATAATAATGCCGATCAGAATCCGTGTGAAGACCTTCTGACTGTCCTCTGAACGTTTACGCATTCTGTTTCCCCCTCGAACCTCCTATTTTGGGTGAACCACATAGAATTTCATATACATAAGTGAGGCTTCATAGTTGGATGAGCAGAAGAGCAAGAGTAACTTGAATTATATATTATGTATGCGTTTACATCAATGCTGGACAGGCCATTTTGCCTGTTTTCTCTACATAAAGTTCAACTTTCGCTGGATTGTTCACTAGGTGTAGCCTATACACGATATCAACATTTGTGAACGGATGTGCGTGGATGTCTGTTCATTTCATGGTTCGTTCATTTTGTTCACAGTTTATTTCGCAGAATCGTTCATTTTCTGAAGGGAAGCTTCAGTATCCGTGAGTGAATAGAGCATCTACAATAAAAAGATAGCTCCACCACGCAGCACCGCAAGAAATTCGGGAGGGATCGAGCCATGCTCAAAGAATTGAACAAAAACAAAATCATGTTTCTGATGCTGTTGCCCACGCTGAT
Source organism: Paenibacillus sp. FSL R5-0766 (assembly GCF_037971845.1). NCBI lineage: Bacteria > Bacillati > Bacillota > Bacilli > Caryophanales > Paenibacillaceae > Paenibacillus > Paenibacillus sp. FSL R5-0766. The sequence continues at coordinate 1,904,959 of NZ_CP150227.1, forward strand.
CTTTTTTCTGATTAACTCGTATTTTCCGATGGTCGGCATCTATTATGCGTTCACCCGGTATGATTTTGAAGGCGGATTATTTGGCAGTCCATTTGTCGGTCTGGAGAACTTTAAGTTCCTATGGCAATCCGGAATGCTGCTGAAGCTCACAACCAACACCGTGGGTTACAATCTCGCCTTCATTATATTAGGAAACGGTCTGGCGATCTTCTGTGCGATTATGCTTAGCGAGATCCGGGGCAGGTTATTCAAAAAAATTACGCAATCCGTCATGTTTTTGCCGTATTTCATCTCATTTGTACTATTAAGTGTAATCGCTTACAACATGTTTAACTACGAGTCGGGTTTTGTGAACACGGTGCTCAAACGTTTTGAGGCCGGCCCGGTCGACATCTATAACACACCCTGGATCTGGGTGTTCCTGATCATCATCTTTTACCTATGGAAAAATCTTGGATACAGCATGGTCATCTATCTGGCTGCCATAACGGGTATCAGTGACGAGTATTATGAAGCTGCCCGAATCGACGGGGCCAATATTTTTCAGCGGATCTGGTACATTACGGTACCGATGCTGAAGCCAACCTTTGTCATCCTGTTGTTGTTCTCGCTTGGCAGCATTATGAAGGGGCAGTTTGACCTGTTCTATCAACTGATCGGTAATAACGGGGTACTGTACAACGCTACAGATATTATTGATACGTATGTGTATCGTTCACTGAAAGTAACGTTTGATATCGGGATGGCAACGGCTGCGGGTCTGTATCAGTCCTTGTTTGGATTCATTTTGATCATGACCGTCAACTATATTATTCGCAAAGTAAATGAGGACTACGCCTTGTTCTAGAACGCCCGCAGGGCAGGAGGGAGAACGATCATGAACACGCCAATGAGTACTCACACTCGTACGAATACTCGTCTCAGAGATTCGGAATTCACTTTCATGTTTCAACTGATTTCCTACAGCTTCATCATCATTTTATCGATCATGTGTCTGCTACCGTTTCTGCTGATTCTATCCGGTTCATTCAGCAGCAACGAGTCGATTGTGAGGGATGGTTATCACCTCTTTCCAACGGACTTTTCCCTGGAAGGTTACAAAATGGTGTTCAAATTCCCGACTCAGGTACTCAAGGCTTATGGGGTAACGGTCTTTACAACGGTGGTGGGGACTACGCTAGGGCTGTTCCTCATCACGATGGCCGGATTTGTGCTCCAGCGTAAGGATTTTAAATATCGGAACACGTTCTCGTTTTTTATCTACTTCACAACCCTGTTTGGTGGGGGACTTGTGCCTTGGTACATTATGCTGGCGAACTACTTCAATCTCACAGATACGTACACCGTACTGATTTTCCCGGGGTTGATGACGCCATTTCTCATTATCCTGATGAAAAACTTCATTCGCTCGGCAGTGCCGGATGAATTGATTGAGTCCGCCAAAATTGATGGAGCAAATGACTTCCGCATCTATTTCAGCATTGTGTTGAAACTGGCGATGCCTGGTATCGCCACCGTAGGTCTGTTCCTGGCACTGGGTTACTGGAATGACTGGTTTACCTCATCCCTCTTCATTAACAACCCGGATATGTACCAACTGCAATTTTATCTCTACAACACGATGAACACGATTACATTCATTGACCAGATGGCGATTGGCACGGGGATCACACTCAGTCAGGATGTGCCTACCGAATCAACCAAGATGGCAATGGCTATCGTTGTAACGGGACCGATTTTGTTCCTGTATCCGTTTGTACAACGTTATTTTGTCAAAGGACTCACCATTGGTGCAGTGAAAGGTTAGAACGTGAACACGCTGTGGATGTCAGACCATTAACATTATTTTCGGTCTGAAACATGACGAGTCTGCGCTAACATATAAAGGTTCACCACAAAAAGGGAGGATGCGTATGCGTAACAAAACAATTCGGCACCTGTCTCTGGTACTTGCCCTGATGTTGTTCGCCGGGGTACTTGCCGCATGTAACAACGGTTCGGGGGGATCGACGCAAGGAAGTGAACAAGGAGGAACATCCGGGAACAAAGGCGAGAAAGTCACACTTCAATTTTACATGCTTGGGGATGCTCCCAAAGATCTGCCTGTTATTGAATCCGAGATCAATAAGCTGGCGGAGGCTGATCTGAACGTCAATGTGAAATTCAACTACACCTCATGGACCGACTGGGATCAAAAATATAAACTGCTGCTGTCTTCCGGACAGCCGATCGATCTGATCTTCACAGCGGATTGGACATTCTACCAGTCCTATGCCAAGAAGGGCGCGTTCCTGCCACTGGATGAAATGTTGCCTACAGCAGCGCCAGCACTGAAAGCTCATGTACCTGATGACATGTGGAATGCTGTCAAAATCAATGACAAAATCTATACTGTTCCATCAACTTGGATTGAGTATGTAACCGAGGGAATTGCGTACCGTGAGGACTTACGCGAGAAGTACAATCTTCCGAAACCGGAATCCTTGGAGACGCTTGAAGCGTATCTGGAGGGCATCAAAGCCAACGAACCCAATATGATTCCGATTGCGGATAGCAATGCCAACCACACCTATGGTATTCGTCAATTGACATCCAAGCTGGTTAATACAGCAGGTCAACTTCCATATGGACTGGATATTATGTATGACACACCATCAACCGTGACGTCCTATTGGGGGTCCGCGCAACACCTGGAAGACCTGAAAACATACAAACGTTGGATGGACAAAGGATTCTTCCCGAAAAACGTACTGAATGTAAAAGATACATCCAACTCGTTGTTGCAAAATGGAAAAGCGGCTGTTGTTTTGTCCGGGGAAAACCCTAACAAATTTAATGCAGATGTAATCAAGGTGCAGTCTACGCATCCGGATTGGAAACTGGCTTATTTCCCTTACCCGAATGCAAAAGGGTTTGCACAACCGGTTCACCCGATCCATAACGGATTTGCGATTCCGCGTAGCAGTAAAAACCCGGAAAAAGCATTGGCATTTTATGAGAAACTGGTGACAGACAAACGTTATAACTGGTTGACTGAATACGGCGTTGAAGGCAAAAACTTCGAGGTAGATAATGGATACTACAAAATGGTCGGAGATGCACAAACAAATGGCTTCCCACGTGAGGGCATGAATGGCTGGGCTTGGCGTAATCCGGAATTCATGCTCTATGATAAAACCTTTGATGATGTCCTGACCATGTTTGAAGATCTCGACAAAATCAAAAAGCCGGATATCTATACCGGATTTGCTGAAGACTGGACTCCGTACCAAGCCGAGAAGGCTGCATTGGAGCAAGTGGAAAAACAATATTTATATCCGCTTAATGTAGGTTTGGTGGCAGACGTAGAGGCTGGATTGAACACATTTATGGAGAAGGCTAAACAAGCAGGATTGGAAAAAATTCAGGCAGAATACACCAAGCAGTGGCAGGAGTACTTGAAGTCAACAGGAATTCAATAGTTTGTACTTTCCTTCATAAAGAAAAGGTGCCTTCGGATTCGAAGGCACCTTTTCAATGTGGTTGCAGGCTTGTTTGAAGCCGTTGGTTAGAGGCATGATTGGACGAAGAATGCGGGAAGCGACATCCTAATGGGATAAATTCATAAACGGGCCTCTTCTGCGGATGAAGGACGAACGTCCTCCAGCAGATCGATAATACTTTGAGCACTCTGCATCGGATGAACCTTGGCGATTTCCGCCAGATGACGTTTGCGTTTACGTACAACATCCGGGTAGTGATGCAACAGCTTGTTCATCCATTTAACCACTACGTCGGGCGAAGTTATGGGTTCTCCCAACCCTCTTGTCGTAAAATAATGGACGTTTTCTTCTTCCTGACCAGGTATAGGGTTGTGGAACAACATGGGAATTCCTTTCGCCAAGCCTTCACTGCATGTCATTCCCCCAGGTTTGGTGATCAGCAGGTCGGATACTTCCATCAATTTGTCTACTTCGTTGGTGTACCCCATAATATGAATGTTTTCTTTGCGATACATGGGGTTCTGTTCCATGCTGATCCGTGCTTTATCATTGCGACCCAGACAAAAAATGATCTGAATATCTTCATGCCAGCGTGTCAGCAGCGGATGGACCAGCTTGTCGCTGAGCATTCCCCAACCGCCACCCATCACCAGTACAGTAGGCATGTTCTTGAGGTTAAATCTGTTTCGGATCTCTTCTCGCCCGGGATGCTCCCAGAAATTTGGATGCACCGGAATGCCCGTGACTCGAATGTTTTCTGTAGGTACGCCTCGTAGCATTAGTTTGGACTTAACCTCATCTGAAGAAACCAGATAAAGGTCTACTTCACGGTTAATCCACGTCCCATGTGCATCATAGTCGGTAATGACTGTGCAAAGGGGAACCTGTACACCCAGACGTTTCAGTCTGGATATGACAGCACTTGGAATCGGATGTGTACAGACGATCGCATCGGGACGTAACTGGCGCACAACGCTGCGTGTATGTGTATAGAACAGTTTATGCAACGCCAGTGTGGTCAGCCTGTTCAATGATTTTTTATATTGGTGCCTGTATACGTATCCGAAAAGTTTGGGTTGGTTGGTAACCGTTTTTTTGTATGCTGTTATAATCAGAGGTGCAACCTTTGGATTTAAGAAACTTCCCAGTTCAAGCACTTTTGTCTGCACGTCTGGCGAGAGCTTTCGCAAATTGCTGGACAGTGCATAGGCGGCTTGAGTATGACCCGTACCAAAGCCTTCAGATAATAGTAATACTCTTTTTTTCTCCACGCTTGCTTCACCTGTTCCTGCTAGGTTTTTCTGAGTCTAACATATCGGCTTTAAGACCAGAATGCAACTGTTGCAAGTGCGACTAAAGTACCTATTGTGGCACCCGCCAGAACATCGGAAGGATAGTGTAACCCCAGATAAATTCGAGAGAATCCGACAACAAGGGCCACAGGCAACAATATTAGCAATAAGATCGGATCAGTGGTCATAAAGGGAACTGTGACCGAAAAAATGGCAGTTGTGTGCCCTGAAGGAAACGAGTGATCCGTCAGGGGATTACGGAACGTAATTGTATCCGGCAAGGCCAGATAAGGTCGAATGCGGGGATACAATTTTTTCGCGATGGCTACAGGAATGTGGCTGACCGCAAGAGCGATACAAGCCTGGAGTCCTGTTGTGCTCCATGGAGCTGGAGCAAGCAGCCAGATTAACAACGATATTGCAATAGAAGAAGTTGCTCCACCCAGATGGGTGAAATAATACAGCCAAAAATTCATAAAACGATTATGAAGTCGGCCGTTGATCCACATAAAAACATTTCGATCATAATCTTGAAACTTTAAGAATAAACGGCTCATATTGGCCTCCTGCCAGTCAGGCCGCCCGTAATGGCGGCATTATTTCCGGTGATTTTCTGCATCCGGTTTCGTCCTGATTAGTATATAACCGTTTTTCATGAACTTGAGGTTATTTCAGGTATATGTTTATCATATTTTTAAATGTTGTCCTTTTCAAGAAGAACCCATGTAAAGAAAGTGAAATTCATGTTAAAGAGTGGATATATACCCATCTTAACTTTTTGACTTGGGTCAGCTAAAAAAGATACAATGATTCAACATGGCTGAAATGAGGTAAAAAAATGTGGGTTCTGTTTCAAACTTTTTGAGGTCTGTTTGCGTTATTTGTTATAGAGCCTCTGACGAAGAATAACATGCTGATGAAAAAAGCAGGGACTTTAGAAATAAAAATCAAGTAAACGGCTGAAAATAAGATATAACAGGCATGAATGCGAGGTTGTGGTATCACGAAGTGTCTATTCAGCGTTTAAAGATCACATTTCTGCTTCAGAAAGTGGAATTGGGGTTTTGACAAATGACTGAAAAGGATACAGAATCGATAAAGCAGCCAACTGATAGCAACCAAGCTTTGAAACATTGCCTGATATAATCACGTAGTACACAAAAGAACAGGGTCATATTCTGCAGATCAAAAAAAAATAAATTGCAGAATCAGGAAGAGAAATGCTTGAGTAAACTGGGTTTTGAAAAAAAGGGGGTAACAGAGAACGATGTTGGACGCTATATTCGTCACGATGCAGGTCATTCTGGCACTGCTAGCCGTGTACCAATTCACGTTTTCGCTGTTCGGTCTGATTAAGAAAAAGAAAAAGAAACATTATCCGGCGACAAAATCATTCGCTGTACTCGTCGCAGCACACAATGAGGAACAAGTCATTGGTGCCTTGATGGAGAACTTGAAACAACTTGATTATCCGAAAGATCTGTACGATGTGTTTGTCATCTGTGACAACTGTACGGATGGAACGGCTCAAATTGTCAGAGAGCATGGATTAAACGCATGTGTACGTACCAACGCCGATCTGAGAGGTAAAGGGTATGCCATCGAATGGATGCTTAAGTACCTGTGGAAATTGCCACGTCAGTATGACGCAGTTGTTATGTTTGACGCGGATAACCTGGTTGACCGTAACTTCTTGCTTGAGATGAATGATGACTTGAACAATGGTTCACGTGTTATCCAAGGATACATTGATACAAAAAATCCGGAGGATTCCTGGATTACTGCAGCTTACGGAGTATCTTACTGGTACATCAACCGTCTGTGGCAGTTGTCTCGTCATAACTTGAATATGGCGAATTTCCTCGGAGGAACCGGAATGTGCTTTGAGACCAACCTGTTGAAGGAAATTGGCTGGGGTGCAACAAGTCTGGTTGAGGATCTGGAGTTTACGATGCGCAGTGTGCAACGTAATGTGTATCCTGTTTTCAACTATGACGCCAAAGTATTTGATGAGAAGCCATTAACATTCAAAGCTTCAGCGAGACAACGTCTGCGCTGGATGCAAGGTCACTTTACAGTTGCGCGTAGATACTTCTTCCCGCTGCTCTGGCAGTCCATTAAGGAAAGAAGCCTGGTGAAATTTGACCTTGCTATCTATGGAGCCAATGTCTATGTGGTGTTGCTTACGTTCCTGATGACGGCTGTGATGTGGGTAGACATGGCTATATTCAGTGGTCCGCACATTGCTAATATTTATGGATACTTCCCGTTATGGGTTGGGTTCGTGGCTATTGGTTTGAACATTCTGACGTTCCTGTTGTCCATGGCGCTGGAGAAAGTTACCTTTGCCAAAGTTTATCTATATCTGATTTTGTTCCCGATTTACCTGCTGTCTTGGTACCCGATTACGTTCTACGCTTTCTTTACGCAGAACAACAAACAGTGGAGCCACACTCAACATACACGTGTTGTACGGTTGGATGAGGTGCAAAGCAAACAAGGGTAAGGAACATGCACGCGATACTTTGTTGACATCTGATATCACAAATGTGTAATTCACGAAAAAAAGTTGTGAAGAATGTTGACAATGTATTTCATGGGTGATATAGTATTCAAGTGCCTTAAAGCGAATAGCAATGGAATCACAAGCAGAAGTCCGACTTCTCACCTGATCAACAAACATGTTGGCTGGTCAACGATCCCAATAATTTATGAAGTGTATACTCATGAAGAATTGTGTTGATTACAGGGATGTCGGTAGCTTGACCGGCATCCCTTTTATTTTTGTGTAACTGGATATTCAAAATGACCTGGAGGTGGACGATTATTAGTAAAGATCACATGATTAATGATGAGATTCGGGCGAAGGAAGTACGCCTTGTCGGAGCTGAAGGAGAACAAATTGGGATTACGCCCATTCGCGAAGCACTGCAAATGGCGATTGACCTGAATTTGGATCTGGTCAATGTGGCACCACAGGCTAAACCGCCGGTGTGTCGTATTATGGACTATGGCAAATTCCGCTATGAGCAACAAAAGAAAGATAAAGAAGCCCGTAAGAACCAGAAAATTGTTGATATTAAAGAAGTATGGTTCCGTTCCAATATTGAGGAGCACGATTATCAAACGAAGCTTCGTAATGTAGTTAAGTTTTTGAACGAAGGCGACAAAGTGAAATGTTCTGTTCGTTATCGCGGACGTGAAATTGCACATGCCGCGATTGGTCAACGGATTTTGGAGCGCGTTAAGGTAGAAGTTGCAGAACTTTGTACTGTTGAACGTCAACCGAAATTGGAAGGCCGCAGTATGATCATGATCTTGGCTCCTAAAGCCTGATAACATTGGAGGAGGAAACACAAAATGCCTAAAATGAAAACACACAGCAGTTTGAAAGGACGCTTCAAAATTACCGGTTCCGGTAAGGTCCTTCGTTACAAAGCTCACAAAAACCACTTGCTTTCCCACAAATCCAAACGTGCTAAGCGCGTTCTGAACGGTAACCCAGTTATGGCTGCCGGGGATGTTAGACGTTTGAAACAAGGCTTGGCTAACTTGAAAGGCTAATTCTAATTAGTAGATTCCGTATGGGGGATCGGCTACGGCCGTACACATACCACGGATACATTTATATTTATTTGGGAGGTTCTTTAATATGGCAAGAGTAAAAGGCGGTTTTGTAGTACGTCGTCGTCATAAAAAGGTTTTGAAACTGGCAAGAGGTTATTTCGGTTCCAAACACCGTATTTTTAAAACAGCTAACGAGCAAGTAATGAAATCCCTGGTATACGCATACCGTGACCGTCGCAACACGAAACGTAACTTCCGCAGACTGTGGATCGTTCGTATCAATGCTGCAGCACGTATGAATGGTTTGTCTTACAACAAACTGATCCATGGTTTGAAACTTGCTGGAGTAGACATGAACCGCAAAATGTTGGCTGATCTGGCCGTTAACGACATCAATGCGTTCAACTCTTTGGCTACTGTAGCTAAAGGCAAAATCAACGCTTAAATTGTATGATACAAGCCGCCGTACCTATATGGCGGCTTTTTTTACGGCTTGGAAGAAATTCGGAGATGAATCTCTGAATGAGTAGAGCGAATAGGCTGTAGTCTGGAAGGGAACAATGAAACCAGATAACTGATGAATAACGGTCCATGAGAATACATAAAATACGAACGGTGAAATAATACAAATAAAAACAGGTAAATCCCACTCATCGCTAAAGTTCACGATATGTTTTTGTTATATAACATCACATCGTTGTAACGTTAGTGTGTTAAAACGCTAAATTATTAAGCGTTTTCAATAAAAAAAGAACAAAAATATGTGATATTTGGTGATGAAACATCTGGATTTTAACACTGGTTGATTGTATAATCACCTCTAGTAGGCTAGTCCTAGATTTTTCTCTCCATGTCATAATGTTCGGTTTTTCGACAGATGATAGGATGCTACAAGGGTGAGAATGCGCTTTTAATGTCGAAGAAACCATACATTCTGCATAAAAGTCATTCCTGCGATCTGTTAACCGTTCAATTGTAGGCTGGATTGGAATGAGGGATATATCATTAAGGGGGAAAAAGAGAAATGAAAAAGATGCTCAGCTTGTCTTTGGTAATGTTGCTGGCGGTATCGGTTATGCTCGCAGGTTGCGGTAGCAAACCGAAAGAAGAAACAAATGCCGGAGGAGATACAGGTGGCACATCCACTGAAGCGAAATCCGACCTCAAAATCGGTATGGTTACTGACGTAGGTGGAGTTAATGACAAATCCTTTAACCAATCCGCTTGGGAAGCTCTGCAAGCGACTGAAACAGAAACAGGTACTGCTGTTAAATATCTGCAAAGTAAATCCGATGAAGAGTACATTCCTAACCTGAACGAATTCGTTAAAGGCGGATATGATCTGACTTGGGGTATCGGTTATCAATTGGAGAAAGCTATCAAAGCAGTAGCTGATCAGAATCCAGACTCTAAGCTTGCGATTATTGACAGTGTAGTTGATGCTCCAAATGTTAAGTCCGTAACTTTTGCTGAAGAAGAGGGTTCCTTCCTCGTAGGTGTAGTTGCAGGATTGACTACAAAAACGAACAAAATTGGTTTTGTAGGTGGAGCTGAAAGTACTCTCATCAAGAAATTTGAAGTAGGTTTCAGAGAAGGCGTTAAGGCAGTTAATCCGAATGCTCAATTTATTCCAAACTACACAGGTGCTTTTGATAAGCCTGACCTGGGTAAAGCAGCAGCTGCTACAATGTACAACCAAGGTGTAGACATTATCTTCCACGCTTCCGGTGCTACAGGTAACGGTGTATTCAACGAAGCAATCGCTCGTAAGAAACAAGGTCAAGAAGTATGGGTTATCGGTGTGGACAAAGACCAATCTCTTGAGTTTGGTGATGAAGTAACATTGACTTCCATGATCAAAAAAGTTGACGAAGCGGTTAAACGCGTTAACAAAGAAGTAATCGATGGAACATTCAAAGGTGGATCTGAGACTTTGACCTTGAAGGACAACGGTGTGGGTATTGCCGATACTTCTAAAGCTAATGTATCTGCTGAGACACTCGCTAAAGTAGAAGAGTACAAAGAAAAAATCATCAACGGCGAAATCAAAGTTCCTACGGAGTAATTTTGATCTTAGTCGCAAATGAATAATCATTGGGGCCGGTCTTGACCGGCCTTATGATTGCAGGAACAGGAACATTTGATCAAGTCATCATAACAATTGTACAAGGTCACTGTGCACCAACGCTCCGGTAGGAGCTTTTCTTAAGATAATGGAATTGATATGTTCTTAATGAGCTGAACCATTCGATTATCGCAAGAAAAACTTCAGCTAAGCGCGGTCTGTCTTCTTTGAAAGTACGTCGATAGACGTTTTTTTTACGTTTGCGGAACCACACTATATCAGTTATAAGGGTGATTACATGGGTGCAACAACCCCCGTCGTTGAGTTAAAACAAATTACGAAGCGTTTCCCAGGCATTGTTGCCAACGACGCCATCAGCCTTCAGCTTCGTAAAGGCGAGATCCATGCGCTACTGGGTGAAAACGGCGCTGGTAAGTCAACGTTGATGAATATTGTATTTGGTCTCTATCAGCCAGATGAAGGTTCCATTGAAGTGAATGGTAAGCCTGTCATCATCGACAGCCCTAACCGAGCGATCGATCTTGGCATAGGCATGGTGCATCAGCATTTTAAACTTGTACAGCCATTCACGGTAACAGAGAACATTATTTTGGGATCTGAACCAACGAAGGGTCTCAATATTAACTATAAAAAAGCAGCCGCTGAAGTTCAGCGTCTTTCCGAACAGTATGGACTGAAGGTGAATCCTCATGCCAAAATTCATGATATATCTGTCGGAATGCAGCAACGTGTAGAGATTGTTAAAACGTTGTATCGCGGTGCAGACATTCTGATTTTTGACGAGCCTACAGCCGTATTGACTCCTCAAGAGATCAAAGAACTGATGATCATCATGAAGAAGCTTGTAGCTGAAGGAAAGTCCATTATTTTGATCACACACAAACTGAAAGAAATCATGGAAATCTCCGATACGGTAACGATTATCCGTCGGGGTAAAGTGATTGATTCGGTCAAAACTTCGGAAACGAATCCGAATGAGCTGGCAGAGAAAATGGTGGGGCGGAATGTCACATTCAAAGTGGACAAAAAAACGGCTACACCTGGAGCCAATGTGCTCGAAGTCAGTAAATTAACGGCCAAGAATAAAGAAGGTATTTCGGTTCTGAACCAACTTAACCTGAACGTACGTGCAGGAGAGATTGTCGGAATCGCAGGCGTGGATGGTAATGGTCAAAGTGAACTGATCGAAGCTCTTACCGGACTTCGTAAAGTAGAGAGCGGTTCGATTCTTTTGGAGGGCAAGGAGCTGTCCAATCATTCTCCGCGCCATATCTCGGAATCGGGTGTAGCACACATTCCGGAAGATCGACATAAACACGGCCTTGTACTTGATTTTTCAGTGAGTGAAAATATCGTTCTGGAATCGTATTATAAAGCACCATACACCCGTAAAGGGTTCCTTAACTTCGATGCCATCAAACAGCAGGCGAAGCGGCTTGTTGAGGCATTTGACGTGCGTACACCAAGCATTGAGACCAAAGCTCGGTCCTTGTCCGGAGGAAACCAGCAAAAGGCCATTATCGCCCGTGAGGTAGATAAAAACCCTGAACTGCTTATCGCTGCGCAACCAACGCGTGGTTTGGATGTAGGGGCTATTGAGTTCGTTCAAAAGCAACTGATTGCACAGCGCGATCAAGGAAAGGCTGTTCTGCTGATTTCATTTGAGCTTGATGAGATTATCAATGTATCTGACCGAATTGCAGTTATTTATGAAGGACAGATCGTTGGCGAGGTGCTGCCGGAAGAAACCAATGATAGGGAGCTCGGCTTGATGATGGCGGGCAGCACCCAAAAGAGAGGTACTGCGCATGAATAACGTATTGAAATGGTTTACCCGAGATTCATTTATATTGCCTGTAGTAGCTATTATTATGGGTCTTATTCTCGGTGGAGTTGTCATGCTGATTGGTGGCTACAATCCAATTGAAGCCTATGGTGCATTGTTCACCAAGGTATTTGGCGACATGTACAACTTTGGTGAAGCAGTACGGGAAATGACACCATTAATTATGACTGGACTTGCATTTGCATTTGCATCACGTGCAGGGTTGTTTAACATCGGGGGAGAAGGTCAATTTCTCGTCGGTATGACCGCTGCAACATTTGTTGGTGTTAAATTTGCAGGTTTGCCGATCTACCTTCATGCGCCACTGGCTTTGATTGCGGGTGCATTGTTTGGTGGTCTGTGGGCCGCTATTGCTGGTTATCTAAAGGCGGCACGTGGGGTCAATGAAGTTATCAGTAGTATCATGTTGAATTGGATTGGTCTGTACTTGGCAAATCTGATCGTTCGTCAATTTCTCTTACTTCCAGGTGAGAATCGTTCGGCAGACATTAGTGAGACAGCTTCTATAAGCTTGACTTGGCTTTCTGAGTTAATGGGGAACTCACGTGTACATCTTGGGACATTAATCGCTTTAGTTATAGCGGTGCTCTTTTACATTTACATGTGGAAGACAAAACAAGGATACGAAATTCGAGCTGTCGGTCTTAATCCTAACGCGGCTGAATATGCGGGTATGCATGTGAATCGTAATATTGTAAAAGCTATGTTTATTAGTGGTATGCTTGCAGGACTTGGTGGAGCCTTTCAGGTATTGGGGGTATTCCAGTATCAAACATTGATGACAGGTTCACCAGGAACCGGGTTTGATGGTATTGCCGTAGCTCTCATCGGTCTAAATCATCCATTCGGCGTTCTTTTAGGAGCAGTTTTGTTTGGTACCCTCACGTATGGATCTGCAGGAATGAGTTTTGCTGCGGATGTTCCGCCTGAGATTATTCGGATTGTGATCGGTTCGATTATCTTCTTCATTGCGGCACAAGGCATCGTGCGCTGGATACTCAAACCGTTCTATTCGAAGCGTAAGAAAGAGAAGGTGTTGTAGATGGACTTGTTGACAATTGGGCAAATTATCAATACGACGCTTGTCTTTGCTACGGCATTGATTTTTGCATCACTCGGCGGAATTTTTTCGGAAAAATCAGGTGTGACAAATCTTGGACTTGAAGGGTTCATGGTCTTTGGAGCCTTTGCTGCTGGAATAGGAGCGCATTATGCGCAAGAAGCGGGCATGGGTGGAACAACATCAGCTTGGATGGGTGTTGTGCTAGCGATTATATTGGGCGTACTGGTATCACTCATCCATGCTGTTGCGTCAATTACATTTAAAGCAGATCAGATTATAAGTGGTATCGTGATTAACTTTTTGGCAGCGGGAAGTACGCTTTACTTAGTTAAGTTACTGTTTGAAGGGGCAGGAGATTCTCCTTTGGTACAAGGATTTAATAAGTTTAATGTACCGTTCTTGGAGAATATACCTTTATTAGGGGAGGCCTTCTTCAAAAATGTATATCCAACAACATATCTTGCGATCCTTTTTGTGTTTCTGACATATTTTATTTTGTTCAAAACACCATTTGGTCTTCGTCTTCGTTCAGTGGGTGAACACCCAAGTGCAGCAGATACAGTTGGCGTCAAAGTCCTTCGTTATCGTTATATTGGAGTTATGATCAGTGGTGCGCTTGCGGCCATTGGTGGAGCTGCGATTACATTGACAACCACGGGTACATTTTCACACAATACGGTTTCCGGCCAAGGTTATATTGCCATTGCAGCAATGATTTTTGGTAAATGGAATCCAATCGGTGCATTCGGTGCAGCTGTATTTTTCGGTTTCTCACAAGCGATTAGAAACTATGTACAGATGTTTGAATGGACCCAAAGTATTCCCCAGGAAATTATCTATATGCTGCCCTATATGTTAACACTTATCGTTCTTGTAGCAGCTGTAGGACGTTCTTCGGCCCCGTCTGCACTTGGCGAAGCTTATGATCCAGGTAAAAGGTAGTTAATTTTTTTGAATTAACCAAAAGCCTCACATTATTCATATTATTGAGGTAGTCATTCGTAAAGCGTATTATTTAATCTAAGCCTAACTTAGTCGGGATACAAAAATCTAATTTATAAACTGGCGCCGGTACTCTACCGGCGCCAGTTTATTTGTAATCTGCACGTATAGCTGTTTTATTGTAGTTAAGAAGGTATTCGCTTTTTTTTTTTTTTTGGTATATTTTTCTTTATAATCAATAAAAGTTATGTTAATATATTTTTATACCATAAAAGAAAGAGAGATGAAATTAATTTGAAACTTAAAAAAATATTTGTGAGTAGCTTAACTGCAACACTTCTAGCTGGTGTTAGTATTCCTGCATATGCCTCAGAAAATAGCTTAGTTGAGTCTCAAGCTATGAATTCTCAAAGCTTAGATTTAAATGAATCTAATGATATGGAAATGAGCGAAGTGTTAACATTTGATGAATTAGTCTCAGTAATTGCTGAAGATACTGGTAAGTCAGTAGAAGAGACAAAGGAAAAAATTTTAAACAACTATAGTAAAGAAAATCATAGATCCATAACTCCTTCCTCTGTTACAATTCAAGCTGCTAAGTTTAGAACATTCAAGAAACAGGTAACTACTAATCGTTATGGAATTTATAAACCTACAATTAACTTTTATTGCCAAACTAATGAGAGTGGAAGCTTTAGAGGAATTGAAAAGATCTTAGAAGTATCAATGAATAGAGCAGATAACCACCGAGCTTACATTTTTGAAGGTTATATATATACTCATCTTGAACACGCGAATAAAATTCATTTTATTGTGAACGGTGATTTTTATAAAGATGGAAGTGTTTCTTGGGAGGTAGGCGCTGAGATTGGTATTGGAAAATATGCTACTTTAAATGCTAAGGTTAGCGGCAATACTGGGAAAAAGTATGATCTTATTTATGCTGCGGATGATGTTATCTTTTAATCATACTGATAATCTTTGCAATAGAGTTTAGTTTTTTTGATAATACTACGTCTATTAAATTTACTTAAATAGTACGAGCCACGGAGTGATAATCGTGGCTCGTTTTCATTTTTTTAATGAAGTTTAATTTATTTTACTCAAAATTAATGTGTTTTTTAAATATGTATTAATAGGAAATTCATTATTTAAATAGGGACAAAGAAACAGGCGAATTCAGTGATGGACGAATACACTGTTTTGAACGATCCGAGGAGGAGGGGAAAGTATGAAACAACAAGTTACGCGTGATGAAGCGATGAAATTAATAGGCAAAAATATTGTTGCAATCAAAAAAGACGGCACTCGGGTTACGGGAAAGCTGTTGAAAGTATCGGGCAACAAACTGGTACTGAAGCGTCTGAATGGCAAAAAAGTACGTACAAAAGCGATACTGCCACTGGTATTGTTTGATCTGCTTGCTATTGCCACACTTCCTTATGCTTATGGAGGTGGTCCCGGCTTCGGTCCCGGATATGGACCTGGACCAAAACCAGGCCCTGGATATGGTCCAGGCTACGGACCGGGATATGGACCTGGAGGACCTGGTGGCGGATATGGACCTGGTCCTGGATTCGGCCCTTATGGTCCAGGTCCACGTCCACCAGGATTTTTCTAGGACATTCTATAATGTTTTTTCCAATTCGTAGCAGCGGCTTATCATGATGTATCGAATCGCGCTGTATCCATTTTTTTGATAAAACTGAAGCCCTTTGGTATTGCCTTCATCTACCATAACTTTAGACCTTCGACAACCCCGGGATGCCGCAAAGCTCTCTGCTTTGAGCAACAAAGTTTGCCCATAACGTTTGCGTTGTTCTTTCGGACTAACGGCCATCATATCGACATAGAGCAATTCCCCATGCATGAGAAAATGGATGAATGCCACAGCAGCTTTGTCTGGCTCCGGCGAGACAACAAAGGTCATGCCCCTGTTCATTCGCAGGGGTATTTCTTTGCGGATTTTATTGATTTCCTTTTCGCTCATATGGGATAAAGGAACAAGTTGAGTGTCAATCAGCTTCATGATGGCGCCATCATCCAGCCTGGATGTGCGTTGCCGAATCACCATGCGGAGCCTCCTTTCAGGACCAGTCGTGCTGCTCGTATATCCTATGCCCGAAGCAAGATAAAAGGTGACTGAATGAAGCGCTGGGATTAGGGCAACCTTATAGGCTGAAGAGGGGGGAAGGAAGGTTCTCTGAATTTTTATGCAAAACAGGTATTGACTTATCGGTTGGAGGAATCATATAATGTTCCTAACATTTAACGAGAATATTTCATCGGCTATGAAGAGGACGAAGTTTTAAGGGCTCTTTTGCTCAGAGAGTGGCTGGAATTGCTGAAACCACCACCATTATCCCTTATATACGAGCTCACCTCGGAGCTGTTTTCCTGAAAAGCACTGGATGTCACTCCTTTCGCGTATTAGGGAAAATCGTATGTCTGCGTTACAGACAACAGGTATGGGAAACGACTATGTTCGTTTGAGCTATTCGTTTTGTTGTACCTGGTAAGGTCCGTTATTGCGAAATTTCGGACAAAGTTGGGTGGTACCACGGAAGCGATAACCTTTCGTCCCTCGCAAGCATGAACTTGTTTGCAGGGGATGGAAGGTTTTTTTTGTAACTTTAAATGTCAGAATGGTGTAAATTCCGAGAGGAGGATGACTAATGGGAGCTCAAATTCCAGAAGTACGATCGACAGATGAATTACGTGAAAAATGGATGAAGCCGGAGGTCATTAGCGGTTCCGAGATTCTGCTGAGAAGTTTGTTGCTTGAAGGTGTGGATTGCGTATTTGGTTACCCGGGTGGCGCAGTGTTGTACATTTACGATGCAATGTATGGTTTCGAGGATTTCAAACACGTCTTAACCCGTCACGAACAAGGTGCAATTCATGCAGCTGACGGATATGCACGTGCAAGCGGCAAAGTTGGTGTTTGTATCGCTACCTCCGGGCCGGGAGCAACCAATCTGGTTACTGGAATAGCCACGGCATATATGGATTCTGTGCCGCTGGTTGTCATTACGGGAAATGTTAATTCCAGCCTGATCGGCTCGGATGCTTTCCAGGAAGCGGATATTACCGGGATTACAATGCCGATCACCAAACACAGCTATCTGGTAAAAGATGTTAAGGATTTGTCGAGTATCATTCATGAGGCATTCCATATTGCCAACACCGGCCGTAAAGGTCCTGTACTGATCGACATTCCAAAAGATGTCTCAGCCAACAAAACCTTATTTGAACCGAGTACTGAACCTGTTACATTAAGAGGGTACAATCCACGGACAGTACCAAACAAACTGCAGGTTGACCGTTTGGCTCAGGCCATTCAGGAAGCAGAACGTCCAATGATTCTGGCCGGTGGCGGTGTGGTATACTCGGGAGGACATGAAGAACTGTTCGAGTTTGTTGAGAAGACAGGCATTCCGATTACGACAACCCTTCTGGGGCTTGGTGCATTCCCAAGTGGGCATGAACTATGGACAGGGATGCCAGGAATGCACGGAACATACACATCCAACCTGGCCATCCAACAGTCGGATCTGCTGATTAATATCGGCGCTCGATTCGATGATCGGGTAACAGGTAAGCTGGACGGATTCGCTCCACATGCCAAAATCGTCCATATCGATATTGATCCGGCTGAGATTGGTAAAAACATTGCAACCGATATTCCAATCGTTGGTGATGTGAAGACCGTACTTGAAATAGCCAACAAAGAAGTTGGACGTGCAGAGCGTGCAGATGCATGGAGAGACCAGATCAAACAGTGGAAACAAGAGAAGCCTTACAGCTATACGGATTCAGACGAAGTGCTGAAACCGCAGTGGGTTGTTGAAATGTTGAATGATACAACCAAAGGTGAAGCAATTGTAACTACGGATGTGGGACAACATCAGATGTGGGCAGCACAGTATTACAAGTTTAATCAACCACGTTCATGGGTAACTTCGGGTGGTCTCGGAACGATGGGCTTTGGATTCCCTTCTGCAATTGGTGCTCAGATGGCCAATCCGGACAGACTTGTTATCTCCATTAACGGTGACGGCGGAATGCAGATGTGTTCCCAAGAACTCGCAATCTGTGCAATTAACAATATACCGGTAAAAATTGTGATCATTAACAATCAGGTACTTGGAATGGTTCGCCAATGGCAGGAACTCATCTATGAGAACCGTTACAGCCACATTGATCTGGCAGGAAGTCCGGACTTTGTAAAACTGGCTGAAGCATATGGCGTGAAAGGATTGCGTGCAACGAATAAAGAAGAAGCAGCGCGTGCTTGGCAGGAAGCTTTGGATACACCAGGACCAGTCGTTGTAGAATTCGTAGTACGCAAGGATGAAAATGTGTATCCAATGGTTCCGCAGGGAGCAACAATTGATCAAATGCTGATGGGGGATGCTGACGAATGATTAGACATACGATTTCAATATTGGTAAACGATCAGCCAGGCGTCCTTCAGCGGGTATCAGGGTTGTTCGGTCGACGCGGATTTAACATTGAGAGTATTACAGTAGGTCAATCGGAAGAACCTGGACTCTCCCGGATGGTTATTGTTACCATTGGTGACGATAAAACACTAGAACAGATTGAGAAACAATTGTACAAAATCATCGATGTTATTAAAGTGGTAGATTTCAGCCTGAAACCGATGGTAGCCCGTGAACTCGCCCTGATCAAAGTGAAAGCAGAGCCTTCCGAGCGACCTGAAATTCTGGGTGTGGTAGAAACATTCCGCGCATCCGTTGTAGATGTTGGTCCAGGCAGCCTGATTGTGCAAGTAGTTGGAGATACGGACAAAATTGATGCTATGATTGAATTGCTCAAGCCATATGGCATTCGCGAATTGTCCCGTACAGGCATCACTGCATTGGTACGCGGCAACGTATAAAGCTATAATGAATGAAGAGGGACGACGGTTAGCTAACATATACAGTTGATCTTATGTGAGTGTCAGTCCCTTAACAGTTGTAATTTAACATTTTAGTGATGTAACGCTTGAAAATATAGCTACATTCCCGCATTAATGGGCGGGTGTCTGAACGGATCGGATCAGACCAGAGATGCTTTTGACACTCCAAGCGAGGCGGTCCCTTGAGACACCCGCTCATTAATGAAGGGTTCTTTACAATACAAAGGAGGACTTATAAACATGCCAGTAACTACTTATTATGAACAAGATGCAGAGCTTAACGTATTGAAAGGAAAAACGATCGCGGTAATCGGTTATGGTAGCCAGGGCCACGCCCAAGCTCAAAACCTTCGTGATAGTGGATTGAACGTAGTCATCGGACTTCGTGAAGGTAAATCCTTCGACACTGCAAAAAATGACGGATTTGAAGTTCTGTCCCCGGCTGAAGCAACAAGCCGCGCAGATGTAGTTCAAATCTTGCTGCCAGACGAAACTCAAGCTTCTGTATACAAAAACGAAATCGAACCAAACCTGAAAGAAGGCGCTGCATTGCTCTTCTCACACGGTTTCAACGTTCATTTCGGTCAAATCGTTGCTCCAAAAAACAGCGATGTATTGCTGGTAGCTCCTAAGTCCCCTGGTCACATGGTACGTCGTACTTATGTGGAAGGTTTTGGTGTACCAGGCCTGATCGCGATTGAGCAAGATGCAACGGGTAAAGCAAAAGAAATCGGTTTGGCTTATGCTAAAGGTATCGGTTGTACACGCGCAGGGGTTATCGAAACTTCCTTCCGTGAAGAAACAGAAACAGATCTGTTCGGTGAGCAAGCTGTTCTGTGTGGTGGTGTGAGTGCATTGGTAAAAGCTGGATTCGAAACATTGACAGAAGCGGGTTACGCTCCTGAAATGGCATACTTCGAATGTCTGCACGAACTGAAGCTGATCGTTGACATGATGTATGAAGGCGGACTTTCAAGCATGCGTGATTCCATCAGTAACACAGCTGAGTACGGTGACTATGTAACTGGACCTCGCGTTGTAACTGAAGATACGAAGAAAGCAATGAAAGAAGTACTGACGGATATCCAACAAGGTAAATTCGCACGTGACTTCATTCTGGAAAACCAATCCGGACGTGCATTCTTGACAGCAACTCGTCGTAACGAAGCTGAACACCCAATCGAAGTGGTTGGCGGACAATTGCGTGAGATGATGCACTGGATCAAGAAGTAAGCATTAACTTCTAGAACATGCACTTAAAGGTATTCAAGTAAACTTAGAGCTTTAACTGGGAATAGCGGCCGTGCTTATGCGTGAGCCGCTATTGCTGGTTTCAGAGAAACATATAATAACAAGTACAGGAGGTGCGAAGCGTGCGTAAAATCTATGTATTTGACACAACGCTGCGTGATGGAGAGCAATCCCCGGGAGTCAATCTGAACACTCGTGAAAAGGTGGAAATTGCCCATCAGCTCGAGCGGCTTGGCATTGACCGGATGGAAGCGGGTTTCCCCGCGGCATCTCCAGGTGACCTGGCAGCTGTCAATGCAGTAGCAAATGCAGTCAAAAATGTGACTGTAATTGGCTTGTCCCGTTCCAGAGAACAAGACATTGATGCGGTTAAGGAAGCACTTAAAGGTGCACAGGACCCATGCATTCACGTTTTCCTGGCAACTTCACCCATTCACCGCCAGCATAAATTGCGCATGGACAAAGCGCAGGTACTGGATACAGCTCGTTCCGCGATTCGTTATGCCAAGAAAACATTCTCGAAGATTGAATTCTCACTTGAGGATGCAGGTCGTACCGAGTATGATTTCCTCGTGGAAATGGTGAATATGGCTGTTGAAGAAGGTGCAGCCGTCGTGAATATTCCGGATACGGTTGGTTACCTGAGCCCATATGAATACGGCAACATTTTCAAACACCTCAAGGAGAATGTACACGGTATTGAAAAGGTACAGCTGAGTGCCCACTGTCATAATGACTTGGGTATGGCGACGGCCAATACACTTGCAGCCATTCTCAATGGAGCCGATCAGATCGAAGGCACGATCAATGGCATTGGTGAACGTGCCGGGAACACGGCGATCGAGGAAATTGCTATGGCACTGGAGACACGTCAGGAATTTTTCCAGGCGAAAACTTCGCTGCAGTTGTCTGAGATTGCACGGACCAGTCGTTTGGTTAGCCGTTTGACAGGTATGGTTGTACCTGGAAACAAAGCCATTGTTGGGGCAAATGCCTTCGCACATGAATCCGGCATTCACCAGGATGGCATGTTGAAGGAAAAAACAACGTATGAGATTATGACTCCAGAGTCCATCGGTCTGAAGGAAAGCAAACTTGTACTGGGTAAACATTCTGGTCGACATGCTTTCCGTGAACGGTTGATTGATCTGGGATATGAGCTGGAAGAAGAAGCATTGAATCGTGCTTTCGCCCAGTTCAAAGATCTGGCTGATAAGAAAAAAGAAGTGACTGACGAAGATCTGCTTGCCGTAATTGAAGAGAAATTGCAGGATGCACCTGAGGTGTATAAACTGGAATCCATCTTCGTAACTTACGGAGATGAATCGATACCAACAGCCAAAGTCCGCATTGCGACGCTTGACGGGGATACAATTGAGAAGCAAGCAGAGGGTAACGGATCGGTAGATGCAATCTACAATGCGATTGACCAAGTAAGCGGGGAAGACGTAACGCTGTCTGACTATTCCATCAAATCGGTAACACATGGTAAGGATGCATTGGGTGAAGTACATGTTGTGCTGACTCAGAATCAGGTTTCGGTACAAGGACGTGGCGTAAGCACAGATATATTGGGTGCAAGTGCACGTGCCTATGTAGACGGCCTGAATCAATTGATTGAGAAGCGCAAGACTTATACGAACCGTGTAAACGTTAACCTGTAGGCTCCGATGTAAGGAGCACGCAGCCTTCTTTGAACTTAACTATAAGCCGAGACACATGTATGCTGCTAGAATGATTAATCTTTAATTTAATTAATTTAGTAGATCGTTCGGCTTACTTTGTTACGTTCAATGAGGTACGTAAAAAGTCTGACTCTCCTGTGGAGGGTCAGACTCTTTTGCTTATATTTATATGATTATGGCAGTAAAACACAGAACCTATTCAACGCTTACCTATTGCATTGGCTTACACTATTAAGCTATTACCACGCGTATGCATTAGGTGCATGTCCACCTGGACCCGGGAAAATCTCATCCAGACGTTTGAGCACAGCTTCATCCAAAGTCACGTCCAGACATTTGAGTGCGGTCTCAAACTGCTCCAGTGTACGCGGTCCGATAATCGGGGCGGTCACTGCCGGATTGGCTGCAACCCATGCCAAAGCCACCGTATCCTGTGGTTCACCGAGATCACGACAGAGTGCAGCAAAGTCTTCAAGCTGAGTTTGCTGCTGCTCGATCCGTCCAGCGATGCTCCCGCTGCGTGTTCCTTCCAGCTTCTGCAGAGCGTTACGTCCCAGTAATCCACCATCCAGTGGACTCCATGGAATGACGCCGAGGCCCAGCTCTTTGGCAGCGGGCAGTACTTCCAACTCAGGCAAACGACAGTTGAGACTATATTTATGTTGCTCCGAAACCAGGCCGAGGAAATGACGATTCTTGGCTTCGCTTTGAGCAATTGCAATCTGCCATGCAGCAAAGTTACTCGATCCTACATAACCGATTTTACCCTGATGAACGGCATTCTCAAATGCACCCCACAGTTCATTCCATGATACGGCTGGGTCTACATGATGCATCTGGTATAGCTCGATATGATCGGTCTGTAAGCGGCGGAGGGAACCCTCCAGATGCCGTCTGATTTTGTAGGCGGAGAGGCCAGCTTCGTTGTTGGGGCCGTCTGTATCATCATGCATGGAGCCATAGACTTTGGTGGCCAGAACCACTTTCTCACGCCTGCCACCACCCTGGTTGAACCAGCGTCCGATAATTTCTTCGGTAAGACCGGAATTCTCTCCCCAGCCGTAGATGTTAGCGGTATCAAAAAAGTTCACGCCTGCGTCAAGTGCTGCGTCCATAATGCGAAAAGCTTCTTTTTCATCTGTAGCAGGCCCAAAATTCATGGTACCGAGACAGATTCGGCTGACCTTGAGGCCTGATTTACCCAAATACGAATATTGCATGTTGCTTATCCCTCCTGCGTACCTGATTTGAATTCAGCTATATTTTACCCCACCGGGAGGTCAGGAACAACTTGTGCCGGCTAATCTCTATTAGCTTATAGGTAAAATCTATTAAAGTCATAGATTGTATATCTTGGTCAAATGACCTTGGAATATGATACAAAAGAGAGAGTTAATATGAGACGTTACTTTATGAATAATTAATGAATGAAATATAAGGAGTGGACAACCCAATGGCAGACGTAAAAAAAATTGCAGTTATTGCAGGTGACGGAATTGGCCCAGAAGTCGTAGCTGAGGCTGAGAAAGTTCTTAAACGTACGGAGAAAGTATTCGGTTATCGTTTTGAGACAGAACATGCACTGTTTGGCGGAATCGCGATTGATGAGAAGGGTACACCTCTTCCTGAAGAAACACTGAGCGTATGTAAAAGTGCAGATGCAGTCCTGCTTGGAGCGGTTGGTGGTCCAAAATGGGATAACAACAGCAAAGAGCTTCGCCCGGAAACAGGCCTGCTGGGTATTCGCAAAGCACTTGGATTGTTCTCCAACCTGCGTCCGGCTGTCGTATTTGATTGCTTGAAGGATGCTTCAACGCTGAAGCCTGAAGTACTGGAAGGTACAGATCTGATGGTGGTACGTGAGTTGACAGGTGGGATCTACTTCGGAGAGAAGTTCAGACGTGAAAGTGCACAGGGCGAAGAGGCTGTGGATACATGTGCATATAATGTAACAGAAGTGGAGCGGATCGTTCGTCAGGCTTTCGAAATTGCGCAAGGACGTCGCAAAAAGCTGGCTTCTGTAGACAAAGCCAATGTATTGGAAACTTCTCGCCTCTGGCGTGAAGTCGTGAACCGGGTAGCACCGGATTATCCGGATGTTGAACTGGAGCATGTGCTGGTAGACAACTGCGCGATGCAATTGCTGCGTCGTCCGTCCAGCTTCGATGTCATCGTAACGGAAAACATGTTTGGAGATATTTTGAGTGATGAAGCAGCGATGTTGACAGGTTCCATCGGTATGCTCGCATCTGCATCACTGGGAGAGGGTAGCTTCGGACTCTATGAGCCGGTACACGGTTCTGCACCGGATATCGCAGGTCAAGGCCTCGCTAATCCGATTGCAACCATTCTCTCTTTGGCATTGATGTTCCGTACAACCTTTGGTTATACAGAAGGTGCGGATGCCATTGAAGCGGCTGTATCGGATGTATTGAACGCAGGACACCGCACAAGTGATATTGCTGTAGACAAGAGCACAGCGATCAGCACGACCGAAATGGGCGATTTGATCGTGGCGGCTATTCAGAAACAGGCGTAATTATATTACCAACTACAGGCAGCCCTTTGTTTCCAGTTATGGAATGTACAGAGGGCTGTTCCTTTATCATTTTTGCCACGAAAAATCCTTATTTATAATGATTATAAAAAAATAATGTTTATAATCTTGACTTTGGGAAGTCCGGATGATAACATTTTACTTGTACTTGTTATCAAGTATCAAATCATTTTAATTACAGGAAAAGCGTACGCGTTTTTCTTGATGATGAGCAATCCGCAAGGATGCTTACATAATCCCAAAGGAGGAATTTTTAGTTATGGCAGAACGTTTGGTAGGTAGACCAGCACCGGATTTCGCAATGGAAACAGTATCGGGAGACGGACAAGACTTTGGTTCCGTTAAACTGTCCGATTATCGTGGCAAATGGCTTGTATTCTTCTTTTATCCTTTGGACTTCACATTTGTGTGCCCAACTGAAATTACAGCTTTGAGCGTTGCTTCCGAGCAATTCAAAGCTTTGGATACAGAAATCCTTGGCGTGAGTGTAGACTCCGTACACAGCCACAAAGCATGGATCAATACACCTGTAGACAGCAATGGTCTGGGTCAATTGAACTTCCCACTGGCTTCCGATATCACGAAGCAAGTGGCTAAAGATTACGGCGTTCTGATCGAAGAAGAAGGCGTAGCATTGCGCGGTCTGTTCATCATCGATCCAGAAGGCGAATTGAAATATCAAGTAGTTAACCACAACGATGTAGGCCGTAGTGTTGAAGAAACACTTCGCGTACTGCAAGCACTGCAATCCGGCGGATTGTGTGCAATGAACTGGAAACCAGGCGACACTAACCTGTAAGCCAGATTAACTTGAACGGTTTTTGTTCAAGCCCTCATCCCGTTAGGGATTGAGGGCTTTTTGCACCCTTTTGACGGAAGTTATCACGAAGTTAATCAAAAGTGTTTGAACAAGCAGCTAAGCGTGTTAATAATATATTAGAAGAAAGTCTTCTTTTTATCTGTTGAAAGAGGAATTGATGGCCTTTAAGGCGAATAGGGTATGGAAACCCGGTAAATATTCCGGTGCTCTGCATTTATAATCTGTACATGAATGTGATACACTGATGGAACTATTCCTTTTCGGAAGTGCTGGAAGTGTACGGGATGGCATTTTAACAAAAAAGTCCCGGCACGAATAAGGAGGGTGAACAAAAATGAGTTACTGTTGTGGGGCAAGTATGGTTGGAACGAAGGGCACGCTGAAGCATTACCGCACCCAGGTTCATAATGTTCCCCTGCTGTTTTGCCCGGTGTGTCACCGGGTTGAGGTGCATTATAAAGTGGAAAACGAATACGAAATTCTGGCTGAATATGCGCATGGAGACGGTGCATCCGAGATTGACTTTCAAGATTATGTTACAGAAGATGAGGATGCGATTTTTGAAAACTGTGTAAACCGTGAGAGCGAGGATGCCATGGTCATTGTGCAACGCCAGATTGATATGGCTCTGGATTTGCTAAGGCTCGCGAAGGAAACCAAAGACGAGAAGTGGGAAAGCGAACTTAAACGTCGATTAGCTGTGATGAGTCAGCGCAGACTGAAAATTCAGCATAATAAGACCGGACTATAGATGAACTTGGATATATCACAAATTAAAGATATTAAAAACGAAGCTGATTTGCCTATTGGGGTGAAACGGCTTCGTTTTTGTGCTGTATTCTGGAACTAATTCGAGGTTTTTTTTAAAATAATTTCCATTCGACACTTTCTCCGATTGACTCTCTTCTATAAACTTGTCTATGATAAAAACAGACTTGCAAAAGAGGCGGAGCAAAAAATGTTCGTGTTTGGGAATAGGAGAAGGTCAGAATGGGACAAACGTATATGATTTTCCGGATCAACTGTTGGTTACCGGGAATAGACCAGCATGAGTTCCGGCCATGCCATCCATATTTTCGGCTCAGCCCCCCAACGAAAGGGCACCGGTAATGAAAAATAAAATCGGCCCTTCCTGTTTCTGTGATGATATGATGTCCGAATGGCAAGTTTATCATTTACGTGAAAAGGAGGAACCTGACATGATTAGTGAATTTCAGGATACAGTGCCTCAACCAACGGATGGATTCCCGCCTGTGCATCTGGATAACAACAAGTACGAGAATGTACTGGAACATCTGGATAGCGGTATTATGTTGTTTGACAGTCACGGTGTATTGACGTTTATTAACGTTCAGATGGCAAAGTTGTTGGAACTTCCAAGAAGTCTGTTGAGCGGCTGCACCCTGATGCAAATGCTGCATCATCCACAGATGAGCCGATTCAAGAAAAAGAAAATTTTACGAATCTATCGGGAAACTATTTTTCACCGTAAGCGCTATCATGAATTGATTGATGAATACGGAAGGCATTGGCTGGTTACTGTGACGTACGGTGATCAGATGGATGGCGACTTCTTGTTCAGCGTCAAAGATGTATCTGATTATAAACAAATTGAACAGACCGCTTATCAAAATGACAAACTTGCGATGCTGGGGCGAATTTCAGCATCTATTGCTCATGAAATTCGTAATCCGTTGACTGCAATCCGTGGGTTCATCCAACTGCTCAGGCCCCATTTGCTGCAGCTCGGCAAAGACGAGTACGCTCGAATCATACTGACGGAGATTGATCGGGCGAATGACATCATCTACGAATTTTTGAATTCTTCCAAACCGTCAGCTCCACAGAAGACCGTGATGTCCGTCGACTCTTTGCTCAAAGAGGTGGTCTTGCTGACCGAAAGCGAAGGGTTGATGAAGGGATGCGAGATCGTACTGGATGAAGGGGATGCCCCGCTGAATGTATCCATTGATGTCAAACAGATTAAGCAGGTTATTTTGAATATGGTGAAAAACGCAATGGATGCCATTGAGGAAGTCGGCGAAGAACACACGGGTCTAATTCGAATATCTACCGCCACGGAAAACAAGTTCGTGCAGATCTCCATTGCGGATAACGGTCATGGGATGGACCATAACACGCTTGTACGTCTGTTTGATCCATTCTTCACGACCAAGGAGAGCGGAACGGGGCTTGGACTTTCGGTGAGTTACCGGATCATCAAGAACCATGGAGGCACCATCTCTGTGGATAGCAAAAAGGGCGAAGGCACGCGGTTTATGATTATGTTACCCTTGGTATATTGAAAAAAGCGGGGAGTTAAGGAGTTGGCCATTTGCCAACTCCTTTGTTTTATGTTGCCAATAAGGGTTATAGTTAGTAATGAATGCGAATACATAAGCTCCATAACGGAAGGATGAGATGCAGATGGAAATCCAAGGAATGGAACGAATGAATCAACAACTGATGGATCATGTGGGAAAAGTGATTGTGGGAAAAGAGCATACCATAGAGCTGGTGATGACAGCGATCATAGCGTCAGGACATGTGCTGCTGGAGGATGTACCGGGTACTGGGAAAACGATGCTCGCCAAATCGGTAGCCTCTTCATTGGACTGCACATTCCAACGGATACAGTTTACACCGGACTTGCTGCCCTCTGACTTAACAGGGATTCATTTTTTTAATCAAAAAGAAGGTGATTTTGAATTCCGACCCGGCCCCTTATTTGCCAATCTTGTACTAGCTGATGAGATTAACCGTGCTACACCGCGTACACAATCAAGCTTGCTGGAGTGTATGGAAGAGCGCCAGATCAGTATCGATGGTTCAACGAGACAGCTGGAACGGCCATTCATCGTTATCGCCACCCAGAATCCTGTAGATAACCAGGGAACTTTTCCGCTACCTGAAGCGCAGATGGATCGTTTTATGATGAAAATTCGTATGGGTTATCCAAGCAGTGAAGAGAGTGTAGAAATTTTGAGACGTACGGTAGCCAGTCGTTCTGTTGATGATCTCTCGGCAGTGATCAGTCGTGAAGAACTTTTGAAGGCACAGGATACGTATAAAACAGTGCAAATTAACGAAGATTTGCTACGATATATCATTCAGTTAACCGAAGCGACAAGGCAACATCCCGAGCTCTCGCTTGGCGTAAGTCCACGAGGGGCTCAGGCATTACTCAAGGCAAGTCAGGCATGGGCTGCACTGCATGGCAGAGATTTTGTTTTGCCTGATGATATTAAAGTACTGGCGGAACCTGTGCTGGCCCACCGACTGGTATTCCGTAACCGCATCAGACAACAAGAGGGCTTGGCTGAGCGTATCATCCAGGAACTTCTGAATCAGACAGAAGTGCCTACGGAGAATCTCGCTACAAGCGGGCGTTAATCTTATGGCATTATTATGGCTTGTCCTTGTTGGAGGCATTGTCGTTGTTATACATGGTGTGTGGTTTGGACGACCTGCACTGCGAAAGCTCAAGTACAGCAGACAATTCAGCAAGCTGCGTTGTTACGCTGGAGATGAACTTGAGATGGTGGAGACGATATCGAATGAGAAACGAGTCTCCGTACCGTGGCTCAGACTTGAATCGATGATGCCAGTGTCGTTTGTATTTCGTTCCGGCTCAGGTATGGATATTAGTCAAGGCGAGATCTATCAGAACCATAAGAGTATTTTTACGTTAAAACCGTTTACTCGTATTACGCGCAAGCATCCTTTTACATGTACTCAGCGTGGGATTTATCCATTAAATACAGCAACGATGACAGGTGGGGATCTCTTTGGCGTGTGGCGTTCCACCAAACCGATTCCTCTGCAAATGTCTATGATCGTGTATCCTTCATTAATGAATGCAGAGGATCTTCCTGCAATTTATCAGGTATGGCAGGGAGAAGTGGAAGTATCACGATGGATCGTTGAAGATCCTTTCTTGATCCTGGGTGTTCGGCCTTATGGTGCAGGCGACCCCATGAATCGTATTCACTGGAAAGCGAGTGCACGTACAGGTGAATTACAAGTCTACAAGCAGGGATGGACGGCTGATCCGCAATCCTGGATTGTAGTCAACATTCAGGAATCTGCAGATATGTGGAGTGTTGTCACTCGACCGGAAAAGATTGAACGGGCACTCCGTTACGCTGCCACGGCTGCAGTGGATGCCATCGGTAGAGGGTTGCCAGCAGGCTTCGCTCATAATGGTTATCATGTGGGTGGAGGGCGCGATACACTTCGGATTGAGCCAGATTATGGCACGCCTCATCTGGAACGGTTACTGGAAGCTATGGCTGAGACAGAGTTGAAATGCATGGTGCCCATGGAGCAATTCCTTAATGATGAAGTACGTCTGAATGAAGAAGCACAGCAAATCCGCAGCTATCTGCTGATTACATCCTATGTATCTGCCGCTATGGAGCACGAGATTGCACGTCTGCACGAACAAGGACATCGTGTGACGATTCTCCCGGTGGAGGACATGAAGGGTAATACGAAGGCGGTGAGTGCATGAGGAACAGACCGGTAGCGACGACCAAAGGACTCATAGCGATGCTTGCCGTCTTGATGGTGGGCATATACCTTTTTCCGATATTTACGCTTGCTTCATTCTACGCAATGGAACATTTGCCGTTCACATTATTCATCCTGGTTGTTCTTGTAGGTTGGTTGGGACAGTTCATTCAGCATAAAATTCCAGGTTTTAGCGAGAAGAATACATTCATTCGTGGAGTAACGGCACTCGTCATAGGATTTCTCTTCGCACTCGTTGTTGGGATGAGCCTCATTCTCCCGTTGCCGGATATCATCACATTGGTACTGTGTGGAGTCATCTCGGCTTATGCAGGTCTGACCTTCCAGCCAGTCTTTCATTCTGTGTTGTTATGGCGCTTGCAGATTATGGGTGTAATCAGTGCGATCGTGCTTATGATTGCTTCGAATTCGTTGGAATTCATGCAGCCGATACGAACCTATACCCTATGGATTTATATTGCCGGAGTGATCAGCTTTGCCTTTTGGCTGGTTGGACGATATATGCTGCAACTGGATCAGGCAATACTCAATGACGGCAAGAGAAGATTGGTATTAAGAGATTTTGCACGTGCGAATCATCAGCGGTTCATGTGGATGTTTATTGTTATCGTCGCGATTGGTGCTTTCCCAAGTCTGGCTGCCTGGCTGGGACCGCTACGTGATCGCTTGCTCGCATGGATCAGGGGATGGTTTGGTCCGATTTCCGGCGAGGAGCCACGATTACCAATGGACAACCCCAATCAGCCGCTAAATATACCGAATGACTGGAGAGAGCCGCCATCCGAGCCCTCAGTCTTCTGGAACATCCTCGGATGGGTAGTGATGTGTGCTGTAGCAGGAGCAATTCTGTGGCTGCTTCTGAGGTTGGGACAAAAAACGATAAACAGACTTATGGATCGATTCAAGGGGATGTTACAACCAGGTGAAAAGAAGGCAGAACCACGGACGGAGTATATCGATGTCAGTGAGACGCTTGATGCGCCAGCAAAAGTCCGAAAGAATTGGTTTCGAAAAAAAGAAGCGCCACCTGCACAGGATGCTGAACGTGTTCGGTATTACTATCGGACTTGGATTGAAAGAGCTGCTCATCGAGGCGTGGTAATACAGGGGACGCACACTCCGCTGGAAGCCGCACAGACCATTATTCAGAATGGTGTGAAGGTAGAAGAAGATGAGCTGTCTGCGAGACTGCCAGATACGTATAATGCCGTTCGTTATGGAGAGAAAGCTCCCAATCATTCCGAAATGGTTGAGATTGACCGAATATGGAGATCTTATCGAAGTAAATAAGTCCGGAATCCCTTTACTTTTCTTGTCACGTTCAAGTATCATGAGAGGAATACACAAGTTGGTCAGAAAAGGAGCAGACATTAATGAAGACAAATCATTGCAAAATTGTAGATTGTACGATCCGTGATGGCGGATTGGTGAATAATTGGGACTTTAGCGTGGACTTTGTTCAACAGCTATATGCTGGATTGAATGAAGCTGGCGTTGATTATATGGAAATTGGATATAAGAACTCTCCGAAGTTGCTTAAAGGCGCCGAGGAAGCAGGACCATGGCGTTTCCTGAACGATGATTTCCTGCGTAAAGTTATTCCTCAAAAAGGCAATACCAAACTGTCTGCACTTGTTGACGTAGGTCGTGTGGACGAAAATGATATCTTGCCTCGCAGTGAGAGCATGCTGGATCTGATCCGGGTTGCCTGCTACAGCAAAGATGTAGACAAGGCACTTGCACTGGTTCAAACATTCCATGATCGTGGATATGAAACTACACTGAATATTATGGCACTCTCCAATGTTATGGAGAATGAATTGCTGGAAGCATTTGAATTGATCAAAGAAAGCGCTGTGGATGTTGTTTACATTGTAGACTCCTACGGTAGCTTGGACCATAATGATGTAAAATATCTGGTAGAGAAGTTCAAGACTCACTTGCCTAACAAGCGTCTTGGTGTTCACACACATAATAATATGCAGCTTGCGTTTTCTAACACATTGGTTGCGGCAGAACTTGGCGTTGAACTGCTTGATGCTTCTGTGTATGGTATGGGACGTGCGGCAGGAAACTGTCCAACCGAATTGCTCGTAGCTCATCTGAAAGGAACGAAATACAATCTGCGTCCAGTACTTGGTGTATTGGAACAGTTGATGGTTCCACTGAGAGAAAAAGAAGAATGGGGTTACATTCTGCCTTACATGATTACAGGTGCGTTGGACGAGCATCCACGTTCAGCGATGGCAATTCGTTCATCGGAAGACAAGGATAAGGTTGTTGATTTCTATGATAAATTAACAACACCAGAAGTGAATTTTGATAAGTAATATAGTCTGAAATACAGTTGCAAAATAGGAAAACATGGACTCTAACTGGAGATCCATGTTTTTTTAGTTCTTAATGCCTTGTTTTTCTCTATATTTATGAATAAATATTCCTAGGAGTAACTATTTTTTAGTTCACGTATACAAAATTAAATGTTATTATGTACCAGATAGCATGTGTATGCATGTGAATTGAACGTTGGTTAATATGATTTTGTCGAATCGTGTAGTAAGTTTTAAGTTTGGTTAATGTAATTCAGGATAGGTGATCCCGGGAAGGAAAACACGGCATGAAGGTTAATCTGCAAGATCAGAGAAACATAAGTTGGGTCGCTGTGTGCGGCTTATTGTGTTTCCTCGCAAGTCAATGGTTTCGTTCTTCTTCAAGCTCTGATCTGATCATATCGGGTTACCCGGTTTTGACACTCTTGGGTGGATTTGCTGCGGTAGCGGCTTGTATCGGCATTTACAATCAAAGCTGGTTGTTTCGGACACAGAAGCTAACTCTTCGGAGGGCATTATTGACAACACTCTTTTTATTGATTGGTCTGTTTGAACTGGTTCATATTGTTTCATTTGCAGAAGAGATCCCAAATGGAGCCATGATGGAATCGGAGTTCTCCTTAATGATGTCAACCATGGGATCTTTGGTATGTTCAGTAGGTTTACTGCTCGTGTATACCTTAAATGAGAAAGAAATTGCATTACCACGCAAATTCTTACTGTTCAGTGGGACATTGGGTACCTTTGTTATTTTGTACATACTGGCTATTCAGGAATGGAGCATGTTGCCGAGTATGCTTGACGGGGAAGTGCTGGGTGGTATCTTCACCCGAGTTCATCTCATGGTCGGATTGCTCTATGGCATTATTGCGGTTCTTATGTTTGTGCAATGGAAAAAAACCAAAGATGCTGATCTACCAACCATTCTATGTGGCATTCTGTGTTTCTTTTTTGGTGAATGTTATTTTGTTTCAGCAACTGGGGTGAACGATCTCAATCTGTTATTAGGATTGCTGAGTAATTGTATGGCATATTTTTTCATTCAAAAAGGGCTGTATACGTCCGTAGTGGACACGCCTTTCCTGCAACAGCAGGTGGCGGAAGCCAAGATGAACTATATTGCTCATCATGATGATGTAACAGGACTTCCAAACCGTCGTCGCCTTTCACAGCGGTTAAAAAAAATGATGGATGATGCCGTGGTGCAGGAACAGCTTGTTGGTGTACTGGTCCTGAATATTAATCGTTTCAAAACCATTAATGATTCGCTCGGACAGCAAGCAGCTAACCGGGTTTTGCGTCAGGTAGGTCAACGACTGAAGCATTCGTCACTTCCAGGAGAAGAAGTCTTTGGATTGGGAAGAGATGAGTTTGCATTAACGATGACAGATTTTAGTTCAACCGATACAGCGTTACGTCGGACAAGATCCATTTTGCAGCTTTTTGAGAAGCCCGTCTTGGTTGATGGCAATGAGTATCATCTTACACTTGGAATCGGGATGGCCATTTTCCCACATGATGGGGAGTCACCACTGGAGATTATTCAGAATGCAGATACGGCTTTGCACAGTGCAAAGGAACAAGGAATGGAACTGAATCGTTTTGCCCATGCGATGCAGATGAAGGCACAGGAGCGTTTGCAGCTTGAGAATGATCTGCGCAAAGCGTTGGATCGGGGTCAGTTCTACCTGGTCTACCAGCCGCAGGTTAATCTGCAAAGTGGACTAATCGTTGGCATGGAAGCCCTGGTGCGTTGGCAGCATCCGCAGCGAGGCTCGGTATCTCCGGCGGAATTTATTCCTCTGGCAGAAGAGAGTGGGCTCATTGTGCCACTTGGCGAATGGGTGCTTCGTGAGGCGTGTGCACAGAACAAACAGTGGCAGGAAGCCGGTTATCGTAAACTGTGTGTTTCGGTGAATCTGTCGATGAGACAATTCAGGCACTCCCATTTGTTGGACAATATCAATGGCATTCTCAAAGAGACGGGACTAGAGCCTGTATGGCTTGAACTGGAGATTACAGAGAGCATGACATTTGATAAAGACCGGTCATTCGAACAGTTGCGCAAAATCAAAGAAATTGGTGTGCATATCAGTATTGATGATTTTGGAACGGGATACAGCTCGTTGCACTATTTGAAGGATCTGCCGATTGATCGGCTCAAGATTGACCGTTCATTCGTCAATGAAGTCATGGAGGACAGCAATAACGCCGCGATTGTATCCACCATCACTTCAATGGCGCATCATTTACAACTGAAAGTCACAGCTGAGGGCGTGGAGAACGAAGATCAGATGGTCTTTCTTCGCAATCAACATTGTCACGAGGCTCAGGGTTATTTCTTCAGCAAACCGATTAAAGCCGCTGAATTTGAAAAGCAGTTTTTGAGAGATGTGGATAAGCCTACAGGATAGAAACAGCGGGGGCGCGAGGGTGCTCCTGCTTTTTTTTGATGGTTGTGTAATGAAAAAAATGGGAAATGGAACTTGCATGCTATAGAGGATCATGGTATATTATTTGTAATAACACTGTTAAATTCCTAAGGAACTTAACAATAAATCTTCAATCATGCGGGTGTAGTTCAATGGTAGAACTTTAGCCTTCCAAGCTAATAGCGTGGGTTCGATTCCCATCACCCGCTTAACGAAGCAGTACCGGAGCCCTTGCGATGCAGGGGCTTTTTCTATTCCCCTAAAAGAAATCCCGTGGTAACAGCGAACAGAAGATTGTTCTGTCTTCGGAGTAGCGAGTAAGTAAGTATGCTTTAGTTTAATTTATATACCCTTTGCTTTTTTACAATGATCTGGTACAATAACGGAGAAATTGATACTACACATGAATGAGAGGTAACCATACGTCCCATGAAGTAAAACACATGAATTGAACCCCAGTTAACTGCAGACGGTTTTATGACGCAGTCAGCCAGAGCGGCTGAGCAATAAGGGGATTCGTGTGTCCAAATTCAGCTATGGGAAAGGTATGGAACAAGTAAGCCTTGTAGGTTTACGTGTACCCTGTGTTTGGGGTTTCTTTGTTCATGCCGTAGCTTACCTTAGATCTGTCTTTGAATGCTTGATCCAACCCTGAATTGCCAAACCGCCGGCTGATGCCAGCGGTTTTTTTTGTTCAGCAAAAAGGATGCAGGAAGGATGAGGCCTCATGATGACATTGGTACGCTTACATGAAGTATCAAAAGAATGGAACGGTATTGAATTGTTTACAGGATTGAATTTGGAGATTAATGAGGGCGAACGACTCGCCATTTTGGGTCGCAACGGATGCGGCAAGACAACGTTGTTACGCATCATTTTGGGTGAGGAGCATGGTGGTGGACGAATTGAACGTCATATCCCTCAGCAGGAATGGGGGTTCATGCGCCAGCGCTCGGAGATTGGGACCGGGATGAATGTACTGGATGCGGTCCGCCGTGAGAGCGGTCAGATCTATGAAGTGAAACGGAACTTGGAAGAACTGGAACAACGTTTGAGCATGAGCACTGAAGCGGATGAAGAGTTGCTTGCAGCCTATACACAAGTGATGGAGCAATATGAACAGTTGAACGGTTATATGTGGGAGACTGAGGTAGAGAAAGTACTGACTCGCCTTGGATTATCCGCGGAGCATTGGAATAGACCCTATCATTCCTTGAGCGGTGGACAAAAAACAAAGGCTCGTTTGGCGGGGCTGCTTGTCAGCAAACCCAAATTCCTGATCCTGGATGAACCGACAAATCATCTGGATGAGGGAAGCATGCGCTGGCTGGAAGAGTGGTTATCCTCATATGAAGGTACGCTATTATTTGTATCACATGATCGTACGTTTATTGATCAGGTAGCAACAGGAGTCATTGAGTTCAGTCCAGATGCCCTGACCAAATACAAGGGCGGATACTCCGACTACAAGATCCACAAAGAGCGTGAATTACGCGAACAGGAAACGATCTACCGCAGGCAGGAATTGGAACGTAAGGCGCTGGAAGAAACGATTCGAAATTATCAGGAATGGTTCCATAAAGCGCATAATTCGGCGACTGATGTGGAGGTGAAGATCACCCAGAGCTTTTACAAAGCCAAAGCTAACAAAAATATTTCACGTTACCATGCGAAACAAAAACAGCTGGAGCGTTTGGAGCGGGAACGGGTGGATAAACCTCGTGAAGCCGCAAAGTTGAACATGGAATTACAGATGAATCCACTGGCTGCACGCCAGCTGCTTGCGCTGGAAGAGGTGAGTTTTTCATATACGGGAGACAAACCATTGCTGCGCAATCTTCGAATTACTGTGGAACGCGGAGATCGGCTTGCTGTACGAGGTCCTAATGGAACCGGCAAGACAACACTGCTGAAGTTGATGATTGGTGAACTGGAACCTTCGCAAGGCAAGGTCACACGGCATCCACAGCTGAAAATCGGTTACTTTTCACAGGAGCTGGAAGGGCTTCCTGAGAATCAGACGCTGCTGGACAGCTTGCTTACCCTTCCATCCATGACACAAAGTGCGGCACGTACCATTCTGGGATGTTTCCTATTTTCCAGAGATGATGTATTCAAGCGCATTGGGGATTTGAGCATGGGGGAAAAGTGCAGAGTGGCATTTCTGAGACTGTACTTTGGCGGAGCCAATCTGCTGGTGCTGGACGAACCGACGAATTATCTGGACATTGATACCCAGGAAGTCATGGAAAATGTATTAAAACAGGCTTCAGGTGCTTTGGTGCTTGTATCCCATGACCGGATGCTGACGAAGTCACTCGCGAATCGGTTATGCGATCTGGAGGCTGGTGGCACAGCAACTCTGTTTGAAGGAGGTGTGTCGGATTGGGAGCAGTCCACCAAACTTCGGGAGGCGGCGCTGGAGACCCGGGAATCCGATGACGAGCGGTTACGATTGGAGATGCACCTATCGGAGTTGCTGTCTCCTGTGAGCACTGCTGGAAAAGACAGTCTGACACAGCCCGAGCATTCGAATGAGCGAGCAGTCGAGGCAGTTGAGATTCGTGAAATCCAGCAGCGCCTGAAACAATTGAAAGATAAGGGTGCAAGCATAAATTAGAACATGGACGGCTTGCTATTTCGATCTATTTTGCATATAATTATGAACGATCATCGATGATTACATCGATATAGGTAAACTAAGCAAACGTGATGATGGAGACAAGTAAGCAGTGCCTCTGGACAGGGAGGAAGCGCCGTAGATTGAGAGCGTTTCTGTAGAACAAGGCTGCCGAAATTCACTCCGAAGCGGTTCCCTGAACCTGTTTGTGTGCAGACACAGAGGCAACAGTAGGGGCAAACGGTTAACGGTCGTTATTCCGTACAAAGTGAGACAGAACCAGTTGCAGCCCAGAAGGGCCACGCAGCAATGGATGTCTAACAAGGGTGGTACCACGGTCTTTTCGTCCCTTCAGGGGAGAGAAGGCCTTTTTTTGTTGCAAAAACACCACAAAAAGGGGGCAATTACACATGAAAGAACGTTTAGAGGCATTGAAGATCGAAGCGCTGGAGCAGTTGTCTGGTGTGAATGATCCGCAGACGCTCAGTGATCTGCGTGTGAAGTATTTGGGGAAAAAGGGTGCATTAACTGAAATTTTGCGTGGTATGGGTGCACTTAGTGCGGAGGAACGTCCAGTTATTGGTCAAGTAGCCAATGATGTTCGGGCTGCCATTGAGGAAGTCATCGACAGCAAGCAGGATCAGTTCCAGAAGGAAGAGACGGCGAAGCGTCTGCAATCCGAGAAAATTGATGTGACTCTGCCAGGACGTCGTGGACGTCAAGGCGGACTGCATCCACTGACCAAAGTGGTACAGGAGATCGAAGATATTTTCATCGGTATGGGATACCGCGTTGCGGAAGGTCCTGAAGTCGAAATGGATTATTACAACTTTGAAGCATTGAATCTGCCAAAGAATCACCCGGCGCGCGATATGCAGGATTCCTTCTATGTTACCGAAGACTTGTTGATGCGTACCCATACATCTCCGGTTCAAGTACGTACCATGCAGAGCATGAAGGGCGAAGTGCCTGTCAAAGTCATCTGCCCAGGTAAAGTATACCGCCGTGATGACGACGATGCGACGCACTCTTTCCAATTCAACCAGGTTGAAGGTTTGGTCATCAGCGAAAACATTCGTATGAGCGATCTGAAAGGAACCCTGTTGCAATTCGTGCGCGAAATGTTCGGTTCCCACACAGAAATTCGTCTGCGTCCAAGCTTCTTCCCGTTCACAGAGCCAAGTGCAGAAGTGGATGTAACCTGTGTACAATGTGGCGGCAGCGGCTGTCGGGTATGTAAGCAAACAGGCTGGCTTGAAATTTTGGGCGGCGGTATGGTTCACCCGAAAGTACTGGAAATGGGTGGTTATGATCCGGAGAAATACAGTGGTTTTGCATTTGGTATGGGCGTAGAGCGTATCGCGATGCTGAAATATGGTGTCGATGATATCCGTCACTTCTACAACAGTGATCTGACTTTCCTGAAGCAATTCGGACGGCTGTAACATTAAGACAAGAAAGATTAACCATATAGAGCAAGTGAATGAACCGGGAACACCAATTTATAGATGAAGGAAGTGAACGTCCATGAGAGTATCGACAGATTGGCTGTCTGATTATATTTCCCTTGAAGGTGTGACGCCACAGGAATTGGCGGAGAAAATCACCCGTGCGGGTGTCGAAATTGATGTAGTGGAGAACCGCAACAAGGGCGTGAATAAAGTTGTTGTAGGTTATGTGAAGAGCAAGGAGAAACACCCGGATGCAGATAAACTGAATGTATGTGTTATTGATGCTGGTCAGGAAGAAGATCTGCAGATCGTATGTGGTGCGAAAAATGTGGATGCAGGCCAAAAAGTAGTCGTAGCCCTGGTTGGAGCGAAGCTCCCTGGTGGATTGGATATCAAAAAAGCCAAACTGCGCGGTGTTGTATCCCTTGGCATGATCTGTTCCGCCAAAGAAATGGGCATGAACGACAAATTGCTGCCGAAAGATCAGCAGGAAGGTATTCTCGTTTTGCCAGAACAAACAGAGGTTGGCACGCCAATCAGTCAGGTTCTTGGTCTTGACGATCATGTGCTTGAACTGGACCTGACACCGAACCGTTCCGACTGTCTCAGCATGCGTGGTGCGGCTTATGAAGTGGGTGCCATTCTGGGTCGTGAAGTGAAGCTGCCAAGTCCCAAAGACCAACTGGTTGAAATTGGTGATGCAGCCGCGAATCATATCACAGTAGAGATTAAGGCACAGGAGCAATGCAGTCACTATGCAGCTCGTTATGTAACTGGCATTAAACTGGGTGCTTCTCCGCTGTGGATGCAAAACCGTCTCATGGCGGCAGGTGTTCGCCCAATCAATAACATCGTTGATATCACGAACTATGTCATGCTCGAATACGGTCAACCGCTACATGCATTCGATGCGGATAAGCTGGAAAAGGGCCATATTGAAGTGCGGATGGCCAACGAAGGCGAAACGATTGTTACACTGGATGGACAGGAGCGCAAGCTGGAGCCGCACATGTTGCTCATCACGGACGGCGTGAAACCTGTAGCCATCGCTGGGGTTATGGGTGGCGAGAATTCCGAAGTATCGGAAGGCACGGTGAATCTGTTGCTGGAGTCCGCCAAGTTCGACGGCGGAACCGTTCGGAAAACGTCGCGCCAACTGGGGCTGCGTTCCGAAGCAAGCATGCGTTTTGAGAAGGAAGTAGACCCGGGTGCGGTGATTACGGCTTTGGATCGTGCGGCTGAACTGATTCAGCGTTATGCTGAAGGTGAAGTGCACCAGGGAATCGTGGAAGCTGGAGCAGAAGCTGCGGAGAAACGTGTAATTCAATTGTCGCTGGATAGACTGAATCGTTATCTGGGAACCGATCTGTCTTTGCTTGAGGTAAAAACGATCTTCGCTCGCTTGCACTTTGCATGTGGTGATGCTGATCAAGGATTGCTGGATGTGGAAGTGCCAACACGCAGAGGGGATATTACGCTTGATGTAGACTTGTTTGAAGAGATTGCACGCCTGTACGGATACGACAACATTCCAACCACATGGATTGAAGGACCGACGACTCCAGGGGCATATACACGCTCTCAAGCGATGCGGCGCACCATTCGTGGATTGCTTTCAGGAAGTGGCTGGCAGGAAATGATCAGTTACTCCTTTGTACACCCGGATAAAGCGACATTGTTCCCGGCATTGACACAAGGCAGTAAAGCCGTGAAACTCGCGATGCCTATGAGTGAGGACCGCAGTGTGCTTCGTACGAGTATTTTGCCGCAAATGCTGGATGCAGCGGTGTATAACATGAACCGTAAACAGGATTCACTGGCTGTATTTGAAGTGGGCAATGTGTTCTTCACCGAAGAAGATCAGTTGACCAAGCAACCACATGAGATTCCGGTACTGGGCTTGCTGCTCACCGGAAATCGTGCAAGCCAGCAATGGAATGTTGGAGCGGAGAAAGTGGACTTCTTTGACCTGAAAGGTGCTCTTGAGCATCTGTTCGCCTATGTGGGGCTTGAACAACGCATTCGCTTGGTAGCAAACAGCCCTGAAGGATTCCATCCGGGACGTTCCGCATCGGTTTACCTGGAAGGTAAGGATGGCGGGGAAGGCACATTGATCGGTACATTGGGTCAATTGCACCCGGAACTGCAACAGCAGTATGATCTGAATGATGTATACATCGCAGAGATTGCACTTGAATCGATATACAGCGAAGCAGACGCTGACATTCGTTATCGTGAGCTTCCGCGTTTCCCGGCCATGGAACGTGATATCGCGGTGGTTGTGAATGAGGATGTTGAAGCTGGAGATATGCTGCGCGCCATTCGTGAATCGGCGGGTGAATTGTTACAAAACGTACAGGTATTCGATGTGTTTACTGGCAGTAAACTGGGTGAAAACAAGAAAAGCGTGGCGATGGCACTGGTATACCGGAATCGTGAACGTACACTCACCGATGAGGAAGTTACTGAAGTTCATGCCCGTGTAGTGGCTCGTCTGGAAGAGCAATTCGGAGCGGAATTGCGTAAATAGGACAAAAGAAGATTTTTTGAACAAAGATTAGCAGGAATTGTTTGAAGTCACATCGAATCCTTAGCATTAGAGGATCGATGTGACTTTTTTGTGATTACAGCTTAGAATCAACATACAGACTTGAAGGAGGGCACAACTGTGACTACACCTGATCGTACACGCGTCACCGTAGAGATCTACGGGACTTCCTATAAACTGGTTGGCAGCAGTGCCGACTATATGAAACAAGTAGCTAACCTGGTAGATGAGCGTATGGGCGCAATCTCCAAACAAAATTCCCGTCTGGATACTCCGCGTATTGCGGTACTGGCGGCTGTACATATGGCTGAACAGTCTCTTCAGACTCAGGAAATCCGTAATGAACTGAAGATGCTCACTGGAGAACGTACAGAACTGAGAAACGAATTGAATCGGTTAAACGCCATACAAAATGAACATCAACAAGAATTGGAACGGCGTGACCAGGCTCTTGCTGATTTGCAACAGCTGAAGATTGAAGCAGAGCAGGCGTTGCAAAAGTCCGAATCGGACAAAAATTCAGAGATAGCCAAGTTGAATACGCTGCTGGAGCAAGAACGCGCTCAAGCAACGGAGCGAGTGCAGAAATTGCAGGCCCAAGCGACGGCACAACTGAAGGAAGCAGAAGCCAAGGGAACGAAACAGCTGAAGGAAATGGAAGAGAAAGCGGCTAATCAGCTTAAAACTGCACAGGCACAGGCCGCTTCCCAGCTCAAAGAAGCTCAGAACCGTTCTGCAGCCGAATTGCAGCAGGCGCAGGCCAAAGCTGCGGCACAATATAAAGAGTTGCAGGACAAGACTGCAGCTCGATTAAAAGAAGTCGAAAGCCGTGCCGTTGCAGAACGTCAGCAGATTGAAGCCAAAGCTGCGCAGCAGGTTCAGACAGCCAAGGAAGAAGCCGAGTCGGCCATTTTGTCCGAGTTGGAGCAGGCAGAGAGCAATCTGAAGAAAGCTCAGGAAGAAGCAGCGCTGCAATATAAGGAACTTCAGCAACAGATGGAACTTCGTCTTCAACAGGCTGAAGAAAAAGCGTTGCAACAGACACAAGAGCTCACGGATCAAGCGAATCGGGAACGGGCTGACTTGCAGGAACAAGCGGAGCAGCAGCGCCTGACTGAGATAAATCAGTTGAATGCGGAGTTCAAGGCGTTATCCGAGCAGTTGGAACTCGAATGGATGGAGAAAGAAGCAGCCCTTGAGGAACAATTGCAGCAAGCCAAGGAAGCAGCAGCGTCCCAGGCGAAAGAAGCCGAAGCGGCGGCAGAGGCCTTGTTGCAAGAAGAACAGGGCAAGTTCAAGCATCAACTTGAGGAACAACGTAAACAGGCGGAGACTCGACTATTAGATGTCGAAGAACAATTGGAAGAAGTAATGACCCAGCTTATCAGTGCACAGGACATGGTTGCAGAGCAAGAACAGCAGCTTCAGCACGAGCGTGGTCACTTGGAATCGTTACGTCATGAGCATGGGGTCCGTAAACAGGAGCAGGAAGTTCAGACTCGCCGAATTACGGAACTGGAACAACAACTGGAGCAGTTGAAAGAGGATCGTTCCCAGTTGCAGGAGCTTCTGCGTGAAACGGAACAGGCTGCCCAGCAATCCCGTGATTCACAGGAACAATGGAAGCAGAAGTATAATGAAACTGTGGACAGAGAAACCTCTCTCACAGCACAGC
Organism: Paenibacillus sp. FSL R5-0766; assembly: GCF_037971845.1. Taxonomy (NCBI): domain Bacteria; kingdom Bacillati; phylum Bacillota; class Bacilli; order Caryophanales; family Paenibacillaceae; genus Paenibacillus; species Paenibacillus sp. FSL R5-0766. Next base: position 1,948,066 of record NZ_CP150227.1, read on the forward strand.
TGCGCAAACTTCAGGAGCAACATGCACAGCTTGAACAGGAAGTTCAAAAGCTTCGTGAGGCTGAAGTGAAGTCGGAAGAGGAACAGCGCAGACTGCAAAAAGTGCTTGAACAGGCTCATGCTGCGGTGCGTACATTGCAGAATGAGATCGGTACGCTTACGGAACGTGAGCAGTCCTGGAAGAACCTTGCTGAGCAGCGATTGGCTGAGATCGGAGACCTGGAGAATCAGATTCTTGAAGTTGCTGAACAAAATGAAACGTTGGAGTCTGGTGTGCAATCCCTTCATGATGAATTGTCCGTGGTGAAGGAAGAGTCTCGTTTCAACCATGAAGAGGCTGTGCAATACCAGAAGGATGCAGAGCTTTTGGAAGAGAAACGCAATCAGCTTGAAGTTGAGCTAAATGTTGTTCGGGAAGAGCTGAACCGACTTCAGGATAACTATAAACAAATCCGTAATGATTACAGTGATGCATTACAACGGGAAGAGAATTACAGTTCCAAGCTGGATGAATTGAGCAAGGAGAAACAAGAGATTGTGAGCTCACTTGAAGAAGCGAGACAGTCTTCGGCTAAACTTTCCGAGCGTTACTCTGAGCAAGAGAGCCGGCTAGCCCAGACTGAGGAAGAAACGTTGGAATGGCAGATCAAATACGAAGAACTGTCAGCCAAACAGACCGAGTTGGCATCCCGTCTGGAGCAGTTGACAAGACGTGAAGAAGAACTTCGCTCAAGTGTTGAACAAGCAGAGCAGAACGACCAGGTGTGGCAACGCCGTGCAGATGAATGGGCGGCTCAGGAACAATCCTGGCAGGAACGCTGGGCTACACTTGAGAATGAACTGACGGTTTGGAAGAGAGAAAGTGCTGCAAGTAGTGAGTTGCTGGAGGGACTGGAGCAAGAACGACAGCAACTGGACAAGTTACGTGCAGAAGCGACCCAAGAGAAAGAGATCATGGAAACTGAACTGCTTGAGATGGGGGAGCGTTACGAACTAGCGGCCAACCAATTACGTTTGTTACAGGTTGAACGTGAAATGGAGCAGGAGAAGGCTGAGCAGCTGAACACGGAATATCGTCAGTTGCATGATGAATATACGAAATTGCAGACGGAATATAACGAATGGATTGAATTGATTGAACAGGACCAGACCTAGCGGAATGAATGCAGCAGAACTGGCTCGTGGGCAACGTACTCTGGTACAATTTGTTATACTAAAGAAGGAGCTCCCGTCGCTGCGGGGGCTCCTTGTCTTGAATACTATTCTTCAACGATAATTTTGGAGATCATGCTGCTGTGTCCTGAACCACAGAAGACCGAACAGGACATTTCAAACTCACCAACTTTGTCCGGGGTTATGACTTTGGAGCTATTTCTGGTGTCGAGCGTAAGATTCAACTCGGGCACGAGAATACCGTGGTTTCCGTTTACATTTTCATAAACAATCTTAACCGGGACACCTTTTTTAAGATGGTACTCGGGTTGATCAAATTTGTAGTTGCTTGCCTTGATGACCAGTTCTTCACTGGCTGTAACGCCGGCATCCGACCCGTTGCTGTCAGAGTCTGCGGACTGATTCGCTCCTCCACATGCAGTGAGGACCAGAATTAACATACAGGCAGCGAGCCATGTTATGCCTTTCTTCATTATGTGCCTCCTTAAAGCGTGATATGGATAAAATTTGAATGATTGCTCCAGTCATCATACCGCAATATGTGGATGCCTGTACACGCTGCGTATGTCGTTTTTTTGAAAATTGTACGTGTACGGCAGAGCATGCGTACTGCCCGAATGAAATAAACCCCTTCCGGCCCAGGGCCTTCAGAGGTTTAGGAGAATTCATGGGGTCGTTAAGGTGAAGTGGAGATTAACTTTTGGAGCTTCGTCCGGCATCAAAAGGGGTGGATACCGGGATGAAGAGATCGATAATCCCGATAACCAGCGCAGCGAGAATGGCACCGAGCAGGCTGACTTCAACATGATCTACAACATATTGACCAAGCCAAATCACCAGTGCGCTAACGATAAATCCGACAATACCGCGACCAAACGGGTTGACTCTTTTGCCGAAGATACCTTCAACGATCCAGCCGAGCAGGGCAATGACGAGAGCAAGCAACAGGGCGCTCCAGAAGCCACCAACGGCGAATCCGGGAACGATCCAGCTGACCACCATTAATACAATTGCAGCGATGACAAATCGCACGACATGTCCCAGGAAATTCATGGTGTTTACCTCCTTTTATTCGGATTGAACTGAGCAGGGCAACTCCAGGGGGATGGAGAGGTTGCACAATCCTGACACCTGTAGTTTGTGGTGCTATGGTTGAAGTTATGTGTGGAAGGATTCGTTAAATAGCGTAAGAAAGTTTCTTTCGTTATAATACAGATATAGTTTGGAAGGAGTTGTACACTTGGACACGAAAATTTTACACACACTGGAATATCGCAAAATTTTAAATACATTGCTTAGCTTTGCTCAGACGACCATGGGAAAAAAGAAAGCGGAGCAACTTGAACCAAGCAGTGAACTTGAAGAAGTGAAGCGTTTGCTGCAGCAAACCGATGAAGCCTTCACATTTGATCGCCTGAAAGGCTCACCGTCTTTTGGGGGAATTGTAGATATTACGGCTTCCATCAAACGTGCTGAAATTGGAGGCACACTTAACCCTCACGAACTTTTGGGAATATCCAATACAACCTTTGCGGCGCGGCGATTGAAACGTCAGATTGGTACTTTGCATGAAGATGAGCCCATCGAATCATTGTTCTATATCAGTGATCAACTGTCAGAGCAAAAAACGCTTGAGGATGCCATAAAAATCTGTATTGACGATAATGCAGAGGTTGCCGACAGTGCAAGCGTAACGTTGGCGCAGATTCGTCGTGAGCTGCGAGGCGGAGAAGCACGGATTCGCGAAAAACTGGATTCCATGATACGATCCTCTACCGTATCCAAGATGCTTCAGGATCAGCTCATCACCATCAGAGGAGACCGTTTTGTAATTCCGGTGAAAGCTGAATATCGTTCGTACTTTGGCGGGATTGTGCATGATCAATCCGGTTCAGGTGCGACATTGTTCATTGAGCCGGAATCCATTGTTGCAATGAACAACAAATTACGTGAGACCCGGATTCGGGAAGAACGCGAAATAGAAATTATTTTGCAGAAATTGACGGCACTTGTCAGTGAGCAGGGAGAGTGGCTGTTGTATGATGTCGACTTGCTGGGATCACTTGATTTTATCTTTGCCAAAGCACGTCTCGCTCGTGAACTAAAAGCAACTTTGCCTCGCATGAATGACCGCGGGTTCCTGAAGCTTAAGAAAGGCCGTCATCCACTGATTCCGATTGAAAACGTGGTTCCAATCGACATAGAGTTGGGCAATGATTACACATCCATTATCGTGACAGGTCCGAATACGGGTGGTAAGACGGTAACGCTCAAAACGATTGGATTGCTCAGCCTAATGGCAATGTCCGGTTTATTTGTTCCGGCTGAGGATGGCAGTCAGTTATGTGTATTTGATGCGATTTATGCAGACATTGGGGACGAGCAGAGTATCGAGCAGAATCTGAGTACTTTCTCCAGTCATATGACCAACATCATTCGCATTCTGAAAAACATGACGCCAAAAAGTTTGGTGTTGCTCGATGAACTTGGAGCAGGGACAGACCCGGCTGAAGGTTCCGCACTGGCGATCTCCATGCTGGAGCATATGCACCGGACGGGATGTCGCATGGTTGCAACAACTCACTACAGTGAACTGAAAGCATACGCATATGAGCGTAAAGGTGTCATTAATGCCAGCATGGAATTTGACATCAACACACTGAGTCCAACCTATCGCCTTCTGGTGGGTGTACCTGGACGAAGTAATGCATTTGCCATTGCAGAGCGACTGGGACTGCCGGGTTACATTCTCGACTACGCCCGTGGCGAAGTGAAGGAAGAGGATCAACGGATTGAGCACATGATTGCTTCTCTTGAAGAGAACCGTCTTACAGCTGAACAAGAGCGTGAGAAGGCAGAGAGCTTGCGCCAGGATATGGAGAAATTACGCAGTCGTCATCAGACCGAACTGGAGAAGCTGGAACAGCAGCGTGATCGCCGGATTGAAAAAGCAGAAGAAGATGCACGCAGCATTGTGGACAAGGCTCGCGCGGAAGCGGAGAAGATTATAGCAGATCTTCGCCTGTTGGCTATGGAAGAAGGTGCTTCCGTGAAGGAGCACAAACTCATTGCTGCCCGCAAACAGTTGGACGAGGCAGAACCGGAGAAACGCAGAAAAACGGTTAAGAAGACGGCAACAGCGCCGAAGACTCGTGCCATCGGTCCTGGTGATGAAGTGCTTGTCTACAGTTTGAATCAGAAAGGCCATGTTGTAGAGATGTCGGGCAGCAAAGACGCTATGGTACAACTGGGGATTATGAAAATGAAAGTATCCCTGGATGATCTGGAACTGCAGCAATCGGCTCCCGCAGCCAAACCGAAACAAAAACCGGTAACGGGTATGAAACGTACACGTGATGACAATGTGAAAAGTGAATTGGATCTGCGTGGTACCAACCTGGAAGAAGCTCTGATGGAGACAGATCGGTTCATTGATGAAGCTTTCCTTGCCAACCTGGGCCAAGTTTATATTATTCACGGTAAAGGTACAGGAATTTTACGTTCCGGTATTCAGGATTACCTGCGTAAGCATAAACATATTAAAAGCTACCGGCTGGGCAATTACGGAGAAGGCGGGAACGGTGTGACCGTCGCAGAATTGGAATAGCCGGTCCATGAATCAATGATATTCTGCGACCTTATTCATGAAGGTCGCAGATGGGGAGAGGGGAACGGTGCGTGATAGAAAGCATTGACCAATTGCTGTCTCATCCCTTGGGGATGGTACTCGGTTTTTTCTCGGTAGCGATTATGGAGCTACTTGTATTTCTGGCTTGCTTCGAACTGGTGACCAAGTATAAATGCTGGACGGAGATCAAGAAGGGCAATGTGGCCGTTGCGATGGCTACAGGAGGTAAGATCTTCGGGATCTGCAACGTACTGCGTTTTTGCATACAGGCTAAATCTTCGGTGTATGAAGCCATGACGTGGTCGTTTGTTGGGTTCTTCCTTCTGCTCGTTGCCTATTTTTTGTTCGAATTCCTGACACCCGTGTTCTCCATTGATAAGGAGATCGCAGCGGACAACCGAGCTGTTGGATTGATATCCATGGTTATTTCCGTTTCATTGTCGTTTGTTATTGGCGCGAGTATTATCTAGGGGGACCGGTCATGAAGATATTGATACGGATTCTGTTTGCGGCATCAATTGTGTTTTTTGCCATCGGTGTGATCTATGTGATGAATACATGATGATTTGAAAGAGAAAGGTTGATTTAATATGGAGACAACAGTATGCCCTTGGTGTCACACGGAGATTGTATGGGATGAGGAACTCGGTCCTGAAGAAGAGTGTCCATATTGCCACAATGAATTGAAGGGATATCGTACGCTCAACATTGACATCGGAGATGAAGAGCAAGATGAAGCTGAAGACGACATTTATGATGTGGATCATGCAAACGATGATAAACAGACTACGGATCTTTCAGATCTGTGGGGGGATGAAGTTGAGCTCAAATTGCCGGAGTTGCGAACGTTAACCAAATACGCGGATGAAGGTAATGACCTGATTCAATATGAACAAGGTGTCCAGAAGCAACTAGATCATCAGGAAGAAGTACCGGAGTGCCCGAATTGTCGGGAATTCATGATTCTTGCTGGTACTCAAGCTGCAACGCAGGATAACTTTACTCCAGTTGCTAACGCAGCTTCAGGCGAAGGGGCACTATTGTCACCACCGTTTAAGGTATTGACCTATGTATGCTCGGGATGTTTCCAAGTTCAATACAGTCTGTCTGAGGAAGATCGTCTGCGTCTGATTAAGAATCTGAGTACGCAGGAATAAACATTTCGGAGATTCAAACCAAATTTCATAGCAATCCTGAAGATTCATCATGTTTTCCTCTTGCTTGGGGCACGTTAACCCTAAGACCTACCTGTACACAGTTCACTTCAGGTGGATGAAGGAGGAGCAGATGAAGATTACTTTAGGCCGACAATCCATTCTGCTTTTGGGCGTGAATGGATTGTTTGCGTTAGCCGGAGCGTTGTCCGGAACTTTTTTGAATGTGTTTCTGTGGAAAAGCCGTCCGGATTATGCCATGTTGGGGTGGTTCACTCTCAGCCAGCAACTGGCCATTGGACTGACATTCTGGCTTGCTGGCAAATGGGTCAAGGAACACAATAAAATGAGTGCACTACGATTAGGTACTGCGCTGTCCGGCATATTTTATATGATAGTCCTCTGGGCTGGTTCCAAAGCTGTAGACTGGATATGGCCTCTGGGTATACTACTCGGATGTTCCCTGGGGCTGTTCTGGATCGCATTTAATGTTGTGTATTTTGAAATAACAGATCGAGAAAACAGGGATCTATTCAATGGCTGGGTTGGGTTACTTGGTTCGATGACCGGAATTATAGGTCCATGGTTCTCCGGTCTGATTATTACTCGCATGACAGACAACACAGGATATCGGCTCATCTTCACGGTATCACTCGTCATTTATGTTATCGCGGTAGTCTTTAGTTTTTTTCTGAAAAAGAGAAAGGTAAGTGGAACATACCGCTGGTCCGAGCCTTGGATACAGATATCCAAACCGGATAGTCCCTGGAGGACCTTGGCTTTGGGTTTGTTCGCTCAGGGTGCGCGTGAAGGGGTCTTTGCCTTTCTGATTGCACTGCTTGTATACGTGGCCACTGCACAGGAGTATAAGTTGGGACAGTTCTCACTCATCACTTCGGCCGTGGCATTAATAAGTTATTGGGCAGTAGGGAAATGGTCCAAACCACAGTATAGATCCAGAGGCATGTTCATCGGAGCTCTGATTCTGCTGATTGTGCTGATTCCTCTTCTGTGGAAAGTGACCTATGTTACGCTGTTAATCATGGGGATCGGAAGTGCGGTTGCGATGCCATTGTATATTTTACCTATGATATCAGCGGGATTCGACATGATGGGCACGAGTGGCGAAAATGTGGAGAAAAGGGTTGAACTTGTCGTATTGAGGGAATTATGTCTGATGGTTGGCCGACTTTTTGGGTTGATCATATTTATTATAACGGTCATGAATAGTCCGTCCCTGCGCATGTTAACCTGGCTTATTATCGTTCTGGGTGCTTTTCCGCTAATTGGATGGATCTTTATGCGCAAGTTATTGAACCGAACGGAAGGGCAAGAGCCCTCGGCTTAGCAGCTTCCAAATATACAAACAGGGTACAGCGGCGGGAAAAGAGAACTTTCCGTGTGCTGTACCTTGTTTGTCGTTGTATTGGTTCAGTTGGTGGTTATACAGGAGATGGTTTACTTGTACGTGTGAGTGAGAACAGATCCATATCGGGGTTTGGTTTGCCAGTAATAGCATCCACAATTAAGGAAGCAGCAATCATGCTGTATACGGTACCGTTGCCTCCATACCCTTCAACAAAGTACGAATTCGGATAGTCTGGGTGTGGACCGATTAGCGGAAGACCATCATGGGTGCTTCCAAAAACAGCTTCCCAAGCGTAATCAACTTCGAGATCAGGTAATGGGAAATACTCGGCAATTTTATGAAGCAAAATCTCACCTTTATGAACGGCCTTGATTGCCCGTTGTTCTTCTCGAGGACGGTTCTCATCAAGTCCACCTGCAATAATTCTTCCGTCTGGAGTTGTGCGCATATATAGATAAGGTCGTTCGGTCTCCCATATCATGCATTGCTTATGCCAGCTGCTCAGATCCTGTAGTGGCTTGGTAGCGATAGCATATGTGCTTTGGAGGTATGCGCCTCTGTCCTTTTTAATTTCTTGTGTTTCATAGCCTGTTGAGAAAATAACATGTTTGGCACGTACAGTGCCATGAGGTGTGTAACATAGGACGCCATTTTCATCATAATCACAATGGGTGAATTCACTATGAGTATAGACCCTTGCTCCTTGACGTGAGGCTGAGTGGAATAGCGAGTGAACCAAACGATACGGATTAACCTCAGCATCCCCGCTTGTGTATAGTGCAGCACGTTTGCTGAACGGGAACAGTGCACTGATTTTTTCCTGATCCCACAGCTCCACATCAAATCCATAATGTTTCAGGTTACGATATTCTTCCTCCATCAACGTTACATCTTCCTCATGACTTGCACAATACAGACTTGTGCGAGGCACAAACCAAGGATCAATCTCAAGCTTCGATGAAATTCTTTCAAGATGGTGCATGGCATCCCGGCATAATTCGTAGAATCGAACACCGGTTTCTTCCCCAAATGTCTGGATACAAGAGGTGAGCGTTTTGTCATTTGTATATTGGAGCAGGCCCGTATTTGCCATGCTGCTGCCATGACCGATATCTCTTTTGTCAATAACAACGGTGTCAATCCCCTGATCCGTCAAAAGCTTGGCAGACAACGCGCCTCCCATTCCACCACCGATGATTAGACAATCACAGGACAGGTTTTCTTGCAAAACAGGATAATGGGGAGGAGAAGCAAAGGTAGTTGGCCAGAATGTTTTTCCGTTAATAAGTTCCATAATTGATCACCTCTGTTGAATGTAGTTGAAGTATACTTTTTCAGGTTAAGGTAACAATAAATTCGCAATAACTTTAGATTAAGGAGGTCAGACATACATGCAAAACTCACAAATGCAAGCACTGAGCCCCAAGGAACTGAACTATATTGCGGATTCAATTTCCAATGAGGAAATGTTAATCAAACAATGTGCAGCTACAGCCTCCATCACACATAATCCGCAAATTCAACAGGCGCTGAATCATTATGTTCGCTCACATGAACAGCATCTGAACACACTTGTCAATGCGTTACAGCAACATCAATCTCTTGCACCGGCGCAATCACAGTAAAGCTCAAAACATGACAAGTTATTTCAAAGCATAGGAGGAAAATACGTGTACACTCAATCTTTGTCATCTGGTGGGAATTTTATGCAAGAGCAAGATTTGTTGAAGTCGATTCTTGCAGATTTAAGACGAACTTCACGTGAATATACAACGGCAACTACTGAATCTGCTTGCCCCACGACCCGGAGAATGTTCAATGATTTAACGAACGACACATTAAGACTGCAAGGTGAACTGTTCAACCTGATGCAACAAAACAACATGTATTCCGCTTCATCGAAAGCACTTCGTCAGGATGTGGACAAACAAATCCAGTCTGCACACCAGACCCAACAGAAGTGTCAGCAATTCATTCAAGAAAAGAACACGCAGAACAGTTCATACAGCCAAGCTCCTAATGTGCCTCAGCATCAACCGAATTACGGTAACCCTTATTACATGTAACCTTTGCAAAAGAGGTTTGAAGCACCTAACGTTACAGGACCATACCACCGCTTGCCTGAATTCAGGGCAGGCGGTCTTTTGTCTATGCATCAACGTCAAATTCATGTAATATAAGTATTAATTCATTTTCAGGAACCTGGATGATGCTGGAGGGAAAACCATGAAAGATTTGAACGATCTGCAATTAAAAGTTCTGGATCTGTTGAAGGAAGACGCGAGAAGGACTCCCGCACTGCTGTCGACGCTGCTGGGGGAGTCGGAAGACAAGATTAAAAACGCCGTGGCACAGCTAGAACAAGACCACGTCATCGTAAAATACGCAACCGTCGTCAACTGGAGCAAAATAGATGATGAGAAAGTAACGGCCCTGATTGAGGTGCAGATCACGCCAGAGCGTGGTCGTGGTTTTGAAGGGATTGCCGAACGCATTTATCTCTATCCGCAAGTGAAGTCCGTATATCTCATGTCCGGTGCATACGATCTGCTCGTTGAAGTGGAAGGTGGCAACCTGCGTGAAGTCGCTAATTTTGTGTCGGAGAAACTGTCTCCGATAGACTCTGTACTTTCAACCAAAACGAATTTTATTCTTAAAAAATATAAGCAGGACGGGATTATTTTTGAAGACCATCAGGAAGACAACCGTCTCATGATCTCGCCGTAAAGGAAGATGTGTCATGATAGTGAATGAACAGACAACCGGGAACAACAAGAAAATGACATCATATCTGGCACCTCTCGTGCAGCAGATACCTCCATCCGGAATTCGTAAATTTTTTGATCTGGTTGGAGACAACAAGGATATTATCACATTGGGTGTGGGTGAGCCTGATTTTGTTACCCCTTGGCATATGCGTGAAGCTTGTGTATACTCGCTGGAAAGAGGCATGACCAGCTACACATCAAACGCAGGTATGCCAAAGTTGAGAGAAGCCATCAGTGAATATCTGGATACGCAGTTTGATACCAAATACGATCCCAAGGATGAGATTATTGTTACCGTGGGTGGCAGTGAAGCGATTGACTTGGCTTTGCGAGCATTAATCGTACCAGGCGACGAGATTCTCATTCCTGAACCTTCGTACGTGGCTTATTCACCAATCGCTTCAATCGGTGGCGGTATACCGGTTGGTGTTGAAACCTACGCGAAAGATCAGTTTAAGTTAACTGCCGAAGCACTTGAAGCTGGTATCACACCGAAGTCGAAAGTGGTTATTCTGTGTTATCCGAGTAATCCCACTGGAGCTATCATGACTTATGAAGAGTGGCTGCCTATTGCTGAAGTGATTAAAAAGCATGATCTGATTGTGATCGCGGATGAAATTTACGCTGAATTGACGTATACGCAAAAACATGTTAGCTTTGCAGCTATCCCTGACATGAAGGAGCGGACCATTCTCGTAAGCGGATTTTCAAAGGCTTTTGCAATGACAGGTTGGCGGATTGGGTACATGTGTGGTCATCCTGAGCTTATTGCAGCCATGCTCAAAATCCATCAGTATACGGTAATGTGTGCGCCGGCCATGGGTCAGGTTGCTGCACTTGAAGCGTTGACGAATGGTTTGGGTGAGAAAGATCGGATGGTAGAATCGTATAATCAGCGTAGACGTTTAATTGTGCAGGGATTCAGGGATATTGGACTTGATTGTCATGAACCTCAGGGAGCATTCTATGCATTCCCGAGCATTCAAAAGACGGGTATGAGTTCCGACCTGTTTGCTGAACGATTGTTAACTGAGAATAAAGTGGCTGCTGTTCCGGGCAATGTTTTTGGACCTCAGGGTGAAGGCTTCTTGCGTTGTTCTTATGCTACTTCTGTAACCCAATTAAATGAAGCTTTGGAACGAATCGGAAACTTTGTTTACAAAATTCAAAAAGAGGGTTAATACTAAAGTAGAATCTTTTTACAAATGTGGCATTGTTATCATTTGGAAAAAAAATAACTTTCTTTTACAAAATAATGTGATATAATTCAAATTTGAAATAAGTTTTCATATATTTGGAAACCATTTTTCCAAGGAGGGGTTAGCTTTGTTTTGTGTTGAATATGATTTACCGACGAATCGTGGGCACTATCTGGCAGAAGGCGATCATGGCGACCGATGGTCGGTGAAACCCGATAACGCATCTTTGCATGACATTTCCTTGGAAGATGAAATTCATATGCTTCGTCGCAAGATGGAACAGATCTTCCTCGAAGAGAAATCATTCACATCCGATATTGTAATTGAAATCAGCAGTTTGCTGGATTTAAAGATTAATGAATATATGAAGGCTAACCCAATTAAAGCAAAATAACGTTTATGCTGGATTGAAACGTTTCATTAATCGAATTAGAAAGTAAAGAAAGGGAGACCTGAGAAGGTCTTCTTTTTTTGTGTGTAAAGGCAAGGTGATCCTCCGATAAGCCAGGTTATTTTTTTGCGTGGAACAATTGTGATATATTGGACATAGGAGACTAAAGGGGGAACTGGAATGAAGAGATTTTGGGGGCTTACTGCAATCATTTCTATCGTTTTTCTGCTTGCTGGTTGTGGAGGTAAAGATGGTTTTTCCATATTCATCATTGATAACCAAGGAAATCCATCTGTAATCTCAGAGCAGTTACAGGCCAATCTGCAACAGAAACTGGGCGAGGAACCCAAGGTAGAAGTGATCACCAGTGCGATGTATGATGTTCAGAAAATTATGGTAGAGTATGCGGCTGGAGGACATGATATCTTCATTTTGCCTGAGTCCGACATGAAACAATACGGAAGTAATGGCTCCAATGTTCCGCTGGATGATACGTTTGATCCCAAGAAGTTTGAACGGGGTGTATTTGAGGGTGGAGTATTGTTAGAGAAGGGTGAAGGAGATGAAGGTTCAGATATCAAACAAGAATCACATCTTTACGGCATTCCACTTGAAGATATGAAAATGTTTAAAGATGTAGAATATGCTGCGAGCAATTTGTTCGCCACCATTCCAGTGTCATCTTCCAATGTCGAAGAATCCAAAAAAGTGCTGAAGGCGCTGACAGAGTAAAGAAAATTCAGAATGGCTATGGAAGGAGGGAAGCGGATTGCTGATTACGGTCACAGGCGGCATAGGTAGTGGTAAAACCCGGTTTGCCCTCAAGTATGCAGCCGGAATTAGCCGGGAGGGTGTATATTTATCCACTGGTGATCATGATCCCGTTATTCCCGAATTGCCATCCGCTCATTATCGTGCCATTCATGCCGGGAACGGTCAGCATCTGACAGAGGTGATCACCCAGATTAATCGGGAATCCAATCTGTTTTTGGCGGATCAGCGAATTGTAATTGTAGACAGTCTGACCTCCTGGATGGCTGCCGGTTTCAGGGCAACAGAGGATCTGGATCATCAGCGTTCAGAGACACAGCTTTTGCTTGATGCTTTATTGTCTTATCAGGGGAAGTTGCTTGTGATTACCAATGAAATGCATGGTACATTGCATCCTACCGAAGAAGAACGAATATTTACAGCGAGAATGGCTTCGGTGAACCGGATGCTGCAGATACATGCTGAAAAGATGTACATGCTGGTATCTGGTCTGGCTATCGATCTTAAGAGTCAGGGCATGCGAAATGAAGATGAACGATAGCGAGATGACATAAACGGGTGACATAAAGAAGCCTCCTTAACCACGAATTGGTGGCGAGGAGGCTTTATTTATTAATCTGTCCTTTTTATTTCTGCTTTTTGCTACGTCTGATCCACCAGATGATACATCCGATGACAATGATGGCCAGAATGACGTACACTACAATGGAATAGACGTCCATAAAGTGCAAAATACTCTCCCATGATGCGCCAAGCGCAGCACCAACGCAGACCAGAATGACATTCCAGATCAATGTACCAATGGTTGTAAAGAGAAGGAATAAACCAAATTTCATATTGGACATGCCTGCGGGAATGGAGATAAGACTACGGACGAGGGGAACCATTCGGCAGAATAATACGGTCCACATGCCATATTTGTCAAACCATGCATCGACACGGTGAATATCCTCTTTTTTGATGCGCAGAACATGTCCCCAGCGTTCCACAATTTTCTCAAGGCGTTCGACGTCAATGAGTAGACCAATACCATACAGGATCACAGCACCAAGGACAGAGCCAATAGTTGCGGCGATAATAACTCCTGGAAGAGTGAGACTGGTATAGGTGGTCATGAATCCGCCAAACGGCAAGATGATTTCGGATGGAATCGGGGGAAATACGTTCTCAAGAGCAATAATGAGTGCAATGCCTATGTAGCCGTATTGTTCCATGAAATCGGTTATCCAGTTTTGCATAATCGTCTCCTTTACTTTTGGTTTCCTTTGATTTGTCGTATACTCGGCAGAGCACACCAATTCTTATATACGTGTAAAGCGATAGACGGGTTTCTGAAAAAATGGCATTCTCGTATTCATTATTATATTACCAATTGGAGGGATAACGATGGGCATATATACACGAACAGGTGACGAAGGACAGACTTCGGTCATCGGTGGACGCGTCATCAAGGATGATGACCGGGTTGAGGCTTATGGCACGATTGATGAATTAAACTGTTTTGTAGGCCAGGCGATCAGCCTTATTGACTCTGCTCAAGGGGAATTTGAAGATCTGCGTGAACATCTGCTGGAAGTTCAGCAGGAACTGTTTGATTGCGGGTCGGATCTAGCCTTTGTGAAGATTAGTGAAACCAAATATAAGGTGAGAGATGAGATGGTCACACGTCTGGAACAATGGATTGACCAGTATGATGCAGAGAATCCAAAAGTGGAACGGTTCATTATTCCTGGTGGCAGTCAGCTGTCTTCTGCTCTTCATGTGTGCCGTACTGTATGTCGTCGCGCAGAGCGTCGCACGGTAACACTTGGACAACATACAGATATTAATCCGTCTGTACGACGGTATCTAAACCGACTGTCTGATTATTTCTTCGTGGTTGCACGGACGGCCAACGCGAGACAACAGGTGGCGGATATTGAATATGTGCGGAGCAAAAAAGTATTCCGCCGCAAAGAATGAGCCAATATTATTCGCCGATTGTCTACACGGTGACCGAACAAGAAGATGGCTGGCTGCTGAAGACCGTGCTTCAGCGGCGGCTGCTGGTGTCGCGTAAGCTTTTGTCCAAAATCAAGCTGACTGAACAAGGCATCATGTTAAATGGGGAGCGCGTATACATTAGCGTCAAGGTGGCTGCGGGTGATGTCGTTGAAGTTCGGATGGAGCAAGAGGAATCGGATGATATTTTGCCTGAGCCTATTCCCTTTACCGTTCTGTATGAAGACGAGCACTTGCTTATTGTCAACAAGGATGCGGGCATCATCGTTCATCCGACACATGGACATTACACAGGTACTTTGGCAAATGGCGTTGTTCATTACTGGAAAACCAAGGGCGAGCGCTTTCGGTTCAGACCGATTCATCGACTTGATCAGGAAACGTCAGGTGTTCTTGCTATAGCCAAGAACCCTTATGTCCATCAACATGTCTCTGAACAGATGATTGCTGGAACAGTGGACAAGAAATATATTGCACTTGTGCACGGAAGCCCTGTCCCGGAACAGGGGTCAGTAGATGGCCCGATTGATCGCGATCCTGAAGAGCCACACCGCCGAATCGTAACACCTGATGGTTACGCTGCAAGAACGTTGTATACAACCGTAACACGTTGGTCAGGGGGCAGCGCCAGTGCGATAAGTCTCAAGCTGGAAAGTGGCAGAACCCATCAGATCAGGGTACATATGACGTCCATCGGCTGTCCATTAATTGGTGATCGAATGTACAAGACACTACCTGTGCACGAGATCGATGAGCAGACCATTGTTGTCCGGGAAGAACGGGACAGCTGGATCGAACGCCAAGCATTACACGCTTGTGAGCTGACGTTTGAACACCCAATTCTACAGGAACGCATAACGTTCCAGGCTCCTTTACCAGCAGATATGGCCGCGTTGGAGCAGCGTTTGAATGATGAGGGAGCTCCCAGAGAAGAACTGTAGGAAGCTGCGACGGGGCTCTTAGTTTTTCACCTCGTATCGCAGTTTCCTGCACGGCCTGTCCTGTTTGGAGTTCAACGCTGTTTGTCTTACCCTTGTGAGGGATGCTTAATGCACCCGAACAGCATGCCGTAGGCTAATCTTTATGGTTCTATGGTTAATGTATTGATGTTTACCAATTTGATGTTAAATATTTCAAGAATTCAAAACTCAAAAGCTTTTAAGGATATAAAAGCTGTAAGATTTTGACCCAAAAAATATAGCGAATGTGTGTTTTGATCTCATTCGCAAAAGTCAGTAAAATTACATGGCGATGGTATCGATTTGGAGCGACTTTTGGATTTGCGAAGCAAACCAAGGGAAGCGAGAAGTCGATACCGGAGCATTTGGAGGAACACATACATGAGTAACTTAAAAGTATATCAATATGCCAAATGCGGCACATGCCGCAAAGCTGTAAAATGGCTTGAAGCTCAAGGACATGAGCTGGAGCTAATCCCTATTTTTGACTCACCGCCATCCGAATCTGAACTAACAGAACTCATCCAAAAGAGCGGGCTTGAAGTGAAAAAGTTCTTTAATACGAGCGGAGAAGTGTACAAAGAACAACAACTGAAGGACAAGCTTCCCGGAATTTCCGCTGATGAACAGATTCGTTTGTTGGCTTCCAATGGTCGTCTCATCAAACGTCCGATCGTTACGGATGGAGAAAAGGTGACGGTTGGATTCAAGGAAGAAACGTACGAGCAGGAATGGAATAACGCATAAACGCGCTGAATATCAGCCTTGAATTGTTCAAAATTCAGGGCTTTTTTGGCTGAACGATGGTTGGCGGAACTATGCTATAATGATAGAATTAGTTTCGATATTTTATTTGCTATAGAAATTGAACTAAACATTTACACGAAAATGGAGAGGACAGAAATAACCTGAAGAAGCGGAGCGTTCGCCTAAAAGCTTTCTGAAAGAAAGCTACTTCGGAAGCATATGCTATCCCCGGATTTTCCCTTTTTGAAAAGGAATCAAAAAAATCTGGGGATAACAGCGATCAGAAGGATGTTCTGTCATCGGAATGGTAAGTGTAAATATACTTTAGTTTAATTTCTATAGAATCAGGACAGGAGAGAACAAATTCAAGTGAATCAACGTAATGAACCTACTTTGTTGCTGGTAGACGGTATGGCGGTGTTGTTTCGTGCTTTTTATGCGACATCTGCAAGCGGATATATCAGACGTACAAAGGCAGGATTGCCTACCAACGCAGTCTACGGATTTATCCGTTATTTCTGGGATGCGGTTCAGACTTTTGGGCCAAGTCATGTCGTATGTTGTTGGGATATGGGCGGTAAGACGTTCCGCGGTGAAGAATATGCAGCCTACAAAGGCAACCGGGCTGAAGCTCCGGATGACCTGATTCCCCAGTTTGCTCTGATTCGTGAAGTCATGGATAGCCTGGGTATTCCAAATATAGGTGCACAAGGATTCGAAGCCGACGATTGTATCGGGACGCTTGCGAAGTATTATACCGAAGAGACCGATATGAATGTTATGGTGCTGACGGGTGACCACGACATGTTGCAACTGATCAATGACCGCACAAGTATCATTATTATGAAAAAAGGCCATGGCAACTACATGGTGTACAACCCTGAAACGCTCATGGCAGAGAAACAACTGACACCTCGTCAAGTGATTGACATGAAGGGTCTGATGGGAGATGCCAGCGACAATTATCCCGGAGTACGGGGAATTGGTGAGAAAACAGCGTTGAAGCTTGTACAGGAATACGGCTCCATTGAAGGGATTCTGAGCAACATGGATAAACTGACCCCTTCGGTGCGTAACAAGATTGAGAATGATCTGGACATGCTTCATCTGTCCCGCAAACTGGCAGAGATTCATTGTGCTGTTCCGGTTGCCTGTGCGCTGGATATCTGTGAATTGCGTCTTGATCCGGATATGGTGATGGACAAGTTTGAACAACTTGAGATGAAGAGCCTTGGCTCTTGGATGGGAGTGGCAATAGGGTGAGCAACATGAAGAACGTACGAACAGGCAAAAAGTGGTGGACAGGGGCTATGGCCCTCGTCCTGGCCTTGCCCGTAATTCTTTCGGGAGCAGTAAGTGCACCACAGACAGTGGATGCCAAAGCAGCAATTAACACCAAAGTACAGAAAGTAAAAGCAGCAGGACGTAATTTTACCGTACAGACCGTTTCGATTCCAAAGGGAACACCGGTTACCGTGGGACTCGCGAAGAAGCAAGTTGGCCAGACGGCAACATTGCCATCGATTGTGAAAGCCTATGGTGCGCAAGCAGCCATTAACGGAGCATTTTTTGAAGCATATAACGGAGCACCAGATCCATACGGTATGTTAATAGCAAATGGTAAGGTCATACATATTGGAAGATACGGAACATCCATCGGATTTAAGGAAGACGGCTCGGCGATCATGGATTCACTTCAGGTGAGTTTGACAGGTAAAGTAACGGATACAAAAGGTAAATCACGGAGTTGGTATGCAACCTTTATTAATCGAACACCTTCAGCGAACGCAAGCATTACGATGCTGTATACGCCTGAACGAGGTGCCACAGTTGGGTTCAAAGGTGGCACTGCGGTTGTTATGGAGAAAGGTATTGTGACCAAAAAAGTGCCCAATACCAATGTAGCGATTCCTAAGAATGGCTCGGTACTGGTCTTCACAGGTAACCAGAAGTCTTCTTCGGATCGTTTCACCGTTGGTTCGACCGTAGAAATGAATTATAAGTATACGAACGCAGCAGGCAAAGAGATCCCTTGGCAAGATGTAGTGACTGCTGTTGGGGCAGGACCCCGTCTGGTGAAAGACGGCAAGGTAGCTGTCAATCCGACGAGCGAAGGTTTCAAGGATGCCAAGATTCTTAATGCTTCCGGAGCCAGAAGTGGTATTGCGATCATGGCGGACGGTTCTGTTATGCTGGCTACCGTTTCCGGAGCAACAATCAAGGAGTGGGCAGCAGTGATGCAGAAGCTTGGTGCCAAACAGGCCATGAATCTGGATGGCGGTGCTTCCTCGGGTATGTATGCCGGGGGCAAAATGCTGACTTCTCCAGGTCGGCTATTGAGTAATACACTCGTATTTGGCGGCTCTGTGCGTTAAAAGAAAGTGATTATGGGAGGTATGACGCAAATGACACTCACATCTGATCGAAAGCCAGGGGAGGGTAATACAGCTGTTCTGGCCATTAATGTAGGGTTGCCGCAGCCGCTCCCTGGGCAGAAGCGTGAAGTGCTGAGCGGCATTGTGAAACATCCTGTATCCGACGCGGTTTTCCTGTCATTCACTGGAATGACAGGGGACGCGCAGGCGGATCTGGTGCATCATGGCGGCCCTGACAAAGCCGTTTGTGTATACGATTACAGTCGTTATCCGGTGCTGGAACAGCTGATGGATCGCAAGCTGGACTGGGGAGCTTGTGGAGAAAATCTGACGGTTGAAGGCTGTGCCGAAGAAGACGTCCGGATTGGTGATGTGTACGAGTTGGGCGAAGCCACAGTACAGGTTAGTCAGCCCAGACAACCTTGCTTCAAGCTGGGTGCGAGGTATGACTATAAGGAGTTGCCTGTTTATTTTCAGGAGAGTGGACATACCGGATTTTACTTTCGTGTACTGCAAGAAGGTGAGGTAGGGCCTTCATCGATATTTCGAAGGATCAGCACTGATCCTGCATCAATGACGGTTCTTGAAGCCAATCGAATTATGCATCAGGGGAAAGAAGATATGGAAGGTATTCAGGCGTTACTGGCCATACCTGCGCTGTCAGACAGCTGGAGGCAGACGTTAATGAAACGATTGTCCAAGTTGGAGAACAAGTAGCAGGGTAATTATAGTGTCATCAAGTAAAGCAACTCGAATTCCTTTTTTAAACTAACTTGGGAGTGTGACTAACATGACGATCTTAGGCGCAATTGAAGCAGGCGGAACCAAATTTGTATGTGGTATTGGCACAGAGAACGGAGAAGTTCTGGAACGCGTAAGTTTTCCCACGACGACACCGGAAGAGACAATGGCTCAAGTGATTTCATTTTTTGAAGGCAAAGGCATTGAAGCTCTGGGTGTAGGTTCATTCGGTCCGATTGATCCGATTGAAGGAAGCCCAACATATGGCTATATCACAACAACACCAAAACCACATTGGGGACAGTATAACGTGATTGGCAAGCTCAAGGAGCATTTTGATGTGCCGATGACATTTGATACGGATGTGAATGGTGCGGCACTTGGAGAAGCAACCTGGGGCGCTGCACAAGGTCTTGAGAGCTGTCTGTATATCACTGTGGGTACAGGTATTGGTGCAGGTGCTGTGGTTGGCGGTAAAATGGTCCATGGATTGTCACATCCTGAGATGGGACATATCATTGTACGCAGACATCCGGAGGATACATACGAAGGTTTCTGTCCGTATCATGGTGACTGCCTCGAAGGCCTTGCAGCAGGCCCGGCCATTAACAAACGTTGGGAGCAACCGGCTTATGAACTGCCTGCAGATCATAAAGCTTGGGAGATCGAAGCGCATTACCTGGCGCATGCACTGATGAACTATATCCTGATTCTCTCTCCGCAGAAAATCGTCATGGGTGGCGGAGTAATGAAGCAGGAGCACCTGTTCCCGATGGTGCGTAGCAAACTGCAGGAGTTGCTGGCAGGGTACGTTCAGCATCCGGCGCTTCAATCCGACATTGACCAGTATGTTGTGTCACCAGGACTTGGAGACAATGCGGGTCTGTGTGGTTCGCTGGCGCTTGCCAAGTTGGCATTGAATAAATAGGTCATTAAGGGATTGACGAATTTTACCATTGTGGTATGATATGGGCAACAGCATAGTACGGTTAATGAGGAAGCACCTCTCTTGCATGGATTTTGCAGGAGGGGTGTTTTTTTTGTGCTGCCTGTAGGTAGCGTAACTAACCCGTATAGGCTGAAATGTTAAAGGGAGGGAACAGAAAATGGAAGTCATTTTCATGAACAGATTGTCCAAAATGTCAGATCAGAATGCAGAGTATGCACAGTTATGGATTGGGGAAGAGGAAGATAGTTGGCAGCTGGGATGGAGTCGCTACGAGGAAGGAGAGCGTGAGGATAGCATATGGTATGAAGGGACTTCTTGGGAGGAGCTGCTTCATATTTACCGTCTTCAGCTTGCCATACAGATGAGTGAGGGGTACCGACCGCAGTTGCAGGGGTTATTTCATGAGAATGATGATCTGAAATCACGCAGTTATGGTGGACAGCGCCTCCATTGTTACAGTGAGTTATACGGCAATGAGCAATTATATACGGATCTGTGCACATGGCGCAGGAAGAGAGCTGTGTCTGACCGGAAGGCACCGTATTTTGTTGCAACGAATCGTCTGCTGCGTTTGATCAGTGCCTTTGTTCCGCAATCGCTGGATGAACTGATGCAACTGCCGGGCGTAGGAGAGAGCAAAGCGACTGAGTATGGTACGGAATGGATGGAGATTACAAGCGGATTGGAGCGTTCAACGACATTCCCGCTGGACTGGGTATTTACGGCGCTGAAGGAAGAAGAGTATGAGAGTTGGTTATACAAGCAGAAAGAGCAGAAGTACAAGCAGGAACTTGATAAGTTCACCACGCGTAAGCAGGTGCTTGAAGGCATGAAGGAAGGGTATACGTTAGAGGAGATTGTTAATCGATCCGGATTATCCCGACGCGAGTTGGTTGAGCTGTTAGAGGCACTGGATCATGAAGGTTATGACACCGATTGTCTTCTTGATGTGGAGCTGGCAGTGATGCCAGAGAACGAACAAGAGGCCGTATGGAGTGCGTATGAGGAGCTGGGAGATACGTTCCTGAAGCCAGTATTACATAAGGTGTATGGAGGAGAGAAACCGGATGGAGGAAGTCTGGAGCAGGTCTATGAAAGACTGCGCATGATTCGAATCCGCTTCCGTCGGCACGCAGAGACAGAGAAGAATGTTGGTTAATAATCAGAAATGAAAAAAGACAAAGCGTTTCTCCAGGAGGAACGCTTCGTCTTTTTTATTTCGTACGAGTTCATACCCAGTCTTTCTTGCGGAAAATGAAGAACATGCTCAGGCCCAGAGTAACCATCAGGCCAATCACAACAAAATAGCTGTATTTCCAGTTAAGCTCTGGCATGTTCGTAAAGTTCATGCCGTATATACCGGTAATGACCGTCAGCGGCATGAAGACCGTGGTAATGGCGGTAAATACACGCATGATCTCATTCGCCCGGTTCGCAATACTGGATTGGTAGGCTTCTCGCAAGTTGCCCATCAGGTCGCGATAAGTCTCAAAGGTTTCAGATATTTTTACAGCATTCTCATAGATGTCACTGAAATACTTTTGCAGTTGATCATCGATGAGACGCAGATCTTTTTTGTTCAGGGTGTTAATGACCTCTTTCTGAGGTCCAAGGACTTTTTTCAGCCACAGAATCTCACTGCGCAGCCCGATAATTTCATTCAGATGTGACTTTTTGGTGTGCATCAGAATGTCTTCCTCAAGCTTCTCGATCCGTGCTTCAATTCGGTCACCTACGGTGAAATAATTATCAACAATCAAGTCAACCAGCAAATACAGCAGACGATCCGGTGTACTGATTTCCTGTTCCCACAGGATGGGTTTCAGTGTACGCAATTCGCTGACCTTTTGCTTGGTAACACTAATAATGAAATGTCTGCCGAGAAACAGGTTGACCGCACGTAGAAATATCTCTTCATCATCGAAACGGATGCTATTAATCACAATAAAATAATGGTTCTCATAAATTTCAATCTTCGGACGTTGTTCTTCGTCACTAAGACAGTCTTCCACAGCCAGATCATGCATCAAGAACAGCGGCTGAAGTACCGCCAAATCGTCTACGTCTGCATCAATCCAGTAAAAGCCTTCCGCTGGTGGAGTCAGCGCCTGCTGAATGTCGTCCACCGGAATAAATACACCGTTGTTTACCAACCGGATTTTCATCGTTAATCTACTCCTTCTGCACCCGCCAACTTGGCGGATATTATCATTATGGGCGCAAAAAGAACAAATCAGCCGGTCGGCAGCGGAGCCTGGAGATCAGGGCTGCGTTCACTATATAATCAAACGGAAGTCACGTCCCGCTGCCGGCATGCTGATGTCAATTCTCTATGCAGTTTGTCGGAATTCGGCTGCCAGTCAGGCCTCGGGTCGCCATCCATTTAATATGTCACCTCTCACATAAGGGTTTATAACACCTTGTTTAGTATACCGCTGGTACAAGGTGCTTTCAAGCGCAAAAATGTGTCTATTTCGCGCCCTGAGGCAGTGTATGACAACGGATGATGAACGGTTCCGATCTGGGAAGCAGACATCGAACTGCATCTTGACGTGAGGGCATTAATGTAATAAAGTAGACGGTGAACCATATTAAATTACAATCTAATACAGCGAAATCTTATCAAGAGTAGGTGGAGGGACTGGCCCGATGAAACCCGGCAACCGGCGGTATACCGCACGGTGCTAATTCTTGCAGCGACTAAGTGTCAAGTGGCACTGTTGTAACTGAGAGATGAGAGAGGCGCATATCTTTTTTACATATGACCTTTCTCGAAATCCGAGGAAGGTCTTTGTTATATGCCCCGACTTCTCAGCAGTGATTTTCGCTAAGGAACTTGAGGTTGTTTTTAACGTTGGATGAAAGAGAAATTCAATGTTTTTACAAGCTCAAGGCAGTCTATAACTGTATTGATGTGAAGACATCAAGCCAGGGGTGGCTGCATCTATCTATGCACAAGGAGGAGTTAGACTTACTATGCCAATCAAAATACCCGATACTCTGCCAGCAAAAGAAGTACTTGAAGGAGAGAATATCTTCGTCATGGATGAAACTTCTGCATATCAGCAGGATATTCGTCCACTCCGTATCGCTATATTAAACCTGATGCCCACAAAGGAAACGACCGAAACACAATTGCTTCGTCTGGTGGGAAACACGCCTATTCAGGTGGATGTCGTTCTCGTACATCCCAAATCCCATACGTCGAAGAATACGTCTCAAGAGTATTTGGATCTGTTCTATAAAACCTTCGATGAGATTGAGCACCGCCGTTTCGATGGAATGATCATTACAGGTGCCCCGGTGGAACAGATGGATTTCGAAGACGTGAACTATTGGAATGAAATCCAGGAGATCTTCGAATGGACCAAAACCAATGTGACTTCAACCCTCCACATATGTTGGGCTTCCCAGGCAGGTTTATACCATCATTTCGACGTACCCAAGGTTGCACTTGATGAAAAGTGTTTTGGCGTTTTCCCACATACCATCAATAAACCACATGTTCCGTTGCTGCGTGGATTCGATGAAGTATTCAACGTTCCACATTCCCGTCATACGGAAGTGAGACGCGAAGATATTGAAAAGAATGAGAATTTAGAGATTTTGGCTGAATCCGAGGAAGCGGGGATCTTCCTGGTTGCTACCAAAGACGGCAAACAGATTTTTGCCACAGGACATGCCGAGTATGACCCGTTCTCATTAAAGTGGGAGTATGACCGGGATACAGCCAAAGGGTTGGATATCGCATTGCCTAGACATTATTATCCGAATGACGACCCTTCCCGTGTGCCACCGGCTACTTGGCGCGCTCATGCCAACTTATTATTCTCTAACTGGCTCAATTACTATGTGTATCAAGAAACACCTTACGATATTGGCCCGCAAATCTAATCGAGATTACAGGAGGATGCAGCAATGGAAGACAACAACAAGTTGAAAATCGAAAGCCGCTTAGCACAAATTGGGTCCATCAATGAACCGGTAACAGGCGCCATTAACTTTCCGATCTATCAATCCACTGCGTTTCGCCACCCGAAGCTTGGACAAAGCACGGGGTTTGATTATATTCGTACGACTAATCCAACCCGTAAAGTATTGGAAGAAGCCGCCGCAGCGCTGGAGTCCGGTGATGCAGGGTTTGCCTGTAGCTCGGGAATGGCCGCGCTGCAAACGATCTTTGCCATGTTTGGTCAAGGGGATCATCTAATTGTATCGCTGGATCTGTATGGTGGAACCTATCGTCTGCTGGAACGTATTCTTTCCCGTTTCGGCGTAACTGCTAGTTATGTGGACACGAATGACCTTGCAGCACTGGAGAAGGTTCGTCAGCCGAATACAAAAGCTGTATTTATTGAGACACCAACCAATCCGCTGATGATGATCACCGATGTGCAAGCCGTAGCTTCCTGGGCGAAAAGTTACAACCTGTTGACCATTGTTGACAACACGTTGCTGACTCCATTTTTCCAACGTCCGATTGAACTGGGTGCCGATATCATCATTCATAGCGCTACCAAATATCTGGGCGGACACAATGATGTGTTGGCCGGTCTAATCATTACCAAAGGTGAGGCGTTATCTGCAGAGATGGCGTTCCTGCATAATTCCATTGGAGCGGTATTGTCTCCAAGTGATTCCTACCAGTTGATGAAAGGTATGAAAACGCTGGCTCTTCGCATGGAGCGTCATGAGCACAATGCACTTACTACTGCTAAATACTTGCTTGAGCACCCAGCGGTGGTTGAAGTGTATCATCCAGGTTTATCCGATCATCCGGGGTATGAGATACAGAACAAACAATCCACGGGTAACACAGGTATCTTCTCTTTCAAAGTGAAGGATGCACGTTATGTTGAACCGTTGCTGCGTCATATCAAACTCATTGCTTTTGCCGAAAGTCTCGGCGGAGTTGAATCACTTATGACTTATCCGGCAGTACAGACTCATGCGGATATTCCGCTTGAAATTCGTGAAGCCGTAGGTGTGGATGACCGTCTGCTCCGGTTCTCCGTAGGCATTGAACATGCAGATGATCTGATTGCAGATCTCGGCAATGCTCTGACAGCTGCACAACAAGAAGTGGAAGGAGGCGTGCACTCATGAGTGAGTCCAACAACAAGCCCAATTCCGAGTTGAAATTTGATACCAAGTTGCTCCATTTTGGAGATGAAATTGACAAAACGACTGGAGCCTCCAGTGTACCGATCTATCAAGCATCAACCTTCCACCATTTTGATATCTTCAATCCGCCTCAGCATGACTACAGTCGTTCGGGTAATCCGACACGTCAGGCTTTGGAAGATTACATCACATTGCTGGAGGGCGGAGCACGAGGCTTTGCCTATTCTTCGGGGATGGCTGCGATCTCAAGCGTATTCATGATGTTCTCCGCAGGGGATCACATGATTGTAACGGAAGACGTATATGGAGGTACCTATCGTTTACTTACTTCCATATTAAGCCGTATGCAGATTGAGACAACCTTTGTAGACATGACCAATATAGATGAAGTAAAAGCGGCACTCAAGCCAAACACCAAGGCAGTTTATATGGAAACACCTTCCAATCCCACACTGCGAATTACGGATATCGCTGCTGTAACTGACTGGTCGAAGGAACATGACCTGATCACGATTCTGGATAACACCTTTATGACACCTTACTATCAGCGTCCAATTGAGCTTGGTGTGGACATCGTCGTACATAGTGCTACGAAGTTTCTCGGAGGTCACAGTGATGTACTGGCAGGGTTAGCCGTTGCTCGCACGGAATCACTTGGCGTACAATTGAAACAGTTGCAAAATGGACTTGGAACTGTTCTCGGGGCACAAGAATCCTGGCTTCTGATGCGCGGGATGAAAACCTTGGGAGCTCGCATGGCTCATAGTGAACGGAGTACAGCCAAACTGGCGGCATGGCTTAATGAGCGCAGTGATATTACCGCTGTCTTTTATCCTGGACTTGAGGATCATCCGGGCCGTGAGGCACATGAGAGCCAGTCCACAGGATATGGAGCTGTCGTTTCATTTGACGTCGGTTCAGGTGATCGCGCAAAAGCAGTTCTTAACCGCGTGAAGCTCCCCATTGTTGCTGTAAGCTTGGGAGCTGTGGAGAGTATTCTGTCCTACCCAGCGATGATGTCTCATGCGGCAATGCCGGCTGAGGTCCGCCGTGACCGTGGCATTACAGATGGGTTGCTGCGCTTCTCTGTAGGTCTGGAAGATATCGAAGATCTGATTGTAGATTTGGAGCAAGCACTTCAGGAATCCTAGCAAAAGTGGATGATCGAATACGCCGATGCGTATCACTTAAGTTCGAACTAATTCTTTTCCATATGTAAAAATTTTTACTTATTTTTAAAGCACCTGTACATAAGGTGCTTTTTTTCACATGTAACCTGTGTTACGATATGTGGAGTACAGAAATACGATGTTGCCACCAGAACTTGCTTCTCTTGAACAAGTTGGGACGGATCGTTATATAATTTCTCTTCATGAGGGAGGCTTTTTTACGATGAGTACGGTAGACCGTATCTTAGATAAAGCCCTTCGGGGCGAACGTTTGGACTTGGAAGACACGATTCAGCTATTTGAATCCAATGAAGTGGACAAAATCGGGGCAGCTGCTAATGTCATTATGAAACGCATGCACCCTGAACCATACAGAACATTTGTAATTGGGCGTAACGTCAACTACACAAACGTGTGTGATGTGTACTGCCGTTTTTGTGCTTTCTATCGCAGACCTGGTTCGGATGAAGGTTATGTGCTTCCGGACGAAGTTATTTTCCAGAAGATTCAGGAAACGGAAGATGTGAATGGTACCGAGATTTTGATGCAAGGTGGAACGAATCCAAACTTGCCTTTCAGCTATTATACAGACCTGTTGAAAGCCATCAAAGAGCGTTTCCCAAACATCACAATGCACTCTTTCTCCCCAGCGGAGATTATGAAAATGGTTGAAGTATCCGATGGCCTTACATTGGAAGAGGTTGTTCGTGCCATTCACGAAGCTGGACTGGATTCCTTGCCTGGTGGCGGTGCCGAAATTCTGGATGATCGCACACGTCGGAAAATCAGCCGCTTGAAAGGTTCATGGCGTGACTGGATGGACGTTATGCAAACTGCACACCGCATCGGTATGAACACCACGGCAACAATGGTTATCGGCCTTGGTGAATCGATGGAAGAGCGTGCACTGCACTTGCTCCGTGTACGTGAAGCACAGGATGAATGTATTGCGAACAAGTATGATTCCGAAGGTTTCCTGGCGTTCATTCCGTGGACGTTCCAACCGGATAATACAAATCTCAAACTGGAGCGTCAGACTCCGGAAGAGTACTTAAAGACTGTTGCCATCAGCCGCCTGGTGCTGGATAATATCAAGAACATTCAATCCTCTTGGGTAACGATGGGTCCCGACATCGGTAAGAAGTCCCTTGAATTTGGCTGTAATGACTTCGGTAGCACGATGATCGAAGAGAACGTTGTATCTGCTGCTGGTGCAACTTACAAAGTTAACATTGAATCCATTCTGCGTTTGATTCGAGAGTCCGGTTATATTCCGGCACAACGTAACACCCGATACGAGATTGTACGCATGTTCGACGAAGAGAATGCCGTGCATGAAGATTTCGTAATGCAGAACTAATCCTGTTTATTTGAATACTATTCCCATAAATGCTGATCGGTAGATTAGTATTGATGAAGCCAAGCCCGCTGACTACTCCGTTTGGAGAGACGGCGGGCTTTTTTTGATTTCTTTCTGCGGTTCGAGGTCATCAAACAGTACATGTTAGGCAATTGGCGATATTTTATATTGAAATTGAACTGTTACAATGAAAGGGAACTTGTGTAGTCAGACACGCTGGAAGGGGTAAACCGATGAAGAGAAGAATACTTGGCAAGACGGAACTGGACGTACCTGTATTGAGCTTTGGAGCATCCTCACTCGGTTCTGTATTTCGTGACATTGACCGGGACGAAGGGATTCGCACTGTACATGCGGCCGTAGATGCGGGGATGAATTACATAGACGTTTCGCCTTACTACGGGCAGACAAAAGCGGAGTCCGTGTTGGGTGAAGCCATCCGCAGCTTGCCGCGCAATTCATATATGTTATCAACCAAAGCCGGACGGTATGGGGAAAATGAGTTTGATTTTTCACGTCAGCGGATTCTGGATAGTGTGCAAGAGAGCCTGGATCGACTGCATACAGACTATATCGACATTCTGTTCCTGCATGATATTGAATTTGTGCCAGCAGAGATTATTATCGAAGAAGCTTTTCCAACGTTGCTGCGTCTGAAAGAGCAGGGAGTTATACGACATGCGGGCATTTGTGGATTACCCTTGCCGTTGTTCGAGAAGGTTCTGCCACAGATCGATGCGGATGCGATCATCTCGTATTGTCATTATTCATTGAATGATACCTCATTATTATCGTTATTGCCCCTGTTGGAAAAAAAAGAAATTGGCCTCGTCAATGCATCGCCTCTTTCTATGGGCTTGTTGAGTACCCGAGGGGCTCCTGCCTGGCATCCGGCAGATGATCGTGTGAAACAGCTCTGCCTGAAGGCTGCCCGCTTCTGTGCAGAACAAGGAAGGGACATTGCCAAGCTGGCCGTGCAATTCTCCACGTCGAATGAACGAATTCCGACAACACTGGTGAGCAGTGCCAGCCAGCGCAATATCCTCAATAATGCATCCTGGATAGAGGAACCGATAGATCAGAGCCTGCTGGATGAAGTGCTGCGCATTCTGGCTCCATTGCATAACGAGACATGGTCAAGCGGACGACCTGAATATAATACGAAGCCAAGCAACACGGCAGCAGAAGCATCCAAGGGGGAACAACGATGAGAGCCATTGTATGTGAAGGGATAGATCAATTGAAGCTCCAGGACCTGCCTCAACCGGAACGAGCAGAAGGAGAGGCGTTGGTTGCCATTCGGCGGATTGGAATCTGTGGAACGGATCTGCATGCATACAAAGGCAACCAGCCATTCTTTACCTATCCTCGTGTTCTGGGTCATGAACTGGCGGCTGTTATTGAAGAAATCGGTCCGAACGAGGCTGGGTTACAGCCTGGGGATCAGGTAAGTATTATTCCGTATCTGCACTGCGGTCACTGTATTGCATGTCGCAATGGAAAAACCAATTGTTGTGCGTCCATGCAAGTCATGGGTGTGCACGTAGACGGAGGCATGAGAGAAAGAATCAGTGTGCCTGTCTCACATCTGCTCTCAGCAGAAGGTTTGACGCTGGATGAGACAGCAATGGTAGAACCATTAAGCATTGGAGCCCATGCCGTCAGAAGAGCAGGAATCAAGCCTGGTGAGCATGTGGTTGTGATTGGAGCTGGCCCCATTGGATTGGGTGTGATGGCATTTGCCAAACAAGCGGGAGCGCGTGTTATTGCCGTTGATCGTAATCTGGACAGGTTGGAGCTTAGCCGGATTTGGGCTGGAGCGGATGACTTGGTTCAGGCGAATGAAAATTCTGTGCAGCATGTGGCTGAAATAACGGGAGGCGACTATGCTACGGCTGTTTTTGACGCAACCGGTAATGTGAATTCCATGAATGAGGCCATTCAATATGTGGCGCATAGTGGACAACTTATTTTTGTAGGACTAGTGAAAGCAGATATTACTTTTCATGATCCTGAGTTTCACAAGCGGGAGATGAGCATCTTGGGCAGTCGAAACGCAACCCGTGAAGATTTTGAACAAGTCCTGTCGACCTTGCGCCAAAAGAAATTAAGCATGGATGGGTATATCACACACCGAGTGGAATTTAATGAGCTACCTACGGCAATAGACCAATGGCTTTTGCCAGATTCACATGTAGTCAAAGCCATCGTTGAACTATAGTAACAATTAATTATAATAACAGAAAAAAACGCTCTCTGACCTTGGTGGACAATACTGTCCATCCATAGGGGAAGAGAGCGTTTTTTGTAAGTTGAATTAAAATTACACGATAACGAAGAGGACAGAAAAAACCTGAAAAAGCGAAGCGTTCGCCTTTATCCCCGGATTTTTCCCTTGTGAAAAGGGAATAGAAAAAATCTGGGGATAACAGCGATTGGAAGGTTGTTCTGTCATCGTAGTGTCAGTGTAAATATCTTTAGTCCAACTTACATGGGCTATTATTTTTCCGGATTTGTTACAATGCCCGCATGTGGATCAATGTGACGCACAATGGACTTCAACCAGATCATCTCCAGCACATGTACCTCATAATAAAGTGCACCCGGGATCTGCCTGATCCATCCTTCAGCCATAGCAAGTTGTGTTGAGTCAGAAATGGCTTCCAGCGTTCCAGGTTCACGGCGTAGCCGTTTGCGTACAGCTTTTTCAACTTGAGAGCTTTGTGTGGTCAAAATGCATACTTTGCGTTTGGAAGAGAAGCCCCTGAACGCAATGTACACCATTTCGTAAGCAATAAGATAAGCGATTACGGAATACATCGCTTGGTCCCAGCCAAAGACAACACCAGCGGCTGTCAGTATCAACAAGTTAAGCAGCATGATTATTTTTTCGATAAGCATCCGTTTTCCGCTAAATACACGTTCAGGTGGGCGGGAAGACGGATCACCGATTTCCAGCGTATCCAGTGTCCCGCCATACCGTACGACGAGCCCAATTCCGAGTCCGAGGCATAATCCGCCAAACATGGCGGCAACCAGCGGATGCTCTACAAGTGGCGGCATGGGATGAAGCACAATGGCACCGATCGAAAAGACAACCAGACCCAGAACAGTAACCAGTACAAATTTCTTCTGCACGATCTTGTAAGACAGAAATATAAACGGAACATTGAATAAAAATAGGAACAATCCAATCCTCATTTCGGTCCAGTGGGCGAAGAGTGAGGAAATGCCTGTAATGCCTCCAATAATAATCTTATTGGGGTGTAAAAACAATTCAAGTCCTACGGAGGCCAGAATTCCGCCCGCAATAACGAGAAACAGGTTTAACCAGCGGCGGATAGACGATATCCTAGTCTTGGCGGTGTTTGGCACCGGATTAGCCGATATCAGAGGTGCTTTCATAGGTCAGCCTCCTTAGTACGGCTTTCGAGCCATTCTCCCTGGGTTAGTCACAGAAAGATCGGCGTAAGAGCCGCGAAGTACGTTAGTATGTCTGTTCTGTACAGACATAGGGATTATCCTTCTTTCTGCAGAACCTTTGGCTCTTCTTTCTTTTTCCGAGGATCTTTGAACTTGAATATTTTATCCAATAAACGGAATACATGTTTGGACTCTTTGGTTAATAAAGGACCCAGAATGGCCAGAATTAGGACATACAGCGCGGCAAATGGTTGAATCATTGGCAACAGTCCACCGGCTTTACCCATGTTGGCCAAGATGATGGAAAATTCACCCCGTGACACAATGGTTAATCCAATATTCGCCGATGCTTTGGGCGATAGTCCTGCACTGCGTCCGGCCAACATACCGGCCAGGAAGTTACCAAACAATGTAATAACAACTGCAATCAGAGCTAACCATACGGCTTCGCCACCCAGGGACAAAGGATCAATGGACAATCCAAAGCTGAAGAAGAAGATGGCTCCGAAGAAGTCACGGAACGGTAGAATCAAGTGTTCAATCCGCTTCGCGTGTTCTGTTTCAGCAAGCACCAGACCAACTAGTAACGCACCAATCGCTTCGGCAACATGAATGGTTTCAGAGAAACCAGCTACCAGGAACAAGGCTCCAAATACAACGAGAGAGAAGAGTTCATTCGATCGAATTTTAAGCAATTTGTTTAGTAGCGGTGTTGCTTTGCGTCCAAGGATAATCACGATAAGCATGAATCCGAGGGCAATAAGTGCGGACATGATGACGCCTCCGATGGAGGATGAATCACTAAGCACAAGTCCGGACAAGATCGAAATATATACAGCGAGGAACACATCTTCGAACATAATAATACCCAATATCATCTCTGTTTCCGGGTTGGCCGTTCGTTTCAAATCGACGAGTACCTTGGCCACGATGGCACTGGAAGAGATGGTAGTTATACCTGCGATAATAAGTGCTTCTGCAACTGGGAAATCGGACATAAAACCGAATATTAATCCCAGCGTAAAGTTAATGCCGATGTAGATCGAGCCGCCAACTGCAATAGAGCGACCCGATTTAATTAAACGACCTACCGAGAATTCAAGTCCAAGGTAGAAGAGAAGGAACAGA
Source organism: Paenibacillus sp. FSL R5-0766 (assembly GCF_037971845.1). Taxonomy (NCBI): domain Bacteria; kingdom Bacillati; phylum Bacillota; class Bacilli; order Caryophanales; family Paenibacillaceae; genus Paenibacillus; species Paenibacillus sp. FSL R5-0766. Next base: position 1,980,494 of record NZ_CP150227.1, read on the forward strand.
ATACCGATCCGACCCATAAATTCAATAAAAGGCTGACTTTCAATAAAGCGGAAGTCCAGATGCCATATGTGCATGGCATGTGGCCCAACGGCCATTCCAATCAGAATATAAAACGGAACAACCGAAAATCTTAGTTTTGCCGATAAAAGGCCGGCTGCCGCAATGAGCACAAGGGCCAGACCTACTTCGAATATCAAATGATCCATCTATTTACCCCCTTCCAGTCAGGAGGAGGGATTTAAACAGTTTCTGTTGATTGCGTTCGCCAACGGCTACTACCGTAGATTCTGCACTGATAACTACCTCCGGACCTGGGCTGATATGTTTTTTGTGATTTTTCTCTACAACGGCGATAACCGTTGCCCCAGAGTTCTGACGTACGTCCAATTCACCGATGGATTTGCCGATACTTGCAAAGGATGGCTCGATTTTGTACCACTCGATAATCAGGTCGTCAAACGTTACTTCAATATTTTCAAGCTGCTTTGGTTTGTAAGTTAATCCGCCAACAATAGCAGCAATCTGTCGTGCTTCGTAATCGTCAAGTGTGATCATCGAGATGCTTTGATCGGGATCATCATACTCGAAGTGGTACATTTCCCGGCGACCGTCATCGTGAATAATAATGACAATTTTATCACCGCTGCTAGTTTCAATTTGAAATTTTTTGCCAATTCCCGGCAAGTCTGTTTCGCGTACATCCATGGATTGTTGCCTCCTTATAATTAGGGGCTGGCCACAGAAGACAGGCTTATTTCCCGAAAATGATTAATCTGCTGCTCAAAGGAACATCAAAAGATGCGGGTAAACAGAGCCAGAAATTCCTGACACAGCCATATGATTTGAATTTGTCGGTGTGGGTACAACAAAAATAGGTACTGTCATAACATTGGTTTATCTAACGTGTGCCAAAAGGGTTATAAGTTATGCACAAGCACACCGTCTTATAAATACAGAGGTGTCTCCATGCAAAAGCAACCTGTAATACGTCGTAACGGCTAGTGAAGAGCGTTCACGTATTTTGGTGCTATAGGGGTGAGGGATACATACATGCTGGTAAACTTAATAGGTAGCAGAAATAATCTGCGTTTAAACAGACAATACCACGGTTTAAAGGACAGACCCGTTGTAGGGATTCGCAGCATCAATACCAATGCGAGGACAAGAAAGACAGGCTTATTATGCGTAACCGCAATCAGCTTGGACATGACTTGTGGATATTTGCGAATGACAGGTTTCTGCTGGGATTCGGATATTTGCAACAGCACTTCCTTGTTGGAAGTTGCTTCTACAGATACCCCAACGGCAGATTCGGTCTGCATTGGTATAGGGAAGCACAAGGCTTGGAAAACGCACAAAATGATAATGATCGTGTAGTGGAGTATTCTAGGTTGTTGTCTCATTTTGGCTTCCCTCCTTTTCCGTGAAACATACTGTTATTAAAATAATAACACATTTTTGTCTTAACTCCAAACCTCTTCATAATATACTGAGAAATCATGACACGCTTTCCATCAATCCGCTTCGTATATCCCCATCAGCCTTGCCATATACTTTGAACAGGAAGGAAAGGAGTGATTCTTGTGGAACTGTTTGCTGTATGGACCGATGTATCGGGGCAAGAGGAAGCGGATCAATTTTATCGTTGTGTTAAGGAAAAGACCAAAGGTTTACATATAAGTAAAAGAGGATTTCGGCTCACCTTCAAACATAATGATGGAAGAGCAACCTGGGTGTGCAGAGGGAATGAGAATCACGAAGACTTCCAGCAATGGCTTCCCCGGATCAGTGATCTGCTCTCCCTTGGACTCGCCGACTTCATTATGGAGACACAAGAACGAAGCATGGTGGAGGATATGATCACCAAGGCATGTTCTGTCATGGATGAGCATGAGGTGGAGAAGGTTAATCGAATCTGCATGCCACTTCTATTAAATGGTGATTTGGATCAGCCCGGACTTCGGGAGCGCCGCCGTACTACGTTAGCCAGTGGACTACGGCAGGATCTGGAGGATGTTCACTTTTTTCACCTTGAAGGTATTATCAATTTCCGTATACGGCCATATAAGCAGGAACTTCAGGAATTAGTGGAGTATGCGCTCGATGAGTTCTGGATGGATCGGCAATATGAAGAGTTTATGGGGCTGTTAAAATATTTTGTGTTTTTTCAAGAAGCCAAAGTACCACTAATTCATCTTGTACACAAGGGAATGCATGAATTTCAGGTCCTGGATGCTGGACTTAATCTGTTACCCGTGCAAAAGGATGAACAGGTTGTTGTAGAAATGCCGGGTCTGGAACTGGAGATGGATATTGAAGATATGATTGTAAGTACACTCATCTCGATCTCTCCTGAGAAGGTCATGCTCCATACACGCACCCCGGATCTGCCAATCATCTCGACCATATGCCAGATCTTTGAAGACAAAGTGCAAATATGTCATCATTGCCCAGAATGCGAAGTGCTGCGCTCAGGATTGTTGACAGGTCTTGACGCAAGTGATCTCGGCAATTATAATAACTGTTGATCCATGAATTTTTCATGTGAACCATTGAACCAAAAGCGTTGACAAAGACAACAACCACACGCAAGATCGGTGCAGAGAGAGGAACCTAGGCTGGAATTTCCTCCGGATATCACGTATGGTTTACCCCTTTGTAGCTGCAATTTTGAAAGTGGAGTTAGAGTATCGCCTTTATTGGGGATTATCCGTCCGCGAGTAAGGATCTGCCGGGTCATGCCCGTTATCGTCATGCCAATGAGGGCTGTATTTCCGAATATGGATGAATCAGCTGAATTAGGGTGGAACCACGAGTATATATCACTCGTCCCTTTGCCGGGACGGGTGTTTTTTGCGTTCCTTTGCAAAATGACTGGAATAGCAATAGATAATCAGTCCATAAATATCTGGACACGAAGGTACATTAACAGGAGGAATGAGACAAATGGCAGTGAACATTAAATTACCGGATGGTTCGGTACGTGAGTACGCGGATGGTAGCAGCATTGAGGACGTAGCCGCTTCAATTAGCAGCGGATTGCGCAAAAATGCCGTAGCCGGCAAGCTGGATGGTATCGTAGTGGACTTGTCCACAACACTTCATGAGGGAGCATTGGTGGAGATCGTAACGCTGGATTCACCAGAAGGACTTGAAGTGATGCGTCATAGTACAGCTCACTTGATGGCTCAAGCAGTGAAACGTTTATATGGTAACAAAGAGGTACGACTCGGTATCGGCCCTGTCATTGAAGATGGTTTCTACTATGATATGGATCTCGAACATGCGCTCAATCCTGAAGATCTGCAAAAGATCGAGAAGGAAATGGAACGTATTGTGAACGAGAACTTGCCAATTGTACGTAAGGAAGTTAGCCGCGAGGACGCGATCAAAACGTTTGAAGAAGTGGGCGATCCTTACAAACTTGAGTTGATTCGTGATTTGCCAGCGGACAGCGTGATCACGATTTATGAGCAAGGTGAATTCTTCGACTTGTGTCGTGGTCCTCACGTACCATCGACAAGCAAAATCAAAGTGTTCAAACTGATGAATGTCGCGGGTGCTTACTGGCGTGGAGATAGCAAAAACAAAATGCTTCAACGTATCTATGGTACGGCTTTTGTGAAAAAAGCACAGCTGGACGAGCATTTGCACTTCCTCGAAGAAGCTAAAAAACGGGATCACCGTAAGTTGGGTAAAGAGCTGGAAATGTTCACATTCTCCCAACTGGTCGGTCAAGGCCTGCCAATCTGGTTGCCTAACGGTGCGAAGCTGCGCCGTACTCTGGAGCGTTATATTGTGGATCTGGAAGAAAGCCTGGGATACCAGCATGTATACACACCGGTTCTGGGTAACGTGGAATTGTACAAAACATCTGGACACTGGGAGCACTACCAGGAAGATATGTTCCCGAAAATGGTTATGGATAACGAGGAACTCGTTCTCCGTCCAATGAACTGTCCTCACCATATGATGGTGTACAAGTCCAGCATGCACAGCTACCGTGATCTGCCAATCCGTATTGCAGAGCTTGGCATGATGCACCGTTATGAAATGTCGGGGGCATTAACAGGTCTGCATCGTGTACGTGCCATGACACTGAACGACTCACACATTTTTGCACGCCCGGATCAGATCAAAGAAGAGTTTGCTCGTGTTATCGAGTTGATTCAAACAGTGTACAAGGATTTTGGTATCAACGAATACCGTTTCCGTCTCTCCTATCGCGATCCGAAGGATACCGAGAAATACTTCCAGAACGACGAGATGTGGGAAATGTCCCAACGCATGCTGCGTGAAGTTGTGGAAGAACTTGATCTTCCTTTCTATGAAGCTGAAGGTGAAGCGGCATTCTACGGTCCGAAGCTGGATGTGCAGATCAAAACAGCCCTGGGCAAAGAAGAGACATTGTCTACAGTTCAACTGGACTTCCTGTTGCCTGAGCGCTTTGAACTTGAATATGTGGGAGATGACGGACAGAAACATCGTCCGGTCGTTATTCACCGCGGTGTAATTAGTACAATGGAACGTTTCACAGCATTCTTGCTGGAGAACTTTGCAGGAGCTTTCCCGCTGTGGTTGTCTCCGGTTCAGGCAAAAGTGATCCCGGTATCCGGAAACTTCGACGATTATGCGCGTGAAGTCGAAGCGAAGCTGAAACGTGCGGGAATCTCTGCTGAAGCCGATCTGCGGAATGAGAAGCTTGGATATAAAATCCGTGAGGCGCAGCTTGAGAAAATGCCTTATATGTTTGTAGTTGGTGAGAATGAGCGTAATGCAGAAGCAGTATCTGTGCGGAAGCGTGGAGAAGGCGATCTGGGCATGAAACCGGTCGATGAAATTATCGCTCAATTAAAAGAAGAAATTGCAACACGTTTAGTATAAATGATCAAATGATCTATCAGATAACCAGTGCATAAGTTGCGCTGATCACTCTGCATAACGCCTGGATAACATGGGGTTGACCTATGTTATTCAGGCGTTTTTTCGTAGTGTTTGCAGTAAAAAGTATAGATTAATTGCTTTTTGGAAAACCTTTGCAGTGAGGGGGAGGTTATACAATGAAAAAGCAATTCTCAATTCAAAAGAAACATATACGGGGTTTATTGGTTGGCTGTGTGATATTCGCCGGGATGATGATTAACCTGAATCAGGCGGATGCCTATACATTTGAAGAGGAAAGTACGGTACTGCATGTCGAGAGTCAGAGCAGCGGCATTGAAGGTCCAATTATTGAAGCTTCGAGCAAGCCTATTCAGGAATTTCCAGAACAGGTCAGCCATCAATACAGTGATGAAGCCCACCTGACGACCATGGTGTATATGGCTTTATTATGGTCACCACAACCAATGGTCCTTCCAAGACCTGAACTTACAGAAAAACAAGTGGCGGACCCGTCTATGCCGGTGCTTGCTCCGCGTTCAGAACAAATCCTGGGTACACAAAAGGTTACAGCAACGGGATATACGGCAGGAGTGGAGTCTACAGGAAAAGGACCCAAACACCCGCAATACGGAATTACGTATTCTGGTGTCAAAGTACGCCGTGATAAAGAAACGGTCTCCACGATTGCAGCTGATCCAAAATTGTTCCCGATGGGTTCCATTCTGTATATTCCGGGCTATGGATACGGAATTGTTGCAGATACCGGTTCAGCGATCAAAGGCAATAAAATCGATCTGTATTTCCCGACAACCAAGCAAGTGTACAAAGAGTGGGGCAAAAAGGATGTGGAAGTACAGGTGATCAGACAAGGCGCCGGAAAGTGTACAGAGAAGATGCTCAGCGAGTTGGCCGATGCAATCGACGTGTACAAATCCGTACCGGACTCCTGGCTGGACAAGGCCATTTAATTTCACATGTGAACATGAATAACAGAAGTGCTCTCTCCACATAATACTGACTGGGGACGAACCCCGCGGTGCAGCAATGTATCGTAAATATGAAGAGAGAGGTGATTCGTTGTGGCTAAGAAATCACAAGGACAAGGGTACCAAACGCCAAACGAGAAGTACAATGCAGAGTTTGGAGAAGAGAATGCAGCAGCAAAAGTGAAGCAATCCGCTCAAAACAAAGTACAAGATAATTTCCAAACACCTGATGAAAAATACAATGCCGAGTTCGGTGTAGAAAACACAGGCCAAACTGGCCAAGGTCAAGGCAAAGCATCAAAATACAAAAAATAATTGAAGATTCATTAATCAAATGATGATTCAGCACCCTGGAGCAGCAGCTCCGGGGTGTTTTACATATGCGAAGTTTTTTACATTAATATCCTCCCATCTCAGTCTCGAGACCGAGATGAATTCCATCTGCCGCCGCTGTTCTCATTGTCTTGTCTGAGTTACACTGGATACATAATACAGACAAAGGAGACATGAGCGATGAAACGATCGACGCGTGACCGCTGGTGGGTTGGCATACCTCTTATTGCTATTGGTGCGATGATCTTGTTCAGACAATTGGGATATGACATTGATGTAGGATATATTTTCAGAACATATTGGCCGTTATTTCTAATCTGGTGGGGGGTCAAAGGAATCTCCGAGATTCGTCGCAACGGGGGTTACGCCTTTATTGGACCGGTAATTGTACTGGCGATTGGTGGTTACTTTCTTGCCCGTAACCTGGGATGGATTGATTACTCCATGGGTGAGTTCATCCGTTATCTGATCCCGGTTATGCTGATTGGCGGAGGATTGTTTGTACTGATTGGGCCACGACGTCGTGATCGGAAACATCATGACAAGATGCAGCCACCTCCAGCACCTGAGCAACCTTATAAACCGTTAGCTCCGGAGGATCTGGAGATGCCATCGTCGTTTGACGAACAGTTCGAGAAAACATTTGGCAAACCAAAACAGGAACAGAAGAACGATGCACATGGCCCTCATTTCACAGGATCAACGGATTCATCATCACAAGGGCAACAGTATAAGAAGAAACATCAATCGTATAACTCTAACGATACCGGATATGGAGAACATTATGATGATGGCTACGGAAATGGTTATGGGGATTATGGCAGTGGCAATACCATTAATAAATCGGCGTTCATCGGTGATCTGTACATGGGGCAGGAAGTATTCTCGTTGAAACCCATGAACATCTCGGCTTTTATCGGAGATACCGTAATTGATTTGACCAAAGCACAGATTCCTTATGGGGAGACGAAGATTGTCATTTCTTCATTTATTGGGGATGTGAAAGTATTTGTACCGGAAGATATGGATCTGGGTGTGACGGTGACGACAAATTCCTTCATTGGAGATATGTCACTGTTGAACCAGAAACGCGGCGGATTCCTGAGTAGTGCCCAGGCTGAAACTGCCCATTACCATGAAGCGAGCAAAAAGGTACGGATTATTGTAAGTGTGTTTATCGGAGACGTCAAAGTGAATAAGGTGGGTTAACGCATGATTCGAACAATTCTCAAGGCCAATAAATGGGAACTGATGATGTATTTTGCGCTAACTGGTCTGATTACGCTGGGCGGATTCTATCTATTGTATGGAGAGGTGTTGATGGGGGCTGGTCGTCAGCGGGCATGGACCTATGTTGCCGTTGTTGTGCTGGCCACCGTTATCACCGGATATATCGCTGCTTTACGACTTCAACGCAAGATTGACCTGCTTGATCTCAACATGTTGAAAGTGTCCAAGGGTAATCTGGCGGTGCGCATGCCTGAAGCGGATGATGCTTCGTTTGGTCGTGTCTATCAGGAGTTCAATGTTATGATGGATTCGATTGAGAAAAAGATGAGACTGCTTCAGCGCCTCGGTGAGCAGGAAGTCATTGAGAAGGAGCAAGCCTCGGAGCGGGCTGTGCTTGAAGAGCGTAAACGAATGGCAAGGGACCTCCATGACACGGTTAGCCAGCAGCTGTTTGCCATGCATATGTCGGCTTCATCCTTACCTCGTCTGCTGGAGATGAATCCTGAACATGGCGGTAAAGTACTGGACCAGTTAATCCAGATGTCACATATTGCACAGCGTCAGATGCGAGGACTTATTGCCCAACTTCGACCAGTGGAGCTGGAAGGGCGTGACCTCTCCGCAGCACTGGATAGTTGGTTTCCTGATTATTGCAGGCAGAATGGTCTTAAAGGTGTGAAAGAGCTGGAACTGGATGGCGGAATCTCGGATGCCATTGAGCACCAGCTGTTTCTTGTTATTCAGGAGGCAGTTGCCAATGTTGTGAAGCATGCAGAGGCGGGAGTGGTTAGTCTGTCCATACGGGAGAGTGAACATCAGATCAGCATGAGCATCAGCGATGATGGTCAGGGATTTTTGCAGCAAGCGGAACGTCCGGGTTCATACGGGTTATCTACTATGCGTGAACGGGCGGAGAAGCTTGGGGGGCAAGTTCAGATTATATCAAAGCCGGGAGCGGGAACGACGGTACGGGTACTGATCCCGAAATTTCCTAATGTATCTGAATGAACTAGAGGGGGAGACGGAATGAGTGGGAAAGTAAACGTAATGATTGTGGATGATCATGACATGGTACGAATGGGGTTGAAAACGTATCTGATGCTGGAAACTACTTTTCATGTGATGGGAGAAGCGGGCCATGGGCAGGATGCACTTGATCAGTTGCGTAAGTTAAATGATAGTGAAATGCCGGACCTGATCCTGATGGATCTGATGATGCCGGTAATGAATGGCGCTGAAGCAACAAAAGCCATCATGAAAGAATTTCCAGGGATGAAGATTGTGATGCTCACCAGTTTCCTGGAGGATGATCTGGTTGTGCAAGCGATTGAAGCGGGTGCGGTAAGTTATGTACTGAAGACAGTCTCTGCCGAAGAACTGATCTATGCTCTGCAAGGGGCCTATAGAGGCATGCCTGTTATGACAGGTGATGTGTCGCAGGCATTAACCCGGGGAATCAGACAACGTACAGCGAGAGAGAGTGAATCAGGTCTGACTGAACGGGAGAAGGAAGTGCTGCTGCTTATTGCAGAGGGGAAGACCAACAAAGACATTGGAGAAGAATTACATATCAGTATCAAAACCGTCAAAACACATGTGAGCAACCTGCTGATGAAATGTGAGATGGACGATCGTACACAATTGGCCATCTATGCGCATCGTCAGGGTTGGGTGAAAACGAAAGGGTAAAATGCTGTCATGACGGGGAAAAGAGTCTATTCTTACGTGCTTTTATCTCCTTTTTAATTGTTTTTAAGGTACGGTTAAGGTTTAAAGTACAAAATAAGGACAGTTAAAGAATATCTCTTGGGAATAAGAGATTGGGAGGTAGAGAGGCATGGACGAACGCAACTATAGATCGAACCGTCAAGACGAGGAAAACGAAACCAAACAAACGGAGAACCGCAATTCTTCCGGAACGGACGAATCCTCCTATTATTATTCTTATGGACCTTTTCAGTCCGTGAATCAGGAAGATACAGCAAATCACATGGGAAGCAATAATCAACGTGAAGAAGGAAATGTAGAGATCACAAAACCTGATCCGGTGAGACCCGTGCCTACTTACTATAATAGTGAATCATCTGAACAAGCGAAAAGATCATCAGCAGGCGGCGGAAACGGCTCAGGTAACGGTGGTGATCAAGGGAATGGCGGCAAAGGCAACTGGAACTATAATAACCGCAAGCCACGTTCTTCCGTAAGATCACTTCTATTTTCCTTTATTGCCGGCATGCTGGTCATCACTGTTCTCATGTACACCGCTGACAGAACAAATATGTTCACACCGGAGACGGCACTTACGAACACGGACAATCAAAGTTCAGGACAGGAAGCATCCACAAACACAGGCGGAGGCAACAATGTCACAGCGTCGTTACTGCCAACAGGCAAAGAAGATGTGTCTTCCGTAGTAACAAGCACAAGTCCGGCTGTCGTCAAAATCGAAACACTCGCCAAGCAGTCCTCACGTACAGGATTGGGTCAGGGTGGATCAAATACAAGTGATCCGCTGTACCAATACTTCTTTGGTAATGGCGGCGGAACGGAAGGCAATCAAGGCCAAAGCCAGCAACCACAAAGCGGTAATCAGCTTGTGCCTATGGGCATTGGTTCCGGGTTCATTTTTGACAAAGAAGGATATATCCTGACGAATCAACACGTTGTTCAGGGTGCAGACGTAATCCAGGTAACTCTGGAGAACAACAGCAAACCTTATGAAGCTAAATTGCTGGGAAGCAGCTTTGATCTGGATTTGGCTGTATTGAAAATTGAGAAAAACAGTGGTGACGATGCGTTCCCTGTAGCTCCACTGGGTGATTCCAACAGTACTCAAGTCGGTGAATGGCTTGTAGCTATTGGTAACCCTGAAGGATTCGAACACACCGTTACAGCAGGTGTACTGAGTGCCAAAGAACGTACGATCAGCATTCCAGATGAAGAAACAGGAAAAACACGTGAGTACAGCCATTTGCTGCAAACAGATGCTTCGATTAACCCGGGTAACTCCGGTGGTCCGTTGCTTAACCTGAATGGGGAAGTTATCGGAATGAACGTTGCAGTAAGTGCAGATGCACAGGGGATTGGTTTTGCAATCCCGTCGAGCGTCATCTCTGAAGCTGTTAAATATCTTAAAGAGAACAAAGAAGTTCCCAAAGAGCCAGTACCCTTTATCGGTGCATCTCTGATGGCTCTCACGCCTGAAGTTGCTAAACAAATGGGAACAGACGTTACCGAAGGTTCAGTTGTAGCCAGCACGATCTTCCAATCACCGGCTTACCAAGCAGATCTTCGTGCATATGACATCATCACAGGTGCCAATGGTACGCCGTACGCGACAAGTCAAGATCTGATTGATTTTATCAAGAAACAGGAAATCGGCAGTGAAGTGACATTAAACGTGGTGCGTGACGGTAAGAAAATGGATCTGAAAATCAAAATCGGCAACAAAAATGATTTTGATACTTCACAAACAACAGGTACACAACAGCAGCAACCATAAATATTGGGCAAGGATTTACAGAACGGAAGGGTTTGAAGGCCCTTCCGTTTTTTTTGCCCTGATGGAGCAAGGTTACAATGGACCAGGACGGATTGGAGACCCCCTACTTGAAGATGCAGATTGTGCTTCTGCCTGTTACAATGGGATAAAACGTTAGGATAAAGGAGAAAGACCACCATGCGCTCAACTATTTTGATTGTGGATGATGACGAAAAAATTGTATCCATGCTCCGCCGGGGGCTGGCTTTTGAAGGATATGAGGTACAGACGGCTTCCAATGGAGCTGAAGGCCTCAGCAAACTGATGGACAAGGAGCCTGACATCGTTGTGCTGGATGTGATGATGCCGCAGATTGATGGATTTGAGGTATGTCGCAGATTGAGAGAAGCAGGCAGCAAAGTGCCTGTGCTGATGCTGACGGCCAAGGATGAAGTACAGAGCCGGGTGACCGGATTGGACACGGGAGCCGATGACTACCTTGTAAAACCTTTTGCGCTGGAAGAATTATTGGCACGTGTCCGCGCATTGCTGCGCCGCAAGTCTGATAATGGGGGTACGCCGGACAACCGCTTAATGTATGAAGATATCATTTTGGACAATGACTCACGTGAAGTATTGCGAGATGGGCAGCGTCTGGAACTGACTGCCAAAGAATTCGAACTGTTGAATCTGTTCATGCAAAATCCAAGACGGGTACTGTCCCGCGATCTGATTATGGATAAAATCTGGGGTTATGATTACAGCGGTGAGTCTAACGTGCTTGAAGTGTACATTGCCATGCTCAGACAGAAGACCGAAGAATACGGTGGCAAGCGTCTAATCCAGACCATCCGGGGAGCCGGCTATATTCTGAGAGGTGACTCCTGATATGTCCATCCGGTTAAGACTAACCGCATGGTATTCTGGCATTTTGGCGGCTGTTCTTATCTTTTGGGGCGTTGTAATCTATGCCTTTGTTTATTTTAACTCCTATCAGGAAGTCGAACAGCAATTGAAGGTGAAGAGTACCCGGATTACGGAGCAGATTGGTGTTAATCCTCTTTCACAGTCGCTGGATCTGGACCCATTTACAGAGAGTCAGCTTCAGGAGGCACAAATCTATATTCAACTCTGGGATTACCAGAGTCGCTCAGGCAGAATTTCCGGTAATATGGAGAAATTGCAGATTCAGTTTCCGGTATTAAAAGCCAATGAGATACTTAAAGAGCGTGGCATATCCAAGATCTATGTGGATGGTACACCGTTTCTGGTGAATCAGCTTCCCCTTTCTCTTCAGGGAACCAATGAAGTACGTGGGATTCTTCAGGTTGGTGCGAATGTAAGTTCACAGGAGCGCTTGCTGGAAGCGTTGCTTAATATTTTGGTTTTTGGCTGGCTGGTAGCGATGGCATTGGCTATTACCTCAGGTCTCGTCTTGGCTCGCAAGTCGATGCGTCCGCTCGTGACTGTCATTGATGCCGCCAATCAGATTCAATCGGGAGATGACTTAAGTGTACGTATTCAATATGCTGGGCCGAAGGATGAGATCGGGCGTCTGATTGAAACGGTCAATAATATGCTTGAACGTACAGAATTGTCATTCCGTGGTTTGGAGGAGACGAATGCTGCCCAGCGCCGCTTTGTATCCGATGCATCGCATGAACTGCGTACGCCGCTGACCACCATTCGCGGGAACGTAGACTTCTTGAAGAAGCTGTGGGATCAGGAAGGAAGAGACCGACCGAATCTGGATGAGGAGACTGTCAAACAAATGTCGCTGGAAGCCATTGAAGATATGGCGGACGAGGGAAAACGTATGAGCAGGCTGATCAGCGACATGTTATCGCTGGCGAGAGCGGATACGGGTCAGAAAATTGAACTGAATCCGATCCCGCTGCAGATTCTCGTACAGGAAGTGGCACGCAGAGCACAATTTCTGGATCGTCAGGCAGACTGGCTTCCAGGAGATTTTTCCATCCTTAACGGCATTTATGTGAACGGTAGCAAGGACTATCTGCAACAGATGCTGTTTATTTTCATCGAAAATGCGTTTAAATACACACCTGAAGGCTCTGTGACGCTGGATGCTGTATTATACAAGGGCCAGGTGGGACTACGCATCAGCGACACCGGTATTGGGATGGATCGGGACGAAGTGCCGTTCATCTTTGATCGCTTCTATCGGGCAGATGAATCCCGCGGGGCTACACCGGGCATAGGTCTGGGACTTTCGATTGCGAAGTGGATTATTGAGGAACACCATGGATCGGTTGAGGTTGTGACCAGACGTGGAGAAGGAACCACCTTTATTATCTGGTTGCCGGTTGTCTTTGCTCCGCCTATCGAATAAAGGTATAATAGACAGGACTGCAATTACATCGGCAACGTTGCCGAGAAAGAAAGCGGGTGGCAACCAAGTGGAAGTACTACGAATTTCGCCGCGGGGATATTGTTACGGCGTTGTGGATGCGATGGTGCTCGCGCGTCAAGCGGCACGCAATCTGGATTTACCACGACCTATTTATATATTGGGTATGATTGTGCATAACCAACATGTGACTGATTCCTTTGAAGATGAAGGTATTATTACATTGGATGGTCCGAACCGGATGGATATTTTGAGCCAAGTGGAGAGTGGCACGATTATTTTTACAGCTCATGGTGTATCTCCTGAAGTGCGTAAGCTGGCACGGGACAAAGGATTGACAACAGTGGATGCAACATGCCCTGATGTGACCAAGACACATGATCTCATTCGCGAAAAGACAGCAGAAGGTTATCAGATTATCTATATTGGTAAAAGGAATCATCCTGAACCAGAAGGTGCTGTTGGCGTTGCGCCAGACCTCGTTCATCTGATCGAGAAGGAAGAAGAGATCGAAGAACTGAACGTACCTTCAGGCAAAATCCTTATTACGAATCAGACAACGATGAGCCAGTGGGATATCAAACACATTATGAGCCGTCTGCTGGAGAAGTTTCCGGGAGCTGAGATTCATAATGAAATTTGCCTCGCAACTCAGGTTCGTCAGGAAGCTGTTGCTGAACAGGCAGGTCAAGCGGACCTGGTTATCGTGGTGGGTGATCCTCGCAGCAATAACTCTAACCGTCTGGCACAAGTGTCGGAGGAGATTGCGGGTGTTACGGCCTACCGTGTATCCGATGTTTCCGAGATTCAGCAAGAATGGCTGAAAGGTGTAAATAAGGTGGCGGTTACTTCGGGTGCATCAACACCAACACCGATCACGAAGGAAGTCATCCTTTACCTGGAGCAGTATGAACATGACAAGCCGGAGACGTGGGAAATTAAACGTACCGTGAACATGAGCAAACTGCTGCCTCCAGTTAGAGAAAAAACACGTACACCTTAGGCGCAACTAATGTAAAAATAAGTCTAAGTGTATGTGAATTAAAAACGAGATGTGAATGAGAAGAATCCTGTTACGCAGATCCGAATGTCGGAGCCTGTGGAGCAGGGTTCTTTTTGTATATGGATAAGGAATGTGTACCTTGACGCAATAAGAGAACTATGGTATATTCACTTTAACGGATAAAAGCTTAAAAGCGAACAAGCGTTTAAGCGTGACAGAGTTTTTATATTTAATCAGACGCACGTTAAGAAATGATTGTGCTCTCATACAAGGAAGGATGGGAATTAATATGATCGTTATTGCAGGCAAGGCTACACCGGAGGAACAGATTCAGGATATCGTTGCAGTTATTGAAAAAGAAGGGCTTCAGGTGCATATCTCTCGCGGAGAGGATCGTACTATCATTGGTTTGATTGGTAAAGTTGAACCTAAAATGCAAGAGCATCTTCGCCAAATGAAAGGTGTCGAGAATGTCGTGAAAATCTCGAAGTCCTACAAATTGGCAAGCCGCGACTTCCATCCGGAAGATACGGTGATCTCCATCAAAGGTGTAGATATCGGCGGAAAAGAACTTGTTGTCATGGGCGGACCATGTGCGGTTGAATCCGCTGCACAGATTGATGAGATTGCAGGGCTTGTGAAAGCTGCTGGTGGGCAAGTGTTACGTGGTGGTGCATTTAAGCCTCGTACGGGTCCTTACAGCTTCCAGGGAACGGGTGTAGAAGGATTGATCATGATGGCGGAAGCAGGCAAGAAACATGATCTGCTGACCATTACAGAAGTCATGACACCTGAGTATGTGGATATTTGCGCCGAGTACGCAGATATTCTGCAAGTAGGTACACGAAACATGCAGAACTTTGACCTGCTTCGCAAATTGGGTGAGTGTGGCAAACCGGTATTGTTGAAACGTGGCTTCAGTGCGACATACGATGAGTTGTTGAATGCGGCTGAATACATTCTTGCGGGTGGTAACCCAAATGTTATGCTGTGTGAGCGTGGTATTCGTACGTTTGAATCCTACACACGGAATACGCTGGATCTGTCAGCGATCCCTGTTCTACAGTCTCTGAGCCATTTGCCGGTTATTTCTGACCCGAGCCATGGTACTGGACGACGTGAACTGGTGGAACCGATGACAAAAGCTTCCGTTGCTGCGGGTGCCAATGGCTTGATCATTGAAATGCATACCGATCCGGATAACTCCATGACAGGAGATGGTGTGCAATCCCTGTTCCCTGATCAATTCGCTAACCTGTTGCAGGATTTGGAGAAATTGGCACCAATCGTGGGTAAATCATTCAGCACAGCAAAACAACCGGCAGAATTTTTCCCGGCACGTGTAGGCGTGTAATAAGAATTTCATAATCAAGGTCTGGATCATCATCCGGGCATCTCATCTGGTCTCGTTCATTGCGACGGAATCAGATAGATGCTCGGTTTTTTGCATATTTTGCAGTTTTGAACGTATTTATTAATCAATGGTGATAAGAAACATTTATGATGTGAAGTTTTTCCCATGATTTAGGATAAAAAAGGGGTCGCTTTACCGCATTAAACCAGTTAAATGTATATAAATATAGTTGTTATATGAATTTAGGTTATTTATAAAATGTGAGTATATCTAACATACCTTCAAAAAATACCTTACATAAGTATTGACGATGTCATGTTTTAAAATTTATAATGACGACAGAAAAAAATTCGAATTTAGACATTTTCTTAGTGGGGTTGTTTAATGTTCGGAATATTTGGGAGGACGAATACATGTCGGTTGAAAACGTATTGAAATCAATTCAAGAGAACAACATCGAGTGGGTAGATTTTCGTTTTGTAGATTTAGCTGGTCGTGCACATCACATCTCGTTGCCAGCTTCGGCTGTTGATGCAGACACGTTCGTAAATGGAGTAGCTTTTGACGGTTCTTCGATCCAAGGTTTCCGCGGAATTGAAGAGTCCGATATGGTTATGATGCCAGACCCTGAAGCGACTTATGTCGATCCGTTCACTGCACACCCTACATTGAATGTTATGTGTGATATCTTCACTCCGGATGGCGAGCGTTATGAGCGTGACCCACGTAGCATCGCTGTTAAAGCAGAAGCTTATTTGCAAGAGAGCGGTGTAGGTACAACGGCATTCTTCGCACCTGAATCCGAGTTCTTCATCTTCGACGATGTACGTTATGAGAGCGGCACGAACAGCTCTTCCTACTATGTAGATTCCGAAGAAGCCTCATGGAACACCAACCGCAAAGAAGAAGGCGGAAACCTGGGCTTCAAAGTTCGCACTAAAGGTGGATACGTTCCAGTAGCGCCAGTGGATACACAACAAGATATTCGTAGCGAAATGTGTCGCCTTTTGGAAGAAGCGGGCCTGTCGATCGAGCGTCATCACCATGAAGTGGCGACAGCGGGTCAAGCCGAAATCAACTTCCGTTTTGATACACTGAAGAAAACAGCAGATAATCTGCTTGCATACAAATACATCGTGCACAACACTGCACGTCAATATGGTAAAGTAGCAACATTCATGCCTAAACCATTGTTCGGTGATAATGGTAGCGGAATGCACGTTCACCAATCCATCTTTGATGGCGATTCCCCATTGTTCTATGACAAAGCGGGATATGCTAACCTGAGTGAAATGGCTCTGCACTACATCGGAGGTATCCTGTACCATGCTCCGGCACTGATCGCTTTGACTAACCCTAGTACAAACTCATTCAAACGTCTTGTGCCTGGTTACGAAGCACCAGTAAACCTGGTTTACTCCAAAGGTAACCGTTCCGCAGCAGTTCGTATTCCGGTTGCAGCTGTGACACCAAAAGGTTGTCGTATCGAGTTCCGTACACCAGACTCCACAGCTAACCCATACTTGGCATTCTCCGCGATGTTGATGGCTGGTCTGGATGGAATCAAACGCAAAATCAACCCAACTGAGCTTGGATATGGTCCGCTCGATAAAAACATCTATGACCTGTCTGATGCAGATAAAGAAAACATCCGCAGTGTGCCAGCTTCCCTCGAAGAAGCACTTGATGCATTGGCAGCTGATAACGAGTTCTTGACTGAAGGCGGCGTATTCACAAAAGAATTCATTGAAAATTACATCAACCTCAAACGTGATGAAGCGAAAGCAGTAGCGATCCGCATTCATCCGCACGAGTACAGCCTTTACTTCGACTGCTAATCGGTCGGGGTTCGGAACAGATCTTGTTCCAACTTAAAGCCTCCGGGACACGTTCTCGGAGGCTTTTCCTTGAATTAAACAATGTAGTGCTTTAACTTTGCAGGGTGATAAAGGAATTTGATGACCTGAATTCAACACTTCAGTGCATATTGCCCTTGAAGCAGATAGAGAATACTGATATCATAGCGATAATATTCACTTTGTATGTCAGAGTTACGGATGGAAAGGGCGGGGGATTTTGTGACAAAAAGAGCGTATAACTTTAATGCAGGACCTGCGGCGTTACCACTTGAGGTACTGGAGCGTGCACAGGCGGAATTTGTAGATTTTCGTAATACAGGCATGTCGATTATGGAGATGTCTCACCGTGGAGCGGTGTATGAGTCTGTACATAATGAAGCTCAGGAGCGGTTGTTGTCGCTTCTAGGCAATCCAAAAGGATACAAGGTTCTCTTTCTGCAGGGCGGTGCAAGCACTCAGTTTGCGATGTTACCAATGAACCTGCTCGGTGCAGGGCAGACTGCAAGTTACGTGATGACTGGCAGCTGGGCCAAAAAGGCTCTGTCTGAGGCGAAGTTGATCGGCGAGACGCATGTTGCTGCATCTTCAGAAGCAGAGAAGTTCATGAAATTGCCGGATGTTTCGAATCTGAGTTTGCCAGAACGTACGGCTTATGTACATCTGACTTCCAACGAAACGATCGAAGGTACGCAATTCAAATCGTTCCCGGATACCGGTTCAGTACCTCTGATTGCGGACATGTCGAGTGATATTTTCTGTAAACCATTTGATCTTAATCAGTTCGGCATGATCTACGCGGGTGCGCAGAAGAACCTGGGTCCATCCGGAATTACGGTTGTAATTGCCCGTGAGGAACTGGTGAGCGAATCGCCTAAAACGATTCCAACCATGCTTCGTTACAGCACACATGTAGATAACAATTCCCTGTACAATACGCCGCCATCCTTCTCGGTATATATGGTGAATGAAGTATTGAAATGGATTGAAGAACAGGGCGGATTGGCTGGGATTGAGCAAAAAAATACGAAAAAAGCGGAATTGCTCTATAACACAATTGATGCTTCCGGTGATTTCTACCGTGGTTGTGTGGAAACAGAGGATCGTTCCCTCATGAATGTAACCTTCCGTCTTGCTTCTGAGGAACTGGAGAAAAAGTTCATCAAGGCTTCGGAGGAAGAAGGATTTGTAGGTCTGAAAGGACATCGCAGTGTGGGTGGTCTCCGTGCCTCCATTTATAATGCTGCTCCTTATGAGAGCGTTAAGGCACTGACAGACTTCATGAGCCACTTCCAGAAGACAAATGGATAATTAAGTATAGGTACGGTGTAATGGACCTTTGTGTCTAATCCTGTGCCTTACCAGAGCCTTCCACATTGACGTGTGGAGGGCTTTTCTTTAAGATTAGAGGGTTGTCGTCAACATGAAATGAAAAGGAGATTGAACACATATGGCTTTACACATCGTTCTGGTTGAACCAGAAATTCCGGCGAACACAGGCAATATTTCGCGTACTTGTGCGGCGACCGGTACCCATCTGCATCTCGTACGTCCACTTGGATTTCGAACAGATGATGCTACATTGAAACGTGCAGGCCTGGACTACTGGCATGCTGTTCATATTGAATACCATGACTCATTTGCTGAGGTTCAGGAAAAATTTCCGGAAGGTCGTTTCTTCTACGCAACTACGAAGGCCAAGAACCGATATAGTGATTTTAATTTTCAGGATGGGGATTTCCTCGTTTTTGGTAAAGAGACTAAAGGCCTGCCACCTGAATTAATTGCTGCGAATCCCGATACATGTATGAAAATGCCAATGACTGGTGACGTTAGATCATTAAATCTGTCCAATTCGGCAGCAATTATTGTATATGAAGCGTTGCGCCAGCTCAATTTCCCGGGGTTAGAAGGATAAATTTTGGTTATAAATGACGGCTAGAATTCGGAAAAAAAACATTTTTCAAAAAAAAGGACAAAAAATGTTTATTTCCAGCAGGATTCGACAAAATCTTGGCGAATCTATAAACATAGTACAAATGTACCTAGAAATTTAGAGTAAGATAGGAGAGGTGTGCCGTAGCTATGAAGCCAGCTGGAGTAGTTCGCAAAGTTGACCAATTAGGTAGGATCGTATTGCCTAAATCTTTGCGTAAAAGGTATCAAATGAATGAGGGAGATCCTGTAGAAATCTTAGTACAAGGGGACCATATTATCTTGGAGAGATATCGTCCAAAATGTATTTTCTGCGGATCCATCGAGGAAGTCAACGAGTTCAAAGAGCGTTACATATGCGCACAATGTTTAGATGAAATGACTCAGCTTCCACAACACGGATAAGAAATAACGTCATGGGGTCCATTGACCCCGTGGCGTTTTTTTTGTTTTATTCTCAATTGAATGGCATAATTGCAATTTGAAAAAAAGATAAAATACGTATACTAACGCTGGGTGTAAAGGGGTAAAACCTCATTCCACACGGCATTCAGGATGCCTTGCATATTTTCTTCCTCACTATTAATACATATGACAGCTTCCTTTGAGGGAATTATGATACACAACTGACCATAGGCACCATCGGCGCGGTAAGCGTCATGAGAACACATCCAGAACTGATACCCGTAACCTTTTCCCCAATCTCCTTCTCCAGTCGTTTCGATCTGCGGGGACGTAGCCTGTCGAATCCAATCTACAGGTACAAGCTGTGTGCCTTCCCAATGGCCCTCCTGCAGCAGTAACTGTCCAAATCGACTCAGTTCCTCATTACTTATCCAAAGACCTGCACAGCCAAGTGTTACCCCCAATGGAGAGGTTTCCCACTCTACTTCATGGATGCCAAGCGGATCAAATAACCGTGGAGTCAGGTAATCTTTCACGGTTTGGCCGGTAGCAGCCTGTAGCAAGGCTGAGATCATAAATGTATCCCCGCTGCTATATGTAAATTGTTCTCCAGGTACCCGGTCCAGAGGCAGCGACATATAATATTTCACCCAGTCCTTTTCGGTCAATGAAGCTCGTTCATCGGCCCAAAGAGGGGGAGAGTCATGGCCCGAAGACATTCGGAGAAGATCACGCAGTTTCAATTCTTGCGGCGATGGGAGATTGCGTTGTGCAACGGGTGCATGATGATAAGAGAAATAATCACCAAGTGTCGCATCCAGATGTATCAGACCTTCTTCAAGAGCAAGACCAACGGCCATACAGGTGAAGGATTTACTGATGGAATGTTGTACCCTGCGCTGATCCTTATCCCGGTCCCAATGGGCAAGCAGATGCCCTTTTTGTAATATGCGAATGGAAAAAACATTCAATTTTTGCTCTGTAATCGTATGAATGAAACCTTTAAGTTGCTCAGACATATTAACCTCCCTAATATCAGGTGAAACCTGAGTAAAATCGGTTGGTGAAACGTTTCCGTAATTCGAATGCAAAATCAGAACCCATGTTAGTATAAACCTGGTTTGGTGTCAATTAAAGTTGTAATCGCACTTACTAAATTTTCATTTTTTCGTAATAATAGTGTCTTTCGACGCAAATTTAGACTTGAAAAGGCATTTTTTCGAGAAAAAAACGCGAAATTTGTAAAAAGGTTATTGACAGGATTTACTCATCGGGCTTATGATTTATTCGAAACGATTCGAAGAAATCGCTTCCAGATTAAAATTGTTGTAATGAAGTCCATGTGAATCAACGTTGGCTATATTTTGAAACGATTCGAGAAAATCGTTTCGATAACCCATCGTAATACAAGGGAATCTACAACAGCCTGCAATCCAACGCCAGAGAAACGAATGAGTAAAGACAGCAGGCGATGATGAGAGGGGTTATATTATGGCACATATAACGATCGAAACTGGATCACCAACCTTATGCATGAATACCAGCATACATGTTGTGTCCAGTGACTCCGGAGAGACTTCAGGCGGTACACTATATCTGTTGCACGGGGCAGGCGATAATGCGAGTACCTGGCAGCGGTTAACCACAATTGAGATGTATGCAGCGCAATATGGCTGTACGATCATTATGCCGGAAGCGAATCGAAGCTATTACACCGATATGGAATACGGCCTGAATTACTTCCACTACATCACTCAGGAGTTACCTGAAATATGCAAGCGTCTGCTCAATCTGAATCCTGATCCGGAGAAAACATACGTCGCCGGTTTATCCATGGGTGGATATGGTGCACTGAAATGTGGACTAACTTATCCAGAGCGATATCGCAAAGTAGTGTCCCTATCCGGCGTAACGGATATCCAGACACGACTTCGTGATCCCCATATGCCAGCGACCATGATCAAGGAAATGAAAGCGGTTTTTGGAGAACGTTTACAGGTGAAAGCCGATCAGGATATTTACGCACTGTCGGCCAAGCTGCTCGAACAGGGTGTTCCTTTACCGGATATCCTCAGTTGCTGTGGCGATAGTGACCCCTTCGTAGAGATGAATCGCGAATATGCGAAATACATGCAGGGGACTGCCTTTGATTTTCGGTATGTGGAGACGCCGGGGGCTCATGAATGGAGATTTTGGGAGCACCACCTGAGAACGATGTTTGATTTTCTGTACAACGACAAGACCATAGTAGAGTGAGGAGATGCAATGTGAAACCTGCAGCCGAAGGACCTAGCAAAAAGCTGAAGGGAAACGTGAAGGGCAATTCGCTCTGGACTGAAATCTGGAAGCACCGAATGACATACACCCTGCTTATTCCGGGGCTTGTCTGGCTAATTCTGTTTGCCTACATGCCGATGGGTGGCCTGTCTCTGGCATTCAAAGATTACAAGGCCAACCTGGGCATCTGGGGAAGTCCATGGAGCGGATTCGAGAATTTCAAATATGTTTTCCGTGATCCAACCTTTATCGACGCAGTATGGCGTACGCTGTACATCAATATTCTGAAACTGATTATTCAGTTCCCGTTCCCGATCATTCTGGCGCTGTTGTTGAATGAATTGCGGATGCGCAGAGGAAAAAAATTGTTCCAAACCGTTCTTACGTTCCCGCACTTCCTGTCCTGGATCATCGTATCCGGGGTAGTCATCAATGTGCTGGCATATGACGGACTGGTAAACAGCGCGCTCGGATTACTCGGATTGCCAACGATTAACTTCCTGGGGTCTGAATCCAACTTTGTACCCATGTTGCTGTTGACTGATATTTGGAAATCAAGTGGATGGGGCGCGATTATATTCCTGGCTGCCATTTCCGGTATTGACCAGGATCAGTATGAATCAGCACAGATTGACGGGGCTTCCCGTATGCAACAGATGTTCAAAATTACTTTACCGAACATCCTTCCAACCATCACAATCATGTTTATTCTCTCGGTTGGTGGATTGATGTCTTCCGGATTTGACCAGATCTTCAACTTGGCAAATGCCGCTACCAAAAATGTATCGGAAGTACTCGATGTATATATCTATCGGATTACGTTCCAGTCATCTACCGATTTCTCATTCTCGACAGCGGTCAGCTTGTTCCGTTCCCTGGTGAATATGGCCTTGCTGCTTCTTGCTGACAGATTTGCCAAGTGGCTTGGCGGAGACGGTTTGTTCCGATAAGAGAGGAGGAAAAATGAGATGAGCAAGAAAGCTAACAAAAAACCGAGAATTGGTACAGAAAAAATGACACTTCTCGATTACATTATTTTTGCCGTATTACTAGTGCTTGCCCTGATGATCCTGATTCCGTTCTGGAATGTCATCATGATCTCGTTTGCAACACAGAAAGAATATGCTGACAATCCATTTTTGATGTTCCCGAAAGAATGGACATTGGATTCCTACAAGGCATTGTTCGCTGACGGAACGATTCTGTCGGGGTACAAAAATACAATTATATTGCTAGTTATCGGCTTGCCACTCAGCTTGTTCCTGACAACAAGCATGGCATATGGCCTTAGTCGTAACAAATTTCCGTTTAAGAAATTTCTCTTTTTCCTGGTATTGTTCACCATGATCTTTAATGGTGGTATCGTACCGCTGTACCTGATCATGAAATCACTTCATCTTACAGGTACGCTGTGGTCCGTTATCCTGGCGGGAAGCTTCAGTGCGTTTAACATGATTCTGATGATGAACTACTTCTACACCTTGCCTGAATCGCTCATGGAATCGGCGAGACTGGATGGAGCCGGAGAGTGGAGAATTTTGTTCTCTGTTGTTCTTCCGCTGGCTACACCAATTATGGCTACAATCACGTTGTTCTACGGTGTGGCTTACTGGAACAGTTGGTATGATGCGATGATATTCCTTCGAAAAGCGGATCAGTTACCGCTCCAGAATGTACTCCGAAATATTATCGTGACATCTACGACGAATGCATCCAATGCATCCAGTGTGGATGCTGCCCAGGCAAGCAACTTCTCAATGGGCATGAAGATGGCGGCTGTATTTGTCACCATGGTACCAATTATGTGTTTCTTCCCAATGCTGCAAAAACACTTTGCCAAAGGGGTATTAACAGGGGCAATCAAGACCTGATATACGTATAGGATTTTGCAATAAAATTCTACTAAAAAACATGGGGGTAAAACATGAAAACGAACAAAAAGTTGTCAGTAAGAGCTCTCTTTGCCATCACGCTTAGTGTAGTTATGCTGATGGTGACCGCTTGTTCCAGCCAAGGAGCTTCAGGTGGTAACGAAAAAGATGCAGAGGGAAATTACAAAGACAACCTGACCATCTCTGTAGCTAACCTGACAGAAATCAAAAACGGGAACCTGGATAATGACTTCCACAAGTTCTGGACAGACAAATTCAATGTAACTTGGGACTACAACTATATCGATTGGGATTCATGGGGCGAGAAGCTTCGTCTGTGGATCAACTCTGGTGACTTACCGGATGTAGCGGTATGGAACTACGTACATGGCGATGCCATTAACAGCATTGAACAAGGTTTGTTCTACAAATTCCCGGATGACTGGAAAGAACGCTGGCCTAACGTGGCAGCAGCTTACAATTTGACGGGTCTTGGAGACAAGTTGGAAGAATTGACGGGTGGAACATATGTCCTGCCTAGACCAATCTATTTCGAGAACAAACCAGCTGACCCACTCACGAACCAAATTGGTGTCATTGCGCTTCGTAAAGACTGGGCTGAAGCGGTTGGTTTTGAACTGAAAGATGCTTATACAACGACCGAATTGAACGAATATGCTGCGCTAGTGAAAGAAAAAGATCCAGGCAAAGTGGGTAACAAACTTGTACCTCTGTCCTACAATGCGGCAGATGCCATGACAAACATGATTATGCCAAACAGTGTGCATGCCATGACTGACTCTCCGTTCTACAAAGGTGAAGATGGTAAGTTCCACTGGGGACCAGCAGATCCTGAAACGCTGACAGGACTTAAATTGATGCAAAAAGCCTACAAAGATGGACTGCTCAATCCTGAGTTCTACACATGGAAAAACAATGAAGGTCAGAACAATTTCAAAGTAACAGGTACAGCTGCTGTAACAAGTCTGGGCGGACTGGCTTCGTACAGACAAGGTCTGGATTCCGATATGAAAAAAAATCTGGGTGTAGATAGTGATGAACTGGTACACACAGCAATCGTAGTAGGTGATGACGGTAAATACCGTAACATGGAGCAAGCCAACTTCTGGTCGGCATTGATCTTCAATCCAGACATTAGTGACGAGAAATTCGAACGGATCATGGATCTGATCGATTACTCCGCAACAAAAGAAGGACAGTTGCTCATCAACATGGGCTTTGAAGGAAAAGATTGGAAGTATGATGAAAACAACGAACTCGTTAGCTTGTTGCCAGAAGGAACGGTATTGGAAGATAAATATCCAGCACGTTTCGAAGGTCTGTATCTGCTCGGTGACGACTTCAGTGTTGTAAACCCTGCAATCAAAAAAGATTACCGTGATAGAGCCGTGAAATTGTTCGAAGAAAAAGCAAAACTTGGTACAGAAGGCAAATCGCTTGCACCATACGATTGGGATGTCAACCTGTACGATTCCAAAGCTAAGAGTCAAGCTTCATTCGATTACCAGAACGAATATGCCAACCTGATCCTGAAAAGCGGAGATCTGGAGGCTAACTGGAAAGAATGGGTGAACAGTAAAATGTCCCTGGTTCAACCTTATCTGGATGAGCTAAACGATAAATTCTAGTAATCATTCAGTAATTAATTTTGAACCCGGTGCGCGGTCTCTCCCCGAACGCAGCCGGGTTCTTTATTTCAACAACTTATAGTGGAGGATACGATCAGATGAATAACGAGCAGTTGCTAGATCTGGTAAGACAGATGACGTTGGAGGAAAAAACAGCTCAGCTTCTTCAGTTGACTGCCAACTTTTATGAAGGAACAAATGTGGAAGGTCAGATCACAGGGCCGATGGAAGAGATGGGAATTACGGAGCAGTCCGTAGATGCCAGTGGGTCCATTCTGGGGTTGTCCGGTGCGCAGGCCATCATTGATGTACAGCAAGCTTATATGCAAAAAAGCCGTTTGGGCATTCCGCTTTTGTTCATGGCTGACGTAGTTCATGGATTCAAAACCATTTTCCCGATTCCACTGGCGATCGGTTGTTCATGGGACACAGAACTGGCTGAGAAAAGTGCTGAAATTGCAGCACGTGAATCAGCTGTATCCGGTTTGCATGTTACCTTTGCACCTATGGTGGATCTGGTTCGTGACCCGCGCTGGGGTCGTGTGATGGAAACGACAGGAGAAGATCCTTATCTGAACAGTTTGTTCGCTGCTGCGTTTGTACGTGGATATCAGGGCGACAGCTTGAAGGATGAGCCAGATCGTCTTGCAGCCTGTGTTAAACACTTTGCGGCTTATGGAGCGGCTGAGGGTGGTCGGGATTACAATACGGTGGACATGTCTGAGCGTAACCTGCGTGAGTACTATTTGCCAGCGTACAAAGCAGCGTTGGATGCGGGCGTGGAAATGGTCATGACTTCGTTCAATACGGTTGACGGTATTCCGGCAAGTGGCAATGAGAAGTTAATGCGCGGTATTTTGCGTGACGAGTGGGGCTTTGATGGTGTGTTAATCTCGGATTGGGCTTCCATTCGCGAGATGATTGCGCATGGTGCTGCAGAAGATGATCGTGAAGCGGCATATCGTGCCATTCGCGCAGGAGTAGATATGGAGATGATGACACCTTGTTATGTGCATCATTTGCCTGAACTGATTGAGAGTGGTGAAGTGGATGAGAAGCTCATTGATGAAGCCGTTCTGCGAATTCTGCAACTGAAAGAAAAGCTGGGATTGTTCGATAACCCACTTCGTGCAGCTGATCCTGAACGTGAACGTGAGATTGTATTCTCCAAAGAGCACCGTCAGGTATCGTATGAACTGGCAACGAAATCAGCTGTCCTGTTGAAGAATGATGAGAGCGTGCTTCCACTTCAACCTGACGCTAATGTTGCCCTTATTGGTCCTTTTGCACAGAGTCCTGATATTTTGGGCTGGTGGTCCTGCGAAGGAGTTAAGGAAGATGCAGTTAAGTTGGGAACAGCTCTGCAAGAACGCCTGACGGGTGGGAAAGTTCAATTTGCTCAAGGCAGTAATGTTCATACGATTACAGCTGAGCAGATTGCCGAAGCCCTGGAAGTGGCAAGCAAAGCAGACCTGATTGTCCTTGCTCTTGGTGAAGACTCCGAGATGAGTGGAGAAGGTGGCTCGCGCACGGATATTCGTCTGCCAGCAGCCCAATTGGAATTGGTTAAACAGCTCAAAGCAACGGGAAAACCGATTGCCAGCGTTATTTTTAACGGCCGTCCATTGGATCTGCATGGTGTAATCGATGAATCGGATGCCGTTCTTGAAGCCTGGTTCCCGGGTAGTGAAGGCGGAGCCGCGATTGCAGATGTTCTGACAGGTGTAGTGAATCCATCCGCACGTCTGACGATGTCCTTCCCGCAGTCCGTAGGTCAGATTCCGGTCTATTACAACCATTTCAATACAGGTCGTCCACTGAACCCGGAGAAGACGGAAGAACGTTATGTCTCCAAATACATTGACAGCCCGAATGAACCTTTGCTTCCGTTCGGTTATGGTCTCTCATACACTTCGTTCTCTTATGGTGATCTTGAAGTGTCAAGTAATGAGATGACTACCGAAGAGTCCCTGCGCATTCAAGTACGTGTAACAAACACTGGTGAGCGCGCAGGCGTGGAGACCGTTCAGTTGTACGTTCGTGATGTAACGGGTGAAGTCGTTCGTCCTATGCGTGAGCTGAAAGGATATGTGAAGCTTGCACTGGCGCCAGGCGAGAGTGGTACAGCCACGTTTACGTTAAATGAAGAACAGCTTCGTTATCACCATTCCGACTTAAGCCACCGCAGTGATCGAGGCGAGTTCCATATTCTTGTGGGTGCAAACAGTCGGGATACTCAGAAGAAATCATTCAGACTTGTTTAATCCGGTGAATGGAAAGAGTAATGTGTCAGGCCTTTTGTTATGAAAGGCCTGATGAACATAACAGGGGAGCGAAGAATGTGGTCAGTATCAAGGATATCGCCAAACAGGCGGGAGTTTCCATCTCTACTGTGTCATATGCGCTGAATGGCAGCAACAAAGTGACCGATGAGACGAGTTCCAAAATTTTGGCCATTGCCAAAGAACTGAACTATGTTCCAAATGCCGCAGCAAGAACACTGAAGAAGAGGGAATCCAAAATTCTAGGTGTATTCTTGACCGATTTTAGAGGAGATGTGTATGGAGACTTGCTGAGTGGCATGAAAGCTGTATGTAATGCTCAAGGCTATGACCTGATCGTGTGCAGTGGTAAACAATCCCATCGCATGCTTCCAGAAAGGATGATTGATGGTGCGATCATTCTGGATCATACGTTTGCAAGTGAGGAACTAATGCAGTATGCCGATCGTGGGCACAAAATCGTTGTATTGGACCGTGAGATGGATCACCCCAACATTAATCAGGTTCTGCTGGATAACAAAGCCGGGGCGACACTTGCGATGGAACATCTGATTGAACAGGGACATAAGAAAATCTACGTGGTGACAGGACCGGAAGGTTCGTTTGACTCTGTGCAGCGGTTAAAGGCTGTGAGACAGGTTGCAGAACGTGAAGCCGGTGTGGAATGGGTTGAGATCACGGGAGATTTTGAGAAGAGTGGTGGAGAACAAGCCGCAGATCAGATTGTGCAGGTGTATGATGGACCCGCAGCGGTATTCTGCCTCAATGATGAGATGGCTATTGGCTTGTGTGATCGTCTGGCAGACAGCGCACTTGGCGTTGGTCAGGAGATCGATGTCATCGGATTCGACAATATTGAATTGAGCAAGTACGTCCAGCCGAGATTGGCAAGCATTGATTATTCCAAGCGCAAGTGGGGATCGCTCGCTGCTGAACAATTGATCAAAATTATTGCTGGAGAACCCGTTGATCATGAACGAATTTATGTGACATTAGTTGAGGGTGGGTCGGTGAGTGGGCCTAGTCCGTCTGATTCGGTTATATCTATGCGGAATGACCAGGCGGTTAGCTATTGATCCCGAATACAGCAAGAGACAAGGCTTAGAAGAATCGAATCATTCTTTTAAGCCTTGTCTCTTGCTATTTCGAGGATGAAGTAATAGAAAAAGCCTCTCCGGAGAGAGGCTTGGCCTTTACAAGCCTTTTGTTTTGTCATTGTTGTAGGATGAAGTGAGAATGCCTGTAATGAAGAGAGTCAATACGATTGCAATAATCCAGAATGTCAGTGAAAATGACATGCCCTTCGCACCTCCTGCACAAGCTCATTTTCTTCTATTATAACCATTATAGGTAGAAAAGAAATGCTTCACCCTATTATTTGTAAAATAAAAAGTGTGTGGGCACCGGTCTGAGGCTGCCATCTGAAGGGTTATTCACGACCCGATTATTCAGAATAAGCGAGGATGATCCACCGCCATCCAGATTATAGGCGTCGATCACCCCAAGCTTGTACAACCGCCCTTGCAACTCTTCAAGGGTAGCACCGGAACTTCCGCCCTCATTATAACCGTCAACTACAATAATCAATAACTGATCATCCTTATAATTGCCAATGACTGTACGTGGTGCTCGTTTGGGTGATACCTTCCACTTGTCGGGAATTGCAGTTTTACGTCCATTCTGTAGCAGCACGGGTACAAACGTAGCCCCAAATTGTGGTTGTAGGCGATCCAGTGAGTTTTTGTCGAAGAACTTGCCTCCGACCAGTTTGCCGGCATCGTTAAGTCCTACAAAAAACAGATCTTTGAAACTGGCTTGGAACCCGTTCACGTATTTCCCGTCCATGACGGTTGTGCTAAGTGGATAACGTTTGCCGCCACTGTCAGCAAATCCACCTGCGTTGATCCCGGCAATTGCGCCGTTACGCTTCACAGCATGCATGGTCGTCTCAGAACGCCCTGGTTCACTGTCTAGAGCCATCTGCATGGCCGTCGGGTCTTTTAGCTTGATCTTCATGGCATAGCCCTTATAGCTGCCAGGATTCACTCTGTACATTTCAATCGTTAACCGGTCACTGTCTACCCGTTCAAATGGAACGCCAAGCTTGGATGAAATCCGGTTGTTGTAAATCTTTTCCGGACGATCCGCTTGGGTGGAAGCCTTCTGCACAAGTGTAGACATCGTACTTGTTGTTTTATTATAGAGCTGTGTCGTTCTTTTAATAGAAGAAGAAGTCTGGACAGCAGCATCTTTTGCCCCCGCAAGCTCTTGGCTAATTGCTTGGGTCCGGGGTGTAATCGTATCCTCTGACAGTTCGGTAGGCATCAAACCTCCGGGTTCAAGTGGAGGACGAAGCAGGATCAGGCATAATATCAATCCAACAAAAGGAGCGAGTGCAAGCATAAAAAAACGATTAACCTGTTTGACGGGTGTAATCATTTGAGCAGGTCCATCTTTTTCTGGAGTGTCTCCAGTTGTTTTTTGACTTCGCTCAGCTGGGTATACAGTTTGTTGCTGTTATCCGTTTTGTCACTTGCATTATCCTTGGTGAAAGTCAGCAATTCATTGAAGGATTGAACCTGTCCCTGCAGGTCTTCTACTTCCTTTGATATCGTTGTTAGCTGATTTTCGTAGTCGGTTTTTAGCGCTGCAATCTGCTGCTGATTATGGGCTTGAAGCTGGTTAATCATCTGTTGCTGGAGATGGTTACTATAATAGTAGGTTCCAACGACTCCTAGTGCAATGAGAACAATCCACATTACCAGAAACAGCTTGATTGAAGATCCAGCCTTGCCTTTGGCGCTCCGGGTGTGATGGATGTCAGAGGACGGGGCAGATGGTTTCATATCATCACTCCTGGTCATTAATAGGTACAAAAAAATTTCCAGTCCTCATTCTATCATGCCCCTATTGATTACGCAAAAATGAAATTCTTTACTTAATAGAGTAAAAAGAGATTGCATCGGAAGGAAGTCCTAGGATACAATTTCTTATAGATGCAATAAGTAGGAACTTTGGGCAGGTTTTTCGACTTTTTTAGATAGAAATGCAGGAAATTTATACTATATTTTGACCTTTCCGGGAATGGGAAGATGGACGTCATGGTGTTTTTATAACAAAATACAGTGAAAATAGAGCTTTTTTATCGGCTTCCTCCTGTATTTTTCTGTTTTTCGACATAATCCGACCTATGCTTCTTCTATACTCGGATTGTCGCATAGACGATGAAATCATCATGACAGAATTTAAAAGTTATTTGTCCAATACATAACAGGGGGAACAACAATGAAAAAAGTATGGCAGGTGGTCATCATAGATATCCACCCCACCAGCATGCTCGGTACAAAATTGATTTTGGAAGAGCAGCAAGATCTGACGGTACGTGGCATGACTTCGACCGGAACAGAAGGGCTCGATCTGGTGAATATTCACCAGCCTGATCTGATTCTGATGGATTATCGTCTTCCGGAGGGTCAGGCAGATCAATATATTGCCCAGATGAAGAATCTGTCAGCTCACAGTCACATCATTATTTTGACGGATGAAGACAATGTGAAGCTGTTTCGTCATCTGATGAGCCTTGGTGCAAGCGGCATGTTATCCAAACAGGCTTCCCCTAGCCAGCTGATTCATCTGATCTCTGGGTTGCGTGAGGGCCATGTGTCCATTCCATTGTCGTGGTTAAACAGTGCGGAGTGGGCGCAACCTGTGGAGTCTCCGACAGAAGCACGTGTCATTGAATTAACAGAAACCGAAACTTTTATCATGGAAAGAATTGTTCAGGGTGTAACCTATGATAAAATAGCGAATGAGATCAACGTTAGCAGACGTTCCATTGATAATTACCTGCGTAAAATATACGTGAAGCTGGAAGTAAGCAGTAGAGCACAGGCCATTGAACGTTATGCCTTGCATGCAAGACAAGTGAAGACGGGATCCTGACGAAACAGGTTTGTTCTTCCCATGATCACAACAGTTCTGTATGCATCCGGTCATATTCGATGGCGAGCAGGAATAGGTTGTAGGGCTGCGGACTGCGAGTACAGTTTCGGAATAGGGATGAAAGGGGAACGGATCGATGAAATATTTCTTTGCTTCCCGTACCAACAGGCTTTTGTCATCACCACTGAGGGATATACGTGAGATGTCTGGCAGGGATTATTTCATTTCTCTGGCAGAAGAATTGCCTGCGGAGGAGTTGTTTCCTTTCAAATTGTTGGAAGAAGCAGCGGTATCTGTCTTTAGTTCAGGCCCCTCCGCATTGCAATATGGAGAGCCAGCAGGCTACACACCCCTAAGAGAGTGGTTGAACAAAGACTGGAATGCACGCAAAGGCATACGAACGGTACCCGAGCAGATTCTGTTGACCACTGGTACCCAGCAGGCCATCGATCTGGTGATGCGTCTATTGCTTGAGCCAGGAGATTCTGTACTGGTTGAACATCCCACATCTCCAGGCTGTCTTGAGGTTCTGGAGATGCAAGGAGCCAAGATTGTGCCTGTAATGGGTGATCGGGACGGCATACTGCCAGACCTTTTGGAGCATCACATGCAGCAGGTTAGACCGAAGCTGCTTTTTGCTGCACCCAGTTTCTCAAATCCGACCGGTGCTTTGTGGAGTATGGAGCGGCGGGAGGCTGTCCTTGAACTGTGTTCGCGCTATGGTGTACTGCTTGTGGAAGACGATTCATACGGGGAGCTCCATTTCGATGGCCTTGAGCCAACGGAATTCTATCGTAAATATCCTTCACTTTTTGCACTGGATACTGCCGATCAGGGTGGACATGTTCTCTACATTGGTTCGTTCAGCAAAACGGTAGCACCCGCTCTTCGAACCGGATGGGCTGCTGGACATCCTGCGCTGATTCAGGCCATGGCCTCGGTTAAACGAATTGCAGATGGTCAGTCCAGTCCGATGAATCAGCGTCTGTTGTATCAATTGCTTGCCCATTCCCCTTTTCGTTGGAGTGATCACCTATCCATGTTGAATCGGGAGTATAAGACAAGACTCAAACTGATGCTTGAACTGTTGAAAAGACCTGGCTGGAAAGGGTGTCAGTACAACATCCCTGAGGGCGGAATGTATCTGTGGGTACAGTTGCCTGAAGGATTGGATAGTGGCGCTCTGCTTAAAGCGGCTTTGCCCAAAGGTGTATCCTTTCTTCCTGGATCACTATGTTCGACAGGTGTACAGGATCAACGTTATATTCGATTGAACTTTAGCCATCCGGGCCGGGATGAATTGCTGCTTGGCATGAACCTGATCAGTGAAACCATTGCCGAATTTACGGCTCGTAGCTAAGTCAGATCAAAAATAGATTTTGTAGCAAAAATTAAAATGGGTTCATGACCAAAGTGATTACGTTATTGCATCCACTAACATTTTTATATATAATATGAATTAATGAGTTGTTGGTTTCTTTATATAAGCTACAATGGTGGCCAGTTCAGGAAAAGCACTCATATATTTTATCTAACGGGGGAAAATTCAACATGTCTAATATTTTATTTGTTAAAGCAAATGACCGTCCTGCAGATCAAGCAGTCAGCGTTAAATTGTACGATGCATTCTTGAGCGCATACAAAGAGTCCCACCCAGGTGACACAGTTACTGAGTTGGATCTCTACAATACAGAATTCCCATTCTATGGTAACACTGCTATCACAGGTACTTACAAAGCAGCTAACGGTTTTGAACTGACAGCTGACGAGCAAAAAGCAGCTTCACTTGCAGCACAATTGCAAGATCAATTCCTGGCAGCTGACAAAGTTGTATTTGCATTCCCACTGTGGAACTTCACTGTTCCAGCTCCATTGGTAAACTACATTGCTTACCTGAGCCAAGCTGGTAAAACATTCAAATACACTGCTGAAGGTCCTGTAGGACTTGCTGGCGACAAAAAAGTAGCTTTGCTTAACGCACGTGGTGGCGTATATTCCGAAGGTCCAATGGCAGCTGCTGAAATGTCCCTGAACTTCCTGAAAACAGTTCTCGGCTTGTGGGGCATTCAAAACCCAGAAGTGGTTATCGTTGAAGGACATAACGCTTCTGCAGATCGTGCTGAAGAAATCGTTACAGCAGGTCTGAAATTGGCTTCCGAAGTAGCAGTAAAATTCTAATAACACTCTTCTATATAGAACACATCAAAACACCTGTAGTCTCCAGTGGAGATTACAGGTGTTTTTTTGCATTCTCATTTTTTTCACATCCGTTACTTCAGATGATTCGGTTCAGATCTTGTCTGTATTTTTCAAGTAAAACTCCGCTGCTTCAGCGATGTGTGCAAGGTCGTCCTTATGTTCACCAGATACAGAATACGTTACATCGAGTTCATTAATGGTTCGTTCAATCATATCATTATCCTCAAGCATGTGTGCATGCTCGGTTAACGCCTGTACTCCCTTAATTGTCAGAATATACTTTCCGCGGGAGAGGCGTTCAAACCAGCCATAATAATTTTTTTGCAGAATCGCTGCGGCAGAACCTACACCTGTCTGTCTGGCAAGGTTGGCCGGAGAGGCTTCTCCGTTCGTCCGTAGAGCGGATGCGACACGTAAAGCCTTCTCACGATATGCTGTGACCAGCTGTCTTCGTGTGCTGCCTCCCGTATTGTAGTCTCCGCTGCGTTCGTCAAATTCCTTGAGCAATCGTTTCCGCCGAACACCGCTTTTGCGGGCAACTTGATTGGCGCTAGTAAGGGGCGTCTGGGTGGAAGGTTCGCACAATACATCAATCAGGGGAGGTTTGGTTTTGTAAAATGTGACCGTTAGCAGCCCCAGACCGAGCTGTCTGCATAATGCAGTCAGTTCGCTCCAGCGTTGGTTTGCGGCTCCGCGTTTACTGCGATTGCGCTCGACGGCCAGATACACGAACGGGCTAAGTTTCAAGCGCTGCATGCCCTGTAGCAACAAGGAGAGGTTAAATGTTTTTTTCATCTCCACAATGAGTGGTTCGTCCTGGTCCGATCTGACTCCGACGAGGTCACAATGTCTGACTTCCGCCTTGACGTCGAAGCCACGCTGCTCGAAGAAAGCCTTCACAGGCGAATATAATTCGGTTTCGTATTTCACTGCCATCGTCCGTGCTCCTTTCCAGAAGTGGCCTGTCTCTGACCATGTGTTGTCCGGTTTCCTAAATTTAGAACCCTCATTATATCATATTCGTTCTTTTTTTTCTGAAGGCACAAGATGTCTGATAGAACAGGGAAAAGCCAAAATTCGAAGCGGTTGATTGAAAAAAAGAGGTCAACTTATCCGAATTGCCGCATAGGTATGTAATACACTTTTCACAACAAAACAAGACGTTTGGACAGAGGGTGGCGGGACTACACAGTACCGCAAGATTGGTATTCAAGCAGGAGCCGCAATTCTATTGATTTCTTCATACCATTCGGAATGGTTGACAATCACACTAAAGGAGCCATGGGAGGTACCAAGCATGAATATTTTTGAACGCGTTGCGGAACATCGGGCAGAGAGTGACCGTTTGACATGGAACGGAACATTTGAAGATTATATTGCACTGCTGAGAGAGGACCCGACTCCGGCAATGACGGCTCACGCCAGAGTGTATGAGATGATTGAATCGTTTGGGGTTGAAGAAGTAGGCGGGCATAAGCGGTACAAGTTTTTTGAACAGGAAATTTTTGGGCTGGACCGTTCGATTGAAAAGCTGGTTGAAGAATACTTTCACTCGGCAGCACGTCGTCTGGATGTACGTAAACGGATCTTGCTCCTGATGGGTCCCGTAAGTGGAGGAAAATCGACACTGGTCACGCTGCTGAAGCGGGGGCTTGAACAGTTCTCACGGACAGAGAAAGGTGCCATATACGCCATTGATGGATGCCCGATGCATGAGGAACCGCTGCATCTGATCCCACTGGAGCTTCGTCCTGAAGTGGAAAAGGAAATTGGAGTCCGTATTGAGGGGAACCTTTGCCCATCCTGCCAGATGAGACTCCGTACCGAATATGGTGGTGATATCAGCAAGGTGCCGGTGGAACGGGTCATTGTTTCCGAAGATAATCGCGTGGGAATAGGAACGTTCAGCCCATCGGATCCGAAATCGCAGGATATTGCCGATCTGACGGGTAGTATTGACTTCTCCACCATTACGGAGTTTGGTTCCGAATCCGATCCACGTGCCTATCGTTTTGATGGGGAGTTGAACAAGGCAAACCGTGGGTTAATGGAGTTCCAGGAGATGTTGAAATGTGATGAGAAATTCCTGTGGAATCTTCTGTCGCTTACGCAGGAAGGGAACTTCAAAGCAGGACGCTTTGCCTTAATCAGTGCGGATGAGATGATTGTGGCGCATACGAATGAATCGGAGTATAAGTCATTTATCTCCAACAAGAAGAATGAGGCACTGCAATCCCGGATGATTGTCATGCCGATTCCGTACAATCTGAAAGTGTCCGAGGAAGAGAAAATCTATGCCAAGCTCATTCAGCAAAGTGACATGAAGCATGTTCATATTGCACCGCATGCCCTGCGGACTGCAGCCATTTTTTCGATACTTACCCGTTTGAAGGAAACGAAAAAACAAGGCATGGATCTTGTTAAAAAGATGCGCATGTATGATGGTGAAGAAGTGGAAGGATACAAAGAAGCCGATCTGCGCGAGATGCAAAATGAGTATTTGGATGAAGGGATGTCCGGCATTGATCCACGGTATGTCATTAACCGGATCTCCAGTGCTTTGATCAAGCAAAATCTTCAGTGCATTAACGCGCTGGACATTCTGCGTGCCATTAAGGACGGTCTGGACCAACATGCTTCGATTACGAAAGAAGAGCGTGAGCGTTATCTGAACTTCATTGCTCTTGCACGCAAGGAGTATGACGAACTGGCCAAGAAGGAAGTGCAGAAAGCATTTGTGTACTCATTCGAGGAGTCGGCAAGAACGCTATTCGAGAATTACCTGGATAACATTGAAGCATTCTGCAACTGGTCCAAAATTCGTGATCCGCTCACAGATGAAGAAATGGACCCGGATGAGCGTTTGATGCGTTCCATCGAGGAGCAGATCGGCATCTCCGAGAATGCAAAGAAAGCGTTCAGGGAAGAGATTCTAATCCGAATCTCGGCTTACTCTCGTAAGGAGCGCAAATTCGAGTACAGCAGCCATGACCGTCTGCGTGAAGCGATTGAGAAGAAGTTGTTTACCGATCTGAAAGACATCGTCAAGATTACAACCTCAACCAAAACACCAGATGCAACACAATTGAAACGAATGAATGAAGTCATTAAACGCTTAATTGAAGAGCATGGATATACCGCAGCCAGCGCCAATGAACTGCTCCGTTATGTTGGAAGTCTGCTTAATCGCTAATCGGCAACGAACCATTCCGGATCAGGCTTCTGATGTCTGCTGTGAGGCTCCTTCACAGCAGAGTCAGGGCCTTTTTAATTACATGAAGATCATATTAGTCTAAAAAGCTGACAAATAAGGTTAATTTTAAAGAGAATTAGTTCTAATGGTATATGTATGTTTAGGTATTTTAGTCTATAATATGATACATATATTTACAATTTAAAGTAATGGTGTTTATTAAGGAGCTGACTGAACCAGATATGAGCAGTATTTCCGCAACAAGACAGAAGCAACTTGATTACATGGGATTAACCGCAGGGGATTTAAAACTGCTTGCCGATCATCGGCCTGTTTTTAAAAAAGTCGTTAATGAAGTGGTGGATCATTTCTACAATCATGTGGGGAATTATCCTGATCTGGTAGATCTGATCGCAAGATTCTCTTCCATTGAACGTTTAAAAGAGACGCAGAAGATGTACTGGTTATCGATGACGGATGGAATCGTGGACGACGCATACATTGAGCAACGGATTGCAATTGGGCTTGTACATTCACGGATTGGTCTGTCCGAAGATTATTATCTGGGTACCTATATGGTATACCTTGATATTGCAACGAGCATATTCCAGCAGGTGATCCCTGATTCCTGGCATCCTGTCATTCAGGCGCTCAGCAAAATGTTTAATCTGGATTCACAGCTTGTCCTTGAAGCCTATGAGAAGAAAGAAAAAGAAAAGTTACATCAGCTTGCCGATGACCAACAACATACTTTGCAGGCTATTACGCAGATTACCCAAGAGCTTACAGGCATGATTAGTGAATTAAATGAAAGTGCAATGGCTATATCGAGTGTAGCCAAAGAAACAGCGGCTTCTCAGGATCAGGCTCAAGTTCTGCTCACGGAATTGACAGGGGAGATCCAGCAGATAGGAAAAATGGGTGAATTGATTCGCGAGATATCGGATCAGAGTCATCTTGTCGGCCTGAATGCAGCGATTGAAGCTGCTCATGCAGGAGAGTTCGGACGTGGTTTCGAAGTAGTTGCCAGTGAGGTGCGCAAGCTTGCAGCCAGTTCTCGGGATGCCCAAGGTAAAATTCAGTCCAATCTGGAGCAGATCATGAAGAAACTGAGCAGTGTGCAGCAGGAGTCGGATCATACGTCACGCGGAGCACGTAGCCAAGCTTCACGCTCGGCTGAACTCGCTGTATTTGCAACAACAATGGAGAAACTGTCTCTGGATTTGAAGAATCTGGAACAGCAGGAATAGAGCTTAAAAGCATTAGGAACCTTCCATACCGTTTCAGGCTGTTTTAGGCTATAATGGGTAGACAAACCTGCCGATGTTATAGAAAATGCAGCCGGAGACAGGGGATTTGAAGAGGTTGAGGTGATCAGATGGCTTCTATCCATGATGTAGCCAAGGAAGCGGGAGTATCTGTTGCAACCGTTTCCAAAGTGATAAACGATTATCCTGATGTAAGTGAAAAAACACGCAAAAAAGTCAATATAGCCATCGAATTATTGAAATATCAACCCAATGTGGTCGCACGTGGACTTGTCAAACGCCGTTCATGGACGGTGGGAGTACTGTTAACGGTCCCGTTTACGAACCCTTTTGTGTCGGAGTTGCTGGAAGGGATCAAGACAGCGCTGGAGAACAGTGGATATGATCTGGTTCGGTTGTCTACTCGATTCGATGATCCGGCGTACTCGTTCATCAAACATTGCCGCAGTCGTAATGTGGATGGCGTTGTGGTATTCGGGGAAGGCAGAGAAAACGCGAGTATTCAGGAACTGGTGGATGCAGAGATTCCAACGATGTTTATCGATACGGATATGTTGGGCAAGCGTGCCGGTTATATTACTACGGATAACGCAAACGGGATCTCGATGGGAGTCAAACATCTGCATGAGCTTGGGCACCGCAAAATTGCCTATATCTCAGGGACACTTGGACCTGCCGTAGCCAATCTGCGATTGGAAGGATATCGGGAAGGGCTGCGAGAATGCGGCATCCCGTATTCTACGGTATATCTGGAAGTCTGCGATTATTCCTTCGACGGAGGAAGCAAGGCTGCTCGGCGATTGCTGGCACTTCAGGATCAACCAACGGGGATTGTCTGTGCATCAGACATGTCTGCTTTTGGTGCGATTCATGAAATTGAAAAGCATGGACTGAGTGTACCAGAAGATATCTCGGTTGTCGGGTTCGATAACACGTATTATGCTGAGGTATTCAAACCGGGGTTGACCACGGTGAATCAGAATATCTATTCCATTGGCATTAAGTCCATCGAATATCTGATTGCCATGATCGAGAATCCGTCTTATTCTCCTCCCGTGGTGACGGAACCTTCCAATCTGGTTGTCCGTCAGACGACAGCACCTTTAAAAACCTAAAGACGTTGACACGGAGCACAGCTAACAAGCTGTGCTTTTTGTCGTTTTATATTATTGTGAAGATTTTAGAATAAGTCCTATAGTTTAACGGGTAAACAAAGTCCGTTGGCAATCGTATAATGAAAGTGCTTACAATTTCTGTTGGAATAACGTCTTTCCAATCCTGAACAACGATCTTGTAAAGGGCTGGCGCATGACAGAACAAAGGTTACTATTCACAAACAAACAACCAACCAAGGAGGAGATCGGATGCATTTGAGAAAATGGTGGAGCTTGTGCTTGTCGGCTGTATTGATCTTCAGTTTGTTCCCAAGTGTGGGAACAGGAGGGACACGTGCTGCGGCTGCGGACGTTAAGACTGGTGATGATGAAGTACTGTTTGAGGCTAATTTTGAAGATG
The DNA here is from genome assembly GCF_037971845.1 of Paenibacillus sp. FSL R5-0766. Taxonomy (NCBI): domain Bacteria; kingdom Bacillati; phylum Bacillota; class Bacilli; order Caryophanales; family Paenibacillaceae; genus Paenibacillus; species Paenibacillus sp. FSL R5-0766. Next base: position 2,020,525 of record NZ_CP150227.1, read on the forward strand.
GTGTGTTGGGACAATGGCGTCCACGTGCGAGTGAAAAGCTTGATATCGTAGCGCAAGTAGGTCACGACAGTACACGCAGTCTGAGAACCTCTTCACGTACCGAAACGTTCCATGGACCCTTAATTGAAGTAATAGACCATGTACAGAAGGGCAGCACGGTTCATATTTCTTTTTGGGCCATGTATGATGAAGGGCCGGACAGTCAGGTCATTAACGGTTCACTGGAGAAAGAGTACAATAACGACGCTTCAAGTCGAGAATATGCTACGTTTGCCTCTGCAACTCTGAACAAGGGACAGTGGAAAAAAATCGAGGCGGATGTGGTGATCCCTGGAGAAAATAGCGGCATCACCGGATTCCGGATGTATGCAGAGACACCTTGGAAGACGTCAGCGGAAGTGACGCCGGCGGATACGATTACTTTTTACGTGGATGATGTACTGATTACGGAAGCCGAAAAAATTGAAATAGAGTCGAACATTCCGAATCTAGTGGATGTTGTGGGTCAACACTATGCAATGGGAGCGGCAATCGACCAGTCTGCACTGGATGCGGAAGATCCGCATTCCCAGCTGTTGACGAAACATTTTAATAGTATTACAGCTGGAAACTTTATGAAAATGGATGCGATGCAGCCTCAGGAAGGACAGTTTGTCTGGTCAGAGACAGATCGCCTGGTGGAGTTTGCCGAAGCAAATGACATGGAAATCAGAGGTCATACGCTGTTATGGCATAGTCAGGTGCCAGAGTGGTTCTTTACAGATCCAAACGATGCTTCGAAACCTGCCACGCGGGAACAGTTGCTTGCACGGATGAAAACCCATATTCAAACCATCGTGACCCGCTACAAAGGAAAGGTTCATACATGGGATGTCGTCAATGAAGTCATCTCGGATGGAGGCGGCTTGCGGAATGAGGCCAGTAATTCCAAGTGGAGAGATATTATTGGGGATGTAGATGGCGACGGAGATGACAGTGATTACATTGAGCTGGCTTTCCGTTATGCGCGTGAGGCTGACCCCGATGCTGTACTGGTGATTAACGATTATGGAATGGAGGGCAATGGAAACAAGGTAAATGATATGGTGAAGCTTGTAGAGAAGCTGCTTGCCAAAGGAACACCGATTGATGCGGTTGGATTCCAGATGCATGTGTCGATGTACGGACCGGATGTAAAGCTCATTCGTGAGGCTTTTGAGAAAGTGATCGCTCTTGGTGTGAATGTACAGGTTACAGAGCTGGACGTTTCGATCTATTCAAGTAATTCTGAACTGGAGATGCCTGTCACAGATGAATTAATGCTGCAACAAGCTTATCGTTATCGTGAACTGTTCGACCTGTTCGACGAGTTGGGAAAACGCGGCGTAATGGACAGCGTTACAGTATGGGGACTTGCGGATGATGGTACATGGCTTGACAATCATCCAGTCAAAGGACGCAAAGATGCACCATTGTTATTTGATCGTAAATTAAAAGCGAAACCGGCCTATTGGGCACTGGTGGATGCTACCACTCTTCCGATCTATCGTAATGAATGGACAGGATTGAAGGCCAGCCCTTCTTTCCCGAATCACAAAGGACAGGAAGATATTCTTTGGGGTGCTGTGAAAGGACTCGAAATTAATCATCTGGCAGATGGTACATCTGCGGTTACGGGTGAGGCTCGTATGATGTGGGATGCCAAAAAGGTGAATTTACGAGTGGAAGTGAAGGATACCACACGTCGCAAAGGGGATCAGGTGCAGGTTTTCCTCGCGGAAGAAGTCAAGGGGACAGGTGCTGCAACTTCTGAAGCTGATCTGTCTGCCAAGAAGAAAAATCCGCCGTCTGCAAATGGTCAATATACATTTAAACGGGATGGCGGTAAAGGCAAAGATAAAAATACTTACAACGTACAGGAGACAAAAACCGGTTATGTTGTATACGCATCACTGCCTATGTCAGCTGCTCTACTTACCGAAGGCCAGGTCTTGTCTCTGGATTTTCGGATTACGGATGAACACGCTGCTGGAAAGACAGCGACCATCGTTTGGAATGATATTTCCAATCAGCAGCCCGACAAACCAGCCAACCGGGGCAAACTGAAGCTCGGTTCTGTTTTGAAACAAACCAAGGTCACTTATGGCAAACCTGTAATTGATGCGAAAAAGGATAACGTCTGGAAAAAGGCTGCATCTGTTAAAACGGATGTCTGGGTGGTCGGAAACTCCGGTGCAACGGCGACTGCACAGCTGTTATGGGATGAGAAATACCTGTACGTATTGGCAGATGTGAAAGATCCTTTGCGAAGCAAATTAAGTTCTAATGCACATGAGCAGGATTCAATCGAGATTTTTATCGACCCGAGCAAAGATCAGACAACATTCTATCAGGAGGATGACGCCCAGTACCGGGTCAATTTTGATAATGAGGCTTCTTTTGGAGGAAATGCACGGAAAGAAAGTTTCAAATCAGCTACCCGATTAACAAGCGGAGGGTATACAGTGGAAGTGGCAATCCCACTAGATAGCGTTCGTGCTGAAGGGCAAAGATGGATTGGATTTGATCTGCAAGTTAATGATGATGGCGCGGGGGATGGCAAGCGAAGCAGTGTGTCCATCTGGAGTGATTCATCAGGTAATTCTTATCAAGATACTTCCGGTTTTGGCAGTCTGTTATTGACTCGCAAATAGAATATTTTGTTGTGAATTAGAATATGAAAATGTTAGCTAATCAACATCGTATATCTGGAAATAAGTGTTGATTTTAAGGGCTGGGACGTTTAGACTATATACATTCAAATAAACGGGTTCCAATGTATGACAACGGCTTCAACCAAGCCTGTGGTCACGAGTCAAATGATGCGGAGGGAGTGCCTGTCATCCAGACAGCGCACTCGCTTCTTTTTTACATTTTTGCATACATACAAGGCATTTCCCGGTCGAAAGGACAGAGTGAGTGGAGCACCTACATGGTACGTACAACTTAGAACTTGTTATTTTATCCTATATTATTGCATCGTTAGCTTCATACGCTGCCCTTGACCTTGCAGGCCGTGTAAGTCAGGCTAGCGGGATGGCGCGGAATGTATGGCTTACCTGCGGTGCAGTCTCGATGGGGCTGGGAATCTGGTCCATGCATTTCGTAGGTATGCTGGCTTTTGTTCTGCCTACGCAAGTCTCCTATTCCACCGGTAAGGTTGTTTTATCTGTTCTACTTGCTATTGTCGCATCAGGGGTGGCCTTGAACATTGCGGGTAGACAATCGGGCAGGATAAGCCAGCTCATAATTGCTGGAGTGCTGATGACAGCGGGGATCAGCTCGATGCATTATGTGGGAATGGCAGCGATGTCAACTCCGGTTACGTATGAACCAGGCAGAGTAGTGTTATCCATTCTGATTGCAGCGCTTGCTTCCTTTGCGGCATTGTGGCTCATGTTTTTCTTCCGTTATCATCAATCAAGACATACCTGGGTTTACAAGATGGGCAGCGGTCTCATTATGGGGATTGGAATCTCTGGCATGCATTATACCGGGATGTCAGCCGCACATTTCCATCATTCACATGGCTCGATGGTAAGTTCAGGTATGCAGATTGAGCCAGGCATTCTCGCCTACTTGATCGCATCGGGCACATTTATTGCTTTGGGTTTGACGTTGTTTGGCATATTTATCAATCAGCGAATGACACAGAAAGATCGACGGATTCATGAGAATGAGCAATGGTATCAGGCCCTGTATCATAACCATTCGGATGCCATTATTTCAGTGAACAAGGAAGGTATTGTCAAAGGCATTAATGCTGCTGTAACAACAATCACCGGATATCCTGAAAAAGGGGTCATGGATCGTTCCATTGATGAGATCGCTCAGCAAATCGATATAGAGTGGATAAGTGAATTTGATTCCATCGATTGGGATGATCATGGGCTGGAGCAGGCGCACTACATGGCCAAAATGAGAGACGTACAGGGTGAACTTCTGGACCTTAGTATTGTTGTAGTTCCTGTTGTCATTGATGGCAGACATGTGGGAAGTCACATTTTGATCAAAGACATTACGGAGGAGAAGCAGGCTCAGGAGAACATTCGTCACCAGGCTTTGCATGATCCGCTCACGGGGCTGCCCAATCGGCGCAAGTTGGATGATGTACTGGCTCTCACGATTCAAGTTTCGGAAGAAAAAGGGAATTCTTTTGCAGTTATGGTGATGGATATAGACCGTTTCAAGATGATTAATGACTCGCTGGGACATTCCGTTGGGGATATATTTCTAAGAGAAGTCAGCAGCCGGATCATGAAAGCGATCGAAGCTTCTGATCCGATGGCGGTGGAGAATGTCATGCTGGCCCGAATGGGCGGAGACGAGTTCACAGTAGTTGTAACCGATGATCAAGCGACTGAGGTTCGAGTGGCAGAACTTGCAAAACAGATTGTTGAAGCCATTCAGTTACCTTATCGACTGAAGGAGAATGACTTTTACGTAACCGCCAGCATTGGAATCGCGATGTACCCGGATCATGGAGTGGGCGTGGATGCTTTGCTGAAACATGCGGATTCCGCCATGTATGAAGTGAAGAAAAACGGCAAAAACGGTTTCCAATTCTACACGGCCCAACTGGATTCAGAACTATATGAACGCATTGAGCTGGAGGGTTATCTTCGTAAAGCGTTGGAACGCGATGAGATGGTCCTGTACTATCAACCACAGATTCGTACCGAGGATAGCCGCATGATTGGTGTGGAGGCTCTTATTCGTTGGAATCATCCACTCAAAGGTCTGCTCGCACCCAATGTGTTCATTCCGCTTGCAGAAGAGACAGGCATGATCTATGAGATTGGCAACTGGACGCTGAGGGAAGCGTGCAGACAGATGAAGCTCTGGCACGCCAGTGGCGGACCCCTCATTCCGGTATCGGTTAACTTGTCCAGCCAGCAGTTTCACCAATCCAACTTGGTAGAACAGGTCAAGAATGCACTCTTGGAGACAGGGCTGGATGCTCAATATCTTGAACTGGAAATAACAGAGAGCATGATGATGGATGCAGCAGTTTCCACGGCGATCCTTAATGAATTGACAGCACTGGGTGTCAAGATCAGCCTGGATGATTTTGGTACGGGATACAGCTCACTCAGTTATCTGAAACATTTCCCGATTAACAAGCTCAAGATTGATCGTTCGTTTGTGACGGACATTACAGAGAGTCACAGCGATCAAGCCATTGTGGCGACCATTATATCAATGGCACAGAATCTCAAGATGGAAGTCATTGCGGAAGGCATTGAGACGAAAGGCCAACTGGATATTCTGATGCAGAATGACTGCCGGGAGATTCAGGGATATTATTTCAGTCGTCCACTGCCAGCAAGTGAAGTGGAGCATGATTTCTTTGTGCCGCTGCGATTGCAGGGTAATGGTACACCGCCGGTACCATCCTAATTTTATGTATGCCAAGCGGCAAGTTCCCGTGTATGTCGGGAACTTGCCGCTTTTTTTGTTTTTTTATGGTATGTCGCCATCCTTCATACGTGATACGAAGGTTCTCTTTTTTAAAAGGGAAAGGGCTGTTGGAACCTCACATAAACTTGCGGTGGTGTTTCTTACCATCATACGTAAACCAGATCGGCTTATCCTCGACACGTGTCTCCACATGTACGGTACGTCCCCAGAGGCGATACAGATAAGGCAGGGTGCGTTCCATATATTTCAGATCCAGCTCGATGCCCTCATATTGATGTTTTAGTACGAGTTCACCGGTCCGCAGATAGTCAGCATCTTGCACAACCAGATAAGGGGAGCCTCCGTTGACACGTGAAAATACGAGCTGATCCCGTATGTTCTCCCAGGACTTGTCGGTAATGGTCGAGATCCTCGGTTAATTGTTTGGTCATGTAATTGCGGATAAAAGAGGTATCGGAATCGAATTCACGCACTTCGAACATTTTGGCACGACCTTGCCCTGGTTTGCGGCCCCAACGTTCCTGTTCTTCACGGGTTGGGTTATCCCAGCGCCGTTCAATATCCTCGAAAATCTTCAATCCCAAATAATATGGATTCAGACTTTGTTTGGATGGCTGCACCACGGAGGAGTTGAGCTTGGCGAATTCGATCGTATCCTCACTGTTCAGATCGAGTTCACGGATAATGCGTTGATGCCAGTAGGATGCCCAGCTCTCGTTGAGCTAAGGTGCTGATTTTTTGTACATAAGCAATGCAGGAAAAAAGTCCTATTGTGTAGAAATATGTAACTTATAGCATCTTCCAGCTTTAATAAAATGCAAAGGTGGGCACTATAGTGAAATTTCATGGTTCAAAATGGTGGAAATTTGATTTTCACACTCATACTCCTGTATCAAGCGATTACGGAAAGGGTCCAGACCAAGAGACACTAAAAGCACGTGAACCACGTCAGTGGTTAATGGATTATATGGCAAAAGAAGTTGATTGTGTAGCTATAACAGATCATAATTCAGGGGAATGGATTGATACTCTAAAGAATGAACTAAATCTTATGAGAGAAGAGCAAGTGGGTGGGTATAGAGAATTAACCATTTTTCCTGGAGTTGAAATAACAGTTCATGGGAATATACATCTTTTAGCAATATTTGACCCCTCTGAAGATTCTACGCGTATAACTAAGCTTTTAAGTGAATCTAAGTACGAGGGTACATATGGTGATTCTGATAGTTGTACAAGTAAATCATTTAATGATGTTGTCGATATCATTCATGGAATGAAAGGATTGGCTATACCTGCACATGTTGATATCGATAGAGGTTTGTTTGTGGAGGAAGAAGGGAATTCTTTAAGAAAATGCTTAAGTGCTAATGGGCTGCTTGCGATGCAACTGTGTGATCTTAAGTTTGAAGTACCTCAAATATATAAGGATATGAAATTAAAACTGACTGAAGTCGCAGGATCTGATAGCCATCGTCCCGAAAATGTTGCCTCAAGTTTCACGTGGGTGAAAATGGAAGTTCCTAATTTAGAGGCGTTGAGGCTTGCTTTACACGATGGTGATGATGGAATTATTCGAAGTGATGCAAATGTTGACAATCCAAATGATACACATGACCGATTTTTTATTAATTCGATTGAGATAACCCATGGAGCAAAAGCAGGAAGACGTACGCCGCTTAAAGTTGAGTTTAGCCCTTGGTTAAATACAGTAATTGGTGGCAGAGGGTCTGGTAAATCCAGTCTAATAGAGTATATGAGACTCCCTTTGAGTAAAACGACAGGTCTTCCACAAAAAGTAAGTGACGAATTTAAAGAATTTAATCAGGTTCCGAAAGAAAGAGGAAGACCTGGTATGCTGACTTCTACCACAAATGTAAGAGTGGAGATGCAGAAAGATGGGAGAAATATTGCACTATCGTGGTCAAATAATAAAATAATAGAAGAACATAAAAATGAACAAGGAGAATGGGAACAAAAAGAAGAAAGTAGTAATATTGACTCAAGGTTTCCGATAAGAATATTCAGTCAAAAACATCTGTATTCACTAACAGAGGATCCAAACCATATCTTGAATATAATTGATCAGCAATTAGATAAAAATGAGTGGTTGGAGAGAAAAGAAGAGCTCACACAAAAATTCTTACACTCAAGAAATAAGCAGCGAGACCTTATACTAAAAATTAATACTAAAGGAAATTTAAAATCTGAGTTAGATGATGTAGTTGCAAAAATGAGGATTTTTGAGGATTCCGGACATAAAGACTTACTTGAACGTTATCAAAAATCCCAAGCACTAAACGAAAAAATCAATTATGAGATCGGGAAAATATCCAAACTTAACAAGGAATTGGATATTATCGGTTTTCCGGATCTGACCATTGATTCAGACAGTTGTTTAGGCTTAGATACTGAATCTTTAGATCAATTAAAGGAGAAAGCGACTGAATATAATGAGATTACTTCGCGAATAAAGGAAATGATCTTGTCATTAAAAACACTTGAAAACCGATTTGTTGAAACTGCATCTAAGATTCCTTGGCATGAGAGTCGTATAGAGCATCAAGAAAAATACAATGAACTCGTTAAACGATTAGAGGAAAATGGGGAAAAGAACCCGAATGCGTATGGACAACATGTATTGAGGAAGAGAGAACTCGAAGAAAAAATTAATGAAATTGAAAAAATAGAAGGGGAATATACAAAACAAAGTGAGGAGTCAAGGCTATTATATGTAGAAATACATCGGCATGAGAAGAAACTAAGAACCGAGCGAGAAAATGCAATTAAAAAATGGCAAGGTTCAAACCCTCATATTAGAATTCATCTGAAAGTTATGGGTGATATTAACAATGCTGAAGAGAGCTTTAGAAGTTTAATAAGAAAATCAGGAAGCGAATTTTCAAAAGATATTTTGGAACGTGACGATGATGGGATTCCCAAAAATGGACTTATTTTTGACATTTTGAGTTCTGAAAATCCTTGGAAAGAACGTGCTGACGTAATAAAAAAAGTTGTTACTGTTACAGAACAAGAATCCAATGGATTTGGTAAACCTTTCGCAAAACATCTTAATTCCCTACACTTAAAGACACCTGAGGACAACGATAGAATGTATTTATGGTTTCCTGAAGATAAAATTGATCTGAAATTGGTATCAAATCGTAAAGAAGAAGATATAGAAACTGGTTCTGCTGGACAAAGGACAGCGGCTATGTTATCTCTGATGCTACTACTTGATGACTCACCAATAATTATTGATCAACCTGAGGAAGATCTGGATACCAAGAGGATTACTGATTTAGTTGTCACTAGTCTAAGAGAATTCAAAAAGAAGCAACAAGTTATAGTGATAACTCATAATCCGAACATACCGGTAAATGGTGCTTCTGAAAATATAATTCAAATGAATTTTGCTGGAGGACAGATTCAAAAGCTAATAAGTGGAGCGTTACAGAAAACGGATGTACGTGAGGCAGTTTGCGAAGTCATGGAAGGAGGAAAAGATGCTTTAGATAAGCGGTATTTTAGAATTTCTAGAGCGCTTGAGGAATAATGTTACTGCCGACTATTGTGTCGGCAGTTTTTTTAACTTAAACACAACAATAGGAGTAGAGTATGCTGTTTTCATATCATACAAGTTCATTTTGTACGCTGTGAAAATTCCTTCGTCATTTGAATAATATGCTCTTGCTTTCTCGAAAGATTCCCATCTTGATATCTGTTGAGCAAGCCTTTGAGTTTCAAGATTCTTGATTTCAGTTTTTGATAGTTGAACAAACATATATTTCACCTCGATAAGTTTTGTATATTCTATGTGAGAACTCCGTTACTCAGTCTATTTTTCCTCAAAAGAAAGTGTAAAATACAATCGAGAAACCAAGATGACCTCGTCAATCTAAAAACATAAAAAAATTGTAGAAGATCCATACCAGAAGTAACAGTTGGTGGAGTTATGGTTGGAACATTTGGAGACCAAGAGTGAACGTGTTATGGCGCTGAATCCTGTTCCGCAAATGTAAATCGACAAAAAGTAATGGTTTCATGGCTGGGCTGAGATGCCACCTGGTTGTATGCTATAATTCAGGTAAAAGTATGATTCACCAAATTTAGCAATATCATTGAAGGAGGTTGCGAAGGATGAACTTTAGTCTTAAGGCTCCTGATGGCACTGTCATTGAATCCTATGAGAAGGATCATAAGGAATTCATTCGTATTGCCGGTCTGGAATATGAAGTCTATAACCCGGTGGATGAGCTAGACTCCGATCCGGAGATACGGCAAATGATTGAAGCTTCCGAGAAAGACATTAAACAAGGCAAGCTGTATTCAACAGATGACTTGATTGAACTGGTGTAATCACTTCATTTAAGCATGGTGCAATGAAACGTAATTTTAAATATTAATTATGAAATGCCAAGCGGCAAGTCCCCGTTTATGTCGGGAACTTGCCGCTTTTTTATGTCTTATCTTTTATTAATCATTAATCTCACTCATGATAAGAGCATTTATATTTCAGTTTCCTACAACGATGTTCGAAAACCTTACATAAACTTGCGGTGGTGTTTCTTGCCATCATACGTAAACCAGATCGGTTTATCCTCGACACGTGTCTCCACATGTACGGTACGTCCCCAGAGTCGATACAGATAGGGCAGGGTGCGTTCCATATATTTCAGATCCAACTCAATGCCTTCATATTGATGTTTCAGCACGAGTTCCCCTGTCCGCAGATAATCGGCATCTTGCACGACCAAGTAAGGGGAGCCCCCGTTGACACGTGAAAATACGAGCTGATCCCGTATGTTCTCCCAGGACTTGTCGGTGATTTTCCAGTCCGGGCCTTTTTTCTCAAATACGTAGAGGTCAAGATCCTCCGTTAATTGCTTGGTCATGTATTTGCGGATAAAGGAGGTATCGGAATCGAATTCACGCACCTTGAACATTTTGGCACGAATATTTGAATGGCTGCAATATCCTTACATCTAAAGTTGGGAATTTTTATAACATAAATATTATATTTCGGTTATAATTAAGACTTATAATAGAGCAAGAGGTGAGAAAACTGGACTCTAAAAAGAGCTTGAAAATGTATCAAGAGTTACATAAGAAATTTAAAGAAAATTTCACAGAATCATTGGCCGCTGAGACGGATCTTCTCACTCGTGTGGAATTAAAATCTAGATCATTTGCGATCATAGGACAAATTATTAGAGAAGATAATTCTCTTGGAATTCATCAAAAAGAGATAATTTCAGTATTTGATGAACTTTTTTCTGACGTATCAATAGGAATTTATTTTGCAGCGTGTTCATTGGAAAACCCTGCAAAAATTCAACTCAGAAGGGTTTTAGAATTAGGGATAGCCATAGTATTTCTTTGGGATATGCCACATGTCTTCTGGGGCTGGAAAAGTCATGATAACGATTTGAATTTTAATGATATGTTGGAGCATTTTTCGAAGGAGGGTTATAAATCTTATATTAAGTCAATTAACAAAGATTATAATTATGATGAAATTGTAAAATTTAAGGATGCTAGGAGACTTTACAGAATTTTGAGTAATACAGTCCATGGTAAGATAACTACTTTTGAGTCTAATTTACCAAAAAGGTATTCTCATCAAGTTGAGGATTGGCGTTCTTTCCTGCAATTGGCAGAAGAAGTGGAAGATTTAGTTCTTGGTTTATGGGAAAAGAGACTTAATAAATATTTCCCAGAGCTATACTCTCAATTACCAGCAATCAAAATTTTGAATGGAAGGTGAATAAATGACAACTAGTACTGTACAAGATAATGATTTACTTCAAGCTGCACGAATGGAAGATTTAGTTAACGAACAAATTAGTGATTTAACAGTTCTCGGGGTATTTGAAAGAAAGATCGTTGACACGTTGAAACAAAGCGGTGCTCATCTATTAATGGGCGCACGAGGTGTTGGAAAGTCAATGTTAATAAAACAAGCAGAAATTGAACTTGATGAGGATTTTACATCTAGTAGGAAATTAGCTGTATACGTTACTTTCAAGACAAGTACTATCTTGGAGGGCGTTAGAGCTGAGGAGAGAGATGCATTTCAGGTTTGGGTAGGTGCTAAAATTCTTCAAGCTCTTCATGACAAACTCACACAGTTAAACTTAATTGGTCATGAAGGTAGTACGGACCCTTATTTTAGAATTTTTGGTATAAAATCAGCTCAAGGAACAAAAACAATGTTACAAGATAAAATTCATCAACTTCAAAAACTGGCGATCGCATCGGATAAAGAAAAAATTCTAAACGATATTGGTAGTAACTTTTTAGATAAAGTAAACGATGTTAGTTTCATAAACGAGATAATAAGGGATGTGCTGGGTGAGTTCGATATTAGAAAATTAGTTTTTCTATTCGACGAAGCTGCTCATACATTTATTCCTGCTCAACAAGAGATATTTTTTGAGATTTTTAAACTACTACATGGTGGACCTATTGCAGTTAAAGCGGCTGTTTATCCAAGTGTGACTTCGTACGGTAGAAATTTTGAAGTAGGACACGATGCATACATTTTACAGATGGACAGGTACGAAACTGGTGAGTCGGGTCGAAAAGCAAATAGGAAGTTATTCAGAGATCTTCTAGAAAAGCGTCTACATCAACAAAGTCCTCTGAGAAAAAAAATATTTCAAAGAGGAGAAATTTTAGATCATTGTATTGATCTCTCTACAGGAAATCCTAGGGCATTTTTGCATTTGTTAGTTAGAAGTCTTGATAAAGGTTTTTCTGAGAGAGCTTTATCATTATCAACACAGGAGTATATTGATCAGGAGTTATTGCCTTATCATAATAACCTCACGAAAAGATTACCTAAATATTCAAACCATATCAAAGTAGGTTTAGATTTACTGAGATCTTATGTAATACCTGAAATTAGAGAGAAAAATTTACGTGAAAGGAAGAATACATATCAGTCGGCTTTTTTCACGTTTCCTAGGGATATTTCTCCTAATTTAAAGTTGGCATTAGATATCCTGTGTTACTCAGGAGTTTTAACTAATAAAGGTACTGTGAAAATAGCTGACAGAAAAACCGGACTCAGATATATGGTCCACTTAGCTTTACTTACTACAGAAAAAGCCTTCTCTTCAAATAATATTAGCGAGTCACTGGGGAATATAAGCTTGACCGACTATAGAGAATTTAGTTCCAACGATTCAACGATCGAGGGTTATCTACAGGAACTGAAGGATCTATCTGATAAATGCAATGGTTGTAATAGGGATTTGCCTCCGAATGCTAAATTTTGTTCTGAGTGTGGAAGGAAAGTTGAAAATACATCAATTATAAGCAGCTTATTAGATGAATCAATACACAAGTTACCGATTGAAGCACATTTAAAAACGAAAATTTACCCACATTATCCTCGAGTTGGGGATGTAATTCAAACTTCACGAGAGGAAATAATGTCAATCAAATATATAAAAGAAGTACGCTCAAGGATTATTAAGAATGCAGCTGATGAGTTTGTATCAGGATAAACAAGGAATTTTATTAAAAGTGTTGAACAACGGTGAGCGATATGTGAACACTTCATTTAAGCATGGTGCAATGAAACGTAATTTTAAATATTAATTATGAAATGCCAAGCGGCAAGTCCCCGTGTATGTCGGGCACTTGCCGCTTTTTTATGTCCTTATTTATTATTAATCATTAAACTCATCCATGATAAGAGCATTTATATTTTCGTTTCCAATAATGATAATCGAAAACCTTACATAAATTTGCGGTGGTGCTTCTTGCCGTCATACGTAAACCAGATCGGTTTATCCTCGACACGTGTCTCCACATGTACCGTACGCCCCCAGAGGCGATACAGATAAGGCATGGTGCGCTCCATATATTTCAGGTCCAACTCGATGCCTTCATATTGATGTTTCAGTACGAGTTCCCCGGTCCGCATATAGTCGGCATCTTGCACGACCAGATAAGGGGAGCCTCCGTTGACACGTGAAAATACGAGCTGATCCCGTATGTTTTCCCAGGACTTGTCGGTAATTTTCCAGTCCGGGCCTTTTTTTTCAAAGACGTAAAGGTCAAGATCCTCGGTTAATTGCTTGGTCATGTAATTCCGGATAAAGGAGGTATCGGAATCAAATTCACGCACCTCGAACATTTTCGCACGACCCTGGCCTGGTTTACGGCCCCAACGATCCTGTTCTTCCCGGGTTGGGTTATCCCAGCGCCGTTCAATATCCTCGAAAATCTTCAGTCCCAAATAATACGGATTCAGACTTTGTTTGGATGGCTGCACCACGGAGGAATTGAGCTTCGCGAATTCAATCGTATCCTCACTGTTGAGATCGAGCTCACGGATAATGCGTTGATGCCAGTAGGATGCCCAGCCCTCGTTCATGATTTTGGTTTCCATCTGTGGCCAGAAATATAACATCTCTTCACGCATCATACTCATGATATCCCGCTGCCAGTCGGTCAACACTTCCGAGAATTCCTGAATAAACCACATGACATCCTTCTCTGGTTCAGGCGGAAAGTGATGGACCTGAATACCTTCGGCGGGTGTTTCTTCGGTCTTCACATCATCAAGCGACCATAGATCATCATAGCGACCTTCCGGCCGTGGTTTTTTCTCACCGCGCTGCTCCCGCATTTTCATCTCCATGTAACGTTGTTTGTCCAAATGGCGGGGCTTAATCAGCTGTGGGTCCACATGTTCCTGAATCGCGATTACGGCATCGATAAATGCTTCAACCGCTTCCGTTCCGTACTCCATCTCATAATTACTGATTCGATCCGCCGTAGCGGCCATGCTTTCGACCATATTACGGTTGGATTTGGAGAAGCGGGCATTGTTTTTGAAAAAATCGCAGTGTGCCAATACGTGGGCTACGATCAATTTGTTCTGAATCAGGGAATTGCCATCCAGCAGGAAGGCATAACAAGGGTTGGAGTTGATGACAAGCTCATAAATTTTGCTGAGTCCAAAATCGTATTGCATTTTCATCTTATGAAATGTTTTGCCAAAGCTCCAGTGGCTGAATCTGGTCGGCATGCCGTAGGCTCCAAATGTATAAATAATATCCGATGGGCAGATTTCGTACCGCATGGGGTAATAGTCCAGACCAAAACCATTGGCAATCTCCATAATCTCGGCAATAGCGTATTCTAGGTCGCGGATCTCATCTGTCATCTAACGCTGCCTCCTTCCCGTTTCTGGAAAAAGCTGCGCAAAGCTTTGTATACTTCGCCTTTTTCTTTGATCACATAATACATGAACTGATCCATCTTGATATGACGGTAAGCCGACATCAGTGTGCTGCTGCGGTTGTACTGATTCACTTCGCCGTATCCAAACATATTGCTACGCTTCATTAACTCGCCGATCAGCTTCACACACCGTTCGTTATCCGAGGTCAGATTATCCCCGTCAGAGAAGTGGAAAGGGTAGATGTTGTAACTTGAAGGTGGATAACGGCTGTCAATAATATCCAGTGCCTTCATATATACAGAGGAGCAGATGGTGCCTCCACTCTCCCCACGGGTAAAGAACTCTTCTTCGGTTACTTCCTTGGCTTCCGTATGATGGGCGAGGAAAACAATCTCAACTTTCTCATACTGACGGCGTAAAAAACGGGTCATCCAGAAGAAAAAGCTGCGCGCGCAGTATTTCTCAAACGAACCCATGGACCCGGATGTATCCATCATGGCAATGATAACGGCATTGGATTGTGGAATGATTTTGTCTTCCCATGTCTTGTAGCGCAGGTCGTCCGGACTGATGTGATGGATGCCTGGCGTACCGGTCGTTGCATTGCGACGCAGATTCTCCAGAATGGTACGTTTCTTGTCAATATTGGACTGCATACCTTTTTTGCGAATATCGTTGAAAACTACCGTATGTGTCTCAATCAGATCCTTGTCTTTCTGCTTCAGATCGGGTAATTCCAGCTCAGCGAAGAGCATATCTTCCAATTCCTCAATACTAACTTCGGCTTCCACAATATCATGACCAGGCTGATCGCCAGCTTTTTCCCCTTTGCCGGGTTTCTGCGAAGCAGAGGGATCACGACCGATGACGTCTCCGACCTGACTGTCACCGTCTCCTTGACCGACATGTTTTTGCTTCTGGTAGTTATACACAAAACGGTACTCATCCAAACTGCGGATTGGTACCTTGATGATTTGTTTTCCATCAGACATGATGATGTTTTCTTCCGTAATCAGATCAGGCAGATTCTGCTTGATGACATCTTTCACCTTTTGCTGATGGCGCTGTTGGTCCTGGTACCCTTTGCGGTGAAGCGACCAATCTTCCTTCGACACAACGAACGAGTAAGGCTGGTGTGAATTTGACATGTAGGCACCCCCATTGATTACGCGGCACAGTTTGGCCTGTCGGTAATTAAGTATATTCACGGGCGAGGACGATATGTGATGAGAGTGGATATAAAATGATACAATTACGCAAGTTCACCTCAGAGGTAAGGTGAGTCGCAAGCACAGAACTGCACCATTTTTTACAGAAACAGTGAACAAGTGTGATATCCTTCCTTTACAATAGGAGCAAGACATTAATCATTATAATAGTTGCATGTAAAGGAAGGATTTATGTGAATAAAAAGGCGATCAAGGCTTGGATTATGTATGATTGGGCCAATTCGGCTTACGCGACAACGGTGTTGGCAGCGGTCCTGCCCGTATTCTATGCTTCGGTTGCTGCAGCAACGCTGGATACGGATACAGCCGCCTCCTACCTGGCCTACACACATTCCATTGGCATGTTGTGTGTAGCTCTGCTAACACCGCTGCTTGGCACATTGGCTGATTTGTCAGGACGGAAAGGCGACTTCCTGCGTGTATTTGCAATCATAGGCGTCCTTGCTACATTGGGATTCAGCGCAATCGGTGAAGGGGACTGGTTACTTGCTTCCGCTTTGCTGGTCATATCTACAATCGGTTTTGCGGGTGGTAACACCTTTTACGATGCAATGCTGCCGGATCTGGTACCTGTAGAACGAAGAGACATGATATCCTCCAAAGGTTATGCTTATGGATATATTGGGGGAGGCTTGCTGCTTGCGGCGAACCTGCTGATGATTCAGCAACCAGGCTGGTTCGGGATGAGCAGTACTCTGGCAGGCACAAGACTTGCGTTTATCTCCGTCTCGTTGTGGTGGTTGCTGTTCTCGATACCGATCTTTCGCCATGCTCCGAGACGGCCTGCATCACCGGATCTGCCCGGAACGTGGACAGGGTATGCTGCGGTGGGCGTACGCAGACTGCGGCAGACCTTTCGTCAGATGCGGCGTTTTCCCCAGTTAATCCGCATGTTGGTGGCTTTTTGGTTTTTTAATGACGGCATTAATACCATCATTCTGATGGCTACAATCTATGGGACAAGTATAGGTATCGGCACAACCGACCTGATGCTTGCGCTACTGTTAACCCAGTTCATCGGGTTCCCGTGTACATTGTTATTGGGAGCATGGGCACAGCGTTGGGGAGCAAAGCAGGTATTAATCGTTAGCTTATCGGTCTACATATGTATTGTGATTCTCGGTTATTTCATGACCCAAGCGATCCACTTCTATGTGCTCGCCGGGCTGGTTGGTGTTGTGCAGGGTGTGAGTCAATCCACAGCGCGTTCCTTGTTTAGCAATCTGATGCCGGCAGGCAGAACAGGCGAGTATTTTGGTTTTGTGAATATTACAGGCAAATTCTCTTCGATCTTCGGTCCGTTTGTGTTCGGTTATGTCGGACAGATCACGGGTTCCACGCGTTGGGGCATTCTGTCGCTGATCTTCTTTTTCGTCGCGGGCATTGTTGTATTTTTAACCGTGAAGGTACAGAAGGGGATGCAGGATGCTACACAGGCAGATCAGGAAGAAGAGCAAAATAGGAGTGTCGGAGCTCCTGGTAAGAGTTCAAATGTAAGGTTCACCTGATGATTGTACAACGGTTTTCATAGTAAGCTTCTCAACGGATTACGCATGGCTTCAGGCATTGTTCCTCACAGAACATGTCTGGAGCTTATTCGCGTTTGTGCTATCAGAACATAGTTGATCATGAATAAGTGCTTAAACGACAGACAGCAGAATACAGTGAAAGAGTAAGAATTTATGAAAAGGTGAAAATAAAAGATTGACATGATACATTTTGTATCATAGAGTAAAACTATAAATACATATTGTATCTGAGAGTTGTCGAAAGAATATATGTATTTGCATCACTCTCGGGTAAGGTTCCGACGGAATGTTGCAAAATACTGACCTAATAGTTTGCGTAGTATTCGTTTTGCCAAACACAAAAGTAGAGTCTGGTCTATCCCGGCTGCATGCTTATTTTATTGAACAGAGGAGAGGCTGCCATTGATCGACGCTCAAGGTAACGGACTTGTTTTCTTACTATGTGTTCCCCGCAGTGGTAGTTCATTATCCACAGTCATGCTGCAAAATCACAGTCGTATATTCGCCACCCAGGAAATGTGGTTTCTGATGAGTCTTGTCGATCTGCCAAAAACCGATTCACGTGCTTATGGTGGCAGCTCCATCATGCGTCAGTTCTACAATGCCATGGTATCCGAGGATGTCTTCGAAAAGGCGTGCAGAAGTTTTGCTCTTGAGATCTACAATGGATTCCTGGAAGGGAGCGGAGCAGACTTCATCGTTGATAAATCTCCGCGTTATTATTACATGCTTGAATGGCTGGATCGTCTGTTCCCACAGTCCAAGCGCATTCATCTCCAGCGTAATCCTCTGGCCATAGCAGCATCATTCAAAAAGGTAAACCGCCATACAGGTGAAGGATTCGACCTGACTCATAGTTTGCAGAGCTCCAAATTAAATATGAAATCTGTAGATCTCACACTGGGTATGCTCCGCTTGAATGATTATTTTGCTGAACCACATTCCAATGCGCATGAATTGCAATATGAACGATTGGTTTCCAATCCTCAAGAAGAACTTGAGAAACTGTGCTCATTCTTGGGAATTCGATATGAACAGGGTATGGAGCAGTATGGACAGTTTCTGGACAGTGCCAAGTCTGACATGTTCTACAGTATGGGCGTGGGTGATCCATTCCTCTCTTCGCATCAAGAGGCACATCAGGGTTCTGTTAACAACTGGAAAAACATATTAGAACCGCATGAAGTTGAACTGTATTGCCGTGTGATGGGGGCAGATCTGTTCCACCGGATGGGATACAGTGAACAGCTGGCAGAAGCCGAACAATGGACGGGTGTTCGTTATGAAGCAAGTCCGGATCAAGAGGTCATCGAGCGAATTACACATCAGTTGACGACAGCGACTGGTTGCGACTGGCAGCAGCACTATCGGATGCAGCCAGCTGATTCTCTCGTCCATGATTCCCATGAAAATCTGAATGGTTCAGTTCTCGAAGAACCGGAAAAGATAGATCCCACACTGGCTGCACTGGCAACGATCAGGCAGCTGCAGGCCGCACTACGGGCGGCAGATCATCGTCTGGAACGGGGATACAGTGAACGAGAACGATTGAAAGTTCAGCTGGCTTCTGCTCAAAGCAAAATACAGCGTATCAAATCATGGGTACCATTTGGTCACCAGATCAGCGCCTGGGCTTCACAGCGCAAGATTTTACGGGGAGGCAAGTCATGAGCGCCATAGCAGGAATTGTACACAACGATGGTCAGCAGGCGCTATGGGAAGACAGCTGGCGTCTGTACGCAAGCCTGGGGCATGTCCCTTCGGATACAACAGGGGTGTGGAAAGGCAATGAGGCGTTCCTCAGCTGTCATGCCCAATGGATTACACCGGAATCGGTTAGCGAGAAGTTGCCTTTATATGAAGAGGAAAGTGGTCTGACCATCACGGCAGATGCCATTCTGGATAACCGGGAACAACTGGCAGATCAATTACAGATATCCAGAGCTGAACTGGCGATGTTATCGGATAGTGAATTGATCTTGCGTGCGTATCAGCGCTGGGGAGAAGATGTAGCTGTCCGATTGCTGGGGGATTTTGTATTCGCGATATGGGATGAGCGGAATCGAAAACTGTATGCAGCGAGAGACATTACAGGCATGAGAGCTTTTTATTACCGACATGATGGCTCACGTTTTGCTTTCTGCACACTCATGAATCCGTTGCTTGGGCTTGAAGGGGTACATAAAGAACTTGATGAGACCTGGTTGTCCGAATTCCTTGCCATTCCTGACATGCATGATTCAGCAGATATCAATTCAACCGTATATCGGGGAATAAGCCAACTGCCTTCTGCTCATACACTTGTTTTCCGGGATGGGAGACTGGAGCTGAAGCAGTATCATCGCTGGAATGAAGTCGAACCTCTAAGGCTGAAATCCGATGGTGAGTATGTAGAAGCGTTTCGGGAGGTCTTTGGGCAGGCGGTTGGATCGCGATTACGAACTCACAGGCAGGTAGCTGCTGCTTTAAGTGGCGGACTGGACTCGGGAGCCGTGGTTGGTTTTGCTTCCGGAACACTGAGAAGTCAGGGCAAACGGCTGCATGCTTATAGCTATGTTCCCGTGCCGGATTTCACGGATTACACGTCGAAAACGTTGCTTGCTGACGAGAGACCATTTATACGTTCGACTATTAATCACGTTGGGAATATCACAGAGAACTATCTGGATTTTGAAGGCAGAAGTCCGCTCAGTGAAGTAGACACCTGGCTCGATATTATGGAAATGCCCTACAAATACTTTGAAAATTCATTCTGGATTCGCGGATTCTATGAAAAAGCGAGCCAGCAAGATGCGGGCATCCTGCTCACAGGAGCACGGGGTAACTTCACCATCTCCTGGGGTCCGGCTCTGGATTATTACGCCAGTCTACTGAAAAGCGGCCGCTGGTATCGCTGGTTCCGTGAGATGCAGCAGTATAGTGAACGGACCGGTATGCCCTTCTCCCGTATAGCCAAGATCACCGGGAAAAAGGCATATCCGGAATGGTTCAAGGCTCAGTCCAAAAGAGCAAACCAGGCCGCTTCTGTACAGTTGATCCATCCTGATTTTGCTCAAAGAACAGGTGTACTGGAAAGACTCAAATCCATTATTGTTCTGCAGGGCGGTGCGCAGGCTGATGCACTCAAAGTACGTGCCGAGAAATTCAATAACCTGGCCATTGCGAACAAAAACGGTGCTGTAGCTACAAAATGTTCTCTGCGTTACCGCGCTTGGGAACGTGATCCGACAAGTGATGCCAGAGTCATCCGGTTCTGTCTGTCCGTGCCGATTGAACAATATGTGAAACAAGGGACGGATCGTTCATTGATTCGCCGGGCTACCTCACCGGAGTTGCCTGACAAGGTCAGACTGAATCAACGGGTACGGGGTGTACAACCGGCGGATTGGCTGCATCGCATCATTCCGAATTGGGATGCCTTTACGGCCGAGTTGCGTGCCTTGTGTTCTGATAGCAAGGTTGCTGGCATATTAAACACGGAGCGTATCAAGTCTGCCCTGGCCAATTTTCCCAGTCCACGACCTGAACTTGCTTCGCATCCAGATCTGCGATTGATGATGCATAGTCTAATCGTCTATCGGTTCATTCGAAAATTCTGAATGAGCGCACATGAAAGGAGGTGAATACGATGCAAATGGAAAAAAAGGAATGGCAAGCACCAGCTCTTGAAGTGTTGGAAGTCAATCAAACTATGGCCGGTACTGGCTACAGACAAATTGACTGGATCACGGTTCACGATGCGGATCTGTACGATCCAACTTCTTAAGTTGTTTAGTTCCAAAACGTGTCATCATACTTAAAGGGCGGAATTGGAACCAATCCAGCTTTTCGCCTCCTCCCTTATATTGAGCAACATGAATATAAGGGCTTTTTTTACATTTTATTACGAAGGAGGCGTCGTTCATTGTTGCCTGTGCATTATGTGGCGTATGGTCTGCGCTGGTCGAGCCTAATTCGAATGCCTGAACTACAAGTTGCACCCAAGGATGCGGAGACTGATTTTGATGTCGTGGATGTGCACATCGAGTCTTCAGATCTGACCCCATTGTGGGAGGATTGGAATGTAGGCAACGACAACTTTGTGGCACGAGAGGGCAGTCTTTTTTTCAAAATCGAAGATACAGGTCTGTTTCTAATGGAACAAGGAAAGCGCATTGTTGTATCTCCCATACCGGGTGCAGATGAGAAAAAGGTCAGATTATTCATCCTGGGCACATGTATGGCGGTCATTATGATGCAGCGTGGCATTCTACCATTGCATGGCAGTGCAGTGGTTATTGATGGCTGGGCTTACGCATTTGTCGGACATTCGGGAGCAGGTAAATCGACACTGTCGGCTGCACTGGCATCACGCGGATATCCGCTTCTCACCGATGATGTTGTTGCACTGACCTGGGATGCCGGAGGAAGAGCTATCGTATCACCCGGTTACCCGCAACAGAAGTTATGGCAACCCAGTCTGGATGGTTTCGGTATGAAGGAGCAGGATTACGCAACGGTTCATGCGGAGATTACGAAGTATGCGATACCTGTTCAGCACTATTTTCATGAGATGGCCGTACCACTAGGTGGCATATTCGAACTTGCTCCACAACCGGAGGAAAACCATACATCTGTTCAACTGGTTGAAGTGACGGGGCTAGAACGACTGCATCTGTTATGCTCGCATACGTTCCGTGGTGGACTCGTTGCAAGACAGGGGCTGGCACAGTGGCTGTTCGAGACGGCTTCAAGACTTTCAGCAGGTGTGGAGATTGGCAGGTTGGTCAGAACGGGTGCTGAGTTTACAGCATTTGAGATGGTGGATCGAATCACAGATCATATACGCAAAGGAGTGCATACAGGACAATGACAGCGACTACGCCGATGAATGTGGAAGACCGGGTAACCCGGAAGGAAGGCAATCTGGTCAGTGATATGGGCAGTGAGAAAGTTATGATGAGCATTAGCTCTGGAAAATACTATAATCTCGGGAGTACCGGTGGACGAATCTGGGATCTGATCGCAGAAGAACGCACGCTGGGTGAAGTTGTTGAGGTACTTGCTGGGGAGTACGAGATTGAGCCAGATGTATGTCGTGAGCAGGTGGTGCAATTTCTGGAACATCTGTCCCGTGAAGGTTTAATCGACGTTACTCGCGGAGTGTAGAATGATGTTGCGAAAAATAAAGGCTTACCTCGCGCTCCCGCGGTCGATGCGTCGACTGGTATGGGAGGCCTATATGCTCCTTGGCTGGGCACGCATACAGAAGGCTATGCCATTTGCCAAAATCGCGCCAGGGCTGGGTACACCCATGGTTGAAACACCGATGACAGGACTTGATCGCAGCGAGGTCATCACTATACGGAATATTTCCAAAGCGATTTCGCTCGCCAGCAAATATACGTTATGGGAAAGCCGCTGCCTTGTAATGGCGATTGCCGGGATGAAGATGCTTGAGCGACGCAAGATAGAGAGTACGTTATATATGGGGACAGCGCGGAATAAACAAGGACATATGATGGCTCATGCCTGGCTGCGAAGTGGTAAATTGATCGTGACCGGAGCTGATACTATGGACCAATATACGGTTGTCGGTGTGTTTGGCAAACGGTGTCCGGAGAAGGGATCTGGGGAGATTGTCTATGATACATGAAAGTGAACTCTATTCATCAGGGTTTCCGAAGGAGCTTAAGCTGATTTTGAGCATGATTAGAGGTGATCTGACGGCTCTATCCCCTGAAGAATTCAAGGCGGGTTTGCAAGGAACCGATTGGCAGCTGTTTCTGCGGCTTGTCTATCATCACCGCCTATACTCTGTCCTTTATTTGAAAGTGAAAGAATTCAACTCTGCAATCATTCCTGCAGATGTTATGGAGAGTCTGAGACAACAATATACGGTCAATACGTTCCGCATGTTACATCTGACAGCTGAGATGGAGCAGGTGTGTGGAGCTTTTCGTGAACGCGGTATCCGCAATATTACACTAAAGGGACCGGCGCTCGCACATGATCTCTATGGCGATGTATCCATGCGAACCTCCAAAGACCTGGATATCCTGATTCCGTTCGATGATGTGGAAGCGGCTGAAAGCATTCTGGCTACTCTTGGATACGTATCCAAGGAAGGGGAGCGGGCACCTACGGTGCGCAGCTGGAAATGGCGGGAACATCATATCTGTTACACCCATCCGGTCAAAAGGACTCAAGTGGAAATCCATTGGCGTCTGAACCCGGATTCGGGGAAAGAAACCGATTTTGAATTGCTGTGGAAACGCAGCCGGTTCAGTTCATACACACAGACACCTGTCCGTATGCTCGAACAAGAAGACCTATGGGCTTATCTCGTAACCCATGGTGCACGACACGGCTGGTTCAGACTGCGCTGGTTACTGGATATCGACCAGATGATTCGCAGCATGCCACTCGATGTGAAGAAAGTAGAAAGACGTCTGAAAGCGGAGGGACGTTTATCGATCGGTTCACAGGCTCTTTATCTGGCCTCGGAGCTGCTGAACACGCCGCTGGATGTAGAGTACAGGTCCTTGATGTCCTTAAGTGACCGTACAGGCAAGCGATTAGCCAACGAAGGCGCAAAGTTCATGAACGACATGCTGGAAAGTCCGGCTGATATGAAGTCTTATCAATCGTATCTGTTTAAACTTCGAAGTACCAAACAGAAATGGTTTTTCTTTATTGAACGTTTATATCCAAGTACATGGGATGTAGATCAATTGCCGCTTCCGCGTTCTTTGTTTTTTCTGTACTTTCCGTTACGTCCGTTTCTCTGGTTCTGGCGGCGAATTAAAAGGTATACGGTGACGGAAAGGGGTAAAGTATGATCTCGGAATTAAGGTATTTCATGCGAAAGTTGCATCATGTCACGGGGCCCATTTTATATTGGAATCTGCTAGGGATGATCTGTATCAGTCTCATGGAAGGGATCGGTATCTACATGCTTGTTCCGATGCTGAGTTTGATTGGCATATTTGAGATGGGCTCCACAGGCTTAAACATTCCCTGGATTGGCGAAGTGTTGAATCGTTTTTCTGAAAATAGCCAATTGTTACTCGTATTGTTCACCTTTGTGTTAATTGTCTCCGGACAGGCCTGGATGCAGCGTCTCCAGACGATCCGTAATACGCGAATCCAGCAGCAATTTGTACGAACGCTGCGCATGGAAACCTATGGTGCTATTATTATGGCGCAATGGTCATTTTTTCTCCAAAAACGAAAATCCGATTTTAACCATATATTAACGACTGAACTTGCACGTGTGAGCCAGGGAACGAGCATTATGCTGCAAATGGCAGCCTCGCTGATCTTTACGGGCATTCAGATCGGTCTTGCTTTCTGGTTATCCGCCAAGCTGACGGCACTTGTGCTGGTCTGTGGATTGTTATTATTTTTTGTCTTGAGAAAATTCGTCAAGCGGGCCAAGCAGATCGGGGACCAGACCTCTGAATTCTCGCAAAGTTATTATAACGGCATTACCGAGCATTTCAACGGCATTAAGGATATTAAGAGCAACATGCTTGAGCGCTCCCACATGAACTGGTTTGAGCGCATGTGCAGACAGATAGAACGCAATGTCATTCAGTTTAGCCAATTGAACAGTGGAACACAGCTGATTCACCGGATGTCCGCGGCAATCATTATTGCGGCATTCATCTATCTTTCTCTCCGTGTAATGACGGTGCCTCCCGCAAGTTTGCTGCTCATCATTCTTATCTTTTCCCGCTTATGGCCAAGGTTTACGGCAATTCAGTCCAATCTGGAGTACATCAGCTCGATGCTGCCTGCGTTTCGAGTGGTCAGAGAACTGCAAGCGCAGACGGCGAAGAGTCGTGAGATTAGTGAAGAGATTGCTTCGGCAGGAGACGTTGGAACTGATGGAATTCAACCTATGGAACTGAAGGAATCTATCACGTGTGAGGATGTCTGCTATCGCTATGAGGGAAGTGATACGTACTCATTGAGAAATGTGCACGCTTCGATTCCAGCAAGGGGGATGACCGCAATTGTAGGTAAATCTGGAGCAGGCAAGAGCACGCTGATAGATCTGATTATGGGCCTTGTGAGACCTGAAACTGGTCGTATTCTGATTGACGGTGTGCCTCTGTCAGAAGAACGCTTATTAAGCTGGCGAAGTTCCATCGGATATGTCTCCCAGGACCCATTCCTGTTTCATACGAGTATTCGTGAGAATCTGCGTCTGGTTGATCCAAATGCAAGTGAAGAACAGATGTGGCAAGCGTTACAGTTTTCCTCTTCTGCGGCTTTTGTGAGAAAGTTGCCTCAGGGTCTGGATACGATCATTGGTGATCGGGGTATCCGGTTATCCGGGGGCGAACGTCAGCGATTGGTGCTTGCCCGGGCCATGTTGCGTAATCCATCTGTATTGGTACTGGATGAAGCAACAAGTGCGCTGGACAGTGAGAATGAACAGTACATTCATGAGGCGTTAGAACGGTTAAAGGGACATGTGACCATTATCGTGATTGCACACCGATTGTCCACAATTCGGACGGCAGATCGTGTAATTGTGCTTGATGAAGGTCGGGTGATTCAAGAGGGTGGGTACCAGCAGTTATCTACTGATCCGGTAGGGACGTTCAGAAAGCTTTTGAACATGCAAGCGGGTGTTGTGGGACAGTAAGAGGGTGGTTAGTAGAATCCATTCCAAAACTAAAAGCCGAGTATGGGACATATGTATCTGCCTCTGTTCATTCGTATATTTATTGAATAATCAGGCACGACACATGTAAAGAGGCGCGCCACGATGGGCGCGCCTTTTATGTAGGTAGTTCGTATATTGAGCATGGATTAATGAACAACGGCTGTTTTCGTAGGAAGCGGTAGCTGTAGAGCACCGATCTGCTCCAAATGCTGTAGGATCTCTAGTACAGCTTCCTCAATGGACCATTGTTCTGTATCAATGATGACTGAAGGCGATTTGGGTACATCATAGGGGGCGGAAATGCCTGTGAAATGCGGGATGTCACCGTTGCGGGCTTTTTTGTATAGACCCTTGGGATCACGACGCTCACATTCTTCAATTGAACAGCGCACATAGATTTCAATGAAATCATCTGGTTCAAATAACTGTCTAACCATCTCCCGATCCTGTTCATGAGGAGAGATAAAGGCCGAAAGTACAAACAACCCGGCATCCACCATTAACTTCGATACTTCCCCAATTCGGCGCAGATTTTCTTGACGATCCTCAGCTGTAAAACCAAGATCGCGGTTCAGTCCATGACGTACATTATCCCCGTCCAGAACATAACAGCTTACGCCTTGATCGTAGAGATACTGCTCCAGGGCAAATGCAAGGGATGACTTTCCTGCACCTGATAACCCGGTAAACCATATGGCACGACTATGGTGCCCATTATGCTTCTCCCGGTCTTGCCTGTTGATGCTGGATGATTGCCAAGTTATGTTGCGCTCTTCCTTCGACATGAGTATCCCGCCTTTTCCCTACCATGATATGTATAATATTTTAACATATTTACAAGATTATAGCACCTTATAGATTTCTTCAAAATAAGCGTGAATCGACAAAATATCGGGTATAGATGTAGTACATACATAAGCATTATGCATATATCCAAGGAGTATTTTGAATCGAATGATGCAAAATGCTCACATCGCAGGAGGAACAATGTCATGAACAAAAACATTCAAAACATACAAGTTGGGTTCAAATGCCCGGATTGCGAGCAGGATATCCGAGCGGAATTTATAGATGAACAGGTCAGCACGGTTCGTTGTAAAGGTTGTGACAGAGCGTATACACTTTTGAAGCCAACCATCGGTGATGAGATTCTACTGGATTGGGAGCAGGAGGCTTTGTATCACAAGCTGAGGGCAGAGCGGTCCGAACTGGATAATCACAATATGTCGGCCTTGATTATCAAAGTTATCGAGTTGCTTACATGGCGTGATCGGGGAGATGGACAGACCCGTGCCATACAGACCGTGAGGGAATGGCTTGCTTCCAGTGGCAAACCTCAGACCTTACTTGAATTGTTCCATCAATCTCCGCCACAACCTGAAAATAAACGTTTCGATCGTTAATGATTTACATACATTAGCCGTTCCTGTGGCATATTACCTGAAGGTGTTCGTGTGTGCAAACGACTAACCGAATTTTTCAGGAACAGGAGCGGATAGAATGAAGCGAATGGTTCTATATATACTGTTGGGACTGTTATCCATCAGTATGGTACCGGCACAGACTGAAGCATCACCGGTTACCGGAGCGTATCACTTTGGCTTCAAAAAAAGTCAAAACGGTCAACTGCCCTCCATTGATCAGGAAGGCTTTAAATCAATCTTACAACATAACGATGCCATTTTCCTGGGGGATACAAAACAGAAGGAATTGTATCTCACGTTTGATAACGGGTATGAGAATGGATTCACGCCTGCCATACTGGATGTTTTGCGTACCAAGAAGGTGCCAGCGGCTTTCTTTGTGACAGGTCATTATCTGAAAGATCAGCCTGAGTTGGTCAAACGTATGGCGGCTGAAGGTCATATTGTCGGTAATCATTCATGGAGTCATCCGGATATGACCCGCATCTCCAATGAAAAGCTTAGAGAGGAACTTGAGAAGGTCAAGACGGAGGTCAATCGGCTGACCGGTCAACAAGCGACCTTTTTACGGCCACCGCGTGGAATTTTTAACAATCGTACGCTTGCAGAGAGTCATGCTCAGGGTTATGTGAATGTGTTCTGGTCTGTTGCTTATAAAGATTGGGATACCAATGTGCAGCGTGGCGCACAATATGCTCATCAACAGGTGTTGAAACAACTCCATCCGGGCGCTGTCATTTTGCTTCATTCGGTATCCAAAGATAACACGGAAGCTCTGGGTTCCATTATTGATGAGGCTCGCAAGCAAGGATACGCATTCAAAAGTCTGGATGATCTGCGGACCAAAAGTTATTGATCCATTATCATAATGAGCAATGAACCAAATGTAGGTGATTCAAAAGTTTAGCAAAATATTAAAGGGCATCCTGAGCGATTAAGCTCGGAATGCCCTTTTTAGTTATACCGATATGCCAGTCCAAGTATTGGATGTACCACATACAGATTTAGAAAAAAGGATTGGGTAATACGATACGATGTAGCGTGTAATACTATAAAACAGTGTTATAAATGATTCCAATTGTTTTTGGGCCGCAGTGACTGCATACTACACAACCAGCAGTGGTTAATTCCACACGGGCACCCGTTTGTTCCTGCAAAGATTTCTGCAAGTCAAGCGCATCTTCTTCAGCCATGGTGTGTACAACAATCAGCAGGTCTGGATCGATCTGGTCTTTCTGGCTGAGCGTATTATTCAGCATTTGTTCCAGAGCTTTCTCCCGTTTGCCCCGCACTTTATAGGCAGGTGCCATCTTGCCATCTGTTACCCGGATGACAGGACGAATTTTCAACAGGCTTCCAATCAGGTTTTGCATGCCCGAACAGCGTCCGCCTTTATGCAGATACTCCAGTGTATCGATGACAAACTCCGTGCGTACATTTGATTTCATCGCCTCGATCAGGTGTGTAATCTGAGTCAGGTTTTGTCCTTTATCAGCAGCATGAACAGCTTTCATCACCATCAGTGCAATTCCTGATGAGAGATTCTGTGAGTCAATGACCGATATTCGACCTTCCGGGAACTCGGAACTCGCTAGTCGTGCATTTTGATAGGTAGAGGAAAGTTCAGAAGATAAGCTGATATATAGAATCTCATCCCCTTGATCTATGTAAGGTTGAAATGCCGTTATGAAATCAGCGGGGGAAGGTGCAGCTGTTTTGGGAAGACGCCCATCTTGGCTGACACGTTCATATAGCTGTTCGGGCTTAATCTCAGCACCGTCTTTCAGTGATTCTTCACCGAACACGACATATAAAGGAATGATACCGATATCGTGCTGCTGGATCCATTCTGGAGCCAGATCACTTGTGCTGTCCGCAAAAATTTTGATTCGTGACATGTCAATCTCCTTTGAAAACAATGATTTTGGCAAAAAATATAGATTATTCTTATGTGTAAACCCATTCATTTTAATTATAAGGAAACATGACGCTGATGCAAAGCGTTACATCAGCGTCATGCCTACCAAGATAAGTCCAACGAATAACAGAATCATGATCCCATTTAATAGGGTTCCGATAATGGCAAAAACTTTCTTTCGATTCTTGAGGACAAGACCAATAATTCCGACGATGCCTCCAGCCAGATTGAGAATCAGGCAGACCAGAATGGCTA
Organism: Paenibacillus sp. FSL R5-0766; assembly: GCF_037971845.1. Classification (NCBI taxonomy): domain Bacteria; kingdom Bacillati; phylum Bacillota; class Bacilli; order Caryophanales; family Paenibacillaceae; genus Paenibacillus; species Paenibacillus sp. FSL R5-0766. The sequence continues at coordinate 2,050,177 of NZ_CP150227.1, forward strand.
ATGAAGCCAGAACCACTGCTGGATGCAAGGCGATCTCTTCTGTCTGCAACGGGGTTAGAACTCCGATGGACTCGTTTACAGCCATGGTGGCAATAAAGAATATCAGAATATAACCCAAGATTGCAACCAACCCAATGACAAAACTGGCGATTCCAGGTCCGGAATGTTTCAGTGGTACCATTGGTTGCCTCTCATGATCTGGCGGGTATGCTTCATACCCATTGTTATTGTATGGATCTGCATGGCCAGGATTCTGATCCGTGTTGTTATAACCTGAATTATAGGAATCGCGATTATCCATAATGTTGACTTGCCTCCCTTAATCATCGTACTGAGTGTACTGAGTGTTATTAACCTAATCGATGAGTAATGATTCTTTCTTAGAATACACGATTACATACCTATTTACTTTTCCATAAATATCGATAAAAATCAAGGATTTACGCTTGTTTCCTACAATTTATAAGGCAGGGATAGGATTGTTAAGTATAAACAGACATATGATCTTTGAAGCTCCGTCACGACTGGTAAAGGAGGAGGGGATTCGATACAATAATAGGAGTGAATTGTAGTAAATTAAGGGAGAGAACTTATATGCAACGAAGATGGATGATGCTTGGAGCTGTAATGACCATGTTATCGGTGGCGATTGGTGCGTTTGGTGCTCACATGCTCAAGGATACGATTGGGCCGGCAGCCATAGCTACATATGAGACAGGTGTGCAATATCACATGATTCATGCATTGGCTTTGCTCATTATTGGCTTGACGGCTGGTCAACTTGGGGCATCTACAAAACTGAAGTGGGCAGCGCGTCTGTTGTTTATCGGAATTATCGTGTTCTCGGGCAGCTTGTATGTGCTTAGTATTTCTGGCATCAAGATTCTGGGTGCCATCACACCGATTGGTGGGGTAGCCTTCATTGCCGGATGGTTGTTATTGGCATTAGATGTATGGCAGCGAGGTAAGGATCGCTCCTGATCGGTCCAAACAAATCTCGGAGGGTTCAATTCTACATGAACCATAGAACTAAAAAAGCAACTTGCGTTAGAATGTACCGTCATTCTAACGCAAGTTGCTTTTTGTTTTAATCCGATGAAGTTAGTTACAGAAACTCATCGATTTCATTGGTTCGGAACGTATACACCTGTTTTTCATCGACATGGTAGATGCTCACAATACTGGTATCACGATCAAAATTCAGAATACGGCAAGGAATGCTCTGATGTTTACCGTTCTTGTTATTGACAACAATACGGGTGAGTTTATTCTCTTTAATGAGCGTGTCAATCCACGCGTCAAACGAGTTTCCATCGGATACATTGGATGTTTGGGTGGCAGGCTTTTTCTCACTAACCGGTTGTTCTTGTTGATTCTGTGTTTTGACTGGAGCAGGTGAGGCAGGTGTCTGAGCTGCAGTGGACGCCTTCTGTGCTGCGTTGGCTTTTTTGCGTTCGTTGTGAAGTGTGACGAAAGAGTCCTTCTTGGACTGGAGTGTCGCTTCAATAATTTTGCCTAGCTCTATGCCGGATTGAATCCGAAAGTCCGCAATTTGTTCTTCATTGTTTATGAACTCCAACAGGGACTGCAGTGCCAATGCATTTGAGCGGCTCTTAATAAGTATATCGACATTAAATAAAAAGCCGATGTCCTCTTGATTGGATAAGGTTTCTTTCATTCATCCCAGCCCCGTTAAAAATTATGTCAGCTCAAAAAAACGCTTCAATTCACTATATCATTAAAAAGGAAATTATCATAGTGCTAGAGACGCAGAAATATGCCGATTAGAATGGGGAAATATCACAAATAAACCTTATTATTCACGTCTTTTCGAAGATGTCCACAAGACAATCCAGAATGAGGAAACAACATTCGTGACCTGTGGAACAGGAGGTGGATCGGGAAATTTGTTGACCGATGCAGTCTATTATTGTTGGAGAGAGCGTATTGGCATGTGCGGAGCAACTTATCGCACCTCATTTTGGAGTAGAGTCGTAAAGTGCTGGTATATGTAAATAATGAACCCGTATGAGACAACATTCATCTTATGCCCACTTTATTTGTTTGTACTCTGACGTTTAACAACCGCCTTCTCATTATTATGTTACAATATGCTCATCACACATTAAGGAATGAAGACCATGCATCAAGGGGACAGTGTATTTGAACAGATTATGAAGCAGAAAAGATTGAAACCTATCAAGCCTGAAACTACAAAAGTTCAAGTTAAGCCAATACATAAAAATAAACTAGCTCAGGATCCATTAAGTGAATTGGATGTCCAGTTCAAAAAGTCGGTAGCTGAATCAATAGACCGCAGTGTACTTCATAGACGTGTACTGGGAATTAGAAGAGAGTTAACGGAGATAAGGCGATTAAAGAATGATGAGCATACGTTTTAAGGTAGGCCCAGTTCAACTCACCTTGGGTGGGGGGCTTTTATTAGTGTTTATTCCCCTGCGTTCTAATCCCTTCTATCGAATTTCATAGACCCACTCCTTTTGGCATGGTATAATCATTCCATAATTTAGGAAACGAGGTTTACATATGAGTGATATGAAGAAAATCTATTTGTATTTTAGTTCATGGATGATTCTATTTATTTTAGGGGCTATATCCTCATCTCAATTAGGAAGCAATCACCCACTAACGAATCTCTTGTACATTGTTGGTTTTGTATTATTAATAATTAACATCTACAAGGGATTTAAAGTAGTAAAAAATCAAGAAAAATTAGAACATGCATCAGGTAATGTGAGAGTACTAACCATGGAATTAGAGAAGTTAGATAAAATGTTTTCAGCCAATATAATCAATGAAGAGGAGTATGAGTTAAAAAGGTCTAGCCTTAAGAAGCAATACTCAAGTTCTGTCGATACATACATAAACGATAAAGACTGGCGTGCCTAGAGTATAGATCATAATAGTAGAAAATGACCGGATTAGGATTATTAAAATCTTGTATCTGAGCTGCCTCATTTCTGAGGTGGCTTTTTATATTCCAACTAAGCATATTTCTACTATCTAAGTCTGCGAGGAGAATTACCAACAATATATTTGAACTGTAAGTACCTACATTTTCTCAAACACGGCAGGTGTCCACACGACAATCCGGAATGAGGCATACAATTATCGTGACCTGTGGAAGAGGAGGTGGATCGGGAAATTATGGTGACGATGGAGCCTATTGTAGTTGGAGAGCATGTATTGGTAGGGGTAGAAGTCAAGCTGCCCAAAACAACGTTGTTGACCATTAACACATCCAAAGGATATATCATGTGCGGAGCACTCGACGTGGAATTACTTAATGAGAAGCTTGGGGATCGCAAAATTATTGCAGCTCGGGCGGTTGGTGTGCGTACACTGGAGCAGTTGCTGCATGCACCTATGGAGTCGGTGACAACAGAAGCCGAGGCCATGGGCATTACGGTTGGCATGACGGGTGTAGAGGCTTTGTTGAAAATGATCTAATCACTAACAAAAGGGCTCCCCATGTGGGAAGCCCTTCTTTAGCGTCTTAGCGTTCTAATACAGAGCCGGGCACATCAGTAGACACTAGCTCTATACACGATCTTTTTTCTTGAACACTTTTCATTAAATTAAGCTTCTTCCTTGGCGAACAAGGCAGCCAGGTTTTCTTGGAAAGGTGCGCGAACAACGCCTTTTTCCGTGATAATAGCTGTTACATATTCGTTAGGCGTTACGTCAAATGCTGGATTGTATACTTTAACACCTTGCGGTGCTGTACGTTTCCCAAATCCTTCAGTGACTTCTTCCGCAGCACGTTCCTCAATTGGAATGAGGTCCCCGGATGGAGTGGACAAGTCGATGGTTGACAACGGGCTTGCTACATAAAACGGAATATTGTGAGCCTTGGCAAGTACGGCAACGCTGTAGGTTCCGATTTTGTTAGCTACGTCACCGTTCGCTGCAACGCGATCTGTTCCGACGATAACCGCTTGAATCCAGCCTTTGGACATGACCATACCTGCCATGTTATCACAGAGCAGCGTGACGTCAATGCCGGCTTGCTGTAACTCAAATGCAGTCAGGCGTGCACCCTGAAGTACAGGACGAGTTTCGTCTGCAAATACCTTCAGGTGAATGCCACGTTCCTGCGCGAGATACATTGGAGCAGTTGCCGTACCATATTTCGCAGTAGCCAGTCCACCTGCGTTGCAGTGAGTGAGTACACCCATACCATCTTCGAATAAAGGCAGTGCATTCTCCCCGATCATGCGGCATACTTCTTCGTCTTCCTTCTGAATCAACAGAGCTTCTACTTCAAGAGCATCATTGCCCTCATCCAGGTTCAAGCCGGATTCAACGACCTCATTTGCTCTTTGCATCATGCGATCCAGTGCCCAGAACAAGTTCACCGCTGTTGGTCGGGAAGTAGCCAGATGAGCACATATGGATTTTACGTGATCCAACCAACCTTGAACGGTTGTTCCGTCATATGATTTGGCACCCAATACAACACCAAATGCAGCAGCAATACCAATCGCTGGAGCACCGCGTACTTTCATGGAGTGGATGGATTCCCATACTTCCTCGGGTGTATACAGTTTCAACATGAGGATCGTTTCGGGCAGTAGACGCTGGTCAAGCATTTCAAGCTTGTCCTTTTTCCAGATGAGAGAGGACAGAGGCTCATATTCAGGGGTTGTCATGGGTGGTTCCTCCGTTCCTTATGTTAAGACTTAGTAGTAGTAACAGCTGTGGATACAATATCCAGTACTTCGCCGATGGTATTCAAGCGACGGTTGTTCTTGATTAATGCTTTACCAATGGACAATGCTTTACGCTGAGCATGTTCACGTTCAGTCGCATTTGGAATGGTATCAATATCCGCCACGTGAGCGAGTCCAACGATACGACGAACCATTTTGGCACCTGCAAAGCCGATCGAATCTCTGAACAATTGTTGCACATATAGATCCTGATACCCTGACGTTTTTGCCATCGGATCAACGAGGTCATTAACCCAGAGGGCACGGAAACGAGATTCGAATTCAGTCCATACATCACGAACCATATTCAGCAAAAGCGTTTCACGCTCACGCAAAGCAGTCTCATCCTGAATCCATCCTGGCAGGGATGCGTAATTCAAGAGCAGGTTCGCAAGGACTGCACCGACATCAAATCCCATGGGTCCGTAATATGCAAATTCGGGATCGATGACCTTGGTTGATTCAGGTGTAACAAAAATACTGCCTGTATGCAGATCTCCATGAAGCAATGCCTGCCCATGTGTCAGGAATTTTTCCCGCAGCAAGGCCACTTCAAGGTGAAGCTCTCCATCGGAACGAAGCGCTTCAGCTTCATCTTCAATGGAAGCGTCATAATTATTTTTCTCAGCGATCCGGTAGGGTTCATCAAAGATCAGATCCTCCGTTATTTTGCATTGGTCCGGATTAATGAATCTGCCCTGTTGTTCCTTCTTCAATTGCTGATCCATGCCCAAGTCGGATGTGAAGAACAGCGTTCTTGCCATGAATTCCCCAATATGCTGTGCAAAAAGAGGATAGGTAACACCTTCGATCAGTCCTTTGCGCATGATCACATGATCACTCAGATCTTCCATAACCGTTAACGCGAGGTCATCATCGTAATGATACACTTCGGGTACCATTCCTGGGCACAGACGATACTCTTCCTGCAGAATCTCACGTTCAATGCGGGCACGTACCAGAGAGAGCGGCCATGATTCTCCAACCACTTTCGCATAAGGAAGCGCCTGTTTGATAATGATACTTTTATCGGAGTTCTGATCCGTGATGTGGAATACCAAATTCAGATTGCCATCGCCGATCTCGTGACAATCCAGATTTGCATCTGCCGCAAATGGACCCGGTAATGTTTTGGCCAGTTCAATTGCATCCTGGGGGGTAAACGGGCGATATTGGGACAAAGGTGCCACCTCCATATATATGAAGAAACAGGATAACCCACTTCTTTGCTTGGTATATGTCAGTATATCGGAAATAACGCGGTTTTTGAACTTTTTTTTGAGACAAGTCAAGTTGATCCTGATTCGAACTTCCTGTTCAAGGGTAAAAACAAATAGGCCGGACAGTTGAGAGAAACACTGTTCATAAGCCTCTCCGCTACCAAGCGGTGACACATTGTTAACTCTCTGTTATGCATTGCGGGACAACCTGCTTATAACGGCATGACAGACTAATTTTAAATAAAGGATGGGATTAATATGGCTACAAAAAACAAAACAGATCAAGCAAAATCGGTGGAACAAGTACTTAATCGTCAGGTAGCTAACCTGAACGTATTGTATGTTAAAATCCATAACTACCACTGGTACGTTAAAGGACCTAACTTCTTCACGTTGCATGTGAAATTCGAAGAGTTCTACAACGAAGTTACAGTACAAATGGATGAAATCGCAGAGCGTATCCTTACGCTGAAAGGTAGCCCGGCGGCTACAATGAAAGAGTATTTGGAGCTTTCCTCTATCCAGGAAGCAGCAGGCGGAGAAGACGCAAAAACAATGGTGCAAAACCTGATCGAGGACTTCGCTACACTTTCGAATGAATATCAGGAAGGTATCGATGTTGCAGATGCAGCTGAGGATCAACCGACATCCGATATGCTGACAGGTTTCAAGGCGGACCTGGAGAAACACATGTGGATGCTTCGTTCTTTCCTGGGTTAATATAGCCAAGATTTTGCCTAATACAAGTGGGTCTCTTACGTAAGCTTTCTGAGCTCGGATCTTTGTTGTCAGAAACGCCCTGAGCGTCTATACTGCTGACAAGAACGATAGGGGAGGGAACCGCTTATGTTAGAACCAACGATACCGGCTTTAAAAGAATGGGCTTCTGCAATCAAAGCACTGGAAACGGGTCGCCAAATTATGGTGATGCGCAAAGGTGGAATCGTAGAGGAAACCCGACATTTTGAGCTGAAAAGTCCGGCGTTTTACCTGTATCCGACTTATGAACATCAGCGTAAAGAACTGATTAAGTCCTCGGATCAATCCTATGTTGAAGAATCACTAGCCGAATGGGTGCCCGAAGCTTCGACAATCCGTATTACTGCATATGCCGAAGTAACGCAGGATCTGGAGATACGAGATCAGGAGATGCTGGATCGACTTCTTGACTTTCATATGTGGACAGCGGATTTTGCCGAAGACCGTTTGAAATGGAAACGGAAAGATCCGCTCCATGTATTGATTTTACGTGTGTACCTTTTGAAAAAACCGATGGAAATCCCCATACTGCCTGAATATAATGGGTGTCGTTCATGGATTTCTATTCCGAATGGTCCTGTGCCGCGCGAAATGACGCCGGTGGTGGACGTTGCGGATTTTGACGAACAGGTACAGAAGATTAACGAGATGCTCAAATTGTAAATAGTAACGTTATTTAACGGAGGGACTTGTCCATGATATGGATAAGTCCTTTTTTTTAGATTAGTGTACAGCAGATGACATAAAAGCTTGAATTGCTGTGATTTTTCTCACTGTACATTTGTGAGTAAGATGTTTTCTAATTTGATTCAATTTGTCTTTTAATATAGAATCAGAAAGAATAATGTTTCCTGCAAGGGACAAACGTTCTTAGGAAATGACTTGATTATCATTGAGAATCAGTTTAGAATTATTCTAAAGTGTTCTTGCTTTGAAAGATTCAAGTACAGGAGAAATTCAGGGGAAGCCCTGTTCAGATATAATAGGCGCTTTTTCTTTTTCGACAACAACATCAATTTAATCAATGGAGGGAAACAATACACATGGCTACGAATTTCGTCATTGAAGGTCTGAAAGCGACGATCGAAGGTAAGGAAATCCTGAAAGGCATCAACCTGGAAATGAAAGGTGGAGAAATCCACGCAATCATGGGACCAAACGGAACAGGTAAATCCACTCTGGCTTCTGCACTGATGGGCCACCCTAAATATGAAGTAACAGACGGTACAATTACACTTGATGGTGAAGATGTATTGGACATGGCTGTAGATGAGCGCGCACGTGCAGGTCTTTTCCTGGCTATGCAATACCCAAGTGAAATTGCAGGTGTTACGAACTCCGACTTCTTGCGTAGTGCAATTAACGCACGTCGTGGCGAAGGTAACGAGATCTCCCTGATCAAGTTCATTCGTCAAATGGAAGGTAAAATGAAAGAACTCGACATGAACCCTGAGTTCGCTCACCGTTACCTGAATGAAGGTTTCTCCGGTGGTGAGAAAAAACGTAACGAGATTCTGCAAATGATGCTGCTTGATCCGAAAATCGTAGTACTTGATGAAATTGACTCTGGTCTGGACATCGATGCTTTGAAAATCGTGGCTGACGGTGTGAACGCTATGAAGAGCGATGATCGTGGCTTCCTGATCATCACTCACTACCAACGTCTGTTGAACTACATTACACCTGACTATGTTCACGTAATGATGCAAGGTCGTATCGTGAAATCCGGCGGACCTGAATTGGCTCACCGTCTGGAAGCGGAAGGGTATGACTGGGTAAAGGCAGAGCTGGGAATTACAGACGAAACTGTAGGCCAAGAAGCGTAAAGACAAAACGGAGGAGGATTAATTAATGACTACACAAACAATTCTTCCGGTTGAATCTGAAGCGCTTCGCGCCTTGTCGGAAAGCAACAATGAACCCGGCTGGTTGACCGAACAGCGGCTCGAAGCTTTAAAGCTTGCGAGCGGGCTTGCGCTTCCTAAACTGGAAAAACAAAAAATCGAACGCTGGAATGTCAGCGAGTACGGAACATATAAAACAAGTGAAGCCATTTCTTCTTTGACAGAAGTACCTGCTTCTATCAAAGATCTGGTTCAGGATCAAGCTGAAGGTAGTCTGGTTATCCAGCGCAATTCCGGTACGGTATACTCCAAGGTGTCTGCTGATCTGGCAGCAAAAGGAGTTATCTTCACGGATCTGGCTACAGCGGTTCGCGAACATGGCGATCTGGTAAAACAATATCTGAACACAGCAGTGAAAGCGGATGAGCATTCCCTCGCTGCATTGCATGCGGCACTTTGGAATGGCGGGGTCTTCCTGTATGTTCCGAAAAATGTCGAAATCGAAGTACCACTGCAAGCAGTGTTGCTTACGGACGACGCATCTGCAACGTTTGCACCTCACGTGCTTGTAGTTGCAGAAGCAAACAGTTCAGTAACTTATGTTGATAACTATGTATCTGGCGAATTGTCCGCACCTGTTTTCCATAATGGTGTTGTGGAAGTATTCGCAAAATCCGGTGCTAAAGTACGTTTCGCATCGGTTCATCAACTGAGTGTGAATGTAACTGATGTTTCATTCCGTCGTGCAGTGTTGGAGAATGATGCTTCCATCGAGTGGATTGTAGGGGAAATGAACAATGGCGACACAGCGAGCAACACGATGACCGTGCTGAAAGGCAATGGATCAAGTTCTGATTCCAAAGTCATCGCTGTAGGTTCCGGTTCGCAGAAAATCAACTACACCACAGAAGCTCGTCACTTCGGTAAGAATACGCCAAGCCAGATGATTACACGTGCAGTTATGCGTGAAGAAGCTTCTGCAATCATCAACGGCATCACGAAGATTGAGAAAGGCGCTACCAAAGCTGATGGACAGCAGACAGAGAAAGTGTTGATGCTGAGCCCTAAAGCACGTGGAGACGCCAACCCAATCCTTCTTATTGACGAGGATGATGTAACAGCAGGTCACGCGGCTTCTGTTGGTCAAGTCAATGCCGAGCAGATTCATTACTTGATGTCGCGCGGAATTAACCGTACGGACGCCGAACGCCTGATCATCTATGGCTTCCTGGCTCCGGTGGTGGCGGATATTCCTCTGGAAGCACTGCGCACCCAATTGCAGTCCCTGATTGAGAAGAAGCTGGGACAATGAACCCGTCCATTCGCGAGCAGTTCCCGATCCTCCACCAGGAAATTAACGGACACCCGCTCGTATATTTAGATAGTGCTGCAACTTCACAGAAGCCTCATGCTGTGATCGAAGCAGTCAAACATTATTATGAGTATGAGAACTCCAACGTACACCGCGGTGTTCATACCCTTGGAAGCCGTGCAACTGACGCTTACGAAGGCGCACGTGAGAAGGTAGCCAAGTTTATCAATGCCCGCCGTACACAGGAGATTATCTTTACTCGCGGGACAACGACAGCCCTCAATCTGGTGGCTTCATCGTACGCCCGCGCCAATTGCAAAGAAGGCGATGAAATTGTTATCACGCAAATGGAGCACCATAGTAATCTGATTCCTTGGCAGCAAGTTGCCAAGGAGACAGGTGCAACATTGAAATACATTCCGCTTCAGCCTGACGGTCATATTGAATTGGCTGATGTTGAGAAGACGATTACGAACAATACTAAAATTGTAGCAATCGCTTATGTATCCAATGTTATGGGTCTGATCCATCCTGTGAAACAAATTGCTGAAATTGCACACCGCAATGGTGCTGTCATCGTTGTTGATGGCGCACAAAGCACACCTCACATGAAGGTGGACGTTCAGGATCTGGACTGTGATTTCTATGCATTATCCGGTCATAAAATGTGCGGACCAACCGGAATCGGTGCACTCTACGGCAAAAAGGCGCTGCTGGAGTCCATGGAACCCATTGAGTTCGGTGGTGAAATGATTGATGATGTGGGTCTGTACGAATCCAACTGGAAAGAGCTTCCCTGGAAGTTCGAAGGCGGAACCCCGATTATCGCAGGCGCGGTAGGGTTGGGAGCTGCAATTGATTTTCTGGAGCAGATTGGTATGGATGAGATTGCACATCATGAGAGTGTGCTGGCAGCTTATGCAACAGAACGACTGGCCGAGATCGATGGGTTAACCATCTATGGCCCAGCCAAGCGGCATGTGGGTGTCGTTACCTTTAATCTGGGGGATGTTCATCCACATGATGTGGCAACTGTGCTGGATGCGAGTGGCGTAGCCATTCGTGCCGGACATCATTGCTGTCAACCGCTAATGCGCTGGCTTGAAGTTAGCTCAACAGCTCGTGCCAGCTTCTATCTATACAATAACGAACAAGATGTAGATCGGCTTGTCAGCGCCTTAATCCAGACAAAGGAGTATTTTGGCGATGCAACTTGATGATCTGTACAGACGTGTTATAATGGACCACTACAAAAACCCGCGTAACCGCGGAACATTTGATAATGACGCTGTCACGGTGAATTTGAACAATCCAACGTGCGGCGACCGGATTTCACTGCAAATTTTGCTGAAAGACGGAATCGTTCAGGAAGCCAAATATACGGGCGAAGGCTGCTCCATCAGCATGTCCTCTGCATCGATGATGACAGAGGCTGTCAAAGGCAAAACGATGGAGCAGGCACTCGATATCGCTAACCGTTTTTCCTCACTGATGAAAGGTGAAGAAGTCGATTTCGACGATTATGAAGATCTCGAAGCCCTATCCGGTGTGAACAAGTTCCCTGCACGCATCAAATGTGCCACTCTGGCCTGGAATGCATTACGCAAAGGGATTGACGAAGAGAACAAAGTACAATAACGATAGGGAGGTAGAGCAAGATGGCTAAAAAAGCACCAGAAATGGAAGAGTACAAATATGGTTTTCGCGACGAGCACAAATCCATCTTTCAAACCGGTAAAGGTCTGACTGCAGAAGTGGTTACCGAGATTTCCAAGATTAAGAATGAACCGGATTGGATGTTGGAATTCCGTTTGAAATCCTTGAAACAATTCGAAAAGATGCCAATGCCGAAATGGGGCGGAGATCTCGACGGATTGGATTTCAATGAAATTCAGTATTATGTGCGTGCTTCTGAAAAACAAGGTAAAACATGGGAGGAAGTTCCTTCCGAAATCAAGGAAACCTTTGATAAATTGGGTATCCCTGAAGCAGAGCAAAAGTTCCTTGCAGGTGTATCGGCTCAGTATGAGTCCGAGGTTGTATACCACAACATGCAAAAGGAATTGGAAGACCAAGGTGTAATCTTCATGGATACGGACACGGCTCTCAGAGAGCATCCGGAAATCCTGCGTGAATATTTTGCAACAGTTATTCCACCAGCAGATAACAAATTTGCTGCATTGAATAGTGCGGTATGGTCCGGAGGAAGCTTCATCTACGTGCCTAAGGGCGTTAAATGTGAAGTGCCTCTGCAAGCCTACTTCCGGATCAACTCCGAGAATATGGGACAATTCGAGCGTACACTCATCATTGCCGACGAAGATAGCTTCGTTCACTATGTAGAGGGCTGTACAGCTCCAATCTACAGCACGAACTCACTGCATAGTGCGGTCGTTGAGATCATCTGTAAGAAAAATGCCCGTGTTCGTTACACAACGATTCAAAACTGGGCACCAAACATCTACAACCTCGTTACGAAACGTGCGGTTGCAGAAGAAAATGCAACGATGGAATGGGTCGATGGTAACATCGGTTCCAAACTGACAATGAAATATCCAGCGGTTGTACTGAAAGGCCGTGGAGCTAAAGGTTCCGTACTCTCCATCGCTGTAGCTGGTAAAAACCAGCATCAGGATGCAGGTGCGAAAATGATCCACTTGGCTCCGGATACAACATCTACGATTGTATCCAAGTCCATCAGTAAACATGGTGGTAAAGTAACGTACCGTGGTTTGGCTTCCTTTGGACGTCAAGCTGAGGGCGCGAAATCCAACATCAAGTGTGATACACTCATTCTCGATAATGAGTCCACATCGGATACAATTCCTTACAATGAAATCATGAATGATAACATCATGCTGGAGCATGAAGCTACAGTATCCAAAGTGTCTGAGGATCAACTCTTCTACCTGATGAGCCGTGGTCTGACTGATGCAGAAGCAACACAGATGATTATCATGGGCTTCATTGAGCCATTCACGAAGGAATTGCCAATGGAATACGCCGTTGAGATGAATAGATTGATCAAATTCGAAATGGAGGGCTCCATTGGTTAATCCAATGCAGCACCTTTCGAATCCGTAAAGCTGAAGCTAGTTGCTGATGTTAAGCGGTAGATATAGTTTCATGTGATCGAATACCCTCTAGAGCAGACTCTTTAAAAAGTCTCTTTAGGGGGTATTTTTATTCAAAAAATCTGGGGATAACAGCATTCAGAAGGTTGTTTTGTCATCGGAGTGGCAAGTGAAAACATTCTTTAGTTTAATTTGTATATTTACAAATGAATAGATCAGCGTTATTCTTCCATTAATGAATATTACATATATTTGAATAGATTCTAATATGAGGAGGTATATAATGCGAAGAAGTATAGTTAAAAAAGGAGCAGCCCTGGTATTGTCTGCTGTTGTTGCCTTTACGAGCTCTCCGTTATTTTTATCAACGGCGAGTGCTGCAGAAGGTGGATCTGTATCGGGTTCATTCAAGGTACTTAGTTACAATGTAGGTGGTCTTCCGGATCTGGTATCCAGTTCCAACCCCAAGGAGTACACCGTTCAGATTTCCCCCAAATTAAATGACTATGACATCATTAATGTGCAAGAGGATTTTAATTATCATAATGAACTGATATCCCAAGTCACCCTGCCGTATTTGACGACTACAAGCGGAATTGCGGGTTTTGGTAGTGGGTTGAACAGTCTGTCCAAATATCCATTCCGTGACTTGAAGCGTATTACCTGGGATAAGCGATCTGGTCTTTTTGACAATGGAAGTGATGAATTGACTCCAAAAGGATTTACAGCAGCTACATATGAGATCACACCTCAGGTGAAAGTGGACGTGTACAACTTGCATGCGGACGCAGGTAGCGATGATAAATCGCTTGAGGCCAGACGAGATAATATCAGACAACTCTCCAATTACATAAAGGAGCACTCGGACGGGAATGCGGTTATCGTATTTGGGGATACCAATACACGGTACACTCGTGCGGCTGACAATATAGAGTTGCTCATGTCTGAGAATGGTTTAAGAGATCCGTGGATCGATTTGATTCGTGGTGGGAGTATTCCCGCTGATGGAGAAGCCCTTATGGATGCAAGCAATTTAAATGGACCCAACTATGAGATCGTAGACAAAATTTTGTATCGTGGAAGTAAAGCATTGTCCCTGAATGCACAGAGCTATCGGTTAGAAAATCAAACATTTGTTGACCCGAGTGGGAAGCAACTCTCCGATCATTATCCGATTACAGCGGAATTTGTGTACAGCACATCTTCTCAGTACCAATTAAGTTCAACAATCGGAGGATCCGGAGGAACTGGATTTAATGACCTAAATCATATTCCGGATGCCAGACCCAGCTCAGTGGTGCTTAACTCGGGCAACCGTGTAGACGGCATCTCAACGCTGTACAGGGATGGAACGAACCTGGCACATGGTGGTCAATCCAACATTGTCACACTGAACCTGGCAGACGGAGAGTACTTAACCCAGGCCACAATTGGTCAGGGGACACGAAATGGTGATAAACGGATCTTTTATGTGGAGCTGTCGACCAATCTTGGAAATAAAATTGAGGGCGGACAAAAGACATCGGATCAAATTAAACTTGAGGCACCAGCAGGGTGGTATATAGCCGGATTTTATGGAAGAGCAGGACAGGAATTGGATCAGCTAGGGGTCATATACAGACCTCTGAATTAGGAGTGTATAGTGGTTGAAATAAAAACATAGTATATTTAACTGATAGAGTGTTCATAATAGCATAGCGCGCCGCTTGGAATATACGTTGGAGACCATAAGGTTTCCCTAATGATATTCTGAGCGGTATTTTTGTGGAATAAAATAAGACCAATAGCACAAGCCATTTCATAGATTTAAGCATTTAATGATAGAAAAGGATGTGAGTGTATGAGCGTAAACCCCTTCGAGGGCTATCGGATTACAAGTTCATTCGGCTATCGAATTCATCCTATTCATGGTGGACAGACATTTCACCGTGGAATTGATCTCGTGACAGAGCCCTGGAATGGCCCTGTCTATGCCTTTATGGAAGGTAGGGTACGTTTTGCTTCCGAAGGAGTTACAGGCTCCGGATTCGGCGGTTACGGGCTTACAGTTGCCCTTCAAGATCATCGTGGCTACTTGCATTGTTATGCGCACCTTTCACGTATTGCTGTAAGCGTTGGACAGCAGGTGAAGCGAGGCCAGCTTGTCGGTAATCAGGGGAGCACAGGTCAGAGTACTGGTCCGCATGTACATTATGAGATTCGTAAAACAAGTGCACCATCTTACGGGTACACAGCCAGCGAAGATGGTGTGACGGAACCGGGTGCGTATCTACAGGCCGAATACGGAACTGCATCTCAGGAACAGGAGGCTCCGCCGATGACCACTGAGCAGAAGAAAATGTTTAAAGCCATGCAGAAAACGCTGGAGATTCAAGGGGGATGGATTCAGCAACAGGAGCAACTTTCCAATATGGATTGTCCCGCATGGGCACAGCAAGCATTTGATTATTATCGACCGTTTATTATGAACGACAAAGGCAGTTATGAATTTTGGAGATTGCTTGTTATCATGTACCGCAAGGAAAAAGGCATCCAGGTTCATTCGGATTCCGACACATAGATTCCTGCAAAGAACATGGAGTAGCAGAAGGTTGATCCACTCAGGTTGATGCAGACAGACAACCATTTATCGAATGTTGCCTGTTCGCCCGGTTCAATCCACCCGAAACGTCATATGTTAGGGTATACCTGATGAAGAGGAGGCAATCACATGAGCGAAGTAGGATATGGCTGTGGTGGCAATGTAGGCGGCGTTGGCGGATACAATATGTTCACAAACACTGGTGCAATCTTGGTACTGTTCATTCTGTTGGTTATCATCACAAAAGCATTCTGCGTGTAATCCAACATGATTGAATCGGAATAGACAAAAGGGAAGCCGATTACGGCTTCCCTTTTGTCATATGCCAACCTATGAGTTGGTAATTCAAGCTACTTCCTGTTTATTGCTTCGTATCCATCCTGTGTGCTGTGTACAATGAACAGATAGGCTTGTTACACCATTACTGTACATAAATTTCAACGATAGCAATATCTCTTTCTTTCGCTAAATCGATAAAGGCTGTAGAGGTCTGAACGAGTGGTCGGAAATAATCCGCAGGATTATTCATGACAATGAGTCCCGTCTGACCCGTGGTGAGCAGAACCCTTTTACCGATAAAATTAGGCAGCATGTGCTTGATCAGTTCCTGCGTTGCTTCAGCATTTAACTGACCAAAGCTGAGGCTGTACAGTTCACACAGAACAGAGATCAGTTCCTGTTTGGTCTGGTATACCCGATTGGTCGTCATGGCGCTGTAAACGTCTGCTACAGCAGTTATACGGGCATATGGGTGGATCTCGTCCCCTCGCAGTCCATGAGGATAACCACTTCCATCCTCGCGCTCATGATGTTGAAGTGCAACCATTGCCAGAATTTCATCCTGCGTGGATTCTTTAATGATATCGTACCCATAGAATGTGTGTTTCTTCATTTCGTCAAATTCTTCCGTGGTCAATTTACCAGGTTTATGTAAAATCTCAGAAGGAATCTTGGACTTGCCGATATCATGAAGATATCCTGCTTTGGCTACCGTTAGACATTCCTCGGGGTTGTAACCCATCCAGCCGGCGATATAAAAAGCGAGCATTCCGACTTGCAATGAATGGTTGTACGTATAATCGCTATCCCCGTCCAGCATAAGAAGCAAGGAGACAACATCTTTTTGTTTTTCCAACTGTTCTGTTAGGGTAAACAAAATCTCATCGACCTGTGTCTCATCAATAAAACCCTTCTCCATCGCTTGTTGAAATAGAGATTCAGTACCTTTGATCGTATCGTTAAACAAGTTAGTTAACAGACGGGTCTGATCGGAAGGTAAGGTTTGTGCATCAGAGTGTAGGTCGGATGTTGTGTGTTCTACATCTGCGTACTCAATTCCATGTTGCAACAGTTTGGATAGGTCATCTTCACTGAGGGTGGAACCTTTCATCAGCATGTGGAGACCCGAACTGTTGTATACATCATTTTTTAACAGGTCACCCGGTTTAAGATCAGTAACATGCACTCTCACGTATAAACCACCTTTTCTCGACTAATATCGACACATATAATTATAATAACAAGAAAAAAATGGGTTGACAACGACTTATTTACTATTAACCCACTCAATCTAAAAGGTGTAAAGGCTCATTATTTAGTTCTCCATGGGGTTCCATGGTCCTAATTGATGTCCCTTCCATTCAGATCCATCTTCCCAAATTTCCTTTTTCCAGATCGGAACGGTCTGTTTGAGTCTCTCTATGGCGTAACGGCTTGCATCATAACAGTCGTTGCGATGAGGCGAGGAGACGGCAATGACTACACTAATCTCTGCCACATCCACTTTGCCGATTCGGTGACTGATTGCACATAACACACCAGGCCAGCGATCGGAGATTTCCACACCAATGGCAGCCATCTGAGAAAGAGCCATCGGCACATAGGCCTCGTATTCAAGATGAACGGTGCGTTGTTCACCGGTCATTTCACGAGTCGTACCTACAAAAGTAAGAGCTGCCCCGTGATTCGGGGTAATCACTAGCGCCGTTGTTGCTTCCACGGACAAGGTGGACTCTGTGATCAGAAATAAGCCATCTTCAGTCCGATGCTCCGGTACGGTAGAGCGTTGCTTTTCATCGGATATATCCGTACCATCGCCGCCAGAGACGGGAGGGATCAACGCAAGTTCATCTTCTGAGCTAAGTATAGTATCGGCAGGAGCGTACTGCTGGTTAACTGCCAAAAAGGATGTCTTTATCTGAGAAGCTGCCTCTGGGTAGGCCAGACTCAGTTTTTCTTTTAAATCGGCAGCGGTTGGAATGTCTCCAATGTACTCAAACTCCAGAAGGGATGTATTTAAACGTTCTGCAATGCCTGCAAATAGTTGAATTGTCAATTTCATAGATATGACTCACCTCTTTTTGATCTCTAAACCCTATAAATATATCATAACGACGCGGAAAATGTTATGCTTATCCATTAGAAGAATGAACGTTTATTGAAGAGCAGGGGAGGCGGTGTGATGAGCACCAGGGAGAAGCAAACGTTAACGATTCTGCACACCAATGACATTCATAGCCACTTCGGCTCCATGAGCACCATCGCCGCTATGATCAATGAGGAACGTGACCAGGGTGGCAACTTCCTTGTATTGGATATCGGCGATCATATGGACCGGATGGCCGTTGAAACAGAGGGAACACTGGGGACGGCTAATGTTGATGTTATTAACCTGACGGGCTACGATGCCATTACAATCGGTAACAACGAAGGACTAACCTTTACGCCAGATCAGCTCTCGCAGTCCTACGCTGGACTTCTGTGTCCTGTGGTATGCAGCAATGTTGTGGAGCAAGATACTGGCCTTCCGCCAGTGTGGATGAAACCTTCTCTGATTGTGGAGAAAGGTCCATTTCGCGTTGGTCTGCTGGGGGCAACGGCCCCTTTTACCACGTTTTACGAACTGCTCGGGTGGGATGTTCTGGACCCTGTGGAGTCATTAAGAGCTCAAGTGGGAGCATTACGTGATGAAGTGGATGTGGTGGTTATTCTTTCACATCTGGGGCTTTCGACAGATCGTAGACTGGCGGAGCAGATTACTGGAATTGATGTTATTCTCGGTGGGCATACCCATCATGTTCTCGAAGAGCCATTAGTCATTGGTCAGACCGTGCTGGGTGCAGCTGGAAAATTTGGCCAATGGCTTGGGAAAGTGGTTCTGGAACGAACAAGTGTGGGAGAACCTCTTCAACTGGTAAGTAGCGGTTGTATGGCTGCCAAGAGTATATTACTGGATGATCAGGTCGCGCTGGCAATCGCTACGAATCGTACGGAAGCCGAAAGGACACTCAATCAGACGGCAGTGATAACGGATCGGGTGCTGCCCATCACGTATGACCGGGAATCCCCGTTTGCTACCTTGCTTGCACAAGCGGTTCGTCATTTCACGGGGGCACAGCTGTCTCTGGTGAATGCAGGTCAGCTTCTGGGAGATCTTCCACAAGGTAATATTACAAAAGGAATGTTGCATTCCCTATGTCCATCTCCTATAAATGCTTGTACAATATGCTTGAGTGGAAGTCATATTCGTGAAGCACTTGAGCAGTCCTTGTTGGACGAGTTTTCAGGTAAGCCCATTGTGGGATTTGGTTTTCGTGGTCATATTCTAGGCACGTTATGTATGGACGGAATGGAAGTTCAATACAATCCACATGCGCCAGCCTATGAGAAGATCCAGACCATATCCATCAATGGAGAGCCTATGGACGAACAATGTGAGTATATCGTTGGGACACTGGACATGTTTACGTTCAATGTGGGGTATCCTCCTCTTGCTCATGGAACCCATACGCTCTATCATCTTCCGGAATTCATACGCGATTTGCTGGAAATGGAAATAAAACGACCAGGGGCTCTGGACGACAGCCTGCGAGCCCGCTGGCATAAAAGCTAAATTAAAGTACTTGCCTTCTGCTGAAGCGGCGGCTAGTGGTAATTACATCTACGGAGCGGGAGAGGATAGGCTGTGCGTTTAGTACATATAAACTTATTGCAGCCTGGCATGAAGCTGGGGAAACGTATTTATAGTGAAGAAGGCCTTGTATTACTTAGTGAGGATGTAGAACTAAGCAGTCGATTGATTGGACGCCTTAAGGATCTCGGGGTCGGTTATGTGTATATTAAAGATGCTGCGACAGAGGACATCATCGTTCCCGAAATGTTGCAGGAAGAGACCCGAAGGAAGGCACTGGTCGAGATCAAACAGCAATTTCAGAGTATGTCAGGACTGAAAACCAAAAGTCGGATTCCTCATTTCGGAAAAGCGCTTAGTGGTGTGATGAATGCGATTCTGGAAGACATCGGCAGTCAGAAGGAAGCCATGATTATGCTGATGGACATGAACTCCAGCGATTTTGACCTGTATAACCACTCTTTGAATGTATGTGTGTACACGCTGGTTCTTGGTGTCGCTTCGGGTTACACACGCCAGCAGTTAATGGAGATTGGTCTGGGCGCTTTGCTGCATGATATCGGCAAAACACAGATTGCACCAGAAATTTTGCATAAACCCTCCAGATTAAGTGACGAGGAATTCAAAATCATTCAGCAGCACACTACATATGGACACCGTATTCTCAAAGATGAACCAGGTATACCACTTCTATCTGCGCATTGTGCATTGCAGCACCATGAACGAATTGATGGAAGTGGATATCCCTTTGGTTTGAAAGACAAGGAAATTCATGAATATGCCAAATGGATTGCGCTTGCTGATTCGTATGATGCCATGACAACGAATCGAGTCTACAAGCAAGCCTTGCTGCCACATCAGGCCGTAGAGGTGCTGTATACAGGTTCAGGAACCCTCTATGAACAACGGATGTTGGAAAAGTTCAGGGATTGTGTCGCGATATACCCGGTAGGTATTTCAGTCAAGCTCAGTACGGGAGAGGTTGGAGTAGTTGCATCAATTCATTCACGTGTTCCTCAACGTCCGCTTATCCGTGTTCTAAAAGATGCGGACGGCCAGACTTTATCTTCGCCTTATGAAATTAACCTGCTGACAGCTCTGTCTGTGATGATCACAGGTGTAGAGGGTGTGGAGGATACACCTTCAGCGGCTCAAAGTGAACAGGTGGAAAGCTGAACTACTTGAAAGATGATTAGCGCTCATGTCGTAATATCCGGGCCGTTTCGTAATTCGGTCCAGAGTTGCCTGAGCGTTTTTTGTCATGTAATGGACAGGGTCTACGTATGCCGGAGCATTCAAAATTGTGCTATGATAAAAGATAACTCCAAAAAGAGAAACACAAGGTATGATGTAAATAAAACTTTTTAGGTTAATAAAAGGAATAAGGTGAAGAACAATGACCATGCTAAACTCAGGATCGGTACAACCGATGCCTTTATCGCCAACGAATGATCCGTGGGATCCGATCGGCTCTCTGCGTACATATGGACGCCATGTGCTGACCAGTGTAGAAATGACCGTGACACATCTGTGCAATATGAGGTGTGAGCATTGTGCCGTGGGAGATATGCTTACGATGCGTGAGGCACCGGCTCTTCCGCTCCCTCTGATGCTGAAACGATTGGATGAAGTGGAGCATCTACAGACGATTAGTCTGACGGGTGGCGAGCCAAGCTTTAGCCAGAAAACAGTGGATGAGATGATCATCCCGCTGCTCAAATATGCCAAGGAACGTGGAATTCGTTCCCAGATCAATTCGAATTTAACGCTGGATATCAGCCGGTATGAGCAACTTTTACCTTATCTGGACGTTATGCATATCTCATTCAACTATCTGAATGCTGACGATTTCCATCAAGTTGGATTTGCGAATAGCGGCAGACCTGTGAAACGTGAAGTCGCGGTGAAAATGTATGAGAAAATGATTGAAAATTCCCGCAAACTGAGTGAAGCAGGCATGTTTATCTCTGCGGAATCAATGATTAACTTCCGTACGCACGACAAGCTGGATGGTATTCACCAATTGATTCGTGAGATGGGCTGTGTCCGTCATGAAGTGCATCCGATGTATAATTCGAACTTTGCTTCGTCACTGCCCGTGTTATCACTGGATCATATGAGAGCAGCGATTCATCGTTTGCTTGATGTGCGTGACAAAGATATGTGGATGTTATTCGGGACCCTGCCATTCTTCGCGTGCAGTGCAGCAGAGCAGGATCGGGAACTGATCAACCGTTTATACAGCGAACCAAATGTGACGGTACGTAACGATCCGGACGGACGTAACCGCGTTAACGTCAACATGTTCACGGGTAATGTGTATGTGACGGATTTTGCGGATATCCCGGCGTTTGGTAACATTCGTGATCGTAAACTGGATGATGTGTTCCATGAATGGTCAGCTGAACATCCGTTGAATCAAACGGTCAATTGCCATTGCGATATTGCATCCTGTTGCGGACCAAACCTGCTAGTGGCAGATATGTATTACAAGGGTGTGGATTTCAAATCGAGAAAGGCAATCACACGTTGATATTCCAGGTGTATTCCTGAAATAGATAGAAAAGGGGAGTTTCAACTTGGATATTCATACTGAATTTCATCTTGGACAGCTGGTATTTAATCTGGTCTGTGTCTTTTTGCTCGTATTTTTGAATGGCGTATTTGTTGCAGCGGAATTTTCCCTTGTAAAAGTAAGGCAGACACGCTTAACTCAATTGCAGAGTGAAGGAAACCGTTTGGCTGGTTATGCACTGAAGGTGAATAGTAAACTGGATTCCTATC
The DNA here is from genome assembly GCF_037971845.1 of Paenibacillus sp. FSL R5-0766. NCBI lineage: Bacteria > Bacillati > Bacillota > Bacilli > Caryophanales > Paenibacillaceae > Paenibacillus > Paenibacillus sp. FSL R5-0766. The sequence goes on from NZ_CP150227.1 coordinate 2,072,394, forward strand.
TATCGGCAACTCAGTTCGGGATTACATTGACATCACTTGGACTTGGGTGGCTGGGAGAGCCAGCCATCTCTGAATTGCTCGTTGAGCCTCTCATGTTTAAGCTCGGTGTAGGAGATACAGGGCTGATATCGACCTTGTCCGTCATTATCGGTTTCTGTATCATTACGTTTCTGCATATTGTGCTGGGTGAGCTTGCGCCTAAATCGTTGGCGATTCAAAAAACAGACGGAGTGGCTTTGTTCTTATCTGCACCCTTGCTGTTGTTCTACAAAATCTTCTTCCCATTCATCTGGGTATTGAATGTTTCGGCGAATGCTTTGCTACGTCTGGCTGGTATCGAACCTGCCAGTGAAGGGGAGGCTCACTCGGAAGATGAACTTCGTATTCTGATGAAGCAGAGTGCGAAGAGTGGTGTAATTGATAAAGATGAGATCAAACTGATGGATAACATCTTTGATTTCTCTGATATGCTGGCACGTGAAGTGATGTTGCCACGTACAGACATGGATTGTCTGTATACCCATATGTCTTTGGAAGAGAACCTGGAGATTATTAATGCAACCAAACATTCCAGGTATCCTGTGGCAGGAGAAGACAAGGATGAGATTATCGGATTCATACACATCACCGATCTGTTGCTGGCTAAACCGGAGCAACAACATGATCTGGCTTCACTTGTTCGTCCAATCTTGAACGTGCCTGAATCCATGGAAATCAGCCATGTGCTACGTCTGATGCAGAAGAAACATTCTCAGATGACGCTGGTTGTGGATGAATATGGCGGCACAGCTGGATTGCTGACTGCGGAAGAAATTCTGGAAGAGATCGTTGGAGACTTGTATGACGAGTTCGAGGATGAGCGTCCGCATATGGAACGCAGTGGAGATTCATTTTCGATTGACGGCCGTTCTCTTATTGAAGAAGTTCATAAGTGGACCGGAGCCATCATTGAGGATGAAGAAGTGGATACCATCGGCGGATGGTTGTTTAAAGAACTTGGAGGTAGTCCAGCCAAGGGCAAAACTCGGGATCTGAATGGATACGTCTTTGAAGTGGAGGAGTCCACTCGTTTGCGAATTACCCGGGTTCGAGTGTACAAGCAATCTGTTCCTCAAGACATGAATTCGGAAGAAAAACCAGTAGAATAGATTTTGTAATAATCTGATGATGAGTGAGATGAGCAAGTGTGAACATGTTACTCATTTTACGAAATACAGACCTTTGGAAGTGCCGTAAGAGGTACTTCCAAAGGTCTTTTTTGATTGAGAGTGAAGTTGGCATGAGAAATTCCTTTATGAAGTTTGGATAAATGGGGATTAACCTGTAGAACTGAAACATATACATAATAGAGACGGGAAGCAATGGTTTGAATGGTATGGGGAATGCACGTAAACATCGTTGAAGGAGGCGTTTCGAGTGAAGGATCCACAGCTTCGAGCCTATGCTCCTTTTGTGGGGCCGTTTGATCCTTGCAAACCGATGGAAATCCGCACGTATCTAGTTCCACCGCAGTTGTTTATACCTTTCCAGCCCATGGGTTGGCCGCAATACAGTCCGGCAGAAGCGTTAAGACTGGGAACATTATGGCCTGCATTATATAGCCCTTACACATCCAAGAAATCAAAGGAGAGGAAGGTGGAGGCAGATGGAACCTGAAGCACCGAAAGCCTGTGATGCAAAATACTACGAGTTGCTGGAAGAACTTCAGGCGCTGGACTTCGTGTTAGTGGAACTGAATCTATACCTGGATACCCATCCAGGTGATTTCCAAAGCATTGAGCAGTACAACAAGTTCAGCCAGGAGCGAATGCGGGTAGCTCATGAGTTTCAACAGTTGTATGGACCGCTGATGAATTTTGGTCATGCCTTCTCGAAATATCCGTGGGAGTGGTCCCAGACACCATGGCCTTGGCAGGTATAAACGTTAAAGGAGGAGTCTTGCAATGTGGGTATACGAGAAAAAGCTACAATATCCCGTTCGAGTGAGTAAATGTGACCCTCATATGGCCAAATTACTGATGGAGCAGTATGGTGGAGCAGACGGGGAATTGGCAGCTGCCCTGCGGTATCTGAACCAGCGTTATACGATTCCAGACAAAATTATCGGCCTGTTAAACGACATTGGAACAGAAGAATTTGCTCATTTAGAGATGATTGCCACGATGATCTATAAGCTCACCAAAGATGCTACAGTGGAGCAGCTGGAGCAAGCTGGCTTGGATGCTCACTACGTTAATCACGATAAGGCCCTCTTTTACAGTAATGCAGCAGGTGTACCGTTTACCGCTACGTATATTCAAGCCAAGGGTGATCCAATTGCGGATCTGTACGAGGACATTGCAGCAGAAGAGAAAGCCCGGGCTACATATCAATGGTTGATCGACCTGACCGATGACGTGGATCTGCAGGATAGTCTGAAGTTTCTAAGGGAACGCGAGATTGTGCATTCCTTGCGTTTTCGGGAGGCTGTAGAGATCCTGAAAGACGATCGGGAGACAAAGAAGATTTTCTGAACATTTGGTATAGAAGCAGAAGTCTGGCAGTCCGGTGAGGGCTGCTTTTTGCTTTGAAGAAATGTAGAAGCTAGAAGAAGTGTATGTGCTGAAATGTGGATTGCTTTCAAATAAAAAGACGATCCTCTTTGGAAGAAAGAGAACCGTCCTGTTTATTATATTTTGGCGAAGTAAGGCCTAATATTCAACCACCATGGCAACATTTTGCCACCCGGCTCCAACGGTCCAGAACAGAACTTTGTCACCACGCTGAATCTGACCGGTTGTAACCGCTCGATGTAATGCGATGAATGGACTGCTGGTTGAGGTATATCCGAACTCATCTCCGATATAGACGGCAATATCGTCACCAATGCCGACATTCTCGGATACAGCCCGAATGTTACTAATGGATAGTTGGGAGAAGCAGGCAGCTCTGATCTCGTCTGGTCTAATCTCGTTACGTGTCAGCAAGGTACGAATGGACTCGGAAGCGGCATCCACACAGATGGAATCATCAAATGGGATGAATTTCACATGAAAGGCACCCGCATCTACACCCGTTTTGCCCAGCTTCGCCAAGCCTTCTGCAGGAAAAAGAGAATTACCATACACGCAGGTATCCGTCTGATAGATGGAATCAATGAAACCGACAGCATGTTCATCCCGCTCTACAATAACCGCTGCTGCTGCATCACCGAAATTGGCGAAGTAAACGGGATCATCGGGACTGGCGTGAGGAGCCACGTAATCGGAGCCGATGATTAATGCCCTGCGAATTCGAGGATTGCCCAGCATCTGTCGGCTAACTTGTTCGAAAGCAGCAGTCATACCCGCGCAGTTGGCGTTGCTGTCAATACAGATCGTGTGAGAAGCGCCGTTAATCAGGCGGTGAATCATCAGGGAATTCGTAGGAAAGATGTATTCTGGCGTTTGGCTTGCATAAGCAATCAGATCAATATCTGCACCGGTGAGTCCGGTTTTCTCCAGTAGGTTACTGGCTGCCTCAAAGGCCATGCTTAGTGAATTTTCGTCATCGTTGTCAATTTTATAACGTGTATCACGACCAAGTGCCTGTAATAATCCACGAATATCTACACCTCTTGCATCAAAATGTTCAATATAAAAATCATTGTGCACCTTGGTTGCTGGATGATAGAGATCGATATCTACAATACGAATTCCGGCCATCTTCATTCTCCTCTTGAGCGGAAGGGTGAATTCACAGCTTGTCCGCCTGGTTTATTAAGTGGTAACGGTAGAGATGATTTCGAGATTGTCCAGACCGACTGACCGGCCGAGCCGGGCCAATTGCATTTTTAGAATCGCGTTGTTCTCGAGGGTCAACACGACTTTTTTATATTCATCTTTTTTGAACAATTGAAGGCAGCCTTCCAGAAGAGGAACAATCTCCGGAGCAGTAACATTCAACTTTTTGCAATCGATGTTCAGGTCATACTCCTTGGTGTTAATAGAAGCGATCGTATCCTGATAGGCCGAGATGGAACGCAAACCGTCTTCTTGAGAGAAAGAACCCTCCAGTTCAATGTTTAACACCTTGTTTGGAACGTCAGTCTTCAGAATGAAATTTCCCATGTTTGATCTCTCTCCTTTAAATGAGTTAAGGCTATCCTGTTAGTGGATACACAGCCCATTGGGCCTCTGCCGAAAGCTTCTAAGATGCGAGCTGGTTCGAAGGATAATTTAACCATATTATAAAGGTAGGAATGTAAAAAGATCAATAAAAAAGTCGAATCATGTATAAAAATGTAGAAAAGTGAATTACTGTATTTCGTCTAGAGTGGCAAGCAAAATATTAAATGCACTAATAATGCGTGGAGCACCCACACATGGTGCCAGATGTAGCAATATTCCCTTGAGTTGATCCACCGTCACTCCCACGCTTAGAGCCATCGTGTAATGTACCCCTAATTGTTCATACTGGCCTTGGGTAATCAACGAAGAGATGATAGCAACTTCCTTCCATTGATCCGTAATCGTGGTGCGCTGAAAAATATCCCCGTACGCCGTCCCCATAATAAATTCCGACAATTCGGGAAAATGTTCTTTGATGGGTGCGAGAGCTCTTGCGCCGTACTCACCAGAAAGTTTAGCAAAACGGTCCAGTCCCTGGGCAACATGTTCACTCATGATCTGCTCCTCCTAATTCAAATTTACGGTGCGGTGAGCCGTGGGTGGAATTTCATCTCGATCAGTCAGAAGCTCAATAACAGTTACCTGATTCAACGTCTGGGCTGTGTTCAGCGCAGATGAGAATTCAGCAAGAGTTTCTGCTCGAAACGCAACCGCACCGAGAGATTCGGCAAATTTGAAGGCATCCATAGGAACTTCATATAATGTGCCATCAATTCTGCCTGTTGTTTTTTCCATTCCTTTGAGAGCCATGTCCAGTTGTTTGTTGTTAACGACAATGAAAATGACGTTCAGATTGTTGCATACCGCGGTATTGATCTCCGTCCCCAGCATCATGAAACATCCATCCCCGGTGATACATACAACGGTCTCTTCAGGTGAAGCGGCCTTTGCACCTATCGCCATACCAATGGCGTTCCCCATGCAGGCAAAGTAAGCGTCAAACACAAAGCTGCCTGGTTTCTTGACTTTATATCGCTGAACCGCATGAAATCCATGGCTGCCATCATCAACAAACAGCTTATGATCGTACGGAAGCAGATCACTCATTCCGTCTAACACAGAAGCCAGAGACAGTTGGGGGAGATCTGGTAAAGGGACAGTGTAATCGATGGGTGCCGTGGTTCTCACAGGAGTAGGGAGGTCTTCTAATGTACCCAGCAAATATTGCAGGTTGTCCTTCAAATCACCGGTGATATGTAAGGTTTGAGCGCTCAGAATCTTACCCACAAATGTAGGATCAGTATCAAATTGAATGAGGTGTGCCGGGTGGTTCTCAGGTTTCAGGTTGCATAGGGTCATATCACTCAGACGTGAACCGAGTACAATATAAAGGTCACTTTGGTTCAACATGTCGTCTGCATGTGGGAAACCTCCAACACCACAAGGTCCATGGTACAGGGGATGGTCCCACGCAATCGCTCCTTTTCCACCAGGCGTAGTAATGACGGGAATGTTGAACGATTCGGCCAATTGAAGCAATTCATCATGGGCTCTGGCGCGACTTACACCTTTACCAGCAATAATTAAAGGGCGGTTGGATTGTTGAATGAGAGGAAAAATGCGATTCAGATTAGATACGCTAAGCAGAGGTTCCGGTTCGGGAATGACAATCCGGCATTGGGATAACAAATCGGTCTGTACGTCAAAAGGAATACAGAGGTGAACAGGGCCTTTATTAGGGCCGAGTGCAATGGAAAGGGCATGATTCAGCAGTGTGCTGAAGTGATCTCCACGCTCAACGAGTTTGCTGAATAATGTGGCAGGCCGGAACATCTCGGCCAGATCAGCCAGATAGGAAGAGGAATCCTGGCACTGAGGTAACCCCAGTTCCTGGATGGATTGATGACCCGTAATAAACAGTACAGGCAGATTGTTGGCCTTTGCATGTGCTGCTGCAGTAAGCAGATTGGTTCCGCCTGGACCGGATGTGGCAAAGGCAACGCCGAGTTTACCCGTCTGTAATGCATAACCGGATGCGGCAAAACCTGAGCTGGATTCATGACGGCCTGGAATGAACTCTAATCCGTAATCCACCATTTTCAGTACAGCAGGGCAGATGGATTTACCAATAATACCAAAGACATGAGTAACGCCTAGATTACGCAGAGTTTCTGCCAAATAGTCCGCAACTGTTCTCATGCGGGACACCTCGCTTCATGAAATAGGTTATTAGAACCATACGCATATTCCATTTGTTGAATGCAAGTTACTATCTAAGGTTGTAAGAGGAAATATTCATTGTTATTAGGAAGAGTATCTTTTTTTGTGGTTTTTTGTCAACCTGTTTTTGTGAGTCTAAATTCCTGATTCTTAAGTTGGTAACGCTTTAAGTGTTGCTGGATAAAGTGAAAACAATTGGTTATATATCCCTGGAACGAATTACCCGGTTGTTACGAAGTTACAAATAATGTAAAAATATGACTAACAATGATGAATTTCAGCCTCTAATAGCGACTTGAAAGCTACGGATTTATCTTTTTTCGTATCAACGCATCGCATTCGCAATTCTTTGCTTTCTGCTATACTGGAAAGGAATTGGGAGGGGATGGAATGACAGTCATCAAGATGGCTCTGATTGGGCTGGGTAAAATGGGATTACATATGGTTCATCTCATCGAGAATACAAAGATGGACACGAAGATTGAGATTGTTGCGGTGTGTGATGCGAATGAGGAAAGTTTGGCGTCTTTTGCAGCTTCTCATCGGGGAGTTAGGACGTATACGGATTACAAGCAATTGATGAATGAACATCAGATTGATCTGTTGTATATTGCAGTTCCGCCGAAATTTCATTACCCGGTTGTCATGGAAGCACTGGAGCGCAAAATTCATGTTTTCTGCGAGAAACCGCTTGCCAATAGTGTAGAAGAAGCGAAAGAGATGCTGGATGCAGCAGAGCAGGCGGGCGTAGTTCACGCCATCCATTTCTCGATGCCGCATGAACCTTCCGTGCTGAAGTTGCAAGAGATGATTGAGCAGGGTACAGTGGGGACAATTCGCAAAATAGATCTCATTTTGCAATTCCCGCAGTGGCCACGATCATGGCAACAGAATGCATGGATTACGAGCCGGGAACAGGGTGGATTTATTCTTGAAGTGGGGATTCACTGGATTCATATGATTCAAAAGGTGTTTGGTGCCATCCGGGTTGTTAGCACTCAGGTTCAATATCCTGAGAATGGTGACTGTGAACTAGAAGTACAGGCTGCAATGGAACTGGAAGACGGAACCCGAATTCAGCTGAACGGCATCTCTCAATTTGCGGGGGAAGAACGTGTATCCATGGTGGTGTACGGTACGAAGGGTACGATTGCCCTGGAAAATTGGGAAGAATTGAAGACGGGTCTGGTGGGGCAGCCACTTTCTCCTGTGGAAGTGCTTGAGTCCGCCAGTGAATTGCCGGTTCTTAAACATGTCATTGCCCGTATACAGGGCAAATCAGCTAAGATATATGATTTTAACGATGGGTATCAGGCACAATTGGTACTGGAAGCGCTACGGAACACGGAACAATCAGGATAAGAAAAGGAGTGTCAGGTTTTTTCATATGAGGTGCCCGGTGCACCTTTTCCTGATTCAGCTCTCCTTAACACAAACAAGCATCGCAGAGGCTCGGATGAGTCTGTCTGCGATGCTTCTTTCCTTTGATATATGCTCATGATACAGCTATTTAGATACTCGATCAGTAGGTTGAGTCGGATTATGCAAGTTTGAAGCGTTTAACCAGTTGATCAAGCGCGTCGGACATTTCATTCAACTGCTTGGACGTGTCAGACATTTCCTGCAGAGAAGCAAGTTGTTCCTCCGTCATTGCAGATACTTCTTCCGTGGCTGATGCAGTATCTTCCACAACAGCCGATACTTCATTGATGGACTTCATCACAGCCTCACTACCGGAAGTTAACTCCTCGACAACAGCAGATACCTCCAGAACTTCACCACTGAGGTTATGAATATGCTGAGTAATGGTTGAAAAAGCATTACCTGCATCCTCAATGGTTCGCAACCCTTCATTCACATGTAGAGTGCTCTCATCAACCACCTGCACCGTACTTTGAACACCTGCTACCACGGTTTCCAATATACTTGTAATCTCTTTGGCTGATGTTGCACTTTGGTCTGCAAGATTACGGATTTCCGCGGCAACAACAGCGAAGCCACGTCCATTATCCCCAGCGCGGGCAGCTTCAATTCCGGCGTTAAGTGCAAGCAGATTGGTTTGTCTCGCAATACCTGACATTGAATCTGCAATGTTGATCACTTGATCAGACATCTTCGAAATTTCATTAATGGCTTCCTGTACAGAGAGGAAGGATTGTTCAATGGAACTCATTTTACCTACAGCATTATCAATGCGCTGTTGCCCATCCACAGCAATGGATTCGGTACGAACTGCACGGCCTGCCACGTCACTTGCCGAGGAGGCGACACGATTAAGGCCGTTGAGGGATTGCTGCATCGCAGCTACCATGGTTTGCGTAAGAGCAACCTGTTCATCAGCACCTTCAGCGACACGTTCCATGGCAGTGGCAACTTCTTTTCCTGCAAGATGGCTATCGGCAACCCCTTTATCCAATCGATCCGAAGCTGTACTCAGAATCATGGCATTGCTCTGAACGTCCAGCATCATTTGCTGCAAACCAGTGAGCATTGTATTGGCTGCCTCCGCGAGTTCACGAGTTTCGTCTTTCATTGGCGTAGCGATTCTCAGTGTCAGGTCACCATTGGAAGAACCAATGTCATTTAATGCCTGTTTCACGGTACGAATGTTTCTAACAATGGCACGTGACAGGACCAACGCAGTGATGAACGAGATAATAGCCACAACGATAAGTGCCCCATACAGTTCCAGGTTCAGTAGTGTGTTTTTTTGCTTCAGTGCTTCTGTACGGTTATCGGTTAACGTATGCTCGTTGGTTCGAAACGTATCGAGAGCAGTCCGAATCTGGTCCATGTCTCTTTTACCTGGATCATCTGCGAAAAAATCTCGAATGGCCTGTGTATTATTGGCTTGACGAAGGGCGACCATAGGTTCACCAGCGACCTGGACCCAGTTTTCCATATTAGTATGTATGTCTTCCAAAAGTGCAAGTTGAGCCGGATTATCCGAAATTAAAGCAGCAAGTTCATCTCTAAGTGTAATAAGTTGCGCTTTTCCTTGGGTGTAGGGATCGAGATAATTGTCCTGACCCGTGATGATGTAACCGCGTTTACCTGTTTCCATATCTACCATGTTTCTTTCGAGTTCATAGGTGAGGGCATGTACCCGCATATCGTGATCGACCAGAAAATCCAGTTCCCGTTGGAGCTGACTTGTGCTGTTCTGAATCAGCAGGATGCAACCAGCCAGTACAGCCAGTACGAGTAAATATCCTAATCCGATCTTATAAAAAATCTTAAAAGTCTTTCGCTTTTTCATGTTTGTTATTCCTCTCTATGGGGTATATGTAGTTGTCGAAAAAACTGGAAATGTGATAATTGTAGGTCTTTAGATTAGGTGTCTAAAGCACTATTTTTTAGTATTATACGTAAAGAAACTTCTTTTGTATATAGTTTGTTTAACTACAATATAAGGTTTGGTTGATGTTGTATAAGGTTGGGGTTGATGATGTTTTACAATCGTTGGTTTACACGTTCAAACGTTATGTTTATCATGGGTAGGGAACGATTCCAATTACATATACAATATCCCAATCCGAAAGGAACATTGGACATGAATAAAGAGAAGGTATTGCTCAAACCGGAAGCGATGATTTTTGACATGGATGGTACGCTGTTCCAGACAGAGACCCTGTTGTTGCCAGCTTACCAGCAACTATTTGATACATTGCGTGCCGAAGGGCACTTTGAAGGAGAAACTCCACCCGAGGAACGGATGCTGGGAAGTTTGGGCATGTTGCTTGAAGATATATGGAAAGTGGTTATGCCTGAGGCGTCGGAAGCGGCACATCGCCGGGCAGACGAACTGTTGCTTCAACTGGAGATTGAAGGGCTTGATCAAGGAAGTTCCCAATTGTATCCGGGGGTGAAAGAAACACTGCAAGCATTAAAACAACAAGGAGTGCGTCTTTTTGTCGCAAGTAACGGGCTGGAGGACTATGTGAAGGGTGTGGCGTTTGCACACGAGATTATGCCTTTCTTTGAAGGGGTATACAGTGCAGGCCAGTACAAGACTCCTTCCAAGATTAATCTGGTGCAGATCCTGCTTGAGAAACATCGCATTCAGGACGCATGGATGGTAGGGGATCGCTCTTCTGACGTGGAAGCGGGTAAAATGAACGGTCAGGCGGTCATCGGCTGTGCTTATGCCGGGTTTGGCCGTGATGAGGAGCTTGCGGGCTCAGATGTGCTCATCTCTGATTTTACAGAACTGCTGCGTCTGTATGATGAAGCAGAGTAGCCTATACGCTGCATACGTATACTGAGATTTAAGATTACGAACCGCATGATATGAACCTGTAGACTCAACGGAAATTCGTTGAATACAGGTTCTTTTGTTTGGTCATGCAGTCACATTCTCCCCTGTAAAAAGTTGATTTCCCTATCCCGCTTTCCTCCATAATCCCTCTATACTTCATTCAAAAGCTATAGGGGGTCCGATTCTGGTGAAACCATCCAAAATACATGCCTATATGTTCATCTTTCCAAGTCTTTTTCTAACTCTTGTATTTGGGATCTATCCGCTGTTATGGGCGCTGCGTTACATGTTCTATGATTATCAAGGCATCGGGACGCCGGTCTTTATCGGGCTTGATAATTTTGGACGCATTTTGCGTGACGGGCAATTCTGGGATTCTGTAGGCAACACGGGTGTGTACGCCCTAGGCAAACTCGTCGTTACAATTCCACTGTCGTTAACTCTGGCGATTATTCTGAATCGCAAATGGAGAGGGCGATCCCTCTTTAGGGCGATCTATTATCTCCCCACTATTTTTAGCGCTTCGGTCATGGCAATTGTATTCTTTATTATTTTCAACTCTTATAACGGAATATTGAACCAATTGCTGCTCAAGTATCATGTGATCTCCGAATCCATTAGCTGGCTGGGGGCTGAACATGCCATGTTAACAACCATCATCATCGCCATCTGGGGGGCTGTGGGCAACTATATGTTGTTATTCATTGCGGGTCTTCAGAGCATTCCTGAAGAGCTTTATGAGGCGGCATCGCTGGATGGAGCGAGTGAGTTTCAGAAACTGCGGAATGTAACGATTCCATTGCTGGGTCCTGTCTTGCAGATGATCATCATGCTGGCAATTACGACGGCGCTGAAAGGTTACGAGAGTATTATGGTGCTGACCGAAGGGGGGCCATATGGCAAAACAGAGGTGATGTATCTGTATTTGTTCAAACTGTTGTTTCCCGTGTCGGCTGACACCCAATCACTCCAGCAGCTCGGTTATGGCAGTGCAGTCGGTTTCACAACGGCTCTCATCGTAGGGGCTGTGACGCTCATTTATTTCCGTATATCCAAAAAGCTCAATGATGTCTATTAATCCCTATCAGGAGGAAACGATGATGACTCAAAACGTGCTTGCGCCCTCAGGGTCTCCCCAACTCATTCGCTGGACCAAACGAACGGTACTTTGGTTGTTTTTGACCGCAATCGCTCTGCTGTCGTTGTTCCCCATCATACTTGTATTGCTTGGTTCCTTCAAAACAAACCAGGAATTGACAGGAGGAGCTACCATTTGGCCGAAGATTTGGCAGTTCTCCAACTACGCTCAGGCTTGGAAAACGGCCAATTTTTCGGGTTTTACGATGAACAGCGTGTTTGTTAGCATCAGTACAACAGTTGGCACGCTGCTGGTAGCTTCGATGTCAGCCTACGCTGTGGATCGAGTGAATTTCAAAGGGAAAAAGGGGTACACCCTGCTCATGGCATCTACTCTGTTTATTTCCATAGGCGCAGTTGTGCTGCGTCCGCAATTTGACCTCATGGTCAAGCTGGGGCTGAATACCACATTGTGGGGCGTTATTATTATACTGATCAGCGCACACGCTGCCACATATTTTATTCTGATTGGTTTCTTCAAGAGCATCCCGCGCGAACTGGATGAAGCCGCGATGATTGATGGTTGTAATTTCTTCACCACATACTGGCGAATTATTCTTCCACTCCTGCGCCCCGGACTCGCCGTTGCAGGTCTGGGTGTATTTCAGAGTTCATGGAATGAATATATTCTTCCTTTTGTGTTCACCATGAGCAATCCGGACTTGCAGACTTTGCCGGTTGGGCTGGCTAATCTGCGATATGGCATCGGAGCTGCGGCTGAGGTCCAACTGATGATGGCCGGAGCCTGTCTGTCCATTTTGCCGCTGCTCATCGTGTATATTTTTGCCAACAAATCATTCATGCAGGTGACCTTGGGAGCTGTGAAAGGATAGGCGTGAGCACAATCATGGAAACGGTTTTACGGGTAATTCCACTGTGCTATACTCATTTTAATTCACAGCGGACGGGCCAAGCCGTGTTCAAGGAGCGAGCGCCGATGATATTCGACTTTTATAAAATGTCCCTGAAAAAAAGAATACAGTTGCTGTACATTTTTCTCGTTGTCTTGTGCATCAGTGTGACCGGGATATGCTCTTATCTCTTTGCTGCACGAAGCATTGAGCAGAATGCACTTGAACTGAAACAAAGCATTCTGAACAAATCAGTGCAGGTTATGGATGAACATCTAAGGCACATTGTTGTATCCTCTTTTTCTTTTATGCTCAATGAAGCATTCACCCAGGTCATGAAGGACGTGGGGGAAAATAAAACATCTCATTATTATCAGAATCTCTCACTGCTGCAAACATCTTTTGCTCAATTGAAGCTTGTAGAGCCACTGATTGATACTGCCTATCTGACAACACCCATCGGTGATTTTTTCTCCACCAAAGATTTTCCGAATCGCAATAATTCGTTCAAGAGGGAATACGGACGCTACGTGAAGCTCCAAGGCTGGAATACGATGTGGTTTGGTTCACATCAGAGTCAATTATTTCAATCCCAAGGAAATGTGTTATCTCTGTTGCTCAAACCCATTGTGATCGATAATCATACCTATTCGAATGTATATATGGTCGTCAATATGAAGGAAGAGGCGATGCGAGACATTCTGACGCAGGATCTCATGAATAACCAGATTCAACTGTTTTTGCTGCACAAAAACGGAAATGAAGTCATTCGGCCCAGGTCCCGAAATGACGATTTCATTATGGAGCCTGACTTTACCCAACAGTTTAGCCGTGACGATGCTGGAGATTTTACCTACAGGAACGAGCAGGGGGAGGACATGCTTGTTAACTATTCGGCATTGTCGATGAACGAGGATTGGGTCATGGTAAGTGTGCAGTCCAAGGCTGACTTGTTGTCCCCCCTCCAAAAGATACGCTGGCTGATCATCCTGATTATGTTGTTTTGCATTTTACTCGCACTCGGATTGTCCAGGCTAGTGGCCTCCGCTCTGCTGAAGCCGCTGAACAAACTGCGACGCCTGATGGTTGAGGTGGAGTCCAATGATCTGGATGTACGGTTTCGCAGCAAGTATGACGATGAAGTCAGCGCTGTAGGGCATCGTTTCAATCGGATGTTGGACCAGATTCAGATTCTGTTTGAAGAAGTACGGACAACGGAGCAAGACAAACGGCGGTTTGAAGTCAAGGCGCTTCAGGCGCAGGTTGATCCTCATTTCCTCTACAATACGCTGAATACGATGTTCTGGAAAAGTGAGAGCGGAGAGAAGAAGGATGTAAGTGAGATGATCGTCTCCTTATCCTTATTATTCCGTCTGGGACTGAATGATGGGAAAGACATCACCAGTGTGGAGCAGGAGATCAAACATGTCGAACAATACATGCAGCTTCAGCAAAAATGTTACGAGGATCTGTTCGTTTATCGAATTGAGGTGGGAGACCCCTCTTGTTACGCTGTTGATATTTTAAAAATATTGCTTCAGCCCTTGGTCGAGAATTCCATCCTGCATGGATTCAATGACAAAGAAGATTTGGGCGTTATCCTGATCCGCATTCATCGTCAGGGTGACACACTACGGCTGGAGGTGGCTGACAATGGATGTGGGATGGATGTAGCCAGCATCTATGCTGAGGATGTTCCTGACGGGGGACGCAAAGGTTATGCCCTATCCAATCTCCATGGCAGATTAAGCCTGCACTATGGGGATGTGGCCTCAATTGTATTTCATAGCAGTACAGATGTGGGAACAACGGTTGTTATCACGATTCCGATCACCTGAGGAGGGGCAGTATGGGCCAATTGACGATGTGTGTTATGGATGATATCCAGGCAGTTGTAAAGGGCATATCTTCAACTATTCCGTGGGAAGATCATCAGGTTCGGATTGTAGGCACGGCGGGCAATGGAGAGCACGGTTGGTCCTTGTTGCTGGAGCAGCAACCCGACATCGTGATTAGTGATATCAGGATGCCCAAGCTGAGCGGACTGGAGCTAATGAAGCGGGCATTGGATGCCGGACTGCGAGCCAAATTTATTTTCATCAGTGGTTATTCGGATTTTCAATATGCACAGGAGGCCATCAAGCTGGGGGCATCGGATTATTTGCTCAAACCGTTTACCCCTGAAGAAATACTCGGTGCGGTGTTGAAGGTAAGACAGGTGATTAAGGAAGAGCAGGCACAGTGCAAACAGTTGGAACAGTTGGAGCAGAAGGTGGAGAGCAGCAACCAGTACGAGCGTCACAGTTATCTACTGGGCTTGTTGCGTCATGAAGTCGGGGGATTCCTGAATGAAAGTCACTGGAACGAGCTGCATATTGATCTCGATTCCTCCAATCTTCTCGTCATGGTCATCGAGGTGGATGGTTATACGCGATATGGTTACACGATGCATCTGGATGCCGAAATCGTTCCTTTTGCGGTCCAAAATATTGTGGGAGAAACCATAAATCGTTATACCAAAGGCGTTGTTTTACGGGAAAACCGATACCGGCTTGCAGCCATATTGAACACAACAAGCCAGATCGACGTCTCCGAGCTACTGGAGCAATGCCGCCAAAATGTGGAGCGATTCAGCAAAAAAACAGTCTCGATTGGTGTGGGTACGATTGCCCACAGACCACAGGAAATTTGGACGTCCTACGCACATGCAGATCAGGCGATATCCTATCGTTTTTACAGTGAAGGCAATTGCATCCTCCAGTATGCTGAACTGGAGAATCAGGCCTGTGTGGCTCCGATATATCCTCTGGAGAAGGAGAAAGAGCTCTTTTATGCACTGAAATGTGGTAATGAGAGCACCTGTCACCGCATCATTGATGAAATTCTCGAAGAATGGCAGGTCTCCGAAGGTTTTCCCGAGCCACTCACGATGATTCGTTTGCTGTCTGGACTTGCTTTTGCCATCTACCGTGCCTTTTGTGATGAGATTACAGCAGAGGAACGCTTGCGTCTGGAGGCCGACCTGACAGTGCTTGAGGCGATGCGTTCCTTGACGTTTGAGGGCTGGAGGGGATATATCAAACATTTTAGCAGTATGGGTTGCGAGATTATGGACAAAAAACGACTCACCGATGTCAAACAGGCGATTAGCAAGGCGCAGGAATATATCAGTTTGAATCTTGCAGAAAATCTGACGTTGCATGCCTGTGCCCAATCCGTACATTTAAGTCCGAGTTACTTTGCCAATGCCTTCAAAAAGGAAACGGGCATAACGCCGATTCAATATATTACTAAGATGAGGATGGAAAAGGCCAAAGAATTGCTGGTTGCAGGTGTACAGGTGCAAGAGATCTGCCAGAGGCTGGGTTATGAGGACAGGCCTTATTTCAGCGGTTTGTTCAAGAAATATTGCGGCATGACGCCGACCTGCTTCCGGCAAATGTATGAGAACTGAAAACAGATACGGATCGTCATTTTTCCCACCATGCAAAGTCAGAATGTCCCTCACCTCCATGAAAGCGTAGCGATTATTATTACGTTAACGGATAACTCAAACAGGTTGTCCAGACAAGCATAAGGGGGCATATCAATGGTTAAAAAGTGGATGGTGACTACGCTAAGTGCATTGCTGGCGCTAAGTTTGGCAGGTTGTTCTGCTGACAGTGGTACTTCGGCAAATAGCGAATCGGGGACCAGCGGGGAGAATGCCGGAGGGAAAACCAAAATCATATATTGGACACCGGACCGCCATGATGCTGATTTTATGAAATCCAAGATCGATGAGTTCAACCAGACGAACAAGGACAACATTGAAGTGGAGATGACCGTGATGGGGGACAACTATCCACAGGCGGTCGATATTGCTTTTGCCAGCAAGCAGGCACCCGATGTGCTGCAAGTTAATGATTTTCAGACGTATTATCAGAAGGGGTATCTCGCCCCGATCGATGGATACATGAGTGATGAGATGAAGGCCGTGTTTAAAGACAGCTTGATTGAAAATAAAAACACGATTGATGGAAAAATATATTCCCTCCCCAATACAGGGCAGGTCTGGCGGCTTGTGTATAACAAAGATATTTTCAAAAAGGCAGGGATCGAGAGTCCGCCAAAAACGTTGGCTGAGATGGTTGCGGATGCCAAAAAAATTACCGAAGTTGGTAAAAGTGAAGGTATCTATGGCTTTGCCAGCCCGTTCAAGAGCAGCAGCGGCTTCTGGAGAGCAGCCAATACGATTGCAGGTGCAAGCAATAATGTTGGTATTGATGGTTACAACTACAAGACAGGCCAATTTGATTTTGGGATGTACAAGGATATCGCAATGGCGCTTCGTCAGATGAATCAGGATGGCAGCATGTTGCCAGGGGTAGAAAGTCTGGACATCGATCCACTCAGAGCCCAGTTTGCTCAAGGAAAAATCGGAATGTACATTAACCACTCCGGTGAACCAGGGGTATATAAAGATCAGTTTCCTACCAAAGAAAATTGGGCAGCGGCTCCTGTGCCAACAAATGATGGAACGATCAAGGGCGCTTCACAAGTCATCGGGGGCTCCTACATCGGCATCAATGCAGATTCTGCCAACAAGGAAGCGGCATGGAAGTTTATGGAGTATGTATACAGCACTGATCTTCAGAGTGAGTATTACGAAAAGGGATACGGAATCTCACTGATTCCTGCTGTACTAAGCTCTGACAAAAAACCAAGCATACCGGGCATTGAAGGTTTCCTGCCCAAACGTTATGATGCCATTTTCCCGGCAAATCCAAGTGTGGTGACTGAGAGTTCACTGGAAGGCACCAAATGGGGTGAGGCTTTTTCAATCTTTGTATTCACGGGTGGCGATCTCGATGCTGTGATCAAGGATCTGGATACAAGGTACAATGCAGCTCTGGAGAAAACCAAAGCGGCAGGGCTGACCAACATAACTGCTGATCCATCGTTTGATTCTTCCAAGCTTCAGGGTAAATTGTCCACAGAAGACTAATAAACGTTCATAGCGGCCGTGGTTTAACAACTTCGGTCGCTTATTCACAAGGAAAGGGGAAAAGCAAATGATTATTAATCATAAGTCTATCGATGCACATATCGTGAACGAAACGAGTTCCCGGAAGATCTTGGGTATGGGCGGTACATTAATGATGGTGGAGGTTACCTTTGCTAAAGGTGGTATTGGAGAAGTTCACTCCCATGATGCGCACGAGCAGGTCAGCTACATCGTCAAAGGTAGCTTTGAGGTACAGGTCGGTGAAGAAACTTGCATCTTAAAAGCAGGGGACAGCTTCTATGCTGGTTATAACGTCCCGCATGGGGTCAAGGCACTGGAGGACTCCGTCATTCTGGATGTGTTTACCCCGTTCCGTCAGGATTTCCTTGAGGCGTCCCAATGAGCGATTTTTACCTTTCGGCAACGGATCTGCAACGGGCTGCCCAATATTATGAAAAACATTTTCCGGAAGAAGCCCGAAATTCGCTCACAATTGCCAATCGTGCCATCCTGAATGAATTTATCGTTCCTTATACCAACGATCTGAATCGCTGGATTCCGATGGGGACACCTGTGGACTGGCTTCACAACCCGACCAATGATCTGGAGTTCACATGGGGCATCAATCGACACTGGCATATGCTCGATCTGGGCAAGGCGTATCTGATGAAGGGCAATCCGCTATATGTAACAGCATTTATTGACCACTTCCGTAGCTGGAGACAGCAAAACCCGGTACCTGTAAATCTGGTTTATGACGAGGCTGTGTTCTTTCAAAAACCCGGTCCGTGGCGCCTGCTGGAGACGGGACTACGTGTGCAGTCCTGGATATCGGCATATAAATATATGGAAGCGAGTTCGCTGATAGACGAAGGCTTTCAGGCGGAGTTCCGACAAGGTCTGGACGAGCACGCCGAGTTTTTGACCCGTTACCTCGGCAACACGGAAATCAATCATGCCATTATGCATATGCAAGGCTTGTTCATGATCGCTACGTTCTACCACCAGCACCCGCGAAGTCCACACTGGCGTCAAGTGGCGATGGAACGTCTTGAGCTGTGTTTGCTACATCAGTTGGGTGAAGAGGGAATACAGGTTGAACTGACAACACATTACCACAATGCCAGCATCGAGATGTTTGGCACCCCGTATCGGTTGGGTGAGATTTCAGGACATCCCTTCTCGGCATGGTATGCCCGCTGTCTACGCCAAATGGCAGCATTTACTGAGGCGCTGATCCGACCAGATCATCAGTCTACGGGTATTGGTGATTCGGATTGGGTTGGCGATGGACGACAACGACTGACCCTGCTTGGAGCGATCCTGGACGATGATGATTTGATGGCTCGCGGAACGGATAGCTCGGAGTGTCTTTGGTTGCTGGGTGTGGAGAAATATGAGCGATGCCTCCAACTACAGGCTTCTTCTTCTCCGGCTTTGTCGAGCCGGGCTTTTCCGCAGACAGGATATTATGTTATGAGGGACAAGTATCAATATCTTTTTTTTGATGCGGCTGCCATGGGTGGAGCACACGGACATGCAGATGCGCTGAATGTGGAGTGGATGTGGAAGAATCAGCTTTTCTTCACGGACACCGGACGTTATACGTATGAAGAAGGGAAATGGCGTCGGTATTTCAAAAGTACGCGGGCGCACAATACCGTCACCGTGGATGGTCTGAATCAGACACCTTATCTCTCCACACAGCAATGGGGTGAACCGGAGGCTCAGGCCACAACGTTACGTTGGGAGAGCAATGACAGCTATCATTTCATTGATGCTTCACAGGATGGATATACACATTTGCCAGATCCAGTTACACATCGCCGGTGGATGCTGGCAGGGGTGGAGATCCCTATACTACTAATTGTGGATTGGCTGGAGGCAGAAGCAGAGCATACGCTGGAGCAACGTTTTCACCTGCATCCGCAAGCGGATATTGCGTTGAGAATCAATGAAGCTGGAGAATTGACGGCGGATATGAGCTATGAGGCATCTTCCATAACGCTGACGATGCAATGGGTTACGGCAGGCATCGGGAAGGGAGCCTTCGAGTTGACAGAGCAGCCCGGCTGGGTATCTGAGGTGTATGGTTCCAAGTCGGAAACATCGGTCATTCAGGGCAAGACTGATTTCTCGGGAAAAGTGGGTATTCTGACGTTGTGCCTGCCTGCGGATCATATTGACCAGGTTACATGTGTTACCACATGCCAACTAGAACCTGACCTGATGAGATTGGCATTATCTTATGTGCAAGGTGAGGAAAAAGGGTATATTGTGATTGACAACGACACGCTGCAATGGACGAAAGAACAGAAATAAAAACAGTGAAGCAGGAGTCTATGCTCGCACTTGGCGAACATAGACTCCTGCTTTTTCTAATCCACTCATTTGAGTTTCCTTTTTCTTTTTACTCTGGTGGATTTTTGCGAAACGGGCCTGGGAATGGCTGGTTTTCTGGACATTCCGGGAGGTCTGTTGCGATATACATATAAGGCATACTCCAGCGGTTGAGTGATGGCTTTATAATAGATATCCCGCTCCCCGATGCGAGCGAATACTTCACGCGCAGGTTTGGGATTAACTTCAAGCAGGTAGATACGTCCACTTCTGTCAATCGCCAAATCGAGTGCCAGCTCACACAGGTCGCCATACGTATCTTCCAGAAACGAAGCAACATCAATGCCAAACGTCTCTGCAGTTGTGTTAATTTCTGCCCGGAGGTCGTCATCTTCGATCCATTGCTTCATGAGTCGGTTCATCGCTATTGCCTGACCGCCGCCATGCAGATTGGAGGTCACGCTTTTTTCTGCACCCATGCGTCCAGCACATCCAGTAAGCTCCCATTGTCCTTCACCATTCTTCTGAACGAGCATGCGATAATCATGCACACGTCCATTCGGAAGCTGAAGTTGAATGCCCTTTTGTACAAGATACTTGTCTTTCATGTTCCAGTGCTGGAGCAACGCGCCAAGTCGTGATAAATGAACTTTACGTGGAGTGATGATACGGCGCTTCTGATCCCGCCCCTGAACAAGCACCGTATTAGCCTCACTACTGCTGCGTTCAATGCGCAGAATACCACGTCCGCCTGTTCCATTAATGGGTTTGAGATAGACCAGGGAAGAAACTTTGAGCATCCGGTTTACATCGGACATATCCTGAAATAGAGCGGTTTCCGGCAGGTGTTCACGAAAGTTGGCTTTTTGCAAAAGGGTCTGGTGAATGGTCCATTTATTGCGCAGTGGCCTGTTCAGAAAGAGCAGATGCCCATATTTCTCACGAAAAGCCAGCAATTGCTGGAACCTTCGGTTACGCTGAATCCGGCAGCGATCAAAGATCAGGTCCGGGAATGATCGCCACTCCCTGGACCAGCCTTTTCCCTCATGAAAAACCATGGCTTCAATTTGTTTGCCGCCGGGGTGTACGTCGGCTGGTGTGAATACATAGATATCGAGTCCCCGCTTGCGCCCTTCAAGAATCATTCTGCGATAGACGCTTCGTTCTTCAAGAGCGCGATGTTCATTTAAGTACAACGTCATAATGCCCAGAACAGGTGAGGACACAAACAATCACCTTCTTTTTGCAGTATTCCTGTCTATCATCGTTTGGACTGACGGGCAAGATAAGCGCTGTAGTGAAATATACGTTCCAATGATCGCCGTCTGATCTGTGGTTCATCAAACTTCATGGGCTTTGCATTGGCTTCGAAGAACCAGAGTTCCCCCAGATCATCAATGCCCAGATCCATGGACATTTCTCCGAGTGTAAAACCTGATCCGCGTTCTACCTGTCTTGCGATCATTAATGAAGTGGATTTCACACGTTTCATCAGGGTCGTTGACATTTCTTCTCCAAAAAGCTCGGTCAGCAGCTTCTCAGGGTCTTCTACGCTCCCGCCGCGCGGCACATGAGTAGTAATGCTGCGGGAGCCAGCAAGTCGCGCTCCTACACCGGTTACGCTCCATTGGCCCTTGGTGTTCTTTTGTACAAGAACACGCAAATCGAAGGGGCGTTTACGAGAGGATGCCAGTTCAATGCCTTGTTGCATGATATAGGGCGTATGTCCCGTTTCTTTGCGAATTCGTGCCCATAACTTGGCAAGTGTAGCTGCTTTATAGGTTGTGCTTTTACGTGTGGTTTGTATTTTGAGTCGGTAGGGAAGCCGTTCTTTTTCCTGAAATTTAAGCATCATGATTCCTTTGCCAGCTTTGCCGCTCTCGGGCTTAAGGTACAGATAGGGATACGCCCGTAGAACCGCACCCAGAGAAGAAGCACTTCGCATCCGCCGAGTATAAGGGATCAGTTGCTGAGTGGATTTGGACTTCTTCAGCCATTCGAACAGATCCCATTTGTTGAAAAAGAAGGGGTTATACAGTTCGATTCCGGATTGCATGCATTCGTCAATTTTGCGCTGAACGGAAGGTTTTCCTTCGTCTTCCCGGTTGGGAATACGATTGTACAGAACATGGGGAAGGGGGAAAGGTTGTGAAACCCACTTTCCACTCCCCTTGTTGTACGTATATCCTTTCACGGTGGGACCACTCACATTCAGATCCCGAACAGTTACAATGTACACCACGTATCCCATGCTCTCGCCTGTCTGTAAGATATCCTGAAAATTTTGATGATTTCCCCTGAACATACGCTGTTTATCATGCATGGTCAAAACAGCAATGACAGGTTTGAAATCATCATGAAGGGTCATCAAATCTCTTCCTTCTTCCGGAACTTGCTCAAATACAGGCAGTGTTCCAAGATGTGCTCCACCGACGATTTGCCCTCCACCCGGAGTGAAGGGTGACGGAAAATGGAGCGCCCGGGTTTGGCGTTCGCTTCGAACATCCATACATGTTCCTCCTGATCAATGCCCAGATCAAAGCCAATCTCACCAATCAGATGCTGGTGCTGGGTTTCAATCGCCTGGGCCAGTGTAATAGCGACGGATTTGGCATGCTGAAGAACTTCTCCCGCACGATCGCCGAAGTTGCGACTGAGCGCCTGCTCAGGAGTCATTAGGGAGCCGCCATTTTTGATGTGTGTTGTGACGCTGCCACGTCCTGCCTTTTTGGCTCCAATTCCGACAACAACCCATTGATTGTTACCATTTTTGTGCATGTGAAAACGAAAATCAATTGGACATTCATCAATCTCAATTAGACGTATTCCCTGCTGAACGACATATCCGCGTAGCTGTTTGCCATGTCTTCCCTGAAGCATGCGCATCAGACTGTTGAAGGACCCAAAACGCAGGAGTGCATTACCGCCTTTTTTGCGATAACGTGCGAAATATCCACGTTTCGGCGAATAAGTCAGGCGGTAGATCCCGTTCCCCAGACTTCCGGCAGTAGGTTTATAGTAGACAAACTGATGGCGTTCCAACATTTCCTTCATCTGTTCCACCGACGGGTTGGTAATCGATTCAGGGATATACCGTCCTGCTGCCGGCTCGTTCTCCAGCAACGTATAGATATCCGATTTGTTGAAGAAGCTCCAGTTGAAGAACGGAATTTTTCGGCGAACAAATCGTTCCCGCAGCTGGTTGATTGCTGGTGAGAAGTCTGAGCGTCTGCTCGGCAATCGGTTGTAGACAACATCGGGCAGAGGTACCGTTCTGCGGGTAAAGCTTCCGTTTTCATTCAGAAAAAAACCGGATACCGTCTCATTCTGCCAATTGATATCCCGGGGAGTAAAGGCATAAATATAGGATTTTCGGCTGCCTTCACGGAGTAACTGTTTGATGAAACCAGTACGGGAACCGAATGGATTCGTGCTCGTCGCAGGCCCATCAGAGAGTACGCCGATCAGTGGACCTAACTGGACCTCATCATTTTGCAAATTCCGGAGATAAATACTGCCCCGTTTCGGAACGTTCATCATATTACGGATACCTGAAGCGAGATACAGATGTTTACCTGCTTTTTTGATTGGTTTGATCGTTGCAGGTACCCGGTCACGCCCGAAGCGAAGGTGCACCGTTTTTTTGCCGGACAGGTTGAGGCTCTTCATTAAAGCGTTGGATACATAAACCACTTTATCCGGTTGCTTGGTGAAATGCAGATTGCAAAAGGTCAAACTCATGATTTATCCTCCTATCCTGAAAAGATCCTTGGGCTCCATGGCAAGCGGGCGCTGCGGGCCTCAGCCGCCGTGAATCGGGATGGGTTTCAGGCCAGCTTTGCTGGATGTATTCGGCAATTTCATTGGACGAATGACGTCCGTGAGAACATGTTGTTGCAACAGATAACGGGCATAGGCAAGCGGCCGCGTATAAGTCAGGGTATGCATGCGTCGGTCGCCCGCTTCTGCAAATGAGGTGCGGCCTGGTTTGGAGTTAACTTCAATTAGCCAGAGTTGGCCCTCTGCATCTGCTCCGAAATCAAGCCCCAATTCGGCTAACCTGCCGAAACGGCTTTCCAGCAGGGTGGGGATAAGAGTAGCAGTCTGCCGGATGCTCTTCAGCAGAGTTTCCGTGCGGATCGTTCCATATCGCTGGAGCAGATATGCGTGGGCAGGATATGCTTTACCCCCACCGTGAAGATTGGACGTGAGTGAACCTTCGGGTCCTTCCCGTACCATACATCCGGTAAGTGTCCAGCGACCTTGCCCATTCTTTTGCATTAGAGCCCGTATGTCGAATGCTCTTCCATGATGGCTAAGCTCCAGATATGGCTGCACGATCATCTTACGCTCAGCCTGATGTAATGCTAGCCAGGAAGATACAGCCTGGGTATGGTTGAATGTAAGAATAAAGGGCTCATTGTCTTCGTTACGCCCCTCCACGATCCATGTCGATGGGGTCGTTCCCCGAGACAGGCGAAAAGTATTTTTGCCATGAGTCCCGGATACCGGTTTGAAGAACAGTCCTCTGGGCCAACGGTCCAGCCATGTTTCCCAAGGAATATGTGATCCGATCCGGGTTGTGGGAGCAAGTTGTGACCTCAAGTCAGGATTTCGGGACAACACACGATGCACCTCCCATTTTCCTGGAAGGGAAGCAGACCAATAACGATGTTGATCTGTGCCGTTGGTTGGTATCCATTCCTTAAGCTGTTGTCTGACGTACCTGGAGATTGGGCGAAGACAACGATCCATAATGAGATCGACTGCAGGAACAGGTACCGAATTCCACTTCCCTTGATGATAGGCATATCCCCATTGAAGAGGGAGATGGACTGCATCATTTGATATCGGGATCACAATAATCTGAAGGGCGTATCGTATGCTCCCCACACTGAGACGACGGCAGAAAAGTTCATCTGTAAAGGGAGGTGAGCCTTCGGTTGCACGTACCAGAATGGCCAGTGTCTTGGTCTGAGATGATGGAAACATTACGCTGCACCTCTCCTCTATCAGATTTGTTTCCAATAGGAAATAACTTTTCAAAAACCCGCCAGGTACGTAGAATATTCAAGCATGGCTTTGACGGAAGGGCGGATCTTGCTCTCACTCAGTGGTGTATTATCATTCTTGGATGGTTTGGAGTTGACTTCGAGCAGCCATACGCGCCCAGTGGTGTCCAGAGCCAGATCAATACCAAGTTCACCAAAATGGGCAGGGATGGCACTCTCAATCCCTTTTGCGATATCCAGTGCTGCGGTGTGCAATCCTGCATAAGCGGAAGCTTTGGCTGATCCAGACAACTGTGTTTTGGCAACAGCATCCTTGACGGTGCTGAGACTTCCACCCCGTGCCAGATTGGATACGTAGTGACTCCCGCCTGCAATCCGGGCGACGATGGAGGTTACACTCCATTTACCTGTACGGTTCTTTTGCACGAGCGCACGGAAATCCACGGGTCTGCCACTGTTGTCAATGAGAGTCAGCCCTTGTTGGATCTGATAACGCGTTGTTTTCATTTTCCCAGACATACTGGCATACAGTTTATCCAGAGAAGTATACGTTTGTTTCCGGGTGCCCCCGACGCCAGTCGCCAGAGTCAGGAAGCTTCCGTCCGTCTGACGTGAGACCCGGATAATCCCTTTACCCAAAGAACCACGTACGGGCTTCAGAAATACAACCGGATGTCGGTTGCACATCGTCTTGAGCAGGGCGGACGTCTTGAGTAAATGAGACTCGGGAAGAACTCGTTTAAGCGTTGAAATGGACTTGAGTGCGTCAAACACTTCGTTTTTGTCCAGAAACTTTTCATTGAAGGTTTGCGTGCCGTAGAGCGATTTTACTTCTTTCATAAAATGCTGTACGCTAGGTTTGTTCTCAAGCTTGCGGGACGTTAGCCGGTTATTGACGACGTCTGCTACAGGCAGAACAGTCTTTTTCCAGCCGTCATCATACACCCAGCCTTTCATATAACCCGTTACCGCTCCAATATCCTCCGGTGTGAAAAAGGATACATAGGCGCCTCGCTTACGGCAGGCGTTCACCAGTTCTTGACAGAACATCGTGATGGAGCCAAAGGGCCGATCGGGCTGATCGGGATAATCCTGGCTAACCAGTACACTGATGTAGGGTCCAAGGCGAAGCGTACGGCTGGCTGAACGATAGGATACCCTTAGAACCGAACGTGGAACGAGACCGGTCTTGCTGGCAACTGTCTGATTGATGCGCAGCCCGTCATACCTTGGTACCGGAATAACAGTGACTTCGCGGCGGAAAGAGCCAAATTGCAGCTGAAGCGGCCTTCCTGAAGGGATTTTAAGCGCCTTAAGCACCCCTTCGCCCAGCATGATGACGTCGTCCTGCAGGATGCCCGAGCCGGTAACCTGAATCGTTACTTTTTTAGTGGACATCACGGATCTCCTTCCGGGCGGCAACTTGATGTCTGATCTCGAAGTTGAACGGCATCTGAACATGGCATGTGCTTCATCATATGAGGACATATAACCCTTGGTGATTGACCCATATGGATAAAATGCATTTGATTTCGAGGCAGGTTATGGATGGCCTGTTTCAGATCGTCCTTGTTTGACAGCGGAGAAAAGCGTGTATTAACACGGATGAACAAACCAATCTGAGGAGGAATAATAGTGAACATTTATGACAAAGCCAATGATTTGGCCAAAGCACTGAGAGAAAGCAGCGAGGTGGAAGAGATTACTTCCGCGATGAAGCTGATTGAAGCTGATCCGGATGCAAAAGCAATGCTGGATAACTTCCGTGATCAACAAATGGAACTGCAACAACGTATGATGAGCGGCGATATGCCAGCTCCGGATGAGATGGAGAAAATGGAGAAATTGTTTGAAGTACTGAGCTTGAATCTGAATATCCGTCGCTTGTTTGACGCGGAGCGTCGCCTCAGTGTCATCATTGAAGACGTGAATAAAATTATTGCTGATAGCCTGGGTCATCTGTACGGTGGCGCTGAAGCGTAAAAAGGTAGTTCAAAAAGGTTGTCTTGTTTTTTTACCTGAACCTTTCATATTGGCTCCTTATCGTTCATAGACTAGACATATAGAGTCGATCAAGAACGAAGGAGCTGTGAATGGTGAAAAGATTGAAAAAAGCAAAACATGTAATCTATCTGCTTATTGCGTTGTCGATGCTGGTCATTGCACTGCCGCGGATTTCCTTTGCTGGAGGAATGGACTGGGTTAATATTTTTGGCATCGTATGGGTGCTGTTCTCCTTATTAATCGTTGGTGCACATCTGCATTTTATTCTCGGTGTAGATGAAGAGAAGAAGCGTGCACTGGAAGCCGTTCGCCGGGCAAAGCTGCGGCAGTGGGAGATGAAACTGCTGGACAAGCAGGAGCGGAGCGAGTCTGTATAAAGGATAGAATTACAATCCGTATGCCAGGGCCAACAGTGTTGGTTCTGCCTCTGGAACAAGACCGGATTCCCTTGCACATAAGGGGCCGGTCTTTTTGTTACATACAAGGATCAGGGAATAATCGGAAGATTGAATTCAAGCAGCCCATTTCCCAATAAGAATGGGATAGGAAGTGGGGTTATTTTCCTGACGTCGTGTTATAATAGGTACAGTATAGTACAGATGCATCTTCGGGGGTGGTACAGTTGGACGGACAGGAAGAGAACGTAACGAAGCATGAACAGTTACTTCAACATATTGAACAACTGAAGGTTGGCAGCAAAATATCAGTACGTGGTCTTGCGCGGGAGCTGGGTGTAAGTGAAGGGACAGCGTATCGTGCGGTGAAAGAGGCGGAGAACTTCGGGCTAGTCGTGACCAAGGAACGAATTGGAACGGTGCGGATCGAGAAGAGACCTCGGGGCATGTCGGAACAGTTGACCTTTGCTGATGTTGTGACCATTGTGGAAGGCCATGTGTTGGGGGGGAACGAAGGTCTCACCAAACCGCTGCACAAGTATGTGATTGGTGCGATGAAAGAACAGGCAATGGCCCGATATATTGACGCTGGGAGTCTGCTGATTGTGGGTAACCGTGAGGATGCTCACTCGCTTGCCCTCGAACAGGGGGCTGGCGTGTTGATTACGGGTGGTTTTGGGACAAGTCGTGAAGTAAGAATTATGGCTGACGAGCTTGGGCTACCGATTATTTCATCCAGACATGATACATTCACAGTGGCTTCAATGATTAACCGTGCGATCTTCGATCGGCTGATTAAGAAAAAAATTATGCTTGTTGAGGATATCATTGGTCAGAAACCTCGCTTGCAGGTATTGAAGGTGACCAGTTCAGCCGCAGATTTTCATATGTTGGTTTCAGAGACGGGTGAACATCGCTTCCCGGTGGTGGATGAATGGAACCGGGTCATCGGGATTGTGAGTCTGAAGGATGTTAGTGAGCTAAAAGAAGATCAAAGTATTGAGAAATGTGTGATACGCCGCCCGATTACGGCCTCATTGCAGACATCTCTTGCTTCTGCTGCCCAGATCATGACGTGGGAAGGCATCGATTTTCTGCCAATCGTGGATCGGAATCGCAAACTGATTGCGTCCGTCACACGCAAGGAAGTGCTTCAGGCCATGCGGGATGCACAGAAGCAACCACAACTGGGAGAGACGTTTGATCATTTGATCTGGAACGGGTTTGCCGAGGAGCGTGGTGAACAGAACGAATTGTTATTTCACGGATTCATCATTCCTCAGATGGCAACGGATCTGGGCACGATCTCCGAAGGTGTTCTGTTGAATGTGATGACACAGGCTGGCCGGCGGGCAGCGTGGGATGTTACAGGGAACGACCATGTGGTGGATAATGTAACGACGTATTTTGTTCGACCGGTACAGATTGAGGATCAGATCCTGGTTCGACCGTTAATTCTGGAAACCAGTCGTCGAACGTGCAAAATGGACATTGTGGTTACCCGTGAAGGCAGTGTGGTATGCAAAGCGGTAATGACATTGCAGTCGATTGACCATGCCTAGCAGGGTACGTTGCCTCGGGCATAGACAAAGAGAGTACTTCCTGATCAAGAAGCTCTGCCGGGTTGCGTTGTCGCGCGGTTCTGGCTTCGCTTAATGAAGGGGAAGTACTCTCTTTTTGCAGTCACAACGATTACGCTTCAACAAATCATGCAGATTGTCCGGAGGTTTTACCTGATCCGTTACTGGACCGTTGTTGAAGCCGCGCATAATAACTGCGGTTACGTATTCCGGCAAATACATTGTACGCACCCATAATCAGAAATAGCGCTTCCACAATCACAGATAAAGTGGAGCCCGTGAAGACAAACATCAGGATCAGGGCAAGCACGACAAGCATGCCACCCATCCAGATATTTGTCCACGAACGGTACAGACCGGCGCTGGTAGCATCCGAACTTCTGTGTGAACGAATACTGTTTAACGCTGCAAAAACCATGGCAACAGCAAAGATGGCGATTAGAGCATATTTGAGTACATCAATGAACACAAAGACGCAGCTCCTTTTCTGGAAAGCATTTACTGCCCTTATTGTACCATGCAGAGATGCAGACAAGGGCAGTTTTTTGCTGTTACGCAGGAACGTGCATGCGAATCTGTACCCAAACTTGCAGTACGCCTTCCATAACCAGCATCGTTTTGACCTGAACGGTGTACTCCTTTTCCCTGACCGAGTACACTTTCTGATTCAGCATGATTCGCGTCATTTTGCTATACTCATCGATGTTGAATACATCTCTGCCCCGAAGTACCTCAAGTTCGTCTCCGAGCTTCTGTAACATCACTTTCAGAGAAGCCTCGTCTGGCCCCTTATCCGATTCTTCTGCACGGACTTTGATTTCCTTGATAACGGTTTGGCGTTTACTGTATTTTTTCAGCGTTTTGATATCCTCCTCATTCTGATGCAGCTGAAGCTGCAGCTCCTGATTGTTCAGCCACAACGCATTGTAACTCAGGTGAAATACGCCGTTGTAGACGACACATCCAGCGATCATTCCCAGAACAAACACAGCGGTCATTCGCATCAGCGGGCGGTAACGGGAAAATGGCGGAATTCTCATGAACGCTGTTCCTGTCTCATATTAGCTCCGGCCTCCGCCGCACACCCATTTCACCAGCTCGGTTCCCATATGCGCGCCCATAAAAGCAGAGATCAAATACAGGATTTGTTTGACCGCGGGAGACAGGTTGCCATCCAGGAAATTGCTCTCGATGACACGCATGGGATCTATTGTGCCGCCAACAGCGGCTGCGAGTGCCCATATCTTTATTTTTCCAGAAATATCGAGCATCGTCTGTGTCGGAGGCTGAAGAGAGATCACTGCTCCAATACCTCCGATCATCGCGCCGCCCAGCACGATTCCAAACGCAATAAAGAAATCAAGAATGGCTTTGGACAAAAATGTGCTCACTGGCAACACCCCTTTCAGACCTAGCAGCACACCTCCTGTCTTCGGTCTGTCACAGGGGGAGCGGCTTGTACTTCTATTGTATGGGCGTGCCCCCAAACGTTATGATAAAATAGAATAATAAAGTCTCCTTTTAAGAGGTTGTTACAAATTCTAATATGGGGATTCCATTTTTTATTTGTTTAATTCATATATATGAGATAGATAGGGTAGCAGAGGGATCAGAAGATCGATGCTGCGACTATCTGCGGCGAAAGGAAGAAAAAAACATGAGTTCTTTTGTGCATTTGCACGTTCACAGCGAATACAGTTTGCTGGACGGCGCTGCGCGTATTCCGGATCTCGTGAATAAGGCTGCAGATCTCGGAATGACGACACTTGCGCTGACCGACCATGGCGTGATGTATGGTGCAATTCCTTTTTATAAAGCATGTATGGAGCGAGGCATCAAGCCGATTATAGGTTGCGAGGCATACATGACAGCAGGGTCCCGCAAAGAGCGGGGAAGCCGCAAGGATCAACCGATTCATCATTTGATTTTGCTGGCCAAAAATATGACGGGTTACCGTAATCTGATGAAATTGTGCTCCATTGGACATCTCGAAGGTTTTCATTACAAACCCCGTGTAGATATGGAAAGTCTGGCTGCCCATCACGAGGGTATTATCTGTCTAAGTGCGTGTCTTGGTGGTGAAGTACCACAACATTTGCTGCATGGGCGAGAAGAAGAGGCAAGACGTGCCGCGTTACGCTACAAAAATATCTTTGGTGCCGACTTCTATCTGGAACTTCAGGATCACGGGCTTTCCGAGCAAAAAAGGGTAAATCCGCAGTTGATCAAACTGGCGGCTGAGCTTGAGATTCCGCTTGTAGCGACCAATGATGCGCATTATCTGTCGGAAGAGGATGCTGAGCTTCAGGATGTGCTGATCTGTATCGGAACGGGCAAGACCGTGGATGATGAGACTCGGCTTCGGATTGGAACCAATCAGCTCTATCTGAAAAGTGAAGAAGAGATGGCTCGTTTGTTTCCTCATGTACCGGAAGCTCTGGCAAACACCGTCCGCATTGCGGATTCCTGTGAGTTGAAGCTGGAATTTGGCAAATCGATTTTGCCGGAATACAGACCGCTTCCCGATGGACTCAGCCCTTCGGCGTATCTGCGTCAGCTGTGCGAAGAAGGAATGGAGGAGCGTTATGCGCAGTCCACACGTTGGACAGATGCGGAGCTTCGATCCGAACTCGAACAACGATTGGCGTATGAGCTGGGTATAATCGACAGCATGGGATTCTCGGATTATTTCCTGATTGTCTGGGATTTTATCGCCTATGCACATAAGCAAGGCATTGTTACTGGACCAGGCCGTGGCTCCTCGGCAGGTAGTCTGGTAGCGTACACGTTGCATATTACCGATGTTGATCCGATGAAATACAACCTGCTCTTCGAACGATTCCTGAATCCCGAACGGATCTCGATGCCGGATATTGATATTGACTTCAGCGATGAGCGGCGGGATGAGGTCATTGATTATGTCGCGCATAAATATGGCAAAGCCCATGTCGCCCAGATTATTACCTTTGGAACGATGGCGGCCCGTGCAGCCGTACGTGATGTTGGACGGGCACTGAATGTGCCTTATGGTGAAGTGGACAAGGCTGCAAAGCTGATTCCGGCGCAACTTGGCATTAACATTGAGCGGGCCATGGAAGCTACACCTGAGCTGAAGGCGCTGTATGAAACCAAACCCAAAACGCGTGAACTGCTGGATATGGCAATGAAGGTCGAAGGTATGCCACGTCATGCTTCAACACATGCGGCGGGAGTGGTCATCTCCCGTGACCCGCTGACCGATACGGTGCCACTTCAGGAGGGCAGTGAAGGGACAGCGTTAACCCAGTATTCCATGGAAAACCTGGAGTCGATCGGGTTGCTTAAAATGGACTTTCTTGGTTTGCGTACCCTCTCAATCATTGAGCGGTGCGTACGCTGGATTGGGGAACATGGAGAAATTCCGGATTTCCGTCTTATTCCCGATGATGATCCGTTAACGTACGAGATGCTTGGGCGAGGGGACACGATGGGCATATTCCAACTGGAATCTGCCGGGGTACGCCGTGTGCTGAAAGAGATGAAGCCAAGTGGTTTTGAAGATGTAATCTCTGTACTTGCCTTGTACCGTCCGGGCCCGATGGAGTTCATATCCAAATACATTCAGGGCAAGCATGGACAGATTGAAGTGGATTACCCCCATGTGGATCTGGAGCCTATCCTTAAAGATACGTACGGCATCATCGTGTATCAGGAGCAGATCATGCAGATAGCCTCCCGGATGGCGGGTTTCTCGCTGGGTGAGGCAGATTTGCTTCGCAGAGCGGTCTCCAAGAAGAAACGGGAAGTGCTGGATCTGGAGCGTGGACACTTTGTACAAGGCAGCCTGAAACAAGGGTATAGCGAAGAAGAGGCAGACCTGGTCTATGATATGATCGTCAAGTTTGCCAACTATGGCTTCCCGCGTGCTCATGCCGCGGCATATGGTGTGCTTGCGTTCCAGACGGCGTATCTGAAGGCGCATTATCCGGTTCATTTTATGGCATCCATGTTAACAGCTGTAATGGGCAGTCATCGGAAAGTGGCAGAGTACGTGGTGGAATGTCGGCGTATGGACATGGAGGTGCTTCCTCCGGATGTGAATGAGAGCGGTATTCTGTTTACACCTGTATTTGTGCCGTCCGGCAGCGCAGGAGCCGGGGATCAGAGCAATGCATCGCAGCAGACTGCGGGAGCAGATGCAGAGAGTGACGCCGGAAGCCCTGCCGATGAACATGCCGCGAATGGTAACGGGAGTTCCTTGAGGGAAGATCACGTTCATGAGCATGATGGGCATTCGGGACAAGCCGAATATGGTGAAGCACCTCTGCCGGATGATCCCGGTCCTGGACCGGAAGAGAACAGTGGGGAATATGAGTGGCAGGCAGCAACATCCATGCCTGAGACATCCGACAACCGGAAGGAACCTGGATTGGTGACGGCTTCTTCAATGGAAAATGGTAATAACGAAGGACAAGAGGTGTCTTCTTCGCGCGCGGAACAAGAGGAACTGTCCTCTGTGGAGAAGAACATTGCAGTGTCTAATGATAATTCGGATGAGGAAAAATTAACGGGTGCAATACGATTTGGTCTGGCCGCTGTGAAAAATGTCGGTACCCAGGCAATGGAAAGCATTATGATCGTAAGGCAGGAGAGACCGTTCGACAGTTTGCTCGATTTTTGTCGTCGTGTGGATCTGCGTGTATGCAACAAACGTGTGATTGAATCGCTGATCCAGGCCGGAGCTTTTGATACACTACCTGGGCACCGGGCCCAGTTGCTCGCGATGCTGGATGAGACTGTTGAAGCGGCTCTGAAATGGCGCAAGGAACGCGAGGATCTGCAGATTCAATTGTTCGACTTTGTTGAGACGCCGAACTGGGAGATTGAGTATCCGGATATTCCTCCTTATTCCTCAGGGCAACAACTGGAGTTAGAGCGTGAGTTGTTAGGCTTGTATCTCTCCGGGCATCCGCTGGATGACTATGAAGATGTGCTGGAATCGAGTGGGGCTGACCGGATCATGGAGCTGACCGAGGCGGCAGACGACACGATGACCGTCGCCGCGGGTATGGTTGTGTCTGTGAAGTCGATTACGACGAAACAGGGCAAGGCTATGGCGTTCATGGAGCTGGAAGACCAGATTGAACGCTGTGAAGTGGTTCTCTTTCCCGAGGTATGGCGGCGTAGCCAGCAACATGTCGGGAAAGGTGAACTGCTCGTCGTGCGTGCCAAAGTGCAGCAGCAGGACGAAGGGTTTAAGCTGCTGGCTGAGGAAGTGGTGCCGTTGTCACCGGCGGCACTGGAGCAGCAGCTGCGCAGCCGTGACCGGCGCGTCAAGCCCGGCAGCGGCAGCTCTTCGCGCCCGGCGCAGGCGGCTTCGCCGCGGCGACCAGCGGGCGCAGGAGCCGAAGCGCAGCGCAGCAGCGCAGGCGGGGATGCTTCCGCTGCGCGTAGCAGCGGGAGCCAAGGCTCAGCAGCGACGCGCAGCGATGCGGGGGGGACGGGCGCAGCCACGGCGGCGGCTTCCCGGCCTGGCGGTGCCGCTGAGGCGACAGGCAGCCCGGAGCAGAGTCGCGAACCGCGGGCCGTGGAGCAGCGGGTGTTCGTGAAGATTGCCCCGCATGCGGAGAAGCCTGAGCTTCTGGCACGTCTGAAGCAGCTGCTTCAGGAGCATCCCGGACCTGTGGCGACAGTGCTCTTCTATGAGCAGCAGCAGAAGCTGCTTGCGCTGAGCGATGCCTACCGGATTAAGCCATCACCAACCTTGTTCTCCGAGATGGAGAAAATGCTGGGTGAAGGCACGGTCAAAATTAAATAAGAGGCTGTTCCATAAGTGATAGCACTTATCCATATTATGAAACCTGTTTGGCTCAATGCTGAACAGGTTTTTTTGTGATTATTTTAGCGCGGTTCCCTGACGACAGGGTTTAAACAAACGAATTGCAGACTTGTTATAGGCCAGCTACAGTTCAGCGCTGAATGTACAAACCTGCAACAAGTCAAGGATGTGATAGGTCTCAACCATCCACACATTTTATGAACATTTTAACAGGTTGCTGCATACACTTGAGAACACCGAAGGACCTCGCGGTCCTCGGGGGATTGATGCGGGAGGTCGAGATATGTCATATGAAATCGTAGAAGCCATGCTGGCCCGGCGGGGTGTACAGATTGATGCAATCGCAGCAATTGTATACCGTCTGCAAAAAGGGTACCACCCCGAACTGACCTTGGACGACTGTGTAACCAGCGTGAAATCTGTTCTGCAGAAACGAGAGGTGCAATATACGCTCTATACGGGTATTGCTCTCGACGAACTTGCGGAGAAAAAACTCTTGCCCCAACCGTTACAGGCTATTATGGAAGCGGATGAATCCCTGTATGGAGTGGACGAGACTCTGGCCCTCGGCATTACTCATGTGTATGGTATGATTGGTTTAACCAGCTTTGGTTACCTGGATAAAGAAAAAATAGGTGTAATTCATGATTTGAACGAACACACAACAGCCATTCATGTCTTTTTGGATGATCTGGTCGCAGGGGTGGCCGCTGCGGCTTCTGCCCGGATTGCACACAAAAATATTAAAGCCAAAAAATACCCCTCAGACCTTTAACCCCCTGTATTTCCATGCTTGTCTGTTATGGTCAATCTAATGGCTCATATGAAGGTCTTCAAGGGCGGCTGACGCTGCCCTGATAAGCTTGCGGCTGCTTATGGAAGAGGTAGGAACAAGAAGATTTCGTCAACCATATGAGTTATTCGTGGGGGACTAATGTCCCTCATGATCCCAAATTCTCCCCAAAGGTCCCGAACCCTTTCTTGCAGAAAAAAAGTGAGGTATGTTATCATTAGTCCAATATACGGGCTCTGAACATTAGCTTAGGGGGCGGACAAGGCATGTGGACGGTGATTTACATTGCACCGACAGCAAAGGTTGCGGACAAGATCAAGACCAAGCTTTCGGAAGAAGGTTTTCTGGTACAGACCCGTCCCATCAGTTTATCCAAGCAGCAATTTGAGATTCGCGTCCCTTCTGGGGAATTGGAAGAGGTCCAGGAAGTGTTGAATTCCATTCTGCATTCCTGATTTGTTCGACATCAACGTGCCTTGGCAGATGAAGAAGTACCATCGGTACATAAGGGACTAATCGCGTAAGCGGAGAGAGGAATCGACTTGCATGTATTGTATGCTGCTGTCCTTCCTTCTTTTTTTGTTAGGACAAGGACCGACCTGGTTGCTCCCGGAGACCCTACCAAGATAGATTCAAACATCGGCGCAACAATCTTTCGGTTTTTGCAGGTAACATCAATCGTGCTGACAGAAGCCGCTGATCCTTGCCCTGTACCGGCGGATTTTTTGTTGTGAATGCTGGACAAGGCCCATGGCAGCGTGTGGGTCGTAAGCGGTTTACCGTAGCACGCGGATGAAGCTGCCACAAGCAGCGCTCTGCAGGTTGCGGCCATCAAATCAACGGCTGGAGAGGTGTAGTTGTGTTCAAAGATATATTCCAGAAGAAACGGAAGTACGCTACCATACCTTCCGAGCGTGCACTTCCCGGCGAAGGCCAGGAAGTCCTAGAACGCCCAAAACGTGAAATACCTGAAGGGCTTATGAACAAGTGCAGCAAATGCGGCACCATTCAATATAGCAAGGAATTGGAGAAAAATCTGAAAGTATGTCCTGCCTGTGGTTACCATATGCGTCTTAACGCTATGGAGCGCATTGCTATGGTACTTGATGATCAAGGATTTGTTGAGTTTGATGCTGATATGATATCGGTTGATCCACTTGGCTTTCCTGGATATAGCAACAAATTGGAACAACAGCGTCTGAAATCAGGCCTGAAGGAAGCGGTAATTACAGGGGAAGGAACCATTGAGGGCCTGCCTGTAGTTGTGGCTGTCATGAGCTTTGATTTCTTCACAGGCAGCATGGGTTCTGTTGTAGGGGAGAAAATTACCCGTGCCGTTGAGCATGCAACAGAGAAACGGTTACCATTGATTATTTTCTCTACATCAGGTGGTGCCCGGATGCAAGAGAGTATTCTCAGCCTCATGCAAATGGCCAAAACAAGCGCAGCGTTATCCCGTTTGGATGAACAGGGCGGGCTGTACATTTCGGTCATTACGGACCCAACGACAGGTGGAGTCTCGGCAAGTTTTGCGAGCCTGGGCGATATTAATATTGCCGAACCTGGCGCTGTATTTGGTTTTGCCGGCAGAATCGTTATCGAACAGACGATCCGTCAGAAGTTACCTGATGATTTCCAGACGGCTGAATTTAATATGCAACATGGTCAGTTGGACATGGTTGTGCACCGGAAAGAGCTTCGGGCCACGCTTGGCAAGCTTCTGGATATGCATAGTGAAAAAGGAGGGGTCTAAATGGCGGGTGAGTTGCCATATGAAGCGCCTCTGGTTGAGATGCGCAAAAAGATTGATGAACTCGTACAGTTTGGACAGGAAAAAGGCATCGACTTCACGGACGAGATTGCCCGCCTGGAAGAACGTTACCATAGACTTGAAGAAGAGATCTACACTGGCATAACAGCAGCTCAGAAGATGCATCTGGCCCGTCATCAGCAGCGCCCAACGGCGCTGGACCTGATCCAGCTGATATTTACGGACTTCATTGAGCTGCACGGTGATCGCATGTTCGGAGACGATCTTGCGGTTGTTGGCGGACTTGCCAAGCTGAATGGAAAGACAGTAACGGTAATCGGACAACAGCGGGGGAAAGACACGAAGGATAATATCGCCCGCTTTTTCGGCAGCGCTCATCCAGAAGGTTTCCGAAAAGGACTTCGTCTGATGAAACAAGCGAACAAATTTGGCCGTCCTATTATTACGTTTATTGATACTAAAGGGGCGTATCCGGGTAATACTGCAGAAGAGAGAGGTCAATCGGAAGCGATTGCTCGCAACCTGATGGAGATGGCGAAGCTATCGGTTCCTGTTATTGTTGTGGTCATCGGCGAAGGTGGAAGCGGCGGTGCCCTCGCTATGGCTGTGGGTAATCGTGTGTTGATGCTGGAACATGCGATCTATTCTGCAATCTCTCCAAACGGCGCTGCTTCGATTCTCTGGAAGGATGCATCCAAGGCAGATCAGGCGGCTGAAGCCATGAAAATAACAGCCAAAGACCTGCTGGAGATGGAAGTCATTGAAGAGATTGTCCCTGAGCCACGCGGCGGTGCTCATCGGGATTATGAAGCGTCTGCTGCTTTCATCAGTGAAGCCTTGGTCCGTCATCTCGACGATATGAAGAGTTGGAGCGGGGATCAGCTGAAACAGGATCGTTATGAGAAATTCCGTAAAATTGGATCGGTGACGTTTGAACCTCAAGCATCCATTGAAGCCCCTCAAGAGCTTGTAAAAGTCGATGTTGCGAGTAATTTGTCGGGAAATGCTGAATAATGTGACGAATTTCCTATACAAATGAGCAAAAGTATAGTAAATTTAATAGTTGGAAAAAGAAAAATAGATAAAGAGTAATACCTTTAAAATCGGAGGAAACCCAAAATGCGTAAAACGAAAATTGTATGTACCATTGGTCCATCCAGTGAATCTCTGGAGAACACCAAAAAATTGATTATGGCCGGTATGAATGTGGCCCGTCTGAACTTCTCCCACGGTGATTTCGATGAGCACGGCGGACGGATCATTGCGATTCGCCAAGCATGCGAAGAGTTGAACAAAACAGTAGCGATCCTGCTGGACACCAAAGGACCGGAAATTCGGACAGGTAAACTCGAAGTTGAACCGATCGAATTGGTTCAAGACGAGTACATCACTTTGACAACAGAAGAAATTCTGGGCACCAAAGAACGTCTTTCCATTACGTATACAGATCTTCCGAATGATGTTGAACCGGGATCTACAATTCTGATCGACGACGGTCTGATCGGACTGACTGTGGTGGAAGTGCAAGGCACCGAGATCAAATGCCGTATCGTTAACGGCGGATCGATCAAAAGCAAAAAAGGTGTTAACGTTCCGGGCGTTGCCATTTCTCTGCCGGGTATCACCGAGAAAGACGCTAACGATATCGTATTTGGTATCGAACAAGGTGTCGATTTCATCGCGGCTTCTTTTGTACGTAAAGCAAGTGACGTACTTGAGATTCGTGAATTGCTTGAAAAACACAATGCTGGACATATCCAAATCATCTCCAAAATCGAAAACCAACAAGGTGTCGATAACCTCGACGAAATCCTTGAAGTGTCTGACGGCCTGATGGTTGCTCGTGGAGACCTGGGTGTTGAGATTCCTGCGGAAGAAGTACCATTGGTACAAAAACGCATGATCCAAAAATGTAATGTTGCAGGTAAACCGGTTATCACAGCTACACAAATGCTGGATTCCATGCAGCGTAACCCGCGTCCAACACGTGCGGAAGCAAGTGACGTGGCGAATGCGATCTTCGACGGTACGGACGCAATCATGTTGTCTGGTGAGACAGCTGCGGGTAAATACCCAGTTGAATCTGTTCTGACGATGTCCCGTATTGCTGAAAAAGCAGAATCTGCTCTGCCTTACCAAGAGTTGTACCTGAAACAACGTGTTGCTCAACAAACAACAGTTACAGAAGCAATCAGCCAATCGGTTGCTCTCCAAGCTCAAGATTTGAACGCAAAAGCGATCATCACTTCGACTGAATCAGGACATACTGCACGCATGATTTCCAAGTATCGTCCAGAATCTCCAATCATCGCTGTGACTACGGAAGACAGAACTTCCCGTCGTTTAGCTCTGGCTTGGGGTGTAACTCCTGTCAAAGGAAGACTGGTTGATTCCACGGATGCTTTGTTCGAAAACGCAATTGAAGGCGGCGTAAAATCCGGACTTGTTAAAGAAGGAGACCTGGTTGTGATCACAGCAGGTGTACCTTTGGGTCGTTCCGGTTCTACCAACCTGATTAAAGTAAGCCAAATTCCAAACAACGCTTAATAGCGTCTTGGATGGAGAAGCAACAGGAAAGAAGCAATGGGGCGTTCTTGTCCCGTTGCTTTTTTTTCCATCTTATTGACACTTTACAACCATGTAACACGTATGAATGATAGAACGGAGGAGGCCGATAACGTGCGAGAACAGAGCAATGGTAGCTGGTATGCGGCACGTCTTCGTGTACGCTATCAAGAAAGTGACCAGATGGGCGTGGTCTACCACGCGAACTATTTGAATTGGTTTGAAATCGGTCGAACTGAGATGATTCGCCAAATGGGGTATACATATCGTAAAATGGAGGAACAGGGGTTACTGCTTCCCGTAACCGGACTGGATGTGAAGTATCACAAGCCTGCCCGATATGATGATGAGATTATCATTTTCACCCGTATTGCTGCATTTAGTGGTCTGCGACTGAACTATGAGTATGACGTAAGACGCATGTCTGAAGAACCTGATGAGCATATGGCGATTGGAGAACGGGTATGGTCAGCTGATGAATCACTCCCCGGTGAAAGGCTAGTTACAGGTTCTACCCAGCATGTATGGGTGAATGGGGACTGGAAGCCAGTTCGGCTGGATAAGGCAGCCTCTGAGCTATACAGCTCGCTTGAAAAGGTGTGGCTTTCTGGAAAGGGGTAATACGTCAATGCGAAAATGGATGTGGGCTTTACT
Source organism: Paenibacillus sp. FSL R5-0766 (assembly GCF_037971845.1). NCBI lineage: Bacteria > Bacillati > Bacillota > Bacilli > Caryophanales > Paenibacillaceae > Paenibacillus > Paenibacillus sp. FSL R5-0766. Next base: position 2,112,867 of record NZ_CP150227.1, read on the forward strand.
CTTAATCATTCCGGTGATTGAATTATTTGGTTTTATTCTGATGAGTGACTGGATCGGAGCCGGAAAGACATTGCTTCTCATGATTCTCACGTCCTTGATTGGTATAGCAATGTTGCAGTTTGAAGGGCGAAAAGTACTTGTGGACGCCAAATCCGAGATGGAACGTGGCAAGGTACCTGGAAGAAAAATGGTCGATGGTCTTTTTATTTTTGTCGGTGGTTTCTTGCTTTTGATTCCAGGTTTTGTAACGGATCTGATCGGGTTTACACTAATATTTCCATTAACACGTCCGGTTTACCGTCTGTTCTTCCTGGGGTGGCTGGAGAAAAAAATGAAAAGTGGAAAAATTACGTTTTATCGTCGTCCGAAATGAAACACTAGTTGTTTTGCATAATGGAAGAGGCTCCGCTCAGCAGATAATTTCTGTTGAATGAAGCCTTTTTCTATTTTCCTGCGTGCTCATAAGATGATGCCTCATCGGACACGTCCGTTGATGATATACGTTCTGAGGTCGCGTAATACGTTAGCCCGATTGAACGCATCGAGAATCACGAGACTGACAGGGCCAATAATCAAGCCCAGAACACCGAACAACTTCAAACCTACAAACATGCCAACGAGCGTGGCGAGTGGGTCGAGCCCTACACTGCTTGCAAGTACCTTTGGTTCAATAATCTGACGAGCGATCAGTAAGATCAGATAAATAATACTAATGCCAATACCCAGATACAGGTCCCCATTCATAAAGAGGTATGCTGCCCAAGGCACCATGACAAGGCCAACACCCAGATAAGGAAGCAGATCGACCAAACCAATCATCAGAGCGATGGTGAAGGCTGAATTAACTTGCAATATAAGCAGCCCAATCATGACGAATAGTGCTGTAATCGAGATCATGATTAATTGTGCTCTTGCGTATCCGAACAGGGCCTTCTTAAGGTCAGTCCATATGTCGGAGATCGGCTTGCGAATGGAAGAGGGCACCCATCCCGATACGGTGATGTTGTGCCTGGTCCAACTTTTGCTAATGAAGAATGTAGACAACAGAACAACGATTAATACCGCGCCCATGTTCGGCAGGGAGGTCAGCAGACTCAGAATCATATTGAAAAATCCGGTGACCAGATCTGTCACGGCTGTACCCACCGTCTCAGTCGTTTTACTAATATTGCTGTTGATGGTTTCCTGATAGTTGGGATTTTCCTTGTAAAATTCATTGATCTGCGCAGTCAAACTTTGAATGGTGTCATTCTGGGTCCAGCGCACAAATGTGTCCTTGATCTCATCAACATGAAGATCAAAGCTTGTCGTAAGTGAAATGACTTCTTTTACCATGCGGGTAATCGCCGCAGACAGCACTACCGCAATGGCTCCAAAATAAAGGATCAATGAAAGAGTTACAGCCAGCCAGCGGGGGAAACGTGCCCGATGCTGAAGCAGTTTCACTAATGGATTCATGGCATAGGCGATAATCCAGGCAATCGCAAAAGGGTACAAAAGCGGGAACAACAAGTATATGGCAACGGCGATCAGAACGGCCGCAATGATAACCCATAAGCCACGGAGCAGGCGTTTCAGTATTATTCTATCCAAGCATCAACTCTCCTTATTTCAATTAAGCCGACCTATGTATGATCCATAAAGCAGTATTAGAAATAGATGGCTATCTTAATTAATATAGAGCATTTACAAGGTTTTGAAACGCCGGGATGTTACCAGATCTTGTTCAAAAGCGGACTTTTGAACAAGATCTGCGGGGATTCTTTCTTTTGCCTAGAGTATGCCTTAGTATTACAGAATATAGCAATAGAAAGTTCTTCATACGACAGGATTGGTTAAAAAACATTAAATGTCAACCTTGTTTTTGTAAAGGCTTTCAAAAATGCTTTATCGGACCGATAAAGAAGTTTGATGTGCGAATGAACTCTCATCATGTTCACATAAACGACAAAATCCAGTATGATGTTATAAGTAAATACCGATTGACAGATAGGAAAACCGTAGTCTGAAATATTTGTTAATTTTAAAATGAAAATGTTTACAAAAAGAGATTAGGTGCATTTTGGCACTTATATGACACTCTGGAATGGTTCCTGATTTCGCTTATTAAAGGAGAGATGTATATGACAGCTACCAAAGGTCTGGAAGGCATCGTTGCAACAACCTCTTCGATCAGTTCTATTGTAGACGGTGTGCTCACATACCGTGGTTACGATATCGACGATTTGGCTGAACATGCCAGCTTTGAAGAAGTTGCCTATTTGTTGTGGTTTGGTAAATTGCCAACAACGGATGAACTGAAATCCCTTCGTAAAAGCCTGAGCGATTACGCGCCGATTCCGAGCGAGTTGATTGCACAAATCCAATTGTATCCGAAAAACGTCAGTACCATGGCAGCACTTCGTTCCGCTGTCTCTGCACTTGCACTGTACGACGAGCAAGCGGATGAGATGACAACGGAAGCGAATGAGAACAAAGCGGTTAAGTTGCAAGCACAGTTGCCAACGATTGTGGCAGCCATCGCCCGTATCCGTCAGGGCAAAGAACCTGTGGCTCCAAAAGAAGGCGCTTCCATCGCAGAGAACTTTTTATATATGATGACTGGTGAAGAACCATCCGAGACCGCAGTGAAAGCATTGGATCAAGCCCTTGTCCTGCATGCGGATCACGAGTTAAACGCATCAACATTTGCAGCCCGTGTAACGGTTGCTACGCTGTCAGATATCTATTCCGGTGTAACTTCCGCCATTGGCGCACTGAAGGGACCACTGCATGGCGGTGCTAACGAAGCTGTTATGAAAATGTTGAATGAGATCGGTACGCCTGATCGTCTTGAAGCGGCAATTCAGGAAAAACTGAATAATCGTGAAAAAATCATGGGCTTTGGACATCGGGTGTACAAAAACGGTGATCCACGCGCCAAACATCTACAGAAGATGTCCAAAGAACTTGGCGAGATGAACAATGATACGCGCTTGTATGATATGTCTGTGAAGATCGAGGAACTGGTAACAGGACAAAAAGGACTGAAGCCTAACGTAGACTTCTATTCTGCTTCTGTATATACCCAACTGGAGATCGAACAGGAATTGTTCACTCCGATCTTTGCCATCAGCCGGGTGTCTGGATGGACTGCGCATATTTTGGAACAGCTTGCTGACAATCGCATCATTCGTCCACGTGCGGAGTACACTGGCCCTACAGAACAGAAATACGTTTCTATTGAACTTCGCTAATAGCGGTAAAAACAGTATAATAATATAGACGAGGTGAAGGGTTGGAAAGCAGAGGCTTTACTGGCTTAAGCTCTCAGGACCCTTCTCTCAACAAGACTAGTGGTATGATGAATACTGCATATACGAAACCTAGGAGGAATTTTAACTATGAAATTAGAAAAATTTGCTCACCCAACTGAAGGCGAAAAAATCCAAATTGATAACGGTACACTTCAAGTACCTAGTAATCCAATCATTCCATTTATCGAAGGTGACGGTACAGGCCGTGATATCTGGAAAGCTTCCAAACGTGTATTGGATGCAGCTGTTGAAAAAGCTTATGATGGCAACAAAAAAATCGCATGGTATGAAGTGTTTGCTGGACAAAAAGCATTCGATACATACGGTGAGTGGTTGCCGAATGATACACTGGAATCCATTCGTGAGTATATCGTAGCGATCAAAGGACCATTGACAACGCCAATCGGTGGCGGTATTCGTTCCCTGAACGTAGCCCTGCGTCAAGAGCTTGACCTGTACACATGCCTGCGTCCTGTTCGTTATTTCGACGGTGTACCTTCTCCGGTTAAACGTCCGGAGCTGGTAGATATGGTCATTTTCCGTGAGAATACGGAAGATATCTATGCAGGAATCGAGTATGCTGAAGGTTCTGAAGAAGTGAAAAAAGTGATCCAGTTCCTGCAACAGGAGATGGGTGCTAACAAAATCCGTTTCCCTGAGACTTCCGGTATCGGTATCAAACCAGTTTCTTCCGAAGGTTCGAAACGTCTGGTACGTGCAGCAGTGCAGTATGCAATTGACCATAACCGTAAGACGGTTACATTGGTACACAAAGGTAATATCATGAAATTCACAGAAGGTGCCTTCAAAAACTGGGGATATGAAGTGGCTGAAGAAGAGTTCGCTGACAAAGTATTCACATGGGCACAATACGACATCATCAAAGAAAAAGAAGGTACAGATGCAGCGAATGCAGCACAAAAAGCTGCTGAAGATGCTGGTAAAATCATCGTAAAAGATGCGATTGCCGATATCGCTCTGCAACAAGTATTGACTCGTCCAGGCGAATTTGATGTTATCGCAACATTGAACCTGAACGGTGACTATCTGTCCGATGCACTTGCAGCGCAAGTTGGCGGAATTGGTATCGCTCCTGGAGCAAACATCAACTACGTAACAGGACATGCTATCTTCGAAGCAACTCACGGTACTGCACCTAAATACGCGGACAAAGATGTCGTGAACCCTGGTTCCGTTATTCTGTCCGGAGTAATGTTGCTTGAGCACTTGGGATGGCAAGAAGCAGCTAACCTGATCTACAAAGGTATGGAAACATCCATTAACAATAAAACAGTAACGTATGACTTTGCACGTCTGATGGACGGCGCTACTGAAGTGAAATGTTCTGAATTCGCGGATCAAATCATTAAAAACCTGTAAGGGGAGATGTGAATCTTGACTATTCAGCGCAAAAAAATCACAGTAGTCGGCGCCGGTTTTACCGGTGCTACGACCGCATTAATGCTTGCCCAAAAAGAACTCGGGGATGTTGTGCTGGTTGATATTCCTCAACTGGAGAACCCGACAAAGGGGAAAGCACTCGATATGATGGAAGCAAGTCCTGTTCAAGGATTTGACAGTCATATCGTCGGTACTTCCAACTACGAAGATACTGCAGGTTCTGAGATTGTAATCATCACCGCTGGTATCGCCCGTAAACCGGGTATGAGCCGCGACGATCTGGTCAATACGAATGCGGGTATCGTGAAGTCCGTTTGTGAAAATGTGAAAAAATATTGCCCTGATTCCATCGTCATTATTCTAAGCAACCCGGTGGATGCGATGACTTATGCAGCTTATCAGACCCTTGGTTTTCCTAAAAACCGTGTTATCGGTCAGTCAGGTGTTCTGGATACAGCACGTTATTGTACCTTCATTGCGCAAGAGTTGAACGTATCTGTTGAAGATGTTCGTGGATTCGTTCTTGGCGGCCACGGAGACGACATGGTGCCACTCGTTCGTTATTCGAGTGTAGGTGGTATTCCGATCAATACGCTGATTCCGGCAGACCGCATTGAGTCCATTGTTCAACGCACACGTGTTGGCGGTGGTGAGATTGTGAACCTGCTTGGTAACGGCAGTGCATATTACGCACCGGCGGCTTCACTTGTTCAGATGACCGAAGCGATTTTGAAGGACAAGAAACGTATCATTCCAGTGATCGCTTATCTTGAAGGTGAATATGGCTATAATGATCTGTTCCTCGGTGTACCAACCATTTTGGGTGGTAACGGCATTGAGAAAATATTCGAACTTGAACTGACAACGGAAGAAAAAGCAGGGTTGGATAAATCGGCTGATTCGGTTCGCAACGTCATTTCGGTAGTAAACCTGTAAGTTTGAAAACTTTTTGAACAGAAGCTAAAAGAAAACCTCCGGTAAACCCGGAGGTTTTCTTTTCTTTGGATAAGTTCCCCAGTATAATGAGATGTGATGTATAGCACACCGAAAATGTTGAGGAGGATGAAAATTTTGACAATGATTATGTATTTGCTCCATATTGTTGGAGCACTGGCGATGGGATTCTATTTGATTCTGCCATTTGTGGTCGGTAAAATCCGTACTTTGAATGCCGCAGCACAAGAGGGAGCCTTTGCATCGCTTCGTTCTTTGAACAAAGTCGCGCAGTATGGACTTGTAATCCAACTTCTTACTGGTGGTTACCTGATGACCAAAGGTGAGTACTCTCATGTCTGGATGGCTGTCGTTGTTGTTCTGCTCTTGGCTATTGCGGCTATTGGAGGAATTATGGGTAAACCACTGCGACTCGCTGCAGAAGGTGTGAAAAACAAACGTGATGTGGGTCCTGAGCAAAGCAAGATCCGTATGTTCAGTACACTTCTGGCTGTATTCTTGCTAATCATGGTGTACCTGATGGTGAATAATCAGGTAATCTAAGTGCGTTGTGGACGGTTAATCCATCCTACGAAGATGTATTGTTAGTTGTTGGTTAAGCGTTTGCAGACGTATTTAGGACAATCCGGATGATATGTAGGATGGTGTTTCGTTGAAGATGAAAAATAGACAGCCTCATTGGCTGTCTATTTTTTTATTACCGAGATGAAATCAGCAGTCCTCGGTGTATTTGAACTGGAACTAGAGGGATCACTACCCTTCATAACAGCATGCATATTCCATCAGACACGGTTTACATTGGTTAGGTTGTACTCACAGTATACGCACGCACTGCATTTCGACCATTGCGCTTGGATTCGTACAAGGCAGTATCCGCGTCGCGTAACAAGGACTCCAGCGAATCTGACCCTCCTTTGTACTGGGCAATACCAAAGCTTGAGGTCAGCGTAATAGGCACTCCCTTAACGTCCAGGGGGTCATTCAACAAGGCAACTCTCAGTTGTTCGGCAAGTTTCTCGGCTTCTTGAAGCGAGGTATTCGGAAGAGCGATGACAAACTCTTCGCCTCCATAACGGGCGAACAACATCTCAGGGCTTAAATAACGATTACAAACAGAGACCACATGAATGATGGCCTGATCGCCAACATCATGCCCGTAGGTATCGTTGATGCGTTTAAAGTAATCAATATCAAATAAAATAAATGAGACAGGTTGCGGATTAAGCTGAGCTTCACTCAAAATCTCCCGACCTCTATACAAAAATTGAGTGCGGTTATAGATTTTGGTCAGACCATCGAAATAAGCCAGTTGTTTCAGCTGTTCTTGCAAGAATCGTTGTTCCGTTATATCGATTAACATAATTAGACTGCCCACAGTCTGTGCATCCTTGTTATACACGTAAGATGTCCTGACCTGGTAACAGACGGTCTCTCCATTTAACTGCCAGTACAGATCGGTTTGCAATCCTTCTCTTCCGTATTCAACGGGAAACGTCTTTCCAGCAAGATTGAGCCAGATCTCATCCAAGGGTTGGCCAATCATGGTTGTATCAAGCTCTGGCAACATGTCACGCAGAGATCGGTTGTAATCGACCAGTCGATTGAAACTATCCAGTACAATAACACCTTCACGCATGCTCTCGAAAATACTGTCTTTGGCGATGGGTACGATGGTCAGTAGACGTGAGGATAGAATCGCCCAGATATACATAGCAGATGTGATACACATGAGTACGGGTACGGGGTCCATCCCGCCGGGGGTCACACCAAGCAAATACAGAAAAGCTGCGACCATAGGAATAATCTGTGAGGTAATGAGAGTAAGTAATTGACGACGATACATCTTCTTGGTATGTCTCCATTGTCCAATCAGGATGAGGCAGGCACATAACAGACAGGAGAAGGTGAATGCACCGTGTACAACATACCATTGACCCACTGCGATATCCATCAGAGGAACGGGACTATCTTCTCTCAGCCATACTTTTTTATAAAATAGATGATGAAAGTCATTGGTTGCAACCATAGCTAGTGTAATGGAAGGGATTACAAACAATGAGGCAGTTACCTTTTTGGATAACGTTTTTCCAGTGTACTTTATCATTAACATGAGGCCAAGAGATGCGGAGAAGGGCATGCCTATATACTCCACGGTGGTCCAAAACATCATCTGCTCCAGCGTGTTGCTGGCTAGCTCAATCGCATAACCAAAAGTGTATATGGAGAGTGCTGCTGTGTAGAGAATGAATATTTTGGAACTGGGGATCTCGGATCTTCTGAAATAGGTATATAAACACAAAAAGACATTCAGCACGGCTGAAGTAGCTACGAGTGTTATATATGAATTAATATGCGATTCCATTGTCAGGTCTCCATGTTAGGTTAGAATGATTAAACCAATAAAGATGAGAGTTAAAGCACATCAGTATACTGTACATTGTACATCAGCCCAAGCAGCATAGGAATACACTTTGTATCATGAAACAGTCTAATTTCGAATAAATTTCGAATTTTGGCCAAACAGGCATTAAAGCAAATCGGTTGTTTGATATCCAAAGAGAGTGGTAAATAACGATTAGAGACAGCACGCTGAGGCTTAAGTTGCTGTTGATCGCAGAAGAATAATCTGGACTGTTACTGCCATCCTACAGAATGAGACTTTTTTCAGAGAACGAAAGACAAGGAAGTGTGCAGTTATGTCCATGTCTTCTGTAATCCAAATATGTTCACATTTTGAGAGGAGAATGTTAGATGTCAACTACACCACAAAACCAAAAAACAATGCCAGCGCAGCATCAGGATCAACGTCCCGGAATCGAATCAGAGATGCATCCCAGACCGGAATTTGAGAAGCCTGAATACAAGGCAGCAGGTAAACTGACGGGTAAGGTGGCGCTTATTACAGGGGGTGACAGCGGAATTGGACGTGCTGTTGCTGTTACGTATGCCAAGGAAGGCGCGGATGTCGCCATTGTATACCTGAGCGAGCACGAAGATGCCAAGGAAACGAAGCGTCAGGTCGAACAAGAAGGACGCAAGTGTATCTTGATTGCAGGGGACATCGGTGATGATGCCTTTGCGAAGAAATCGGTTCAGCAGACAGTAGATGAACTGGGCAAACTGGACATTGTCGTAAATAACGCAGCAGAACAGCATCCACAGCAGAATCTGGAGGATATTACGCCAGAACAGCTGGAGCGTACATTCCGCACCAATATCTTTGGCATGTTCTATGTGACGCAGGCAGCCCTGCCACATCTGAAGAAGGGCAGTACGATTATTAATACAACTTCCATCACAGCCTATCGCGGCAGCCCGACTCTGCTTGACTATTCATCTACCAAAGGAGCAATTACTTCGTTCACTCGTTCGCTATCGATGAATGTGATTGAGAAGGGAATTCGTGTTAATGCCGTTGCACCAGGGCCGATCTGGACACCACTCATTCCATCCACATTTGATGAGAAAAAAGTAAGTGAGTTCGGCGCAACGCAGCCAATGAAGCGGCCAGGACAACCGGATGAACTGGCTCCCGCCTATGTATATCTAGCTTCAGATGATTCTTCTTATGTGAGCGGACAGGTGATACATGTGAATGGCGGCGAAGTGGTGAACGGATAATACGTTAAGAACGTTTAGACTCAGGATAGGATTAATTTGATTATATAGAGAGGCGTATCGCTTTCAGCATGGCTGAGCGGTGCGTCTTTTTGATATCAGGTGAATATGTATGTCAAAGATGCGGTTTAGCACCTGTTTACAAAAGTCGGCATCTCTGTTGATACAACTATGATATTTTATTATTAGCCTTGTCTGACTGCAGTTGAATAGCGTATTGCACAGTACTGACTAAAAGATTGGGAGGCCCCTAATCTGTGATATGATAGATCGAGCAATTATACTCGGGGGGGACAAGTCATATGAAAATTAGCAAACAGAATGCAGCACATTATATATGGGGTGCACAGTGCGATGGTTGGCACCTTGTTCAAAACGAAAAATTGAGCATCATTCATGAGAGAATGCCCGCAGGAACGGCTGAAATACGACATTATCATTCGGTAAGCCGTCAGTTTTTTTTCATCCTCAGCGGTGAAGCGTGTATGGAACTTAATGGAGACACGTTTGTGCTGGAAACCCATGAAGGAATAGAGATTGCACCCGGAATGCCACATCAGATGAAGAATCGGAGCAACGAGGAAGTGGAGTTTCTCGTAATTTCCAATCCAGGTACCCGTGGGGACCGAATTGAACTGGATTCAATGTAGAGCAATTCATAAGATATTAATCTGATCATAAAGGAAGAGATAGATGAGACCGTTCCGAATTCGCCTTGCCATCATTATGATGGTGCTGATCGGCGTATCCGTCATTGTGGCTGGATATACGATGGGCAGAGTGTTTAAGACTACGCATATATCCGCATTGGAGCAAACCATGGTGCGCGAGATTAATTTGCTCAAAGCAACTTTTCCATTCCATGACGCAAGTGATCCAACCTCGGAAGCCACACGAAAGTATTATTCAGATCGGGCGTTGGAACTGGATCGTCTGACGGATTCCCGGGTAACCTTCATCAATAAAGACGGCATGGTCATTGGGGATTCCGAGAGTGATCCGGCCTCCATGGATAATCACTTGAACCGTGAGGAGATTAAGGGTGCCGTCGGAGATGGATACGGCCAATCCATACGTTACAGTGAGACATTGGGACAAGACATGCTATATGTAGCACTACCTGTGAATTCGGATCAAAGTGACATGATTGAAATACCTAGCGGCAAATTTGATGGCTACATTCGTCTATCCATGAGTCTACAGGCTGTGGATCAAGGGCTTCAGCGTGGTTGGATGATTATGTTTGCTGCACTTGGACTATTGTTCCTAATTGTCGCGTTTGTCAGTTATCGGGTTGCACGCGGATTAACCTCCCCGATTGAGCATATTACAAAAGTGGCCCATCGGATCACCAAACTGGAATACGATGCCAGAGTTGATGTAACGCGTAGAGATGAGATCGGACAGCTGGGGCTTGCCATAAATGGAATGGCAGACAGCTTGCAGTCCCAGCTGAAGACGATCCGTGACAATGAAGCGTTGTTACAGAGTGTCCTCGCGAATATGACCGGAGGTATTGTCATGATCGACGCAGGGCAATCCATTGCACTGGTCAATCGGGAAGCGGAGCGTATGCTTGGTATTCAAGCAGGAAAGGTTACGGGTAAACCTTATACTGAATTGAAAAGACACTACGAATTAACACGTACCATCGAAGAGAGTGTTGCACTGAAAGAACGGATGCATGAAGAAGTAAGTGTGTTCAACCCGGAGGAAAAACTGATCCGTATTGATGGAGTACCGATGTCTGAAGATGATGGTGGGTATCGGGGCATGTTGTTCCTGTTGCAGGACGTGACGGCGATTCGCCGATTGGAGTCCATGCGCAGTGAGTTTGTTGCAAATGTCTCTCATGAGCTCAAGACACCAGTTGCTGCAGTCAAAGGGTTTGCCGAAACGCTGCTTAGCGGCGGGGTACAGGATAAGGAGACAGAGCGATCATTCCTGAAAATCATCTATGATGAAGGAGATCGACTTAACCGATTAATCGGGGATATTCTGGAGTTATCCAAAATTGAATCGAAACGCGCACCGCTGCAATGCTCACCTGTTCATGTACACTCTTTCTTCGAAATGGTGCTGGGCACCTTGTCCAAGGTGGCGGAGAAAAAGCAGATTCGTCTGGAAATGCATGTTCCGGAGGAACTGTACATTGAAGCAGATGAGGATAAGATGAAGCAGATATTCATCAATCTGTTATCGAACGGCATCAACTATACCCCCGATGGTGGACGAGTGAAGTTACAGGTGACGATGGATAACGATGATGAAGTCATCTTTGCGGTGTCAGATACAGGAATTGGCATACCGAAAAAAGATTTGCCGCGAATCTTCGAACGGTTCTATCGTGTTGATAAAGGCAGATCCCGTAATTCAGGGGGCACAGGCCTTGGACTTTCCATCGTTAAACATCTGGTGGAACTGCATCATGGCAAATTGTCTGTAGAGAGTGAACTGGGCATGGGGACAACGTTCCGTGTGATCCTTCCATTCATTCAAGACGAAGAGATGTAGGCGTCTGGTATCAAAATGTAAAAAGTGTGTATTGTTTTACACCGCGTTAACAAATTAGTGCTATGATAGAAAAAGTGTTGTGGCAATAGACAACCTATGAAGAGAGAAGGGGTATCATGGCACAGCGTTTGCTAGTTATTGAAGATGAACCTACATTATCAAGATTACTCACGTATAACCTGACACAGGAAGGTTATGACGTTACGGCAGAGGATCACGGATCTGCAGGATATGATCGGGCCTTGTCCCAGGAATTTGATCTCATTTTGCTGGATTTGATGCTTCCGGGCATGAATGGTCTGGACATTCTGAGCAAGTTAAGAATACAGGGTGTTAGTACACCTGTTATCATTCTGACGGCCAAGAACGGTGAAGCCGAGGTTGTACAGGGACTGAAATCAGGTGCCGATGATTATATTACCAAACCGTTTGGTGTGTCTGAGCTATTAGCCCGAGTGGATGCGGTATTAAGACGTTATTCCAATGGTGAAGATTTACCACAGCTTGAGGACAAGGATGGCTCACGAATTATTCTGGGAGAGCTGGAGATTTATCCTCTGAAATATGAAGTGACACTGGGTGGACAATCCATCAGTCTGCGTCCAAAAGAGTTCGAAGTACTTCTGTATTTGGCCAAAAAGCCGGGTGTGGTACTGACAAGGGATGATCTGATGAACGCTGTGTGGGGCTTCGATTATATCGGAGGTCAACGAACCGTGGATGTTCACGTCAGCTCATTACGTAAAAAGCTGGAGCTGGACCCGGAATCGGTTCACATTGATTCGATTCGTGGTGTAGGTTATAAATTGGTTGTCAAAAGAAAAACTCCCCATCATTCAAGTTAGCAATGATCGGGGAGTTTTATTTTACGTTCATTTAACATAAAGGAAGATTTTACTTTACGTAGAGGGAGTAGCATGGACTTATATTAGTGATACTTTGTACCTATACATCCCACCTCAAGACGGAGCTAATACGTAAAGGAGATTGCGCATTTATGCCCATGTTGCTCGAAGTGAAACCCGACCAGCCTCATGTTGTTTTACATAATGAAGAATTAACGACACCCATAATGGAGCAAACTGAAGTAGCAATAGTTGCTGAAGAGACTGTAATCCATTTGCATGACTATTATCGTCAGGTTCCTGTCGCGGGGGTCCATACGACCTGTGGAGAAGCAGCGACGATGATGAATCAGGATCAGGAGCACCCATGTATTGTATTGTGTGATGAGCAAATGAAACCTACTGGATTGTTAATGCGAGAGACGTTATATCGGATGTTAAATGGCCGTTTTGCCGCAGATTTATTCTACCGTAAGCCGGTCATACAAGTAGTGAATACATCTCCGGTTATAGCAGATATTCATATGGAAGCCTCAACGATTATTGATATCGCACTTGGACGGAATGAACAGCATTTCTACGATTGTCTGCTGGTTACGGAACAAGACAGACTGCTTGGTGTGCTGACGATGCGTGATGTGATGTCCCTCTCCCGCAGGCTGCAACAGGCTTCATCGGCAGAACGTGTGCGTACGGTAACCGAGAGCAGACAGGAGATATCGAGAATCAACGATGCAGTCACCAAGCTGGTGCATGCAGCGAATCAGACTGTACATGAAGCACGTGAGATCATGGCATTGTCCAAGCATGGGGAAGAGAGTTTGAAGGACGTTGATGCTTCCTATAACCGGGTACATCAGCATATGGAGAGTCAAGGTCAACATGCAGATCACATGCTGAATTCGATCAAAACAGGCTCAGGCATGGCACAATCCATTCGCTCCCTGGCAGATCAAAGTGGTCTTCTCGCCCTGAATGCTTCCATCGAAGCAGCTCATGCCGGTGAATATGGACGAGGTTTTCAGATTGTTGCAGGCGAGATTCGAGCGCTCGCGAAACAGACCCGTGAGGTTGCGGGGAACATGTCTTCATTGCTAGAGAATATTGGTGGATTGACCCTTCAGACTGTTGAACTGGTTAAGGCAAGCGGAGCGGAGATTGACGACAGTTCGGTGCATGTCACCGCAGGGGGAGCAACGTTCCGACAACTGAACAGTGCGGTGAGAGATTTGTCTCGTATAGCAGAGGAGATCGCCATGGAAGGCGGGAAAGCTGGAGAAGTTGCAGAGCACATTCGTACGAAGCTGGATGAGATGGTTTCGAATGGAGAGTAAACTATAAGGTAGTCAATAAAGCAGGCATCAGCAATCAGATTGATCCATCAAGCAGATCATGAAGGTTAAGGATGTCTTTTTTACATTCCGTTAACATGAAAGTGATACTGTTTTTACAATGAAAGGGTAGGATATTAAAGATGGCCGAGCAGCGATGAAAGATTATCAGTATCGGTCTCAACGTAAAGGGAGTTTCCGTGTCCCTGCAGCGAAGGAGAAGTGAACATCCATGAAGGACCTCATTCACATTGAAAATCTTAATTTATATTATGATACGCATCATGCGCTTAAAAATATATCGATGGATCTGCCGGAAAAAACCGTTACTGCGTTCATCGGGCCGTCAGGTTGTGGTAAATCGACATTGCTTCGCACGTTAAACCGGATGAATGACATGATTCCGGGTGTTCGTGTGGAAGGACAGGTTATGCTGAGTGGCTCTGACATTTACAGTAATGAGATTGAAGTGGAGACACTGCGCAAACGAGTTGGCATGGTGTTTCAACAACCGAATCCTTTCCCGAAGTCCATCTATGATAACGTGGCTTATGGACCGCGCTTGCACGGGGTAACCCAAAAGGCTGAACTGGATCAGTTGGTGGAACAAAGTCTTGTCCATGCTGCCCTATGGGATGAAGTGAAGGATGTATTGAAAAAGTCGGCACTTAGTTTGTCTGGCGGGCAACAACAGCGTCTCTGTATTGCACGGGCGCTGGCTGTACAGCCTGACGTTCTGCTAATGGATGAAGCAACGTCTGCACTCGATCCGATCTCCACATTGAAGATTGAGGAACTGGTGAAAGAATTGCATCACAAGTACACAATCGTTATGGTTACCCACAATATGCACCAGGCGGCAAGGGTATCTGGACGCACGGTATTTTTCCTGAATGGTGAAGTGGTGGAGGCAGCTGATACGGAGACGTTATTCTCCACACCGCAAGATTCCCGGACCGAGGATTATATATCTGGAAGGTTCGGTTAAGCGAGCTGAATTGGAATGATCCCGGCATACCCGGAGATGATGGATAAGGAGGACATGAAATCTATGATTCGCAGAAAAGAATTTGATCAGGAGCTTGAAGAGCTGCGTACTTTGCTCAAACAAATGGGTGAACATGTAGGAGCAGCATTGGATGGTGCTATTGAGAGTTTACAAACGATGAACGCGGAGAAAGCTCAGGTCATCATCAAGAATGATGCGAATCTGAATGCCCTTGAAGACAAAATTATGGAACTTGGCTCTAAACTGATCATCACACAACAGCCAGTCGCGAAGGATCTCAGACGTATTATCGTGGCATTCAAAATCTCCAGTGATCTGGAGCGTATGGGAGATCTTGCGCTCGATGTGGCGAAGGTAACACTACGGATGGATGGACAGAAGCTGATTAAACCTCTGGTGGATATCCCGCAAATGGCAGAGATCGTGAAATCCATGATTGATGAATCCATCGAATCTTTCCTGAAAGAAAACACAGACCTGGCCTATAAAATGGCTCAAACGGACGATCAGGTCGATCAACTGTACAGCCACATGATCAGTGATCTCTACACGTTAATGACAGAGCATCCTAATCAGGCTTCTCAGGCTATGCTGCTGATGATGGTTGGACGTTACATTGAACGTATTGGCGACCATGCGACCAACATTGGTGAGAGCACGGTATACCTGGTGACAGGTAAACGTCCGGATCTGAATCAATAGAAGAGTATTACTTTGGAATTGGGGAATCAGTACTGATTAAGTAATGCAATCATATGAATGGAAAAGGACTTTCTCTCAGGTAGGCTGTGTACAGCTGTCTGCGGAGAAGGTTCTTTTTTTGCAATTAAAAATGAAGTGAAAAGAGGCTATTCTTTTTGATGTGACAGGTGGGTATGGTATCATGAGAGTAGATGTAATTTGAAGAGGTTGACCATATAATACGCGAGGTGCTGGAATGGACAAGTTTATTCTCATAGATGGAAATAGCATTATTTACAGGGCGTTTTTTGCAATGCCGCCTCTGACCAACTCAAAAGGTCTGCATACGAATGCGGTATATGGCTTCACCACGATGCTGCTGAGACTGCTTGAAGAGCATAAGCCTACACATGTCATGGTTGCATTTGATGCAGGCAAAATCACGTTCCGCCACGAAGGGTACCAGGAATACAAGGGTGGACGGGAGAAAACACCACCAGAGTTGTCAGAGCAATTTCCTTTGCTCAAAGAACTGCTGAAAGGACTTGGTATTGCTCAGTTTGAGCTGGCTGGATTCGAAGCGGATGACATCATCGGAACGTTAACCAAACGCGCAGATGAAGCGGGCAGACAGGTGCTTGTTGTATCGGGTGACAAAGATATGCTGCAGCTTGCTTCCGAACATGTACATATCGGGCTGACACGTAAAGGGGTAACCGATATCGAGCTGTATGATCCTGCTCAGATTAAAGAGCGTTATGGTCTGACGCCATTGCAAATCATTGATCTCAAGGGTCTGATGGGCGATGCGTCCGATAACATTCCGGGGATTCCCGGGGTTGGAGAGAAAACAGCGTTGAAACTGTTGCACCAGTTCGGATCGGTAGAGGATGTGCTGAACGGCACAAGTGAGCTGAAAGGCAAGATGAAAGAAAAGATCGAGGCCCATGCCGAAGATGCCCGGATGAGCAAACAACTCGCGACGATTCACCGGGAAGTTCCGCTGGAGCAGACGTGGGAGGATATGCAATTCGCGGGATTAAAAGAAGAACATGCTGGCCCTGCATTGGCTAAGCTGGAATTCAAATCTCTGCTCGAACGCCTGTCGTTCAGTGGCAGTCTTGGTTCTGAACAGGAAGCGGTTCCTGCTGCCGAAGTTGAATCCTCCATTGCAACAGAGGACAACATCAGTGAGCTGTTCAGTTCCCTCGATTCCATTGATGTCCTCCACGTGGAGACACATGGGGATAACCCGCACCAAGCGAAATTGATTGGACTTGCTGTAGGTTCCGCTGGAACCTATACGTTCATATCTCCCGAATTGCTTCATTCCGAGGCAGCGGCTCCAGTGCGTGCATGGCTTGGTAATTCAGACCAGCCAAAGCGCGGGTATGATCTTCATCGTGTAGACCTGGCCCTGCATGCGCATGGCATTGAATTTGCTGGTGCGTCATTTGATGTACAACTGGCAGCGTATTTGCTTGATCCAACGGAATCCAACCAGACGATTAGTGGACTCACGACCAAGTATGGTCTGCCGTCACTTGTGGAGGATGACACGGTTATGGGCAAAGGGGCCAAGTACAAGGTACCGGAAGTGGAGATCTTGGGCGATTTCCTATGTCGGAAGGCTGCTGCAGTAGCAGCCATTATTCCACTTCAGGAGCAGGTGTTGGAAACCGATGAGATGAATTCACTGTTCCATGAACTGGAGATGCCGTTGTCACGCATATTGGCAGACATGGAGAAACAGGGTATCAAGGCCAATACAGCCGATCTACAGGCTTTGGGCAGTGAGTTTGAAGAACAGATCAGCAGGTTGATGGCTGAGATCTACAAGCTGTCAGGAACGGAATTTAATCTAAATTCACCGAAGCAACTGGGTGAGATTTTATTTGATAGATTGGGCTTGCCAGTGGTGAAGAAAACAAAAACGGGTTATTCCACAGATGCGGAAGTATTGGAGAAATTGGCTCCTTATAATGATGTGGTCAAGCATATTCTGCAATATCGTCAGCTTGCCAAGCTGCAATCCACTTATGTGGAAGGGTTGCTCAAAGAGATATCCAATCGGGATGGCAAGGTGCATACGTATTATCGTCAGACCATCGCCGCTACCGGACGACTTAGCAGCCAATTCCCGAACTTGCAGAACATTCCGATTCGGATGGAGGAAGGTCGCAAAATCCGGAAGGTATTTGTTCCTTCCGAGCCAGGATGGTCCATTTTGGCAGCAGACTATTCCCAGATTGAACTGCGTGTACTGGCACACATTTCGGACGATGAGCGCTTGAAGGAAGCGTTTGTCAACGATATGGATATTCATACAAAGACCGCTTCGGATGTATTCGGCGTGAAGCCTGAGGATGTGGATGGAGATATGCGTCGCTCCGCCAAGGCAGTTAACTTTGGTATCGTGTATGGAATAAGTGATTATGGTTTGTCCCAGAACCTGCACATTACGCGTAAAGAGGCTGCGCAGTTTATTGATCAATATTTTGAAGTATTCCAGGGTGTCCGCCGATATATGGATGACATTGTGAAGGAAGCTCGTCAGGATGGTTACGTCAAAACGCTGTTGGAACGACGTCGTTACCTGCCAGAGATTAATGCCAGCAACTTCAATCTGCGTTCCTTCGCAGAGCGTACGGCGATGAATACACCGATTCAGGGAACAGCGGCAGATATCATCAAGCTGGCCATGGTACAGATGGATGAAGCGCTGCGGGAACGCAAGCTGAAGAGCCGTATGTTGCTTCAGGTGCACGATGAGCTTGTATTCGAAGTGCCTGCGGATGAATTGGAACTGATGAAAGAGTTAGTCCCTTCTGTTATGGAAAAAGCTTTGGAACTGTCCGTTCCTCTGAAAGCAGAAGTCAGCTTTGGTGATAACTGGTACGAAGCGAAATAAATCAAGTGCTGCGCGGTTTTTCCGGTATTTTACAAAAGGCCTTTCCATGTTTGAGATATAAGAAAAGGGTCCCGCTGAGTGCCATCTTCCGTTATAATATAGGGGAGGTGAGAACATCATGCCGGAATTACCGGAAGTCGAAACAGTCAGAAGAACATTGAATCAACTTATTGTGGGCAAAACGATTGATCATGTTACCGTTAGCTTGCCGCGGATTATTCAGCGGCCGGACGACATAGATGCATTTGCAATGGAACTAGCGGGACATACCGTTATTGGGGTGGAGCGCCGCGGCAAGTTTTTGCGTATTTTGCTGGACGGGCTGGTGCTTGTCTCCCATCTGCGGATGGAAGGAAGATACGGTGTGTACGAGCAGCATGAAGATGTGGAGAAACATACACATGTGATCTTCCATTTTAATGATGGTACGGAATTGCGTTATAAGGATGTGCGTCAATTTGGTACGATGCATCTGTTCAATGCAGGTGAGGAACTGGTGTCCAAACCTCTGCTGAAGCTGGGACTGGAGCCGCTTGATCCAGCCTTTACGGTAACTGCATTCCGCGAGGCGGTTGGCAAGCGTACAACCAAAATCAAGGCTGTGCTTTTAAATCAGGCATATGTGGTTGGTATCGGGAATATTTATGTGGACGAGGCTTTATTTCGCGCAGGTATCCATCCCGAGACCATCGCCAAGACACTGACCGAAGCTCAGTTAACGGTGCTTCATGAAGCGATTGTGGCTACGTTGCAAGATGCAGTGAATGCAGGTGGATCTTCCATCAAGTCCTATGTGAATGGACAGGGTGAGATGGGGATGTTCCAGCATCAACTGAAAATCTATGGACGCAAATCAGAACCATGTACAACTTGTGGTACGTTAATTGAAAAAACGGTGGTTGGTGGCCGTGGCACGCATTTTTGTCCAAACTGTCAGCTGTTGTAACATGAACTGAATGAACGAAATGATGAAATCATAGCACCCTTGGATTCCTCCCTCCATATACTGATATGGCAGAAATAAGCGGGCGTATACCCATACTGGCATCTTCAGTTGGCACGAGTACCGCACAGAGGAGGAGTCCGGGGTGCTGCATCATTTTATTTCATTGCTGGCGCTTGCTTTGGCGCTTAGTTTAGATGGTTTTGGAGTCGGGATTACATATGGGTTACGGAGGACTAAGATTCCCCTGTTATCTATCGCTGTTATTTCGATCTGTTCGGGATTGGTTATTGCCTTGTCGATGCAAGTAGGTGTGTTGTTGTCCCATGTGGTGTCACCGGATATCGCTTCGATCGTGGGAGCCGTCATATTGATAGGTATTGGTGCATGGTCACTGTTGCAACTAATTCGGAAGCAAGGCAAAGAACAGCTGGAAATAGACACTGGAATGGGTGAGGGAACAGAAGAAACGGTAACTGGGGTGGGAGAAGCACAAGAGAGACTGTCGACTTCAAAGGGCAGAAATCAGGTGCTTGCACTGGATCTGGAGCAGTCGGCTTCAAATGGATCACTGGAACGAATGGTATTTACACTGGAGTTGCGCAAGCTGGGCGTTGTCATTCAGATCCTTCGCAGTCCCTCCAAGGCGGATATGGATAACTCGGGGAGTATATCTGCCCAAGAAGCGATGTGGCTTGGTATTGCCCTGTCTCTGGATGCGTTTGGAGCAGGTTTGGGAGCGGCACTTCTGGGATTCCCTACACTATGGACAGCACTCATTATTGCACTGTTTAGTGGGGCGTTTCTGTCACTCGGCATGAAGGTTGGCCTACGATTCTCAGCTCTGCGCTGGATGCGAAGACTGTCTGTATTGCCAGCGCTAATGTTAATGATTATGGGAATAATGAAGTTGTTATGAGGTGAAACGATGAATATAGGCTTAACCGGCGGGATCGCGACAGGCAAAAGCAGTGTTTCCGCCTATCTCGCCAGTAAGGGAGCGTTGCTCATCGATGCAGACGTTATTGCCCGGGAAGTTATGATGCCCGGGCATCCCGTGTTGGCCGCCGCTGTTAAGCGGTTTGGACAAGCCATACTGAACGAAGATGGAACACTGGATCGGAAAAAGCTCGGAAGCATTGTTTTTCAACAACCAGAGGAACGAAAGGCATTGGAGGCTATCACACATCCGGCGATCCGAAGAGTGATGCGTGAACGGGCTGCTGCATACGAATTGCAACATCCGGATAAACTTGTGGTGTCTGATATTCCTTTGCTCTATGAATCAGGTCTGGAAGATGGTTTCGAGGAAGTCATGGTTGTATATGTTCCAAGGTCGGTCCAACGAGATCGCTTGATGAGTCGGGATGGAATGACTGCAGAACAGGCTGAGGCCCGGATGGATGTACAGATGGATATTGAGCGCAAAAAGAAGCTGGCAGACATTGTCATTGATAACAGCGGTTTATGGCCTGCGACGGAGCAGCAAATTGACTCATTTCTACAGCGTAAGGGTTTGTTATGAGAATATTGCGTAAGAAACGTGTACTGCTGTTGATGTTTGTGTCCTTTGTACTGGTGTTATTTCTGAATACTAACTGGATGGCATGGTTCTATCCCATACATTATAAGGAAGAGATCCGTGCCCAATCTCAGAGTTATGAGGTTGATCCGTTTCTGATTGCTTCCATTATCAAGGTGGAGACCAATTTTAAGACAAGCAAGGAATCCAAACGGGGCGCCATCGGGCTCATGCAACTGATGCCAGACACGGCAAACTGGATACTGGAACAAGCCAAAATTCCCGACACTTCACTGGAGGAATTAAAGCACGAGCCTGAACGAAATATTCAGTTAGGCACATGGTATCTGCGGAATCTATCCGATCAATTCGATGGCAATGAAGCAGTTATGATCGCTGCCTATAATGCGGGACCAGGCAAAGTGAACAGTTGGCTTAGAGATGGTGTGTGGGATGGCTCATTTGATACGGTGAAAGATATTCCGTTTGGTGAGACGCGTCACTATGTACAAAGAGTCATTTACTATTATAATCAGTATGTAAAGATCTATAATACGTTCTAAGTATATAAGTAGAAGCACAGAGCAGGCCGGTTATTCACCGGCCGCTCCATGCTCCTCTGTGTAGCGTATTACGATGCAGATATTATTGGTATTGACCTGCCAATTGCTGTTCTGCAATTGTTACCAGACGCTTCGTGATGTATCCACCGATCGAACCGTTCTCGTAAGAAGTCATGTTACCTTGGTATCCGTCTTGTGGGATGCTGATTCCGAGTTCTTGAGCAACTTCATATTTCATTTGCTCGAGTGCTGCGGAAGCTTTAGTTACCACCAGGTTGTTGGAGTTACCATTGCTTTGTGCCATTGCTGTTCACCTCCTCGTGGGTTGGTAAAAGTATTATGTGTCGGCAATGCATTTTTCATTACAAAATCAAGACAGGGAATATGTGGTAAAAAGTAAAACGTGGGAAGTGATCTGATTTGAAGTGTCCTTATTGCGGTTATATGGGTACCAAAGTGCTTGATTCGCGTCCGGCCAACGAGGCAAAATCCATTCGTCGTCGCCGTGAGTGTGAGCAGTGTGCCCGCAGATTTACAACGTTTGAGATGATTGAAGAGACTCCACTGATTGTTATTAAGAAAGATGGCAGTCGGGAAGAGTTCAGCCGGGACAAGATTCTCCGCGGGCTTATTCGTGCCTGTGAGAAACGTCCAGTCTCCGTAGAGACCCTGGAGATGATGGTATCTGAAGTAGAGAAATCTCTGCGTAATACAGCCGATGCTGAAGTCGAGAGTCGCCAGATTGGTGAGTTATTGATGGAGCAGCTGTTTCCCGTAGATGAAGTGGCTTATGTACGCTTTGCGTCGGTATATCGCCAGTTCAAAGATATCAATATGTTCATGAAAGAACTGAAATCCCTGTTGTCCAAAGACAATCTGGAGGATTAGTGAAGTGGGGAAAGGGAGAAGAGCAGTCTGGAGTTCCAGTCCGTGTGTACCAGAGAAATCGGTTGTTCTTCTCCAATCACTTTGGATCTTGAAAAAGTGATTGACAGCGAAAGCTGGATTTTATATGATATAGGAGTCGCCTGTGGAACGTAGCAGTGCTGGACAAGTTATCTATTTCATATCCTGGGGCCTTAGCTCAGCTGGGAGAACCCGCTTACTAGAAACACTACCAAAGTACATAACAAAGCAATTTAGAAACTACGCTTAAAGCGTAGCTTTTTTTATTTCCAGTCCTTCTCATGGGATAATATCCCTATAAATATCAAGGACATGAATATAATACGCGCAATTAAATTGGATGAAATCAAATATCTATTCATCCTTGGAGTTGCAGCGATAGCAATTTTACTTTACAAATACACTCCAAATTTTACCGACCTTTCATCGGTAATTTTTAATAGTCTTAGCAATCTGGTTGAATTAACTTGGAGATACTTGATGACCCAACTTGGCTATATGCAACCTGACTTCTCAAATACGGCCCCTTAGGGGCTTTTTTATTTGTTCTTATGATGTAAAAACTTGGGGTATAGTACCGAAGTATGTTAGAATAAAAAGGAAATAAAAATGTGAGGAGTTGGTTCAATTAGTGAGATTTAAAGCAAACAATCATCGTAAGAAGCAGCGAGTAAAAGAAGGATACACCAATGATAAAACCATAGCTCTTTCAAAGAAATATTATGAGTTAAGGAAGAAATTATTGATGTGTGAGTGTAACAGATGTCAAAGAACTATACGTTTAAGTTCAACTGAAGTTGGTACGTTTTGTGGGGAATGCATGAAGCAAGGCATCTACTCAAAATATATACTGGCTGATTTTAAAATAGATCGTTCCAAACAAAGAGTTAGTATATAATGAAACACTCCTAACAGCCCTCACACGGCTGTTTTTTGCTTTACCTGATAACTAGTAACCCCCAACGTTATGATGGCTCATAACCAATCCTGATTGTTCATGTTTTGAATATGCACATTTTTGTGCACATTGGATTATCGCCTATTATTTCATCCAATTCAAGCATAACACGAACAATACTCCTCCACGAAATCGGGGTAAATCCCTTACCACATTCTTTTCTAAATCGAAAAGCGAATCCTTGCAACTAGCCGTTTATGGCGAGTCCTATATTATTGACGACCAAGGATAAGAGAACTTTGGGTTCCAACTCTTGTGTGAAATTAAATATCACAAACAGTAGTTATTGTACAATTCAAAGTCGGACTTGGATATTCGACAATACATATAGGATTTAAAACTGAATTGAAGAATTACAATAAAACTACAATTAGAAAAGAGGAGTAAGCATGAAACCATGGCAAATTATCTTAGCACATTTCTATCTTGATGACTCAAAGCGCATCAATAGACAGCCGCGACACTTTAAAACGGAAGTGTTTTAATTTGATGATAAGAATGAAGCGATTCGTGAGTACGTATCAATTGTAAACGAATGGATGGATAAATGTGAAGACAACTATAAGAATCATGGCATGGCAGCATGGAAGATGTACTCTGAGTCAGAAGAGGGAGACATTATGACAAATATTCTTTTACATTTCAATGGTGAGGAATATGACCAACTTTCTGATGAAGAGGTTGGGGAAGCGATGAAAGAAGTTTGATTGCAGGAGTTAATGAAGAAATAGATATAAATTATGGAAAAAAATATTGAAGTGTCTATTAGATGAATAGATCAAATTTTAATAAAATCACATATGAAACAAACTGAGACAAAATAAAAAGCCCTTGTTAGGGGGCTAGTTAGATGAAAGACTATCGCCAAACTTATTCAACTCTTCAAGCGATGGGGCAATTTTATAAAAGAATATGCCGTTATTATCTTTAAGGGTTTCTTCATCCCACGGAATGCTTTCATATACTGTAGCAATATCTAACGGTGGGCCACTATACCAAGTTAAAGTATGAAGTAAACAAAAAACATAGAGGAGTTTTTGAATGTCGAAAAGGGAAAATAAGGACGCTGTAATATTGGCACTAATCAATTTGTTGCGTGAAAATGGAATGATGTCATTTGAGATAGCGGATAGGATTCATGACTTTCATCATGACGGGCTCATCTCGGCAAAGTATGCAGATCACTTATCGCTATTGACGCAGGATGAGTATTGAGTATGAGCGGTTAAAAGAAAGTGCATACATAGAAGAAGTTGTTGGAGAAGAGATTAATATTGGAAATAATACATATCGAATTACTAGTATAGATTCAACCGGAAAAATAGACGGATTAAAGCGGTTTAATAGCAAGACTATGATGTGGGTAAATTTGAGTTTTTCAAATGCAGTGAATATAGCAGAGTTAGACCAAAAGGTAGCCTTCAATATCGGGGAATAAGAAACATTACATATTTAAATGAAGAAAAAGACCCTACATTAGATAGGGTCTTAAATTTATGGAGCGTAGGGGGGTCGAACCCCTGACCTCTTCGCTGCCAGCGAAGCGTTCTCCCACTGAACTAACGCCCCGAGATGAACACAAAAAGTAATATATCATTTTAATCTTAAACAGTCAACGCTTGTTTACTCAATTAAAGAAATGCTATATAATTATGGATGTACATAAGAGCGATTGGAGGGATTAATTATGGCAGGTAAGTTACGTGTAGCAACATTCTACAGGGTTTCTACTAAAGGACAGTTGGATGGAAATGATATACCAATGCAAAGAAGATCGTGTATCGAATTTATAGATTCAAAAGGTTGGACATTAGTAAAGGAGTATGTGGAGAAAGGTGTATCTGGATATAAGACATCTAACGATGATCGCGATGAAATACAAAGAGCAAAATATGATGCTGAAAATGGAAATTACGACATTTTATTGTGTTTTATGTTTGATAGATTAGGAAGAAGAACATATGAAACGCCTATGTTAATTAAATGGTTTACCACTCAAGGAGTGGAAGTGTGGTCAGTCAAAGAAGGGCAGCAAGAATTTAAAGATGAGAGCCATGATATCACTAACTTTCTTCGCTTCTGGCAATCTAATATTGAGTCACGTAAGACTTCCATGCGTGTAGACGAAAAACATGTGCAAATGGCTGAGGATGGTGCTTTTAGAGGTGGAAGCGCACCGTTTGGATATAAGCTAGTAAAATCAGGACATGTAAATAAAAAAGGCAAAGAACTTATGATGCTTGAAATTGATGAAGAGAGCGCTATTGTAATTAGAGAAATATTTAATCTCGTTAAAGATGAAGGTTATGGAAGTAATAGAATCTCGCAATATTTAAATGAAAGAGGAATTAAAACTGCAACTGGCTCCAATTGGAATACAGGAGCAATAAACTTCATATTAAGAAATCCAACCTATAAGGGGTATCCTGCATATGGAAAAAGAAAGTCTAAAGAAGGGGTTTTTGTTACAAAGGATAGAAGTGAATGGAAAATGCCTGAAAAATGTCAAACTCACTTAGTTATCATACCGGAAGATGATTTTGATTACATACAAACATTTAGGAGCTCTAGATCGGTAGAGAATATTAAAAACCACTTTTACTCAAGAGTAAATAGTACCAAAAGTCCGTTATTGCTTGTTGGAATGATCCGATGCGGCTATTGTGGATCACCATTAACGACTACTTATAATAGTAAGAAATATATTCTAGCTAATGGAGACATCCAGAAGTGGAAGAGAGCAGTATACAGATGTAGCGGGAAAGCACTAAAGAAAGTTGAATGTGCGGGGCAAACAATGTATGCTCAAGCCAAAATAGAAGATCCCGTTTTAGAAGAGGTGGATAATTATCTTTCTTATTTAAAAAAGATGGATTATCAAGAATATGCCAAAGACTATAATCAAGATGAATACGACTATATTAAACAGGAGGTTGAAAATAAAAACAAAGAGCTTGAATCATGCTACGAAGAAATAAACGCTCTGAAATCTGAAATATCGAAAAGTATCTTGGGGAAGAGTGTATTCAAACCTGAAATGCTTAATGAATTAATAGAACAAAAACAAAACGAGTTGACACTTATAGATTCCGAAGTAAGAAAACTAGAAATAGATTTACAGTCTAAAAAATCGGAGCTTATCGACATTAAAGAATTAGCTGAAAGTATCAGTGTATGGATTGATATTTTCAAGGATGCGACTGATGAAAAAAAGAAAACTATGTTAAGAAGCATCATCGATGTTGTCACTGTAATGCGCGATGGTGTTGATATTAAATTCAGACTGGATATTGTGCAGTTTCTATCTAATGCTGGAAATGGAAGTGTTTCTGAACTACGTGGGAGAGTGCATCGCTGGCGGCGATGAGGTCAGGGGTTCGATCCCCCTAGGCTCCATAATCAAGAACGCCATCACATTATTTGATGGCGTTTTTTTGTGCGTGAAATAAATCAGAACATGCATTAATTAATTAGAATTTTTGGACTTGAGGACGAATATTCTAGATGCAAAAAATCGAGGGTCAGTTTGAAAACAAGGATCCCCTTCCGGCTGGATTTTGTCCAACCGGAAGGGTCTGCATTTATCTGTATACGCTTTCAGTTAGCCAGATATTCGACGAATCTTACAAAGATCGTGGCTACTTCGGCGCGGGTGGCGGTGGCTTTGGGAGCAAAAAAGTTGCCCGGTTTGCCTAATACAATGCCGTTGCCTTGCAGCGCCTGAACGGCCTCCAACGCCCAGGAGCTGATCTCACTCTGATCCGTGAAGGACTTAGAGTGGCTTTCAGGTATCTCATAGCCCTTGTACTTCATGTAGTTGTACAGGATCACCAGCATCTGCTCACGCGTCATTGGTGAATTGGGGTCAAACAGGTCTGCGTTTGTACCGTTGACTATGCCTTTTTCAGCCGCCCACTCGGCTGCCGCGGTGTACCACTGTCCGTCCGTCACGTCGCTAAAGCGGGAACTTGTGTAGCTGGAGAGATTTATGTTCTCAAGATTGGCCAGTACCTGCACGAACATTGCACGCGTCATTGCGTTGCCCGGTGAGAACGTTGTGGACGTCGTGCCGTTGAAAAGATCGTATGTGTAGGCGAAATTTATATCGTTGTAGAACCAGTCGTCCATGTCGGCATCCCTGAAAGGATTACCTGTTATCACGTGGAAGCCCAGTGGGATGGAGTCATCAAACGCCAGCTCCGTACCCTCACGGATGTTCAGCGACATGCCGTTGTCTAAGCCAACTCTTGCACCGCTGGGTCCTACCACAACCGTTCCACCGCTCCGTATCTTCGATCCTCCTTGGATATGCACCTGGTTGCCGTTTGGCAGTTTCACATGCGCGTCTTTGCCGCCTACTGTGACCGTACCGTCGCTCGCTATCGTCGAGCCGCCAGAAATGGTCACCGTGCTGTTGCTGGCGGGTAGTGTCACTTCGGCGCTCTTGTCTGCCGGAATGGTTACCTTACCATTTGAGTCTATCGTTGTGCCTTCGGGCACCTTGATCTCCGTCCCTCCCTTGGTCGTAATCGTGCCGCCGCCGGGCAGGGTGGTGTTGCCATTTTTGTCTGTGATAGCGGGTTTATCCTTCGGTGTATTCAATGTGTAGGTCGATTTCGACATTCCAGCGTCTGTCCCGGTGTTCGTATTGTTAGTGTTGTGTGTATTACCACTGTTGCCTGTATTACCGTTGTTGCCCGTAGTACCACCAGAACCAGGTACGGTAGGAGTCGTCGTCTTCGTCGGCATCGCCGGTGCACTGATCTCCGCGCCGTCTCCCTTCGCGTTCACCGCAACGATTTTGAAGCTGTAATTTTGGCCGTTTGTCAGGTTCTTGAAGGTATACTTGGTCTCCGACGCATCGATTACGACCGGCGTTACGTTGCCATACCATACCTTGTAGCCCAAGATCGCACTGCCACCGTTGTCAGCAGGGGCGGTCCAGCTCAGTGTGACCTGTCCGTCACCGGCTGTCGCCTTGAAGCCGCTCGGAGCACCGGGCACGACCGGTTTTCTCTGTGCAAACATCCATTCAAAGACGTCTGTGTAGTCATTGTTCCAAGCCGGCAAGTTAGAGGACTGCGCCGTGGGAGCTATGCTCCAATCCCCCATAGTTATCTCGTTGTAAAGAACCGCCGCTTCAACTTCGTGCGCTATGTAATCAGCCAGAACAGGTGTGTTGGCCGGATTCGGCCTCAGATTCGGCTGATCAAATTGATTGTAGGGCCACGTGAGGACCTCATTACTCTCAAAGCGCGAAGCCCTTGCGTTGATCATTTTCGGCATATTGTTATTGATAAAGTTATTGAGGTTAGTCTGGTAGCCTCCAACATTATGAGCATTTAAAAACATCCAATAGGCCAGGTTGTTGTGAGCGTCATTGTCCTTAGCGTTCGGTGAACCGCTTACCGGGGCCATAGGTGCGGCGGCGGCGAAGAAGCCAGGGTAGCTGTTAACTAAGTTGTTTGTATACTGGCCACCCCAGGAGAAGCCAGCTGCGTAAACACGGTTAGGGTCTACTTCGCCGCTGGCAATCAGGGCGTCTATGACCTTCTTAACATTCTCTGTTGAGGGAACAGATACGCCATTATAGGAAATATTCAGTACATGGCTGGCGTACTTGTCAGGATTTTTCTCCATTTTTTTCATTAGAGCGACCGAGCCGTTGGCGGATTTCATGGCCGCTTTTTGGTCTGTCCCAGCGTTTGTGCCGCCGCGTGACATGCCGTGTGTATAAACATACAGCGGCAATCCTTTGATCACTTTACCGTCTTCATCCTTGTGAAGGTAGAGCGAGCGATTGACCGAATTGTCCGTGAATGTTGTAAACTTGTCAAGGATTGGATTCACAACTTTTTCCTGTTCAAAAACCACGTTGCGAAGTGGACTCCCCTCTGTCAGTACGATCTCTCCGTTTGGTACGATGTTGTAAACCTGCTTTGTCGAGTTACTGCTGCCATCCAGCGTTGTTTTGCCGCCGCTCGCTGAATAAAACTCAGACTCAACTACGATGTAACGGCCACTTGCCAGTCCGTCCTGATAATCCGGTGAATTGCTTACCGGCCCCAGATAGCCGCGTACCTTCGGTTCGTCATTAGCATATACCCTTGTGATCTTGCGCGTTCCTTCAAAGGTAACTGCTTCGCCGTTCAGGGTCGTGTTCCTAGCCGATAAGGCAAACAAGTCCGGATTAAGCGCGGAGCCTAACGCTGCCTTCCCCTCGCCTAAATCAATGATGACAGCCGTTGTGTACTCGCCACTGGCGAAGTTGTCATTCCATACAACAAAGGGAAGCAGCCCCGCGTCTGGATCGTTTTTGAATGTTACGTGAATTGTATGGTCAGCCTCAATATTCGAAAAGGTATAAGTGCCAGCAGAGAGAGTCGCGGTCTCGCCGTCTACCGTTACGGTATCCACCATTTTGCCGGAATCGGGGGTAAACGTAAATTCTTTGTTAGAGTCCCGATCTACTCTCAGAACATCGCCGGGTGGGTTCGGCGTTATTCGGCCGCCCGGTCCCGCAGTGGCGGTGATTGAGAATCTGGTGTCCACTTCATTGGCTAAAGAGAGCTGCAGGCTGTCTGTAAAAGAAGCAGCGCTGGTGTAAGCCGCGTCCGGATCTCCGAAACTGGAAACGACTTCATAGCGGTCACCGCCCTTTTCCGTTGAGTTATTAATATAAACCTCAAAGGTAAGCTTGCCCTCCTCCAAGGTCAAGGTTCTTTTGGGTATTCTCATCTCCACGATATATCCTGTTTCCGTGATCTGGGTCCATGCAGCTCTGCCCGGAGCGGCCTGCCCTGAGAACACGCCCGTCGCGCTGACGCGCCATTGGTTTGAGCCTCCGGTTCCGGTGCCGACATAAAACTCCAGGCTGTCGTACTGGTGATCTCCGCCAGCTCCCTGATATAGATTACTGTCATTCACAAATACTCGGGCATACAGGTAGTCATGGTCCCAAAGGATTCTGGCTGTGCCCGTGGCATGGGGTCTGGGATCGGCGGGCACAGTGCTTTTGTTGATGTGATGCTCCATGGTCTGGTCCCAGAGTGGGTCGTTTGACCCGAGTTCGGGAGTTCCAAAAATGGCGGTGGGTGTTTCATTCGCTTCTGCGTTCTCGATGTTGTCAGTGGCGGCGGCATAGCTGGTAGGCATTAGCGACGCCACCATTACCAAGCAACAGAGGAACGCGAGCATTCTGCTAAATCGTTTTGGCATAAATGAAAATCCTCCTTATTTTTCGATCCGGTGCGCCCATGGCTTACCCGCATCGTCTTCGGACACGTTGCCATATGACAAGCGCCCAACTATATATATTATGTTTATCAGGCGTTCAATCCTTTAATTTAAACATAGAGTATATTCAGAATGAAAACGATTACTTCGAAGTATAGGGATAGTGTTGAAGTTAGCGTGAATTGCAATAAAAAAATCCACCTTATGAACAAGATACTACATTGAATTGGAAGTGTTGAAGACGTAATATGAGAAGAAATGTAAGCGCATTCTTTTTTAAGACGTATCTCTAGTACCTTGAGCGAGGGGGTCTGGTTTTAAAGGTGAGGGATATGGGTTGTATGCTTCTGAAAATTAACCGAAGGGGAGAATGCTATGCGGAAGCGAATTTCAATCATAATGTTAGCTTTTCTTTTGACCTTTAGTAGCTGTTTTAGTCTTGTCCTGCCATTTAGCAATCAAGCTTCAGCGGACACAATAACACCAACGATGTTGGCACATTATCCATTGCTTGAGGATGTACAGGATATATCAGGGAATGAAAAGCATGGAACGGCCGTAGGAAACATTACGTACACCGATGGTCTCACTCTGCCTGGGGGAACAGATAGTACTACAAATTACGTTCAGCTTCCTACGGGTTTGTTTGATAATCAAGAAAATACAACGATATCTGTATGGATCAAGAGCAACACTGGGAGTGGGAACTACTCAGCGTTATTCTACGGTACTCCAGCAGCTGGCAATAACTTGCCAACGAATTACTGGATGTTTAATCCATCGAATCCAAGTGGTGATTTTAAGTCAGTATTTACGAATAACAATAATGTTGACCAGCCTTGGACGACTGAGGTAGGAGTATCAGGCACTTCTACGTCACCATACGAAGGTCAATGGGTTCACTATACGACGGTTATTACAGAACGCTCTATTTCAGGTTATATTAACGGTGTTCATATAGGCACGACCGCCAAAGAGAAAACAACAGCAAGCTTTGGTACTGATCTGCAAGCTTACATCGGTCGCTCCAATTATTTAGGCGATGCTACTTTTGCGGGCAGCTTTCAAGATTTAAGAATTTACGGAGAGGCACTAAATAATGAAGATATTGCTGTAGTATATGAACAATCGTTTAATGAAAAGCAAGTACAACAAGGCAAAATAGAGCTAACGTTAGGAGACATATCGGCAGTTACAGAATCTCTTGAACTACCTACTGAAGATAAGAATGGCGCAATGATCTCATGGACGTCTAGTGATGAGAGTGCGATCAGTCCAACGGGTGAAGTAATCTTACGAGAAATTGAACAACAAGTGACGTTAACTGCAACCATTTCTTTGGGTGGAAGCCAGGCAACGAAGGAGTTCATTGTTACCTTACTACCTAAGGATGACTCTATTGAGCAGATTGCCGTTAAGAATGTTTCGCTTAATGAACCTACATTTATTTTATCAGTGGGGGACAGCGAGACATTAGTGGCTACGATTTCACCTTCAAATGCAACGAATAAAAGAGTTATCTGGACATCTAGTGACTCCAGTATAGCGATTGTCAATTCAACGGGTAAAGTTACAGCTGTTAGTGAAGGTACAGCCACAATTACGGTACAGACGGAAGATGGAGAGTTTACAGCTACATCAGCCGTTACCGTTAAGGGAAAATCGCTAAAAGATGATCTTATTCTTCATTACAACATGAAAACGACTGAAGAAGTAGACGGTCAACTCGTACTGAAGGATGTTGCCAACAAGGCAGTTACATTTGACGGAATATTTAGAAATCCAAACAATGGACAATTCATTTCAAACAGTGAGGTTGGCTTTATTTCCTTCAATGGTGGAAGCTTTACATCGAATAGTGGGCATGTTGAGATTCCTAAGGGCTCAAATGGACTAGATCTACTACACGGTCTGAATGAGATTACAGTATCTTCAATCGTGAACTGGACGAATGATGGGACAAATCGCTGGATCTTCGGTTTGGGTACTGTATTAACACCAGAAACGAACAAATATTTCTTCGTAACCCCACGGCACGGTAGCGGATCAGGTAATATGATTGCTACAGGTATCTCTAAAAATGGCTGGCCAAACGAAGCATTAGTTACAGGTAGCGCAAACTCAAACCTGATCGGTGGGCAGTGGAAGCATGTAACGGTGTCCTTGTCCGAAGCTAGCAATAGGATAACGTTATTCGTGGATGGAGTTAAGGTTGCTTCGGGTAATGCGAAGGGACTAAAGCTGTCAGAAATTATTAATCCGGATGCTACGTTCTCTGGTTTTATCGGTAAATCAATCTTCTCAAACGATCCATACCTTCAAGGTAGCGTGGCTGATTTTCAAGTATATGATCGCGCCTTGACAGAGCAAGAAGTAGGCGAGTTATATCAACAAGAAGGAGCAACTCACATCTCAAAAATACGTCAGCTCACTGTTGATGATGCAGCAAATCAACTTAACATCAGTAGTTTCTTAGGTGAAGGCGATAAAAGCACCGATAAGATAACGAGAAACGTTACATTACCGACAAGCGGTAAAAACGGCGTGAGCATTACTTGGAGTTCCAGTCATCCTACTGTCATTTCTAACCATGGCATTGTACAACGTCCAGCTGTTCAAGCAGGTAATGTTCAGGCAGAGCTTACGGCTACTTTAACGTATCAAGGAGTATCAACTACAGCTGTATTCCCTGTTACGATCTTGAAGCAATTCGATGACGAGCAGAAGGTTGATCTGGATGCTGAACAATTAGAGATTTACAATGCGGACAACGTAAAAGGTAACGTACGTCTTGTAACTACAGGTGAACAAGGCTCCAGCATTACATGGACATCTAGCAGACCGACGGTTGTTAAAGGAACGGCTGAAGCGGCTGGTAACGCTACACAGTTAGGCTGGGTAAGCCGTCAAGCTACGGATATACCCGTTACGCTAATAGCTACAATTACGAATGGTACAGCTTCTAAAGAGCGTACTTTTAACGTCACGATTAAAAAAGCAGCTGCGCCAGTACAGCCTGATGCGTACTTCTTTGCGTACTTTACAGGTGAATATGAGGGTGGTGAAGAGATATCCTTCGCTACAGCAGAAGATCCATTGTTCTGGAAAGGGTTGAATAACGGTAAGTCGATCCTTCAATCGGATATGGGTGAAAAAGGACTTCGAGATCCATTCGTTATTCGGTCACCAGAAGGTGATAAATTCTATATGCTGGCAACCGATTTGAAAATGGGTGAAAGTACAAATTTCGACCAAGCTCAAATTACGGGTAGTCATTACATGATGATTTGGGAGTCGGAGGATCTCGTTCATTGGAGCGAACAGCGTATGATCGAGGTTGCTCCTAAGACTGGAGGAAATACGTGGGCACCCGAAGCGATCTATGATCCGGTAACTGGAGAGTATATCGTATTTTGGGCATCATCGATGAAAAACACAGAGACATATGGTGATTATAACGGAAGACCTGCAGGTCAGTACAATGTGATGTACTACGCAACAACAAGAGACTTCTACAACTTCTCTGAGCCAAAGGTCATGATTGATGAGTCACTTCCGACCATTGATACAACGTTTATTGAGCATAATGATATGTTGTACCGATTCACCAAATCAGAAGTAAATACTAAAGTGTATGTGGAGAAAGCACCAACTTTTTACTATGACAAGGACAATATTGCAGCTAACGGCCTTCAATACGACGCTGTTCCGGGTACACGTGATAATAAACTTGGCTTGATCGGAAATAATGGAAACAACGAAGGGCAGACGATTTTTAAGGATAATAATAAAGACAAATGGTATCTGTTCCTTGATTCATGGCCATATCATGTCCGATATACAAC
The DNA here is from genome assembly GCF_037971845.1 of Paenibacillus sp. FSL R5-0766. Taxonomy (NCBI): domain Bacteria; kingdom Bacillati; phylum Bacillota; class Bacilli; order Caryophanales; family Paenibacillaceae; genus Paenibacillus; species Paenibacillus sp. FSL R5-0766. The sequence goes on from NZ_CP150227.1 coordinate 2,147,400, forward strand.
AGATCTGGATAGTAGCACGCAATATATGAACAATGTATTAAGTAGTGATCAATATGCACTTCCGCCAGGACCACGACACGGAACGGTAATTCCAATCTCACGTGCAGAGTATGATGCTTTGCAAGAGAAGTATGCATGGAAAGGTCCAGCACCAGCAACAGACCCGGTTGTACATTACTCATTTGATGCAAATACAGTGAATGGTACAACGTTGAATGACATTTCTGGTAATGGTCATCACGCAACACTAGTAGGTGGAGCAACGATTAATGAAGAGGATCGTATCGGTAAAACGGGTGGTGCACTAGAGCTTAATGGAACAACAGGATATGTGAAGCTGCCAGATAACTTGATTCAATCCTTGAATCTTGAGAAGGCTACGTTCTCTACATGGGTTCAAATGGACAGCAATCAAGCAAATCAAAGAATATTTGATTTTGCTTCCGAGACAGGCAGACAGGTTAACCGCAACACGATGTACTTGAGCACACAAGGGGATACAGGTGGTCTGGAGTTTGCTGTCGTAACACCTTTTACAGAGAAATTTAGCAGTGACAGCACGAAACTCGGATCAGAATATAAATATGCGGTGAGAAATACCGGGTTATTACCAACGAAGACTTGGCAGCATGTTGCCATTACAATGGATGAATTTGATGCAGTATTGTATGTGAATGGTCAAGAGGTTAAACGTAGCTCGACATTTAACGTTGAGCCGAGAATGTTACTGGAAACAACGATGAATTATATTGGTAAATCGAGAAACAGCTCTCACAGTCTATTTGATGGTAAATTTGATGATTTCCGTATTTATAATCGTGCATTATCCGTTGAAGAGATTGCAACATTAGCTGATGAAGACGTTACTCCTCCAGTAGAGCAGCCATCTGGGGCAGAGCTCATTCTTCACTACGATATGAATGATATCGATGGTACGACGGTTATTGACCAAACAGGAAACTTCAACGGGAAATGGATGAATCCGTCAAAAGCAGAATGGATTCGTACACAAGATGCTGGTGTACTAAGCTTTACTGGTGGCACAACTAACTCTTATGTAGAGCTACCACAAGGAGTACTCGATGGATTAACGGATATGACCGTTTCATCCATTGTGAACTGGAGCGGTAAAAACGCTGCGGAGTGGTTGTATGCATTAGGAAGACCAGACAATAACACGCACTATACGTACTTCACTCCACGTTATAATGCTAACGGTCTAGCTCGCCTTGGTATCGCGACGAATGCTTGGAATAATGAGTCATCAACTTCTACCACAGGCTTAAAGAATAATGAATGGAAAGTCGTTACGACTGTTGTTTCAGGCACGGATGGTACACTAACGCTTTATATTGATGGTGTTGCAGTTGCATCAGGCTCAACGAATGGAATGACACTAGAACAAATAAAAAATACTTCAGGCAGCAGTGGATACATCGGTAAGTCATTCTATCCAGCTGATCCATACTTCGGTGGTATGATTGCAGACTTCCAAATCTATGATGGTGCGATGACTGCGGCAGATATTACATCACTTAAGGCCCATTCAGATCAGAAGATTGCTTTGATGGAGGGTATGCTTGTATCGGCTGCGACGGAGAAATTAACGATTCATGATCTTCTTGCTGCTAATGCATCAAAAGATACGATTATAAGCAATGTCACATTGCCAACATCAGGAGCTTATGGCACAACAATAAGCTGGACTTCAGATAAGGGGAATGTCATCTCAACTACAGGTGCCGTAACCAGACCAGCTAACGCAAAAGGTGATCAAGTTGTAACGTTAACAGCAGTATTTACAGATGGTACAGAGACAGTTAACAAAACTTTTCAGTTGACAGTTAAGGCATTGCCAAACGATGTCACTTCTGTAGATGAAGCAAAAGCAGCACTAGTCGTTCATAACATTAATGATGTAAGAGGTTATATAACACTACCAGCATCTGGACTATATGGAACAACAATTACTTGGGCTTCTGCTCAACCGAACGTCGTTTCAGTTACTGGAGAAGTAAAACGTCCGGCACACGGTAGTGGAAATGTAGACGTGAAGCTTACAGCTACGATTACATTAAATTCAGCATCCACTACGAAGGAATTCATTGCAAAGGTGAAGGAACTGCCTGCTGATGAAAATTATGCGGGATACTTTTTCACATATTTCACTGGAGAAGGTACTGCAACAGGCGAGCAAGTTTACTTTGCACTAAGTAACGGCAATGATCCGTTGAACTGGCGAGAATTGAATGATGGTAAACCTGTATTGACCTCTACCTTAGGGGAGAAGGGGGTACGTGATCCGTTCATTATTCGTTCGCCTGAAGGTGACAAGTTCTACATGATCGCTACCGATCTGAAAATTAACGGCAATGGTAACTGGGGCAGAGCACAGACATGGGGCAGTCGTTCCATTATGGTGTGGGAATCGAATGATCTAGTCAACTGGACAGATCAACGCATGGTAGAGGTTGCACCGGAAGAAGCGGGTAATACATGGGCACCAGAAATTATGTACGACAAGACAACGGGTGAATATATCGTATTTTGGGCATCAAGAATGTTTGATGATGCATCCCATACAGGCAGTGCTTATCAAAAAATGATGTATAGCAAGACAAGAGATTTCTATACGTTTACTGAACCGCAAGTATATTTGGATTATGGATATTCCATCATTGACACAACGATGATTGAGCATGAAGGAAAAGTGTATCGTTTTACGAAGGATGAGCAAGACAATGGAGCTTCTGCTCCATTTGGCAAGATGATCTTCCAAGAGGTGGGTGACTCGATCTTAGATCCAACCTTCAAGATGATTAATCAAGGCGTTGGTAACATCAAATGGGTCGAGGGTCCAACGATCTTCAAATCAAATACAGATGAAAAATGGTATTTATTCGTAGATGAGTTTGGTGGAAGAGGTTATGTTCCATTCGAGACAACCAATCTTGCATCAGGTGTCTGGACATTATCTTCTAACTACAACTTACCGGCTAGTCCGCGTCACGGAACGGTAATTCCAATTACACAAAGTGAGTATGATGCACTCAACGGGAAGACCGTACCCGTTAGCGGAATTAGCTTGGACAAAACGACGTTGTCCATCGTAGAAGGTCAATCAGGGCAATTGACAGCTACGGTAGCACCAGCTAATGCAACGAAAAAAGCAGTAACATGGAGCTCAAGCAATACAGCTGTAGCCACTGTAAGTGCGACAGGTCAAGTAATAGCGGTGGCACCAGGAACAGCAAGGATCACAGTAACTACAGTGGATGGTGGTTTATCATCCAGCGCTACGGTAACGGTAACACCATTGATTGATGGGATACCACAAGCACCAAGCAGTGGGGATGGAAGTGATGGCGGTAAAATCCCTGCACCTACAGCACCACCAACTCCAGGTGGAAGTGAGCCAGTGGTCACGGACAACGGTCAAATAAACATTAAGCCAGTCGTAAGTGATAGCGGTGCTTCTAACGTGAAGTTAAGTGCGGATACGGTGAAGCGTGCGCTTGATCAAACGACAGGCGGTGAGCTACGGGTGCGAGTCGAAGCTGATGAAAGCTTGAACGGGCTAACGATTGAGCTAGCAGTAGATGCGCGTTTAACAAGTGGATCTTCTACGGTAGATCGCATCGAGATCAACACAGGCTCTGCAGTTGTAACCGTGGCAACCGAATTGCTTGGAACAGGAACAAGTGCAGGGAAAACGTTAGGATTGTCGATTAAGAAAATAACAGCTAATCAACTGCCAGCTAGTGCACAAGCTGGGCTAACCGGTGAGGTCGTATACGATATCGAGCTAACGATTGATGGTAAGAAACGTACAGAGTTTGATGGCAGAGATGATCTCGTGATTGAATTGCCATACACACTAAAGGCTGGCGAAAATCCAAACAACGTCGTTGTATACGATGTGAAGGACAACGGAGAGCTAAGAGTGGTGACGAATGGTAAATACAATGCAGCGACAGGAAAAGTAGAGTTCAAGCCAACGTATCTAAGCAAGTATACGGTAGCGTATGTTGCAACGAGCTTTAAGGATGTGACCCAAGATTGGGCGAAGGATGCGATCTCAGCATTGGGAGCAAGAGGCATTGTGAAGGGTGTAGGCGACGGCGAGTTTAATCCGAATGGTCAAGTGACAAGAGCAGAATTCATCACCATGCTGATGAATATGTTTGAGCTATCGGATGAGAGCGCAACGACAAGTTTTAGTGATGTGAAGCAAGGAGAATGGTACCATGGAAATATCGCAACCGCGCAGAAGCTGGGGATTGTGAACGGGAAACCAAATGGACGATTCGGAGTTCATGAGAACATTACGCGAGAAGATATGGCGGTTATGGTATACAAGGCTGTCCAAATTAAGCAACTAGCGTTAGCAAGTGGTGAAGCTACAGCCTTCAAGGATGAAGCAAACATCGCAAGTTATGCGAAGCAAGCGGTAGAGGCAATACAGGGAGCAGGCATAATAAACGGTGTAGGTAACGATGAGTTTGCACCAAAGAAGAATGCTAGCCGTGCAGAAGCAGCAGTGATGATCTATAATTTGTTGAGGTTGATGTAGACACGTTAAGTATAGGGCAGTTGCTATTGATTCACTCTGATAATAAAGTAGGGCGGAAGAACTTGTTCCGTCCACTTTATTGTCTGTTTAATCAGTGAGCAGGAGAAGCCGTTAGATCCTGGTTTAATGAAGTAGTTGTTAACTTTACCTTAATACGGGCTCAATTCTTCCCCTAAGATTATCGGTATAGGCCAGATTTCCATCCGTAGTAATTACGGCAGCTTCGATATCCTTCATATTATTTACTTTATGAATAATGGAGACAGCGTCGCACCCAAACAATTCTGTCGTATAGATGTCGCAGTCCAGCGATTTATCCGCAATAATCGTTAACGAAGCAATATTACTTTCGATGGGATAGCCAGTTTTACTGCTGAATATATGATGGTACTGCTGTCCTTCCTTTTCTAAAACTCTCTCGTATATTCCTGATGTAACGACGGATTGCTCGCGTATACTAACGAGTGCTGCTGCATTTCCCCTAGGTAAAAAGGGATTTTGGATTCCAACCTTCCAGTGACTGGACCCGGTGGGAGAATCGCCATGAACCAAGACATTGCCGCCCATATCAACCATAGCAGAGCTAGCTCCATTTTCCTTGAAAAATGCCATCACTTGATCGGCAAAATAACCTTTAGCGATAGCCCCAAGGTCGATCTCCATACCTTTTCTTAATAAATGAACCGTTTGCTGCTCATCATCAAGCTGTATATGCTCCGGATTCAAGAGCTCCAGCACCGCTTTAATCTCGGTATCTTCCGGCACATGTGCCTCGCGAAAACCAATTCTCCACAATTTGATCAAAGGCCCTATCGCAATATTTAAAAATGAATCTTTATTCAGGCTGTGTTCTTTGCCTATCTTAATAAGATCATACATTTCCTTGTCTACTCTAAGCGGATGTGATGCGGCTTCTTTTTTTAACATGGCAAGCTGGGAGTGCTCACTGTTGGCACTAAACACTTGTTCATAACGGACAAGCATATTCACTGCTTCCTCGGCAAGCTCTTCAGCATCTGTCCCCTCGATATAGAGGGATATGTTAGTTCCCATAAGCGGTATCGTTCTCGTAAAAGGTTTCATGATAGCCTCCTATATCGCACATTGTTGTCCGTGATTGAGAAAAGTATGGATGAGGTCATGATCCACGCTATTCAGCTTTTTTGCTCCATGATGGGCTATAAAATAATCCAGACTCATCTTCTCTACAGGGATTGGATAGATGTTGTATTCAGAAGGGCACTCCTTGATATGGATACTTTCAGGCACAAAGGTCAGACCTAAATTATGTTTTGCAAGCTTGAGTACAGTGTAGATTTCATTGCTTTCCATAACGATATTAGGCTGTACCTTGTAGACACTGAGCAATTGATCAATCTGTTTTCGGATTGCGGAACCCTTGGACGTTAGAATAAGCTTTTGATTCAAAATGGTGCTGATCTCAATCGTGCCCTCCGGGATAACTGCAACATTCTCTTGATATAATTCGCAGCAACGCGGAATGATGGCCTGGTAACTATGCCTGCCCCAGTTAAACGAGTTCAAGTTAGGGGAGATACTGCTTGAATTTTGCCCGATCCAGAAGTCCAGTTCATTATTTTGGAGACGTTTCTCATTTTTTTCAGGTAAATCCTCGACAAGATTAATTTGATAAGCAGGATGAAGCTCCAAAAAATCTGGTAGAAAAAGGGGCGTTAAGTATACACCGAGGCTCGGAAGAATGCCGATCCGTAACACTTTATTGTCGATATCCGATACATATGAGATTTCCCTTATAAGCTTTGCGTAGCTATGTTCAAGTGACGTTAGGTATTGATAATATATTTTCCCCTGCTCGGTTAATCGGTACGGAAGTTTGTTGCGAGTGATTAGCTCACAGCCCAACTCACTTTCGATTTTCTTGATAACCTTAGTGAGGTAGGGCTGAGATATGTAAAGAGATTGGGCAGCCCTACTATAGTTACTGAATTTCAATAGGCTGTCAATGTAACACAAGATATCTTGAGATTCTAATTTAGACATGTCCCTCATCCCTTGTGAAAAAAGTAACAAACTTTGAATTTGAGGTGATTATAACAAATTAGTTATCAAACTGCAATGAATAACTATTAGATTATTTGAGCTTTGATATGTTAGAGTTAGGCCGAAAGATCGAACCTGACAGTTACGAACATCATCTCAAATGACAGAGAGGGGATTACGATGAACTATTTAGCTATCGTGGGCACGAATTCGGATGTGTCCACTAACCGCATGCTGCTTCAATTTATGCAAAAGCATTTTGCTAGTGAAGTCCAGATTGACTTGTTTGAAATTAAGAGTTTGCCTGCCTTTATTGAAAAAGATGAATTAGAGGATGCTGAAGTTGATATTCCTGTGAAGGTACAAGACTTACTAGATCAAATCTCTAAAGCGAAAGGTGTCATTATCGCTACTCCTGAGTATGATCACGCGATCCCTGCAGTGTTGAAAAGTGCGCTGGAATGGATCAGTTATACCACTCAAACCTTGAAAGACAAGCCTGTTCTGATTGTGGGTGCTTCACATGGTGCACTCGGTTCTTCCAGGGCACAAGCGCATCTTAGACAAATCCTGGATTCCCCTGAGCTTGGTGCGAGATTGATGCCTAGCAGCGAGTTTCTTTTGGGAAAATCACAGAGTGCGTTTGATAGCAGTGGTAATCTCATTAACGCTGACAAAGTAGCGGAGCTTGCCGAAATCTTCAATGAGTTTGTTTTGTTTACAGAGATCACTACGGAACTGCTATCAAAAAGGACGTTGAAGAAAAAAACGAAAAAATTTTCCTGGCAAGAGTAGGGGGCTAATCACAATGAAAATCATAGCGATCGTTGGCACAAATGCAAAGAAATCGTATAATCGCAAGCTGCTTCAGTTCATACAAAAGCATTTTGAGTCCAGAGCAGCCATTGAAATCCTCGATATTACAGATGTTCCGATGTTTAATCAGTCCGATAACCAAACAAACAGTGCAATTATACAATCGTTTAATGAAAAAATTATGGCAAGTGATGGTGTCATTATTGCGACTCCAGAATATAACCATTCCATCCCTTCATCCCTTAAAAGCCTGCTGGAATGGTTGAGCTTTGAAATCCATCCGCTGGCTGGTAAACCCGTGATGATCATTGGTGCGTCACAGGGAACACAAGGTTCCTCGCGTGCACAGCTGCATCTTCGTCAAATTCTGGATGCACCAGGTGTCGAAGCTAACGTGATGCCAGGGTATGAGTTTTTACTTGGAACTGCACATAAAGCATTTGACGAATCAGGTAACCTGAACAATGAAGGAACGATCGATTTCCTGGAAACATGTTTCCTGCGATTCCTGCGGTTTGCCAAAATTTCAAATCAGCTCAACGAAGAAGAGGAGTTTACCTATAGACCCGGTGTGTATGAGATCAATGCCATAGGTCACAGTGGCAATCTGCCGATGAAGGTATCCTTTAGTGAAAATAGAATTGAAAGCATCGATATCGATTCGAAGGGTGAAACCGAAGGCATCGCCGATGTTGTTTTTGTAAGAATTCCGAATAAAATCATTGAGGGACAGACGCTGAATGTAGATGCTCTCTCAGGTGCTTCTGAAACCAGTAATGCTGTCATCAATGGTGTAGCCAAAGCGGTTAAGCTTGCCGGAGTGAACCCTGACATCCTGAAAAGACGTCCAAAACCTGCCAGCAGCCAGATGAAAGATGACGAAGAATACACTTGCGATGTGGTCATTGTAGGTGGAGGTGGCGCAGGACTCAGTGCTGCTGCTACAGCTTTACAACAAGGAGCAAGTGCGATTGTACTTGAGAAATATCCTGCTGTTGGGGGAAATACGATCCGCTCAGGTGGTCCTGTCAATGCTGCAGATCCTGTATGGCAACAACAGTTCACTGAGAATCCAGGGGAAAGACAGACGATTGAGAATTTATTAAGTACCGATGAGAGCTTGATCCATCCAGAATATGTAGATGATTTCCATGCACTCAAAGAAGAGTTTAATGCGTATCAGGAACAGTTCGGCACAGAAAAGGCTTATTTATTCGACTCCCCACTTCTTCACAGAATGCAAACGTATTTTGGGGGCAAACGTACGGACCTGAATGGGAGCATGATCTATGGACAATACGATCTGGTCAAAGTACTTACAGACCGTGCCTTGGAAAGTGTGCAATGGCTTGAGGATATCGGTGTTGAATACGATAAAAGCATCGTGTTTGCTCCAGTGGGTGCCCTTTGGCGTCGCGGTCATAAACCTGTGAAAAGTTATGGCTCTGCATTTATCATTGCACTTAGCAAATATGTAGAAGAGAATAAGGGGAAAATTATTACAGATAGCCCGGTTAAACAACTGATCATCGAAGATGGAGAAATAACAGGTGTCATCGCAACCGGAGTTAACGGACAGAAAATTACCATTCATGCAAAAGCGGTTGTTCTTGCTAGTGGTGGTTTTGGTGCAAATACACAGATGCTCAAGGAATATAACACGTACTGGAGCCATATTGACGATGATATCAAAACAACAAATTCCTATGCGATGACTGGTGATGGAATATCACTTGGTAAGAGTGCAGGAGCAGCACTGACAGGCATGGGCTTCACTCAAATGATGCCGGTAGCCGATCCGGATACGGGCGAACTCTTCAGTGGACTGCAAGTACCGCCTGAAAACTTTGTCATTGTTAATAAAAAGGGAGAACGATTTGTTAATGAATTCTCTGGACGAGATGTCCTAACGAAAGCAGCTATCGAGCAGGGAAGTTTATTTTACCTGATTGCGGATGACGAGATCAAGAAAACGGCAGCGAACACAAGCCAGGAAAAGATAGACCGTCAAGTCGAAGCAGGTACCTTGTTCAGAGCCGATACCATAGAAGAACTGGCCGTGAGAATCAATATGGAACCTGAAGTTCTTAGAAATACGATTGATAAGTATAACTCATATGTGGATGCTGGCTTTGATCCGGAGTTCCATAAGGATACGTTTAGCTTAAAAGTTGAGAAGTCTCCATTCTATGCTACGCCTAGAAAGCCGGCGGTTCACCATACAATGGGTGGTATCAAGATCGATACCCAAACTCGCGTATTGGATGAAAACGGTCAGCCGATTGCACATCTTTATGCCGCTGGGGAAGTTGCAGGAGGCATACATGCAGGCAACCGTTTAGGCGGTAATGCCTTGACGGATATCTTTACTTTTGGACGAATCGCTGGTAAGACTGCTGTTGATGAAATGAATGATTAGAATGTTATAAAATAAGAAATATAGATCACTCCAGGTTCCATAGTAAAGAACCCGCTTAACACAAGGATTTTCGAGTGTTAAGCGGGTTTTTTTGATGTGGAAATGGTTTGGTTTTGTGGTCGTGTTCACACGAATGTTCTCAGACCCCAAACCAAGCCCGGTGAAGGGCGGATACGCCTTCTGTAATATCCTCAATACTCAATCCACCAAAACCAATCTGAACCATGGATTGCTCCGCTTGAGCTGGTTGCGCCCAAAAGGGGGATACCGGGTAGACCTGGACACCTTCCTTCTCAGCAGTAGCAATCAGCTTGTGTTCATCCATTCCGTTATGCACACGCAACAAAATATGAAGTCCTGCATCCTCACCAATGATGGTAACTCGAGCACCCATCATCTTCTGAATCATTGAAATAAGTGTGAATTGCTTCTGTCGATATACCTTCCTCATCTTGCGAATGTGGGCTTCCCAATGTCCATTACTCATAAACAGTTCTAAGGTGTTCTGCTGAAAATGAGAGACCGTTTGATCATATAATCGGTAGTCTTGTTTACGGTGTAGCTCTAACATGGTCTGTGGTAGAACTATATATGCAATTCGTAATGAAGGAAGAAGGCACTTTGAAAATGTCCCCAGGTAAACGGTTCGCTGTTGAGTATCCAGGCTTTGCAGGGAAGGTATCGGTTTGCCGACATATCTGAACTCACTATCATAATCGTCCTCAATAATGATCCCATTCTGATCTGTTGCCCATTTTAGTAATTGCATTCTCTTGGCCAGCGGCATGACCATTCCATAGGGGAACTGATGTGACGGTGTAATGTAGACGATGCGGGAATTGCTTTTGTATAACTTATGGATATGAAGTCCATCTGCTTCCAGCGGAATCGGGTGAATGTCCAAACCTTTATGTTGAAAAACCGTCCGAACACCGTCATATCCCGGGTCTTCCATCGCGATACCATGACTAACGTTACCTATTAATCCAGATAACACACCGAGCAGGTATTGAACACCAGCTCCAATTATAATTTGATCAGGTGAACAATTTACTCCCCTAGAGCTGTGCAGGTAATTTGCAATTTCAGATCGAAGTCCCGGTTCTCCAAGAGGATCACCATAAGAGAACAACTTCATTTGGTTCTGGAGCAAGCTCTGATTGGATAACTTGCGCCAAGTGGCAAATGGAAAATGCTCGGCATCTACGTCACCATAACGAAAATTGTATCGAATCTCTGGGCTATCCTGAATACTGTTTTCCAACCAATCCTTACTCACTACATGGGACAAGGGTAATGCTTCCAGCTTCAAATCCATTATGTATAAGCCACTTCTAGGTCTGCTCTGGACATAACCTTCGGCTAATAATTGTTGATACGCCATATACACTGTATTACGGCTAATGTGGAGGTGGCTGGACAGTGAGCGAATAGAGGGAAGTCGAGTATGGGCTGGTAACTTTCCGTTCAAAATATCTTTCTTAATATAGTGATAAAGCTGAGCGTATAACGGATCTCCAGACTCTCTGTTCAACAATAATGTCAAATCAATCATGCTAATCCTCCTCGTTGCAGGAACTGACCCTGTTATTTTGTTGAGAGTTGTCACTACTTATGGGGTCAACCGATGGTTACAATTATATCAGTTCCAGTCGAATTAAAAAGATATCAGTCTACTGGATTACTATTGTTGTAGGAGGAGAAGGAATGAACAAACCTATAGATGTTATGGAACGAATAGAAAATCCGTCAACACAAGCGTTGCACAACTTCAATCAACACCCTGGTTTCCGCCGCATGTTTGCCCCGGACCAGTTGACAATCGGGCTGTTTTTACCACTTAAATTTTATAAAGGTCATATGGATGTTCTAAAAGGTCAAGCTGACCTCGTGGAAAGCATTGATCAACGAAATTTTGCAGCCGTATGGGTGCGAGATGTTCCTTTATTTGATCCTGCCTTTGGAGATGCTGGACAAGTATTTGATCCATTTATCTATCTTGCCTATCTTGCTGCAAGAACCCAAAACGTCTCCCTGGTAACAGGAAGCGCGATCTTCACACTTCGCCATCCGATTGATTTAGCCAAGGCAGCTGCATCCATTGATGTACTTTCGGGCGGACGACTTGTGCTAGGGATTGCTTCCGGCGACCGACCTGCTGAGTTTCCGGCTTATGGGATAGATGGGGAGCAGCGTGATGTGCGATTCCGGGAGACGGTGGAGTTTTTTCGTGAGCTTATACAGGATAGAACTGGCGCAATTCAATCTTCTCTTGGTCAATTGAAAGGGCTTGAATTGCTCCCGAAGCCCGCAGCCGGTGGCATTCCGCTCGTTGTGACGGGTTCAAGCAGGCAGTCTTTAGATTGGATTGCGGAGAACAGTGACGGCTGGCTCACATATCCCGAAGCAACGGCAAACGAATCCGGTCCCCAAATGCTCGGTCATAAGATTAGTGCTTGGCGTGAAAAAATACCTAATGGCATGTTCAAGCCGCATATGACCAACGAATGGATTGATCTGGTGGAAGATGTCAATTATCCTCGAACACCGCTTCGAGGTGGGTACATATTACGTACAGGTCGGGCAGGTTTGATTCAGCTTTTGGAGGAATGGCGAACAGTCGGCGTTAATCATGCTGCACTAGGCATTCATTTTTCGAGTCGGCCTCCTGCTGAGGTGATTCAGGAGTTGGCAGAGGAAGTATTGCCCCTCTTTCCCACGCATGTGGGTCCGAAGCCGTTGTTTACAGGGTGGTAGAGCATAAAATTATTGCCTGATGACACAAGTGGCTTTTCTCCGCATTTCTGTTAACGATCAGAAGAGTATCGATCCGCTGACAGCGATAAGGTCAGGGGTTCGATCCCCTAGGTACCATAACGAAAAAGACGTCATTACGAAATATATTATGGCGTTTTTTTCGTTATGGATTGTTCAGGTAGTGAATGCGTAGCTTAGTCCGCGTGCGTGCATGAAGCTGTAAATCGACTAGATACAGCAGATCAGGAATGATGCCAAAGGTATGACACAGTCTTTATGTAAGCGCTCTAATTTAATATAGACAAGGGATGTCGACGGTGATAATATTGTTTCTATAAGAAACTATATTGTTCTTATCAAATATAATTATAAGGACTTCATTCTTAAGTATACGAATAACGCCCTGTGCTAAAGAATTTTAATTGTTTGGTGCTTGAGCGTAACGAGAGGGATGGGAAATATTATGAGTATAATTGAAACAACAATTGAATCTTTTGACGGTACTCGGCTATATTCTAGTAAAAATTTAGTTAGTGATGCAAAAGCCGCTGTCGTTATTGTTCACGGACTAGCTGAGCATGCAGGGCGCTACGATTATTTGACACAGAAGCTGAATCAGCGTGGGTTTAGCGTGTATCGGTTTGACCATCGTGGTCATGCCAGATCCGAGGGACAGCGAACGTTCTATAAAGAATTTGATCATCTTATTGAAGATGTTCATGTCATTGTCGAGGCGGCATTGCGAGAGAGTGGCGATCTTCCGCTGTTTATCATCGGACATAGTATGGGCGGTTTTGCAACCTCGTCCTTTGGAACGAAATATCCAGGCAAGGTCAAAGGCATCGTGCTCTCCGGAGCCCTCACTCGATACAATACAAAAGTTGCCGGAGAACTGCCAATGGATCTTCCTGCAGGCACGTATTTCCTAAATGAGCTGGGCAGCGGCGTATGTAGTGATCCCGCAGTTGTATCCGCTTACGCCAATGACCCACTGGTTGAAAAGCAGATCTCTGTAGATTTATTTAACAGCTTGGGAAATGGCATAACATGGCTCAAGGAGAACCCCAAGCAGTTTACAGATCCCGTGCTTGTACTACATGGGGCCAATGATGGACTGGTCAGCGAAAAGGATTCCCGTGACTTTTACGGCGATATCGCTTCGACGGATAAAACACTCAAAATTTATGCTCATCTGATGCATGAGATCTTTAATGAACCGACTCGTGATGATGTTATTGAAGAAGCAATTACATGGATTGAAAAACGAATCTGATTTCAGTAGAGTAAGAGAGAATCTGAACATGAAAGGGATTACTCATGAAATTAGATTGGATGGGCGACCATCGGGAACTGATTGAGAAAATTATCAAATACGGTAATGCGTACTCGAACACTTACAAGTTGCAACGAAGTTATGGTACAGACATGATGTTCTCGGCTTCACAGATTCAGACGCTGGAATACATTCTGGAAGCTGAGGACAAAGAAGAGAAGATGTCGGAAATGGCCGCACGCTTGGGCGTAAGCCGCAGTACATTTTCCAAGAATGTGAAGAATCTGACGGAAAAAGGTCTACTCGAAAAATTTCATTTAAGCGGCAACCGCAAAGACATTTACGTCAAACCTTCACCGAAAGGTCGCGAGGTATATGCGAAGTATACCGAATTTGTAAGGGAGCTTTGCTTTGATGAAATTTTCAAGTATGCAGATCAGATTTCAGAAGCAGATAAGCAGAACTTTGTTCGCATCATGGATCTGTTTGCCGACGTGCTCGTCTGGTATGGTGAAAAAGAACAGGAAGCGCGCAAGTTAATCAGAATTGATTCATCTGAGACATGAACCTTGAAAATTAAGGGCACCAGCCCATTCCCTCCGCGAATGTCCGTCATACAGTATAAAGTGCTTGATGCAGCAGAGGCTGTAGGACAATTATTCAGCAGGGAGTGGGATGTGTGAAATCATCAACCAAGCTTACCGGACGGGTTATTTACAAAGGTGATCCAGGATATGAAGCGGCGCGTAAGAACTGGGACCCGCATACGGACAGATTTCCCAAAGTTTTTGTTTTTGCCCAAAAGACGAAGGATGTATCCAACGCTATCCGATGGGCTCGAGAAAATAATGTACCGATCAGGCCGCGGAGCGGCAGACATGCGCTTGAAGTAAACCTTTCACAAGTTAATGGTGGAATTGTCATTGATGTAAGTGATCTGAATTCCATCAAACTTGATAAAAAAAATGGAACCGTTGTTGTGGGTACGGGTAACCGAGTAGGGAGAATTGCGAATACCCTTGCCAAGCAAGGTTTCATAGCTCCTTTTGGTGACAGCCCTACTGTAGGGATCGGTGGAATTACGTTAGGTGGGGGAATTGGGCCTCTCCAGCGTACGATCGGTCTCATCAGTGATAACCTGCTTGAGGTAGAGATGGTGGACGCCAAAGGAAAAGTGATTCGGGCTAATAAAAATCGTAATTCGGATCTCTTTTGGGCCTCGCGGGGAGGAGGCGGCGGTAACTTCGGAGTATACACACGTTACAAATTCAAAGTGCGCCGTGCTCCAGCGAAAGCAACTGTATTTAAGATCACCTGGCCATGGTCTCAATTCGAAAAGGTGCTCAAAGTATGGCAGAGGTGGGCTCCCTCTGTGGATACAAGACTGGGCAGCGAGTTGTCCATCGGACCGAAAAAGGGTGGCAATGTTGTCATGGAGGGGCTGTTCCTAGGGTCAAAAACAGAGGCACTCCGTCTATTGCAGCCGATTACGAGTGTTGGCACACCGACAAGTTCCATTGTTCGTTTGTTACCTTACACGGAAGTTGTGAAGTTCTTATTACAACCTGATCCGACCGAGACTCAACGGTATAGCAACCAGTTCTCGTCCGGTTTTGGACGAAAACCATTCCCCGACAAAGCCATTAAATCGATGCGAACATTTTTGGAGAACCTGGAAGAGGGACCAGGCGGATTCTATTTCCTCAACTGGGGCGGAGCAGTAAGTCGCAAATCACCTAGATCAACCGCCTTCTTCTGGCGTAAAGAGAAGTTCTATGTGGAATGGACCAGTACGTGGCTCAAACCATCCCATGCCGCCAAAAATATCGCACTCGCTCGTAATACTCGCAAGAAATTGCAACCATACATTGTGGGTTCCTATATCAACGTTCCAGACCAAGGGATCAAAAATTCCGGTCCAGTGTACTATGGAGCCAACTATGCCAGACTGCGGAGAGTCAAAGCCAAGTATGACCCGAAAAATGTGTTCAACAATCCACAAAGTATCACTCCGGCTCGGATAGTGTAAGGTAGAGCCATTCATTTTTTAATAGCAGCTAGTGCTAATTAGAAGTTAAATTCATCTGTGTATTATTAATAATAAAGACACGTCTTTTATGGCGTGTCTTATTGATATTTATGGTAGTATAGATGCCAAAACGATATATGAAACGATACAGTTGCTGTTCGACACTTGAATGGAGGTTTGGCTCATGTATGCACCGATCTTATCTACGAAATTAACCATTCCAGTTCAGCGCTCCCATGTAGTCGATCGTCCCCGCCTGTATGTCCGTTTGGACGAGGGGATGCATGCTAAACTCATATTGGTCTCTGCTCCTGCAGGATCAGGCAAAACACTACTAGTCAATCAATGGGTTAAGTTTTCTTCAATAGGTACAGCTTGGCTTTCGCTGGAAGAAGCAGATAACGATCCTTCACGTTTTTTGACATATCTATGTGCTTCGTTACAGACGATTGTCCCCAAGCTTGCTGAAGGAATCATGGGATTTGTTCAATCTTCCGAGCCGCCACCGATCGAGACCATTATTACATACCTTCTTAATGAAGTTTCTCAAATAACAAATCATTTTGTACTTGTTCTGGATGATTATCATCTCATGACTTCAGAAGTGATCCATCAAGCGCTTGCCTACTTACTGAGGCACATGCCCCCGCATATGCATATCGTCATGACTACGCGTCAGCAACCCAAGTTACCTTTGGCTCGACTGCGGGCAAAGGGGGAATTGATTGAAATACGTGGTAGTGATCTGCGGTTTACTTCTGCCGAATGCAGTGAGTTTTTGGATCGGGTCATGGGATTGAAACTTTCAGAGGAACATGTCGCTCTCCTTGAAAAACGAACAGAAGGCTGGGTGGCCGGGTTGCAGTTAGCGGCCTTATCCATGCAGGGTTCTTCTGATCCAAATCACTTTATGGAAACGTTCAGTGGCAGAGACCCATTTGTTCTGGACTATCTAATGGAAGAAATATTACAAGGGCTAACCGAACAGGTACAGAACTTTTTGTTGAAAACGTGCATGTTGGATCGATTATGCGGTTCATTGTGTGATGCGATCTTTAATATAGATGAACCAAAGGAACATGAATCCGTTGATTTTACCGGACAGGACATGTTGGAGTGGCTGGAGCAAGCCAATCTTTTCATCGTTCCCTTGGACAATGAGAGGCGATGGTATCGTTACCATCATCTATTTGCAGATTTATTGCGTAAAAGAGTACACCAGAATTCAAATTATGCCGGCACAGCTGACACCAATCTGTCTGTTACTGAGATACATAAGCGAGCGAGCATCTGGTATGAGAAGCATCAAATGGAGCTGGAGGCTTTCAATCATGCTGTAGCTGCGGCAGATACTCATCGGGCATCGGATCTGTTGGAAGGTAAAGGTATGCCACTTCTTTTTCGCGGGGGTGCTGCTCCTGCCTTGCAATGGTTGAGTTCTCTATCCTCAGCAGAAATGGATTCAATACCTTCCTTATGGGTGATGCATGCGGCTGCGTTATTAGTATCAGGACATATGATAGACGTCGTGCCCAAATTGCAGTCTGCTGAACAAGCGTTACAAAATATGGAACCTGAAAAGATCAATTCTGATCTCATCGGACATATCGCTTCCATCCGAGCCACGCTGGCTGTCAGCCGGCACGATGCGGATACGATTATTACGGAGTCACTCCGAGCACTCAAATATTTGCATCCTCATAATCTGCCCATTCGTGCAGCAACAGCTTGGACCTTAGGATATGCATATCAGCTTCAGGGAAAACGTGTGGAAGCCGAATTGTCCTACGAGGAATCATTATCGAACAGTACCAGGATCGGACATCATATCATCACGATGATGGCGACACTGGGCGTGGGGAATATGCAGGAATCCAACAATCAGCTACACCTGGCGGATGAAGCCTATCAGCAGGTGGTACATATGGCAGGTAAGCCACCGCTACCCATAGCATGTGAAGCCCATTTGGGTCTGGCGCGAGTTCATTATGAATGGAATAACCTTGATGAGGCGATGTTGCACGCTCAACAGAGTGTGCAGTTGGCACATCAATTTGTCCAAACGGACAGGGTTGTTGCAAGTGAGTTATGGCTCGCCCGAGTGACGCTTGCGAAGGCGGATCTTCATCAAGCCGCTATCATGTTAGATAGAATCAACGAAACGGCCCAACGGTTAAATTTTACAAAGGCGATCCCTGATATTACTGCTGCATACGTTCTTGTGCTCCTTCGTCAGGGTGATCTGAAAAAAGCAATGCGATTATCATGGGACAGTAATCATGCGCTTAGTCAGGCCAGAGTATTGCTGAAGCAGGGTAACACCTTGGAGGCACTTGGTATGATGGAATCCTGTCTTCGCTTGGCCATAACCAAAGGCTTCAAGGATGAACAGCTCAAGGCAATAATCCTTCTGGCGGTTATTCATGAGGAACATGGAAATAGAACACAAGCTATCGAGCTCCTGACTGAGGCCATGATGATGGCAGAGCCAGCAGGCTTCATTCGTGTATTTGTAGACGAAGGTGTTGTCGTGTACAGTCTTTTGAAGAGTATGAGAGCACGCGGTGACTCGCATTTATATCTGCTTCAATTACTGGCTGCATTTGATGAAAGTGAGGACAACAGAATAGAAATGATTTCGGAAGAGACAGATGTATTTCCATACGTTTCTGAACTGCGAATTGATCCGTTAAGTGTGAGAGAGCTCGAAGTATTACATCTGATTGCGCAGGGAAGATCCAATCGGGAGATTAGTGAGATACTTCATATTGCGCTGCCTACCGTGAAAGGACATAACCGGATTATTTTTGACAAAATGCAGGTGAAGCGACGAACCGAAGCCGTGGCAAAAGCACGTGAATGGAAACTCCTGTAACGGGTGTATCCTTGAAACGATACTTTAGTATCTAGGGGCCGAACCCACTTCCCGATATACTCATGGCAAACAGGAACATGTGGGGGGAAAGATATGAGAGCTATCATATGTACGAAGTATGGATCACCAGATGTGTTGCAGCTTAAAGACATAGCGAAGCCATCACCCAAAGATCATGAGATTCAGATTAAAATACACGCAACAACTGTAACATCCGGGGACTGCAGAGTTCGTGGTTCCAATGTTCCGTTTCTGTACTGGGTACCGATGCGTCTTTTTTTGGGATTCCGAAAACCTCGAAATTCGGTCCTGGGCGTAGAGTTGGCAGGAGAAGTTACGGCGATTGGCAAGGAAGTAAAGCAATTTAAGTTAGGTGATCAGGTGTATGCCATCAATGGATTGTCTTTTGGTGCCCATGCTCAGTATATATGTCTGTCCGAAGAGGATCCAGTCGCTCTGAAACCCCTCAACGCAACGTATGAGGAAGCAGCAGCAATTCCGTTTGGTGGAACTACGGCCTTATATTTTCTGCGCAAAGGAAACATTAAACGGGGAATGAAAGTGCTCATCTATGGAGCTTCGGGAGCCGTAGGAACTGCTGCTGTACAGCTTGCGAAATATTTTGGAGCAGAAGTGACGGGGGTATGCAGTACAACGAATGTGGAGTTCGCGAAGTCACTTGGTGCCGAGCATGTTATAGATTATATGAAGGAAGACTTCACAAAAACAAGTCAGCGGTATGATCTGATATTGGATGCAGTTGGAAAAATCTCGAAAGTTCAGTGTCGGCCCCTATTGGCACCTAACGGCACATATGTCACTGTTGATGGGCAAGGCATCGCAAGGGTT
Organism: Paenibacillus sp. FSL R5-0766; assembly: GCF_037971845.1. Lineage (NCBI taxonomy): Bacteria > Bacillati > Bacillota > Bacilli > Caryophanales > Paenibacillaceae > Paenibacillus > Paenibacillus sp. FSL R5-0766. The sequence continues at coordinate 2,167,013 of NZ_CP150227.1, forward strand.
ACTGCGAAGGATCTGATACTTCTTAAAGAGTTGATGGAGGCTGGTGAGATGCAAGCGGTGATTGATAGACGTTATGCCTTGGAGCAAATTCGGGAAGCTTATCGTTATGTGGAAACAGGGCGAAAGAGGGGAAATGTCGTGATTACGGTCAAACATGAGAACTAATTGGCAGTGTGCCGAACTTACTTTTCAAAGGAATGAAAAAGCCACCCTCGGTCATATGACCAAGAGCGGCTTTTTCACATGTTAGATACGCATGGCAGTTAATGAGCTATTAAGCTTTAACTTGTTCTCCAGCAAATACTTCAACGTTCATTGGAGCGGCCATGAATGCTGCTGCTTGTTGAACAAAAGCTTGGAAATGCGCGCTTGTGTTGTGGGAAGCTGTAGCAGCTTCATCTTTCCACAGCTCGATCATCGTGTATTGTTGTTCGTGTTCTGTGCTTTTTGCCAGGTCGTAGCTGATGTTACCTTCTTCTTGGCGTGTTGCAGCAATCAGTTCTTTCGCAGATGCGAGGAATGCTTGCTCTTGGTCCGGTTTAACTTGCAGATGAGCGTGAATGATAATCATAATGTATAACCTCCATATTGTGTTTGTTTGGAATGTGTTAAGAATGTATGCTTATTGACCAATATAATCGAGACTTATAGGGAAACCCTCCCTGATATTATGCCCAAGTTGTGATGGTTTCTACAGGCAGACGGTAGGAAGGGTGACCTTCTTTGGCCGATTTACCGATCGAGATCAACATAACGGGTTGATAACGCTCTTTGTCCATGCCAAATGCTTCTGCAATTTGATCTTTCTCATAACCACCAATTGGGTTGGTGTCATAACCATGCGCACGTGCAGCAAGCATCAATTGCATGGAAGCAAGGCCAGCATCGATCAGGTTAACGTCGCGAAGATCGGAAGCAGCCATCTTTTCGTAATAAGGCATTACAGTTTTGAGCTGCATATCCTTAATGTCTTGTGGCATGTAACCAAGTTCTACAGCTTTACCAAAAATCTCATCCATGTATTCAACGTTGTTCATATCAATAAATACGCCAATAACAGCGGCAGAAGTTAACACTTGATTTTGATTAAATCTCGCAAGTGGAGCAAGCTTTTCTTTACCTTCAGCCGTATCAACAACCAGAAAACGCCAAGGCTGCAAATTGATCGAAGATGGTGCACGGGAAGCTTCGGACAGAATTTCTGTCATCTCTTCACGGCTGATTTTCACTTCAGGATCGTAAAGTTTAACAGAACGGCGACCGTAGGTAATTTCGTTAAAATCATTGGTTTTTTGGAATTTGCTTTGAATTGTACTCATGATGGATCTCTCCTCTATATATGGGTTTAGAAATTGTTGTGCATACGTTCCAGGAGATCCGCGAGTGACTGAACTTCGTCTTCACTGAAATCCTGTAAAATCTGGTTGATAAAATTGGTCTTCTCTGCTTTGTAGCCTTCAATCTGCTTCCGACCGTGGTCCGTCAGACGAACAAAAGTGACCCGATTATCTTCGGGGTTCTTGCGTCTTGTAACCATCAGGTCCGCCTCAAGCTGTTTCAAGTGGCGTGTAATCGCAGCACTATCAATGTTAATGATTTTCTGCAGCATGGATTGGTTAATCTCATCTACCTGATCCAGCTCATGCAGAATTTCGAAGCGAGAGGAACTGATACCTGTACAGCGTTCAAACTTGGGACTGATTTTGTTACCCAACACGTTTAACAGATTGATGATTTGTTCTTCTTTGGAAACAATACGTGTCATGACTAGACCTCCCGGGTGAATCTGAATCATGAACAACGGCGTATGTTAACCAATGATTAATGTTGCAGTATACAATGCCATTGCCTAATGATTATTTGGATGCTCTCGATCATTGATGTATCAATATTTGATGCGTCAATCATTGATGGCTCAATTAATATATCATGCCTTTTATGATTTTGCAACAGGTTAGAAAATGTTGCTGATTCTAGTGTTATTATCCCGCTACGTTACATTGCAGTCCGTATATGTTGTCCAAATGGGTAAGTTAATATTGATTGTTTATGTTATTGAGAATTATTATCAACTAACTTATAATGAAATGTACATCATGATCGAAAATAACAGGCAAGTTCATAACAGCAACAAGAAGGTATGTCGATGTAATTTGGCGGGAGGGAAAGTACAGCGGATATGAATTTGAATGATCACATCAGGTTGTGGAATCATGTTTTTGTCAAAATACTGGATGTACGCCAGAACGCTTTGCATCCCGGGGAGAAGCTGAAGAACTATCAACTACCAGCGAGTACCTATCTATATATCACCGATGGGAGTGCACGGATACGAATGGATCAACACAGATACATCGTGGAGGGATTCCACATCATTCATGGAGGCAAACAGGCGAATTTAAACATGGAGACGGATTCGGGCGTGGTGTATTATATGATTTTGTACAAAGCCATTCTGGCCTTGCCCTGTGGGATGGAAATCCAGCATCTGATGGACCATGAACGTCCGTTCCAGGACCAATACGCACTTGTACCAACCCGTCCGCTGCACATGTATCAGTGTATGGAGGAATTAAAACAGGAGTGGGAACAGTCCACTAAGCTTGCAAAGTTACATGCCAAAACCTTATTTCATCAATGGGTATATTCTTTGTTGGCAGACATATACGAACAATCCATTCAGCCACATAAACCGGATACGGTCACACAGGCTATTGAATACATGAATGCTCATCTCCATAAGCCCATAGCTCTTGACGTAATGGCAGAAGCAATGGAATGCAGTGTGGGGCACTTGTCCAGGTTGTTCAAACAAAAGTTAAACATCAGTCCCATCCAGTATCTTGGACAGATCCGAATGGAGAGGGCAGCACATCTTCTGGTGCATACCCGTGCTACGCTGCAACAGATTGCAGAACAGGTCGGCTATCCGGATGCACATTCACTGAGCCGCAGCTTCAAAAAAATAAAAGGTCTTTCTCCAATTCGCTACAAAAAAGGAGTAAGCCAACGGTTTAACAAGTCGAAACAGACATTGGTATTGAACAACAAGCAAGATTTGCCCAGTATAATGCAAGAAAATGCCCTTCATTCGTTACATTCCCAGCTATATAATGATATTGATTATCAATATCAAAAGAATGTTGGAGGGGAATTAATAATGCAAGGAAAATTCAAAATGACAGCACTAAGCATGATGCTGTGTCTAACGCTATTGCTCACGGCCTGTTCCAGTCCGGCACCGTCTGCAAGTGGTACGCAAACAGAGACCAATGCGGCTACTACACAATCGGGTAACCAGACAACGGAGACAGGGAAATCGACTGCACAACCGGAGACGCGGACGGTCTCCACAATGAGGGGAGATGTGGTAATTCCGGCCAATCCTCAGCGTGTTGCTTCAGATCAATATATGGGGTACCTGCTGAAACTGGGCATTGTACCGATTGGTGTAAGAACATTTATGCTGAACGAAGGATGGATTGAAAAGTCTGGCATTGCTTCTGATGTTATAGCGAGTATTGAGGATTTGGGAGGAGAGTTCCCAATGAATCTGGAGAAATTAGTGTCACTTGAGCCGGATCTCATCATCGGTTCCATTGATAAAAATATTGAGGATTACGAAAAAATTGCAACGACCGTCTTTTTACCTTATTGGGAAGGCGATAAAACTTCTGGTCCACTGGAAAAGCTGCGCCGGATTGCTGGTGTTTTTGGTAAAGAGAAGGAAGCAGAGCAATGGATCACGACATATGAAGAGAATATCGAAGAGACTAAGAAGCAGATTGATGGTGTAATTAAAGAAGGCGAGACCGTATCCATCATTCAAATAGGATACAAAGCGTTGTATGTACTTGGTGCAGAAGGTGGGAACTATGGTAGTTCCACGATCTATGAGATGCTGAAACTGCCTCCTACTCAGCAAGCACTCGATATGAAGGATGGATTCGAGACGATCTCCCTTGAAGTACTGCCTGAGTATATGGGAGATCATATCTTCTTATATGGTTCGGGTAGCGAAGACGCCAAAGAGATCCTGAACAGCGAGGTGTGGAAACGTCTGCCTGCTGTGCAGAAAGGACAAGTTTACGTCTATGGTTCCTTGGATGGTACAGAGGATGAGTTCGTCATGGAAGATCCCTATTCACTGGAGTTGCAGTTAGATAGTATAAAGAATTTACTATTGGGAGCTAAAAAATAGAGTTAATTAGTTCACACAGAATCGGATCAGAACGGGGAGGGGACGTGAGCATGGAGGAGAATGATTGGATCAAACGACTGGAGCAACTACATTTCTCTGCTGTCCACGTCTACCATTACTCTAGCAGTCCGGGGGCTGTCCATCATCGGATATGGAAAAGGTTCGCCATTTGCAGGGTCATCGCTGGCAAGGGATCTGTGTCTATGGATAACATTGTACATACGGTGTCTCAAGACGATTGGTTTTTGTTGAAGCCAGGAATGCATGTGGAGTTTCAGACAGATATGGGAGCACCTGTCCGATATCAGATCATTTTATTTTCTTGTGTTACACTTACTCGGCGTCAGAATGCTTGGCATACCGAGGCATTTGATCTCCCTGTGACGGGCAAGCTTAATGTTCCTTCCAATACACGTGATATTCAGGAGATGATGGATACCCTGATGAATGGAAAGTACTCCATCAAGAGTCTTGAGAAGACGCGCAGGAAACATCTTTTGCATCAGTTGTTGATTCAGTTAATGATGCACGTGAAAGAAGCAACTACCCCTGTAACAGGGATGGATCTGGCACTTGAATATATGACGCATCAGTATATGGAAGACATTCGAATGGATCAGATGGCCCGCATGGCAGGTCTTAGTGTGAATCATTTTATAAGAACATTCAAACGGCAACTCAATATGACCCCGATTGAATATATAATGAAACTACGTATGACGAAGGCCAAGCAGCTGTTATTTTCTTCAGATAAAATCAAGGAAATTGCGGAGCAAGTGGGTTATAAGGACGAGCACTATTTCAGCAGAGTCTTCAAGAAAAATGAAGGAATCGCCCCAACGTTGTATATGAAAAATAAAGTGAATCGTATTGCGACCTTGTATTACGGGTTGGACGATTTTGTGATCACGCTCGGTTTGAGGCCAGTATCCGTTTTATCCTATGGTCAGAGGGTGGTTCGTCATGTTGCCATACCTGTGCTTCAAGCACACAGTCATCAGGGACTTATTCTGGATAGCTTCAATCAGAACTATGATGATTTGAGGCGAGTCCAACCGGATCTGATCATTACAAGTGATCGTTTGGAGCCAAATGACTCCCTGCATCGGATCGCGCCTACCACCATGCTGGAGCACACCAACCATTTTGGCGAGAGGCTTCTGTATATGGCGGACATTATGGGCCGCACCGAACAGGCTGTACAGTGGATTGAACAGCATGCTGAACTGAGCCGGGTGCTTCGAGGACGCATTCAATCGAGGTGGGGGAAACAGAGTGCCATGTTCATCCGGGTGACTTCTCATTTCTACCGAATGTATGGGTTGAATAACCAGACAGGGGCCCTGTTGTATGATGATCTGGGATTTTATTTGCCTCGTGATTTTCCGGAACAACAGTGGGCTGTAGAGAGTAAAGTTTGCGATTTGCAGTTATACGACGCGGATCATGTGTTTGTAATGGTCGATCCCACAGAAGAGGCACGTGCTCAACTGAGGCAATTACAGCAATCCAGTGCATGGTTGGCATTAAAGGCTGTTCAAGAAGGCCATGTATATAATGCAGGAGATATTTTCTTCAAAACGCTGGGTCCCACCGGACGCATGTGGGCCATGCGATATGTGGCAGAGCAACTTGGGGTTACCTTACGGTGATATTGTGCAAGAGAAGAGAGTGGAATAATCCATGGTAAGCCTGTACGCTTTTCCCTACTATAGTGATAATGATTATTATTATTAAATAGTAGAGGGGATTTACTACAAATGGTAAGACAGAGAGCAACAACGATGATACTGTTTGCCCTGCTTGTGCTCGTTCTGACGGCATGTAGCAAGGCAACAGAAGCAACGCCTCCGCAACAGGATACACCTGTGGAAGAGAGTGGTACACAAACGATTGAGCATCTTAAAGGAACAACGGTTGTACCGCAAAAAATAGAGCGTATGGTGGTATTATCTGCTGCTTACATCGATCACATGTTGACGATTGGTGAGAAACCAGCAGGCGTTAATGTAGAAGTTCGTTACGGAGGAGATTATTTGCCTTACTTTGCAGATCAGCTTGCCGGCATTCCAACGGTAGGGTCTGCAGACAGTCCTAACCTGGAGGCTATCCTTCAGATTGATCCGGATGTCATCGTTATTGAGAGTCGAACTGCGGAGAGTACGTATGATCAGTTGGAGAAAATCGCTCCGACGATTGTACTTGGTACTGAATGGCTGGATTTTGTTGATGATACAACATATTGGACACAGGATCTGTTGACCATTGCCGGGATGTACAACAAAGTGGATCTGGCAAAAGAAAAGATAGCCGAGGTAGAGCAGCAGGCGAAGCAATTAAAAGCGAAGATCGAACAACTGGATCAAAAAAAGTTGGCTTATCTGCGTGTAAGAGAGAAGACCTTACAAATTTACGCGGCAAAAGGACATCCAACCAACACACTTTTGTATCATGATCTTGGATTTGTGCCAACGACTGTGACACCTGCCGAACAACGTGAGGATTTGTCCATGGAGAAAATTGCAGATGTGGATGCTGATTTCGTAGTTCTGGAGATTGACCCGAATGCCGATGAGTATTTAAACAACATCAATGCAAGCTCACTCTGGAAGGGAGTACCGGCTGTTGGTACAGATCAGGTCTATACGACAGATTCCTTCTGGTTGTTTAAGGGCTGGGGAGCAATTGGGCGAAGCGAGATTATCAACGAAGTTGAAGACATGATTAATAGATGAGACGTTATCCAAGACATGATTATTCAGAGATGTCGGAAGCGTTACAGCAATTTTTTGTGACGACGATCCAAGCGACTTGTGATGATTCCAAGTATCCTTTCCATGTGAAAGATCTGCTGAATGAAGAGAAACGAAACTTGATATTGCGTGAACAGGCTGTGCAGCAAGGGCTTCAATTGGGCGGCAAAGGAAGTGTGGCCGTCGGTACACTTTTTGCCAAACGTTACTCCGTATTTGTTATGTCCGTAATCTCAGCTTTCAGTCTATACGATACTATACTTAGTGTTGCAGACGATGATGTGCGGTTTGAATTGAATGGAGCAGGTGGCATGCGATATGAGACTCGGCTGAAGAGCTCCTTGTTGGAGGGGGGAGATCCTGTTCAGCGCAGATCAGAGAGTGGCTTGCTCAAGAAGAGAATGCTGTTACATCTGGAACCTGTTCTACGAGCAGTGGCCGTCGCTACAGGAGCGAACGATAAGGTCATGTGGTCTCTGGTTGCGCATAATGTGCAACAATTGTATGCACGAATGATTAATGATGAGAGCATATGGAAGACAGATGAACGGCTTGAACAGATCAAGGAAGATCAAAACATATGGCTTGAAGAACAAACTGAAAATGCATTTACATTTGCCAATGAGCTACAGTGCTTCGAACATTCCGGGTGGCAGGGACCGCCGTTCCTGATACGCCGATATTGTTGTTTGGCATATCAGGTTGGAGACGGAAGTCATACACATGGGTATTGTGACAGTTGTCCGAAGCTGGATTCGGAATCCCGATTGCGTAAACTTCTCCAGCAGTGAACAGACACTCTTGTACCGCATGGTACGAATCTGTTTCAGACGATTACGTTGAACCTGGGCAGTGGTGCTACAAATGGCATTGTGTGGTCTGTGCATGAGATCACCTAAACACTTCTCAACGGATTATGCCTATGGACAAATTCGTAAAGTTGTAATAAGTTAGTTTGAAGATATTCGAAATATCTTTTGGAAATTGGACTAACAAGTGAGGTGGATTTCATGATTCCTATTTTGGGACGCATTAACGAATTAAGTCGAAAACAACGCAGCAGCGTCGGTTTGACAAAAGCAGAACAAAGCGAGCAGCACGAGCTTAGAAAACAATATTTGCAGGCTATTCGAGGTCAGGTACTGACAACCATGCTGGCAGTATCCGTTGTGGACCCGCTGGGGCATGATGTGACCCCTGAGAAATTAACCAATGAAAAATTGCAGCGCCGGGAACAGGCCGGCCAATAGCATTCCTTTAAAAGACAGACCAAGGTTACATCTTGGTCTGTCTTTTTTATTTTCTGTAAAGCATCCATCTAGAAGAAAGCTCATCAAAGAAGAGGATACCGCCCAGTTAGGATTTCGTGTGAATTAACAAGCATGTTAGATATTTTTAGTTTTGATGACAATAAAGCTACCGCGAACTTTAAATGATCTCGGATAACTCATATAATAACGCTAATATATTTCAGCAATACAAGGTTAAATCACAATCATCCTCAATAATATCTAACAAAAAACTTACATCAAATAATCAAAGAAAGACTAGTTCATATATGTATCTCGAAAGGGTTGATGAATCATGAGTCTGGAGGCTTTGAATGAACGTGTGAAGAATGATCTGGCGTTTTTGTCATTTGGTGGAGCAAACTGGGTGCGTTCAAGAGAACATGCGGATGGTCATGTCTATGATGTTGTCATTGTGGGTGGAGGACAGAGTGGATTAGGGGCGGCATTTGGACTTCTACGGGAACGGATCTCCAATATTGTGGTCATTGACGAGAATGCATCGGGGCTTGAAGGACCTTGGGAGACTTATGCACGTATGGTTACTTTGCGCACACCCAAGCATCTGACTTCCATCGATCTGGGTATCCCCTCGTTAACCTTTCGGTCATGGTGGGAAGCACAGGTTGGGCCCGAAGGTTGGGAAGAGGTAGACAAGATCCCGCGTGGAGACTGGATGAATTATTTACGATGGTATCGGGAAGTGCTGAATCTGCCTGTGTTTAATGAGGTGAAATTAACGCTGGTTGAGCCTATAGAGAACGGAATACATCGACTTCATGTGAACAAGGCAGGAACTCAGATGGACGTTATCCTTGCTCGCAAAGTAGTGTTTGCTACGGGAATACAAGGTGGTGGAGAGTGGCATGTGCCATCCATGATTGCGGATAGATTACCTCGGGATCGGTATGCCCATACGTCTGAAGCGATTGATTTTGATCGGTTAAAAGGTAAAAGGGTTGCTGTGCTTGGCGGCGGTGCTTCTGCATTCGATAATGCGAGTTATGCCCTTGCCACGGGTGTGGCGGAAGCTCATGTATTTGTGCGGCGGGAACAACTGCCAAGTGTTAATCCCATTCGTCAGATGGAACAATCCGGTATGATTGAGCGATACCACGCTCTGCCGGTTGCTGATAAATATGAAGTGATCTCTCACTTCTTCAAATTCAATCAACCGCCAACCAACGATACGTTTAATCGTGCGGCAGCCTGGCCTGGATTCGAACTGCATTTGAATTCGCCTTGGCTGAGTGTAGAAGCGACGGACCAAGGTGCGATTGTGCACACGGCAAAGGGAGCATTTACGTTTGATTTTCTGATTATTAGCACAGGTCTGCTTAGTGATCCGGCACTCCGTCCTGAACTGAAGCTTGTGGAGCCGTACATCGCGCGTTGGCAGGACTGTTACCAGGCTCCGCCAGAACATCGCAATGCATTGTTGGACGCACATCCATACCTGAGTTCCGGGTTTGCAATGACGAGCAGGAGCGAAGAGGGTGAGAAAACGTTGCACGGTCTGTTTGTATTCAACTACTCTGCACTTGCCAGTTGTGGTCTGTCGGCATCGGCAATATCGGGAACCAAGAGCGCGGTGCCCAAACTGGTCTCTGCCATAGCGGATCAGTTGTTCCTCGATGATCGGGAGGTTATTTTACAACAATTCTATGCGTATGAAGAACAGGAATTTACCGCTACGTGGGTGAAAAGTGGTGCACTCGCTGAGTAATTGCACTCTATAATATTGTGAACGTGTGGCATCTGTTGCTGCACGTTTTTTTGTTTTTCATATGATGAAGGTTACACTTGCCTTTAATTTGTTGTAAAATGTCGGTTGGAACATGTTAAAGGCAGGGATAATAGATGAATGAAATGAACTATGAACAATTTAGAGCCCATTTGAAGAAAGCGTCGCGTAAACGAAATGTACCTTTGATTAAAATCGTTGCATTTCAAGAGAAATACATGAAAATTGAAGAAGTTCAATTTTACGATGTGGAACAAAATCATATGAGTGTTCAGGCCTGCAATACGTTGTGGATGCATCTGGAGAATAAATCTTTCCGTAATATGGTGTCCCAACATTTGCAGTTTTATAGAGACATGGAGAACCTGGGTCGGCATTCCTTTGAGAATCTGATCAAAGAACTATATGATACGTCTGTTCCTGTGCTGCTCGATTACAATCCCGCTCATTATTACACCTCGGGGCAATTGGCTGAGATTCTGGTCATGGATGAGGAGCGGTTGATAGAACAATTGGAAATGGGCCGCTTCAAGGGGGCTTTTATTAATGAGGATGGCAAATGGCTTAAACCCAAACCTGATACAATGGTTGTAGAGTCCTAAACGCCATAAAGTTCCCATGATAAGCAAAATCCTGCAACGCCGCGCATCAAGCGCTGGAAGCTGCAGGATTTTTAATGAAGACGCGAAGGACAATTGGACAAGAAAATAAGTCGAAAGTTGCGGGTTTTTGAAGGTTTCTAAATTATTTTGAATGAAAGTGGTTGTTTTTTGAGGGATTTATGATACTATAGAAGCAGTTGGAGGAATGAAGATGCTGACTGAAGAACGATATGCTGCAATTATAGAGCGCTTACATTTACAGGGAATTGTGAAATTACAAGAGCTTGTTGATGTGTTAGGTGCTTCTGAATCAACGATTAGACGTGATTTGATTGATCTGGAGAGTCGTCAGATGCTCAAACGCATCCACGGCGGTGCCGCACTGGTGAATGAAAAAACGCTGGAACCAGGCATGGAAGAAAAAACATTCAAAAACATTCAACAAAAAACGACGATTGCCCGTTTGGCTGCACAGGAGATCGAAAATGGCGAATGCATTTATCTGGATGCAGGGACGACAACGTTAGCCATGATTCCTTTCATTGAAGCTAAGGATGTAACGGTTGTTACTAACGGACTTTCACATGTTGAAGCTTTGGTAAGCAAGCGTATTCGCAGTTATTTGCTCGGAGGTATGATGAAAATTCATACGAAAGCAGTCATTGGCAGTATCGCATTACAGAACATGGATAATTTCCGTTTTGATAAATGTTTTCTTGGAAGCAACGGAGTTGATCCTGAAATGGGGTATACAACACCGGATCCGGAGGAAGCCTTGATTAAAAGGCGTGCACATCAATTGTCGGGAAAATCTTATGTGCTGGCTGATTCCAGCAAAATAGGGGAAATTACTTTTGCCAAATTGTTTGATTTGGAGGAGGCCGATTTGATTACCGAGCAGATGCCAGAACATTGGCGGCCTGGAATCGCCCAGAAAACTAAAATAATTGAGGGATAACGATGATATATACGATAACACTTAACCCGTCCATTGATTACATCGTGGAAGTGGATGAGCTAAAACTTGGCGGATTGAATCGAATGAATCGGGATTTGAAGCTCCCTGGCGGCAAAGGCATTAATGTCTCTCGCATACTGAATCAACTTGGAGCAGATAACACGGCTATTGGTTTCCTTGGTGGATTCACGGGACGTTTCATTAATGACAAGTTGCAAGAAGATAACATTCGGACAGACTTTGTCACAATTGCAGACGATACTCGCATTAACATCAAGCTGAAGCATGGAGAAGAGACAGAGATTAATGGTCTTGGACCTGCAATTAGTGCCGAAGAGGCAGAGCAGTTGCTTCACAGATTGTCTTCATTGGAAAAAGGAGATATTGTCATCCTCTCCGGAAGTGTACCGCCTTCACTTGGAACGGATTTTTATGATCGTCTCATTAAAGTCTGCAAGCAGACGGGTGCCGAATTTGTGATTGATACAACTGGCCCTGCGTTAATGGAAGCTCTTGAACATGCACCATTGCTGGTGAAGCCAAATCATCATGAACTGGCTGAACTGTTTGGTGTAACGATTGATACACGCGAGGAACTGGTGTTATACGGGCGTAAGTTGCTGGAAGCCGGTGCCAAACATGTGTTGATCTCCATGGCAGGCGAGGGTGCACTATTCATTACCAAAGCGGAAGTTCATCATGCGAATGTGCCAAAAGGCACTGTGAAAAACTCGGTTGGTGCCGGTGACTCCATGATTGGCGGATTCGTAGGTACCTATGTACAGAGCGGAGATTTGCTGGAAGCTTTCCGCACAGGGGTTGCATCTGGAAGCGCAACTGCGTTCTCGGATGATCTGGCAACACGTAAATTAATTGATGAATTGCGTAATCAAGTAACCATTACGACGATCTAGTCTAACTGCCATATAAAAGGTCTTCTTTGTAATTGTAATGTAGTGAGGCCTGCCTAGGCAGGCCGACTGAACTTAAGGGAGTGTACCGAGATGAGAATAACAGACTTGATGATCCAGGAAACGATGATCATGGACCTGCAAGCCACAACCAAAGATGAGGCTATTGATGAACTGATTGCAAGCCTGAACCGAAGCGGACGAATTAATGATCCGGTCCTGTTCAAGGAAATGATCTATAAAAGAGAAGCAGAATCCAGCACGGGGATCGGTGGCGGAATTGCGATGCCACATGCCAAGACAACAGCAGTGAACGAACCAACGGTTGTATTTGCCAAGAGTAGAAAAGGGCTTGATTTTGAAGCGTTGGATGATCAGCCAGCTCATGTGTTCTTCATGATTGCGGCTCCAGAAGGCGCTGGTAATACCCATCTGCGTACGCTTGCAGCTCTTTCCAGGTTGTTGATTGATAGCGATTTCATCTCACAATTGATGAGTACAGATACACCTGCCGAAGTTAGTGCATTGTTTGATGCCAAACAGGCAGAAGCAGCGGAGAAGGAAGCAGCCAAAGAAAAAGTAAAAGCTGAAAAAGCAGCAAATGCCGCATCCACTTCTACTACTGGTCAGCAACAGAATACTTCTGGTGTGATTGTAGGTAATGCCAATTCAGAAGATTTTGTTGTTGCGGTTACAGCCTGTCCAACCGGAATAGCGCATACGTTTATGGCTGAAGATGCACTTAAAAAGAAAGCTCAGGAAATGGGCATTAATATTCGCGTAGAGACCAACGGTTCCGAAGGAGCGCAGAATGTTCTCACAGCTGATGAGATCGCTCGTGCTAAAGGGGTTATCGTTGCTGCAGACAAAAATGTGGAGATGGCACGTTTCGATGGCAAACCGGTATTGCAAAGACCGGTGAGTGATGGAATTCGTAAATCCGAAGAGCTGATTCGCAAAGCCGTTAACGGTGACGCGCCGATCTATCGCAGCCAAGGCGGAAATGCCAAAGAAGAGGGCGCAAACACTGGCAAAATCAGTGTAGGTAGCAAAATCTATAAAGATCTGATGAACGGTATCTCGCATATGCTACCATTCGTTGTAGGTGGCGGCATCCTGCTAGCAATCTCCTTCTTGTTCGAACAGCTCGCTAGCCCTGAGAATCCGCTTGTGCAACTGCTTCAAACGATCGGTGGCGGAACAGGTGCGTTCCACTTCCTGATTCCGGTACTTGCCGGATTTATCGCGATGAGCATTGGTGATCGCCCGGCCCTGATGCCTGGTATGGTCGGTGGATTGATGGCAGTTAACTCAAACGCCGGTTTCCTTGGTGGTTTGGCTGCTGGTTTCCTGGCGGGTTATGTCGTTGTTGGTCTCCGTAAGTTGTTCAAAGGATTGCCAAAAGCGATTGATGGCTTGAAACCAATCTTGCTGTATCCGGTATTTGGTTTACTGATCGTGGGTGCCATCAGTTTCTATGTCTTTGATCCAATCTTTGGTTCCCTGAACACCTGGCTGGTAGATGCACTGGGTAACCTGGGTACAGGTAATGCGGTATTGCTGGGCTTGCTGCTTGGCGGCATGATGTCCATCGATATGGGTGGACCGTTCAACAAAGCGGCTTACACCTTCGCCATTGGGGTATTCACATCCAGTGGTAACACAGACGGTGCATGGATGGCAGCGGTTATGGCAGGCGGTATGGTGCCTCCTCTGGCGATTGCACTTGCAACAACGTTCTTCAAATCCAAATTTACAGAGCAAGAACGCAAATCAGGCTTGACTAACTATGTACTTGGATTCTCTTTCATTACAGAAGGTGCAATTCCATTTGCTGCGGCTGATCCATTGCGTGTATTGACTTCTTGTATTCTGGGTTCCGCTGTTGCTGGCGGATTGACACAACTGTGGAGCATTAATGTGCCAGCTCCGCACGGCGGCATCTTTGTTGCAGCACTGGCGAACCACGCATTATTGTTCCTGCTCGCTGTTGCAATTGGTTCTGTGATCTCTGGTCTGATTCTGGGACTGTGGAAGAAGTCACCAACACTTGTGAAGTAACAGATATAAGAAACATCTCCTGGGTGAAATTCACTTGGGGGATGTTTTTTATTTCAGCTTTTTTGTTAGGTAGTGGAAAGTTGCCTCCGGATTTGTGTAAAATGCTTATTTAGATTTTACATTCATGTGTGGTAAACTAAATATAATTATATTTTGAAACTATGTTTCGGCTGATGAAACTTATGCAGGAGGAATTGGAATGTCTGATGTAATCAAAAGTCAGGTGCAGAAGCAGTTTGCGAAAAATGCAGGTAAATACGTGACGAGTGCGGGGCATGCCAAAGGTGAAGATCTCGCGTTGCTCGTGGCTTCATCTCAAGCCACTCCGGATATGAACGTGCTGGATATCGCCACTCGAGGAGGGCATGTCGCTAATGCATTGGCTCCACTTGTTCAGCGGGTGACAGCCCTCGATCTAACGGAAGAAATGCTTCAGGTAGCTGAAGCGTTTATCCTGGGGAATGGACACGGTAATGTAGATTTTGTAGCCGGGGATGCAGAGAAGCTGCCATTCGATGATGATGTCTTTGACCTAGTGACCTGCCGAATTGCTGCCCACCATTTTCCGGACGTTTCTTCGTTTGTTCATGAGGCATTACGAGTCATGAAGCCCGGTGGAAGGTTGTTATTCATTGACAACGTGGCACCTGAACGTGATGAGAATGATCAGTTTTACAATGAAGTGGAGAAGTGCCGGGATACAAGCCATGTTCGAGCATGGCGCAAGACGGAATGGATTCATATGCTGGAGTATGCCGGCTTCCGAATGGAAACGATGGTTTCCTTTCAGAAACGCTTTAAGTTTGAAGAATGGTGTAACCGTGCAGCACTGCCGGAACGGGAGAGAGGTGAGCTTGAGGCAAGCATGTTGAGTGCACCGTCCATCATTAGAAATTTTTTCAATTTTGAAGTGACCAAGAACGGGAAGCTTGACAGCTTCCAAGGAGAAAGTGTGTATATCCAAGCGATTAAACCGACTCATATCTGATTAGGTAAAGGACCATTTAGCTGAGCAGTTTATGCAACGGTAACAGGATGAATGCTGATAAAATAAAACAAGCAGAGTACCTTGAACAGGTAGTTCTGCTTGTTTTATTCTGCATATTTATAATCAAAGCGACGGTTTAGGGTTTAAGTATAACTTTGGTACATTCGTCTTCATGATCGTTGAAAATGCGATACGCATCGCTTGCATTCTCCAGTGAAATCCGATGGGAGATGATCTCCGTTGGATCAAATTCACCAGCGGTGATTTTGCGGAACAATTCAGGCATGTAATGTATAACAGGAGCTTGTCCCATTTTGAGGTTGATATTACGTTCAAACAAATTGCCTAAAGGAAACATGTTGTAGGAAGAGCCATATACACCCGTAAGTTGGAGTGTACCGAATTTGCGGATCGCTTTCATGCCGATTTCAATCGCACTTAGTGAACCGCCATGAAGTTTCAGCTTCTGCCCGATTTCTTCCAGCATGTTCTTTTTACCATCCATACCTACACAGTCGATAACAACATCGGTTCCGCCTTGTGTAATCTCGCGAATGTGCTCACCCATATCATCGTAATCTTCGAAATTAAAGATCTCTGCATCGTTCAAACGTTTGGCTTTCTCCAGTCGATAGGGCAGGCGATCCACAGCAATAACGCGTTTGGCACCTTTCATCCATGCGAACTTCTGTGTCATCAGCCCAATTGGACCACTTCCGAGTACAGTGACTGTATCTCCCGGTTTAACTCCTGCATTCTCGACGCTCCAGTAAGCGGTTGGAAGAACATCGGACAGGAACAATAGGGCTTCATCTTCCAGTTCACAGGATTCCGGAATCACAAACGGAGTGAAGTTCCCGTAGGGAACACGCAATAATTCTGCCTGACCTCCGGGGTGATTTCCGTAGCGTTCGGTGAACCCAAAATAACCCCCTGTATGAATATCCGGATTGCCATTGGAATGATCGCACTGGCTCTCCATGTCATGATTGCAATAGAAGCATTCACCACAAGCGATGTTAAAAGGCAGGACCACACGGTCCCCCTTCTTCACACGTGTCACTTCCGGACCTACTTCTTCTACTATGCCCATCGGTTCATGACCGATAACGTAATCTTTGGCAGCAGGCAAGGCTCCCTGATAAATATGCAAATCGGATCCACATATAGCTGTGGAAGTTATACGAACGATAATGTCATCCTTCTGTTGCAGTTTGGGATCTTCAACCTCTTTGACTTGAATGTCCTTGATTCCCTGAAACGTAACGGCTCTCATCTTTCATATTCCTCCTTATTATAGTGGGATTCTCTGACAATTACCCCTTTTCAGCATAAATGATAGACATACATACTAATTTAAACGACGGGCCATTTTACTTTACGCAACGCATCAAGCAACTCAGGTGGCGCATTAAGATTATCACGGACCAGATCCCGCGGGGTTAACGCCATCCACTGATTCAGCGATACATCCTCGAATCGATCACTTCGGAATATTTCCAAAAACCATAAAGTGTCTGTGCCGGTATTCTGTATATAGTGTCCCATGGCGACAGGAACATATCCGACATCTCCAGCCCGATAGTCAAATGTGCGAGCAATGCCATTGCCTCCAAAGACAGTCATTCTACCTTGTCCTGTCAGATAGTATTGCCATTCATCTGCATTGGGATGCCAATGCAGTTCACGCATGGCGCCAGGTCGGATCTCAACGAGTGCGGCTGCAACGGTAGTTGAGATGGGGAAGTTGGTGGAGTCTACGATCCGCACGCTTCCGCCGGGGGTAATGAGTGGTTCCTGGGCCAGCAATCGGTGTTTGAATGTGAGAGGAACGGTGCCATATGGCGACTGAACTTCCTGGCTCTCGATGGAACCCGGGACGTTATCTTGGAAAATGTAGACCTGTTCCTTCGGCATTGACTGAAAAGCGGATTCGGGCACGCCGAAATTGACAGACAGTACCTCTGGTGGGGTATGGGCAAACCAATCGGATATGGATAACGTATTCAGATCGGAGAAGGACCCGTCATCAAACACAAGCAGAAATTCACAACCTTCCTCCAGCCCCTGAATGGAATGGGGTAGACCTTTGGGGAAAAACCAGAGATCGCCAGGCCCGACATCCGCAATAAAATTACGTCCGTTCTGATCTACCGAAGTGATTCTTGCCGTTCCCCAGATCATATAGGCCCACTCGGATTGTTGATGCCAGTGCAATTCCCTTACACCTCCCGGTGTCAGGCTCATGTTCACACCCGCCAGTGTAGTGGCAATAGGGAGATCCCGTGCGGTGATTTCACGTGACCAACCCCCATGGTTCAATTGCATATGGGTATCGGAAAAAGACATTCTCAGATTGGGCAATAACCCGTTATCGGTTGCCGGAGGTACCAGCATATCGGGGTTTTGTATATCTCTCATGACGTCTCTGGGTCCCAGATCAGGTCCTCCTGCGCCATCACTGCGAATGGGTTGCGGGATGATAAATGGTTTTTCGTTTGGTTGCTGTCCTTTGGTCATGAAGTGATCCCTCCAGATTCAGTCCCATGTCACACGCGACATGGTATCGTTATGTTTACACCTATGAATCAGGGCCTGGATAATATGAGGGACAAACGACAAAAAAGACGTGACCGCATGCGGTCACGTCTTTATTCCAGACTACATTGTACGAAAACGCTGCTCATAAATCTCGTTTACCCGATGGAGAACGGCAGGACCTTGCTCTGTGAAACGAAGTGCTGTCGCTTTGTTTTTCACCAGAAATGTACCGGATTCATGTCCGGTTGGGGATAAAGCCGCATTGTAGAGCAATGAAGCGCCATGGCTTGGATGAGGAAAGAACCATTTCATGATAGGTTTGATATAGAAGGGCAGGCCGGATGTTTTGTTGCCCCTTAGCGTGTTATTTCCACCGGGATCTACGCTTAGTAATTGTATGCCATCCGAACTGGCAGACTTGGCAACCTCGCGTGTCCATAGGGATAAGCCGAGCTTCGAGGTGGCATAAGGACCAAACAGCTTTTTGAATTCGGCTGGACGTTCCAGGATGTTCAGATCAAATTGTCTGACCATATTGAACGAGGTGGTGGAAGTATTAATAACTGTTTTCATCTGTCCTTTGAGCAATAGCTCAACGAATTCCATGTAGATGATGTAAGGGACTACCGTCTGAAGTTCAAAGTGTAGTTCATGCCCCTGATCAGAGAAACGAAGTTCGGCAGCGCTGCCTCCGGCATTGTTAAACAAGACATCGATCGAATCGGTATCGGATTTAATCTGATCCAGTGCAGTTCTCAGGCTGTCGTAGTTGGTCAGATTAGCCTGAACGGGGCGGAGCTGGCCTGAACGTAAGGTGTTCTGAATATCGGTATCCTCGGAAGGGAAAGCAGAACGGTTGAGACCGATTACCTGCCATCTCTCAGCCAGTAACTTGCGTGTCAGTTCAAGACCAATTCCTGACGTTGAACCTGTGATGAGAGCGGTGCGAAGCTGATTTTGTGTGTTCATATATACCTCCAGATAGAATGGGATTACAGAACGAATCTGTATGCTGCGCTCATTCTATAACTTGGAGTCGACTCCAAGTCAAGGGGTGTTGGGATGGAATGGATCATGCTTGACTTGGAGTCAGCTCCAAGTTGTAATATGGAGAGAAATGAATGTGGAGGAGGCCCATATAATGAGTGAGAATGAAGTGTTCTCCATCAAAGAAACGTCAGAACAGGCTGGATTATCAGAAGATACAATTCGTTATTATGAGAAGATTGGGCTGCTTCCCCGAGCGGAACGCAAGGCCAATCGCCATCGGGTATATCGCTCGGAGGATATCCATACAATGAAGTTGATCACTTGCCTGAAAAAAACAGGAATGTCTCTGGAGGAAATGAAGCCTTATTTACAAATGTCCATGGATTCCGATCTCGCCGATTTCCCGGATGAACGGGAGATGCTGGTGAATCACCGGAAGAAAGTTGAAGCACAGATTGCTTCGCTACAGCAAGTCGTTGATTTTATCGATGAGAAGTTGGAGAAACGAAGTATGTATCCTGATGAATGTCCTATTACGGGGGAGAAGCAGTTGTCTGTTTTTGAAAAACAGAACCTATTCTCTTGATGGCGCTGCTGCCTATTTGAATCTGAAAACCCACGTCATGATGACGCGGGTCTTTTTGCTGTTTCTAGTATTTAATATCGAGTGTATGACGAAGTCGTTTGATATCGCTTTTGGGAGGGAGACCATACATGCGGGCATACTCCCGGCTGAATTGAGACGGACTTTCATAGCCAACCTGGAACGCAGCGTTGGCGGCATCGGTTGAACCTGCTAGCAACATTCGCCGGGCTTCATGCAATCGAATTTGTTTCTGGAATTGCAAAGGGCTCATGGCAGTAATGGCTTTGAAATGATGATGTAATGAGGAAGAACTCATGTTGATCATGGCAGCAAGTTGCTCAATCCGAAGTGGCTTGGCGTAATCAGACTGGATGACTTCGATCACCTCGGCGATGTGCTGTGCATGACTGTCCTGAATAGCAAACTGCTTGATGGAATGTCCATGTTCATCCTGAATAATACGATATAGAATTTCGCGGATAAACAGAGGGGCAAGGACGGGAATGTCTTCAGGTGTGTCCAGCAGCCGAACCAGTCGGATCATGGCTTCAAGAAGGGATGGTTTGGATGAGCTAACAAACAATCCTCTTTGTGTTGAATGGTCAGGTTTGGGTTGTGCAGAAGGCGTATCCTGAATCAGATCAAAAATCTGCCCTGAATCAAAATCCAGTCGAATACATAGATAGGGATGTTCGGTTGTAGCCTGTACAACCTGCCCTGAAATAGGCAAGTTTACGGAAGCTACCAAATATTGTGACAGATCGTAGGTGTAACTCTCGCGGCCGAGTATAACTAATTTGGAGCCTTGGGCGACAATGCAAAGGGCAGGCTGATGAACGGAATATATGGGTTGTGAGATCTCGGAGGCACGGATTAAGGCAAGGGATGGGATTGCTGTTGGATGTATCCCGTCATTTGGGGTGAAATGCTCAATAAGTTGAGCCAATTGTTGCTGCTGCTCTGTGATGCCCGTATCCGCTTCATTTGTTTTGATAAGCATGAATTGCAGCCCCCTTATAAATCACTATTACTATTATTTTAAAACGCGCTGGAGGAATAGGCAAGAATACTGCGGGATTTTTCTATCGTACAACGACTGATCCTCTACATAATGGAGATAAGCAACGGAATCTTTTGAAGCAGAGAGGAGTGAGAGACAATGGAACGTAATTCAATGGGCGACCCACAAGAACCAAAACACCCGTATGTGGGGATGTGGGTCACGAAGGATGGATATATCAGACACGAACTCCTTCCTTGCGGTAGATATGATGAAGCGAGAGGAGATCGGCAAAGTGCATATCAGGGTCGCTATGTTGTTCATGGGAAGCATATAGAATACGTGGATGATACGGGATTTACAGCGGATGGAGTCTTCAGGGACGGCGTTTTGTATCATGCAGGCATGGTGTTGTATAGAGAAAATGTACAATAACAATCAAATAAGGAGCGATATAATATGTCCAATGTAAAAGGGAAAGTTGTTGTCATTACCGGTGCGAGTAGTGGAATTGGTGAGTCAACAGCTCGATTGCTTGCACAGCATGGAGCGCATGTAGTTATTGGAGCTAGACGTATGGAACGTTTGGCGGCGTTGGCCTCCTCCATTCGTTTGGAAGGCGGATCGGTGGAGTATCATTCACTGGATGTTACCAGATTGGAAGAGATGCAAACCATCGTTGACCTCGCTCAAACTCGCTATGGACGTGTCGATGTTATTTTAAATAACGCTGGAGTCATGCCGCTATCTCCCCTTGAATCGTTAAAAGTAGATGAGTGGAATCGCATGATAGATGTTAACATTCGTGGTGTTCTGCATGGCATTGCGGCTGGACTACCTGTTATGAAAAAGCAGGGTTTCGGCCAGTTTATTAATATCGCCTCTATTGGAGCCTATGCCGTGTCACCAACGGCAGCGGTGTATTGTGCAACCAAATACGCGGTCCGCGCCATATCGGAGGGGTTGCGACAGGAAGTAGGCGGAGATATCCGTGTAACCCTTGTATCACCGGGCGTGACGGAATCGGAACTCGCGGATACGATTTCTGATGAAGAAGCACGTGATCTCATGAAAGAGTATCGGCGCATATCCATTCCCGCTTCGGCGATTGCGCAAAGTATCTTGTTTGCCATTAGCCAGCCGGCAGAGGTGGACGTAAATGAGATTGTAGTGAGACCGACGGCAAGCATGGCTTAAGGTCTGATCCTCTTTTGGTATATAATAGGTTCAATTGATACGAAAAGAGGAATAGTGCAGTGACATTACAACAACTAAAATATGTGATCGAAGTTGCCACGCGCGGTTCCATGAATGAAGCAGCCAAAAGGTTGTTTATCTCGCAACCCAGCCTTTCGAATGCCATTCGGGATCTGGAGCAGGAGTTGCGAATTACTATTTTTGAACGTACCAATAAGGGGATATCTCTGTCTAAAGAAGGCGTTGAGTTTCTGAGTTATGCACGTCAGGTGGTAGAACAAGCTGAATTGCTGGAGAATCGTTATCTGAACGCCAAGCCATCCCCGCAGCACTTCTCCGTATCGACGCAGCATTATGCGTTTGCGGTGAATGCCTTTGTTCGTCTGGTACAGCAGTATGGTCAGGATGAATACGAGCTGGCGCTTCGGGAGACCAAGACCTACGAGATTATTCAGGACGTGAAAAGCCTGCGTAGTGAAATTGGCATCCTGTATTTGAATGAGTTCAATGCCAAGGTGATTAACAAATTGTTAAAAGATGCGGGATTGGTTTTCACAAGTTTGTTCACAGCCAAGCCCCATATCTTTATCAGTGTGAAGAACCCGCTGGCGAAGCAGGAGTCGGTTGCAATTGAGCAATTGCAGGATTATCCGTACTTGTCATTTGACCAGGGAGAGTACAATTCATTTCACTTTTCCGAAGAGATCCTGAGTACGTTATCTCACCCAAAAAGCATACAGGTTAATGACCGCGCAACATTGTTTAACCTGTTGATTGGTCTGAATGGTTATACGATCTCTACGGGTGTACTTAGCGCTGATCTGAACGGAAACGAGATCATTCCTGTACCGCTGGAATGTGAGGAATCGATTAATGTAGGGTGGATAAGCCACAAGAGTACTTCCCTCTCTAATCTGGGTGTAGCATATGTCCAAGCTTTGCATGAGGCCATAGGGTCTTAGAAGTGTTAAATGATTCATCAAAAGGCCGTTTCCGGTTGAGTCGGAACGGTCTTTTTGTTGTACCACGATCTTTCAAGTATAGGGTGGTATGTTGTCATCCCGTGTAATAGAATGAAGGTATATGTCGAATGTGTGCAAGAGATCGAAGGGAGAACGGTGAGTGAGAGTTCTGTATCGGAATAAAAGTGAACAGCATGAGCTGACGGTATATGATACCAAAAAGCTTTATGGAGAGAAGGGCCAGTTTCGTGTATTAGAATTCTCCAACGCAGCTGTGCAGGGAGCCATGGATCTGGATGAGCCTAATCGGATGGTGCTGGAGTATCCGAGAGCGATGGTGCATCTAATGGAACGGAATGATCCTGAGTTTGATACCGTATTTGTGGTGGGACATGGTATTGGCACATTGCCAACTTACTTGTCTGATCGTCAGGTAAAGGTGGCCGAGCTTGACGCAGAGGTCGTGGAGTTGAGCCAAACCTTATTTGGATATGAGGGAAGTCCTGTGCTCATTGGGGATGGTCGTGAATTATTAGGCCAGGAACCCGCTGCGACATATGATTATATTATTATTGATGCCTTTACGGCAACGGGTACACCGGAGCAGTTTATATCCAGTGATTTTTTTGCCATGGTCAAGGATAAGCTGGACTCGGACGGAGCTGTGATCCTTAATGTGTTCGGATGTGCGGGCAACGATCGGCTTGTCAATGCAATCTATACGACACTTCAGGCACAGTTTGCCTATACACGTGCATTTGCATTACCTACAGAAACAGCGGATGAAGTTCAAAATCGCATTTTAATGGGTAGTCATCACCCGATCGAATTTCAGGTTCGTCAGATGGCAGGGTTTGTTGAACAAGAGCCAGAAGAAGGATATATCATTGTCGATTAGGGCGATCCTGAGCAGTGATTCTTCCAGGGAAAGTAAAATGTCATTAAATCGTCAATCTTACGATGTAATTGTTAAGATTTCTCAAACTCTTTATTTGATCTTAACAACTTTTGTATAAGATAGAAGGAATATGCCTTTTCATGAAAATCCGGGGGAAGTAAACGATGATTGCACAGATCAAGAGATCTAGATTACGAAAAAAAATAAAGAACATCAAGAAGATCAGCCTCACGGCTTTACTCGGCGGGTTGGTCACTATTTCAGTTATAATGACATTGACCCTCATGGTCATCTCATCTTACACATCTCAGAAACAGTCACTCATTGATAACACCCTGTCCTTAAACTATGCAAGCGCTGTGCAAATGAGCCAAACGCTGGATTCACTTTTTTATTCCATGCAGGAGAGCTTGAAATATGCAGCCCAATATTTCCCGGATATGGATCACTCCAATACAAAAGAGTTGAATTCTACATTGGATTTGGTTCGCAATAGCAGTAATTTTTTCAATTCCGTTTCTTTGGTAGATAAAGCGGGAGTAGTCAGGTCTACCTCGCCTTACTCACAGGCTAGCGTAGGTCACCATGTTAGCTCCAATGCAGCAAAAGAAGCGGTTAGTTTGAGGACTTCGTATATCTCCGAAGCGTACCAGACACCCAGAACCAAACGCAGAATTGTATTTGTCAGTGAACCGATCTTTGATTTGGCAGGGGAGTACCAAGGAACGATTGGTGGAAATATCTTTTTACAGGAAAATAATATATTGAGTCTGTCTTTTGGCAGTCAGCTCAAGACAAGTAATGGTTCCTACTTTTTTATTGTGGATAAGAAGGGCACTTTGTTATTTCACCCAAACACCAACCGAATTGGTGAAAATGTCAGTAAAAATGAAGTGGTACAAAAGCTGTTAGTAAACGAGAAGGGTAAAGAACAATACAAAAACCTGGCAGGTGTAGATTCGCTTGCAGGTTATTACAAAGTTCCATCAACAGATTGGGGCGTCGTAATCGTGTCTCCAACCCAAACGGTGTACGATCAGCTGAATCATCATATCCGTATGTTGTTGCTGTACACTTCAGTGCCTTTCCTGATCCTGACCCTTATTGTGGTTCGGGTTGCACGCAAGCTGGCCAGTCCTTTTGCTATGCTTGCTGATTTGGTGAATCAGGTCGATAAGGGAGAAGTGGATCTACCGGTGATGAAACCTCACTGGAATAGAGAGGCAGACCTTCTCACAAGAACAGTTGTTGGTGCATTGGCGAACTTTAGGAAACAGACAAACCAGCTTGTCTATGATGCCAGAACCGATGTTTTAACAGGCATGAACAATCGCAGAACCTTCGAAGAAGTCATCCAGGAATGGATTCAGGATGATGTGCCGTTCTCCATTATTGTTCTGGATATCGACCGCTTCAAGTCCATTAATGATACATTCGGACATCATGCTGGGGATGAAGTATTAAAACACATTGCCAATATCATTCAATTGTCTGTTCGACCAGAAGATGTCTGCGCCCGGTTTGGTGGAGAGGAATTTGTAGTCTTGTTAAGAAATTCCGAGTCTAACCTCGCTTTTGAGATTGCTGAACGTATCCGAATAACGGTCGAAGAAAGCATATTGCCTATAGATCGTTCCGTCACCATCTCGGCTGGAATTGCTGAATATCCGAAGCACTCCACAACATCGACAGAACTGTTTCACCTGGCGGACAATGCATTGTATCAAGCGAAAGAAGAGGGACGTAACCGTACGGTTACGATCCAATCGGTTATTAAATAAGCAAGCAAAGAAGCTGTTCCCTAAAAACTAGGGACAGCTTCTTTTGTGTACTATACCTCTTGTGAGGATCTGGCCAGAACCTCATTTGTATACGTTTCTCCCCAATCTCGCATGCTGAAGATAATCGGCCTTAACGTTTCACCAAATGGTGTGAGGGAATACTCCACTTTAGGTGGGATCTGGGGGTATATTTCACGATGAACAATTCCGCTGCTTTCCAACTCTCGAAGTTGCAGGGTGAGCATACGCTGGGTGATGTCAGGAAACAATTTTCGGATCTCGTTAAATCTCAAAGGACCAGAGAATAAATGATACAGAATGGCACCTTTCCACTTGCCTCCGATCACACTAAGGGTAACTTCCACGGAACAGCCGTATGGCGCGGGACATAGCTTGGTTGCGTCCTTTTTCATTATAAGTACACCTCCACTTTACGGTGATTTTCTATAGTATCTATTTGGGTGGTTACATTACATAAAGTACGTATAGTACATGAAAGAGCATATCACTTATGATGCAGATTATAAACCCTAACTCTAGGCGAAGGCAGATGTGCTGATGTCTATAATATAAAAAAGAGCCCCGGTTTCAGGCTCTTCTCTGGTTGTATAAGATATGATGATGAGCGTATATACGCTACTTCAGTGATGATAGAATGGAGTCACATAGAGCCATCGTTGCAATATTATCCCTGGCGCTGGAATGTGGGACGGTCTGATTCTGGCAACACTCGATAAAGTGCACCATTTCACCAACAAACCCGCGTAGATAAAGGTCGCGATAAGCTCCTGACATGGGAGATCCGGAAGGTGTATATACGGTATCTTGCTCCTCGAGAGATTTCCAGGGAAGGTTGGTCGAGCTTCGGGATTGATGAACAGTAAGTGTGTGGATCTCTTCAGCTGACGCAAATCCGTTGTCGAAGGTGACGAGTACACTTTCACTCTCCCGTGACCAAGCATTCATGCCGGTAAAATAAGCGCTGCCTACTACGTTATTCTCAAATACAAGGGAAATGCTTTGATTAATGTGTTCCCCATCCTTCAGGGTTGTGCCTGTAACTCGCATTGCTTCTCCGAATAAGTAACGCATCAGATCGACCATATGAATGGCAGCGAGCTTCATGAACTGTTCCTCATCCTTGCAAAATGGGGTACTGTCTACAGCAAATTTCATCTGGAATGAACGTACCTTACCTAGCGAACCACTATCAATTAGCTCCTTCAGCTTCGTGTATATGGGGGCATAACGTTTCATAAAACCGACCATGAGTACGACGCCAGCCTGCTCGGCAGCTTCTGCTACAGTGGCGGCTTCCGCTACGTTCCATCCGAGTGGCTTATCCACGTATACATTCTTGCCAGCCCGAATGCATTCGAGAACAAGAGCGGTCTGATCTACAGGCTGGGCGACCACAACGACTCCGTCACAGATTTCCTGCTGTAACATAAGCTGAGCGTTATCATACGCTTTTCCGTTGCTGCCAAATTGCAGCAGAGCTGCTTCAGAGCGTTCCATACTGCGTGTGGCAATGGCCTGGATCTGCGCTCCAGCTTCAACAACAGAAGGGTAAATATTCGTGGATGCATGAAACCCGGCACCGATAAAGCACAGATGGGTTGTTTTCAAAGTGGATCTCTCCTTCATTTTTGCATTCGTATGCATGATATATTTGTTTAATGCTACGATAGGGGGTTTGAAGTTGAGAAAAAAGGACATACGTCCTATTCTTGAATGAATAAAAAAGAAGTTGCATTTTTATTTTGGAGCATGTATACTCTGAATTACGGTAAAACAAGGAATTGCTTCACCGGAACGCTTTTCATCGATGGATGAGGAGATACATATTATGCGGTCGTGGCGGAATTGGCAGACGCGCACGGTTCAGGTCCGTGTGGGCTAACCCCCCGTGGAGGTTCGAGTCCTCTCGACCGCATCTAACCAAAGAAAGGTTCGTGAGTTGCTCTAGGGCAATTCACGAACCTTTCTTTGTTTTTTTGGATCATTTGTGTGCAGCCTACATTTTGCTACCGGCATGCTTGCTGATGCTAATGTTGCCGCTGGCGCAGAATGACTGCCATGATGATCCCGGCAATGGCTCCTGCAATACCAAATAGCGTAACACTGGCAACCACTTCAACCGACTGGAGACGAAACAAAAAAGCGATACCGCTGCCAAAAGTGGTTCCGGCCAGAAATCCGAGCGAAATTCCTAATTCTTTCGTTAATTTCATTGCTTCACCTACTTGGAAATGTGAGATGTGGATTTGCAAATATTGGGTACAGGCAGTAAAGTGTGATCAGGAAAATCATCACATTTTATTTCCTTTTTTATCTTGTGGTTTTAACCCGTTAATTATGCATGATATCTCATATGGGAGGGTAAGAGCGAATGAATATGAACGAACGAATTGCAGCATGGAATGAGGAAGCACAGCAGTGTGCTTGCGGTCATCAACACCGGATGGTGGATATGCTGATTCATCTGGAACCTGGGGCCATTCAGAGGTTACCGGGTTATTTGTCTGAGCAAGGATATCGTCAGGTGACGGTTGTTTATGATCGACATACGTTTCGGGCCGCTGGATCTGATGTGCTGAGTAGTATTCGCGAAGCGGGAATGCATGTGGATGAGATCACTCTACCGGAGAATCGTACGGGTGATATTATTGCGGATGAAGCAGCTATTGTACAGGTCATGTTGGGTGTGAGACTTGAAAGTCAGGCTGTAATTGCGGTGGGTTCAGGTACCATTCATGATCTGGTGAGATTTGTTTGTTCCAAAATGAATAAGCCCTTTCTGTCGATACCGACAGCGGCTTCAGTGGATGGGTTTACCTCTGCGGGTGCACCCTTAATTGTAAGCGGCATCAAACAAACATTTCAGGCTGTTCCGCCGGAGGCTATCTTTGCCGATCTGGATATTCTGGAGCAAGCCCCCCAAGTGATGACAGCTGCCGGATTCGGAGATATGCTTGGTAAATATACTTCGCTTGCAGACTGGATTGTTTCTCGTGAACTGGGCGGAGAACCGTTCTGTCCAGTTGCTTATCGGATGACTGAAGAAGCGCTGAAGACCTGCATAGATCATGTACAAGCGATTGCGGAGGGGCGAGCAGAGGGAGTGGCTGTATTAATGGACGCATTAATTGTTTCCGGTATCTCCATGCTGATCATTGACCATTCTCGTCCGGCATCCGGAGGTGAGCATCATCTTTCCCACATCTTGGAGATGGATCTGATGCAAGCGGGAGAAAGACCGGTTTTGCATGGTGCCAAAGTTGGCGTAGCTTGTGCGTTGCTTACGGTGAAATATAAAGAGCTTGCAAAGACATCGGGTGAACCGGTATTTGGGATATATGACCAATTGCCGGAGGCTTCTCAGCTCATCGCATGGTTGGAACAAGTAGGTGGCCCTGTGACTACTGAGCAACTCGGTGTAACTCCGGAGATGGTGGAACGTGCGTTCAACACAGCGCATACGCTTCGTCCTCGATATACCGGATTGAGATATATCAATGAAGTATTAAACACGAGGTTAGGATAACCTTTTAGAGAGAATGGTCATGATGAAATGTATAAACTTAGCTTGTAGCGGGCTCTGATGGCTCTCCTTGGGATCAAAAGGCAAAACAGGGTAGGTTATCTGACATTTCTGATGGAATAGCCAGAACAGTGCTTCAAGTCCGAGAGAGAGCATGCATTTCATTTTAAAAAGGCTCTGGCCTCCCTTTGGGGAAGATCAGAGCCTTTTGGCTGTTCGCTTATTTAGTTGTTGCGACGATCTTTCAAGATGACATCTGCGAACAAAATAGTTTTCGGGATACGGAAAAATTGCTCCGCTTGTTCCTGAAACGCAGCAGAAGGCAGTGTTCCCTGATGCAGCCATTTGCGGAAAGTGCCGGGATGAACCCCGATCCAGTGGCTGACATCTGTCACCGACAGATCATGGACCATACACAAGCCTGTCAAAATACGGTTACTAACCGGAGAACGGGTCACCGTACGCTTCATGAAGCGAGATGACTCGGGTTGACATATGACAGGGCTATTACGCACAACTTCTTCATTGAAGAGAATATGACGCGGGTAGCCGAGTAATTGGCAAGTCTTGTCCAAATTGGTACTGCCGGGTATCCGTCCTTCATATACCCACGCACTGACACTGCGTGAAGAGATGGAGAGGTCTTCAGCAAGCTGGGACAACTTGATATCATTGGCCATCAGCACGGCAAGAAGAACACGATTGCGGATTTGACAGCGTGTCGGTTTTCGGAATCGTTTAACACGGACGCCTTTTCCCAAGTATTTACGGTTGATCAGAGACCACGCCTGGATGGAATGTTGTTCTGGTTGATTAGGCATATTTCCTCCGATTTTTTTTAACCAAATACTACAATAAACAACGGGGTACTTTCAAGTGCCGGGATTACCGGTTACAAATGCGTCAATGCGTCAATTCATAATAAAGAGGGAACTACGAACTAGACCATGCGCAATTCACATCCTAGTATATTCCTAGATTACAATGTTTCACTAAAAATGAGGGGAGAAATTCGGCAGGAATAAAAATAATATAGTTCTAATTACTTATTATTAGGTCTAAAGAACTTTTATCTGTTTTTTGTTGATATGATGCGGTTTATTTCCCTGAATTCCCCAAAAGCATGTGATTTTCTCTCCCCTGCTGCGAAGAGGATGTGCACAAATCTGAAATGATAAATCCGCGTGTTCAGCATGACATGTGACCTGTCAAATCTCTTACTTTTACATATATTGTATGATACTCAAGTGTAAGGGAGAGGTGAGGGACGTGCATCTATCTGTGAATACCTTTGCTGCCATCTCGGGAGCATTTGTTACTTTTGCTTTTGGCGGATGGGATCAATTGCTGAGCCTGCTCGCGGTTGCGATGGCTGTGGATTATATAACAGGTTTGGCAGCGGCGGTAAGAACAGGTGCCGGGTTAAATAGCAACATTGGATTCTGGGGGATTGCTCGCAAAGGGCTCATGCTGACCGTTGTTTTGCTTGCTCATCGAATTGATCTGATCATGGGAACCGATTTTATCAAAGGCGGAGCTATTTATTTCTATCTGGTGAATGAACTCATTTCGATTACTGAGAATTATGCCAAAATCGGTCTTCCATTGCCTGCAAAGCTCAGACAGGCCATTGCAGTGTTGAAGAAACAGGAGGATCAGGAGTATCTGACGAATCGTGAATGGTCCAAACCGCAGCAAACCCCGGACATCATCAAGCAGCAGGCTGAAACAGGACAAACTTTGCAGGATGACTACGCGAAACAGACGGAGGATGGATCGCAAAATAAATCCGAATCGAAAGGAAACGGTTCGGATTAGTTTTTCTTATCAAGAGAACGTTTCCAAGTATCCTTTCGTAATAGAGAGCGTTATGATATATTTTGGATACATGAAAATTCATTCATTTCTACTATTATATTAAATGAGGTGTTTGCCCAGATGATAAAACATATTGTCCTGTTCAAAATGAAAGATCGCTCAGCAGAAAGTATTGAAGCTGCAGCTCAGGTGCTTCGCAATCTGGAAGGTAAAATTGATGTCCTGGTTTCACTTGAAATCGGGATTGATGTGCTTCGCTCGGAGAGATCGTTCGACATTTCACTCACAGCGGAGTTTGCGTCACTGGAAGATCTCCAGGCGTATCAGGTACACCCGCTTCATCAGGAAGTTATCAAGTACATGAATGAAGTCAGAGAACAGTCAATTGCAGTGGACTACGAAATCTGATCTGTCATTCAAACTACGTTGAGATAAAGGGGACTCTGCATGAGCGATTTAAGAGACGTTATGGAATTTCTATATATTTTTGTTGTGTTTCTAATCGCTTGTCCTGTGATGATATTCTGGCTTAAGCGAAGAGGGAAACGGAACCGATAACTCACTGAACGGGAAGTGAACGAATGTATTATGTGAACAGAGAACAGATTGCCCGCCGGCTTGCTGCTGTACCGGAAGTAGCTGAAGGGCTTCGCGGGGCAGCAGAAGCTTGGGATGGCAGTCTCATGCTGGGTATGGTACAGGAACGTTGTCTTCACCTGGCGATCGAGATTGTTACCGATGTGGGAAGTTACCTGATAGACGGCTTCATCATGAGAGATGCAAGCAGCTATGATGATATTATTCAGATTAATTATGAAGAAAAGGTTTTTGATAATCCGACCTATGAGATATTGCGTCAGCTTGTCACGTTACGCAAGCCACTGGTGCAGGATTATTACACCTGGGAGCGGTCTGAGCTCCACCCACTTAGCGTAGAGTTGCCGAGTATACTTGAACATTTTACTGCTCAGGTTAGCGCCTACGTGGAAAAAGAACTTGGTCCTTTCAATACGGCACAGGCCGAGGGACAGCGTAAGGAATGAGGGAAATCGCATGACAAATGAATCAAAAGAATTCAATGAAGTAAATACTGAAAGCAACGAAACAAATGAAACACCTTCCGGATTCCATCCGGTGTATATGGTGGAACTCTTGTTCCGGGAACGTCCAGAGGTGGATCGCCTGCGTTTGCAGGAAGCTATGATTCGTCATACAGGACAAGTCCGACTGGATGTGAAACAAGAGAGCGGAGGGCAAAAGCATGAGATGCTTGTCTTCTATCATCTGGACCACAAGGTATCCTTCCAGGAAGGGGATATCCCTGCGCAGACTTGCATGCTTCCTGTGAATGAAATCGCAGATCGTGCTCGCTTTGGCGGTGCTCTGCAACAAGCATGGCATTGGCCGGAAGTGGGACAGGTTGTAGAAGCTTCGCGGTACTCCATCCGGATACATGATATGTTCACGGCTGCCATGCCTCGTAAGCAACGCCTGGAGCTGTTTCAGAAGACTGTACTGGCAATCATGGAGAGTTTGACCTGTGATGCGCTGTATTGGTATGGCAGTGACAAGCTGGTTGAACCGGAAGCATATACGCAAGCTCAGGAACGTGAGGAACATCTGTATGCAGCGATGAACGTTCGAATGTATCAAGCCGGAGGTACAGAGGAACAGCGCGGGTTGGTCATGGATACCGTGGGATTATCTGCGCTGGGTGTACCTGATGTCCAGTGTCACTTCGTCGGTCTTGATCCGGATACGGTAGCTCAGACCTTACTGGGTGCAGCGTATTACATATTTGATCAGGGGGATGTTCTGCAAGATGGACAGACGCTGGGTTCTTCAGGTGGACGTCGCTGGCGTTGTGAACATCAGGCAGCATTGATTGCACCTGGACGATATGTGATTGATTTGGACCCGGGGGATGAGCATGCCGAGTCTAATCTCGAGCCGGCTCGTCAGAACGGAGTTTAAGCCAAGTCATTTGCATCCATTCAAAAAGGGCGTTCAGATTATTTTTAACATCTGGAGTGTCAAGTCAAGCCTGTGCTGCTTATAATGCATCAACAGAGTAGGCATTCGCCCGGATGGCTGAGCGACAGACCGTTGCTTCTAGTCCGGTACTTAAACAATAGTAAAGGGAGAGATGTGACGTGAAGGATTCTAACAAAAGTTTGTTGTGGGGAGCTCTTATTGGCTCCGTGGTTGGTTCAGTAACGGCATTATTGCTGGCGCCGAAATCGGGACGTGAACTTCGTCAGGATATTACAGAAGGTGCTCGTCAGGTATCGGAGAAAGGTCAGGAACTGGCTGGTATCGTGGGAGAACAAAGTTCGCAGATCGTATCCAAAGTTAAAGAGACCGCAGATGTCGTGATTCAGGATATTCAATCCTGGCGCAATTGCGCTGAAGGGAAAGAAATTCGCATATCGGCAGCCATTGTTGATAATGACGATATCGATAAAACAGTGGATGAACCCGGAATTGATATCGTAGCAAAGCTTCCTTCGGATGAGTCCAAGGACGACAACTAAGCAAAGCTTGATAAGCAGGCTTTCCTCTATTTTAGAGGAGAGCCTGCTTTGTTGCGTGTCCACACATAGTTGACGTAGCGCGTGGATTTAATTTGAACCCCGCGATGAAATCGGGTAAGATGTAGGTACCTTTTTGCCGGAATGTTCATACGGTAGGAAGAAAGCTCTGAGAAACAATCGTTTTGAGAACCAATTCAATGAAGAAGGAAGCGGTGTGTTCGTGCAGCAAGCAATCGCTATATTAGACTCCGGTGTGGGGGGATTGACCGTCGCCAAGGAAGTGATGCGTCAGCTCCCGCGGGAAAAGATCATTTATTTTGGGGATACTGCCCGGACACCGTACGGACCCCGTTCGTCCGAACAAGTAAAACAATTTACGGAACAAATCGTTGATTTCTTGATCCAATTCGATCCGAAGGTTATCGTTATCGCCTGTAACACAGCAACAGCAGCTGCGTTGGAGTATATCCGTGCCAAGGTGAATGTGCCTGTCATTGGTGTTATACATCCGGGTGCGCGGGCCGCAATCACAGCGACACGTACAGGACGTATTGGTGTGATTGGTACCACGGGTACCATCGGTAGTGGGGCTTATACATCGGCACTCAAACAGTTGTCCCCCTATATTGATGTGGTCAGTCAGGCTTGTCCAGCGCTGGTGCCGTTGGTGGAACAAGGTGAATTTCGTTCCGAGCACACGACACATACGGTGGAGCAATCATTGGGCGAGATCAAACAACAGCCAATAGATTGTCTTATTCTGGGCTGTACGCATTATCCCTTTCTCATGGACACGATTCAGGAAGTTATGGGACAGGAAGTGAAGTTAATCAGTTCAGCAGATGAAACGGCACGTGAAATCAGTACAATTTTATATGATAAACGAAAGCTGGCCAGTGGGGATGAGACTCCGGTGCATCAATTTTTCTGCACGGGTGACCCGCGCATGTTCCAGAATATCACCCGTCGATGGTTGGGGGAGCAGATCTCCAAGACCCCTGTTGTCTGGCAAGTTACGCAATTATCATAGTTATATTCAAAATATGCATGAATAAGACTTTTAATTAATGTATTTTGGTTGTGGACTATCCCGGAACTGTGAAGTTCCGGGATTTTTTGTCGTCATTATGCATTAACCGAAGATAAACATGATTCATGTCACATGACGGACAACCTGACCTGCATACATATGTTACAGACACGAGATTGGTCAGAACTGGACAGGAGACCTGTCTTTTCCTGTGGAAAGGAGAACAACATGGATCTGCAGTGGATTATCGTTCAGCGGGGAGATACATTGCCGCGAATTGCGTCAGCACATCATATGACCAAAGAGTTTCTTGCTGCACTGAACCCGGAAGTGGCTTCCCAGCCATACTTGCTGGCAGGTCAGATGCTGCGTATTGTCCCCGGCACAGGTCGTAGATACGCTGTACCGCCCGGAGAAAGTGTAGGGGAGATTGCAGGCAGATTTGGTCTGGACGAAGAGGTGTTGCGCCAGGCCAATCCCGAAATCACCAATGTAACCGACTGGGTTGGTCGCTGTATTCATATTCCGGCTTCGAATGGAAAAACTATTGTGAAGATTCAGGGAGAGTATGGTTATCGAGAATTAATCAGGGATATAGACAAGCTGGAGAATCAATACCCGTTTATCGAGACGGGGTCCATTGGAACAAGTGTCATGGGGAAGTCGCTGCCATATTTGCGTATTGGGCAAGGGTCGAGACATATCCATGTTAATGCTTCCGTTCATGCTAATGAGTGGTTGACAACAGCAGTTCTGATGAAGTTTATCGAAGAGTATGCCGAGGCGTATAGTGCGCATAAGACATGGCATCAATACCAGACAGAACGCTGGATGCAAGAGACGACACTCTGGGCCGTGCCGATGGTTAATCCGGACGGGGTCGAACTGGTTCAGGAAGGTGTGGTCAATCAGCATCCACATGCACAGCAGTTGTTAGCCTGGAATGCGGACAGATCACATTTCACCCATTGGAAGGCCAACATCAGAGGGGTGGATCTGAATGATCAATTTCCAGCCCATTGGGATGAAGAGGCAGCGAGAAGAGGTATAACGTTACCTGGCCCCAGGGATTATGCAGGGACAGCGCCATTGACAGAACCGGAGGCACAGGCGCTTGCCCAGTGGACGCAGCAACATACATTTGATGCGGTTGTATCCCTGCATAGTCAGGGACAGGAGATCTATTGGAACTACCGTGATCTTGAACCTAGAGAGAGTGGACCGTTGTCGCGGAGACTCGCCAAAGCTTCCGGCTATAAGGCGGTGAAGCTCGGTGGCAGTGATGCCGGATACAAGGACTGGTTTATTCAAGATTTCGGTAAACCGGGCTTCACGGTGGAAGTTGGATTGGGTGTTAATCCGCTTCCCGTAGAACAGTTTGATGATATCTGTATAGAAGTGGGAATGTTGCTGGCTGAACTTTTATCTAATGGACAATGAGGCAAGACCCCGAATTATGATGGTGTGAAACTTAACAGTAGATCATTCGTATAACAGGAACGGACGCCATGAGCGACGTTCCGTTTTTATTATTTTTTATAATGGCATGTTACGTCATTCGTTCTGAATGGTTTTGGAACGGGTAATGATGGATGTGCCGTTTCGGCGACATATATAATGTTACGGAGGGATTCAGATGAAGTGGAGAAGACTGCTGTCGTTCAAACGATGGACACAAGTTTTCAAAAGGCTCCCCCGGCTGCTCCGGGCTCCGCAGATTCCTTTGGGAGAAAAGCTGTTGTTTATTATTCCGGCGCTGTTATACTGGGTACTTCCTGACGTAATGCCGTTTATGCCCATCGATGATATCGGGGTCACTTTGGTTCTGATGAACTGGTTTGTAAGCCGGGCAGAACGTAAATATCCTGCGCTTCAGGAAGGGGCTCCTTCTTAATTTGCGGCCCAATGGATAGGTTTAACATTGATTTCGCATCAATGTTATTGCGAAGAGCGGTAACTTTCTTTACAATAGATGCTGTAGTTTAAGAATGCTGAAATTGTTGAAACCAGCAATTACAATATAGGAGATGAAGAGAATGAACTGCAAAATTACGCGTAATGCTGCTAAAGTATTGAAGCTTGAATTGGACAAGCCGGAGAACGAAGGAAAAAAACTGCGCGTTGTCATCACACATGCACATGGTGACCATGCTCACTACGGGCTTGATCTCGACACACCAAAAGAAAATGATACAGTTGTATCTACCGATAAAGAGATTGATGTCATTCTCGCGAATGATCAGCCTTTGTTGAACGGTGTTAAAATTGACTACCTCTACTTCCCGGAAGAGGGATTTGTTATTACGAATCCGTCCCAAGGTAATCACGGCGACCACTAAGGGCGCGAAGAAGGGGAACTCATGGCTAACGATATCCGTGTATGCGAAAAGTGTAATCATGTCCGACTGAAATCGATTGTACCCAAGTTGCAAAAAATGGCTCCAGACACGGAGATCAAGATTGGGTGCAAATCCTATTGCGGTCCTTGCGCGAAACGTGCATTTGTCTTTATCAATGGTCGGTACATCAGTGCGCCGACAGAAGAAGAAGTACTCGCCAAAGTCGCAAAGTTTGTGAAATAAAAGGATATAACAAGGTGAGTGGAGAAAGCTGTCCACACATCAGAACGGAGGGGCTACGTGCCTCTCCTTTTTGCGTTTGGGTAGCAGTGAAAGGATGTTTTAAAATGCGGCATCCTCTATCATTTCAGTAATTTGGAAGGTGTTTTCTTGAATTTCAATGGCAATGACGGTAGTATCCTTTTTCAGAAAATGTACATTTCCCAGTCGTTTTTCCTCCAATTCTACCCAACCTGTATCCGCTAACTTCTGAAAATAATCCATTGGCGGGTATAGTCCTTGCTCACCCCCAATATGTTTCAGTTCGTACTTAGCCCCTTTTTTAAGGTTGGGATCATCGGAATAAGTTATGTTCTCAAGAAGCTTTGCATTGGTTGGAACAGGAATGTCTGGGTTCATGGATGAAGCTGTATATCCTTCTATCTCGTATGTTGCAGGAGCGCAGCCCTGTACCCAAATGAGCAAGGGCAACATGCAGAGTGTCAGTACTATTTTCTTCAAATAAATTCCTCCTGATTTGGCATGATTACCTAATAAACGTAGCGAAATCAATTAAAGTTACGATGAAAACACAAAAGAAGAATAAGGAAGGCTTGTGTTATCCATCCTAAAGGGGTAACAGGAACATGATAATCCCAAGGAGGAATACTCATGCCGAAGCGTTATGATTCCAGTTTGCAAGCCGATACCACCGTATCTCAGGCGCAAAATGCGGTGAACAAGCTTCATTATGCTGTATCTCAGGCCATGTCTCATCCGACGGCACAGACCATTGTACAGGCGGAACGACGTCTGGCACACACGGAGCAGGCGATGCGACAAGCAGAGCTTTCACTCGGAGGGCAAGGTGTTGAGTTGGCAGAGGAAATGTTCATCGAGGAGAAGAGAAGATTGAATTCAATCCAGAGTCAGCACGGTCAAGGGAATTTATAACGTTCCTGTCACATCAGAACCCGCAGGGCAGCAATGCTTTGCGGGTTTTTCATCTCTTTTGCAAAGACTCTCGATACATGGGTTTACTCCGACAGTATGTCGAATGGTCGCTTAAAATTCTGTGAGAAGGTTAATAGAACAAGAGCAGGCAAAATTCCATACGGGAGGTACAGAATGACAAAACATATTACAGATTGTACAATTCTGAACAACGGAGTAACGATGCCATGGCTAGGATTTGGAACATATAAAGCAAAAGGTAAGGAAGTGCAACAGGCGGTTGAGACCGCTTTGGAGGTTGGATATCGGAGTATTGATACCGCGTCCATCTATGGCAATGAAGAAGAAGTGGGACAAGCTATTGCAAGCAGTGGTGTTGCCCGTAACGAACTGTTTGTGACGACCAAGCTCTGGAATGAGGATCAGGGATTTGATTCAACGTTGAGAGCATTTGAAGCCAGTCAGAAAGCACTTGGACTGAATGTGATTGATCTTTACTTAATTCACTGGCCTGGCAGAGACCAGTATAAGGAGACGTGGAGAGCGTTCGAACGTCTATATAGCGAAGGGAGCATCCGTGCGATTGGTGTGAGTAATTTTCAAGTTCACCATTTGCAAGATATCATAGATGAGGGCGGAACGGTGCCTGCGGTAAATCAGGTAGAGCTGCATCCAGGTCTGATCCAGCAGGAACTGCAGGATTTCTGCGGGGCGCAGGGAATTCAACTGGAGGCTTGGAGCCCGATCATGAAAGGCAAGCTGAACCAAGAGTCCACGCTCAAGGCGCTGGCCCAGAAATATGGGAAAACGCCAGCACAGATCATTCTGCGCTGGGACATTCAGAATCAGATTGTGACGATTCCGAAGTCGGTAACTCCAGAACGTATTCGTGAGAATGCGGACATCTTTGACTTTGAATTGACACCGGATGAGTTGAGACAGATTGATGCACTGGATTCGGATAAGCGGACGGGTCCACATCCGGATCAACTATTCTGGGATTAAGTGGGTAGACGCTAATTGAATATAAGTGTTTGATGAACTACTTGTGGTTGTTCCGGTTACGTAATCGTTCTTTGTGGTCTAAGATGTAAGCATAATCGGTCACGCTAAGACACTACTTGTGCAGAACAATCTTTCGATCGCCGTTATCCCCGAATTTTTTTGAAATTCCCTGTATCAAGGGGAAAATCCGGTGATAAATGCGAGCGCTCCGCTTCTCCAGCTTTTTTCTGCCCACTCCGTTATCGTGAAAATTATAAATCCATCTTTAGATTTGGTGGGTAATTAAGAAGCATATAAAAAAAGCAGCAGGATCGGGAAATATCCCTGATCCTGCTACTTTTTTTTGTGAATTGGCTTAATTTTTTTTCGGGACTTCGCATCCGTCATCTGTGCAGATGCCACTGCTGTCTGTTTCTGTTGTGTTGGATTCAACCATGGTGAAAGGGGAACGGTCGTCCCATGCTTTTTGAATGGCATCCAGGAACACCTCGTCAGGTTGAGCGCCCGATACGGCGAACTTGCGGTCGAATACGAAGAACGGTACACCGCGGATACCGAGTTGCTCTCCTTCTGCTTGGTCAGCACGGACATTGTCGGTGAATTGATCACTGGACAGCACTGCCGTAGCTGCGTCTCGATCCAAGCCGACTTCTTCTGCTAACTGAGCCAACACTTCAGTGTCGCCGGAGTGTTTACCTTCAATAAACACAGCTTGGAATATCCGTTCACTCAGTTCAAGCGCTTTGCCTTGTGTATCTGCCCAGTGTGTCAAGCGGTGAGCTGAGAAGGAGTTTGTAGGGATCATGGCATCGATATTGTATTCCAGTCCTGCCGTACGAGCATTGGCATTCATCTGGGCATTCATACCTTTGGCCTGTTCCACGCTCATATTATATTTGGCAGCCAGATATTCCGAATTGGTTTTGCCTGGGTTCAATGCAGCGTTTGGATCCAGCTCGAAGCTTTTGAATTGCAGCTTCACTTCATCACGGTGTGGGAACTGTTCCAGTACATTCTCCAGGCGGCGTTTACCGATATAACAGAATGGGCACAGAAAATCAGACCATATCTCAATATTCATTATGTTAAACCTCCATCATCCATATAGTTGAAACTGATATAGTTACAATTATAAAGCCACTTTCTATAATTCGCAAGGAGATTACTTTTTATCCCGATATGCCTTGGACCAATGGTACGGTTGGATCTCATCCAGTCTCTTGAAGACCAGTTGACCAGAAGGGTCGTATACGGCAGCTTTGACTTCTTCGCCCCAGTAAAATAATCGTTCCTGGCATACTCCGCAAGGTGTAAGGACCTTAAATTCTGAATGCTCGTCATCACGAGCGATACAGAGGGAGTGGGTGACACGTTCGTTCAATTTGTGGGCTTCCAGATAAGCTCCTGTTTCCATGCACAGATGCGTGGCATCGTTGATGACCTCTGGAGCTACGCTAATCAGCAGGGAACCGGCTTCAGTATAGACGGCACCTGCGCCACCCCATCCCTTAGGATAACGTTGCTTCACAAATTCTGCGGCTGCATCGAACAATTTCTGTTCCATATTAAGTGGTTCAGTGTGTAATGTCATGTAATGCAAGTTCCCCTTTTTAAATTCAAATACAAATTCAATTCATTTCGTGTATTTGTTTAGTTTGTCATTACGATATTGCTCATTGCGATGTTGCTGCTGCACTGTCTTCCTCTCGAAAGCGCTGAATCAAATCATAGGTTATCACGGTGTCCGAGACATGTAATCGCTTGGCTGCTTCATCGTGA
The DNA here is from genome assembly GCF_037971845.1 of Paenibacillus sp. FSL R5-0766. Classification (NCBI taxonomy): domain Bacteria; kingdom Bacillati; phylum Bacillota; class Bacilli; order Caryophanales; family Paenibacillaceae; genus Paenibacillus; species Paenibacillus sp. FSL R5-0766. Next base: position 2,207,697 of record NZ_CP150227.1, read on the forward strand.
CCGGCGCGGCAGGCGTTAATATCTGTTTTGTCACGTGTGGACAGGTCATAACAAGCGCCATTCTCATAGATATAGTCATCCGCTGGAATGTAGAATACAGAACCATCCGAGAATGCGCCATTACGCAGCACAACCGTACGTTCAGACCTATCATATACGTCGTTACCCATATGATAATAGGACTGGTCAGACACGCCGAGCAGATGCAATACGGATGGCGTGATGTCCAGTTGTCCCGAAGGTTCGTCGATGGTTCCAGCAGCTGCTCCGTCCGGTAAATGCACGAGCAGGGGGACCTCGTTCATAATCTGTGCCATATCGAGTTCGTTCAATGAACGTCCCAGAAATTGCTCGTATTGTGATTGTTCCTTAATCGAGTTGTCGTGATCCCCGTAGAACATAAAGATGGTATTCTCCCATAAGCCCCGATTTTTCAGATCCTCAACCATCTTACCCAGTGCCGAATCCACGTAATGAACGGACTGCAGATAGTTACCAAACATGGTTCCCTGGAACTCGCCTACATCCAGTTGCTGCTTCTCTTTTGGCAAGGTATACGGATGGTGACTGGTAAGAGTGATTAGGAAGGAATAGAACGGTTCGGTCACCTCACTACTCATTTTCTCAACGGATTGCCGGAAAAAGGATTCATCAGACAGGGACCAGCCAAGCGGGTCATCCTGTGCAAAATCATTTTTACTATAAAACTTGTCGTACTTCATGTTCTGATACATCGTATACCGATTCCAGAAGCCACTCTCATAAGCGTGAAATACATTGGTGTTATATCCGTTATCCTTCAGGATGGAAGGAAGGGAATCATACGTATGGTCTGCATATCGTACAAAGGCTGATCCAACCGGAAGTGGATGTAGGGATATGTTTGCGCCAAAATCGGCATCTGACGTTCTGCCCTGACCGGTCTGGTGATAAAAGTGACTATAATACTGGCTTTCCTTCATCAGTTCATTAAAATGGGGTGTGATCTCCTGACCGCCAATGCTCTGGCCAATCATGAAGTTCATAAAAGCCTCACCCTGGACAATGATCACATTGCTGTCTTTATATTTGCCAAACAAGGCATCATTCTGCGGGGCAGCTCCTTGCCTTTCAGCGAAGAATGCCTTTGCTTGCTCAACATCAGCGGGTTCAGCTTGCGGCCCGGAGCCGATGTGGTCTTTAGCATAGTTGTACAGATCATAACCGTGAAAAGCGAGCAGTCCAGTCACATTGTACATGGATACATTCCACCAGTTGTTATCGAACAGGCCTTTGGCCCATGTTTTACTGTAAAAATAAATCGGGCCGACGGCGAGGCCAAGTCCCAGCACAAGGGCAATGCTGCCAGCCGTGAGACGGCGGCGCAATCGTGCCTTGCGATCGTTATGTGAATAACTCCCGTAACCCGTAACAGATGTACTGGGGTGCTTCGAACGGTAACGTCTGCTGAACAGTACGATAGCTGCGAACGGAATGACGACAAGCCAGTCGGCAAAGAACCAGAGATCACTTGTGTAGATCAATGTAGCGATGCTGTCACCCAATGCGTCAACTTGTCTCGCCTGCAACAATACCGGGATGGTCAAGAAATCCTGGAAATAACGATAATACACCATATCGGCATAGATTAGTCCGGTAAGCAGCAGGTTAAGCACCGCGAGAGACACGATCATGCCTCTACGTGGCAGCAACCAGGCCCAGAAGGACAAGAGTAGTAAAGATCCAATGGCAATGACTTTATCCAGCAGTCCCATCGTAATGTTATAAGCGTGAAGATTGTGATGGAGCCACATGAGTTTGAGCAGCATGAGCACAAGAAAAATAAGATATAACGTTAATGGATGATTTAAAAGCCCGCGTGGCGTGGAGCTGCGCGTAGGCCGAGTGACAACCATATGTATGTCCTCCTTGCTTTTGTTGTTTTGTAATCGGAATGTAAAATAGGGCTCCATCCATTATAGCGTGGCCTCATGTGTTTTCAACTATGCCTCAGAAGAATTGATTTCTGCGGAAGCGAAGACCGAAGTCGGTGAATTCATATGACCAGAAAAGCGCACAAAAAAAGCGCCCCGGCCATGGATGGCAGGAGCACTTTAGATTCGAAATAATTATGAAGATTGTGGTGCTTTATTTCGTGGGGGCAGTGGGCCCAAATACTGATAGTACTGGGTTTCAATTCGTCCGTTGAACAACTTGCGACGTTTGTCTGCCTTATGACCGAAATATTCCTCGAAAGCTTTGGTCGATGTGATTGCAAAAAAGGACCATGTTGGCATGTCGAGGTAACTGCGCCCTAATGAGCGGAGCAACTTCTGAACTTCTTTTTCTTCACTCAAACGTTCACCATATGGGGGATTGGTAATGATAACACCATATTCACCCTGTGGTCTTGCGCGATGAGCGGGCAGGACGCTGACTTCAATATCTTTGGCGAACCCAGCACTTTTGATCGCTGCCATAGCAACTTCAATCGCTTCCGGATCAATATCGCTACCTGAAATCTGTAACGGGACATCGTCACGTACAGCATCAAATGCTTCTTCGCGCGCCTGTTCCCATAATTCTTCAGGAATGACAGCCCAGTCCTCAGAGTTGAAGGTCCGACGAAGTCCTGGTGCAATGTTCCAGCCGATCATAGCGGCTTCGATCAGCATTGTGCCTGATCCACAGCAAGGGTCATAGAATGGACGGGATACATTCCAGCGACTGAGCTGAATAAGAGCTGCAGCAAGTGTTTCTTTGAGTGGCGCTTCGGTAACGAGTTTACGATAACCCCGTTTATGCAGACCTGGTCCCGTCGTATCTAAAGTAAGCAGGGCGCGATCGTTTAGCAGAATGACCTCAATCACATAACGAGACCCATCCTCTGGGAACCACTCTGTGTCATAAGTCAGCTTCAGTTTCTCTACGATTGCTTTTTTCACGATCCCTTGTGATGCAGGCACACTGCTTAACTGGGATTTTTGAGAACGACCCTCTACAGGGAATTCGCCATCGGCTGGAATCCACTCTTCCCAAGGCAACGCTTTGGTGCCTTCAAACAATTCGTCGAAAGTCGTGGCAGGGAATTCACCCATTTTCACCAATACGCGATCCGAACTTCTCAGCCACAGGTTACAACGGCAAATATCAATATAATCTCCTGTGAAGAAAACCCGGCCATTGTCGATCGTAACATCTTCATACCCCAGTTGCTTCAGTTCCCGGGCAACAACAGCCTCGAGTCCCATCGCCGAGGTTGCAATCAATTGCAATTGAGCCATGTGATTCATTTCAACTCCATTTCAAGCTGGAGAAGGGAAATCCTTCTCTCTGCTGTATAGTAACGGTGCGGCCTTGCCGCTTTCCGTGAAAAAACTTACAATGAGAAATGCGGTGAACGTATGCACTCCTCTTTCGAAGTGATACACCAGTCAACCGCCTGTGTTGATAACAAACATTTATTATAGAACATTGGCATCCATATGGAAAGCAGTCCAAGTGTCCAAGGAGGATTTTAGTGGTGAATCTGACCCCTGATGAATATGTAAATCAATTATTTCAAGAGGATGAGCTTTTGCTGAAAGTGAAAGAGGCTATCCGTTCGAACGGTATGCCGGAAGTTTCTGTTGCTGCGGCGTATGGACGACTGCTCACGTTTCTAGCCAAGACATCCAAAGCAGAAGCTGCGCTCGAAATCGGCGTGCTGGGCGGTTACAGTGGGATCTGCATTGCACGCGGATTGCGTGAGAGTGGAACCCTGACTTCGCTGGAACTGAAAGAGGAATATGCGGCAATGGCGCGTGGTCATCTGGAAGAAGGCGGTTTTGGCGAAAAGGTAGAGTACCGTATTGGCCCGGCGGCAGACAGCCTGGAGCAATTGGAGCAGGAAGGTCGCACATTTGATTTCTTCTTTATTGACGCAGATAAGGAGAATTATCCGGTATATCTCGATTATGCCATTAAGCTGGCCCGGCCAGGTGCTGTTATTGTAGGGGATAATTGTTTCCTGCGTGGTCGTACGCTGAATCCGGACAAGCAGGGCCCGGCCGTGCTTGCAGTTCGTCGCTTCAATGAACAGATGGCAAGTGACCCGCGTCTGGTGACGACGATGTTGCCGGATTACGATGGGCTGGTACTTGCCTGGGTGAAGTAAAAGTGGATATTTCCTAAAGATAAAACTCCGATGAAACACGATCTCACGCTTTTATGTTTGTGAGAGGGATCGTGATTCTGTACGGAGTTTTCTGAAAACACACAAAGAAAGAGATGACAACATTTTGAATGACAGGAAATGTGTCGTCTCTTTCTTTGTGTTTACAGATATCGTTATAGTAGTTCTATTTATACTTCAGGTGTTCCGTACGTTTCAAACCATTTTTTGATGGTGTCAAAATCATCACTGAAGGACAAACCCAGCATCAATAATACACGAGCTTGTTGTGGACTCAGGTTGTCGCCTGCAATGATACCTTTGCCGCCGCCGTACACACTTCCTGAACCCGTCCGAGTGGTGGTCACAAAGATGACACCTTCTTCAATGGCCTTGATACGAGCTTGTCCCATAGCTCTGGAGATGCCACCAGCTCCGGTACCGGAAGTCACGATTCCTTTGGCACCGCTGCTCACGAATCCTTCAATGGCTCCGCCGCCAGCTTCTTGATACGAGATCGCAATTTCTACTTTGGCCAGATCTGCCTTTGTGATTTTACTTAGATCAAATACGGGCTTTGCTGTGCCTTCAGGTTTCAAGGCACGTGCAGGAGCGCGGTAGATTCGAATGTTTTCTTCATCAATATATCCTACAGCGCCGAGCATCGGTGTTTCAAACGTATCTGTCCGATAATCATTTGTCTTGGTTACACCACGAGCAAGCTGGATTGTGTCATTCAACATGAGTACTGTGCCAAATGAAGTGGTACGACCACTGCCTGCAAGTTTGATGGCGTTGTACAGATTGGCTTGAGCGTCAGAGCCGATGACGGTCCATGGACGCATGGAGCCTGTGATTACGACAGGTTTGTCACTCTGAACCGTCATATCGAGGAAATAAGCGATTTCCTCCATTGTATCTGTACCCGTGGTAACGACAACACTGTCGTACATTGCCAGAGCTTTGTCTACCGTCTGCGACAAGTCATAGAGATCGGCCATGCTATAGGAACCTGAACCTGAGTTTCCGAATTGGAGCGTGCTAACATCAGCAATCTTCTGTTTATCCGGTAAAGCGTCTACCATCTCTCCAATCGGAAGTGTACCTGCCTTGTAATTTTGGAAGCTGGTGGCATCCTCGGATTGACCGGCAATCGTTCCGCCAGTTCCGATTACCAATACATTAGGTAGTGCAGATTGCTTGGAAGAGTCTGGTATTGCGGGAATGGAAGTATTGCGAGCTGGGGTGGTGGTTGCTGTCTGAACAGCACCTGTTGTACCTTTCACCTCTACCGTAGCTGCGTGCGCAGCGTAGGTTCCAATGGGGGACAATGAGATAGTTAGTGCTGTTAAAGTTGCGCTACTCCATACGGCCCAGGGACGAAGATTGGATGTTTTACTCATGAATAGCACTCTCCTTCAAGTAAGTGTGATGTTAAGTTTGTTAAGAAGAATATGTATACCATTTCAAAATGATTGTATTTGATGTTAATTAATATGACAAGGATGAATAAGGGGAGAGTAATCGGTTACATTCGTAGATAATGAGAGTAAAATGATTGTTTATAAGGAATTATGAAATATTATTCATTTTGATTAGAGATAGAAAAGAAGCGGTTTTAGTATTTTGAAAGGAAAATAAGCCCTTATAATGTTAGTTAAAATTACATAATGAGTCTTTTGTCCTGATAAAATGAAGCATTTTAATAAAAGAATGTCGAATTGGGACTCATATCAGAAGTAGGTAACAGAATAAGAGGATGATAGTAACGCATATTAGGTAATGGGGCTCAATTACGGTCTAAAGATTGGTTTCGTTACAGATTATGTTTATAATAGGGGTGATCGACATATGTAAATAAATATATAATATTGATTGGAGGAGAAACGATGAAACAGGCACCGAGAAAGTATGCAAATTACATTCCGATTCGGGAACTGGAGACTTTGGAAGAGAGGTTATCTCCCTTCAAGGTGTATGCAGAACTTCGTGACAACACTCCAGTCCGATATGATGAACATCGAGAATGTTGGGATGTTTTCGGGTATGAAGATGTGAAGTACGTTCTGAAAAATCCGAAGCTGTTCTCTTCTGCACGTGATCGTGCCAATACGAGCATGTTGACGACAGACCCTCCCAAACACAAACAGCTGCGTGATCTGGTGAACCAGGCGTTTACACCCAAGGCCATTGAAGCGTTGGCTCCGCGTATTCAGGAAATCACAGATGAGTTAATTGTTCCACACCTGTCAGAAGGATATATGGAACTTATTGATGACCTTGCAACACCATTGCCCGTCATTGTCATTGCGGAATTGATCGGAGTCCCCGCGGCGGATCGTCAAAAGTTCAAGGACTGGTCTGATGTGTTGGTGAAAGGCGCGCGTGACGATAGTGAGCAGGCCTTCCAGGAGTTATTGGAGGAGAAAAAAAGAAATATGCAGGAGTTGCATATCTATTTCACTGGCATTTTGGAAGAACGTCGGTTGCAGCCAAAGGATGATCTGATCTCATTACTGCTTGCTGCGGAGATTGATGATCATAAATTGACTTCAGATGAAGTGGTAGGTTTCTGTATTCTCTTACTTGCTGCAGGTAATGAAACAACAACCAACCTGATTACCAATGCGGTTCGTATTCTGTCTGAACAACCCGAGCTACAACAGGAGTTGCGCGAACATCCTGAACAGATTATTTCTGCGATTGAAGAGACGCTGAGATATTATCCGCCAATTGTCGCGATTGGGCGGGTCGCCAAGGAAACTGTTGAGTTGAATGGTCAGATGATTCAAGCTGGAGAGCAGGTGATTTCCTGGGTTGGAGCCGCCAATCGGGACAGTGCCCAATTTGAAAACCCGGATGATTTCATCTCTGATCGCAAGCCGAACCGGCATATGGGCTTTGGTTTTGGCATTCATTTTTGTTTGGGTGCACCACTCGCTCGTTTGGAGGCAAGGGTAGTTCTTCATACATTGCTTCAGCACATGGGAAACATTCAACTTGTGCCGGGAACGGCTCTGCAACCGATACAAAGTGCTTTTGTATATGGTGTGAAACATTATCCGATACAATTCAATCTAATAAATAAATAATTAAATAAATGGCATATGAATGACAAAGCCGCTCTCAGGCCAATTAGGCGCTGGAAGCGGCTTTGTCAAATAAAAAAGTAAGATGTATTAATTAAGAAATGGATAGGGAATCAGGATTCCCGAATAGAAGCAGGTTTGTTATACAATTTGAATCGGACCCAAACCATATTAATTAGCAGCAGTCCGCCAGAGACGATAAACAGACCTTCGATCCCGATGAATCCTGCCATAAAGCCTCCAATGATCGCTCCAAGCATGTTGCCCAGCGCCAGAGTACTCGTATTAAAACTGAATGCACGGCTGATCATGCTATCGGATGTATAGGAACGGATCAGGGCATTAACGCTTGGAAGCAGGCCACCCATGAACACACCCATCATGAAACGAACAAGAATGAGCTGCCACACGGTCTGAACAAATGCCTGAGGAATAAGCATGAGTCCTGTACCTATGAGGGAGAACGTCAGCACCTTGTGAGGACCAATCCGGTCACTTAGCTTCCCTAGAATCGGTGACATCGCCATATTGGATAGTCCCGTAACTGCACCGACAAGCCCTGCCCAGAAGGCCACGTTTACATCCGAAGCATGCAATTTTTGCACATACAGCGGCAAGAGTGACATGGGGCTTATCATCGCAAACTGCAACAGAAAGGTCACAGCAAACAGTGCGGGCAGTTGAGGTGACTTGTTCAATTCCTTCAGACCGGACAATACGGATTGTGCCGGCAGTTTGGCTGCTTCTTGACGGTCAAACTTCTCTCTCACCAGGAACATGGCGAGCATGGAAGCAACAAAGATCAATCCACCTGTAATGTAGAAAATGGGGCGGAAGCCTACCGCATCCGCTAACAAGCCACCAATAAGTGGACCCAGGATGGTACCGGCAACCTGTCCGGACTGACTGATTCCCATGGCAAAACCCATGCGGTCCTTCGGTGTGGTACCCGATATCAGCGCAACAGCTGCAGGATTGAAACCGGAAATTGTACCGTTAAGCAAACGCAATAAAAGAAGCTGCCAGGGATTCTGTGCCAGACCCATAAGGGCGATCACGATGGCCATTCCGAATCCCGAGCGCAGCAACATAACTTTCCGACCATACTTGTCCGATAACTTGCCCCAGAGCGGTTGGAACAAAAATGAGGTGAGGAAATTGGCTGCAAAAATAAATCCCGCCCAAATGCCAATTTCATGTTCGCCAACAACGCCCAGATCTCTTGCGAGATAAAGAGACAAAAATGGGGTAATCATGGTCATGCCCGAATTGACCAAAAATTGTCCGAACCAAAGCACAATGAGGTTTACTTTCCACGTTTTCAAAGTGCTTTCACTTCCTTTCAAAGATATTTCTGTAATTCTCAAAAAAACACCATTCTTTCATTATAACATAATTGGCATATGAGGGATGGGTGTAAGGAATGTCATAGTATTGTCACGTAGAACGCATCTGCATGTGGTTGTTACGGCTGTTTAAAAAGGGCATAATGGTAATTATGAGTCCAAAAACTATTGGAGGCTTCTTACATGAGCTATAATGATCGACTGATTCGGGCAAGTTTCAAACAACAGGTAGACCGTGTTCCGGTATGGTACATGCGTCAAGCTGGGCGTTACGATCCTGAATATCGCAAAATTAAAGAAAAGTACTCCTTGTTAGAAATCTGCAAACAACCCGAGCTGGCGGCTGAAGTTACACTCATGCCGGTACGTAAACTTGGTGTAGATGCGGCTATTTTGTATTCCGATATTATGAATCCGGTTGCCTCTCTGGGCATTGATTTTGACATTGTAAAAAATATTGGTCCAGTTATCGATAATCCTATTCGATCCGCTGCAGATGTGGATCGTTTGCGTCCCATCGACGTAGAAGGAGATCTGTCACATATTCTGGAAACCATTCGAATTCTGGATAAGGAGCTTGATGTGCCTCTTATTACGTTTGCGGGCGCACCTTTCACGATTGCGAGTTATCTGATCGAAGGACAACCTTCGAAAGGTTACATCCGCACCAAAACGATGATGTACAGCGAACCTGAAGTATGGCACAAGCTGATGCAGAAGCTTGGTGATATGGTAATTACATATATCCGTGCGCATATTGCGAATGGCGGTAAGGCATTCCAGTTGTTTGACAGCTGGGTTGGAGCACTTTCTACCAAAGACTTCAGAACATATGTGTTGCCTACGATTACCCGTATCTTTACCGAATTATCGGATTTGAATGTACCGAAGATTTATTTCCCTGGTGTTGCATCCGGTGAGTTGTTGCCAACGCTGCATAATCTGCAAGCCAATGTGATTGGATTGGACTGGAGAGTATCCATTTCGGAAGGGCGTCAACGTCTTGGTGGCAAGTTTGCAGTACAGGGTAACCTGGACCCATATTTGCTGACTGCCCCGATGGAACTGATTAAAGAGCAAGCCAAAGTGATTATTGACGAAGGAATCAAGGAGCCGGGTTATATATTCAACCTCGGACACGGATTATTTCCTGAAGCATCGCTAGAAAAGCTCAGAGAACTAACGGCGTATATTCATGAATATTCTGCCGAAGCAATGAAGAGTGGGGTGACGGTAACCAATGACTAATACTGTAGGTGTACTGGTGATGTCGTATGGCACACCGGAAAATATGGAGAGTGTTGAAGCGTATTACACACATATCCGCAGAGGACGTCCGCCTGAACCGGAGCAATTGAAAGAACTGACGGATCGTTATGAAGCCATTGTTGGCGGTGTTTTCCCACTTCGGGAGAACACAGACAATCAGGTCAAGGCCCTTCAAGAGACATTAAACCGCGATGAGCGTGGCACTGATGTGGAATTCCGTTGTTATCAAGGACTGAAGCATGCCTATCCGTTTATTGAGGATGGCGTGGAGCAGATGGCGAAGGATGGAATTCAGACAGCGATTGGTATTGTACTGGCTCCTCATTTTTCCACGATGAGTGTAGGCAGTTATATCAAACGTGCGCGTGAAAAAGCAGAAGAGCTGGGCGTTCATATGTCCTTTATTGAGAGTTATCATCTGCATCCAAAGTTAATTCAGGCGTTGTCCACACGTGTCAGTGCCAAGTTGGATGCGTTCGAAGAAGCTGGAGCAAAACGCGGAGATGTGAAGGTGTTGTTTAGTGCGCACAGCTTGCCGGCACGTATTGTGGAGATGGGTGATCCATACCCGCAACAATTGCTGGAGACTTCGGAAGTGATTGCCTCACGTGTAGGAATAACCAATTGGCAATTTACGTGGCAGAGTGCCGGGCGAACAGCTGAGCCTTGGCTTGGACCGGATATTCTGGATACGTTACAGGAGCTTTCTCGTGAACAGGTAGAGGATGTACTTGTGGCACCAATCGGGTTTGTCTCGGATCATCTTGAAGTGCTCTATGATCTCGATATTGAGGCCAAATCGATTGCCAAAGAGATCGACATGCGCCTGATGCGTATTGACTCTCTCAATAGCGATCCTCTGTACATGGAGACGCTGAGCGACGTTATTATAAGCCAATGGCAGCAAGGGTCGGATGAGTAATGGGTGATAAGAAACGCCGTGTTGTTGTTGTCGGCGGTGGCCTTACCGGCCTCAGCGCGGCATTTTATATCCGCAAGCATTACCGGGAAGCAGGAGTTGAACCCGTGATTACTTTGGTCGAGAAAAGCTCGTCCATGGGAGGCATGATTGAGACACTGCACCGGGATGGATTTGTGATTGAAAAAGGGCCTGATTCTTTCCTGGCTCGCAAAACAGCAATGATTGACCTCGCTAAAGAATTGGAGATCGATCATGAACTGGTCAGTCAGAATCCGGAGTCGAAGAAAACGTATATCATGCAGCGTGGCAAGCTTCATCCTATGCCAGCAGGACTTGTTCTCGGTATTCCGACAGAACTAAGACCATTCTTGAGAAGTGGTCTGGTCTCTCCGGCAGGCAAACTGCGGGCGTTGATGGATTTTGTCATCCCGCCGCGACGTACAACAGAGGATGAATCGCTCGGTTATATGATTGAACGCCGTCTTGGAGCAGAAGTGCTGGAGAACTTGACGGAACCCCTGCTCGCGGGAATCTATGCAGGTGATATGCGGCGATTGAGCCTCCAGGCTACCTTCCCGCAGTTCGGAGAAGTAGAGCGCGATTACGGAAGCTTGATCCGGGGCATGATGACGGGTCGCAAACCGGCTGAGACGCATACCGGAACAAAACGGAGCGCTTTTTTGAACTTTCGCCAGGGGTTGCAGAGCCTTGTTCACGCCCTCGTACATGAACTGCAGGATGTGGATCAACGTCTGAACACCGCAGTGAAGTCGTTGCAACGTCTTGACGAAGCGGAGACCAGATACCGTGTTGAACTGGAGAATGGTGAACAGCTAGAAGCGGATGATGTAGTGGTTACTGTGCCAACATATGTTGCGTCGGAGCTGCTGAAGCCTCACGTCGATACAGCGGCACTGGATGCGATTAACTATGTGTCTGTAGCCAATGTAGTGCTCGCTTTTGAGAAAAAAGAGGTGGAGCATGTATTCGACGGATCGGGTTTCCTCGTTCCGCGGAAAGAGGGCCGTAATATTACGGCTTGCACGTGGACATCGACGAAATGGCTGCATACGAGCCCGGATGATAAGGTGCTGCTTCGCTGTTATGTTGGTCGCTCCGGTGACGAACAGAACGTAGAGCTTCCGGATGAAGCGCTGACGAATCTCGTTCTCAAGGATCTGAGAGAGACGATGGGTATTGAAGCAGTACCGATCTTCTCCGAGATTACAAGGCTACGTAAATCCATGCCACAGTATCCGGTGGGACACCTCCAACATATTTCCGCTCTCCGTGAGGAGCTTGGCAGCAAATTACCGGGTGTGTACATTGCAGGTGCAGGTTATGAGGGTGTAGGCTTGCCTGATTGCATCAGACAAGCGAAGGAAATGTCTGTTCAGGCTACACAAGAGCTTGTAGCAGATTAAGTACAGCAAGAAAGCTGTCTCAAACGTAGAATTATCTACTGGAGAGATGGCTTTTTTTATATGAAGATCTGGAAGCTAACTGAGTTCATACCCTTTCAATCGATACAGTTCCAAGGAATGATGGAAATCCAGAATATGCCTGATATAATGGTATGTATGGCTGTGAAGAAGAGGAGTTGCTTATGTATCCCCCAAGATCAGATCGAAGTGTAGAGAGAAAAAAAAGAAAGCGCACCCGCGATAGAATCATCTGGACAGTTAATCTTGTATTGATCATGGCAATTGGTCTGATAGGCATTTTTTATGTTATTAATACACGTCAGCAACAGGCAGACCAGCCAGTGAAACAAGAAATCGTCGATCAGGATCAGCCTTCCATTGGAGACGATGCCAAAGGCGGCGATCAAGTAACTTCTCCAGACTCGGAATCTGATGAGACTTCGGAAGAAGAACCCGAAGCTACGGATGAAGAGACAACAGCGGATGCAGATAAGACATCTGGAGTAGCGACACCTGACACTTCAAGCAATACCAATAGTGAGAAAGCAGAATCCGGAACGAAAAAACCTACGGCAGATTCGACACCGTCTGGCACAAAGGGAAATGCAGGTGTGGATCAGCAATCAGGGACGTCGAAACCTTCCAATTCAGCGAAAGATGTCACGATTAACTTTGTTGGTGATATTCAATTTTCGGGCAAAGTTGCTGAACTGCTGGATAAGAACGGTTATGATTATCCCTTTGCCAAACTCGGCAGATTATTCAAGGATGATGATCTTACCATCGGTAACCTGGAGACACCAATAACTCATGGTGGTACCAGTGCAGCTGATAAAACCTATGTCTACAAATCATCGCCCAAAGCATTGGCGGCAATGGCTTCAGCCGGTTTTGATGCTGTCAATTTGGCCAATAATCATATTCTGGATCAGGGCGTAGAGGGATTGGTGGATACGTTAACTTATCTTAAGGAATATGGCATAGCTCACACCGGGGCAGGTATGAGCAGGGATGAGGCCTATGCACCAGCATATCTGGAACGCAAAGGCATGAAGATTGCATTGCTTGGGTTCTCCCGAGTTGTACCGGAAACGAGTTGGAAGGCTGAAGGCAATCGGGCTGGCGTGGCTGAAGCCTATGATTCCACAGGAGCAGTCAAAGCGATCCAGGAGGCCCGTAAGAAGGCTGATCTGGTGATCGTGGTTGCACATTGGGGAGAAGAACGTGTAAGTACTCCAAATAGTGACCAGACCCGATTGGCTCATGAGTTTGTAGATGCTGGCGCTGATCTGGTCATAGGTGGTCATCCTCATGTGTTGCAAGGGTTGGAGTACTATAAGGGGAAGTGGATTGCATACAGTACGGGAAATTTCATTTTCTCCAGATCAACAACCGAAGAGACGTGGAAAACGGCGGTATTTCAGGCTCGCTGTAGTCAAGATGCAGCTTGCAGCATGAAAGTTATCCCTTATGAGGCCGGGTTAGGTCAGGCCATTCCAATGATTGATGAGGCGAACAAACTGCTGTTGGAACAGATGGCAAAGCTCTCCCCGGGTATTCGATATGATGGTAATGGGGTCGCTTCACCTAATTAAAAACCTTTTGAGGAGGGAATCGAATGAACAACCTTTGTGTAGCGCACCGTGGATTTTCTTCTATTGCACCAGAGAATACGATGGCTGCATTCCTGATGGCCATGGAGCGGCCTGAAGTTCAGTGGATGGAGCTGGATGTGCAGTTGTCGCGTGATGGTGTGCCCGTGGTTATTCATGATTTTACAGTGGATCGCACGACAAATGGCAAGGGCCTGGTTCGGGAAACCGATTGGGCTGATCTGCAACGTCTGGATGCTGGAGCATGGAAAAACAAGTCTTACAAAGGCGAACGGATTCCGGAGCTAAGTGAATTGTTAGATCGCTCGTGCGGCAGAGTGCGTTTGAACATTGAACTGAAAACGCAGGGAGACATGTACCCGGGCCTGCCTGCGGCTGTTATACATGAAGTGAGAAAAAGACATATGCAAAATGATGTTGTGATCACCTCATTTGAACCAGCCGCTCTGATCGAAGTGAAGAAACTTGCACCGGAGATCCAGACGGGGCTAATTATCGATGCACGACCAGGTGATCTGTTAACCGCGTTGCGGCAGATGAATTGTACATTCCTATCGATTGGATACACCAATGTAGACAAATCCTTAATGAACGAGATGCGGAGTGCAGGCATTCGGGTGATGGCTTGGACAGTGGATGACAAGACCATTATGAAGAAACTGGCGGCAGTTGATCCAGAACTCATGTTATGTACGAACCGTCCTGACGTATGGGAGTTAGCATTTCAGGAGACGAGCAGCCGATTTTTCAGACCCTAACTTTCCTATATGCACTAATGAATCCGATAAAGGTGGTAATATACCCATGTTGACTAACATTCGCAATGTATACTGTGTAGGACGCAACTATAAACTTCATGCGGAAGAATTGGGTAACGCGGTTCCGGATGAGCCAATGATCTTTATGAAACCTTCCCATGCAGTCGTGCCCCTGAATGGTGAAACGCTTGAATTGCCTGCTACCAAGGGTGAAGTTCACTATGAAGCTGAGTTGGTCGTGCAAATCGGCCGGAGTTATGAGCCAGGTATGGCGGTAGATGAACTGGTGGATGCGTATGCGTTTGGTATTGATTTTACGTTACGTGACGTACAGACCGTGATTAAGAAAAAAGGCCACCCGTGGACAGCGGCCAAAGGGTTCAGAAATTCCGCTCCGGTTACTACATTTAAGGCATTTCCGGGTGCGGCAGCATTACTGGAGAAAGACTTTACATTGACCAAAAATGGTGAGGAAGTCCAGCGTGGTAACATTTGTAACATGATCTTCAGTTTACAGGATATTGTGGATTATGTAGGTCACCATTACGGCCTGGGGCCGGGCGATGTCATTTTTACAGGAACACCGGAAGGTGTTGGACCAACACAAGCAGGAGATGTGCTCGAACTGGCATGGGACGGCGAATCCTTGGGTGCCTGCACGATTGGGGCAGCACAGTAAGGATTACACATCATACCTGCTTGAGATGAATAGGGTACAAGAAAGGGGCGTGAATACGCTCCTTTTTGCTGTGTTATCGTGGATATAGGTTTATACCTTCATTGTACGGATACGCTACTAATTTACGCCAAGCTGTATGCTGTATTTGCACTCTGTGTGACCAACTCTTCCAGTTCAGCTTGTTGTGCAGCATGTTGCTCCGAACTGATACTTCCACTTGCGAGCCGTTCATCCAACTGCTCCCTGAGCTGCCTTACTTGTATAGCAATGACCTCATCCAAATTCCCGTTGTTTTCTTCCGTAATCGTCCTCAGTGATTTGCCGTTGTACAGTTCCTGGTACAGATCCACTTCTGAAGCCTGATTCAGAGCGCTGAGCAGCTCGTCGCTGCTTCCCTCACGAGTGTCCAAGTCAACGATGGACCATTTAGCAGTAGGTATGGGAGAGATGGCGGATTGGCCCCATGCTGTTCCGGCAAAGGACATGGTGACAATCATTGTGCCTATAATAATGACTCTTTTCATATTCATATGGATAATCCTCATTTCTGTAGTTGAGTACGAACTGAATCGTAGCTTGTCGTTGATGTAGTTGTAGATGTTTCGATCTGAGAATAGTGTAAACGGGAAACCTGAAGTGAAACTTAAAACAGGATAAGTAATTTCAACCTATCAGCGATATGAATGGCAGGGAAGTTCGTCTGTAAAAAAGAAATTTAGTATTTCCGAGCATTTTGAAGAATCATATTTTAACGTTTGATCGAAAACCTGTTTTGGCACTTCTACATGAGGCCAAAACAGGTTTTTTGTGTGCTGGCGTTAGGAGTTTCGGCATTGGGATCAAACCGTGGTATAATTGAATTTCAAAAATACAATAAACGTCATGCGGGCTGTACATACGCTGCATGCAGGAGACATTATGGATTGGATTATTGGCGCCGTATGCGCTTCTATGGTGGCAGGTGCTGCCTATGCGAAAAAGTCGCTAACCCTGTCTGGCTGTCTGGCAGCCATCATGATGGGAACGATATATTACGGAGCGGGTAACCTGTTCTGGTTTGGCACGTTATTGTTGTTTTTCATTACTTCAACGTTGCTCTCCAGGTTTCGTAAAGATCGGAAGCAGGAGCTGGAGAAATCCTATGCCAAGTCAGGAAATCGGGATGCCGGACAAGTGATGGCTAATGGTGGAATGGGCATGTTCCTATGTCTGGGATACTGGATATTTCCACATCCGGCATGGGTGTATGCTTTCATTGGTGTAATGGCTACCGTTACATCAGATACATGGGCAACCGAGATTGGGAGTCTCAGTCGCAAGCCGCCGCGCTCTGTTCTCACGTGGAAGGTACTTACGCCAGGTGCTTCAGGAGGTGTCTCACTTCTTGGCACCGTGGCTGCAGCCGCAGGCGGGGCTCTAATTGGTGCGGGAGCATTCTTGTTTTCCTGGATCGCCGGGATAGAGGGGCTTGGTCTGTTTAGCTGGACTTTTGTCGGCCTTGCAGGCGGGTTGGCAGGGGCTTTTGCCGATTCCTATCTGGGCGCAACGGTGCAGATGATGTATCGTTGTACTGTGTGTGGCCGTGAAGTTGAGGTACATGAACATTGCGGGCATCCAACGGTTCGGGCTCGTGGCTGGGCATGGATGAGTAATGACCTGGTGAACGTGCTTAGCTCGGTGATCGGCGGATGTGTAGCGATTGGTTTAGGTAACATTTTGGCGTTGTAGGGGGGAGTACATTTGAGCACTGTACAGGGAGACAAATCGGAGGCTATTTTGGATGCGGCCTATGGAATTTTTGGCTCGAAAGGTTTTTATGAGACCAAAATGTCTGATATTGCAGACGAAGCCGGCATCGCAAAAGGCACCATTTATTTATATTTCAAAAGCAAGGAACAATTATTTATCGCAGTATCCAAGCGGGACTGTAACAGCTTTATCAGCCGTCTTGAATATGCTTTGAACTCGCATGAGAACACAGGTGATAAACTTGGAGCAATAGCCAAGACCCACCTTACGTATTATTATGAGCGTCGCAATCATACTAAACTCTTCTTTATGGCACCCAATAATGATCCGGATCTGATGAAATTCATGAAGGCATTCATGAATCAATACATGAGTATGGTGTGTGAGGTACTGGAGAGTGCAAGTGTACCTGAGCCTGTATTGCTCGCTGAAGCCTATATCGGAATTCTGGACCGGCTGAAGATGGATATCATGTTGAATCCGGAGTTCAATGAGGAACATCTGAACAAACGAATTGCTTTTGCAGCAGCGTTGTTTCTGGATGGATGCCGTTCTTTTTTACAAGTGTAAAGTGAGTGCACGGATGTACGTGATAATTGAATTTTAATTTACAGAGAAGTGGGTACGAGCAATGAACATAATGACGGTAGAGCAAATTGCAAAAAGTTATGGCGAAAAAATATTGTTCAAGGATGCTTCATTTGGTATGGCTGATCAGGATAAGATTGGTGTCGTTGGGGTAAATGGCACCGGGAAATCCACGTTTTTGCGTGTGATATCTGGTATGGAACCTGCAGACGCGGGACAGATCTCGATCGGTAATGACGTACGTATTCAGTTCCTGGCGCAAAATCCGGACTTCAATCCGGATAAAACGGTACTGCAACAAGTATTCGAAGGTGACAGCATGGAAATGAAAACCGTGCGTGAATATACGGAAACGATGGAATTATTGGAACTGAATTCGTCCGATCCAGCGTTGCAAGAGCGGTTATTACGTTTGAATCAGCAAATGGAGCAGCTTCAGCTCTGGCAGATGGAGAGTGAAGCGAAGAGCATTTTGTCCAAACTGGGTATTCGTCAATTCGATGCACTGATGGGCACATTGTCTGGTGGACAACGCAAAAGGGTAGCACTCGCTGCTGCGCTGATTCACCCTTGTGAACTGCTCATTCTGGATGAGCCGACGAACCATATTGATAATGATTCGGTCGTTTGGTTGGAGCAGTACTTGCAGAAGCGCCGCGGCGCACTGCTTATGATTACGCATGATCGGTATTTCCTGGATCGTGTGGCGAATGTCATGCTGGAATTGGATCATGGACGTTTGTTCCGATACGAAGCGAACTATACACGTTTTCTGGAACTGAAGGCGGAGCGCGAAGAACGAGAAGCTTCTTCCGAACAGAAGCGTAAGAACTTGCTTCGGACGGAGCTTGCATGGATTCGTCGTGGTGCCAAGGCACGGACGACGAAACAAAAAGCGAGAATTGATCGCTTCGAACAACTCAAAGACCAACAAGGAGTCCAGCGCTCGGGTTCATTGGAAGTATCGGTTGGCTCCACTCGTTTGGGTAAAAAGATTCTGGAGATCGAGCATCTTTCCAAATCCGTGGGTGGCCGCACGCTGATCGAAGATCTGAGTTATATTGCCGTACCTGGAGATCGGGTAGGGATTGTCGGACCGAACGGTAGTGGTAAGTCCACGTTGCTTCAGATGATATCTGGCAAGCTGGAACCTGATGCAGGTGTGGTTGACGTTGGTCCTACGGTCAATCTGGGTTATTTCACACAGGAACATCAGGAGATGGACGAATCTCTTCGTGTGATTGAGTACATCAAGGAAGTGGCCGAGAATGTGAAAACAGCGGATGGCTCTCTGATTACAGCATCCCAGATGCTGGAGCGGTTCCTGTTTACTCCGGCATCCCAGTGGACGCCAATCTCCCGTCTTTCTGGTGGAGAGAAGCGTCGTCTGTATCTGCTGCGTGTGCTGATGGCTGCTCCGAATGTATTGCTGCTGGATGAGCCGACGAATGATCTGGACATCCAGACACTCGCTGTACTTGAAGACTATCTGGATGATTTTCCGGGTGTTGTTTTTGTGGTATCCCATGATCGCTATTTCCTTGATCGTACTGTGGATAAAGTGCTGTCTTTTGAGGGCAACGGTGCTGTACGTGTACACGTCGGCGACTACAGTGAATATGCGGAATGGATGATGAAAAATGCACCCGGAGCTAATCAAGAGAGTGACACAGGAGCGGCGAAGGTGAAGCAGTCATCGGAGAAACCGACGCCTGCTGTGTCAGCGGCCAAACCGAAGTTGAAATTCAGCTTCAAGGAGCAACGTGAATACGACCAGATTGATGAAAATATTGAGAAGGCTGAAGCCAATCTTGTCCGGATTAACAAAGAGATGGAAGAGTCATTTAGTGATTCTGCCCGTCTGCAGGAGTTGATGGCGGAGCAGGTTGAGGCTGAACGTCATCTGGATGAATTGATGGAACGCTGGACCGTTCTGAATGAACTTGCAGAACAGATTGAACAGAGCAAGTCTTGATTTATAACTAAACATCGCCCTTTCTTCTATAGTGACTTTAGGTCGCATTGGAGAAAAGGGCGATTTTTTTGTCTGTGAATTTGCGTATTAAAGTGAAACGTTCTGTATGTTCATTACGTTTTATAAGTAAAGAATTCCATAGAAGGGAGAGAACACCACACTTATGTATAAGGAAATTAATCAACAGTTGGCAGTGCTCAAGGAAAAGGGGAGAATTTACGAGAAATGGACCAAACGTCTGGAGAAGCTTCAAACGGAGGAAACTGAATGGGAAGCAAAGGTAAAACGTCGTCTGGAGCATCTTCAGAAGGAGCAGAAGGACGTTGATCGACTGAACAGTATGACATTGTCAGCATTTTTCTATCAACTGATTGGCAAGAAGACAGAACGTCTGGAGAAGGAAGAGCTGGAACTCATGGAGAGCAAGGCTGCATACGACACCGCTTGTCGCATGTTACAAGACGTACAGGAGCAACGAATTCATGTGGAGCAGGAGTTGGAGGGTCAACGGCAGTATCAGTACTGGCAAGGCGATTACAACGCGCTGTGGGGGAAGAAGGAAGGTCGACTGCTGGACCAGGATACGGAATTGCAACAGATGGCTGAGAATCGAGAACATCTGGCGAGCGAGCTACAGGAACTGGATGAAGCTTTCCGGGAGGGGGAGTATCTGGTTGATGCTCTTGAACGTGCGGAGAAGGCCTTGGCTTCGGCAGGTAATTGGGGTGTATATGACATGATGGGCGGTGGGGTCATCTCCACACATATCAAGCGAGGACGAATGGATGACGCTCAGGTCGCCATCATGGATGCAGGTAAGCGTCTACGACGTTTCCAGAAGGAATTGGAGGATGTAGAGATGGCTGTACACGCGGATCTGCATCTGGGAGGTCTGCTTTCATTCGCAGACTATTTCTTCGATAACCTCTTCGTAGATTGGATGGTTCAGGACAAAATTCGCAAAGCCGAACGTCAGGTGAAGGATGGACTGAGCGCGGTTCAGAAAACCATGCATGTGTTAAGAAATGAAATGCGTGACCATAAGGCAGAGTTAGAGATATTGGATCGTAAATATCATGCATATGTGGAACAGGCAGATTAAAAGATATGACAACAAAGGCCCCTTCCAAGCACACCGAATAGCTGTGCTTGGAAGGGGCCTTCTGCTTAGACGAACATGTGGATGTCACCATGATGATTTCGTAGAAAAATGATTCTGTTTTACTTGGTTGTAATGTAGGCTGCGAGCAATCGTGCGGTATTCAGGACAGCATCCTTATGTGTACGCTCCATGGAATGAGATGCGTGAACTCCAGGACCGATCAGTGCTGCACGGATATTGTTTCCTCCGCGCAATGCTGCACTGCCATCTGAGCCATAGTGGGGATAAATGTCGACGACGTAATCCATTCCATCTTGTTTGGCCAGTTCAATGAGACGGCTGGTCATATCGTAATCATACGGGCCAGAAGAATCTTTGGCACATATGGAAACGTCGGTTTCTTTACAGCTCAGGTCATCACCCATAGCTCCCATGTCTACAGCGATCATTTCACTGATTTCCGCAGGGATATATGATGCGCCATGTCCAACTTCTTCATAGTTCGAGATAAGCAGAGAGACGTTATGTAATGGTTTCCAGCCTTCACGATGTGCAGACTCAAGGATGCCAAAGAGGGCAGCCACGCTGGCTTTGTCGTCCAGATGACGTGATTTGATATAACCACTCGGCGTGATGACTGCGCGAGCATCAAAGGAGATAAAGTCGCCGACAGAGATCCCGAGTTTCAACACATCTTCCTTGGAGGAGACGACCTCATCGATTCGAACTTCCATATGGCTCTCGGACCGTTCAAAGGTACGTGCATCCGGATAAACGTGGACAGATGGATGAAGGGAGAGAATGGTGCCTGTGTATGTCTTTCCATCCCGAGTATGGATGCTGCAATATTCGTTTTCAATACTTTGCATGGAAAAGCCACCGACAGAGGTAAGCTTCAATGTGCCATAGGATGTAACCGAGCGTACCATGGCCCCTAGCGTATCCACGTGAGCGCTTAAAGCAATTGTCTTGGAAGAGTCCTGTCCGGGCAATGTAAGCACCGCACCGCCCTTGTTATTCAGCTCACAGGCGATGCCAAGTGCTGCTGCTTCCTTCCCGATCATCTCGATAATATGATGTGTGTAACCACTTGGACTTGGTGTGTCCAGCAATTTTTTCAGAAAAGACAGAACGTATGAATCATCAATTGTAAAACTCATTGTGTAATTTCCTCCTCGGATCGTGGGTATGGTGTGAAACAAAATACAGCCTGTCTGGGGGAGAGAATGTGATACTACCATTCCTGACTCGCCAGCAGGCTGTCTCTGATTGGTTACAGTGTTCCCGTAGGGTTTCCTTTGCGCTGACTCTGGATCGAATCCTTCTCCAATAGGCTATCGGATTTATTTGAGTCAAGCGAATCCATCGAATTGAAAGAATCCAATGAAGATTTGCTTGTCGCGGAACTTTCCAATTCAGATACACGCAATTTCAGTTGTTTATTTTCACGTTGCAGTCTGTATTGGCGATAGATGCCATATGACCCTACAATAATTCCACCGATCAGGGTACAGCCGAGAATGAGCAAGATCAGCGGGATTTGTACCGTGTTAAATAACAGGTTGACTTGTACGGAATCCACATTAATAACCGCAAAGATTCCCGTGAGCAGTGCAAAAACAAGACCTGCTATGAGTGCCCATTGCATTTTCATGGTGTTGCCTCCTTGTTGAACAATTGAGAACTAGATATGCATTACCCATATTCGGGTATGTTGCATCTTGCAATGATGATAAAATCCCCTGCCCGAACGGGCAAGGGATGCAGGTCACATGGAAAGATAACCTTATTTGGTTAGTTGCTCCATCTGTTCAATCAGTTCCTTGAACACACTCATAGCTTCACGAATTGGCTGTGGTGTAGACATATCCACACCTGCTTTTTTCAGAATGTTGATGGAGTAATCACTGCCACCACTCTTCAGGAAGCCAAGATATCGGTCAACAGCCGGTTGGCCTTCTTCCAGGATTTGCTTGGAAAAGCTTGTTGCTGCGGAGAAGCCTGTAGCATATTTGTAAACGTAGAAGCTGTTATAGAAGTGGGGAATACGAGCCCATTCCATTTCAATTTCTTTGTCAACAGCCATGTCTTTTCCGTGATATTTAACGTTCAGATCATAATAGATCTCGGATAACAATTGTGGTGTTAATGCGTCACCTTGTTCCGCACGTTCATGAATAATTTTCTCGAATTCAGCAAACATGGTCTGACGGAATACCGTTGTACGGAATTGGTCGGCATAATAGGTCAACAGATACAATTTTTCCTTTGGATCTGTTGATTTGTTAAGCAGATAATCCATCAGTAACGCTTCGTTGGTTGTGGATGCAACCTCAGCCAGGAAGATGGTGTACTGGGCATCACGATACGGAAGTGTTGTATCCGAGTAATGTGAATGCAGAGCGTGACCCATTTCATGTGCGAGTGTGAACATGCTGTTCAGGTTATCTTTGTGATTCAACAAGACATACGGGTGAGTGCCGTAAGCGCCCCAGGCATATGCGCCTGAACGTTTATTTTCATTCTCATATATATCGATCCAGCGGTTATCATATCCAGTCTGCAATGCGTCAGCATAGTCCTTGCCGAGTGGTTTCAGACCGTCTTTAACCGTTTGTTTCGCTTCCTCATAGGTAATATCCATTTTGTATTCGTCTACGAGTGGAGCGAACAGATCGTACATGTGCAATTGATCCACACCCAGCAACTTTTTGCGCAGGTCCATATAACGATGTAATAACGGAAGGCTCTCATGAATGGTTTCTACCAGATTGGTATACACATCCGTTGGGATGTTATCTCCATATAGGGACATTTCCATCACGGAAGGATACTTCCGAACATTAGCATAGAACATATTTTTGGTTACATTTGCATTCAAGGCAGCTGCAATTGTGTTCTTTTGTTTGGCATACGTTTCGTATACCGCTTTGAAGGCACGTTCGCGAACTTCACGGTTAGGGTTCTCCAGGAACTGAATGTAGCTGCCGTGTGTCAGCTCAACTTCGTTACCATGTTCATCCTTGATTCTTGGGAACTTGAGGTCAGCGTTATTCAGCATGCTGAAGATTGTCTGTGGTGCTTGTGAAAGGTTGCCTACCTGTGCAAGCAAAGCCTCTTCTGCTTGGCTAAGAACGTGGGCTTTTTCGCGTTTCATCTCTTCCAGGGTAAATGTATAAGCAGAAAGTTTTTCGTTCGCAATAAATGCGTCCAACTGATCATCCGGCAGGGAGAGAATCTCCGGTGTGACAAAAGAAAGTGCTTCACCAACCCGTACGCCTAATTTCTGGGCTTTTTGGGACAGGTTTTGATATGTAGGATTCGCTGTGTCTTCATCTTGATGCATACGTGCGTACACAAAAAGACGTTCTATTTTGAGGCTGATCTCATCTTCAAATTCGAAGCAAGATTTGAGTACATCGGGTTGATTCAGTTTGCCTTGGAATTCGGAGGCCTTCTTGGTCAAAGACGATACTTCTTCATATTCCTGATCCCAGGCTTTCTGATCGGCAAATAAATCTTCCAGTTTCCAGCTATGCTCAGCAGGCACCTCGGAACGTTTCAATAATTGACTCATGGAAATCCTCCTTTGATGATCTGATGAATGTATGGACGAAGCTGCCTTCGTCTCGCTTGCTTGTGCGGAGAGAGACGAAGGAATCAGACTAAGTACCAGGATAACAGATAGCGATTTCTGGTATTTCAACGGCCTTCCTCCTTACGATACGAATAATCTCGTATAGTATGACCTTAGGCGCGTTGAAATATTTGAATATCTGGGTCCCCGTGATTAGGTTCCCATGTTATACAGAAAATAAACGATCAGGAAAAAGGCGAAACAAATGAGCAGGGTAGCAATAAGCGCCATTCCCCGTCTCAGTCGATCCGGGATGGAATTGCGTCCCAGAATAAGCACAATACCAAGGGAGAAGGCGAGGATAATAAAGATGACGACATTGCTTGAGTCAAGCTGCATGGGTTAGACCCCTTTGAAGGCAGCCATCAATTGACGCCATTCATCCTCACGGTTCTCAAAATCTGCTTTTGGGAAACGGCGTTCAGCCCAGTGCATTAATGCAGGACGGCTAAGGAAAGTATGGCATTCTTCGCCCCACTCTTCCGAAATTTCTCGCAGTACGAGATATTTGCCTTGAACTTCTACGGTCATCATATTCCACTTGTCTGTTTTGTATATTTCATGTTTTTTTATCATAGGTAGTCTCCAAACTAACGGTTTTGGTAAAATGATACCGTACCCTACGATTCAAAGCAAATTTTTTCGACATTTATGGAAAGATAAATTGCAAAATGGAAGGCCATAAAGTATAATAAGGGTATTCGCCATAGATGGCGATATTTTTAGGAGGTTTTTCATTTGAAAGGTACAGTTAAATGGTTTAACGCAGAAAAAGGCTATGGCTTTATTTCAGTTGAAGGCGGCGAGGACGTATTCGTACATTTCTCCGCAATCCAAGGAGATGGCTTCAAAACATTGGAAGAAGGTCAAGCGGTAGAATTCGAAATCACTGATGGAAACCGTGGTCCTCAAGCAGCTAACGTAAACAAACTGTAAGAATTTATCCGGCTAACGGACTTCTTATATATTATAAATTTATAGCTGAATATTAGAACCTAAGCACAGTCCCCCAAGGGAGGCTGTGCTTTTTTTGATTCTAAAATTTTCAGTGTAAATAACGGTTGAATATGATGTATGTTCCCTATGTGTTCAGGATACACGATTGGTCATGCTGGACCATAACTTTAATCCGAAACCAATCAGTGCAGCCAGGGAGAAAGCCATAGCGGTAAGATAGAAAGTTTGTCTGCCTGCATGTTCCAGCAACAGTCCGCCCAACGTTCCACTAAGAAGTCCCGAAGCACTGGACCAGACAATGGTGAACAAAGCCATACCCGTAGCTCTGTAACCGTCCGGAACTAGACGAATAATATAACGGACCGCCGTAACGTAGAAAATACCAAAGGTAACACTGTGCATCGTCTGAATCGCAACGACAGCTGCTGGTGTATCGGATATGGACATAAGAAGCAAACGAACTGTATACATCAGAGCAGCAAAAGCGATTAGCGGCAGTTCTTTATAACGGTTTCCATACTTGCTGAGTAGTAGAAATATGGGGATTTCACTTACGGAAGAGATCAGCAAAGACCAACCGATCAGTCCCTCACTGGCACCCAGTTCTTTCAGTGTGATGGTAAGAAAAGCTTCGTTCATCCGATGTCCCATGGCAAGCAAAAATACACAGCCAAAAAAGGTGAGCACATCTCTGCGTTTCAGAATAGCCCATAACCCCGATAGGTCCATTTTGCTACTGCTCCCCGAAGGTTGATCCTTCAATTGAAAACTGATCAATAATGTAGTGGCAGCAAGACCGACGCAAAGCCATATCGTCCATCCTGGACCGAAAGATCCAAGGAAATACCCGATACTTAATGCAAAGAACGCATAACCGATCGATCCGAAGACTCGAATGGAAGTGAAATTTCGACCATACTTGCTGGCGGTTGTAATAGCCATCGTATCGGAGAGGGGATAGACCGGATAATAGAAAAAGTAAAACAAGGTCACGAGTACAAATACCTGTCCAAAAGTTGTTGCGTTGGCAAGCATGATCCCTGTGATCAATTGACCACCAAGCAGAATGATCATCACTTTGCGTACTGTTTGGTAGCGGTCGCTGGCCATGCTCCAGAACATATTGGAGAACACGGAGATGAGGGGGCCAATTCCGTAGAGATATCCAATCTCAGCCCGACTGAAGCCCAGATGACTGAAGTAAAGCTGGAAGTAGGATACCACCAGAACGGTGGAACCAAAGATGGTGAACATGAGAGCCCGCAGCCAGTTCTGGTCCGGGCGGGCGTTGTGACTTAATTTCATGATGAGAGACTCCAATCCTGATAACAATTCAATGATTTTATTACCCTTTCAGGGATGTTGATTTACGGGCTTTAGGCACGAACATCGTAGGTTCTTGCTTCGTGCGCCGGATGACAAGCCAGACAATGACAAGTTCGGCGAGCAGGCCAAGGGATTGGGCCACAGCGCCAATCATGCCGTTCCACGCTGGGAAAATACTAACCAGTATAAGCAGCACAATTACCGTGCAGATTGCATTCGCCGTTTGCGAACGAAACATCGTTTTTGTCTGACCGCGAAGCAGAATGAGGCCATTGCTGAAATCCAGAAAAGGGAAGATCAGCGGAAATAAGACAAACGCACGCAGCGTCCACAGACTTTGTCTCAACAGTTCGCCCTGAACGCTCATGACATTTTCGAGTACCCATGGTCCCAAGGGGGTATAGGCAATCGACACCATCATCGCAAACGGAATAAATCCGGTGACAAGTGCGAATTTTCGTACCAGTTTGGCGTCCACAAGGTAGAAATTCAGCACGATCTGATGGATGTATGTAAAGAAGCTTAGCATCAACTGCATCAGACTGCTTGCTATGGCAAAGGATGAAATGGCTAGTGCGATCCCGGTCGTTTTGCCCAGTACGATGTTAATAACCGGTCCTATGAACAGCGCTACAAAGCTGGATAACAGCAGCGGCTTATAAAAACGAAATACGTCTCCCTTGCTCTCGACGGGATGATCCTCAAGCTTGGCTGGCATTTTGCGCTTGATGCTGTTTCCCTCCAGAAAGCTGACGAGCGCTTCAATCATCATGCCAGCAGCAAAAATGATAGCGCCTACACGTCCACTGTCAATGCTGTCTGTGTATATGAAATAGAGGGAAAGGCCGTACATTCCAGCTAAACGGAATACCATCCCAATGGTTAACCACTTGGTGCGGTTATTCGTAATGATGATCCCCTGATAGATGTTGCGGATCACTGAAAAGATGCTCACATACATGAGAATTTCATATACGTCGATGACTTTGGTCAGCAGATCCGGACTTACACCAAACAGGTATTTGAACACCCCGGTACCAACGGGAGAGTATACGATGAGAAACCCAATGAGAAGCACACAGGCAAGAAATATTTTGGTCACAAACGTGAGGGCCTGAAAGGAAAGGCGATCGCGAACCAGTGCGGAACAGGTTTGCCGCAGCAGGGTGGAGGGGCGTTCCGTGAGGGTTAACAAGCTACCGGCGATGGCATAGCTGGCAATAACCGTCTCGGGATGAGCGGAACGTGCTAATGTGCTGTTTATGATGACGTGAGAAATGGTGACGAGAGAGGCGGAAATGCCGAGTGGCACAAAAAAAGAAAATAACCGTCTCCACGAAAGTGATTCACTTGACGACATGTCAACGACTCCTTTGATGGATGAAATATGGATAGTATATCACAAAGCTTTGAACGCCGATGCGATTTTTTATGCGGAATATGCGGTAGATCATTTGTACAATTAAGGGGATCATATTATAATAGGAATGGTTAAAAATCGCTCTAATACGTATTCAACCAAGTGGAGGCACATTTATTTTGAGCCAATCAAATCGAAAACGTCATCAATATCCGCGTGGACCGCTGGCATTGATGAGAGGGGTGTACAAATACACCATTCCGGAAACACGGAAGGCACTGAATGGATGGCGTGCTCAAGCTGAGGCGATTCCGAATGAGGAATTGCGTACACAGGCACTTGCCAGTCTGAAGGATAAACAGTTTCACTGTGAAGGCGGAACCGTCTACGCTTTAGCTGATTTGCCCAACAGACACATTCTCATTCCGCTGATCGTTTCTTATCAAACTATTAGTGATTATTTGGACAATCTGTGCGACCGCAGCACCTCGATGGACCCGGATGACTTTCGTCTTCTCCATCAATCCATGCTTGATGCGGTAGATCCCGAAGCAATTCCCGTCAATTATTATGCCCTCCGTGAGGAGCAGGATGATGGTGGATATCTGCGGAATCTGGTGACCACATGTCAGGAACTGACCCGTCAGTTACCAGGCTATACGTCCGCCAAGCCCCAAATTCAGGATCTGGCAGGCCTATACACGGACCTGCAGGTATATAAGCATATCAAGCCGGAACTGAGAGAAACGGCACTGCTCGAATGGTGGTCGGAGCATCGTCATCGCACACCTCAGTTTCGTTGGAACGAATTCGCTGCTGCGACTGGCTCTACACTGGGCGTTTTCATGCTGTTTCTGGCTGCGAGTGACGATCAGTTGACTGAAGAGCAAGCGGCCTCGATCCACACGGCCTATTTCCCACATGTATGCGCACTGCACATTATGCTTGATTATTTAATTGATCAGGATGAGGACCGCATCGGGGGAGATCTCAACTTCTGCAACTATTATGAGAATGTGGAGACAATGCTGGACCGAATTGCTTTTATTGTCGAGATGGCACGCAGTGATGTACAGAAGATTCCGGGAAGCTCCTTTCACCGGATGATCATCGAAGGACTGATAGCCATTTACCTGTCTGATCCCAAAGTCAGCGAACAACAGGAAGTTCGCGTCGTATCCAAACGTCTGCTGAAAAATAGTCCGATCACAAGAATATTTTTCTTCATTTTCAGTCGCTGGATACGAAAAAATATGTAAGTCAGGTGTGATATTGCGGAGCCTGAAGTGAAACTAGAGGAGGAAGAAACATCATGACAGCAGTAAAGAAAATCGCAGTATTAACGAGCGGTGGTGATTCACAGGGGATGAACGCGGCTGTTCGTGCGGTTGTTCGCAGCGGACTGTTTCACGGTCTCGAAGTATATGGAGTTCAACGTGGATACCAGGGTCTTTTGAATAATGACATTTTCCCAATGGATTTGCGGAGTGTAGGGGATATCATCCAACGTGGGGGAACGGTTCTTCAATCAGCACGTTGCAAGGAGTTCTATACCGCTGAAGGTCAGCAAAAAGGTGCGGACATTCTGCGTGCACGTGGCATTGACGGTCTGGTTGTTATCGGTGGGGATGGTTCTTACAACGGAGCAAACAAACTGAGCAAGCTGGGCATTAACACCATGGGTCTGCCAGGAACGATTGATAACGATGTTTCATTCACCGACTATACCATCGGATTTGATACAGCTGTAAGCATAGTAGTTGATGCAGTAAACAAATTACGTGATACGATGTCTTCACACGAACGTTCTTCCATCGTGGAAGTTATGGGTCGTCACTGTGGGGATATCGCTCTGCATGCCGGACTTGCTTCGGGTGCTGAAACGATTCTTGTACCGGAAGTTCCGTTTGACATGGACGAAGTGGCTGACCGTATGAAAGCTAACTTTGCACATGGCAAACGCCACAGTATTATTATCGTTGCTGAAGGCGTGGGCAAGGGTGAAGATGTAGCAAAAGAACTGATGGAACGTTGCCCAACGTATGAGCCACGTGTAACCGTTCTGGGTCACATTCAGCGTGGGGGTACGCCAACACCTTTCGACCGTAACCTGGCAAGCCGTCTGGGCGACTTCGCTGTTCGCAGTCTGATTGCAGGCGAGACAGACAAAGGTTGTGGCATTATCAAGGGTGAACTTACCCTGACAGATATTGATAAAGTGGTTAACACAAAAAAAGATTTCGATATGGAAACGTACCAGCTTGCACAACGTTTGTCCCAATAATAATTCGATTCAAAAACAAAGAGCACAATCCCGCATTGACGAGGATTGTGCTCTTTTTGTTGTTTTCCAAAGTAAGTGAGTGTTCCGATGTTACGCGTTACGGAGTGCCGCTTGTTTTTGTACCCGAAAGAGTCTCCAGAGAAGCGCTGTTGCTCCTGCAGCAAGACCGGCAATGAGGCCGATCCAGTATCCAAAGGCGCCGAGTGAAGTATACGTAGCTGTTAGGTAACCTACAGGCAGACCAATGATCCAATATGCTACAAACGTAATGATCAAAGCCGGATTAACATCTTTGTAGCCACGTAATGCTCCTTGAGTCGGTGTGGCAATTGCATCCGAGATCTGAAAGAAGATGGCGTAGATAAGGAAATGCTGCGTAAGTGCAATGACCTCTCGATCGTTTGAATACACGCCTGCAATCTGTTCACCGAACACAATCAACACGATGGCTGTCAGCAGTGATAGCCCAATGGCCCCACCTATTCCAAGCAGGCTGTATTGTTTGGCGTCTCTCAGACGCCCGGCACCTGCCTCGAAGCCCACAAGGATGGTAAGAGCCATACATATGCTCACAGGTAACATGTAGAGCGTAGAAGCGAAATTCAGCGCCGCCTGGTGGGCAGCAATTGTTGTGGTATCGAAACGGCTCATCATTAAAGTCACAGCAGCAAAGATGGACGTTTCGAAAAAAGTCGCGAATCCGATGGGTACCCCGATTTTGAGTAACTCTTTCCACTTGGCCAAGGAAACACGCGTCCACTGACGGAAAATGCCGTATTGGGCAAATGGTTCGACCCGATGGACAAAAAAGAGACTAATAAGAAAGATCAGCCAGTATGTACATGCTGTAGCCACACCGGCACCAACACCGCCCAATTGGGGGAAACCCCAGCGGCCGAATATCAGCAGATAATTTAGTAAGATGTTAACGGGCAGGGAGACCAACGTAATGAACATCGTAGTCCGTGTCTGACCAAGTGCATCCATGAAGCTGCGCAGCACCGTATATCCGAAGAGTGGGATAATGCCAAAAGCAAGTGCGCACAAAAAATAGAAGGCAACTTGGGCAACCCGAGGTTCCAAAGGCATTCCGTTTAGTATAGGGCCAAGTAACAACGCCCCGGCTCCGATTACGACGAGACTGACCGCAATTCCAAGATACAGCGCCTGGATGACGTTATACCCGATCTGATCATTACGTTTGGAACCCAGCAGATGGGAAACAACAGGTGTAATACCGATTAGAATCCCGCTTAGTCCAGTTTGAACGGGCATCCACAGACTTGTGCCAATCGCAACTCCTGCAAGGTCGGCCGGAGAAAACTTGCCTGACATATTGGTGTCAAAGAACGACATGGCAGAGAGGGCGATTTGAGTGGTGAAGATGGGCAAAAATATAATCAGGAATTGCTTCACTTTTTGGGAAAAACTTGTTGTGTTCATGTTCACTGGCAGTGCCTCGCTATTCTAAAGAGATGTCATCCAAGTGTCATGTCTGGACAGCTATACATTGTAGTGGATTTTGTCCGTTTTGGATAGGGACAGATACAGAGGAGAGGCGCACCGAGAAAAATGAACACCAAAAAACCTCGCTCCGCTTCAAGCAGAACGAGGTTGGATGAAATAAGAAGTATGAAAGAGTGCGGATTACTTATATTGTACATCTGATGTATAACGGTTGGAGGCATTCCAGAGCAGATATTCATGCACATCCATGTCTTTCATCGCTCTAATCTGGTCTTCCACTTGTTTCTTGCCATACTTGATATAATGTCCACTGCCCAGCCAGCTTGCTGTGAAATCCTGGATCCACGGGCGTATGACGGGTTTAAGCTCCTTAGTAGGGTCCAGTTTCTTATGCGTGTCTTCCATGGAGCCCTTAATGGTTGTGTAAGGATCTTTATCAGGGTCCTTGACCCCATACCAACCAGTTGAATAGTGACTAGGGTATACCATCGGTGAGATGACATCCACATTTTCGGATATTTTAACAAAATCCTGTCCAATGCCTTCAGCCGCAGGTACGGAAGCTGCATAACCGAAAATATCAACCGAGACACGCACACCTAACGGTGCCAGCTCTTTGCGTGCATATTGCACGAATTCAGCTACAACATCGACCCGGGACTTGTCAGATTTGGTGTATTTGAGTACATCAGCACGAGTTTCAAAACCTTCCGGGAAACGAACGTAGTCAAATTGAATCTCTTTGAATCCAAGCTTGGCCGCTTCCTTGGCGATTTCGATATTATAGTCCCATACTTCCTTGCTGTACGGATTCACGAAGCTGTCGCCTTTGCCATTTGCCCAAACCGATCCATCCTTGTTGCGGAAAGAAAGCTCTGGGTTCTTTTTCGCAAGAATTGTGTCTTTGAATACAACGACACGTGCAATCGGGTAGACCTCGTGTTTTTGCAATCGTTTCATCAAGGCATCGATATCCCGAATAAAAGGTTGGGATTTACCCATTTTCTGGAGCGCTTTGTTTTCTGTGGGATAAGTTATGTATCCAAGATCGTCTTTGATATCAATGACCATGGCATTCAGTTCTGTACTGTCTGTCAGCTCCAGCAATTCTTTCATGCGTGCGCCGCCGGCACTGTATGCCGTTACATAGATACCTTTGACCACGGGGGCATCAGGTTGTGGGTCGGTTTTAGCAGGTGGATTATCGGCATCAATAACAACCTGATCTTTTTGAGATTGGATAATTGCGGTGTTAAAACTGTTGGTTAACGATTGGAATTGAGGATTTCCCTGATCTGCCACTGCCGGAGCAACACCAAAGCCTCCAAAGGCCATAGCCAGTAAAGCCCAAAACATGTTCATTCATTTCCACTCCCTTATGTGTGCATTCCATGTATGAATTATACATTAAAGCCTCTGGGCTTTTAACCATATTAATCAAGTAATGAAACACATGGGAAAAATGAAAACCGCTTCCTGCTGAGGAAATCCCCTGCAAGAAGCGGCGTGATCAATCTGAAAAAAATTATTGAATGTAAATCTCATTTTGATGCTCACAAATACTGTACTGAATGATTTCCATTGCGTCTCCCTGTTCCAGGATGCCCA
This sequence comes from Paenibacillus sp. FSL R5-0766, assembly GCF_037971845.1. Taxonomy (NCBI): domain Bacteria; kingdom Bacillati; phylum Bacillota; class Bacilli; order Caryophanales; family Paenibacillaceae; genus Paenibacillus; species Paenibacillus sp. FSL R5-0766. Next base: position 2,240,982 of record NZ_CP150227.1, read on the forward strand.
GCCCATCCCGGAGGACAATCAGTGAGTCGAGTTCATTCGGTTTCAAGAAAGGGAGCATTTCCGGGCACCATCTGTTGACGATCTCAAACAGTTTTACCGTTTCCATATCCACAATAATCACCCTTTCCTACTCGAATTCCAAAATGGTAAGTCATTCGGCGCGATTCGGGAAAGCATATGGCCTGTGAAATTGAAGGGTTGAACCTGCTATACAACATATTTAGGAGCCGTACACCGTTATTATACCACAATGTTGTGAATTGTTAACCGTACAGGTGTCTCAACTTCTGCGGAATGAGCCCATAACACCAACCGTTTCCACAATGTTAACAAAAGCGTTTGGATCAGTCTCCTTGATAATACGTTTAATTTCAACCAACTCGTAGCGGGTGGTTACGGTCATGAGCATGTCCTTTTCAATATCCGTGTATGCTCCCTGAGTCTTAATTTTGGTAACTCCACGAGGCCGAACAAGTAATTTTTTTAACATGGCTTCGGTTTCGTTAGTAATGATGTACAGTGTTACTTTGACGTGACTGATATGGATCAGATCAAGCACTTTGCCTGTAATATAAATGGATACCATGGAAGCCAAGGCTGTATTCCAATTGTCACTCAGGTAACCGGCAAGCATAATGATCGAACCATTCATGCCGGCCATGACTGTACCAATCGGAAAGTCACGTTTACGCGTGAAAATGGACCCAACAATGTCGAGTCCTCCTGTGGAGCCGCCGACTCGGAAGGAAACGCCTGTGCCCATTCCAATAAGCACACCGCCAAATACAGAACTAAGTAAAGGGTCTGTAGCCACAGCAAAAACAGGCAGAAGCGCAATGAACCAGGAAGTGGCTGCTACCGAAAGAATACTTAATGTAATGAAGCGTCGTCCAAGAATAAACCAACCTGCAATGAGCAGGGGAATGTTAAGAACAAAATACATTATACTAAGATTCAAAGTCGTAAAATAACCCAGAAGCATTGAAATACCGGATACCCCGCCGCTTAAAAGCTGATGGGGGACCAAAAACCAGTTAAAGCCGCAGGCAATAGCTGCAGCACCCAAAATGATCACTAAAGAGTGCCAAATTATTTTGGGCAATTTAATCACCTCATTTATATTTAAAACCAGATTGCTGGTAATCTTGAATTGTTTTGTGATATAATAATTTGTGGATATTCTTGAGTAGGAAACTTTTCCTAAATGGAGCAATAAAATTTTGAAATGTTTCAAACACATGTATGTAGTTTTAGTCTTATGTTGGGGACCCATTCATGGAATTATATTCGTTAGTGAAAATAATTCGTCCCGTTGGGATACCCTATAAATATTAACGCTACTTAAGAATACAGACAACAAAGTGGATTGTCCACCATGTCCACCATATAAAAGGAGCATGAATAATTTTGACAAATTTAAACTTTACAGATTTCAATCTTGAACCACTGGTGCTGCAAGCCATCACTGAGCTCGGGTTTGAAGAAGCAACACCGATCCAATCCAAAGCGATTCCTTTGGCACTCGAAGGCAGAGATTTGATTGGTCAAGCTCAAACAGGTACGGGTAAAACAGCTGCATTCGGTATTCCGTTGATCAGCAAAATCTCAAAAAGTGACGAGAAAATCCGCGCCCTTATTATGGCACCTACACGTGAACTTGCAATTCAAGTTGCTGAAGAGATCGAAAAACTTACTCGCTTCAAAGGTCTTCGCTCCCTGCCAATCTACGGCGGACAAGATATCGTGCGTCAAATCCGTGCACTGAAAAGAAAACCACAGATCATCATTGGTACACCTGGACGTCTCCTTGACCACATCAACCGCAAAACAATCAAACTAGATGATGTACAAACTGTTGTACTGGATGAAGCAGATGAAATGCTCGACATGGGTTTCATGGAGGATATCCAATCCATCCTGAAACAAGTTCCAGACGAGCGCCAAACCATGCTGTTCTCAGCAACAATGCCTCCTAACATTCAAAAATTGGCACAACAATTCTTGAACAATCCTGAACACATTTCTGTGATTCCGAAACATGTTAGTGCACCATTGATTGACCAATCCTATATCGAAGTACCTGAGCGTCAAAAATTCGAAGCATTGAGCCGTTTGTTGGATATGGAATCTCCTGAACTGGCGATCGTATTCGGACGTACAAAACGTCGTGTTGACGAATTGGCTGAAGCTTTGCAAAAACGTGGATATTCTGCAGACGGTCTTCATGGTGACTTGTCCCAGAATCAACGTGATGCGGTAATGCGTAAGTTCCGTGACGGCAGCATTGACGTACTCGTTGCAACAGACGTGGCTGCACGTGGTCTCGACGTATCTGGCGTAACTCACGTTGTTAACTTTGACCTTCCGCAAGATCCGGAGAGCTATGTTCACCGTATCGGTCGTACAGGTCGTGCGGGTAAAGAGGGTGCTGCTTGGTCCTTCGTTACACCGCGTGAGATTGATCACTTGCACTTCATCGAGCGTGTAACACGTCACCGTATTCCGCGTAAACCACTGCCAACAATGGCAGAAGCGGTTGAAGGTAAACAACGTTTGACAGCAGAACGTTTGCTGGAAATCGTACAATCAGGTGAACTGAACGAATACAAAGGTATCGCGATTCAAATGCTTGAGCAATATGATTCTGTTCAACTGTTGTCGGCTGCACTGAAGCTCCTGACAGGTGACAAGAAAGATGCTCAAGTTGATCTGACTCCTGAAGATCCAATCCGTGCAAAACGTCGTAAACCGGATGTTCGCTCTGGCGGACGTAAACCATCAGGTTACAGCGGTAACCGCACAAGTGGTAGCGGCGGCAGTGGTGGAGGTTACAACCGCGATCGCAACAGCAGTGGTGGCGGACGTGGCGGTTACAACCGTGATCGTAACAGCGGCAGCAGCACTGGCGGTGGAAGCAGAGAAGGTGGTTACAACCGTGACCGCAAACCGCGCCCAAGCAGCAACGAAGGACGTCGTCCTGCGAAAGATTCTTCTTTCGAGTAATATAAACGTATGATCTGAAAAAATGGAGCGGGCAACTGCTCCATTTTTTTATTTTCAAAGTGACTGTATCATTTTATTTCACTGCCAGAAGCGGCCAGAAGCGCTAGCCAAGGACAATGAAGATCTCTTTTCGGGAAGTACTGGCTTTTCCTATCTATAATAAGGTATATTAATATTAGACTTCAGGTAATTCGCAAGGCTGCAGAGGAGGAGAAATGTTTGGAATTTAAAGGAGCTATGGGTGGGATCTACCGGCTTACAGAGTGGATTACGAGACTGGCCGCAACCAATCTGTTGTGGGCTATTTGTTCGTCTCCGTTCTTGTTTTTCTTGATTATGAAACTGCTCGTGATGCAGCAGAACCTCGCAAATGAATCATTGCAAATGAACTGGGCTATAGCTATTGTGGCACCGCTTACACTGTTCCCGGCGACTTCGGCGCTGTTTACGGTTGTTCGTAAATGGAATATGGGCGATACGGATGTACCGATCTTCCGTACTTTCTTTGTAGGTTACAAGGAAAACTACAAGCAAAGTTTAATTGGGGGCATTTTTTACACACTGCTGTTCGCGATTATGTATCTGGATTATACCGTGTACATGACGCAGTTCCGCAATATGCAGCTCGTGGGAATCATCATGTTAGTACTGCTTCTCTTGTTATTTGTATCACTCTTTAACTTTTTCTCGATGGTTGTTCACTATCATATGTCCATCGGACTCATTATCAAAAACGCGGTATTGCTTACGCTGATCAGACCATTCCGTGTATTTTCCACATTGCTGGGAAGTGGATTGCTGTTCTACATCGGTTTCCGTTATCCGGTCTTGTTTGTTTTCTTCATTATCAGCATCATTGCTTGGTTCGCTTTCTTTAACTTCTACGCAACCTTCAACAAGATGCAGGAGCAGATGGAGAAGATGCAACTCAAGAAGGAAGAAGAGGAAGCTGCTGCGCTGGCTGAACAATCAGCAGAGAATGGTGAAACATCTGAGCCATCAGACGACAAAAACATTACATTGCAAAAATAAAACATGATGGATCGGCATTTACTTTTTACACAGTTAGGGATATAATAATTGTACATCCTGCGATGTACGTTTCGGTTATTCGTTGTTTTGAACCAATGATGATGTCTTCGGGAGATCAACACAGAATGTTGCTGAAAAGCCCTGTCTATACGACATGGGGACTTCAAAAAGCATTTTTGCGGTCACCCACCTGCCAAGCAGGTTCATAAGACAATGTAGCCGGACGGCATAGGCGGGTTCCTAAATCTTATGTACAGCACCCTGACTTTTCCTCTTCAGAAGGAATTTCAGGGTGTTTTTAAGTTGTAATGAATGTTTTTGATTGGTTTTACGATAAATATGATGCTTGCCCTTTTGTTACTACTTGAACAATGTTACACTAAGATACATAAATGGAACGGTTACATTCAAAGGAGGAAGGGTCTTGACCTTAAAGAGAACGCTCGTCGGTATCATCCGCAGCATGGAGGGGACCAGCGATCGAGCCAAGGATCCCAAATTAAAAACACGGTATTATAACTTATCCAAAGACAGAGCCTGGGAAGAGGTCTCTTCGACACTCAAAAAGATTCCGGGTTATAAAGTGCTGCATGAAGTGCCTTCTGTTGGAGAAGTTATTCTGGAGAAGCGGACTACCTTTGGACGGACGATGGATATTACAGTTTCCATTATCTCAGTAAGTCCTGTTCGCAGTGCGGTGGATATGTATTCAGCTTCACGTGGTTCACTTGGAGACTTGGGTTCCAATTATCGCACGATTATGAACTTATTCTCTGTACTGGATAAAAAGCTAAGCAAGTATAAAGCAAATGATTGAAATAGATGATAAATAACAAAAAGCGAGTGAAGGTTAACCTTCCTCGCTTTTGTTCTGAACGTATGATAACTTCTACAGCAAAGCTTTTACAGCAGCAATCGCTTGTTCGAAGTTAGGGGAGTCTGTCATTTCAGGCAAATACTCCACATATGTAATCCGGTCTTCGGCATCCAAAACAAAAATGGAGCGCATGTCGAGTTGGAATTCTTTGATCAGAACGCCGTAGTCTTCACCGAAAGAACGTGTTTTGTAGTCTGACAATGTAACTACGCGGTCAACACCAGCTGCTCCACACCAACGAGCCTGAGCGAACGGAAGGTCAACGCTTACTGTCAAGACAACAACATTGTCTCCGAGTTCTCCAGCTTCCACGTTGAAACGACGAGTTTGCGCATCGCATACGCCAGTATCCAGGGAAGGAACAACGCTGATTAATTTGATTTTGCCTGCGAAGTCTTTCAGGGAAGCATCCTCAACCAGGTTCTTGCTCAGTGTAAAATCAGGTGCTTGATCGCCCACTTTCAGTTCGGGTCCGATCAATGTAATAGGGTTGCCTTTAAATGTGGCTGCGCCTGTACGTTCTTGTGTCATAATAATGTTCCTCCTTATAAATTGGTGATCCGTGCCAAAATCCATTATAATCTTTTATGAAAGGCATTGTCCAATTCGGGCATGTACCATTACGATGGATCAGAGATGTAAGTCCGATCTGAACAGGGTGGAGTGAAAGAAGAAATTTATGATATTTATTCGCTATGAGAACTGGAAAGGTTATTTGAAGTATTTCCCTTTGACGTCGCTTTTTTTAATTGCCAATGTAGTCATGTTTATTGTGTTAACGGTGAACGGTGGATCAACGAACAATATGGTGCTGCTGAAATTCGGGGCACTTACGAATCATGAACTGTTCGCACATGAATGGTGGCGTTACATTACATCCATGTTCCTGCATGCGGGCTTCAGTCATTTATTGTTTAACAGCTTTGCGTTAATCGTATTTGCACCACCGATGGAGCGGTTGCTTGGGTCGGTAAGGTATGGTGTATTGTACCTGGGTGGAGGTGTATTGGGTAATATTCTTGCTGTTGCGTGGTACAACTCGGTTGGGAGTATTACCATCTCGGTAGGGGCTTCAGGAGCGATCTATGCCGTCTATGGTGCATTCCTGTATGTAGCACTGTTCCAGCGAACAATGATGGACGAGGCTTCGCGCAAAACGATGTACACGTTGCTTTTGTTCGGAATCATATTCTCCTTCGCCATGTCGGGCATCAATTGGATGGCACACCTTGGGGGATTGTTGGGTGGATTCTTTATTTACGGACTGTTGATTAGATTGTGGAAACCCCGCAGCTTAAAGCGGTAGTCAGAACGTTCTCAAGATGGAATGCAATCAAGGATAAGTAGGGTATAACAGATTGGAGCGATCAGGCGAGTGGAATTAAGACAGTTGCATTACTTTTTGAAAGTGGCACAGAAAGAACATGTAACACAGGCTGCTGAAGAGTTGCATGTGGCACAGTCGGCGGTGAGTCGTCAGATTCATCAGCTGGAAGAAGAACTGGGCGTGGATCTTTTTATGCAAAAGGGGCGAAATCTGCAGTTGACTGCAGTGGGGCAGCTTTTTTGCAAACGAATTGAAGGTATATTAAAAGATTTGGACAAGGCAGTCGGGGAAGTTCATGAGTTTCTGGACCCGGAGCATGGAGAGATTCGAATTGGATTTCCGCATAGCCTGGGGATTCATCTTATTCCTTCCGTGGTGGCTGCTTTCCGTCAGCGTTACCCCAACGTGAAATTCAGATTCAAGCAGGGGATGTTCCCTACACTGATTCGTGATGTGTTATCGGGTGAGGTAGACTTGGCATTCATTTCTCCTTTTCCAGAGAAGCATGATCAAGTAGATGGCGATATTGTACTCACGGAAGAATTACATGCCATCCTTCCTCCTAATCACCCGTTAGCTGGTGAAGAGACAATTGCACTTGAACAGCTCAAGGATGATAAGTTCGTATTATTCAGCAAAGGTTATTCTCTTCGTCCTATTGTGTGGCATGCCTGTCTGGAAGCTGGTTTTACACCCAAGATCGCTTTTGAAGGGGAAGAGACCGACACCATCCGCGGATTGGTCGCTGCGGGCATGGGGGTCAGTCTGCTGCCTGAGATGGCGTTATTCCAGACGAATCCGTTACAACCGGCACATGTGGCCATCTCCCATCCAAAAGTAACGCGAACTATCGGGTTAATTCATCGTGCTCATGATAAACTGCCGCTGGTTGCTCAGTCCTTTCGTTCATTCTTGCTTGATTATTTCGGTTTACAACAAAACAATACCCCATCCGATTAACGGTGGGGTATTGTTTTTTGTTTTATTAGGTACCCAATTAATCGCGGCTGTTGAAGATTCCGATGTAACGAATCAACTCAAGCAGTGAGATCAACGCGGCAGCAACGTAAGTCAAGGCTGCGGCATTCAGAACCTTTGCAACCCCTTTTTCTTCTTCATTACGGATGTACCCTTCGGATACCATAATCTCTCTAGCGCGATTACTTGCATTGAACTCAACCGGTAAAGTGATGAGTTGGAATGCTACAGTTACGGAGAAGAAGATGATACCGATACCTACAAGGTTCATGGCATTGAAGATGAATCCTGCAATCAACAAGAATGGAGCTAATCCGGATGCAAAGTTCACAATGGGGAAAATCCGGTGACGCAGTGCCAGCATTGGATAACTTTCTTTATGCTGAATGGCGTGGCCAACTTCGTGACACGCTACCGAAACAGCTGAGATAGAGTTTTCGTAATATACTGGTTCTGATAAACGTACAACCCGATTGATCGGATCGTAGTGATCAGAGAGTGTGCCGCGTACGGGTTCAATTGGAACATCATGCAGACCGTTAGCATCAAGCATCTGGCGAGCGGCATCGTAACCAGTCATTCCGTTCTGGTTCGGTACCTCCGACCAACGTCTAAACGTACCTTTAACGCGAAATTGCGCCCATAAAGAGAGCAAAAAGGCGATAATGATCAATACGAACATACCGTTATTAAAACTCATATTCATTCCTCCGCTTTCTAAGAATAAGCTACATCATGGTGTTCTCAAGCAAAATTTTTAGTGCCTCCATTGTACCGGCACTTTTGGTGAGGAGTCCTGCCATCATTTTACGTGCTTGTACAGGTTTCATCTCTCCAAGTAGCGGTTTGAGCTCGTTAACCTCTCGCTCAAGTTGTTGTACATGAAGCTCCAATGTTGTCAATTTGCTGGCAACCTGTTCTTCTGTACTAACCAGACGCCACTTCTCAAGAGATTGCTTAATCTCGTCGAGACTATACTTCTCTTGTTTCATCTGTACAATACGTTCAAGCCTCGTTAAAGTTTCATTACTATAGAGACGATAATTTTTTTGTGTACGTTCTTCGGGAGAGATTAGTCCAAGCTTTGTGTAATAATCAATCGTCCGTTCACTAACACCAGCGGTCTTGGCAAGTTCGCCAATCCGAAAAAGTTTCATATCCCCAATGATATTCACCTCGCTTGCAAGTTCAAATGTAGGGAATTGTAGTTTCCACTTGTGAATTTCTAGACTACGCCCAATTTTTCTTACTAATGAGTATGATACATGATCTTTAACCGTACAGTCAAACGTTATGCTTTGGCAATCACCATACTGCATTTCTATATCTATGTGCTCATAGAATGTGATTATGTACTTAAGTGCAAGAAAAAGACGTATGACTTTATTCCCAGAAATAATTTTCAGTTTTGATGAAAATACTCTTGTCAACTTTCCTCTCTTCTGCTTATAATGACATTAAGAGTTTCACGTTATGTGAAGAAACTTAACATAAGAGGGAGTGGGGTATATGAGAAAGAAATGGTTGGTTTCCGTGTTAGTAATGCTTACTTTGTTCGCTTTTCCGGTCAGCGCATTTGCGGCTGCGGAGGGTCCGACTAACATTGAACTTCAAAGTGGTTTGAACTCAGCCTTTACGTTTCTGGCTGTGGTACTCGTGTTCTTGATGCAAGGGGGATTTGCTTTACTCGAAGCGGGTTCAACACGGATGAAGAATGCAGGACACATTGCGGGTAAGACCATCCTGACATTGGGGATTTCAGTTATTGCCTTCTGGGGACTGGGTTTTGGTCTAGGCTTTGGTAATGGTAATGGATTTTTTGGAACTACCGGATTCTTCCTAAGTGGAGACAGTATGGCGGCTTCCTTTGAATCACTGGCTTTCTCGGATGTTCCGCTGACCATTAAATTCGTATTCCACCTCGCCTTTGCGGCGGTATCTCTGGCCATTGCCTGCGGTGGTATGGCTGAACGTGCAAAGATGAGCGTATATATTGTTTTCGGTACACTGTATACCATTATCATGTATCCGGTTGTTGCTCACTGGGTATGGGGCGGCGGCTGGTTGGCTGAGCTGGGTATGCAAGACTTTGCAGGATCGACAGTTGTTCACTTGACTGGTGCGACTGCAGCATTGGTAGCGACCATCTTGTTGAAACCACGTATTGGTAAATATAACAAAGACGGCAAACCTAACATCATTCCAGGTCACAACCAAGTGTATTCCGTACTCGGGGTTATTATCCTCTGGATCGGTTGGTTCGGATTCAACCCAGGTAGTACATTGTCTGCCATGGGGGATGGATTCTTCGGTTATGTTGCATTGACTACTAACGTAGCTGCTGCAGCCGGTGGTGTTGCTGCGCTGTTGATCTCATGGGCAGTACTTGGTAAGTCTGATATTCCTAGCATGTTAAACGGTGTGCTTGCGGCACTCGTTGCGATTACAGGAGCATGTGCATTCGTTGAACCTTGGGCAGCGCTGGTTATCGGTGCTCTGGCGGGTATCATCACATTCTTCACAGCACAGTACTTCGATCGTAAAGGAATTGACGATCCAATCTACGCTTTCTCCGTGCATGGTATTGCTGGAATGTGGGGTGCGATCTCCACGGGTTTGTTCGCTACTCCTGAACTTGCCGAGAATGCCGGTGTAGGTCAAGCGGGTCTGTTCTATGGCGGTGGATTCCACCAATTGGGTGTACAACTTTTAGGTCTGGCAGGTGCTTTTGCCTTCGTACTGGTAATGTCCTTCATTATTCTGGGCGGTATGAAAGCAATCATGGGCATCCGTGTTACTGAAGAAGAAGAAACAATGGGTCTGGATATCAGTGAGCACGGTACTTACGGATACCCAGAACAAATGAAAAATGCAGATTCTAAATCCAATGGTGGTACGTTCAGCTCCTGAAGTGAATGATGCTGAATCATGCTTCAAGGAGGCTGGACATGATGGAACCCATCTCGTATACAAACTATTCCTGGTCTTATCAGGGAATCGATGGTGCGGTGTCTTCTCAAGAGCTGCGCCAGGCACGTGTGATATTACAGACCGAGCTCCAGGAATTGTTGTCCGCTTCCTTGTCGCCGATCGAGTGGTACCATACGGTAAATGAACTGCATGACCGGATTGCACGGAAAGCAGTAGAGTTATGCATTCAGGGGATGGTTGAGGAAGGCTTCGGCCAACCTCCCGTCCCCTATGCCTTTATCGTATTTGGCAGTTCCGGCAGGGAAGAGGCAACGTTATGGAGTGATCAGGATAATGGCATGATCATTAGCGATACTCCGCATGAAGGTAAAGAGGAATATTTTGCTCAGCTCGGACAGCGAATGACGGATATGTTGGAAGAAATTGGTTACGCCAAATGCGAAGGCAAAGTCATGTGCTCTGAGCCGCTCTGGAGAAAAACACTGGCGTCATGGAAGCAACAATTAGCAGATTGGAGCTCGGATCTGAATTGGGAGCCCGTTCGTAATCTGATTATTGCTTCAGACATGCGTTTTGTTGCAGGTGAGCAAAGTCTGTCGGAGGAATGGATCACGAGTTTTTATGAACAGTTCAGACTGGTTCCTGAACTTTCGGATGCAGTTCTTCGCAATACGGTTAAACATAAAGCTACATTAAATGTACTTGGACGTGTGGTCACAGAACGATTTGGTGAACATGCAGGCGGATTTGATGTCAAGTATGGTTTGTACATTCCGCTGGTGAACAGTGCCCGTTATTTGGCTTTGCAACATGGGATCAAGGAGGCATCTACGTTAAAAAGAATGGAGAGACTGACTTCACTTGAAGCTGTTCCATTTACATTACTGGATGCATGTCAGCGGGCCTTCATAGCCGCTTTGAAGTTTCGCCGAAGTACGCCGGTTGTCATCCAGGGGGATTTGCAACATAGCAGCGGGTTCCTGGATGAGAAACAGATGAAACAAAAACAGATTCATTATGAGCTCAGGGATACGCTCGGGTTGGTACGACGAGTGCATCGTGCTTTGCAAAGACAGTTGCGTTTTGCAGAAAGGAGACGTCCATGAGAGAGCCGGCAAGGGGCAATACAGGATTCTGGAATTCGCTGCGTCAGGGAGGGGTTCCTTCCGCCATCGCTTCCATTATGGGAGCCCCTACGGCGCAACACATGGCGTTTATCCGCTCCATGATGAGAGAACAGCGCAGACCTGAGGTTCTGCATACGCCTCTAAATGAGCTGGACGCAGTTGTATTTGATCTGGAAACGACGGGTTTTTCGCCCCAGCATGGGGATGAGATTATCTCATTTGGTGCGGTCCGTATCCATGGTGGTGTGGTACTGGAAGGGGAGCAGTTCTATACGGTGGTGCAGTCCAAGACTGCGGTTCCGGAACATATTACTGAACTTACAGGTATTACACAGGAGATGACGATGGACGCACCGACTTTGCTGGAAGGGCTGCATGATTTCATGTCTTTTGTAGGTGGAAATGTTCTGATTGCACACGCAAGTGCGCATGATCGAGCCTTTCTGAATGCTGCTCTGTGGCGGACTTCAAAGGTAAGGCTGACGCATCGTTTAATCGATACGATGATGTTGGCCCGCTGGCTTGAACCAAGCAGGCCGGGGTATGGTCTGGATGAATTGCTGGAATCCAGAGGGATTCCGATCTATGGACGTCACCATGCACTGGAAGATTCAAAAATGACTGCACAGTTATGGTCCTGCTACTTGGAGGATATGACTCGTAAAAATGTGGAGACCTTGGGTGATCTGTATACCCAGCTAAGTCACGCATAACGGAACGGGAAGCAGATTGTATGAAGGCACAACGTGTTGTGCCGAATCCTGCGATTCCTTCGAAGATTCAATCAGATAACCGTTCAGATGCATATGAGATCGCGACCCACTTGTTAGGTCAGGTGAGCCGATGAGGTATATCTGAATCAAACCGGCGAAGGCCGGAAGAGCTTGCATGTCCTCTAGGGAAGGAACAGGCCTTGTCTGCGGATGAGAATGGAAGATGCCAACGAGCTTAGGCTCGGAGAATACGCACCGAATCCATTCGGCATCGTCCAGAGTAAAATGGTGCAGCGGGTCAGGTGCTACGTTACGAATGGGCTGAAACCGACTGATTCGTATACCGCCCGCTGCGGTTTCACCCAGCATAACCCCGCAGGCTTCTTGCGGCAGCGAAAGGAACATGTGCTTTGACATCTCTTGTTCTACGGAAGAAGGGATGTAGAAGGCGTTTTGCTGCCCGTGAAGTGCTGCCATTTGTATTCACCCCTCTCTCTTTGGCTCCTGCTATGGCAGGAGTCCTTTTTCATTTTATTTTCTGTGATGCGGATTGTAAAATTTTAAAGGAAAAGGGTACAATAATAAAGAGAACATTGGGGAATCATGTTCTGGTGAACTGTCATAGAGCGTGATAAACACTTAGCATGTGCAGAAATTACGGTTTCAGTTTCAATATGCTAATTATATAAAAGGGTGGCGGGTTATGAAACGAAACATATACATACTCCTTGGTGTTGTCTTGCTGGTTGGTATTGCACTGGCGCAGAATAAGGGTGACGGCATTGCAGCCGTCTTTAAGCAGGAAGAACCGATGCCTACAGAGACGGGACCACGTGCGGGTCTTCTGGCGCCTGCCTTTTCTCTGACAGCAATGGATGGGAAGACGTACAGTGTGGGCGGTGCCAAAGATAAGGCCACGTTCGTCAGTTTCTGGGCCTCCTGGTGTGAGCCGTGTAAGCAGGAAGCTCCAGAGCTGAATAGAATGGCTGCAAAATACAAGGATAAGCTTGACCTCTACGGTGTTAATGTAACATCATACGATAAACTCAAAGATGCCAAAGCTTTTGTGGATGAGTACCAACTGAATTTCCCTATTCCCTTGGATGAGAAGGGGACTGTGTATGCTCAATACAATGGGGTGGCTTTTCCAACGAATGTTCTGATTGACTCCAGAGGAGTTATACAGGAGATTGTTCTGGGCATATTGCCCGAGAAAGAGTTGGAGCGTAAGATTAAAAAGTTAATTGCGAATTAATTTTCTGCAAAGAAAGAAGCCTTTGTATCCATGAATCATGGGTACAGAGGCTTCCTTTTTATTTTCCGGGAAATATGGGGTATTAGTGGTTGCTTATCCCATGAGCAGGAATAGGGAGTGTGCCCGGCTCATCCTGCAATTTTTCTTGAAGCAAAGCATAGCGGAAACTGTGCACAAGTGCTTCCCAACTTGCTTCAATTACGTTCTCGGATACACCAACAGTGTTCCATGTGTTCTCCGTATTTTTGGATTCGATCAATACACGAACTTTGGCGGCTGTGGCATCTTTCTCATCCAGTACACGCACTTTGTAGTCTGACAGATGCATGTTGGCGAGTGAAGGGAAGTATTGCACCAGCGCTTTCCGAAGGGCGTTATCGAGTGCGTTAACCGGACCATTGCCCTCAGCAGCGGTATAAGCGCTTGTTCCAGCGATATTCACTTTGACAAAAGCTTCAGAAACAACGGATTTGCCTGCCGTTTTCTCCACAAGCATTTTGAATGATTCAAAAGTGAACAATTCTTTCATATCGCCGTTTGCTTCACGAATCAACAATTCAAGCGAAGCATCTGCGCCTTCGAACTGGTAACCCTGATGTTCCAGATCTTTGATCTTCTCAATAATCTGACGTGAATTGGCACTGCTTGGATCGAACTCAAGACCCAATTCCTGTGCTTTGGATACAATGTTACTTTGTCCGGCAAGTTCCGAGACCAGCACACGTTGCTTGTTACCGACCAGTTCGGGCACGATGTGTTCATAGGTACGTGAATCCCGCAGGATGGCAGAGACGTGAATCCCACCTTTGTGAGCAAAAGCAGCATTGCCGACATAAGGTTGATTAATCGGCATATTCACATTGGCAATCTCGCTAACATAACGAGCCACGTTTGTAAGTTGTCTCATGGAATCCTCAGTAACACATTCATAGCCGAGTTTCAGTTGCAGGTTCGGGATAATGGATGCGAGATTGGCGTTACCGCAGCGCTCTCCATAACCGTTCATTGTTCCTTGCACCTGACGGGCTCCGGCTTGTACAGCGCTGAGTGTGTTGGCCACAGCCAGTTCACAATCGTTATGTGTATGGATGCCGAGATGTGCGTGAGGCAGGCTTCTATGCAGTGTGGATACGATCTCGTGTACCTCGTTTGGCATCGTCCCGCCATTGGTATCACACATAACGAGCCAGTCCGCTCCAGCTTCGTGAGCCTTGGTCAAGACCGCTTGAGCATATTCCGGGTTATGTTTGAATCCGTCAAAGAAATGTTCTGCATCAAAGATTACTTCCATACCATTCTGTTTCAGATAGGCGATGGAATCATAGATCATGGACAAGTTTTCTTCCAATGTAGTCTGCAAAGCGGTATGCACATGGAAGTCCCATGATTTACCTACCAAGGTAGCAGCCTGTGCACCAGATTCGATCATGCGCTTCAGGTTGGCGTCTTCACTTGCAATACTGCCTTTACGGCGGGTACTGCCAAAAGCAACAACCTTTGCGTTCAGGTTTAATTCCTTGACTCTTTTGAAAAACTCAATGTCCTTGGTATTGCTGCCGGGAATTCCGCCTTCAATATAATGGACACCCAGGTCATCAAGCTTCTTGGCAATTTTGAGTTTGTCGTCTGCCGATAAGCTGACACCCTCTCCTTGTGTGCCGTCACGTAAAGTCGTATCGAAGATGGAAATGGCCTTTGACATGAAGATCCTCCTTTGAGATAAAGCGCTCTTTTAAAAGTTTGGATTGTAAGTTAGGAAAAGCTGTTAAGTACGTTAGTGGACGAATCCTTCGATTCGGCAACGCTACACTGTGTTAAACTCGATGCGCTGATTTGTCCTAAAGTCGTCAATTTGTATAATTAATTATTATAGCACCATTATAGCCAAATGCTACATAGAAATCGCAGTTTCATGTAACAATTAACGGATTTTAGAGCAAAAAGAAGGATGTTAATCATAATCCGGATGTATGTTATAATCTATTATTGAGTTTTAATTGGAATATATGGAAGAAAAGGAGGGGTGATTTTGACTTTTTTATGGGAAAATACGGTTATTGCCCTGATCACTTTGATATTTTTTGTGAGTGCAGGATGGTTAATTATTCGGTCTCTGATCAGATCTCGCAGAAAATAAATGTTCGTGACTGAATTAACATAACGGGTTTGATATACTATAGAAGAAAGTAATTTAGTTTTCATTAATTACTGTGCATGAAAGGGCGGGGGTTCATGATGTCTTCAGACGGCAATCCTCCAGCAAATGTGGATCAATATTACCCAGCAGCCGGACGGGTGATTCTGCATGTCGATATGAATGCTTTCTACTGCTCTGTACATGAAGCCGAGGAACCAGATTTATATAGAGGAAAAGCAACGGCCGTTGCAGGCAGCAGTGAACTGCGAAAGGGTGTAATTGTAACCTGCTCATATGCCGCTCGTAATCGAGGCATCTCAACAGGTATGGTTGTGCACCAAGCCATGAAAAAGTGCCCTGATCTCATTGTGATTCGTCCTGATTTTCATTTATATCGTCAATATTCAAGAGCGTTCATGCAGATTGCGTATAGTTATACGCCTCAACTTGAGGCGACATCCATTGATGAATGTTATCTTGATATTACAGGTTCAAGGCAATTCGGGAATCCAATGGAGATTGCGGAGAGCATTCAGCGTAGAATCAAGGATGAATTGGGGCTGCCATGTTCCATTGGCATTGCACCCAACAAATTATTGGCGAAAATGGCTTCGGATCTGAAAAAACCGAATGGTATCTCCATTTTACGCATGAGGGACGTACCCCGGATTCTTTGGCACAGACCATGTAACGAGATGTTTGGCATTGGCAAAAAAACGGCTGAAAAGCTGAAAAAACTGGGCATTGAAACGATTGGTCAATTGGCAAAGTCGGATGAGAACATGTTGACCGAACTATTCGGAGTTAATGGAGCATGGCTCAAAAATTCCGCGAATGGCATTAACCATTCCGCAGTTCACGCGGAACGTGAGGCCAATAAATCCATTGGGCATACAACCACTTTACCGGCGGATGTATCGGATATGAATGAGATTCATCGGGTGTTCCTCAATATAAGTGACCAGGTAGCCAGAAGGTTGCGCAAGCACGAAATGTTCAGTCAGGGTATTCAGATTACAATCCGGACACCGGATATGAAGACAATCACCCGATCACGTCTAATGGAAGTTCCTACGGAGGATGCAACGGTCATTTACCGTGAGGCCTGTAAACTATTTGAGAAGCATTGGGGTAGTGGCAAGCCTGTACGCATGCTGGGTGTGACACTTCAGAACCTGATTCCAAGAGAAGAATCCGCTGTGCAGATGGACTTGTTCGAATATGAGCAGAAGCCCAAGAAGGACAATCTGATTCGGATTATGGATCAGTTACGTAATAAATTTGGTGAGAATGCTGTTGTGACCGCAGGCATGCTTGGAGACGATCCTTCCGTGCTGCTTCGTAATCATAAAGTGCGCGGTACTTCCCTGCAAAAAGATAACTTGCAAAGTCTTGATTAAATAAGGGATAATAGAGACTTGTGGTTGCAAAATGTTTGTAATTATCCTTACTTTGTATTAATATGTTTCTAGATAAAAACACTGTACGTTTTGAATTTTAGGAGGAGAGAATGTAAATGAGTAAATATACTTGGGTTGAAAAAGACACATGCATCGCATGTGGCGCTTGTGGAGCAACAGCTCCAGACATCTACGATTATGATGATGAAGGTTTGGCTGAAGTTATCTTTGACGGCGATGCTAACCATGGTGTCAAAGCTATTCCAGACGACTTGTTTGACGATATGCAGGATGCATGCGATGGCTGCCCTACAGATTCAATCAAAGTAGCGGACGAGCCTTTCAATAAAGAAGGCTAAGTATTTCTCACATGAACATAGAGCACTTTCTTTTGTCTTAACGACAAAGGAGGGTGCTTTTTTTGCATTCATTTAACTGTGATTATCTGACTATGGATCAAGGACGAGCATTGTCGAACCCCCTTTGTTCCACCGGGTACTCAAGTCCTATGGATTCAACGCCTGGTTATGCCGATATATAATGATATACGGAAAAAGGCGAAATAGTGGAGGATCGGATGCAAAATACTCATCTAAGAACATATGTTAAGAAACATCCCGACAATAAAATGGCCTGGTACTTGCTTGGAAAGGAGTATTTGGGCGAAGGACAGGAGGCCAAAGCCAACTATTGCTTTCAGCAAGCGGGCGAGGTTTATGAGGCATTTGAACGCAGTAAAGCTCCTGCGGACATCTGGGTAGACTATCAGGATAAACTGGTGGAAATGTCTGAGCAAAAAGAGAAAAAACAACGTAGACACAAAATGTGGCTTACATTGTTAATGCTGCTTGTGCTGGCAGGTCTGCCACCTGCGGACGCTCCGGGTTTCAGTCGTGAAGCGGCCGACGCACTGTCAGCAGCACTGGAATCCACAGAGGACATCGCAGCGCCTGTAGAAGTGGATCAACAGGCTGGGACTGCATCCATTGCGCCAAGCAATGTGTTCACCGCTGCGGCATTTGGTGGAGGCAACCATGGTGAAATTGCGCTCGCAGCTGCCTGGTCCGGGTCTGGTCCAAAAGTAGAGACCTCTGCTGTACTGGGGATGCAAACCTCGGATGACTGGTCTTTATGGAAACGAAATATGCCTGTGAAATACATAGTACAAACCAATACAAGCGGTAAATTAACTGCACAGAGTTATGATGCCAAGCAATGCAACTGTGAACCTCCTGAAGTTACACCGAAAATCAAAAAGATGGCCTTGGCGTGGACCGCCAAGCAGGAAGCCGCAGCATCCTTATCAAGTGCAATCGTGGCCTATCGCAAAAAAAATGATGTTTGGCCCAAGAGTGTAACGCAATTGGCCCAGCCATTTCCGAACAATATTCTGGGAGAGACTGCGCCAGGGATGACCGAGATGTTTCCGAAGCTGTTAGCTCTGCATCAAGGAAAGGCACAAGAAGGAAAGAGCGATTCAAATGGTAAAGAGAACGGTTCAACATCTTTGAATTCGTCTCAAGGCAAAAATGCCGCTTTTGCAGATACGCTGGGAGGTCAGCCTTTTTTGCAGGAACCGCTGGAGATTGTCATTGATAAGGATAAACATAAACTTGCATTAATCAGTGGGGATACCATTGTTCGTATGTATGATGTGGGACTTGGCGGTGATCGAACACCGGAGGGTTCATTTGTCATCACGGATAAAGTGGTCAATCCGAATGGGCGCTCGAACGGTGAGTTTGGAAGCAGAGGTATGCAGCTCTCGAATACGAATTATGCCATCCATGGGACCAACGAGCCAGACAGTATCGGACTGGATGAGTCCCTTGGATGTGTGAGAATGCGCACGGGAGATGTAGAAGAGTTATTCGCTCTTGCTCCGCAAGGCACTCCGGTACGCATTGGAGAAGATGTACTGCCAGATCTGACGCTTGTTCCAGAAGCAAAGCAGCGTTATCAGCATACACTTGTTCCAAAGCAGAATAATCCGAACAAAACGTATCACTGGCTGAATTGATCTGCTTGATATGTAGAATCAGATGGATTCAGCCTGAATCATCTACATGTTGGCAATAATGATAAGAGCACCAATGATGATGATCAAGCCGCCTACACTGGCTGCAGTCCATGCAATGGCTTTGCGATTCACTTCTTCTTTCTTTTGCTGTAATGCAGGTGGTTTACGTTTGGGAGCCATGAGTTATTCCTCCTTATTTGGAATAGAACTGGTGTAGAGTAACCATGCTCTCATTGTAAAGAATTCAACTCGTCATTACCAGTGGGCGGGTGGATTTCTTGTGAGCATTTTGTATTATTCGATTTGTGCTGTCTATGCGCAAACTACTTTCCTTTTTAATAAGAAACAGATAAACTTGTGAGTAGAGTGTTTTTTTACATATGAAAAGACGGACAACGGCTTTTTGGCGTACCGGACCAGAACGGAGTGAGTGATTTGTTATACAGAAGTCTTGCTAAACCTTTGTTGTTCAAAATGGACCCTGAACAGGCCCATCATCTGATTATTGGCGGCCTTAGTGGCGTGGGTAGCATCCGTCCGGTTCCTTCCGGACTGCGTGTGATGTACGGCGTTCGTGAAACGTCTGATCTGGCTGTTGACATGTTTGGGTGTCATTTCCCTACACCTGTTGGTCTGGCTGCGGGTCTGGACAAAAACGGGCAGGCCGTAACGGGCTTTTCTTCCATAGGATTTGGATTCATGGAAGTGGGAACCGTGACACCACTTGCACAACCAGGTAACGATCAACCACGGCTGTTCCGTTTGCCTCCAGATGAGGCGTTGGTGAACCGAATGGGCTTCAACAATCTTGGTGCGGAAGCCATGGCAGGTGAATTGGCGCGTCTACAGGATCGGCGAATTCCAGTGGCTGTTAACATCGGCAAGAATAAAGCAACGTCTAATGAGGAAGCTCACCTGGACTATTCGAAGTGCATTCAGGCACTATACGATTATGCTGATCTGTTCGTGGTTAATATTAGTTCACCAAATACACCGGATTTGCGTAATCTGCAACATGGGAATGAATTGAAGGAACTGCTCGCTGCGGTTATGAATGAGATGAACGTGCAGCATGCACGAGCGGGCGGAGCAACCAAATCCGTTCTGGTGAAGATCGCACCGGATGTGAATGATCAGGAACTTGAATATATGGTTCGCACAATTGCAGACAGCGGTGTTGCTGGCATTATTGCAACGAACACAACCATTAGTCGTACAGGACTTTCTCACCAACATGCAAAGGAAACTGGCGGTCTGAGCGGTAAACCTCTGCGTGAGCGTTCTACGGAGATTATTCGCCAGATCTATCGTCAGACCGAAGGCAAACTTCCGATCATCGGTTCAGGTGGTATTTTCACAAGTGAAGATGCATACGAGAAAATTAAAGCCGGAGCAAGTCTGGTCGAAATATATACAGCATTGATCTACGAAGGACCTGAGGTGAATCGGCGTATTCATGCCGGACTGCGTGAGTTATTGCGCAAGGACGGTTATCGTCATATCTCTGAAGCGGTTGGTGCGGAGCATCGTTAAGAAGGAATGTGGATCCCCGGAATGAAGATACAGAAGCATGGAAGAGCGTAAAATGGTTCGGGACTCTTCCCCCCACCAAACATCATGTATAATGGAATAGAACAGGGGACGCTATAGAGACAGGAGGCATAAGCATGGACGGTAGAGACTGGGGTACATTTTTACTTCCTTATGAACAAGCGGTAGAGGAATTAAAAGTCAAGTTTAAGACAATGCGGGCGGAGCTGAAAAAACGGGAAGAGTATGCCCCGATTGAATTCGTTACCGGTCGTGTCAAAAAAATATCCAGTATTCTGGAGAAATCCAGACGACTGAATGTGTCGCTTGATGACGTGGAAACAGGCATTGAGGATATTGCAGGTATCCGCATTATGTGCCAGTTCGTGGATGATATCCGTCGGGTTGCCGAGTATATTCGAGGCCGCAAGGATCTCACGGTACTCATTGAGAAAGATTACATTACGAATTTCAAAGAGAGCGGCTATCGCAGCTTCCATATGATTATTGAGTATCCCGTTCAGACGGCTCTGGGACAAAAGAAAGTTTTGGCCGAGATACAGATCCGGACGCTTGCCATGAACTTCTGGGCTACCATTGAACATTCGCTGAGTTACAAGTTTCGGGAAGGGTTACCTGATGAGATGAGAACCAGGCTGAAAAAAACGGCTGAGGCCGCGTTTATACTGGACAACGAGATGTCTGCAATTCGTCTACAGATTCTGGAGGCGCAGAAGGCATTTGAGGATGATTCCAATATCGTGTCAAGAACATTAAATATCATTCATCAATTATACTTCTACCATCTTGTCAGTGAAGCAATTGAAGCACAGAAGCGATTTAACGATTACTGGGAACGGCATGATATGGAAGGGCTCAAAGACTTGCTGGATGACGTGAAGAAACTTCTGAACAACGCCAGAAAGGGCGAAAACCCGGATGAGCATCTATGAGCCACTGTACATTGACTACTTAATCTACTTCAATCGGGATCAGGATTATTTCGAGTGCCATGAGGTGCTGGAAGAATTGTGGCTTGAACGTAACCGGGATTCTCTCTATAAAGGGTTGTTGCAAATTGCAGTTGGTTTATACCACTTCAGGAATGGCAATCTCCGTGGAGGAACGATGATGTTACAGAGCTCACTTGATCTTCTGGAACCTTATCCTGCTACGACTCTGGGCATTGAGCTTGGGATTTTGGTACAGGAAGTAAAGGCAATCGTGAAGCAACTGTCTGAGCCTGACGCTCAGTCTGTGACGTATAGGGATTTGTCCATACGAATTGTTGATGAGGTCTTAGAACAAGAGATATCTAGAAGATCGCTTGAGCTAAAACCTAATATTCCGCAGCGCCGGAGTCCTACCAGAGGGCGAATATACGAAGAGAAGATGAAGGCGATGGATCAGAGTAAAAGTTGAACCGTAATCACGCTAACATTCAAATGAGCATCCCATGGATATATGAAGTTCCATGGTTACGAAACACCCCGACGATCCCTGTAAAGGGAACGATCGGGGTGTTTTTGAATGTTGCGTCATATTCAGATGATTGCAGGTGGCACAGCCTGTCCTTCAACAGAACAGTGTCTGGTGATACAAGTGCCTGATTGTAGATACTTGTGGAAACGGATCTATCAGTTAGCTTGCCGAAGGAGTAGCGCTGCCTTTATATTTTTGGAAAAATTGTTTGTAATCATCCAGCGTGTAGCCCTGGTCACTGCCATTCTCTTGCAGTCCGCCAACCATACGGTCTTTCTCGACACCAGCCTCATAATAGACGAGTGTAGGTGTGAACTCGATATTGTAATCGGTCCATCCTGCTTCGAATTCACGCAGATTGAACTGTGGAAGCTCAATACCTTCACTGTCAACCAGTGGCATCAACTGAGGTGTTGTGGCGCGGCAGTGCGAGCAGTCGGAAGCAAAGAAATAAACAAAAAAGCTGTCTTTGTTATCGATTTTGGCTTTGAGATCAGTGGGAACAATAATTTGTTGATAATTGGGATCACTAAGTAGCTCCCGTGTAGCTGGATTAAGCTTGGATGCAGCGATGCCATAAGCATTTTCCACTGAATCCATCTGTTTCTTGGATTGCTGGTCTACGACAACCAGTGCTGCAATCATAATGATTAAAATACCCAGGAATATAAGGATCGCAGCACTTTTCTTTTTCTTCTTGGATTTCATTGGACATCCCCCATCGATCATATCGAAATTTAGTTTGGGCAAAAATAAAGGTTGGAATAATATACATAAACACCCGAATTTTTGCTCAGGAATCAATCTACTTGCCATTATACTACATTACACGCTGTAGTGGAATAGATACGATATGATAGGAAAGCAAAGCTTGGATATGATAAAATAAAACGATATTGCAATCTTACCAAGACAGGATGAGTGGGAATATGGGTGTAAAGTTACCTTTGATATTTGCTGAGCGAATGAAAAGTTTGCTGGGTGAAGAGTTTGAACAATTTATGAAATCTTATGAACAGTCTCCTCATGCGGGACTGAGAGTGAATACGCTAAAAATATCGATGGAACAATTCGATGAGATTGCTCCGTTTGATCTAAGACCTATTCCGTGGTGTGAGACAGGATTCTATGTACCTCATGGTGTTAAACCGGGGCTGCACCCTTATTATCATGCAGGCCTGTATTATATACAGGAACCAAGTGCAATGGCTCCTGTTGAATTATTGCAGGTGGAGCCTGGAGATCGCGTGCTTGATCTGTGTGCTGCTCCGGGAGGGAAAACAACTCAGATTGCTGCAAAGCTGCAAGGCAAGGGTGTACTTGTCACGAACGATATCCATGCTGAACGCACCAAAGCGCTGGCCAAGAACGTGGAATTGTACGGGGTGCGTAACGCCGTTGTTTTGAATGAGTCGCCAGAGCGGATCGCAAATGCATTTCCTCATTATTTTGACAAAGTATTAATTGATGCGCCTTGCTCAGGTGAAGGCATGTTCCGCAAGGATGAAGACATGGTGAAATCGTGGGAACATCATTCGGTGGAAAAATGTGTGCTCATGCAGCGGGATATCTTGGAGACTGCGGCACGATTGCTGGCCCCGGGAGGAACCATCGTGTACTCGACTTGTACCTTTGCGCCGGAGGAAAACGAAGCAATGATTGCGGAGTTCCTGAATGTAAACCATGATTTCGTTGTCAGGGACATTCCTGAAGAAAAAGGATTCGCTCCAGGACGTCCGGAATGGGTACGTCAGATGATGCCAGAGAAGGCAGAGGAGACGGAAGCTGTACTGGATCAAACGCGTGGCACCGCAAGATTGTGGCCTCACCTTTTGGAAGGAGAGGGACATTATGTCGCTGTGTTGCAGCATCGTGCAGGGCAAGAGTTAGAAACAGATCAACCTGGAGTAGTTAAAGAAGGAGCAATGGAGTATGGACAGGTCGTGGATGTGTCCAGGATTGAAGCAGAGGGGAACAAGGATCACTCTATTGCTGCTTCTTCAATTGCTATGACCAAGGCTGATCGTAAAAAGGAACGTTTATTGCGAATAGAATCCCGAGAGTCCCATGACAGACAGGCTGGGGGCGGCAAGAATTCGGGTAAACAGGGCAAAAAAGGTAAAGATCACGGTGGACGTAAATCGGAACGGGGTCATGGACGCGGAGCTGATTCGGCAAGTATTGATCCGGTTGCGATCTACAGTCAGTTTATGAAAGAACAATTGGAGATTGAGTTAATTGGAGAGATGGTATGTTACGGAGATCGGGTGTATCAATCATCGGTTGGTGCAGCACGGCTGGAGGGACTGAAAGTCATTCGTCCAGGCTGGTTTATGGGCACGATCAAGAATGGGCGATTTGTTCCGTCCCACCCGCTTGCGTGTGCTCTGAATGCACCTGAAGCACGGCGAAGCGTAAATCTGTCATCCGCTGATGGCGAAGCCGTGAGATACCTCAAGGGTGAAACGTTAAATATTGAAGAAGAACGAGTGGTGCTCAAGGCGGATACGTTTGCCAAAGGGTACGTTCTTGTATGTGTAGATGGTTATGCCGCTGGCTGGGGGAAATGGCTGGATGGTGTACTGAAGAATGAATATCCGGCAGGCTGGAGGTGGACATCGGTATGAGTGGAAAAGGCAAACAAACGCTGCGTCTGGACAAAATATTAAGCCATATGGGTGTGGGGACACGAAGTGAACTCAAAAAGATGGTGAAACAAGGCAGAATCCATGTGGACGGCAAAGCGGTGAAAGACAGTGGTGTACAGGTGAATCCCGAGGTCAACGTCATTGAAGCTGATGGGGAGCGAATTGTGTATCGGGAGATGATCTATCTGATGTTGCATAAACCTCCGGGTGTCGTGTCTGCTACCGAGGATAACAGAGATAAGACAGTACTGGATTTGCTGCGGAAAGAGGATCGGGTATTCAATCCTTTTCCTGTGGGACGACTGGATAAGGATACGGAGGGACTGCTCATTCTCACGAATGACGGTCCACTTGCCCATGATCTGTTATCTCCACGCAAGCATGTGCCCAAAACCTATGAAGCCCGTGTTCTGGGAAACGTGGATGAAGCGGATGTGCAACGTTTCAAGGCGGGGATTCAATTGGATGACGGGTACGAGACGTTGCCTGCCGAACTGACTATACTTGGTCAGGAAGAAACGGAAGAAGGCACGATCTCGTCGATCTCGCTTATTATTCATGAAGGGAAGTTTCATCAGGTGAAACGTATGTTTCAGGCGGTAGGCAAGCGTGTGATCTATCTGAAACGCGTGGCCATGGGTGAGCTGGAACTAGCTTCCGATCTTGCTATCGGAAGCTATCGTGAACTAACCGCAGATGAGTTGAGCCTTCTGCGGAAGTAAAAGCTCCCGTCCTTCGCGAAGCGGAGCAGGGAGTTGTGGAGGGAAGCGAAGCCCTGATACTAACGCCGAAGGTGAAAAAGCTCCCGATCTTCACGAAGTGAAGCAGGGAGCCGGGCAGAAAGCGAAGCCCTGCCCGTAATGGTCCCGGTTAAGCTTGGGCGGGACCGCCGCTGACCAGCGGTGTGCCCGGCAACAAGCGTTCCTACGACAACCGTGACATAGCAAGACCCGACCTAACACCGGTGAGCAGGACGGGAGTCCAGAGGGCAGAGCCCTCTGGGGCCCTCCCTCGGAAGGGAGGGTTTGGGTGGGTGCGACTACTAACAGATGAGGATGAAGCCAGAATGACTTATAAATTAATTGCACTTGATGTAGATGGAACACTGCTGAATGATCATCATGAACTTACCGAATGGACTCAGGAGACCTTGATCCAAGCTTCCCGTCAGGGAGCGGAGATCGTTCTGTGTTCGGGTAGAGGTCCGGCCAACACGATTCCTTTTATGGAGCAGATGGGACTGGATGGATATGTGATTACACATAATGGCGCCGTTACCGCGCAAGTGGATACCCGTGAGGTGGTTCATCATTTTGCATTAGATGGACAAGGACTGGAGCCAATCATATCCTACTGTCGAACCAATGGAGTACATTTTGACATCAATACAGCATTTGGTCTGTATGTGGATCAACCAGAAGGTTTGGGTTTGCAGGTGCGTGAGATGTATTACAACTTTATGGCAGAGCCACTGAAGTTACCCAAGTGGGTTGACATGACAGAACCGCTGGCGAAATTCACTGCATTTGGTCCGATTGAACAGATGGATGCAGTACTTCAGGAATGGTCAACTTGGAATCTGCCTTATTATATGACACGGAGTGGTGACTTTTTTATTGATCTGATGCATCCCGAAGCGTCCAAAGGCGCTGCGCTGAAAAGGCTTGCCGAATCGAAGGGAATCATGCCTTCGGAGATTATGGCGATTGGTAACTACTTCAATGATATTACGATGCTGACCTTTGCGGGTAAAGGCATTGCCATGGATAACTCACCCGACGAGGTGAAAGCTGCTGCGGACGAGGTTACACTCTCCAATAACGAGCAGGGTGTGGCACACGCAATCCAAAAATATGTGTTATCCATCTAACCTACATCTTATATTTGAAATGCATGCTTCCCTCATATTCTACCGTCCTTAGGGGCATCCTAAGAGAATAACGTTAGGAATAGAGGAGGACACGTGATGAAATACGATGTGGAATTGGTTGCAGACCTGCGGACATCAGGTGGAGAAGTACAGGACGTGATGGTCAATGGACAATATGCAGGCTCACTTTTCCTTGTGTACAGAGAAGGAGATCGTTTATCTGGTAGTCTTCAGATCGAGCAGGAGTCTCTGCCAGATGGTACAGAGGAACGTATCGTGGATAAAGTGCATGCCTATGTCCGATCTCTTGCAGACGCGTTGGAAGCTGCATATTATGAAGTGCTGGTTAGTTGTGGCTCATTACATTCGGTTCTGCATAAGCCTGAGTCAGAGACCGTGTGGCCGTCTGAAGATATGAATCATGACGAAGGCAGCTATGACGATATAGAGAGCAGTGGAAGTAAGGTAATTCCTGTTTCACAAGCCGAATCGTTTACATATGAAGATCGGGATCAGGTTCTGGAGATGGAAATGGTAAGCGCGGGACGCAGCATATCGACGTATATATTCAATGATGTCGAAGGGCAGGAACTTGCAGAAGCTTCCTTAAAACAATATGGCGCTGATGTACAAGGTGAAATACACTGGTATGACGAGCCGGAAGAGAATCAATTGGAAGCTGCGGCAGAGTTGCTGGTCAGAGAGCTGGATGAAGATATCATCGATACGATTACGATCCGCATGTGGCATCAGGGCAACGAACTCGAGACGTTAGAGTGGGTACATCGCGATTTCTCCGAGGATTTTGAGGATACCGATGAATCGGATCTGGATGAGCTGGAAGCTGCTGAAGAAACATGTTATGTCATGCTGAAGCGTAAGGATCGGGAGTTCCGGGTATATGAGCTTTTTCTTCAGGAACGAGGTGGATTGCCTGTGGGAACAGCAACAATAGATACTTCTCATTCCGATCTGACGGGATACATTGATTACGAGGTTCCTGGTACCAGCATTCAGCGAAAGAGCCTGGTCGAAGTGTTGATGCAGGAGTTGGACAAGGAAATGGAGTTTGATACCTTGCACCTGACGATGTTGTATCGAAATCAGATTATCGATGAAGCCAGAATAGATGGGTAAAGGGCAACCGCCTTTTACCTTTTTTTATTCTCATTTTGACGAAAAATTCATTTCCCGGTATAGTACCATTAGTTTAACAGAGATCAGGAAGCGGAAGGAGAACAATGATGCACTCATTCAGGATCAGTAGCGAATATATTAACGATGGTTTTCAAGCGGTTCAGGCGAAGCCGGAAGATACGGAGGATGTGATGTCGCTGCTGGTGGAGACAGCCGAGTGGTTACAGAGCCAAGGTTCTTCCCAATGGAACGCTTTGCTTAAAGGTGAAGATTCACATGATACGGCAGGGGCAATCCGGCGTGGGGATGTGTTTGTATTTAAAAAAGGAGCGGACGTAGCGGGGATGGTCATCCTTTTGGTTCAGCCAAGCCCTTGGGATATTCATCTTTGGGGTTTAAAAGCTCATGCCGAGGATGGTGCAATTTATCTGCATCGGCTAGCGATTCGAAGAAAATATGCTCAGAGCGGTCTCGGACGGTCCATTTTGCAATGGTCCAGCAGCGGCATACATTTTGAAGGCAAACATACTGTTCGGTTAGATTGCGGAGCGAGCAATGCTACGTTGAACGCCTTTTACGCGCGGAACGGGTATACTTTTTTGGGAGAGACCGATGGTTACAGTACATATGAGAAGCCCGTGGAGCTACGGAGCTGAAATTCTGGTTATCCAATGAATATGTTGACGACAACCGCAAGCGATGGACTGCTGAATTAAAGCTTTTGCTTCTGAGGGGAACGTTTCATGAATATGTTGTATATACGAGTTATCGTAATATAGATGTTCCGGCTTCCCTATGTCATAATGGATAGTAGAGCAGTACGTAAGTTAGAAAGGGGGAAACTAACGGTGAAATTGCTGCAGGCGCTTTTCTTTCCTCCGGAGCAGCCCGGAGGTGTATCCTCTATGATTCCGTATATGCAAGAGAGATTTACAACCCCGAGGTGGGAAATGGATCTGTTCTCGTTGCCAAAGCGAATTCGCAACAAGGGCAGAGAGGAAGTTCAGTTCGAAACGTTTGACTGGACGGAATATCAGGATAGTCCTGTTGTCCAAAAATATATTCAAACTTATCGTGATTATCTATGGTGGACCAAACTGCGTATTCAGAAGCCCTATGATCTGATCCATGCCCACCACCCAATTGCTGGACTTGCGATGAAAACGGTTTTCCCGGATACACCCCTCATTCAGACGATTCACTCCAGTTATGAACGAGAATTAATCCTTAATGGACGCATTGAAACGGATGGTCCCGAGCATCGATTCCTGCTTGCGATATATGGTGAGCTGGAACACCAGGCAGAGCGTCTCTTGACGGTGTCGGATTCGTTCCGTCGTTATCTGGCTCCCTACGTGAAGGAACCTGATGTCATCGGTGTGATTCCCAATGGATTTGATGAGAAGCGGTTTAAGCCGATTCCTCATGATAATGCGATACCACAACTGGTCACGGTATGTCGGCTTGTTCCGGCGAAGGGGTTGGATATTCTTTTCAAAGCTTGTGCGGAACTGAAGGGCCGAGGTCATGATTATGTGTTACATATTATTGGAGATGGACCGATTCGTCCTGATCTGGAAGAATTGGCGCAACGATTAGGGATCTATAATGAGACCATTTTCTATGGTTACACACTGCACCCTGAGGAATTCATGCCATTCTTTGATATTTTTGTACTTCCTTCACGGGCAGAAGCATTTGGTTCCGTCTTCGCTGAAGCGGCGCTGAGTTGTCTTGCCCTTGTGGGTACAGATGTAGGTGGTATACCGGAACAGATCGAAAACGGTAGCAATGGGTTGCTTGTACCGGCAGAAGATCCTTCTGCGTTGGCTGAAGCGCTTGAAAAGGTGATGCTGGACCCGGCTTATCGTTATGAACTTGCCCGTTCAGCGTGTGAAAAAGCCAAAACACATTACTCGCTCGGCAGATCGGTCAATGAGTTGAAAAAGATGTATCTACAGTTTCCTGGCAAAGCCTAAAATGTAGAGCAAAAAGTGCGAGCCGCTGTGCTAAACAGCGGCTTTTTGTCATGTTTAAGGAAAGAATACCCACAATGACTTGGGGTTATGAGCAAACGGATGCTCATATTCATGAAGTACATAACTGTGAGATTTATATATTGTTGCGTTTACGAAAGGCGCCCCAGCGGTTCAGTACCAATTTGGCAGCCCAAAACAGTGCCATACTTCCGAAGATAGGGTAAAGGATGGACAGCAGGGAACTGAATCCAAACTGACTGAGTGAGTAACACAACAGCATAATGGTTAATGTAATGAAACGGGGATGAACACGTATATGTTGCCTGAGTTGCAAGGTCATTCCATAGATATCGGCTACAAAGGTACTGAATATTTCCATGAAAATAAGGGATACATATACAGATTGCACTGCCCATCCAAGTTGAAAGGCAATGCTGCCCATCGGGATTTCGAATTGAATGATGCCGGGCATCTGGGCTGACATGGCAAAATGAGCTGCCATCAGCATGAAACCTACGCCAATTCCACCCAATACTCCACCCCACTTCAGCACATTCCGACTACGGATCTGGTTACCTACTGGCACAAGAACAGCTTGAGCCAACACCAGATTGAATGAAGTATACAACAGTGGAGACAGCCACACTTGAATAGGGTTTGAATCTGTCGTCAGTGTGATGAATCGGGAAGCACCTGGATGATGGATGGTACTGGTGATCATGAGCAGAGATAACAGGAGCATCATGGGCACGACAATGCTATTCATTTGTAGGATGGCCTGAATGCCTCGACCCAGAAGCAGATATGACCCTACAAGTGTGACGATCAGACCTGTCTGATAATGCAAACCCAGATGTTCGACAAAAACGGAACCTGCTCCGGCAAGCATGACACTGTTCACGCCAATGAGAATGAGAAGGGTCACCCAGGTAATCCATTTGCCCGCCTTGTGGCCGAATAAATGTTTGTTCAGATCCTCATAAGAGCGAGACCCGGTATCGTGAGCGATCAGCATCATTTTGGTACCTAACCAGACAAAGAGCATGGTGGATAAGCCTATGGTGATGGTGGCCCATTTGCCATACTGGGTAAAAAACTGCAAAATTTCCTGCCCTGTAGCGAAGCCGGCTCCAACAACCGTTCCGATGTATGTAAATGCGATCTGCAGCACCCGAAATGCCTGTTTCATGTGTTTCCCCTCTCAGGCCCCTGTATAGTTTGGACATGCGGGTACCATGGTACAAGGTATGCTTGACCCACGAAAGTCATGACAATCGATAATGAGCTTAGGCTTGAAATGCGTCCCAAGGACAGCGCGCAGGCAATTTCGCTTGAACTTATAGATAGATATATGATACTTTTACCTCATAGGATAGGCTTGGGAGGTCAAATCATGGAATTATTGAAACAACGAATATTACAAGAAGGTGTGGTTATCTCGGATCATGTATTAAAGCTGGATGGTCTGTTGAACCACCAGATTGATCCTGCATTAACGATGGAGATGGGACGTGAGTTTGCTGCCCGTTTTCGTGAAAGTGGAGTAACTCGAGTAATCACGGTAGAATCCTCAGGGATTCCGGTTGCGTTTGCCGCAGCCTATGAACTTGGGGTGCCCCTTGTATTCGCCCGTCGCAAAAAAACACTTCTGGCTGATCCTGATGCTTACTGTGAACGTGTACCGTCCTTTACCAAAGGAATTGTAACTGATATTATGGTATCCCGCGAGTTCATTCATGAGAATGACCGCATTTTGTTCATTGATGATATTATTGCCAATGGAGATGCCGCTCGTGGCGTCATCAAAATTATCGAGCGTTCCGGTGCGGAACTTGTCGGATTCGGCGTTGTGGTCGAGAAAAGTTTCCAAGCAGGGGCACGCACGATTCGTGAACAGGGTATTCCGGTGGAAGCCTTGGTACGCATTCGTTCCCTGAACGATGGTACGGTACAATTTGACGATAACGAAATGTGACATTTTAAAGGAATAGGGCCTATTTTTTGAACTATGCCTTTGCATGACCGCAGATTTCATTTATAATGGGGTTATGTTAGGGAGAGGAGGCAACACCATGGGGAACCAACTGGCAACAGAACAATTTTTTAATGATAAGCTGGCGGAATCGAAAGTTCATTTTGAACGTGCCCTGGATTGTAAACATACGGAATTCGATGACCTTTATCCCTATATGATTGAACATCCTCAATTTTTCTGGTACAAACGCTATGTTGCCTGGTCAGAATTACTGACGATTGTAGGCTTGTGCGAAGAGTTGTCCTTCTCTTGGAAAGAACAATTTACACCGCATCAAGTGGAGTACCTTGAAGAACGTGTGATGTCCGCCAAAGTGCTTGATTTTTGGTTTGAGAAGAACGACAGCAAAGAGCACGCGCAGCGGTAACTTTCAGTCGGGACATAATTTCGAATGACATGACAGTCCAATACAGTCACGTGAGACCTAAATGACTTTTCATTTAGGTCTCTTTTTGTAAATAAATTTGAAATATAGGAGCCATGAATATGATTAGTGATACAGAATTGGACGCCCTGCGTCTGTCAGGTGAGAAAGTTAGAGTCGTACGGGACGAGCTGGAATCGAACGACGTGAAGGGGATTGTGGTTGCCTGGGATGGCGAGCAGGTACTTATCCGTCGTCAGAATCGACGTGTCGTTAAGCTGGACCGAGGTTACAGCTATCAGCTGTTCAGCGAGCCGCGCCAGAGTCCACTTAGTGAGTAACAGCTTATAATTATGGCAGAGCCATGCGCGTTAAATGTTTGGAATTACCATGATTTCTTGGCATAAATGGCTCACTCGGGAGAGAAGATAGGTACAGTGAGGAAGATCTGTAACTATAGCCGAGAGGGTGTGCTACAAGCCATGACATTGATGAATGATAAAGTTCATGCCTACAAGGATCAGATTGGAGCATTAAGCGATGTGCTGCCAGGTGTGGTGAAGTCGTATCATGAGTTTACCGGAGAATGTTTCCAACCTGGCGTGATTGATGCGAAGACAAAACAGCTAATTGCACTCGGTATTGGATTATTCGCCAACAATGAGGTATGTACCTTCTACCATGTAGAAGAAGCCCGTGCCAAGGGAGCAACAGATCAGGAGATTATGGAGACCGTTGCGGTGGCCGGAGCTGTTGGAGGAGGACATGCCCTGTCTCAGGGTGCGATGCGAGTGCAGAAGGCGCTGCATTAGTAAGCAATGCAACATACATTTTTAAGTGCAAAAAAGGCATCCGGTTAATAACCGATGCCTTTTTGTATGTGAATTACATTTTACCTAACATTTTATCATACATAAACTGTCCAGTTACCCGACGTGCTGTTACATAGCGGTCATTAAAGTATGGATTCGATAACTTTGTGATGCTTACACCTTTACTGCTGGAGGCATGAGCGAATTGTCCGCCGCCGATATATACACCTGTATGTGAAATGCCTTTGCCTGTTGTATTAAAGAACACCAGATCACCTGTCCGAACATTGCTCTTGGATACCGGAGTACCTGCTTTGGCTTGCTGCTGAGAAGTACGTGGCAATTCAATGCTGTATTTGTTGAAAAGATATCTCATAAAACCAGAACAGTCGAAGCCGGCTACAGTTGTGCCACCCCATTTGTAAGGAATACCTGTCATGTTGTTCACTACGGAGTTGATACTGCTTGCCTCTGTGCTTGTTGCCCCGGATGTAAATAATACAGCTGCTCCAAAAATGGAGATAATCAGTTTTTTCAAAATCAATGTTCTCCCTTCGATGCCTACGGAGTTAGCTAAGGGTTCGGTAGAAGGTTCCCTATATTTCCTATGTATAAGAATAATTCACCCAAATTGGTTCCCCCGTTTTCAAACATGAAACTCGGCAATGAATAATTAAGTTTTTGTAACTATTTGAAACTATATTGCATAAATGCGTAATTGTCAAACCTATTTAAAACCCTTCGTAATACCTCAATGTTAGCGGAATTAAGGTTTTTATATGAAAGAAGGGATCAAGTTTGGGTATCATTCATGACAAAAACGTCATTATTGATTCGTTTAAGACGAATTTGGATAAATAAATAGGTTTGTCATGAGTTAAAAGAACTATCCCGTTATGTAGAATTAGAGAGATTATATTCATTAAGTTGCATATATTGACAAAAATCGATTTTTTGCATATTATCTGATTATCCAATCCACATATTGGATTAAAATTGATTTTATTATGCGATAAATACAAATAAAGGAGGTTCAGGGACGCGTATCATAAGTAAAGTAGAAGTGGAAGATTTATAAAAACGAACATAGGAGAGTGTTACAATTGAAAGCGAAGAAAATAATTACTTTTGTCCTGGCATGTACGATGGTGTTCTCAGCAGTTGGAATGGCAGTTCTCCCTGTAGGGACGGTATCTGCTGCGGATGCATCGGGTACGACAGCGAGTATTTCTGATATTTTGAAGAACCAGCTGCCCGATGGAGGTTGGAGAAAAGATTATAAACAGACAAGTGGAGAGTGGGCAAAGTCCACGATAGACAACAAGGCTACATACTCAGAAATTAGAAGATTGGCGAAGGAATTTAAAAAGACGAATGATCCGCGATACTCCACAGCTGCAATCAAAGGAATTAACTTTTTGATCAACATGCAGTATTCAAACGGCGGATGGCCACAAGTCTACCAAAGCTCCGGATATCACAAGCACATCACTTACAATGATGATGCCATGATTAATGTAATGATCATGCTGGATGAAGTAGCGGCACGCAAAGGTGATTTCTCGTTTATCGACAGCACACTTGCTAACCGCAGTAAAAACTCAGTTGCCAAAGGTGTGGAGGCGATTCTGAATACACAGGTCGTTTCAGGGGGTAAGCTGACAGCATGGGGACAACAACATGATTCCAGTTCCCTTAAACCGGCGAGCGCAAGAATCTATGAAGTGCCATCGCTGACAGCTGGAGAGAGTGTAACGATTGTTAAATTTCTGAAAACCAGACCTGCTAACGCTAAAATTACCGCATCCATTAAAGGAGCGGAGGCTTGGTTTAACAAGGTGAAAATTACAGGTTACAAGTATGAAAGAGCTAATGGAGATAGTAAAATTATCGCTGATTCCAAAGCTGCGCCAATCTGGGCTCGTTTCTACGAAGTGGGAACGGATAAACCGATCTTTATTGGTCGTGACGGGGTCGTTAAATACAAACTAAGTGATATTGATAAAGAAAGAAGAGGCGGTTATGCATGGTATGGCAACTGGCCTTCCAAGCTGTAATTTGTAGTTAAAGGTAAAGCCCGAATCGACATGGACGTCTGTTTCGGGCTTTATTGTTATTATTTTCAGTGTTGACATGATAGATTCCACATGATATATTATCTCTTGTCGCCGATATTGATCACGGAGATACAATATGCGGTCGTGGCGGAATTGGCAGACGCGCACGGTTCAGGTCCGTGTGGGCTAACCCCCCGTGGAGGTTCGAGTCCTCTCGACCGCATCTAAAAAAAGACTCCTTAAGCTAACGCTTAAGGAGTCTTTTTTTGCATTTTTTGATCTAACACTAACTTTAGATTTGAGTATCCAAGAGGTTAGTGCTTAGCTGCACGTACAGCAAATGGTCTTCCATCAGCCATATGGAACGTTTATTGCGCTGCGGTAACATTAACGCTGTCAATATTCGGTCCTTCCGATCCAGTGGTGACCACTTTCAATGTATTGGTCCCCGTGTTCATGGGGACCTGAATTGTTTTTTCAACCCAAGTGGACCAGCTTCCCGTAGCTGGAAAGGGCTCGTTGCTGATGACTTTGGTTCCGTTAACAAAAATGTCGAGGTTCCGAGTGCCGCTTTCCAGCGCATAACGAAACTTTACGTTTTTGGTACCTGTTGTCGTGTTATTAATGCCGTTCCATTGAATGGCCGAACCAGTCATCGCATTGAAGTTAACATACCCGGAGCCAGTATAACCGGGGTAGATTGTTTCAATGCCAGCTTCCGTAAGTGACGTTCCGGTCTCGGCTTCATACGTAGTGCCACTGCCTGTATTCCCGCCGCTATTTCCGCCAGTAACGTTGGCAACAAACGTTGTTACGCTCTGAGGCGGGAGCTGTGCCGTGAAGGCTCCATTGGATACGGTAAGCGGGGTTCCGCTTGCCAGGTTTCGACTGCTGTCCGTAATCCATGAGGACACAGTGGAGGCATTACCATTCTGCAGAACGAATTTTTGGCTTGTAACTGAAGTTCCGCGGTTAATTGCCACAACGACGACTTTGTTATCACCTTTATAGGCTGAGACAAATGTGTTTGTATCTGGATTTTTCGTTGCATCAACTCGCAGGTAGCCTGGACGAACGAATTTAGAGAAATGAGCCATATTATACCCGCGTTTGCTTATGGTACCGTCCTCTTTCATCGGACCATACTGTCTGCGGATGTACCACCACACATAGGCCTGGAAATCACCTTCTACCATGGCATTGTGCATGTGATAGGAAACGTCCAGTGCTTCAGGCCAGCGGTCTGCTGAGTTGTTATCACTGTTCGGAACATACACCTCAGTCATCCACAGTTCTTTACCGGCTCCTTTTTGCTTAAAGAGAGGGTAGGCAAAATTCGAAATCTGGGTTCCATACGTATGTGCTCCCAGAATGTCCATGTTGGCAAGTGCCTGCGGATCATTCAGGATTGGGTCGGATATGTTCTTTAAGTACTGGAAGGATTCAGGCGCCATGACTTTGGTACCTTGAATGGACCCGGCATTTTCTTTCATGAATCGAAGGATCTCCTGTGGAGTCCACCAGGTCCAGTCATGAGCATAATCCGGTTCATTCTGCACAGAAATGGAATATAAATCTACGCCGTTATTTTTCATGTAGGTTACAAAGTCGTTCAGATGTTGCGCATAGGCGGCATATTTGTCGTATTTCAGACGTTTGGCATTTGTGTCCCCATTGTGGTTGAACGTTTCAACCATGCTGCTTGGAGGATTCCATGGGGATGCAAATACAATAGCACCCTTTTCGATAGCCCGTTTGGCTGTGGCAACTTCACGATACCAGTTATTAGAATCTGGATCGACGTAGATCCTGAGAATTGAGAAGCCTAACTGATTCTGATCATTACCAAAAGCAGTTTCACGTTGAGCGGGAGTCAGATCACCAATCCAGGCAGGAAGGTTAATGCCCCCAAAGCCCTTGATCAGCTGTTTTTCCGAGGACAAATTAATGTTGGCATCGCTGGCTGCTGACACATGTGTCGGGGTTAACATCAAAGGCAGGGCTGTTAAACAGGCCAAAAGAACATTAATCGTCTTTTTTAGTTTGAATTTCACTACTTTCATCCTCCTCGATAATGGTAAATGGTTACATAGAGAAACCGCGACCAGGGATAACAAACAAAAATCGGATTTTCTGGCATTTATTTTATGTAAACCCTTTCAAAACCTCCTTCCATAAATCATAGGAATGAAATGAAGCACATAACCTCTTTCATTTGTTGATTCTACTAAATAATTCCTAAACTGAAAACCTGACAAATTACAGTATTTTTTCTAATTAATCTCTATTCTCTAACTGTTCAATGACAGTTCCTGTCTGAATGCAAAGGAGAAAAACTGGCATGATGGGGATCTTCGTTTGAGATAGAGGTCTCCAATGGCGGGGATATTATTATAAAGGAAGGCTTTGGCTTACATATTCCTCCCTTCATTATCAAACAATGAGATCACAGAAGTTACGGGGAGGGAATCATGATGAAGGAAAAGAGAAAGAATTATCGATTCATTGCAGGTACCATGGCATTTTTCATTATGTTTTACGCAGGCATATCGGCAGGAGGGCATACAGCGGCAGCTTCAGAGTCCACATCGAATCACAAACGGTTAGCGATTATCATCGATGATGTTGGTAATGACATGAAGGGTACGGCAGAGATCCTGGCGATGCCAGTTAAACTAACGGTAGCGGTCATGCCTTTTTTGCCAACAACGAAGAAAGATGCGATAGCTGCACATGAAAAGGGGATGGATGTGATTGTGCACATGCCCATGGAACCCAAGAAAGGACGACCTGAATGGCTGGGCCCGGGTGCAATCACATCCAATCTAACAGATGAAGAAGTCCGCTCACGCGTGGAGAAAGCGATTGATGATGTGCCCCACGCCATTGGCATGAACAATCATATGGGTTCCAAAATTACTTCGGATAAACGCATCATGTCCATTGTGCTCGATGTATGCAAGGAGTGGGGCCTCTTCTTTGTAGACAGCCGTACGAACTTTCGCTCCGTAGTGGGGGAACTGGCCGTATCCAAAAATATGCCACCTGTAGGTAATGACATTTTCCTGGATGATCAAAACTCCAAGCAACACATTCGCAAACAACTGGATCTGGCTGCTCAGCGTGCGATCGATAAGAACATCTGTGTTGTCATTGGTCATGTCGGTCATTCGGGGATGAACACATCCGCAGTAATTCGTGAATCCGTCTCCCATCTGCAAAATCAGGTTCAATTTGTAGGAATCGGTGATCTGGTTCGAGAAGTGTGGCAATGGCATTCTGCTCCTACACTACCGACAGATAATAAATAATGCCATTGGCAATGGACTGGGCGATTCGTTTTTGCTCAGCGGGGTCATTCATTCTGGCTCGATCTGTCGCATTGCTCAAAAATCCGGTTTCGACGATGACGGCAGGTTGTTTCACGTAATTCAATATATAAAAGGGCTTGCCCCATACGACCCCGTGCTCTGTTCCGTACAACTTGTTCATGGCATCCTGAATGGATTGGGCCAGCAAATAACTCCTGCCTTCCTTCTGGTGCAGTACCACCGGGCCGTGTACATTTGATCGGGGACTCCAGTTCGCATGAATGCTGACCACGATATCTGTACTTACTTCTTCGCTAAGGCTTTTACGTTGGGCAAGATCTCTGGTATGACGGGAGCGGCTGTTCAGCCAGCGGTTCTCATCACTAAGTGCATAATCACCAAGTCGATTGATGATAACGGCATAACCTTTGCTGCGAAGCAGCAGATAGACCTTTTGGCTAATGGCCAGGTTGATATCTTTTTCCAGCACACCTTGGGCTGACGTACCACCGTCAATACCGCCATGGCCTACATCGAGCAGGATAACCGGTGCTGCAAAGGCATGATGACTTGAGCGATATGCATCTCCATCGGTCACTGGTAGCATGGATGGACTGTTCTGGGACGGGCCTGCTTTTCCATAAGCCACATGGGGCAGCATGAGAAGGCAATGGAAGCTGATTAGCAAGGCTACCGAAGCGGTCAGCAGCTTATACATGGGAATACACACTCCTTCATGGAATAGGTATCGAATTTCAGATTAGTGACTCGATGGATACCTTTGGCATTAGACTGTGCATTCTGAGGGTTTTCATACTTCTTTCAATAAAAAATGTTTAACCAGTCCACATCCTGCACACAATAGAACTATCGTAAGCTCCGCAAATGTGCAGGAGCGAAGGAGGCAGAATTATGGCCAAAAGTGATGAGTTGGTAAAATACATTACGCAGCGTGTTGTTCATTATATCGATACACCGAAGGATGAGCGGAAAGGTCGCACCAAAAGGAAAGAGCCGTGGGCGATGAAGTGGTTTGGTATGATCCCTTTCGCTGTATCCCTGTGGGTGGGGAAAAAGGAAAAAGAATTCGATACAAAGTCTCATAAACGAAGTTCTTCGGGCGAAGGGTGACCATAGCTTACCTATTTCACTAATGTAAAACCAAAAGACGCAATCCCTTAATATAATGGGAAGGCGTCTTATTTGTTATTTTACAGGTTATCTGACTGTATCTTAAGAATTTGCTGATGATTAAGGATTTACGATGTAAAAATGGCCATCTTGCTGCAATGTGCTCAAAGGGACAAATCGTTGAATGGATGATTTTCCACCTAGCGCTACATATAGAATAGACTCTGCTTCCTGATCAGTATGCCACAGCTGATAACCGCTAACAGGTAGAGGACCGCCATATACAACGTTACGATCACCCGCTGAGAAAACAATCTCTTGATTCTCCCCGTGTTGTATCACATCTTTTGCCCGGTCGGCATCAACAGGCTTGGAGGTAATCCACAACAGATTGTCAGTCGGATTGAAGACGGGTCGGAGATGAAGTGGGTCGACTGATGAAGATGGTGTTGTGGATAAATCAGTTATGCTGACAGAGGTCTGTTTGGAATCAGCCTCCAGCAGGTTCAGGAACTCTGACGGTAGTACATCTCCGTTCGTAGCATCAATATAAAGTGCAGGATGGTTAGGTTGTTCCACTTTCCAATAAGCCAGCAGGGGAAGAGCATAACCAAGATGAAGCTCTCCTCCGCCAGCAAGTAATGCCTCAAGGTTCACATGTTGTCGATCCAAGGCTTGTCCAAGAAGTTCATTGTTGTATGGTGACTGTTCTCCATGACCATACTCACTAAGCATCATCTGACCCTGCTCTGTGACTGTAATAATCATATATCCGATCGGTTTGCCTTCAAACTCAGCTTGAACGAGCCAACTATGTGTACCCGGACCCAGAGGGTAGAAGTTCAGGTCGGCGTTCTTCCAATGCGCTTCGGTATCAACTGAGCCAAGTAAAACAGCTTGTTGCTCTGCAAACCGTTGTACTGCAGCGGGAGCTAATTTGTCATTCTCAACGGCAAGATGTTTGGGACTATACTCTGTTGGTGATGCAGGAGCTAGTGAAGACGTTTCTTGTTCCTCTGCATGGGCTATCGACCAAAAAGAGAATAGGGCAAGACAACTGAGCAAGCCCAAGGTTATACAGGTTGTTTTCCGAGCGTTGTTCCAACACATATGAAAGAATCGTTTCAAATTTACACCTACTTTTCATTT
The DNA here is from genome assembly GCF_037971845.1 of Paenibacillus sp. FSL R5-0766. NCBI lineage: Bacteria > Bacillati > Bacillota > Bacilli > Caryophanales > Paenibacillaceae > Paenibacillus > Paenibacillus sp. FSL R5-0766. The sequence goes on from NZ_CP150227.1 coordinate 2,281,287, forward strand.
ATCCGTTACCTGAGCGGGTCCTAGTTTCATTCTAGGGGACAGGCTATGCAAAGGTTGCCGCAACCTGTCGGGCAGCCGATCATGAATAAACACTACTTTTGCCAGCATTTGCAGGAAAAGTAGTGTCTTCGTCTATCTTAAGTGAAACATGCCGCTGCTAATGGCAGTCACTTTCACTTTGGGTTCATATTGCCAGATCATCTCGGTACGGCGTGTCTCATACTGCAATTTCATAGCTTCACGATCTATTACCGCCTGTTTTGTTTTCTCTTCTTCGGCATCTGCCTCGGAGTCGATCGGTACTGCGACTTCTGCCGCCAGTTCTACATCTGCTTCAATGGGTTTAGCGTTAGTTATATCTAGAACTTTTTTCAGTTTTACAGGTGGCGTGCGGTTAGAATGGACATTCTCCGTGTCTGAGGTTATCTTACCTGATGATTCTACCTCAGGCGTATCTTCTCGGAGTACCGCTTCATAGTAGGTGTCCAACACGTCCAGCTCCAGATCAAGCCGCTCTTGGGCTTTCTCGGCCCAGCTATAATCGAGTTCCAGCAAGCGGTTTGTCAAATGAGATTCCAGAGCAGCTCCGGCGTCAAAAATCGAAACTTTGGCTGTCTGCACATGCATGTTCTCCGCAAGTCTCGGACTGAGGTCACGTCGGTTTAGCTTGGTGCCGAATTTTTCTATAATTTCGCCCGAGCGAAGGGAGATGCCGAGAAAATGCAATTCCTCCCGTTTCAAATCACAGGCGAATTCCACCTTGAAACAGACACCAAGCCAAGGCTCATATACGGCTGGCGCTGTAGCCCGCAATTGCCGTTTGGCAGCCTGTTCGAACAGGTTCACGAAGGCACCGCCTTCACGGGCAGCGCCGAAAATCTGCTGGAGTCTGCGACTGCCGTACACCACTTCTTCACGTAATATTCGTCCTGGCCCCAGCTGTGGCAGTGATGGCGTAATACCGAAGTAACGGCCTAGAATAGTTTCTTTTGGTGGCTCGCCTTGAGGACTGCCGTTGGTTATGCCATTCGTTTCAGCAGGGTTAGGCACAACAGGAGGTGATGCTTGCGCAGCTTTGGCTTCTGCTGCTTCAATGGCCTGCTGATAACTGTCAGGATCAAATATAAATGTAAAGGACATCGTCTCAGCCGGTGCTCCGGTTCGTTCCACGAACCCCCAATAATAGGGGCGATTGGTCAACGCTTTGTCCGCCTCAGGCGAGAGTTTCACTGTAACATGGGCAGGGGAACGTTCCATAATCTGACAATCGAGTGCTTCCAGATAGGTGAGAACATATGCCTGCACTTCATGGGGAGACATGGTCATGAGTTAGCTACCTCCCTTGCGAAGATCTAACAACCCGGATACGTCAGGGCCTTCATCGGCAACCTCACGTTGAATGGAGTTCAGCGATTGTCCAAGTGAGTCCATTTTACGGCGAATATCTTCATCAGTTTGTGATTCCAATATGATTTTGTACAAACTTTTCTCAATAGACTCCTTTTTCTCCAGCCGTTCCAGAATAACATCCAGCCCGCCGATCACCATTTCAAACATATTGATCTTCTCATGCAGCAGACTCAGAATATGTTCCTCAATGGTTCCGGTCGTAGATAAATTGAAGATGTTCACGTCATTTTGCTGCCCAAGCCGGTGTACCCGGCCGATCCGCTGCTCTACCCGCATAGGGTTCCAAGGCAGATCAAAGTTGATCATATGATGGCAAAATTGCAAATTGATGCCTTCACCACCCGCTTCGGTTGCAATCATGGCCTGCACACGCCCGCGGAAGAGATCCATCATCCAGTCTTTTTTGCCACGATTCATACCACCCCGATAGGGTACAGCCGTAAGCCCATTGTTGCGGAAATAGTTTAGCAGATACTCCTGTGTGGCCCGGTATTCGGTGAAGATGATTACTTTTTCATTCATGTTCCGAATCAGTTCCATTGTTTTCTCGGCTTTGGTATTTTCCTTGATCGCTTTAATATGGGCAACGAGTTCCCAAATCTTGTCCCGAAGGGGAGAGTCCAGCGGAAGTTTCTTCGACAGATTAACCAGCGTCACGAATACAGCATCCCGACTGCTGCACACTTCACGCTGCAATGTAACAAGGGAGAGCATGCTGCTCAGATTGCCGCCAGCTTCCTGGTACTGGTCTTTGACAAAGGAAGTCACACCATCATAAAGCGCTTGTTCTTCGGGCGATAATTGCAGATTCACGTTGGAGACGTTCCGTTTGGTAAATTGAACGGGGCCTTCGCCGCGGCGGTTACGAATCATGACTTTGGATAACTCGTTCTTAAGCTGTTCCTGATTTTTCGGAACCCGCTTGTCTACAACAAAGTTGGCCGCAAAGTCACCCTGACGACCCAGTTGACCGGGCTTCAGCAGGTTGATCAGATTGAACAATTCACTCATATCGTTCTGCACAGGTGTAGCTGTGAGCAGAAGACAATACTTTTTGCGCAATTTCAGCATGAATTGATAGTTGGTTGTTTTCTTGTTTTTGAGCTTATGAGCCTCGTCAATAATAATCATGTCGTAATCGGTATTCAGCAGCATATCTTTATGCGGGTCACGTTTGGCTGTATCCATGGAAGCAACAACCACTTCATTCTGCCAGGAATAGGCCTTTTTCTGGGCAATAGCAGGGATGCCAAATTTCGAATTCAACTCCCGTACCCATTGCAGCACAAGAGACGCTGGCACGAGAATGAGTACCTTGGATACGAGACCTCGAACCATATATTCTTTCAGAATGAGACCGGCTTCAATGGTTTTGCCAAGACCCACCTCATCGGCGAGAATGGCACGGCCTGACATTTCAAATAATACTCTGCGTGCAGTGTCCATCTGATGAGGAAGTGGAGTAAGGCCTTGTAGATGCTTCAAACACTGGATCTCGTCAAAATTGGGAATCAGATTGGTTTCTTCGGCTTGAATGCCCAGTTGGAAGAGTCGATAATCCCCCCAAGGACCTCCTTTATCCAGTCGTGATTCCAATTGATTAATCCAGCTTCGATCAAATTCCAGCGGAACGGGCAGCTCGGCTACAGGTTGATTGGTGTGGTGCGGGTTTTTCCGGTTCATGGTGTTTCCTCCCCTGCCATACGTGATGACGTTTTATTCGTAGGTAATAGTATGGACGAATGAGAGTCAGTTCATAACTATGTAAGTTGAACTACAGTTTATTTGCACGAACACTATGATGACAGAACAACCTTCCAATCGCTGTTATCCCCAGATTTCTTTGATTCCCTTTTCTGGAGGGGGAAATCCGGGGATAAAGGCGAACGCTTCGCTTTTTCAGGTTTTTTCTGTCCTCTCCGTTGACGTGCAAATGATTAGTTTAACTTATATTGAACCCAGAAATTTAGTAAAGGCACAGGTTTTTTCTGTCCCAAAAAAATTCACAGATATCGTATTCATGCGTATGAGGGTGTATGAAGAAGTTTGTCCGAGCAGGGGAGTCTATAGAATAAAGTCTATGATAAAAGTCTTATGGAAAATCAATATATGGTGTAATATACTGGTTTTATATCACTATATGTGGTGTTTTATCATAATTTACTCTTATAGTGAAAATGGAGATTTATTTCGGGAGGTTGAACGTAGCGATGAAATCGAACCAACGATCGTACCCATTAGAAGGACTCAGCGAAAAAATATTTCTGGACCGATACGCCTGGAAGGACGCCGATTCGAATCATGCCAAGGTCGGAGATGTGGTATTGGTATTAACGAAGGATGATCCCAAGTTCCCAACCAAGGAAGTGGGCGAAATCATAGAACGTCAGGGTCAGCTTGTACAGGTAAGGACTCGAAGCGGAGAGATGATCGAGACAAATGTGGAGAAACTGACACTCAACATAGAAAAAACACCGGAAGAGATGTGGGACCGCCTCGCCAAAGCGATGGCTTCTGTCGAATCCACAGCCGATCAGCGGGCAACGTGGGAGTCCAAGTTCCGCTCTGTGTTGGAAGATTGGAAGTTAGTACCCGGAGGACGCATTGCTGCGGGCGCGGGGGCAAGCGATGAGCTGACACTCTTCAATTGTTATGTCATTCCGTCTCCGCAAGACAGTCGGGGTGGCATCATGAAGACTTTGACCGAGATGACGGAGATTATGGCACGTGGGGGAGGTGTTGGCATTAATTTGTCCTCTTTGCGTCCTCGCCGAGCGGTGGTGAAAGGTGTCAACGGATCATCCAGCGGTTCCGTATCGTGGGGCGGATTGTTCAGTTATACGACTGGACTGATTGAACAGGGCGGAAGCCGCCGAGGTGCGCTTATGCTCATGATGAATGACTGGCATCCGGATGTGCTTGATTTTATTACCGTGAAACAAACGATGGGGCAGGTGACCAATGCCAATCTGTCTGTATGTGTGAGCAACACATTTATGGAGGCTGTCAAGCAGGATGGAGATTGGGATTTGGTTTTCCCCGATACAAACGATCCGGACTACGACACCGAGTGGAACGGGGATATGCATCAATGGAAAGCAGCAGGTCATTCGGTGGTGCACTATCGTACACTGAAGGCGCGCGAAATCTGGCATACCATTATTGAATCAGCCTGGAAATCGGCAGAGCCTGGTGTGGTATTCATGGAGTACTATAACCAGATGTCCAACAGCTGGTACTTCAATCCGATCATCTGTACTAATCCTTGCGCAGAACAAGGCCTGCCTGGCTGGGGTGTATGTAATCTGTCTGCCATTAATCTGTCCAAATTCTACGATGAAACAAATCATGATGTGGCATGGGATGAACTGGCGGAAACCACTCGTATCTCGGCTAGATTTTTGGACAATGTCATCGATGCAACACCATATCATTTTGAGGAAAATAGACTGAATCAGCAGCGTGAACGCCGGGTTGGGCTTGGCACGATGGGACTGGCAGAGCTGATGATTAAGCTGCGTATTCGATACGGCAGTCCTGAATCTCTTGTTTTTCTGGATAAACTGTATGGATTCATGGCGAAGGAGGCCTATCTGGCATCGGCAGAGATTGCAGCAGAGAAGGGAGCTTTCCCAGCTTTCGAAGCTGAACCGTATTTAAAGAGTGGATTCATGAAAAATATGGTGGCGACGTACCCTGAAGTGGGAGAGGCCATTCGTAAACAGGGCATTCGAAATGTCACACTGATCACACAAGCGCCAACGGGAAGTACAGGTACGATGGTGGGCACATCAACAGGTATTGAGCCGTATTTCGCCTTCAAGTATTTCCGTCAAAGCCGTCTGGGTTATGATGAACAGTTCGTACCGATTGCACAAGATTGGCTGGATGAACATCCGGGTGAAGCCTTACCAGATTATTATGTGACAGCAATGGATCTGTCGGCTGAGAATCACATCCGGGTGCAGGCTGCCATTCAGCAATGGGTGGATAGTTCGATCTCGAAGACGGCCAATTGTCCGGCTGATTTTACAGTGGAGGACACGGCTGAGCTGTACGAACTGGCCTTCGACCTAGGCTGCAAGGGAGTAACGATATATCGCGACGGCAGCAGGGATGTGCAGGTGTTGTCCACGTCGAAGAAGGAAGAGAACAAGACCGAAGATGTAGATTTGACATTAAATACTAACTTGGAGACGGTTCCTGATGTGTCAGTTAGTGAACTGACAAATAATGCTGAAGTGCAGGCAAGTGATGGAACTTCCAATAGCCAGGATGGTGTTAGAACGCATTCTTCCGATCAAGCCCCTTCCTCTTCTACAGTGCTGGATAAACAATACAGAAGCCGTCCTCAAGTACTGCGCGGTGCGACATACAAAATCAATACGCCATTCGGTATGGCTTACATTACGATCAATGATCTGGAGGGAACGCCGGGTGAGATTTTCCTGAACGTGGGCAAAGCGGGCTCGGACGTGTTTGCGATGGCTGAAGCACTCGGTCGAGTATGCTCTCTGTTCCTTCGATACGGAGATCATGGGCACAAGGTTGAACTGTTGATCAAACATCTCAAGGGAATCGGTGGTTCGGGCGCGATTGGCTTCGGAGCCAACCGGGTTGAATCGATTGCTGATGCAGTCGCCAAAGCATTGGAAAGTCATGTACAGAGCAATGTGCAGGAGAACGAAACTGGAGCATTACAAGAACAGAATCAAGTGGAGAGCACGTATCCAAAAGTGGAGGATCAGAAAACCTTTATCGAATCAAGAGATTTATGCCCTTCATGCGGCTCGGCATCCCTGATGAATGTGGAAGGATGCAAAACATGCAGCAACTGTGGGTACAGTAAGTGCAATTAAATAGCATTTGGAAAAAGTGAAAAAGAAAAGGCACTCCTGACTTCATCATGAAGTCAGGAATGCCTTTTTGTCATTTAGCTAACTAACACCAATCCTGGCATCGATCTGCAAGTGATTGCAATTCATTAAATAAAACGCCAGCATGGTAGCCGTCACACACGGCGTGATGTAACTGAACGGATAAGGGAAGATAGACGTTATCGTTTTGTTGAACATATTTTCCCATCGTGAAGATAGGCAACAAGTAGGTTCCCTCATTGTAAATATTCAGATTAAATCCCGTAAAGTTCACCCATGGAATGCTGGAAACGGGAAATGTGTTTGGCTGTTCATTGGGTTTGGCAACAAATTGTTTGTGATCTTTGTAATTCTTCATATCTTCCAGATGTCGATTGTGGAACGTCTCGAAATCTTCATGGAATGCTGTCCAGATTGTTGAGAAACTTTTGTTGTCCTCATGAAAAATCGTATAACTCGGAGACATTTCGTCCCAGTAGCCCAATTTCCCCTCGGCATCAAAACAGGTTCGAAATTCCCTGTGTGCATTGACGACCGTAGAGATCATATGAATAAGAGCGGGATAGAACTTCAATCCTTTAAGCTTGAGTTCGGTGATCAATAGCGTGATATCCAGATTAGCAGTTATGCTGTAGGTACATCTGACCTGATTCAAGTAGTGGTCAAAGTATGGCTTTCGATCCCACTGATCTAACACGATTGAATTAAACATAAGTTATAACCTCCTAAATTTTGAATAATGTCTTCATTTAGGAGGTATATTTGACTGATTTGACCATATCCTATCACATTCCCAGTATCGTATTTTTAGAAATTGACCATCTCAGTATAACATGATAGTGAATGTGTTGCTTATAGCGAAATCCTCTGCAAAGCGCTTTTTCAACCAGCATCTTTACTTTATAATTAAAGTTGTCTTTATAACGAAGAAGAGAGGGGATTAGATGCGTCAGCCGATAGAAGAACCCATATTTTATTCTTATCCTGGAATGGTAGCGGTGGTGACTTCACGTCATGAGAGAGTTCAGAATGTGATGGCGTCCGGATGGCATACATACATCGGATCATCACCAGGCGTATATGGCATCTCCCTTCGTAAGGAAACATACTCCTATGCACTCATTGAGAAGAGTGGCGTATTCGGTGTTCATTTCCTGCCAGGTCATCGATCGGAGTGGATTCAAGCTGCAGGAACGTTCAGTGGAAGAGATACGAATAAATTCACAAGATTCGGCATTCCGTATGAGGAAGGAATCAAGGTAAGTGTACCGATTTTGACAGACGCTTATTTTGCCTATGAATGCAAGGTTATGGATATTACGACATATGGTGACCATGAATGGATTGCAGGGGAAGTGTTGCAGCGATATCAGGATCAGAAGTACTTTCTGGAGAATGGAATGGTTGATCTGGAGAAGTTGCAAATCCCAATGTACACAGGGCGTTCAGCATACCGGATCATGGATGCGAGGACAGAAGAAAAGATTCACCCGTTCCACCTCTAGGGTCCTAGGCAAGAAGAAGCAATTATGAGCAAAACTTTCAATCCGGTCTGACATAGGTTTATAATGGATATTGGCTGCTGAGCAAGTCGGCGGCCTTTTGTTATGAATTCAATTGTTTCAATCGATGTGTGCGTGGGTATGCTGGTTTGCGCAAGCAGGACAGGTAATTTCAGCCACTCGATGAAAAGTACTATATTTAACGACAAAATTAGAGTATGATTTTACAGCTATATGAGCTGGCAGGAAAGGTTACATCGGTTTAATCGTTTGTAACTATTCCTGTAAAGTATGAGGCTTATTTCGGGCGTATAATGCTAAACGTGAACTCACGAATGAATATAAAGAATATTTTAATAATTAAACTTAATGGACAGGCAATCGTCTTCTTTAAGATTATAGAATTCACACAGAATGTAGCATCATCGGATCGTGCTTCAAACAGAGGCTTTTCTTATGTTGTAAATGAAAGATGGAAGGTGCAATACGTATGTTAATGACAACCAGAACGATCAGGAGTTCCTTTATGCCCCCAACACCGATGTTGTTGACTCACAGTAACAAGGAGGGGCATGCATGTCACAATCGTTAAATCGTAAGAGACATATGAACGGACTTGACGGCTTGCGAGCCATCGCTGTACTTGCGGTAATCGCGTATCATCTGAATTTGGATTTTATTCCGGGCGGACTGCTCGGTGTAGGCATATTCTTTGTTCTCTCGGGATATTTAATTACAGATATTCTCGTGTCACAGTGGCAGGAACATGGACGCATTTCACTCGGTGATTTCTGGGTAAGACGGGTAAGGCGTTTGCTTCCAGGCATGCTGACCATGACAGCTGTGGTGATGATCTGGTTAGCTTGTACAGACCCATCCCGACTTGCTGCGCTTCGTGGTGATATCGTTTCGGGTGTATTATACATAAGCAATTGGTGGTATATCTTTCACAACGTTTCCTATTTCGAAAGTTTTGGCCCTCCATCACCGTTTGGACATTTCTGGTCGCTGGCTGTGGAAGAGCAATTTTATCTTATATGGCCTCTTCTACTGATCGCAGCAATCGTAGTGTTCAAAAGAAAGGGATGGCTGGTCGTTTTCATTGTCGTCGCAGCTGAATTATCTGCTGGCGCAATGGCCATCATGTATAATCCGGATTTGGACCCGAGCCGTGTATATTATGGAACAGACACGCGGGCATTTGCACTGCTTGCTGGTGCTGCTCTTGCCGTGGTGTGGCCTAGTCGCAAGCTATCGAGCTCTCTGTCTGGCATGAACCGGCTTGTGCTCGATGTGTCGGGACTTGCTGCGCTTGCTTTGTTAATCTACATGATGCTGAACAGCAGTGAATATGATCCGTTTCTGTATCAAGGGGGCATGGTGCTTCAGGCTATTGCAACAACGTTGCTGGTAGCGGTGTTGGCTCACCCATCGTCTTTCCTGGCACGTATCATTGGCGCGAAGCCATTACGCTGGATCGGAGAGCGATCCTACGGATTATATCTGTGGCATTATCCTGTTATTATGCTAACTAATCCCGCGGTGGATACGGGAGGAGCACATCCTGTACGAATCATTTTACAGGTTGCTGCAACGGTTGTACTGGCCTCATTGTCCCTTAAATATATTGAAAATCCGATTCGGTACAATGGATTCCGTGATTCTTGGTCCCGATTATGGGGAAGAGGGCGGTCATCGATCGGTATACGTAATGTATTGTGGAAGCGTGCAGGTCTGTTGATGACGATTCTGCTGTTGTCCTATACGGTATCTCAGATGATGGTCTCACATGCAGCGAACTCCGACTCCCATTCGGTATCGATGTCCAACACATTGAATGGAGAGAATTCCGTAGCGGAGGAACAGGGACAGGATGTGTTGCCAGCTATTACAGCAACGTCAGGCTCTGGCCAAAAGAACGATGCTCATACCCATAAACCGGAAGCAGGAACGAAAGATGATCCGGGGAAAAATGAGAAGCCGACAGGAGAGCCTGCACCAGATTCAAAACCTGACGAACAAGACAATTCAGTGAATCCTGGCAAAGACGGTCAGTCTGAAGATAAGCCGGCTGATGAATCCGTGACGAACGAGAATGATATACCGGATGACGCCGGAGCGAATCAATCCGATGATACGGATCATACGGATGATGCACCTGATTCATCTCAGGACAATGAAGAAACGGCTCCTCCCGCCCAGGATGGCAAGGTTCATTATACCGTCATTGGAGATTCGGTGATTTTGGATGCAAAACCGTATCTGGAGCAAAGTATATCGGGAGTGTATGTGGACGGACATGTCGGTCGTCAGATGTGGCAGGCAGGCGATGTATTGGAAGGTCTGAAGCAAAACAATCAAATGGGCAGCAAAGTGGTGCTGGAGCTCGGGACGAATGGTTCCTTTAACTCCAAAAACTTGAATGCTGTGCTTGATTATCTGAAGGATGAGGATCGGGTATATCTGGTTACTGTGCGCGTACCTCGTCCGTGGGAACGAACGGTGAACAGGGCGTTAAATGAGGCTGCATCCAAATATAGCAATGTCTCGTTGATTGACTGGAACAGTGCAAGTGAGGGACATGACGAATATTTTGAAAAAGATGGCGTACATCTCACTACGCAAGGGTCCGAAGCTTTTGCAGAACTGGTGAAGAACAGTATCCAATAATAAGCAATCCATATTTAATACGATTTAGCACTTATTCATTATATATAGCCTGGGTGAAGCTACCGACGGCTGCAACAAGAAAGAGCTCTCATTGTGAGGGCTCTTTTTATATGTTATGAACAATAAGTCAGCAAAGTAAGTTCCAAACAGGGGAACCGATATTTTTCACCCCTGCATCCGTGGATCGTCACCTTACGGTATGATAGCGTTACCATTTACAATAAGTGTATTCAAATCGCCGAGGGGGATTATAGAGATGTTGAAAAAATGGCTTTCGGGTTTCCTGGCAATAACATTGTTCTCCATTATTCTGGCTGGCTGTGCTGGCGGGGACACTTCAGAAGGAGGCAGCGGCAACGACAAAGTAACCGTCACACTCTGGCACAACTGGACCGGACAGGACGCAAAGGCGGTTGCGATGCGCAAAATTATTGAAGATTTCCGCGCGGCGCATCCAGATATCGAAGTTGTGGATGAAGGCTTGCCAACAGATGGTCTCAAAACCCGGCTTCGTACGGTGGCAGCTGCCAACGAGATGCCAGACCTGTTCGTGATGTGGCCGGATGCCATGACGAAGGAATTTGTCAAAGGGGATCTGTTACAGCCCATTAATGCAGAGCTGGACGCAAAGCCGGAGTGGAAAGATAACTTTATCCCGAATGCACTGGACGGATACACCGTAGACGGGAATATCTACTCCGTGCCGATGAATCTGGCGCCAAGTTCCTTCATTTATTACAATGAAGCTCTTTTCAAACAGTACAACGTAAAAGTGCCTGAGACATGGGCGGAACTGGAACAAGCGATTGCTACTTTTAATCAAAATAAAGTCATTCCCATGGCACTTGGCAACAAGGCCAACTGGGTAGCTCAATCAACGATATTCAGTACACTGGCTGATCGGATTACCGGTACGGACTGGTTCCTGAAAGCGGCAGCACAAGATGGTGCAAGTTTTACCGATCCGCAATTTATTGAAGCCTTGAACAAGATGCAGGAGCTTGGCAACACCAAGGCATTCCAGGATGGATTCAATAGTATCGATGAGACACAGATGATGCAGCTTTATTTCCAAGGTAAGGCAGCGATGGTCATGAACGGCGGATGGGCCTTGGCTAATCTGGTGAACAATGCACCTGAAGAGGTGTTGAACAACACACATATTACGATTCTTCCTCCAGTGGACGGAGGTCAGGGTGAACCAAGAACAACATCCGGTGTTGTAGGAACCGGGTTGGGTGTAAGTAAAAAGCTGAGCGGCGCACAAAAAGAGGCAGCGATGGAGCTGTTCTACGCGCTGGCAGGACCTGATGGTCAGAAGGCCACGTTGGATAGCAGCACATTGGTGAGTTACAAGATTGATCTGGACAAAACCAAGGCACATCCATTGTTCGTTGAATTATATGATCTGATGCAGGAAGTGAAAATCACGCCAGTATACGATTCCAAGCTGGGATCGGCAACGGTTGAGGTTATTAATAATGCATTGCAAGAGCTACTAATGGGCGGCAAGGCGGAAGACATCGCAGCCAAAATTCAGGCGGCTCAAGCCAATGCAGTTAGTCAGTAATCATTCGTTAGAACCCCTTCCCGGCAGGGGAGGGGTTTTGAGTCTGGACGAGATAGTCAGTTGCAAGTTGAGAAAGGCATTCATTCAAGGAGAGGAAGTGAACAGATGAACGCACTGCGAAGTCGGCGTTTTATTATGCTGGGGCTGGCCCCGGCAGTCATCATTTATGCATTGTTTGTATTTGTACCGGTCGTATGGTCGGCATACTACGGTTTCTTCAACTGGTCCGGCATCGGCGCATCCAAATATATTGGTATGGATAATTACGTAGAGATCTGGCATGATCCTGTATTTTGGCGGGCACTGAAAAATAACGTTATCTTTGTGTTGGCATCGGTCTTTGGACAAATTCCGTTAGCGCTGATGTTGGCGGTCATCTTACACAAAAGCAATCCATTACAGCGGTTTCTGCGCTCAGCCGTATTTCTGCCGATGGTGTTATCCACTGTCGTTATCGGTATGATCTGGCAGTATATCTATCATCCGCAGATCGGGATATTGAATTTTCTGCTGGACGCTCTGGGGCTGGAAAGTTGGAAGCTGCAATGGCTTTCCGATGACAAGATTGCCATTTTCTCTTTGGTACCGCCGCTGCTCTGGAGCTTTGTTGGGTTGTATCTAATTATCTTCATCTCGGCGTTGCAGAATATTCCAGGCGAGATTCATGATGCTGCCAAAATAGACGGTGCTTCAGGAATCCGGAAGCTGGTATCGGTCTCTTTGCCCATAATCTGGGGTACGGTTCAGGTTGCAATCATTCTATGTATTTCGGGTAGTCTGAAATCATTCGATCTGGTTTACATCATGACCAAGGGTGGTCCGGCACATGCGACGGAACTGCTTGCAACGTATATGTACAATTCAACCTTTACAACATACCGATATGGTTTTGGTAGTGCGATCTCAACAACCATCGTACTGATCTCGCTGCTGCTGATCGGAACAAGCCAGTGGCTAACCAGTCGCAAACGAAAAGAGAATCAATAGAGAGGAGGAGTTATCATGCAAGTGACACCTGTATCCATGCCATCACCACGAAGCAGCTCGGGCCATCCGATTCGCCGCCTACGTAGCGGAATTGTTTGGACGCTGCTGACGGTCTATGGTATTTTAACATTGTATCCGTTCTACTGGCTCGTGATTAGTGCATTCAAAACAAATGAAGATTTCTATAGCAGGCCCTTTGGACTGCCGGAAAACTGGAATGTTGCCAATTTCAGCAATGCATGGGAAAGCTCCAGGCTGGGGACCGCTTTTGGCAATTCACTAATCGTATCGGTGGGGTCACTTATTCTGACGCTGTTTATTGCAGCGCTGGCTTCATTCATCCTGGCTCGTTTCCAGTTTCTCTGGAAAGGGTTAATCATGACCTTCTTTGTTGTGGGGATGCTCATTCCGATCCATAGTACACTTGTCCCTTTATTCATTCTGATGAAACAGATGTCATTGTTGAATACGTACTGGGCCTTAATCTTACCTTATACGGCTTTTGCACTGCCTACGGCAATTTTTGTGCTTACGGCTTATCTGACAAGTGTTCCACGTGACATTGAAGAGGCGGCTTTTATTGATGGAACAGGCCTGTGGGGGCTATTTACCCGAATTATGCTGCCGATGTCCGTCCCTGCGTTGTCCACGGTTACGATCCTGAGTTTCCTGCATGCGTGGAATGACTTTTCATTTGCGCTTGTGTTCATCAACAAAACCGGATTGAAAACGTTACCGCTGGCCATTGCGAACTTTGCGGATGGATATCAGACGGATTACGGATTAACGCTTGCTGCCATGACCCTGTCGGTCATTCCAACCATTATTCTGTATCTTATATTCCAGGAACAGGTTATGAAAGGCATGACCGCAGGAGCTGTCAAAGGGTAAGCGAAAGCGCATCCAGAGGAGGAGAAACGTTTGGCACGCTGGCTCACATCTTCATTACAAAGGAAGCTATCCGTCGTTGTGACGGCTTCAATGATTGTGCCTTTGCTGGCCTTGGGCCTGTTCGCCTTTCTGATCTCTTCCAGCATCACAGAGCAAAAAACAAAGCTGTCCGGCATGGATACGCTGAAACAGGTAGAAGCAAATCTTCGTTATATGTTGCAGGATGCCGAGAATCTCTCCATTTTCCTGATTGGAGAACGGGACATCCAGCAGTATCTTAGCCACAATGAAGATCATGAGCTGGACCGGGTGGATATTCTGGGCAGAATGACCAATCTGGCGGCTTCCAAGAAATATATCGCCAACATCGCCATATATCCGGGACGTTTTGATGCCACATTGTCAACCGCTACCTGGTATGAATCCAATGAATCCAACCTTTCGTATCCCTCTGTTCCCAGTGGTGAAGCAGTCAAACAATGGACGGGAGTATACCCAGTTCAGAATTACGCGGGTATTCAAAATGTGATCACATTGGTTCGGCCGATTCGCAGTATCCATGATTATCGACCCATCGGCTGGTTAGCCATTAGTCTGGATGAGAAGGCCATATCCAAGGGATGGGCCGCTCTGGGATTAGGCAGAGGGCAAGGCAGACTGGAACTCATCGGCAGTTCTGGAGAGATTCTGTCTTCGATGGACAAATCCCGGCTTGGGCTTAAGCTGGAAGGTGTCGAACCAGGGATTACAACGTTGATTCAGGATGGCGGTAGCGGAACCACCACGTATGGCAGTGGTGACGATAAACGGACGTTGCTCTATTATCCGGAAGAACTGACGGGGTGGACGTTGGTTGGAACGGTTCCTTATGACCAGTACAAGTCGGAGAATCGGTACATTCTTATTCTAACTGGCTGCGCCGTTGCCATGTCTGCTGTGATCAGTGCTGGATTGGTCTGGTTTACGGTGCGGCGTGTGACGAGGCCGCTTCGTGTACTCACCCGGCATCTGTCTCGAATTGATCCGGAACGCCCGCTTCCTTTGTTTCGATCAGAAAGTGATGACGAGATTGGCAGGCTTGGGGAGAGTTACAATCTGCTCGGTGCACATATTCAGTTATTGAAGGAAGAGGTTATTCGAGGTGAAGCTCGCAAAAAAGAAGCGGATCTTCGGGTGCTTCAGGCGCAGATTAACCCGCACTTTCTGTATAACACACTCTCTTCAATTCATTGGATTGCCTTGATGTCTGAAGAGAAGCGGATCGCGGATATGGTTGAGGGCTTGAGTGACTTTCTACGCATCAGTTTAAACAATGGTCAGGATTATTGCCCTGTGGAACAGGAGATTGCTCATATTCGCCATTATGTGCGTGTGCAGTCGATTCGTTTCCCTGATCAATTTGTGTTGCATTATATCGTAGATCCAGCGCTTGAGAAGCGAGTGATGCTGAAGCTATTGCTGCAACCGCTCGTTGAGAACGCCATGATTCATGGCATTCAGCCCAAAGCAGGCGTAGGCACCATCACCATAATGATTCGTAAGGACCCGGATAATGAACAGATGAATGTGCTCGTGCTGGATGATGGTGTTGGCATGGAGCCGGACAGACTGGAGCAATTAAGGATAAGTATTAGGGAATGGAAGGGAAAACAGCCGGAAAAACAGCTAAACCAAGGCGGTTATGGGCTCTGCAATGTAAATGAGAGACTGCTGCTCCATTATGGAGCGGATGCACAGCTTGAAGTAGACAGCAGGGTTGGGGGAGGTACCCGGATTTCGTTTTCCATTCCAATCTTGGAGGGTTCGCCATGAGACTATTAATTGTTGATGATGAAGTGATTATCCGTACAGGGCTTGCCAGCGTTATCGCTTGGCATGACCTCGGAATTGAACTTCTTCAACCTGCTGCCTCGGCAGAGGAGGCGTTAACACGCTTGGCTGAGGAACGTCCACATATCCTGATGACGGATATTCGGATGACAGGCAGATCGGGACTGGAACTGGCAGAAGAGGGTCTGCGATTGTTACCTGAGCTGGAGGTCATTATTTTGTCTGGATACGATGACTTTTCTTATGCCCAACAAGCGATTCGCCAAGGTGTTACAGATTATCTGCTCAAAACAAGTAAGCCGGAGGAGATTATCAAGACCGTATTACAGGCCAAACAGCGAATCACGGAACGTTGGGCAGAGAAGTCCAGAGAGGGCCAACTTATGCGGGAGAATCGGGAGCGGTTATTTGCTGGATGGATCATTGATGGTGACACCGCTTCGGGTCATTTTCCTTCATTCTTGCGAACTGATGCTGGAAAAGAGGCAGGGGTTGTTGGCCTTGATGATGAACAGATTCTCAGACAAGTCATTATTCTTCGAGCGGAGGGTTGGGATCGATCCTCGGATGCGCTATTACGATTTGCGGTGCAGAATACTCTGGAGGATATGTTACCTGGTGCCATTGCTCATGTAGAGAAACAGCAAATTATTTGTGTAGTTTCATGGCCGCCTGTGGAACATGAAACTACGTTCAGGCTGGAGAGTGCATTACGTCGGGTGGAGCAATTACTGAAGTGCACCCTGCGCGCAGCCGTAGGTCTGCCTGTGCGTGGATATGCAGATCTGCACGAAAGCTACAGAACTGCTTCAGCTGCATTCCGATATCGGGGTTTGATGAATTACAAAGTATGGCATTATGAGCACGTTCAGGATCGCCAAGGCGGTAAAACTGTACTTACGCACGAAGAGGAGACCAGACTTGGTACAATATTGCTGGATAATGATTCAGTCACGTTAACGACATGGACGCGGGAACTTGTGGCTAATCTTGTTACGGAACCGGAGGTCACACCAGAATCGTTCAGTGCTTGTTTGCACTCAGCCGTCATTGCAGGTCATCGCTGGCTAACTCGCACAATGCGAGCCACAGGGCATGAAGAACCCGCAAGGCTCGAGCCCTGGTTGCCGGAACCGGATGCTGAAGCTGGTGACCTCGGGGATATGCTGTTCCATCATCTGTATGGTCTGATGCATGTCTATCATAGCCGAATGGGTCAGGGACAGGCTGCCCATGTGCAGAGGGCTATCGGTTATATTGAATCTTCATTGGCGCAGGATATTAATCTGCAGCAGGTAGCTGGACATGTTCATTTGCATCCGGGTCACCTCAGTGAACTGTTTAAAAAAGAAATGGGTGTGACCTTCGGAGATTTTGTCACCGATATGCGTATACGAAGAGCGATGGATATGCTCGCGGTGTCTCCAGCTAAGGTTAGTGAAGTCGCTGCCATCAGCGGCTACGAGGACGTGAAATATTTTAGCAGACTGTTCAAAAAACATACCGGCAAAACCCCGAGTGAATATCGCGAGGAGGCAATGTCGTTTAAGCCTTCGGGAAGTTAGAAATGAGGAGATTGGGAAACATGTCTTGCATTTCTGCAAACGTTTTCGATATGGTATTACTCAGAGATATTGGAGAGTGAGGGCATACTGATGAAGACCCATAGTTCAAGTCAGGATTTATCGGGACAATGGAAGATACAGCATTTTGAAGTTGGAGAGAAGCGGGCAATGGATGTGGCAGCTGCTACACTGGATGACCGTTTCTGGATTGGGGCTGAAGTGCCTGGCGATGTACACGCTGCACTGGTTGAACGCAGTATCATTGATCCGCCCTATTACGGACATAATGATGCCAAAAGTCGCTGGATTGAGCAAAAGGAATGGTGGTACCGCACAACCTTCAATCTGGTGAAAGATGCAGAGACCGAGGAGCACTTTGAATTGGTGTTCGAAGGATTGGATACGTTTGCAACGGTATATGTCAATGGCCATGAAGTTGGGAAAACGGCCAATATGCTTATGTCACATACGTTTAATGTAACGTCTCTGGTACGCAGCGGCTGGAATGCGATTGCTGTCAAGTTTGATCCGCTTCACCTGCATCACCGGGACAAAGAAACCTTCGACTGGTCCTCGTATACGAAGGAACGACCGTGGTTGCGCAAAGCAGCGATGAACTTTGGCTGGGACTGGGGTCCGCGTATGGTTACGGTGGGGATCTGGGGTGCTGTACGGCTGGAAAAACGAACAATCGCCAAGCTGGAAAGTGTGTATGCCCGAACGGAATCAGTCAGTATAGAGCTTGCTGTATTACATGTCACGGCGGATGTGAAGTCGGTCTTGTCTTACCGTAGCAGACAGAAACGTGAGCAGGCTGTGGTTGCGACCTGTAATATTCGTCTGCTGGATCGCAGCGGAAACGATGTGGCAGGTGCCACTGAATTACCTGTAGAAGGTGGTAAGGCAGATATCACATTAAACGTTACGTCACCTCAGTTATGGTGGACTCATGATCTGGGTGAGCCGTATCTGTATACGCTGGAGGTTACATTATACGCCGATGGCGTTGAGGTGGATCGTTATAACGAGCCTTATGGGTTACGAACAATTGAGCTCGCTCTTCACAATGAACAGGGTGAGGATGCATTTACTTTTATTCTGAACGGAGTCAAAGTATACGCCAAGGGTGCCAACTGGATTCCGGCTGATCATCTGATTGGTGCCATCCCAACCTCCCGGTATCGTGAGCTTGTGGAGCTGTCGGTGGAAGGTCATATGAACATGCTGCGTGTCTGGGCTGGTGGTATATATGAGAAGGATGTCTTCTACGATGAGTGTGATCGGCAAGGGGTGCTGGTGTGGCAGGATTTTGCATTCGCGAACGCGTTGTTCCCGGATTTCAATCGTGATTTCATGGATAATGTGCGGCAAGAGGTAGAAAACAATGTCTTGCGCCTGCGTAACCGTGCTTCGCTTGCCATCTGGTGTGGGAATAATGAGATTGACTGGCTCTATGATATGAAGTCGGCGAGTGGAGATATTACCAGCCCGTTCTACGGTGAACTTATCTATCATGAGCTGATCCCTGAAGTGCTGGAGCGATTGGATCTGTCTCGTCCATACTGGCCTTCTTCGCCGTTCGGGGACAGCAACGGTCAGGATGCGAATGACCCGGATGTGGGGGATCGTCACAACTGGCAGGTATGGCATGGTTCGGTCTATCCAAGGAAGCATGGAGAGCCGCCGCTGCTGGACTACAGTATTGAAGGTGTAACGTTCAAAAATTACAAAAACGATCATGCGTTGTTCAGCAGTGAATTTGGTATGCATGCCTCGGCCAACCGTTACACGCTGGAGAAAAATATGCCTGCAGGGCAGTTTTACTGGGGGAGTCCGGAGATGGCCTATCGTAACAAGGATACCAATCACCAGAAAGGCATTTTGCTAATGGAGGGTTATACAGGGATTCCGCAAAATATAGAGGAATACATGAACTATTCCATGCTGACTCAAGCAGAAGGATTGCGCTATGGAATTGAACATTTCCGACGTATTAATCACCGTAACAGCGGTGCGCTTGTGTGGCAATTGAATGACAGTTGGCCAGGGACAAGCTGGTCCATGATTGATTATGAACTGCTGCCGAAGGCATCCTTTTATTATGGGAAAATATTCTTTCATCCTGTCCTGTTGTCACTGGAGCATGAGCCGGGGGAGCCGCTTGCGTTGTGGGTTGTGAACGATACACGTGACGTCTTGAAGGGGGAGCTTCGACTCAATGTCTATGCATTGAATGGAGAGAAGATCTACTCCAGCTCACATGCTGTTGAGGTAACATCCCAATCCTCACGGTGTATTGCTGAATCAACTGAAGTAGAGGTATTACAGGGTAGACGCGCGGAGGAAGTAATGGTTGAGTTGGTATCCGAAGGATTTGCGGCACCGAGTAATCGTTACTTCTTGCGCGATCCTAAGGATGTGACGTTGCCAGAGTCGCAATTGAGCGTACATGTGAACGAGGAGGAGCAGTCTGTTACGGTTACGGCCAGTGGTGCGATTGCACGATTGGTGAAGCTGGAGCTTCCCCTTGGGCGTGTCCGATTCAGTGACAATTATTTCGATCTGCTCCCCGGTGAGAGCCGAACAGTGAGACTACTTCACCCAGAGCAAACGTCTCTGCCACTGACAGAACTTCGAGTTAGTGCCATGAACGGCAGAGAAGGATAAAATAATAATCACAGACTTCGAATCTTATTCGAGGTTCAAGGTGGTAATCCTGATCAGGGATGCCACCTTTTTTACTTTTTGCAGCAGGGTGAGTTCCTGTCGTTGTGTCAGATGGTTTTGTCCTTATTCCACAAGCGAAACTTCCAATCGGGTTCCCATCTTGGCACATTCGGGTTAGAATGATAAAGAAATCGTTTTCAAAGGAGGTGGATTCATGTCATTTGTCTTTTACCCGGAGATGGTTATATTCATTCTGATGTTGATCCTGCTGATTATTGGTATCGTATATATCGTTCGTAAAAGCAAACAAGTATTGCGCCGCTTAAGCAATCTGGAGAAAGCAGTATATGAAAAAGATAACATCTCATCCTATCCGAAGGACGTTGATACTGTACAAGAAGGAGCACCCAGAGAAGACACGTTTGCTCCACGCAAACGAAAATGAAGAAGGATACGGAATTACATAAAAAAGATAAACCAACAAACCAAACAGCCGATTCTTCTCTATAAGGAAGTGATCGGCTGTTTGGGCATATAGGCATTTAATCCGTATTAACTGGGTTTAGAGAAAGGATTCATAACGCTGTTGGAAAGAGGATTCCATCTCCACTTGCCGAGCAAGTTGTTGCTGTACCTTTGCCCCGCGAATCGTCTGAAGTTCCTGAAGTTGTGCAGTGGAACTGAATTGATCTGCAGCCATTTGGACAAGTAATTCGGAGAGCACATCCGCATCTTCGAGCGCGGCATTAAGTCCAAACGCACCGGTTGGTGTCATGGTATGAGCGGCATCACCGATGAGTACAACATTGTCCTGTGCCCACGACGGGCAATAGCTGCTTTCGACAGATAACAGAACAAAATCACTCCAGCTCTGAATGTTGGCAGCTACAGAATCAGACAGGCAAGGAAAAGCAGATACAAGTTTATCTACAAAAGGAGCAATCGGCTGCTCTCGCAGCTTGGAGTATGCTCCCTCGGGAATGTTCCATCCAATCTGAACATAACCGCCGAACTGTGAGAACAGTGCGAGCTGTTGACCATCCATGCTGGCCATTCGAACAGCGGGTTCCCAGCCTACGGGTGCCGGAATGCGTGCCCAGAGCAGATCATACCCGTGCTTGCGAATCTCCGGGGTCATACCGGAATGTTTGCGTACAGCAGAGTATCTGCCATCAGCACCCACAATAACAGATGCCTCAATGGAGGCAGGAACGCCGTTCTTCCGAATGTTAATACCCACGACCTGGCCGTTCTTGTCTCGTAACAAACCGGTCATAATCGTATTGAAAAGTACTTGTTCATATGAACTGTGCTGCCGAGCATGCGACACGATGGCTTCCAGGAGATGATCTTGGGGTACATGAATACCAACATGAGATTCTCCATTGCCCGGTGATACCGTATGAATAATCTGCCCATTTTCCCAATACTGAATCTGTTCCAAGAGCAGTGCTCCGCGTTCCTGGATGAGGGAATAGAGGCTGTGTTTATTTAAAATGGCTTCGCCGTCCATATTGAGCAACTCCCCGCGAAACGACTTGTGCAGGTGGGACTGCCGTTCAATGAGCATCGTGGAGATTCCATTTTGGTTCAGTAAATAAGAAAGCAAAGCACCGCCAGGTCCAGCGCCGACGATGCAAACATCTGTTTTAAGTTGAGATTGTGTATTCTGATTCATGTGCATAAGTCCCTTGCAATATAATGGTGACGCTTTATTTACTTTATAACAACAGATTTATTAAAATCATTAAGTAACTAAAAGTAACTTTAAAGATATAGGTTATTATAAACAAACCCGTTGCTATAATGCAATAGGTGAAACCCAAAATAAAACAAGAGTCATGCAGTCAACGATAGGGTGTCGGATACAAGCGCATTTTTCACAAACATCATAGTGTAAATATGTTACAATATAAGGTAGGTTATGATGAAAGGCGGAGGAACGTTTATGAGCCCGGATACGGAGCGAAACTCTCAATTGGCAAATGTAGATCAATTGTTGGAGGCCTTCTTCAGATATAAAAACAAAGTATTGGATCAGCAGCAGAAGACCGAAACCAACTGTAAACTGAATCCGACAAAAAGTCATATATTGGGCATGATTTTACGTGAAAAACGTTGCATGGCGGTTGATGTGGCCAGACAACTCAGTTTGTCTTCCGGCGCGACCACTATTGTACTGAATCAACTGGAGACGGAAGGGTTGATCCAGCGGGTGCGCAGTGAAGAAGATCGGAGAATTGTGTGGCTGTCCTTAACGGATGAAGGCGTGCAGCTCGCCAAGACACTTAATGCGAATCGCGGCCGAATGACGTGGGAATTGTTGCAAGCACTTTCCGAAGAGGAGCAACAGCAGATGTTTGGCATGCTGAAGAAAATTGAGCTGAAACTGCTGGAGAACATGAAGTCGTTTGAGCAGATCCACCGATAGTCCAGATATGACTTGATCCTTGAAGACGTCAGTCCTCATGAGTTCGTCCCTAATTGCGGGGGGATGAATCTTGAAGACTGGCGTTTTTGAGTTGATTTACAAATGAAAGCGAGCCACATGATCCGTAAAGCCTTCCTGGATCAAAACTTCTTTTTGTTTGCTGCCCATCAGGTCAAAGTGGGGAAATGGCTGCCGCCGATGAATGTATCGCGGGTCCAGCCCATGATCGTTGCACCAACGCTCGAGACGTTCCAGATTTGCACAGCCAACTTTGGTGACACTGGTGATACCGGGGAATCGGTTGTCAATCCAGAAATGAGTGAGGTACGCAATCTCACCACGAGCCACTTGTTCCTTCCACGCAGCAAGCTCCTGTCGTTTAATTCCAAATGCCATAGATGCAAGTTCCTTTCCAAACGGGTATTGTCCTGAGCATATTGTAACATCTTATATACAGAATCCATCAGAATTCTTCAATCTATATAAGTTAACTAAAGATTATTTACACTGACACTACGATGACAGAATAACCTTCCAATCGCTGTTATCCCCAGATTTTTTTGATTTCCTTTTCCAAAGGGGAAAATCCGGGGATAAAGGCGAACGCTTCGCTTTTTCAGGTTTTTTCTGTCCTCTCCGTTGTCGTGTAAATGATTAGTTTCAATTATATAAACTAGTCTGAGAGCAGTTAAATGGGTATATGAATATGACAATATTTTTATAACAAAGTCTGGATTATGTTAAAATAAACCTATACAACAAAGGTTTCACCACTTCTATAGCGGAAAGGGATTTGTCATCATGGAAATATTTATTGCCGTACTTGTGTTACTGGTACTGATTGGTTTATCCAATATTTTAAACCGGTTTGTACCCTTTATTCCCATTCCGCTCATTCAAATTGTGCTTGGTGTAGCTATAGCTTTGCTTCCTGCAGGTGTTCATCTGCCGCTGAATCCGGAGTTGTTCTTTGTACTGTTCATCGCACCTTTGTTATACAACGATGGTAAGCGAACACCAAGGAATGAATTATGGAATCTGCGTGCACCTATACTTCTGCTTGCGCTGGGACTGGTGTTCGTGACGGTGGTTGTGGCAGGATATGCCATTCACTGGCTGATTCCTTCGATTCCGTTACCTGCTGCTTTTGCTCTTGCAGCCATACTGTCGCCGACAGACGCTGTTGCCGTTGGCGCCATGGCAGGGCGAGTACATTTGCCCAAAGGCATACATAGGCTTCTTGAAGGTGAAGCATTAATGAATGATGCATCCGGCCTCGTGGCCTTCAAATTCGCGATTGCAGCCACGGTTACAGGTGTGTTTTCCCTGGCGCAGGCAACCTTCAGTTTTATTCTGATTGCGATTGGTGGACTTCTTGTCGGGGCATTGTTATCTTTTCTGTTAATCAGGCTAGGGGTATGGATCCGTAGATTGGGCATGGAAGATGTGACCATTCACATGTTGCTGCAAATCCTGACGCCATTTATCATCTATCTGGTAAGTGAAGAAATTGGGGTATCAGGTATTCTTGCGGTAGTGGCAGGCGGTATTATCCACGCCATTGAGCGTGACCGCGCTGAATCGGTTCAGTTGAAAATGCAGGTGGTATCTGCGAGCACTTGGTCAGTCATTTTATTTATACTAAATGGTCTGGTGTTTGTTATTTTGGGTGTACAGGTACCGAATGTGTTGAGTACCATTTTTGAAAATGTTTCGTTTAATAATCTGCAGGTGTTGGGATATGTGGGCTTGATCTCGGTGCTACTGCTGGTTCTGCGTTTTCTCTGGATCTATCTGTTCTGGCAAGGGAATGAAATGCTGCGTACCAAATCCTCAATTGGCAGACCTAGATTCAAGGATATAACGATCATTTCCCTCTCTGGGGTGCGGGGGGCTGTAACATTGGCGGGTGCGTTTTCCATTCCTTATGTGCTTCAGGATGGATCACCTTTCCCTGAACGGGATCTGATTATTTTCCTGGCGGCAGGGGTTATCCTCTTCTCTCTAATTGCGGCGAGTGTGTTTCTTCCAGTTCTGGCCAAAGACGATGGGAAATCCACAGAAGAAACACCGCAGAAGTCAGAACGAAAAGCACATGACATTATGCTGAATGCGGCAATACGAGCTGTCAAATCCGAAATGAACGATGAGAACAAAGCTGCAGCACTCGCGGTTGTCTCCGACTTGTCCAAGTACATCAGACAGGCCGCAGGTCAGCTTACCGCCGATAAACGCAAAGATATTCAGAAACAAGAAACGGCTATTAACCTGATTGCCACCCGGGCGGAGCGTAAAGAAGTTGAAGTAATGCTGGACGAAAATGCAATTGCTTCTGATGCGGCCTTCAAATGTGACAGCTGGCTGGATCGCAAGGAAATGATGCTGGCGAATCGCACAAATACTCAGTTCATGACTTCGATCAGCGAGATCGGGCGTGTGTTAGGACATCTGTTCACCAACCGGTCCGAGAAGCCGAACCAACCATTCATGCTTGAAAATGCAGAACTGTTCCGTCAGGTGAAGTTACGTACCTCTGAAGCAGCCATTAAGGCCATTCGTGCCCATATGAACGATGGGAATCGAGTTGTCGCACTGTCGGTCATTGCCAAGTATGAGCGTGTAATTGCCAAATTGCGCACCTGGAATCAGGGTAAAACGGAAGATCCGTTTAATCAGGAGAAGCTGGAGTTGCAGATGGTGGCCATTCAGGAACAGCGTAATACAGTGCAACAACTGTATGAAAACGGTGAAATCACCCGTGATGTGGCTGCAAAACTGCGCCGGTTTATTAACGACGTGGAAGCAACTGCGCTGAAAAATACCTAATCCGATAAATCCGATATTTTAAATATGCTAAACGGTTTGATATAATATGGGACAAGAAAGACGTTACAACTAAATTATACTTATTCGATCAGTGAAGGAGAGATGAGACATGGCAGAACAACAAATTCGGTTGGGCAAGACGGATCTGATCGTGAATCCCATTGGACTGGGTGCGAATGCAGTAGGCGGACATAATATCTATCCGGACATGCTGAATGATGAGACAGGTAAGGAAGTGGTTCGTACAGCTTTGAAACAAGGTATTAACTTTGTGGATACGGCGTACATCTATGGACCGGAGCATTCCGAACGACTGATCGGTGAAGTATTGAAGGAAACCGGTCAGCGTCAGAATACCATCATTGCAACCAAGGCAGCTCATAAATTAGTGGATGGCAAGATTGTCATAGATAACTCACCTGTTTTTCTGAAAACATCCGTGGATGAGGCGTTGAAACGTCTGCAAACCGATTACATTGATCTGTTCTACATCCACTTTCCGGATGAACATACGCCTAAGGATGAGGCGGTAGATGCGTTAAAACAATTGAAAGGCGCTGGCAAAATTCGTGCCATTGGTGTATCCAACTTCTCCATCGATCAGTTGCGTGAAGCCAACAAGGACGGGCATGTAGACGTACTGCAATCTGAATATAATCTGTTCAAAAGAGAAGCGGAGAAAGAGCTGTTGCCGTATACGGCTGAGCATAACATTTCTTTTGTTTCTTACTTCCCTCTGGCAGCGGGACTGCTGGGCGGGAAATATAATCGTGATACAACCTTTCAGGATGGACGTTCAAAGAACCCGCTGTTTACAGGTGAAGCTTTCATTGAAAATCTCGATAAAGTTGAACAACTGCGCAGCATAGCACAATCCAAGGATGTTGAGGTCGCTCATCTGGTTCTGGCCTGGTACCTGACTCAGCCTTCTATTGATGCATTGATTCCGGGTGCCAAGCGACCAGAGCAGGTCATTAACAATCTGCAAACATTAAATGTGGAATTAACTGCTGAGGAAATTGCAGTCGTGGATCAGATCTTTCGTTAATGAGTTCGGGTGAATCGGGAAATGCTAACAGGGAGTTTACGTATGAAGACAAAGTGAGGACACCACATGAACCTGAAGGCAGCCCGAGTCATCGGAATGTTCACGCTAATTATTTTGCTGGGTAGCAGTTCTGCCTATGCAAAGCCTGTACAGAAGAACCGTCAGTATTATGAAGAACGAGGAGAGATTGTGTGGGAAGTTCCCACACAGGATAAACTCATCGCCCTTACCTTTGATGATGGGCCAGATCCGATTCAGACTCCGCAGATCCTGGCTTTGTTACAGCAGTATCATGCTAAAGGAACTTTTTTTGTACTTGGCAAATGGGCAGATAAATTTCCTGAACTGATTAAGCAGGAACAGCTCGAAGGGCATGAAATCGCCAACCATACGTATGCGCACACGTATGCAGTTCGATCAACTAGTGCGGACAAGTACATGAAGGATATGAACGAAGCGGAAAGTTCCATTATTAAAGCTGGCGCGGAGCGTCCCCTGTTATTCAGACCACCGGGCGGCTACTACAATGACATGGTCATCCAGGCTGCCAAACAAAAAGGGTATACCATTGTACTCTGGTCTTGGCATCAGGATACACGGGACTGGGCTTCTCCAGGTGTATCGGCTATCGTTAACAAAGTGTTGAAGAACGCACGTAATGGGGATATTGTACTTTTTCACGATAAGGTGGAAGGCAAGTCGCATACGGTAGCAGCACTCAAAACGATCCTGCCGAAGTTACAGCAGCAGGGGTACCAATTCGTTACGGTGTCTGAGCTACTTGCTGTAAAGGCACGCGAAGCTACGAAGGATGGAACTTCGCCTTCGTCTATTTTGAAGCATGTGCAGCCCTGAACATGACCAATCCAATTAGAAACCGCAGGTCTCAGATGAAGAGACCTGCGGTTTCTTTATCTTGATCTTCATATCAACCGTGGAACCAGCCTTAGGGGGTTATTGCCGTGTCCCTTTTGTTTTGAAACCAAAACGTCTACAATAGATGGAGCTTTGTGTTTAAGGGTATATAGTATAAATGGTATGAATCACGACATAGAGGAGAGTGAACATAATGAATGGACAACAACGTGTAAATATTAAGCCAGGTCTGGAAGTGGACATTGTGCTGAAGCAGGATCAAGCTACTGGTAAGCTGACACGTGGCATTGTGAAGGATCTGTTAACCAAGTCACCTACGCATCCACACGGAATCAAAGTACGACTGACAAGCGGTCAAGTGGGACGTGTGAAACAGGTCATTACAGGAGGCTCGAACTAACTGTGGCCCAAGGCGGGGAGATGAGTACTACCCCAGAAGTAATGGCACATCTGGCTTCGGGTAATGCACGTCAGCAGGACGCCTATCATGTGTTACAGAGCAGTGGCTTGCTTTATATATTAGCTGACTATTACCCATATCCAGCAGGAACGGTGCCAATTGATATTGATATACCTGGCAGTGATCTGGATCTGCTGTGTTATGCAGAGGATCTGGACGTGTTTGAAGCCGAGATACACAATCGAATCGGAGCCGTTGCTGAATTTCAATGTGTACGTGGTGGGGATCTTCCAGACCAACGTCCTTATGTGACTTGTAATTTGCAAGTGGGACATTGGCCTGTGGAGATTTTTGCCCAATCCGTGCCAGTTTACAGGCAGAATGCATACCTACATATGATCGTAGAGTGGAGATTGTTGCAACTGTGGGGAGACGCGGGACATCGTGAGATCCGCAGTCTGAAACAGGCAGGGTGGAAGACGGAGCCTGCTTTTGCTTCTGTACTTGGACTACAGGGAGATCCATATGTGGACATGCTGCACCTGGCCGAGATGAAACGTGAAGATCTCTGGAACTGGGCACGTTCACGCACGTCTTTTTAAAATGTCTATTTGAGATGAACTAATCATTTACACGATAACGGAGAGGACAGAAAAAACCTGAAAAAGCGAAGCGTTCGCCTAAAAGCTTTCTGAAAGAAAGCTGCATCGGAAGCATACGCTATTACCGGATTTTCCCTTGAGAAAGGGATCAAAAAAATCTGGGAATAACAGCGATTGGAAGGTGTTTCTGTCATCGTAGTGTCAGTGTAAATAACTTTTGGTCAGATCAAAAAAATGGCCACAATCGTCGTTACCGCGAGTCCCAGCAGCACAGGCTTCAGGTTGCGTCTTGCAAGTTCAAAAGGATTGACTCCGCAGATTGCAGCAGCAGGAATCAATGCCCATGGAATCAAGGTTCCGCCACCTACCCATATGGCTGCAACCTGACCGAGTGCTGTCAGTACAGGTGCGGAATCTGCCGATCCTGCAAACATGGACGCAATCGAGCCAACCAGGGATATCCCCGAGAACCCCGAACCATCCATTCCTGTGACCGCTCCGGTCACCGTCATTGTAATGGCTCCCACCGTATCATTCAATGGCACCAGTCCAGCAAGTGCGACCCCAAGATCATTCACAATCCCGTGTGAACCTTCAGGAAGAGGGTTGATGAACAACTCCGTAATCGCAGCATCTCCCAGATAAAAAAATGCGGCTATGGGAATAACCGGTCCAAACACCTTGAAACCAAACTGAAATCCTTCTATTAAATAATTGGTCGTTTCCTCTGGTCCCGCATGTCGATGTGCGGCAAGGGTAACGGCGATCAGTATAACGACAGCAGTTCCGCCAATCAGAGCTGTTGCGTCACCACCTTGCAACTTCAATACAAACATCAGAATCACATCAACTGCAAATAACAGAGGGATAAGCAGAGCGAACGCCTTTTGCACACGGGCTGACATGACTTGAGGTTGTACAGGCTGATCAGTGGGTAGGGAGGTGGACACAGCCTCTGATGAGGAAGAAGGTTCCGTGCCCACGGTACCTGATATAACGTTTGGGGAATGAACAGGCGAGCCTGATTTCATCTCTTTGCGTAGCATCCAGAAGGCTGTAAGTGTAGATATGGTGCCCATGACAATGACCAGAGGTATGCTGGCCGTCATGACGGAAGTAACCGGTATACCGGCTGCATCAGCTGTAAGTTTGGGAGCCCCCTGAATAATGTAATCTCCCGACAGCGCAATCCCATGTCCGAACAGATTCATGGCAATGGCAGCTCCAATCGGAGGAAGACCTACACGCACGGCTACAGGAAGCAGTACTGCACCGACGAGTGCTACGGCTGGGGATGGCCAGAAAAATAGCGATACTACCATCATGATCAATCCGATACCCCAATACGCGACCTGAGGGGAACGGATAAACCGGGTGACGGGTGTTACCATGACCTCATTAATGCCGGTTCTGATTAGAACACGGCTCATTGCCACAATAATCGAGATGATGAAGATCGTACTTAACAATTCTTTTGTTGCATAGATAAAACTGCTGAAGATCCCAGCAACTGACCCGCTTAAGGTTTCGGTTGCCAGAAGTCCAATGGTCATAATACCCGCGACACAGATGATGGTGGTGTCCCTGCGCCGGATCATTACGGCGATGATCAAGACGATAAATGCCAGATAGACATAGTGTAACGCAGTGAGTTGAATATTCATCGAACAGGCCTCCCTACATCCTGGTGACTAACCCGAGGAGTGATATATCGTATGCATGTCAAGATCGGGCGTTCGTGGAGTCCGGGGTTTGCCGCAGCATTTATTTTAGGGAGAAGCTTCTGAGCTATAAATGAAGGATTTATTTTACAACTGGAGAATTT
This sequence comes from Paenibacillus sp. FSL R5-0766, assembly GCF_037971845.1. Lineage (NCBI taxonomy): Bacteria > Bacillati > Bacillota > Bacilli > Caryophanales > Paenibacillaceae > Paenibacillus > Paenibacillus sp. FSL R5-0766. Next base: position 2,311,264 of record NZ_CP150227.1, read on the forward strand.
ATTACAACATGAAGCTTGTTACTCTTGAAATTGGAGCGGATGAAAGTCACCAGAATTGATATGTGAAGGTCACGGGACCCCATAGACAATGGCAAGCAGGGGTGATTACAATAAACATGCCATCATAAGGAAGAAAATAGAAAAACTATGTTGAAATAAAGTGTGTGTTCAAAAAGTCTGGTTCAGTACAGCGGACTTTTTGAACTACCTCTAAAAGGGCGGGAATCCATAATCCATGAGCTTTATCCGTTCACTTCGTTTTAAATTTATAGTGGGCCTTACATTGATCATGCTGCCATTATTCATGCTGCTTTATTACAACAACGTCTACGCCATGAAAGTTGTACGTGACAAAGTATCCCTCACCAATATGAATCATCTCGCCAAGAGTGTGGAGCAGAATGAACGTGTATTACAGGAGACGAATCGGTATTTATATAGTCTGGGCGAGCGGGACCCGGATATTATCTCTCTGTTTTTTCTGAAATACGGCAGCGGTGATTATATCATTGCAAAGCAACGAATTATGAACAAATTCATGACAGATATCGGTTTTTATAATCTAATCGATTCTTTTTTTCTATATGATGCCGTGAATGATGATCTGCTGCTCGCCACTTCAGGCAATTATGATGTCAAAAAGTCGGTTGTGCAGGAGAGTATGCCAGTCCAGATGCAGCAATTGGAAGGGGATATTCAGAAGCCGGAATGGAGCATCGTGCGTGGCGGGACGTGGAATGCGCTGGTGAAAACAGTGCGAATCAACCAGCAGTTCTATGCAGGTGCACTTGTCGATATGAATGCACTGAATCATACACAACAATTCACTGAATCCGGAGATCGGGGAGGCGCGGTCATTGTTGGAACCGACGGTGGGGCATTATCGGATTCCACATTGAATACTGCACAGATTCAGCTGGCTGCAGCGCATCTTCCGGGCCTGGAAAATCCGTATCAGGTTATCTCTGAAGTTGTGAACAAGGGAGAAGCGCCTCAATATTTGATGTTGGGTATTGCCTCGGCTATGTCCCAGATGAATTATATCGTGCTGCTGCCTGAGGAAGACATGATGCGTAACCTCCCGTTTTTCCAGCAGATCATTCGTCTCCTTCCCATTGGTGCGGCAGTAATTCTGGTTACTGCACTGATCTTTTTGCGGCATCTGTTATTCCGCCCGATGAATGCATTAATCCGAGGCATGAAAAGGGTGAGCCGTGGAGATCTCGATGTGAAGCTGGAACCGCCATCTTCTTCGGAACTTGAATTTATGACACGAAGTTTCAATCAAATGACCAGTGAGATCAGGCATCTAAAAATTGATGTGTATGAGGAACAGTTGCGGACGCGGGAGGCAGAGTTCAAACAACTGCAGATGCAGATCAATCCTCACTTTTACCTGAATTCACTCAATATTATTCATAGTCTGGCTTCCTTGCAAAAACATGAATTGGTGCAGCAGATGGCTGGTCATCTGGCCGATTATTTTCGATTCAGTCTGCGTGCAGGCAAACGTGTTATTCGTCTGGATGAAGAGCTCGAGCACATTCGTCATTACTTAGAAATTCAAAAGCTGAGGTTTCCAAGCAGATTTGATTTTGAACTGGATGTTGAACCGAATCTGGGACATTATGTGATTCCGCCATTAACCATTCAGCCTTTTGTGGAGAATGCCATTATTCATGGATTTCAGCGCCGGACACAAGCCTTTGTCATTCGGATCGTGGCGCGCCTCGGTGAGAAGTCGTCCGGTCAGGTCGATGGGACGGTGCTTCAACTGATGATTGTGGACAATGGTGTCGGATTTGAAGAGGAATTGTTGGGGCGTCTGCAACATGGACAATACGCTGAAGACCCGAATGGACAACATATCGGGATATGGAACGTGGCTCATCGGCTTTTAGTGAAGTATGGTGATCAAGCCAGTTTGCAGTTTGGCAATGAGGTGGATCATGGCGCCAAAGTCATCATTGATTTACCCGCTCAGACCGAAGAGGAAGAAGGGGGAGCCTATGCGGAACCTGTTGATCGTGGATGATGAAGTGTATGCATTACAAGCAATGGTGGAAGGAGTCGATTGGCAAGCAGCAGGCATTGACCAGGTATACAGTGCTGGTGATGCCGAAGAGGCAAGAAAGATTTTAAAGGCAAATGCTATTGATATCATGATCTGTGATATCGAGATGCCTGGTGAAACAGGGCTTGACCTGCAAAGTTGGGTGTTGAAACATGATCCAGGCATACTGACCATTTTCCTGACAGGCCATGCTTTATTCGATTATGCTCAGACAGCCATTAAGCTAAACAGCTTTGATTATGTGTTGAAGCCGGCTCCAGCGGATCAATTGATTAAGGTAGTAACCCAGGCGGTGGAGAAGATCAAGGATGGGGAGCAGCGTACCCGTACCAACGAAGTTTATGAGACCGTATACAAACGCTGGAAAACCCATAAACCGTTGCTGACAGAACGCTTCTGGAAAGATGCCATCTCTCAGCGTATCACGTTAACCGAACAACGGTTGCAAGAGCTCGCAGAACTGTATGGTGCCGAGATAGATCCGCATGCTCGTGTGTTACCCATTGTGATATCGGTAGAGGAATGGGTGCGTGATTTTGATTTGCGTGACGAAGAGGTATTGGAATATGCCCTTCGTAATGCAGCCAAAGAGATGCTGCTTGGCGACAAGCCCGGTGAGGTGTTTCAGGATCAAAGTGGATTAAATATTGTGCTTGCTTATGAGCAAGATGGCATCATTCCGAGTGCGAGCGAAGTGGCACAACGTTGTCAGGGATATATTCAGGAATGTGGTACGTATTTCTACTGTCGGTTGTCCTGTTATGTTGGTGCCCCGGTTGCTGTGACTGAGCTGCAAGGCATGTTAAATGAACTGATGGATATGGAGCGGCGCAATATTAAGGAGCTTGAAGAAGTATTTGTCTATGATGAGCGGGGAAGAGATCAGGAAGATCGCTTTTTGCCTATTCCATGGTTTTCGGAATTATCTATTCTTTTTGAGACGGGTAAAGTAGGAGATTTGCGAGAACGTGTGGATGAGATTTTTGAGTTGCTTGCTGCCCAAGAGGGTTTATCTCCTGAAATGTTACATCTCTACTATCATGCCATGCTGCATGTGGTCTATCCGCTGCTTCATCAGAAAAACGTGTCAATACGCAGTCTGTATCCGGGTGAACGGGAGCCGGAAGAGAGTATGGTGACAAGGTCGTTGCCGCAGTTGAAGCAGTGGACGGCTGATCTGATTGATCGTGTTATCCCGGTGTTGTACCCGGACGATCATAGCCCTATGACCATTGTGGATCAGTTGTGCGTTTATATTGAAACTCATATTGGTGAAGAACTTATGCGAGAGGAACTTGCAGCTTTTGCCGGATTCAATCCCGCTTATCTATCACGTCTGTTTCGGAAAGAGAAGGGGATGTCCCTATCTGAGTTTATCCTGCAGGGCAGAGTAGCCAAAGCGAAGACATTGTTGTCCCAGTCCACCGTCAAAGTGACGGATATCGCTGGCAAGGTGGGGTACTACAATTACTCGCATTTCACCAAAATGTTCAAAAAGTGCACGGGTATAACGCCACAGGAGTTTCGAAAACAGTCACGTACCGTATAGTTCAGGGCGCAGCATGCTGCGTCTTTTGTTTTTTTTGGAACTAAAGTCATAATTTGATAAGTCAACAGGTCACCACAGCAGATAGAGGTCTCATTCGCCCCGCCGTATACTTGAACCACAGGAGCCGCAACGGAGCTTCATCCTGAGGAAGAATTCAAGAGGAGTGAGGGAGAACAAGTTATGAAGACACAACCCCAGGCGGGTAAGGGAGTACGAATATCGGAAATACCGGGAGAAACAGTCCGAAAGCGCAAGTCGGTGTGGCACAATCTTGGCAAATTCAAGGTGCTGTATCTCATGTTCTTGCCAGGGGTCCTGTTTCTGCTGGTGAACAACTATATGCCGATGTTCGGCGTTCTGATCGCATTCAAAAATGTAAACTATGCTGATGGTATTTGGGGTAGCCCATGGAGTGGATGGGACAATTTCAAATATTTGTTCTCAACCAGTGATGCATGGGAAATTACCCGAAATACACTCGCGTATAACACGGTGTTCATTGCACTGAATCTCTTTGTAGGTGTCGGGCTTGCTATTCTGCTCAATGAAGTGAAAAACAAGGCAATGTCCAAGTTATATCAATCACTTATGTTATTACCGTATTTCCTGTCCATGATTGTGGTCAGTTATCTGGTACTGGCTTTCCTGGGCAAGGATTCAGGCTTCATGAACTCAACGATTCTGCAGATGTTCGGCGGTCAGCCGATCGACTGGTATTCAGAGCCGAAGTATTGGCCGTATATTTTGCCACTGGTGAACACATGGAAAAATATTGGTTATTATGCGGTCATCTATCTGGCAGCTGTCGTGGGTATCGATGAAGAATATTATGAAGCAGCTGTGCTTGATGGAGCAACCAAATGGCATCAGATACGCTTCATTACCATTCCGTTTCTCGTCCCATTAATCGTCATTATGACGTTATTGCAAATTGGCCGTATATTCTATGCAGACTTCAGTCTGTTCTACCAGGTTCCACTGGAATCAGGAGCGCTGTTCCCTGTAACGAATGTACTGGATACCTACGTATATCGTACGTTCCTTATCGGTGGAGATATCGGGATGTCATCAGCAGCTGGTCTATACCAAGCAATCGTTGGATTTGTGCTGGTTCTTGTATCCAATACCATCGTAAGGCGAATAGATAAAGATAATGCATTATTTTGAGAGGAGGCAAGTCAGCTGTGAAATCACGTGATCCACTAGCCGTATCGAAGCGTTCCGCATCCGTTATTCATGCGATGTTTCTATTCTATGCCATTGCCTGTATCGTGCCGATCCTGCTTGTCTTCGCCATCTCATTTTCGGACGAGACAACAGTAATTGCCAATGGATATAAGCTTATTCCAGAGAAATTCAGCCTGACGGCTTATGAGTTTCTGTTCAGAGATATGGATCAGATCATTCACTCGTATGGTATATCCTTTATTGTTACCGTTGTAGGTACCATTACAAGTGTTGCGTTGACCGCATTGTATGCGTATCCGCTCTCACGGAGAGATCTGCCTTACCGGGGCTGGTTCGCCTTTTTCATCTTCTTCACAATGTTGTTCAATGGGGGTCTGGTACCTTGGTACCTGGTCTATGTCAACGTATTGGATCTGAAAAACTCCCTACTGGCACTCATTATGCCGCTACTGCTATCCCCATTCTTTGTACTGGTCATGCGTACATTCTTCGCGAACTCCATTCCGGTGTCCATTCTGGAATCGGCTCGGATTGATGGTGCGGGAGAATTGAGAACGTTTGCACGTATCGTGCTTCCGCTCTCTCTTCCCGTAATGGCAACCGTCGCGTTGTTCAGTACATTGAATTACTGGAATGACTGGTACCTTAGCATGATTTTTATATCAGATAACCGGACGATCAGCCTTCAGTATCTTATGTACCGGACGCTGCTCGATATTCAATATTTAACAACCAACTCCAACGTCTCTTCACAGATTTCGTCGCAGGGTGGATTGCTGAATCTGCCTAACAAAACTCTGCAAATGGCGATGGCTGTGGTCGGTATTGGTCCAATTGTACTGGCATATCCGTTCTTCCAGCGTTATTTCATCAAAGGTCTTACGGTTGGCGCTGTGAAGGGATAACTCTGAACCGGTTAGCGGAGTGGGCAAGGTAAATGAAGATGGACTGAAAGGGCATATACAGAAGTAGTTATCGGTTTATTTGTGAATTGGGGAATTCGGTTGAATGTTTCAACACATGACAGGAGGGGTTCAATTGGTTAGATCATTAAAGGTATGGTCACGCATGATGGCAACGGTTATGGCGCTGAGCCTGGTGCTGGCAGCTTGCTCATCAGACAAGGGTGGAACAACAACACCTGGTGCAGAAGGCGGAGGAGCAAGTGAAGGTGGGGGCAAACCCTATGAAGTGACACTGTTCTACCCAGGGACACCACAGAAGGATGTCGCTCTGGTAGAAGCCGAGATTAACAAAAAGATGGAACCAAAGATCGGAGCCACGCTTAAGATCAATGCGATTGACTGGGGACAGTGGGATAACAAGCTGAATCTCATGATTTCCTCAGGTGAAAAATCAGACATTATCTTCACAGCAGCTTGGCAGAACTACACGGTGAATGTAGCTAAAGGCGCATTCTTGCCCTTGAATGATCTGCTTGATGCACATGGTCAGGATATCAAGAAAAACCTGGACCCTGCCTTTCTGGAAGGTTCCCAGGTGGACGGCGTGAATTACGGCGTTCCTACGAATAAGGAACTCGCGGCCACACGTGGTGTGCTGGTACGTAAAGATCTGGCTGACAAGTATAAGCTGGACCTGACAGCTGTAAAGACATGGGCTGATCTGGAGCCACTTCTCAAAACAATCAAGGAAAACGAGCCAGCCATCACACCATTCTATATGTCCAATACCAATGGTAACGGGCTGTTAGAGAATCTGGATTGGGATTATCTCGGTGATGCTTCCGTACCTGGAGTCATCTCCAAAACAGCAGGCGGAACAACGGTGCTGAATGAAGTGGAGACCCCAGAATTCAAAGAAGCGGCTGAACTCGCTCGCAAGTGGTATCAAGCGGGATATATCAACAGTGATGCTGCTACGTCCAATGTGTTCCCGAAAGACCAGGCGAAGGCTGGAAAAGCGTTTCTCTGGACAGATGGCATGAAGCCAGGCAAGGATAAAGAAGAAGAAGGGTATGTGGGTTTCCCACTCACTCAGATTGAGATGACACAGCCGACAATCACGACGGGTGATGCATCTGGAGCGATGCTCGCGATCTCCCGTTCTTCAGAGCAACCGGAGAAAGCAATGCAGGTCATTAACCTGCTGCATTCCGACAAGGAAATTAACAACTTGTTGAACTTCGGAATTGAAGGTACACATTATGTGAAAAAAGACGGACAGGATAATATCATTGCTCTCCCTGATGGCGTAGATGCCAACAGTCGTACCTACAATCCAGGTGCACAATGGCAACTGGGTAACCAATTCCTGAACTTCCTCTGGGATAATGAAGATCCACAGAAATGGGAGAAGTTCAAAGAGTTTAACGCCAAAGGTGTGAAGTCGCCAGCACTGGGCTTTACGTTCAACAGCCAATCTGTCAAAAATGAAATTGCGGCGGTCAACAACGTGAACAAACAGTTCAAGCCGGGTATGACATCGGGCGCCGTTGATCCAAATGAGATGATTCCGAAATATCTGGAGAAATTGAAAGCAGCGGGAATTGATAAAATTATTGCAGCCAAACAGGAACAACTTGATGCATTCTTGTCTAAGCAATAAATGATCGTCAGCCATGACAGAGAGACCTGTGTTATTACAAGCTCTTGTCAGCGGTGAAAATGGAGGACGTTTTCGGTGAACAGCCGAAGACGTTCTTTTTATTGTTGTTTTTTGGATTTGGATTGTTAATCATAAATAGGAAAAATATGATACAATAAGGTGGTTGATTAGGGGGTGTTCGTGTGTCGAGAATCAGACTTGTGTTCTCAGGGGCTTTATTGCTATTTGCTATCATCTTTACATTTAACCATCATCTTGGTTTTTCTGTTGGAGATACCATGCTGTCAGCAATAGGTATATCACCGTATACTACGTCTTATTTAAGTGGTGTACATATCACACTTTTCCTGGGGATGGGGATCTTCGCTTGCGGCTTCTACCTTACACGCAAAGAAATCGGGAAATCATTCCCCGGTCTTGCAAAAGGGTTATGGATCGTAGTTATCGCTATCATTCTCAGTTATTCGTACATGACGGATAAATTCATGTATATAGCCAAGTGGGGAGCTACAGGCATTAATGCGGTATCCTATGTACAGAATGCAAGTTCTTGTACCTTTAACGTGCTGAAAACGGGTGAGACCCGAGCCACCTGTGACCTTACACTCAAAAATTACGGCAGAGATTCCGTATCCGCCGTGTTAATGCCTGATCTCGCACGAAGTTATAAGTTTAAGGACGATCCACTGTTGGAAGCCTTGCAGTCTGTCCAGTTAAGGCCGGTACATGTTGAGATTGAACCCCATGGAACGTTTACAGGCAAGTTGGAGTTTTACGGGAAAGCGGAATCCCCTCTGTTCGTCAATGGAAAACTTATGGATATTGTGCTGGATGTAGGCGTGGATGGAGCGAATACGGTATTTGATTATGATATTCCATAGTTGATATTTTTATAGTAAAAAAGAATAATTACATAAACAGAAGTGGAATAAGGTTTGAGTAGAATAAAAAGATCAAAGGCATATACTGAAATTAGAGAGAGCTGGCTAATCGCTGGCTCTTTTTGTGCGTGGAAGTTGCAATTAGTGCAGAAATGTTGGTTTTATCTCCTTCCCCCTTGAATTGGTAACGCTTACGCTAGATAATGAATCGGTTTGTCTCAAAAAAATAGTTTGTCTTTAGCGCTTACATCAATACAATTAATGTCACGACAAATTTAGACAAGGTGAGATGAAAAGATGTCATATCGGACAAACCTGTTTTCCAAAATGGTCATTCTTATTCTGATTATGCTGATTCCTGTAGTGCTTTTGTACTGGTACTCCAATCACAAAACAACAGCTGTTCTCAGAGATGAGTTGAATCGATCAAATAGTAACCAGCTTGAATTTTTCCAAAATCAAGTGAACACACACATCGAACTGTTATCCTCATGGCCGAATCTGCTCATACATGATCCTGATATTGGCAGCTTCCGGCGAATCTATGCGGACAGTAACTACTTTGATCTGGATGCGATCAACCTGGTCAAACGTATTCAGAATAAGCTGAGTATTCAGGAAAGTTCATCCAATTGGGCTACAAAGTTATATCTGTATTCTCCTTCGCTGGGAAGGGTGGTTTCCGAAAGGGACGCACGTTCTTACGATAAAGAAGCGCTAAGGGAAAATATCATTTCCGGCTGGGATGTACGCAAAATTCAGGATGGGGAAGATGATCGGTTCATGTTTAGCTGGATTACGGTATCTCCATACGGTATTAAGGACCCAGCTAATCATGCGGAAACGATTATTAAACTGGAGTTTGATAGTGATAACATTCGGGATATGCTGGACAAATTCAAGGACGATGGCAGGCATGACCCCTTCTATTTCCGTGAAGAATCGGGGGTTATCTATAATCGGACTTCAGATCGTTCATTAACGAATCAGTTGATGGAAGAACTGTCCGCCCACAAACTTCAGGACGTTGATAATCGTACAGTAGTGATCGGGGACGAGCCTTACATGGTTAACACCGTGAAATCCAGTACAACAGGCTGGTATTTGGTGGACTACATGCCGCTATCAGATATTCTGAAGCCCATTCATCAATCGAATATGCTGTTCTATTCTTCCATGATTTGTTTGTTGTTAATGAGTTTTGGTGTGGCGTATTTGTTCTATGTTCAGGTACAGGTACCAGTGAAACAACTCATTCGCGGGTTCCAGCGGTTGAAGCAGGAAGATTATTCAGTGAGGATTAAGCCAAAAGGCCGCAATGAATTCAGTTTCCTGTCCGAACGTTTCAACTTGATGGTGGAGCAGATCCAGCAGTTATTTGAACACGTTTATCTGGAACAGATTCATGTGCGTGAAGCCCGGTTGAAGCAGCTGCAATCGCAGATTAACCCGCACTTTTTCTATAATTGTTTCTCCTTCATTACAAGTATGGCGAAGCTCAAGCGTATGGACGCTGTTGTAGCGATGTCGCATAATCTATCGCGATATTATCGGTATACGACTAGACAGGAGCGGGATGTGGTACCGTTGACAGAAGAGATTGAATTTGTCAGCTGTTATCTGGAGATCCAACGGATGCGTATGGACCGCATTCACTACAAGATTGATCTGTCCGATGAGATGTTAAGACAGGAGGTTCCTCCACTCATCGTGCAACCACTGGTGGAGAATGCGGTGATTCACGGTATAGAAGCGGACGCGGAAGCCGGAGAAATAAGAGTATCCGGGGAAAAACAGGACGGTGTCATGGTTCTTGTGGTAGAAGATGATGGGCAAGGCATGACGCAGGAGGCACGTGAGGCGCTTCTGAGTAAGCTCAGGGGAACGATGGATCAGGAGATGGGCTGTGGCCTGTGGAATGTGAATCAGAGACTCCAGCTTCGATATGGGGAGCAGGCTGGGCTGGATGTAACGGAATCGGAACTTGGTGGATTACGCGTTACGCTGTCTTGGCCTGCCGAGCAGGAGTTTCTTCTGGAGAATGAAGGATAAGCACCTGGAATATGTAATGCATGATGAACGATGGAATCCATTTGCAGAATGAACGAAATAGGGAGTGAATCACTTGATTGATATATTGCTGGTAGATGATGAGACATACGTAACAGAAAGTCTGGAACTTACGATCCCCTGGGGAGAGCTTGGAGTAACGACCGTGCTGCGTGCCGCATCTGGTAAAGAAGCGTTGGAGATTATGGAGGAAAATGCAGTAGACATCGTAGTTACCGATATTCGCATGCCTGGCATGTCCGGACTGGATCTCATTGCAGAGGTAAGCAAGCGCTGGTCTCATATCCGCTGTATTTTACTAACGGGTCACAGTGATTTTGATTATGCTAAAAAAGCTATTCAATTGCAGGCAGCGGATTATATCCTGAAACCCGTAAACGATGATGAGTTTATGGGATCGGTGTCGGCAGCTATCACGTCTCTTCGCGATGAGTGGGATGAATTCGATAAATATCACCGGCTGTTATACAGTCGGAAATCTGACTATAAAATTTTGCGGGAAAATCTCATGCATGATCTGCTGCTGGGGCGTGAGATCACGGCGCGGGCACTTCGGGAACAACTGCAACAATATGAGATTCATATCGATCCAGAACAATCGGCTGTGATGATGCTGATTCGCCTTACAGGACGTTTCTCATCAATGGACCAGCAGTCTCTGGATCTGATGGATTTTGCGGTAGGTAATATTGCAGAGGAAGTACTTGGAGAGCAATTTAACGTGTGGTTTGGTCGCGGACCCCATGAGTGTCTGGTTATGTTCTTGCAGAATCAAGATCAGATCGAAGCTCCGCAGATGGACTTGGAGACGTTGAGAATCTCAGCTGAAACTTTCCGTGAGCATGTCATTCGATATTTACAGGGAGATCTGTCCATGGTAGTTACACCGTCATTTCCCTTTAATGAGTTGACAGCAGCTTATCGGAAAAGTCTGGGTTCGCTTGTCCTTTCAGGACCGGAAGAACACAAGATTATATATATGGACATGGATCAGGCGCTCAGCAAAAGACCGGAGAATGATGCGACGCAGGCGCTCGAAGAGCTGTACAAACCACCTGTACTTCCGCAATTGCTCGAGACCAAGCAATGGGAAGCGGCAGCGCGTAAGCTGAACACGGTCTTTGACGCGGCAGAACAGGTACGATTGTCCAGAGAACATGTGTATGAGATGTATCTGTCGGTAACTAATGCATTTATGTATATCGCCCATAAACAGGGGCATCTGGTGCATGAGATTGATCATGCGGGATTCGATCTGCTCCTTGCTCATCAGTTGATTCAATCCCCCGAGAAGCTACGGCGTTGGGCTACCGAGATGCTGGCGAAGCTTCAGGAAGAGTTGTCCGATCAGGAAGGTGTGCAGAGCCGTAGGCATGTAATCAAGCAGGTTCAGGAGCTGGTGACAAGAGATACAGGACAGGATCTGTCGGTGAAGATGATTGCGGACAAGGTATATTTACACCCTGTATATCTATCGAAAATTTACAAGGCAGAGACTGGGGAAGGTCTTGGGGACTACATGATTCGTATGCGCATGGAACGTGCTCTATATCTGCTTAAGAATAGTAACAAAAAAATATACGAGATTACGAGTGAACTTGGTTATCAAAATCCGCAATATTTCAGCAAAATGTTCAAAAAACATTATGGTATGACACCAAATGAATTTCGGGATCAGGCATAATTACAACAACATTCCAGAATATAGGTTGGCAAAGGTGCAGAAATCTTGATTTCGTATCATAGGCTCAAAGGCCTGGTCAGCCTATAATGAAAGGGTAACCAAAACGATTTAAGGGGGAACAACATGAGAGCGCAATCAACAAAAAAGAGATTCTTGACGCTTCTCGCTACAACGCTGAGTCTAACTGTCGTTCTTGCAGGATGTTCAGGCGGCAGTGGGGGCGGAGATAGTGCAACACCAAGTACATCTGGAACCCAAAACGAATACAAAGAAAAGTATGATCCGGAAGTAACCATTACAACAGCATGGGGAATCGATCCTGAGCTGAAGTTTAAAAATGGCGAATCCATGGAAAATAACGTTGCAACCAAGTGGGCCAAGGAAAAATTCGGGATTAATGTCAGCGCGCTCTGGTCAGTAACAGACACAAACAGTGCGTTTGCAACCAAACTTCGTCTGGCTATGTCCTCTGGACAGGAAATGCCAGATATCGTGACGATTGGTAGTGCGGACAATCTCGTTGCTCAAGACTTGATCGACTCTGGCATGTACGAAGAAGTCGGTCCACTGTTCGACAAATATGCTTCAGACACATGGAAAAAAGCGATGGAGCAAGATCCTAACGTTTGGAACCAATATAGTCGTGATGGCAAAAGAATGGGTATTCCTGTTCTGGACTACGCATACAACAATGATTACTTGCTCTGGATTCGCCAGGATTGGCTGGACAAGTTGAATCTAAAAGCACCAAAAACAATCGATGAGCTGGAAACCGTTATGGAAGCCTTCAAAAACAATAACCCGGACGGCTTGGCTCCTGAAAAAGTCACTCCGCTCAGCGTTGGTTTCAAAACATCCATGAACACATGGATGGGAGATGTATCCTGGATCTTTGGTGCATATGGCACCTTACCTCAACAATGGAATCTGGCAACTGATGGAAAGCTCGAGTATGGCTCCATTAATCCAGGCATGAAGCAAGGTCTGACCAAATTGAGCGAATGGCTCAAAAAAGGATATATCCCGCAGGAAGCAGCTCTATGGGATGAGAACAAAACAGCAGAGCCAGCAGTTGCAGGAACTGCCGGTATTATTCCAGGACCTTACTGGATGAGTGGGTGGCCACTCCTCGATACAGTGAAAAATGTACCGAGTGCGGTATGGAAACCGATTGAAATTCCTACCGGTCCTGAAGGAAAAGCGATGCGTCACGGAACACAGTTCGTTAATGGTGTTACGTTGATCAAAAAAGATATGGCACACCCAGAAGCATTCTTTACGTACCAGAACTACCTGTTCGACAATTATGCAGACCCGGCACCAGGTAGCCCTTATGATAACGGTCTGTTTGCAGGTTATGACTACCAATTGGATGCAAATGGAAAACAAATGCCGATTGACGAGATTGAAGGCGGATACGTGAACGTTGTACGTTATTTGCTTGTTCGCGACGGTGCTCGTATTCCAGATGCCCAGATGAAAGCACTTCTGAACTTAGCGGATGGCAAAGAGCCTGAAACGAAGCTTGAGAAAGATGTTGCTGTCAATTACGGTAAAGAAACTCCAGCAGCAGCCAAAGTGTTACTGAGCCAAGAAGAAATTTCCTTTAAAAACATGTTCACAGGTCCAACAACACAGACGATGAAATCCAAGCTGGACTATCTGAACAAAATCGAGAATCAAGCATTTAACGAAATTATCTATGGCAAAAATCCGGCGGATGCGTTTGATACCTTTGTACAAACGTGGAAATCGGGTGGCGGTGATCAAATCACGCAAGAGGTTAACGAATGGTATGACAGTGTGAAAAAATAGTTACAAGCAGCGCTCAGACGACTAACGTCTGGGCGCTTTTTTTTTGTTTATTCAAGCTAAGGCAAAGTGGTTGAATTTGTGCCATTTATATTGCTTTTATGTGCTGTTTGGACCCCGTAAAAGGTTGATATAATCGCATTATAAGCCACTCAGGGAGTACTTGAGTAGGAAGAAATACAGGGGGAGCAATCATGAGAACTTTGAAACGCACTTGGCCATTCCACGTTATGCTGTTGCCAGCCATTATCTTTCTGATCATCTTCAGTTATGTGCCTATGGGCGGGATCATTATGGCATTCCAGAACTACAAGCCATGGCTTGGGATTAGCGGTTCTGAATGGGTTGGGCTGGACAACTTTAGATATCTGTTTGAACGTGAAGACAGCTTACAGGTCATCTGGAACACATTGATTATTGCTGTACTTAAACTGATTTTTAATTTATTTGTCCCATTTGTTTTTGCCATTCTTTTGAATGAGGTTCGCAAGATGGCTATACAGCGAACGATTCAAACACTTGTCTATTTACCTCACTTCTTGTCCTGGGTCATTCTGGGCGGGATTTTGATAGATCTGTTGTCAACAGGCGGCTTAGTTAACCGGGTTCTGGGAACCTTTGGACTCGGGCCATATTTCTTTCTAGGAGACAACAGTTGGTTCCGATCTACGGTCATTCTGACAGATGTGTGGAAAGAATTTGGCTATAACATGATTGTCTTTCTGGCTGCCCTTGCCGGAATTAATCCAGCATTGTACGAAGCAGCGGAAATTGACGGAGCAGGACGCTGGAAACAGACACTGCACATTACAATCCCTTCGCTTGTGCCGATGCTGATGGTTGTAGGAACACTGGCACTTGGTAACGTACTGAATGCCGGATTTGACCAGATATTCAACTTGTATAACCCGCTCGTATATCAAACGGGTGACATCATTGATACATTCGTATATCGTTCCGCAATGCAGAATGGTGAGATGGGCTTTGCAACCGCGATCGGATTGTTCAAATCGGTCATTAGTATGATCTTGATTCTTGTATCGTACAGCTTAGCCAAAAAATACGCTGGATATCGCATATTCTAAATGAATGAACAGAGAAAGAAGGGACCACGATGTATCATAAATCATTGCCTTATCGCGTGTTTAATATAGTCAATACCTGCTTTCTGATTTTGATCGCCATTATGTGTATCATACCGATGGTTCATGTACTGGCTGTATCCTTTAGTACGAAGGCAGCTGCCGACGCCAATCTGGTCAATCTCTGGCCCGTAGGATTTTCACTTGAGGCTTACAAAAAAACGATGAACAATCCAATTTTCTTGAACTCGCTCTGGATTTCACTTCTACGTACAGTGATTGGTACAGCTATTACCTTGCTGATTACGTTCCTGGCAGCGTATCCGTTGTCCAAAGAGAATAGTGAATTCAAAGGCAGAACGATCTACTCCTGGATTTTTGTATTCAGTATGATTTTCAACGGGGGACTGGTGCCGTTCTACATGGTTATCCAGAAGATCGGGTTGATGGATTCCTTCTGGGTACTGGTACTCCCAGGAGCAGTTAACACATTCCTTGTCATTCTGATGCTGAACTTCTTCCGCGGTATTCCAAAAGAGCTGGAGGAAGCGGCGCTCATGGATGGAGCTAACCATTTCAGAACATTGTTCAGGATCTTCCTTCCCATCTCGATGCCGTCCATTGCAACAATTGCATTGTTCAGTATGGTGTTCCACTGGAATTCCTGGTTTGATGGGTTGCTCTACATGAATAACGCCAAGGATTACCCACTTGCTACATTTATGCAAACGGTCATTATTGGACGTGATATGAGTAGCATGAGCATGAATCCAAAAGAAATGGAAGCTCTCTCTCAAACGACGGTAAGGGCTGCTCAGATCTTCATCGGAAGTGCACCGATCTTGATTGTGTATCCTTTCCTGCAACGTTTCTTTGTTAAAGGTATGACGTTGGGCTCAGTTAAAGGCTGAGCCTGTACCCCAAATTAATGGAGGTTGATACAGTGAGCAACTTGACGGAAAAGACATTCATTCTGGGAATGGATGTGTCCTTTATGGATGAAATCGAACAGCATGGCGGGAGTTATAGTGATGTGGATGGCAAGGAACAAGACTTGCTGTCCATCCTGAAGATTAATGACGCTAACGCGATACGACTTCGAATCTGGAATGATCCTGTTGGTGGATTCTGCAATCTGGAACGGACGGTGGAGATAGCCAAACGGATCAAGGAACAGGGATTGAAATTTTTGCTTGATTTCCATTATTCTGATCGCTGGGCTGATCCCGCCAATCAATGGAAGCCGAAAGCATGGGAGAATCTGTCTTATGAAGAACTTCAACGTGCGGTATGCATGTATACGGCTGACGTTCTGAGAACGTTGAAGGAACACGATGCGCTTCCGGACATGGTGCAGGTGGGCAACGAGATTACACCAGGCATGTTATGGAATGAGGGACGTGTTGGTGGAGAAGAGCATGATACGGATGAACAGTGGGAGCGTTTTGCAGGCCTTGTGAAGTACGGAATTGCTGCGGTCAAATCCGTTGACGCGGATATTCAGATTATGATACATATTGATCGTGGTGGAGATAACGCCGAGAGCCGCAAGTTTTACGATCGATTTGAAGCACTGGGTGTGGAGTTCGATATCATTGGTCTCTCGTATTATCCTTGGTGGCATGGCACACTTGATGCGTTACGTGACAATCTGCATGATCTGGCTGAGCGTTATGGCAAACCGATCAATGTAGTTGAAACCGCTTATCCATGGACGCTGGAGCAGCCGGAAGGCATTGAATGGATTTTGAATCAGGAAGATATGTTGTTACCGGGATACCCTGCAAGTGTAGAGGGACAGACCAAATATCTGAAGGATCTATTGCAGATTATTCGCGAAGTTCCTGGTGGTTTGGGGCACGGATTCTATTATTGGGAACCTGCCTGGATACCAAGTAAAGAAGAATGGTCCGTCGGTCATCCGAATAACTGGGGCAACCTCACCATGTTTGATTTTAAAGGTCGCAAGTTGGAATCGTTTACAGCACTCGCTACTGTTGAAGAATCAGATGTTGTGACATACGTGTAATCTAGCGTAATACGTATCTTTTGTGAAGTCGTTGTTAACGTATATAAACTAAAAAAACAGTAATTAATGCAAGGGAGTTGTCCTTATGACATACAAATTTCCACCTGTAAGTTCCAAAGCCCCGCACATGTTGCATGGCGCAGACTATAACCCGGAGCAATGGCTCCGCTATCCTGAAGTTCTGGAAGAAGATATTCGCTTGATGAAGCTTGCCAAGTGTAACGTGATGTCCATTGGTATCTTCTCATGGGTATCCCTTGAGCCAGAAGAGGGCGTATACACGTTTGAATGGCTGGATCAGGTGTTGGATCGTTTTGCAGCAAACGGTATCTATGCATTCCTCGCTACACCAAGTGGTGCCAGACCTGCCTGGATGTCCGCGAAGTACCCGGAAGTGCTCCGCGTATCCGAGAAGCGTGTCCGCAATCTGCATGGTTTCCGTCACAACCATTGTTATACTTCCCCGGTATACCGTGAGAAGGTTACTGCGATCAACACAAAACTGGCAGAACGTTATTCGGATCATCCGGCTGTAATTGGCTGGCATATCTCGAACGAGTTCGGCGGAGACTGTCATTGTGATTATTGTCAGGAAGCATTCCGTGGTTGGGTTCAGAAGAAGTATAAAACACTCGATGAACTGAATCATTCGTGGTGGACCACATTCTGGAGCCATACGGTTACAGACTGGAGTCAAGTGGAATCTCCGGCTCCACACGGTGAGACACAGGTACACGCAATGAATCTGGATTGGCGCCGTTTTGTTACGGATCAGACAGCTGATTTTATCGTGCATGAAACAAAACCATTGAAAGCTCAGAATCCTGATCTGCCAGTCACAACCAACCTGATGGAATTCTATGGGGGTCTGAACTATTGGAAGTTCGCCGATATTCTGGATTTCCTCTCTTGGGACAGTTATCCGACTTGGCATGATGCAGATGACGACGCGAAACAGGCATCCCGGATCGCCATGATGCATGATATCGTTCGTTCCATCAAAGGCGGTCGGCCGTTCTTGCTGATGGAGAGTACTCCAAGTTCTACGAATTGGCAAGATGTCAGCAAGTTGAAAAAACCTGGCATGCATCTGCTCTCTTCTCTCCAGGCTGTGGCACACGGTTCCGATAGTGTACAGTACTTCCAGTGGAGAAAAAGCCGGGGGTCCAGTGAGAAACTTCATGGTGCGGTGGTAGACCACGTAGGAACGGAACACACTCGAGTGTTCCAAGATGTCACCGACGTAGGAACGGCTCTTGAAGGCATGGAAGCTATTGTAGGAACAGCGGTTCCGGCAGAAGTTGCAATCATATTTGATTGGGAAAACCGCTGGGCCGTTAATGATTCCCAGGGTCCGCGTAATATCGGTGTGAAGTATGAGCAGACGGTGGAAGAGCATTATGAAGCGTTTTGGAAAAAGGGAGTCGCTGTAGACGTTATTGATATGGATGCAGATCTGTCCAAGTATAAGTTGCTGATTGCGCCAATGCTCTATCTGGTACGTGAAGGTGTTGGGGAACGCATTGAGAAGTTTGTAGAACAAGGTGGTACGTTTGTAGCAACTTACTGGTCTGGTATTGTTAACGAAAACGATCTGTGTTTCCTGGGTGGATTCCCGGGCCCACTTCGTAAGACACTTGGCATCTGGTCCGAGGAAATTGACGGATTGCATGACCGTGATCTGAACGGAATCATTCCGGAGAAGGGCAATGAGCTTCACCTCAATACAGCGTATGATGCAATTGAACTGTGTGATCTGATTCATCTGGAAGGCGCGAAGTCACTGGCTACGTACCGTTCTGACTTTTATGCCGGACGTCCGGCATTGACGGTTAACCAGTTGGGTTCAGGAAAAGCATATTACGTAGCGACACGTCTGAAAGCGCCATTCTATGATGATTTCTATGCGAAACTAATCGCTGACCTGAACATTGAGCGTGGACTTGAAACCGAGCTGCCTGCCGGAACAACGGCACATACACGTACAGATGGTACAGCAGATTATGTGTTTGTACAGAACTACACACCAGATGAGAAGCTGGTTGAACTAGATGGACAGTCCTATACCGATCTGCTCAGTGGTGATGCTGTGGAAGCAAGTCTCAGCTTGAAGCCATATGACATTTGTGTTCTGCGCAGACCGGCTGCCCGGAAATAATGTAGATTCTGTATGTTACTAAATAAATGAAGTTAGTATTAAGAAGAGATTGCCCTGAACGCCTGAATTGGTGTTCAGGGCATCTTTTTTATTTTATGCATTTGGCTGTTGAACGACTTTTTCTGGACAAGATAAAGGATAAACGTGTCCGCGTAGCGAAGACAAACACGTAACATGTAACTCAAGACTTTCAGTCTGGGAGGAATGGAAATGAATCAAAGGAATCTGGATGGTAACAGCATTATTATTCGACTGGAAATGACAACTAAGGATATCAAGTTTGGCGAAGTGGCTTCGGCCATCTCGGAAGCTGGGGGAGACATCATTGCCATCGACGTGATTTCCACCAATCAGGATGTAAGCGTGCGCGACTTGACGGTCGCCGTTACAGATGCACAAGATAACAGTAAAATTATAGAAGGGGTGCGCCAGCTCAAAGGTGTGTCCATTATTAACGTATCGGATCGGACGTTCCTGCTTCATCTGGGCGGTAAGATCGAAGTAACACCGAAGACCCCGATTCAAAACCGGGAAGATCTGTCACGTGTGTACACACCGGATGTGGCACGTGTATGTTCAGCCATTTCAGAAGAACCCGGCAAAGCCTTCTCATTGACAATTAAACGGAATACAGTGGCCGTCATATCTGATGGCAGTGCAGTGCTTGGGCTTGGTAATATTGGGCCTCGTGCAGCGATGCCTGTCATGGAAGGTAAAGCGATGTTATTCAAACAATTTGCAGGTGTGGATGCTTTCCCAATCTGCCTGGATACACAGGATACCGAGGAAATCATACGTACTGTGAAAGCGATATCACCTGGTTTTGGCGGCATTAATCTGGAGGATATTTCGTCACCGCGTTGTTTCGAAATTGAGCGTCGTCTGAATGAGGAATTGGACATTCCTGTATTTCATGACGACCAGCATGGCACAGCGGTTGTGTTATACGCCGGTCTGATCAATGCGCTCAAACTGGTGGGCAAGTCCATTGAAGATGTGAAGATTGTGGTCTGTGGTATCGGTGCAGCAGGTGTAGCATGCAGTAACATCTTATTGTCCGCGGGAGCCAGCCGGCTTATAGGTGTCGATCGTGAAGGTGCGATTGTACGGACACAAACCTATGAGAATGAAGTCTGGAGTGATTATGCAGCTCGTACTAATCCCGAACTGGAGACTGGCTCGCTGCGTGATGTCATTCGTGGAGCCGATGTGTTCATTGGCCTGTCCCGCGGGAATCTGTTAACTCGCGAAGATGTGCAGACCATGGCAGAAGATCCAATCGTGTTTGCAATGGCAAACCCGGTACCTGAGATTATGCCTGCCTTGGTGGAAGACATTGTTGCTGTAATGGCAACAGGACGATCCGATTATCCGAATCAGATTAACAATGTGTTATGTTTCCCGGGCATGTTCAGGGCAGTTTTGGATTGCCGAGCCACCGAAATTAATGAAGAAATGAAGCTGGCAGCCGCGCAAGCGATTGCTTCGGCCATTACGGACGAAGAGCGTACACGTTATTACATTATTCCGAGTGTGTTCAATGATAAAGTAGTCAAATCGATGCGCAGTCGCGTAATTGAAGCAGCTATTAAGACGGGTGTAGCTCGACGTATTCCTCGTGAACAGGCCCGTGAAGGCGGGGAATCGTAAGATGTCAGAGAACCCTCTTCAACCTGGTGGGAATCTGCAAGAATTAGGGCACATGCATAATATAGATGGAATAACGGCAGGAGAGGCTGTTCTGCGCGCCGCCCGATCCTTTGTTCAAGGGGACTCATCCAAGCATAGTGATGGTCATGACTGGCCGCACATTGAACGGGTAACCGCACTTGCGGTTGAACTCGCTCACCGTATGGGTGCAGATCCATTTGTCTGTGAACTGGCTGCATTATTACATGATGTACCGGATGAGAAGCTGAATGAGAGCTTGGAAGCCGGGATGGCCAAACTGAATGACTGGCTGGATACCCAGCCTCTTGACCCGGATATACGTAATAAGGTTGTGGGTATTATTAGCACCATCTCATATGCGGGAGGACAGCGTCCTGCGGTCAGCTCGCTTGAAGCACAGGTTGTACAGGATGCGGATCGACTGGATGCATTGGGTGCGATTGGGATCGCGCGAACCTTTGCCTTTTCAGGCGCCAGAGGGCGCGAGATGTACGATCCGTCCCTTCCCCCACGGGAGCAGATGACCCGTGAGGAATATCGCAATGGGCGCAGCACAACGATAAATCACTTTTACGAGAAGTTGTTCAAGCTCAAGGATCTGATGAATACCTCCTATGGCAAGGAGCTGGCGGAACAGCGTCATGATTATATGGTGCAGTTTGTGGACCAGTTCAAAAGGGAATGGGAGGGCACGGACCGTTAGGCAGGCATAATAAGCATGAGCATTCCACAGAGGTATCATAAGTAACAGAGGCGAATCTTTGAAGTGGCGAAAATCCATTTTGAAGATTTGCTTCTTTATGTATGTTAATAATGTGTATTAACATACATAAAGAAATCAATTTCACAATACCACTGACTTATGACATGGCAACGGAAGACCTTACATGGTACAATAAATCGTTCTCCTGAATGAATTCAGGCAAAAAAAGAAATATGGGGTAATAATGAACATGATTATCAAATGTAAAATTTCAGGTTCGGTAGAGAGGAGGGGTCATCACCATGTCGTTTGGTGCGCGTGTACTTAAGACGGGGATTGCGGTCACGCTTGCCTTGTACCTAAGCAGCCTGTTCTTGAACCCGCAATCTCCCGTGCCTGCCGCAATCGCGGCTATATTCGCCATGCAGCCTTCGATCTATCGTTCCTGGAAATACTTCCTGGATCAATTGCAAACGACCACGCTGGGAGCTATTGTCGCCCTGGTGGGGGGCATGGTGTTGTCCAATGAGCCAATCGCCGTTGGATTAATTATTGTACTTGTCATCATGATCTGTCTTAAATTGAATATGGGTGAGACGGTTGGCCTTACACTGGTCACGGTTGTATCCATTATGGAAGCATCGGGTGACTGGCATTTTGCACTCAATCGTTTTCTGTTGACACTGGTTGGTATTGTATCGGCGTTTCTCATCAACATTACTGTATTTCCTCCGAAACCGAAGGTTCAGTTCGTGAAGCAGATCCATAGTGTATTCAGCGGTATGTCGTTGCTTCTGCGAACCTCGATCTCGGATGAGATCAAGGAAGTTGTATTCCGGGAGGAAAAAAGTAACCTGGGCGGTTCCATTAAGTCTTTGTCCGACAAGTATAACTTGTTCGAAGAGGAACAGAAAAAGATGAAACGTTCGAAATTCAGCGAAACTCGTCAGATGGTGGTCTACAAACAAATGCTGCTGAGTTTGCAAAAAGGGTATGAGGTGCTGGATTCGGTGGAACGCCACTATTTCCAGGCACCGCGGACAACGGCCATGGATCAGTTTTTTGACTCTCATCTTGAACTGGTTATCAAATTCCATGAGCATGCACTGCTCAAGTTCGAGGATAAGCTGAAGCCTAATGGGGAAGAGGCCGCACAGTTTGTATTGGATAATGACCGTTTCATGGAGCAGGCAATCACCCAGTTTGATATCGACAAGGAAGGGATGTTACGATTGTCCATCGTGGCTGCAGCGATCTATGATTACGGATATCAACTGGAACGTTTGAATCGACTTGCCGAACATGTGCATAGCGCAAGTGAAGACAAAGAATCACAGGATAAAATTTTGAATTGGCTTAAGTGGCCTTAAATTCAAGTTCAAAAAGTCTGGTTTTCAGTACCAAGAAGATGGAATGAAGATAGAAATGGAGTAGCGGAGCGTAGGAAAACTACGTGAGCAACGGACATTTCGGCTGAATTTCATATTCGATGCTGATGATGCCGTTAGGCATGATTCGTAATCAAAATTAGACTTTTTGAACAACCTCTAAGTGCGAATTGCGCTCCTGCTTGGCGATCATATACAATGTAGTTACAACATTGCCCGGACAATCGTGTCCGGGTTGTTTTGTCATACATACGGCTGAAGGGCATGAATGAATATTAACGAACTGAGGGATAGAGACATGATTATAGAGGAATTGGACGCTGAACTAATGGAATGGTTGAGTGGGACAAATCTGGCGCATAAACAGCATGAAGCCATGCAACTGCTGACCGTGTCCGAGGATCAATGGCCGCATCAGGCCATGATCAGTATGGGGGAAGTGATTGCGATAAATCCGCATCAGCTTAGACTTGCTCTATGGCCAGGTACACAGACCAGTATGAACATGAGCAAAACAGGCAAGGCTACCTTGATTGCGGTTCAAGGACATCGATTGCTGCATATCCGTATAGAAGTAGAACGGTTGCCTGAGATTAAGGGCGCTGTTCATCCGAGGGATCGTTTTGAAGCACAAGTGCTCCATGTACGTGTGGATCACGCGCCATATGCGGAGATCACTTCAGGAATAACCTTTCAATTAAAAGATGAACTTGGAGCAATTGCACGCTGGAAAGAGACGATTGAAGAATTACGAAAACAGGCAGAAGTAGCTAAGTCAGATGAGGACCCGGTGATTGGGTAATAATGAAGAAGAAAACAACAAAAAACGCCTCCGCTTGCATCGGGACGTTGTCACTGGTACAATAAAAAATGGTTTTCAGAAAATTAGAACTAATTAACATATAATTAAAATGTTTACTTTCTAATAATTATACCATTGCCTTTTCGGGCTTGTCAAATGGGATTTTGAGGACACAATCCGGGGAAAGAGGGGCTATTAACATATGAGTACAGATCAGCAATGGAATGTGGAACAACAACGGGTCAACACCGTGACCGATCAGATTGAACGCAAGATCTCAACGCTGGAAGATGAAGTTGGTTCCTTCCGTGACGAAGTGGTTGGCATGAGAAAAGACTTCTGGGATGAAGTCACAATGAACTTTAGTGAAGCGGATGATGTAGGGGAAACTTCAACCAGTATGCGGCAGCAGTCACAGGTACTGTCCGATCGGGAGCGCAGTCATCTCAATACAGCGGCTGCGTTGGACAAAATGAAACGACTGCATCATTCACCGTATTTTGGGCGCATTGATTTTAAGGAAGACGGATATCCAAATGCAGAACGCATTTATCTGGGTATTGCATCGTTGTTGGATGAGAAGGAAGAGTTCTTTCTGGTCTACGACTGGCGTGCACCAATCTCCAACCTGTATTATGACGGAGCGCCGGGTCCAATCACGTACCAGACTCCAAGCGGGGAGATCAGCGGTGATATAGAGATGAAGCGGCAGTTTGTCATTCGGGACGGACGTATCCGTTTTATGTTTGACACGGGGGTTACGATTGGTGATGAGTTGTTGCAGGCCGTGCTCAGTCGAACTTCGGATGCACAGATGAAGAGTATTGTAGCGACCATTCAGAAGGAGCAAAACCGGATTATCCGTAATGACCGGACACGTATGCTCATTGTGCAAGGCGCAGCCGGCAGTGGCAAAACATCCGCGGCGCTCCAGCGTGTGGCATATCTTCTCTATAAATACCGCGAGCATCTGCAAGCGGATCAGATGGTTCTTTTTTCACCAAATCCAATGTTCAACAGTTATGTCTCCACGGTACTGCCTGAGCTTGGGGAGGAAAACATGTTGCAAACGACCTTCCAGGAGTATCTGGAGCGCCGTTTGGGTCGTGAATATCAACTGGAAGATCCGTTTATTCAACTCGAATATGTACTTACGGGGACGGAAGATCCTGATTACGATGTGCGCATGTCCAGCATTCGCTTCAAGTCATCCGAATCTTTCCTGAAAGTCATTACACGTTATAAGGAAAGCATGTTGTCAGGTGGCATGAAATTCAAGCCGGTACGCTTCCAGGGCCGAGCGATTGTCACGTCAGAGGCTATGGCTGAGAAGTTCTACAGTTTCGAGTCGTCCGTCAAGCTGGTGAGTCGACTGGAGATGCTGCGGGATTGGATGCTGAAAGAACTGTCTGCCTTTGGTAAAGGTGAACTGGATGCGCCTTGGGTGGATCAGCAGCTTGATCTGATGGAGCCGGAGGATCTGCAACGAGCGTATCAACGGTTGAAGCGCAAACAAAAAGGAAAGACCCATACATTTAATGACTTCGAGCAGGAAAGAGAAATTCTGGCACGTATGGTGGTCAGTGATCGACTCAAACCGTTGCGGAAATGGATTAAGTCCTTACGATTCGTTGATATAAGACAATTATATGCACATCTATTCAACGATCAGGCTCAGATGGAGCGATTGCTGGGTGACGAAGCTCTGCCTGCTCAATGGGATGAAATCTGTAAGATGACTTTACGCAGATTGAAGCTTCAGGAGTTGGCATATGAAGATATTACGCCATACTTGTACTTGCGTGAGCTTATGCTTGGATTCCATATTAACTCGAATATTCGTCATGTCATTATTGATGAAGCCCAGGACTATTCTGCGTTTCAGTTGGCATTTATGAAGAGATTGTTCCCACGGGCGAAAATAACAGCACTTGGTGATTTTAATCAGGCAATCTATGCCCACTCTTCAGTACTTAGTGGAACAGGACCCTTGACTAACCTGTACGGACCAGACAACACGGAAGTCATTGAGCTGACCAGAAGTTATCGATCTACCCGGGAGATCGTGGAGTTTACACGTGGCATGGTGCCTGGTGGGGAAGAGATTATTCCATTTAACCGCAGCGGTGAGAAACCTAAAGTGATCGTTTCTTCTGATTCAGAGCGTCATATGAATGTCATCACAACAGACCTCAAGCACTTGATTAAGGAAGGGTACGAATCGGTTGCAGTTATCTGCAAAACCGCCGAAGAGAGCAGAGACGTACATGCTGCATTGAGTAAGGCGCTCCCCACAGCACCGAAGTTAATTAAGAAAACGACGCTGGCTTTTGAGCAGGGTGTTCATGTGATCCCGGCGTATCTGGCCAAAGGTGTGGAATTCGATGCTGTCCTGATCTATGACGGCTCTGCGGAGCAGTATGCTCAGGAGCATGAACGCAAGTTGTTCTATACGGCTTGCACACGAGCGATGCATCTGCTGCACGTTTACTGCGTGGGCACACCGAGTCCGTTCATTACCGCCCAGTCGGAAGAACGGTATGATCTTGGCAAGGTGTCTACTGCGCAAGTGGACTGACATAATACTTCATATGCATGAGGAAGGCTTCCGTTCAATGGAACGGGAGTTTTTCTGTATATGATACATATATCGGGAAGAAGCTAGCTTAGCGAGGGAATTATACGTAATGAGGTTACAGCCATATAGGTGATCGTATTGATAAAAATACCTAACGTGAATTCGTAAGGATTGGGTCCCGTGGATAAATACGTCTGCATAATTTGTATTTAAGCACAATCGATGTGATTTTTCTTTACACATGAAGTCCGGACTCATATAATCGTAACAATATATTTTTTTTGGATCGTTTATTAAAGGAGGTAACAAAATGAACAAATCATCTTTTGAACGGCCACTTATGGCCGATTGTGTACCGGATCTGGTCGCTACAGCACGGGGAGATTTGCCAGCGACTTTGGTCATTAGGGGAGGTACGCTGGTAAACGTGATATCGGGTGAGATTTTACCTGAGATGTCCATAGCTGTACAGGGAGCTCGAATCGCTTATGTCGGTAAAGATGTAAGCCACACTATCGGAGAACATACCCGGATCATTGAAGCAAACGGTAAGTATATCGCTCCTGGTCTGCTGGATGGACACTGCCATATCGAAAGTACACAGATGAAAGTAACCGAGTTTGCGAGAGCGGTATTGCCTTCAGGCACGACCGGAGGTTTCTTTGACCCACATGAGATCTCCAACGTGCTTGGTCTGAAAGGTCTGAGACTGATGCTAGATGAAGCACGGACCACACCGATGGCTGCTTATATGCAGGTGGCTTCCTGTGTCCCTTCCACACATCCAGGATTGGAGACAACAGGTGCTTATATCGGACCTGAAGAGGTAGCTGAGGCTCTTTCCTGGGGTCCGGACATGATTGGTCTTGGTGAAGTGATGAACTTCCCTGGAGTGGTCTATGGGGATGAGACGATGATCGGTGAGATACAGGCGACGCTCCGGGCAGGTAAAGTGGCAGACGGTCATTTCACCTGGGCAGCAGATGACTGGCGTCTGCCAGCCTACGCAGCGAGTGGTGTTACAGGGGATCATGAATGTGTGACCAAGGAAGATGTGGTTGAACGTCTGCGACTCGGAATGTACGCGAAGATGCGCCAAGGTTCGGCATGGCATGATGTGGCTGAGACGATCAAAGCCTGCACTGAGCTTGGACTGGATACACGCCGGATGATGCTGGTGACAGATGACCGAAGTTCTGAATCGCTGCTCAAAGAAGGACATATGGATTTTGTTGTTCGTCTAGCAATCTCTCAAGGGGTGAAGCCAGTTACGGCTTTCCAGATGGCAACCATTAACACGGCTGAGCGCTTTGGTGTTGCGCGCGACATTGGTGCGATTATTCCGGGCAATATAGCCGATATTATTCTGCTGGACGGTCGGTTGGCGGATGTACGTGTAGGCATGACGATTGCTGCCGGGCAAGTTGTAGCTGAGAACGGGAAAATGACGGCGGTCTGGGACAGTTTCACGTACCCGGAGGAAGCGCTGAACACGGTGAAGTTAGAAGCTAATATTAAGCCAGTAGATTTGGAGTTGGCTGCGCCGATTCAAGAGGGGATCATTGGTGCCAAAATCATTCATGTGACAGAGAACCATGTGGATACAAAGGAGAAACACCTGCCTGTTACCGTAGAGAACGGCAAGGTTGTGGTTTCAACTTCAGGGGAAGTATGCAAAATTGCGGTATTGGAGCGTCACAAACAAACCGGGAATCGAGCGGTAGCGCTTGTTGGAGGCATCGGCTTCACATCACCTGCAGCGATTGCGATGACAGTTGCTCATGATAGTCACAACCTGTTGATTATCGGTAATGATGATGCATTAATGGCTGAAGCCGGCAATCGCGTCATTCGTATGCAGGGCGGGGTGGCCGTGGTAACGGCAGCAGGGGTAACCGAATTCCCGCTACGGATTGCAGGGTTGATGTCAACCGAATCTTTTGAAGTCGTTGCAGCCCAATCGGCAGCAGTCAGTGAAGCTTTACAGTCCGCAGGATGTACGTTGAATAATGCGTTCATGACGCTTTCGTTGCTCGCGCTGGTTGTGATTCCAGAATTACGTTTGTCCGACAAGGGGCTTGTGCGGATCTCGGCAGAAGGTATTGAACTGGTGTCTCTTTTCGATGAAGTGGTTGACAATGCACCGGTAGCTCCATCGGGTAATGAATGAACGGAAATGTCGACTAGACATCATTAAATAGGGTTCCATATAAAGCCGCCTTAGGGCGGTTTTTTGGTGTATTTTGAGAGAAAACGCTTTCTAGGTCTTCTGGAGCTTGGTGTACATATGGCAATAATGACTGAAGTCATGCTGAAATAAGGATTGAATTTGAAAATAATAAATAATTGCGACTTTTGAACTATACATACAGAACTACGAATTCCCGAAATATAGTTATATGATTCTTTCGTAGTGAGTCTCAAAGATGATATTGCATATAGAAGCAATTCAAATTCGTCGTACCTAATAAATATCCATTAAATGAATATGAAACGACACAATTTCATCCAGATTTGCACGTCAGAGCTGATAACTTCAGAGGGAGTGTACAAATATGAAAAGCAAAAGGGGTTACCGTTTTATCTTATTACTGAGTTGTTTGATCCTGTGTGTGAGTACAGCCTGTTCTTCCAAAGCCATTGCGGATGGTTCAGTCGAAAGTTATGCAACGATTCATGGAAAACTCGATGTGCCAGTGAGAGCGACTTGGGTATGGGATACCACCCAGATCCGAAGTAATCCTCAAGAGGTGTTAAATTACGCTACAGCGAACAAGATCAATACGATCTATCTGCAGTTGAACCGGGATATAAAGATTCCCGAGTATAAAAGTTTTATTCGCCAGGCGAGAGCCAAGAACATTGCGGTTGACGTCATGGATGGAAGATCAGCCTGGGGGTTGACGGAAAGCCGGGAGCAGATTGCTTCTTTCCTGGACTGGATCGAGGCATATCAGGCGCAGGCGTTGTCCAATGAGAAGTTTGCTGGTATTCATCTGGATATTGAGCCACATGTGCACCCGCAGTGGAAAATCAATCAGGCCAGTGTAATTACCCAGTGGCAAGGCAATGTGGAGTACATTGTTGAGCGAGCATCACGGATGAAGATGCCGGTAGCGGCTGATCTGCCTTTCTGGCTCGATAACTACAAAATTCCGGGTTCAACGATGGCGGTTAGCAGCTGGATGATCCGCAAGTTTGATTCCATCACCATTATGGCTTACCGGGATACAGCTGCTGCAATCTATAGTGTAGCGAAGGATGAACTTGCAGAAGCAGCTCTGCTTGGCAAGACGATCTCGATCGCCGTGGAAACAAAGCAAAGTAAGGAAGGCGACTTCATTACTTTTTATGAAGAGGGATCTGCTTATATGGAAACACAATTAAAGTTGGTCGAAAAAATGGCTTCAGTTCATACGTCCTTTAACGGTTTCTCCGTACATGAGTACACTTCATGGAAGACCCTGAAAAAGTGAGACACCAATAAGCTCCTTAGCGCAATGCTTGAAGTAATATATGAAAGAGTTCTTACTGAAACAACGTGTCTCAGAGCGTTACGTTGTTAGTTTTCGGGAATTGGAAGTTGATAAAGAAGGTGTTTGCAGCTGAATAGCTGCGAGCACCTTCTTCTTTTACACCTGAACCAGGGCAGAATCCATGGCCACGTTCTCATAGAACATTTTGCGATACTGTGAAGGTGTGGTGGCTTTATGCTTTTTAAATGTAGTGATGAAGTAGCTTAGATGCTCAAAACCCACATCCATGGCGATATCAACAATCTTATGATCCGTATTCTCAAGCTGAACGCAGGCCTGTTGAACACGGTAATAGTTAATGTAATCTACAGGTGTTTTCTGCACCATCTGTTTGAAAAAACGGCAGAAGTGTCCTTCGCTCATATTCGCTTCATCGGCTAGTTCTTTCAGCTTTAATGGTTCAGGATAACGTTTGTGGATATAACCGAGCACGGATTTCAGGCGCTCTACCTTGTCATGACTCCCTGTAGCCACGGTGCCTTTGAGCGGAGCAGGTCTCATATGTTCGAACATTCGGGCAAATACGAGGTAAAGGTACGCTTTTGTTGACATTTCACACGTTTCGGTTCGGGTAGCATGGTCTGCAAATATACGTTTCAGGAGCTCCAGAATTTCTTGTCCCCAATCCTCATCTGCCTTGATATGACTGGGGGGAATTACCGTTTTGCGTACCAGTGGACCGATAAATTTCTCCTGGACCGTATCGAAGGTACGGCTACCAAGCAGCTCGGGATTAAATACAATGGAAGAGAATACACAGGGAACATCGCCCTTCAGATACCCCGCATGAATCTCGCCTCTATTGATGAAAATGGCTTCTCCAGCTTGTACCTCAACGGTGTTCATATCAATCTGAAAGACGGCGCAGCCCTGGGTCACCATGGTGAACTCCATCTCATCATGCCAGTGGCAATCGAGGATGCTATCCCCGTTCAGTTGTTGAATATCCGGGTACACACTGACGGGATACATGGCATTGCCGTGAATCCGGTCTTCCCGTAATCGTTCACGTTCCATATCAGATTCTCCTTTTGTATCATTATTAATGTAATCGTTTCCATAGATTGGTGATGATGTTTAAGAATCGGATGTTTATTATCAAAATCGTGATATATTTGGTCAAAATAAGAGAAGAATTCCGTGATTAATATCAATATTATTATAATATAACCAAAGGGGGAAAGAAAACATGAAATTTACTGATGGATTCTGGATGACTCGTGAAGGGTACCAGATTCAAAACCCGACTGACATTCGTGATATTGTGCAAAAAGACAATTCTGTGACCGTATATGCGGCAACTAAATATATTCGCAGCAAAGGCGACACGTTGAACGGTACATTGCTGAAGGCAACGTACAGCTCACCAATGCCTAACGTTATTCGTGTAACCTTGAATCATCATAAAGGCGGCGTGAAAAAAGGGCCTGTATTTGAGCTTAACACACAAGAAGCCAACGTTGAGATCGCAAAAAATGAACAAGGTGCTGTTTTGAAAAGTGGCAACCTGGAAGTTCAAATCGACAAAACAAACGGTTGGGATATTAGCTTCCTGTATGGAGGGAAACGGATTACAGGTAGCGGTCAAAGAGCTGCTGGTTATATTACAGGTCCAAGCAAGGAAGCATACTTCCGCGAGCAGCTTGATCTCGGTATTGGTGAATACGTTTACGGACTCGGTGAGCGCTTCACGCCGTTTGTTAAGAATGGCCAAATCGTAGATACCTGGAATGAGGACGGCGGTACAAGCAGTGAGCAGTCTTATAAGAACATTCCGTTCTACCTGTCCAATAAAGGATATGGCGTATTTGTAAACCATCCTGAACGCGTATCATACGAGATTGCATCCGAGAATGTATCCAAAGTTCAGTTCAGCGTAGAAGGCGAGACGTTGGAGTACTTCATTATCGGCGGTGACAATCCTAAGGATGTGCTTGATAATTATACGAAATTAACAGGTAAACCAGCGCTTCCACCGGCATGGACTTTTGGTCTGTGGCTGACAACGTCATTCACAACGGATTACGACGAAGCAACGGTTAACCATTTCGTAGATGGCATGGCTGAACGTGATCTTCCGTTGTCTGTATTCCATTTTGACTGCTTCTGGATGAAGGAATACCAATGGTCTGATTTTGTATGGGATGAAGCGATGTTCCCGGATCCGGAAGGCATGCTTGCACGTCTGAAAGAAAAGGGCCTTAAAATCTGTGCTTGGATCAATCCATATATTGCAGAAAAATCCTACTTGTTCGATGAAGGTATGGAGAACGGTTACCTGGTGAAAACAGCCGATGGCAGCGTATGGCAATGGGATATGTGGCAAGCAGGTATGGCTCTGGTTGACTTCACAAATCCGGATGCTGTGAACTGGTATAAGAGCAAGCTGGAAGTCCTGCTGGATCAAGGTGTAGATTCCTTCAAGACCGACTTCGGTGAAAGAATTCCGACAGATGTTGTGTACTTCGATGGTTCTGATCCGGTTAAAATGCACAACTATTATACACAGCTCTATAACAAAGCTGTATTTGAATTGCTTGAAGAGAAGATTGGCAAAAACGAAGCTGCCCTGTTTGCACGCTCTGCAACAGCAGGTGGGCAACAATTCCCGGTTCACTGGGGCGGTGACTGCTCTTCCACGTATGAATCCATGGCTGAATCCCTTCGGGGCGGCTTGTCGCTGGGACTTTCCGGTTTCGGATTCTGGAGCCATGATATCAGTGGTTTTGAAAGCACAGCTAGCCCTGATGTCTACAAACGCTGGGTACAATTCGGACTGTTATCTTCACACAGTCGCCTGCACGGAAGCACTTCGTATCGTGTGCCTTGGTTGTTTGACGAGGAATCCGTGGACGTTGTTCGTGACTTTACCAAACTCAAAATCAGCCTGATGCCGTACCTGTACAATTCTGCGGTGGAGTCAACGGTAAAAGGGATTCCGATGATGCGCGCTATGCTGCTGGACTTCCCAGAGGACCCAACAACATACAGCCTGGATACGCAATATATGTTTGGTGACTCGATTCTGGTGGCTCCAATCTTCAATAAGGAGGGTGATGTTCGTTATTACCTGCCTGAAGGAACTTGGACGAACTATCTGACAGGAGCGAAAGTACAAGGTGGACGCTGGATCAGTGAAAACCATGACTTCAAAACACTGCCAATGATGGTTAAGCCAAACAGCTTGATCGCTGTCGGTGCGGTGGATAGCAAACCGGATTATGACTTTGCGAATGATGTGTCCTTGCACTTGTTCGAACTGGCTGACGGTCAAACGGCTCAAGCTGTCGTTGTGAACCAAGCGGCTGAACAGGAGCTGACAGTTAACGTTACACGTAATGGATCAGTGCTGGATGTTCGTGCTGAAGGTGCAGGCAAACCATGGAGCTTGGTGCTTCGCGGCATTGAGAGTGTATCCAGCGTTGAAGGCGGTTCCCAAGTGTCTGGTGCAAATGGTGCTGTTGTTACGGCAGCAACAGGCTCAAACGCGCTTACAATCCAACTGTAACATGATATAGTAGAAGAAAAGGACGGTGCCGAAAGGTGCCGTCTGTTTGTCTACGATGATAGGAGATTGAATGAAATGAGTACAATGAATTCGGGTTTGCACTGTACGATATCAGCAGAGATGCTGCATCAACTGGTAGAAATTCATTTTGGAAGCGATACCAAAGTGAAGGAGTTTGGTCTTCTGCAAGGTGGACTTTTTAATACAACCTATCGGATTCACCTTGAACATACATCCTATACGGATGTGATTTTACGTTTGGCTCCAGAGCGGGGAGAGATGGCGGCTGGTTCTGCGAGTGATCCACTATTTTCGTTCGAACGCACGATGATGGCGGCTGAACCGATTGTATATGAATATTACCGCAAGGCAGGCATTCCTGCTCCCAACATTATCGCTTGTGATGACAGCGGATCGATCATTCCAAGAACGTACATGTTTATGGCGTTTATCCCGAGTAAGCAGCTGGATCACGCATCAATTTCAGACATAGACAAAGAGCGATTGTATCATCAGCTTGGCGTTTATACCGCCATCATGCATCAGATCGAGGGTGCATCGTTTGGCTGGCCGCAGGGTGATGGGACGATTAGAGGCTCGGATCAATGGTCCGAGGTGCTGCACTCTTTTGCAGAAGAAACGGCACTTAAAGCGGCACAAGTCGATTATATGTCAGGTGTGGGAGAAGATATCGCTGCTATTTTCATCAAAAATAAAGACTTATTTGATCAAGTGACCCGTCCGGTACTCGTTCATAATGACCTGTGGGAAGCAAATGTACTTGTTCATCAGGAAAATAGTGAGCTAAACATTGCGGCAATCATTGACGGAGATCGTTCCATGTTTGCCGACAGAGAGTTTGAAGCCCTATTGTCGTCAGAATCAGCGGCTTTCCATGAAGGATATGATCGTCCTCTGGACTCATCTGTTGAAGGACAGGCACGCAGGCTAGCCTACCGAATACTGTCTTCGTATTTTAATGCCTATGTTCATGAACATCAGGTTAATCAACCTGAAGATGGTCAGAAGTATCGCCAGCGTACGCTGGATTTACTGGAGCAATGGAGGCAACTGGAATACAACTAACTCGCAGGAGGAATGCAGGATGAAGGAGTATCATCAATACCCGATGTGGGACGCGTCACGTTCACTTGAGGAACGTTTGGATGACCTGATTGCACGATTGACAACGGAGGAGAAGATCAGACTAATTCCTACACGCGAAGCAGCTGTACCAAGACTGGGCATTCCAGCCTACAACGTTGGGGGCGAAGCTGCCCACGGGGTTGCATGGAAAGGGGAGGCGACGGTATTTCCGCAACCTCTCGGTCTATCGAGTACCTGGAATACGAGACTTATGCAGGAGATTGGTTCCGTTATTGGCGATGAAGCGAGGGCATACCATCACCGTGATCCTGAAGTTCACGGGTTAACATTGTGGGCACCAACGGTTGACCTGGAACGTGATCCACGCTGGGGCAGAACGGAAGAGGGATATGGCGAAGACCCGGTCCTCACGGGAGAAATGTCGGCAGCACTCGTTAAAGGCATGCAGGGAAATGATCCTTTTTATCTTAAAATGGTCGCGACATTGAAACACTTTTTTGCCAATAATAATGAGAAAGATCGGCTAAATTGTTCATCCAGCATCGACCCTCGCAATTTGCGGGAATACTATCTAAAAGCATTTGAAACGCCATTTGTGGAAGGCGGAGCCTTGTCCATGATGACAGCTTACAATTCCATCAATGGTACACCTGCCATTGAAAGTCCATATGTGAATGATGTGGTTAAGGGTGAGTGGGCGATGCCAGGTTTCATTGTATGTGATGGTGGAGACCTGTCACAGACGGTGAATTATCATGGTTATCATACCAGTCATGCCGAATCAGCAGCAGGTGCGTTGAAGGCAGGAGTGGATTGTCTTACAGATGAAGTTGATCTTGTTGTATCTGCTCTGGAGGAGGCTCTTGACCAGAATCTGTTGGAAATAGCTGATTTGGACAGAGCGATCCGCAACATCTTTGGTGTGCGGATGCGACTTGGACAACTGGATCAGTCGGGGCAAAATCCATATGCGTCTATTTCCGAGTCGGTATTATGTGCACCGGAGCACGCCAAACTCAGTTATCGTGCCGCTGCCGAATCCATTGTTTTGCTCCAAAATGATGGATTGCTTCCGTTGCAGCCAGAAGCGTTGCAGAAAATCAGTGTGATTGGACCCCTTGCGGATGTTGTCTATACCGATTGGTACAGTGGCACACTGCCTTATCGTGTATCCGTCCTCGATGGACTGCGTAATCGACTACCTCAATCAGACATAACGTATGCAGATGGGAATGACCGTATTCAGCTGAAGACAACAGACGGACAAGTTGTAACTCTTGGTGCGCAAGGTACACTCGTCGCTGTACCGGAAGCCAGTGCACCTACAGCCGCCGAATTTGTACATCAGGATTGGGGTTGGGGAAGTCATACGCTGAGAAGTGTGAACAATAATCGATACGTTAGCTTAACCGAGCAAGGTATCTATCAGGCAAATGCACCGGAGATTGGTGGCTGGTTTGTGAAGGAAGTTGTTCGCATAGATCCTCTAACGGATGGAAGTAACACCTTGCGGACGTGGAACGGTATTTCTGTTGGGCTGAGCGAATATCAGGGACAGTCTGCTGTATCTCCACTCCGGCCACAAGGAGAACAGACTACAGCTACAGGTACAAATCAGAATGATATTGGTGACTATGGACACGCAAGTCAATCACCAGGCAATACACAGATACCTTCTGCATTCAAAATTGATATTATGACAAGCGGAATACAACAAGCTGTAGAAGCTGCACGTAGCAGTCAGGCATCTGTCGTTGTTGTTGGCAACAGCCCATACATCAACGGCAAAGAAGAAATTGACCGCCCAAGTCTGTTGCTTCCGCCGAGTGAGGTCGAGCTTGTCAAAGCTGTGTGTGAAGCTAATCCCAATACAGTGGTTGTCATTATGGGCAGTTATCCATTTGCCTTGCAGGAGTTGAAAGGTATTGCCCGCGCAATCGTTTATATGACACATGCAGGTCAGGAATTGGGGAACGCGCTTGCAGATGTGCTGTTAGGTCATTATGCCCCGGCAGGCAGATTGAATATGACTTGGTATGAAGACGAATCACAGCTTCCTGACATAATGGATTATGACATCATTCAGAATGGCATGACCTATATGTATCATGAAGGACCGGTTCAATATGCATTTGGTCATGGCCTGACGTATTCGGAATTCGAATACGAAGCGATTCGTGTAAGTCGCAGTGCTACAGAGGAATCCACCACTACAGATCAATTGAAGATTGAAGTGGAGATACACAATGCAGGTGAACGTGACAGTGATGAAGTCGTACAGATCTATGGAACTGCACATACCTCGCGAGTGAAACGCGCTCAGAAGCAACTCCTTGCTTTCCGCCGTGTTCATGTCAAAGCAGGGACACGTGTTACGATAAGTCTAGAAGTTCCTGTTCAGAAGCTGGAGCTATGGGATGTTACCCGAGATCGATACTGCCTGGAGACAGCAACCTGGGCTATCCTGGCAGGGCGTTCTTCCGCAGATATACGTCAGTCGGCTGATATTAAAATTGAAGGTGAGACGATTCCGGATCGTCCGCTGCACTTGCTTACCTTTGCCGAGAATTACGATGCTTGTGCAGGTGTTCTTCTGGATGAATGTCTGGAAGGGCGTTCGGCAGTTCGGGCAATCACTCCGGAAGAACCCTTATATCGAGAGGAGCAATCGTCCTGGATCGCTTTCAACCATAATGCTGTTCAAGAAGTACAAGGATTTGAAGCCAGAGTGGCAGCTTTTGGGGAAGAGGGCAGTCTGGAGATTCGTTCTGGAGGACTGGAGGGCGAACTGCTCGGTGTATGTGAAGTTTCTGGACCTGGAGGCAGTGTGAATGGGAAAGATATCAAGTGGACAACAGTCCAGTGTTCGCTTGAGGCGACACATAAGGTGAATGAGCTGTATATTATTTTCAAAGGTGGAGCAGCGTTACGGCACTTTAGATTGTTGTAGTTGTAGCATGTCCTGAATAATCAGCCTCCGAAACAAGCACAATAATGCTGTTGCGTGTAGAACCTGTAAAGGTGGTTGTGGTATGAATGATAAAAAGTGGGACCTCGTCGCACTTGCTTCCATCCCTTTAATTATGACCTTGGGTAACTCCATGCTAATACCGATCCTGCCACAGATTGAACGTGAATTGAAGGTATCTGCATTTAAGGTCAGTATGCTTATTACAGTCTACGCTGTAGTTGCCATCCTGCTTATTCCACTCGCAGGGTATTTGTCTGATCGTTTTGGCAGAAAAGCAGTCATTATTCCCAGCCTTATCATTGCAGCTGTCGGGGGTGCTGTATCTGGTGTGGCTGCATGGATTCTGGATGGAAATGTAGCTTACTGGGCTATTTTGGGTGGCAGGTTATTGCAGGGGGTTGGAGCCGCCGGCGCATTCCCTATTGTCATTCCATTGGTTGGAGACATGTTCAATGATGAAGATCAGGTTAGCAAAAGCTTGGGAATCATTGAAACCTCAAATACGTTTGGTAAAGTGTTAAGTCCGATTTTGGGTGCAGCACTAGCTGTTTGGCTGTGGTTTTTACCATTTGTGGCTATTCCTGTATTATGTGTGATTTCGTTGATTCTAGTTATTTTCCTGGTGAAAACACCCAAGAAAAAAGAAAAGCCCCCCACCTTTACGGAATTTGTGGCTTCCATTCGGGATGTATTGAAAGAAAAAGGACGATGGTTGTACGCCTTGTTTGCAATTGGTGGAATTTGCATGTTTATTCTTTTTGGTGTGCTTTATTATCTATCCGAGACGTTGGAGAGCGAGTTCGCCATGAAAGGGGTCGTAAAAGGCCTTGTACTTGCGATTCCGTTGGCAGCCTTATGTCTTTTTTCCTTTTTCGGAGGAAAGTGGATTGGAAAGAGTAAGCCTCGCATGAAATGGCTCGGATTCGCAGGACTTGTTCTTGTAACCGTTTCGCTGGGTGTTATTGGAATTTTCGATAATATCTTCGTTGTGGTGGGATTGTTCACATTAGGAAGTGCGGGAATAGGAGCAACTTTACCGTGTCTGGATGCCCTTATTACTGAGGGAGTAGACAAGAAACAGCGTGGTACGATTACGGGTTTGTTCAGCAGCATGCGATTCATCGGTGTATCGCTTGGTCCTCCTGTTGTGTCTCTGTTGATTGGCACACAACATTTTTGGCTTTTTGGTGTGCTCGCCGCATCTGGAGCTGTAGGGGCATTGCTCACCTTATTTGCGGTCAAACCCGATAAGGGAGACCAACCTACTTCAGGAAGTGGACATAAACAGGATGAACGGCATATCGATCGGATTGAGACGAGTCGAGGTTATGCTCCTATACGGCGCAAGAAAAGTCCACTCT
Source organism: Paenibacillus sp. FSL R5-0766 (assembly GCF_037971845.1). Lineage (NCBI taxonomy): Bacteria > Bacillati > Bacillota > Bacilli > Caryophanales > Paenibacillaceae > Paenibacillus > Paenibacillus sp. FSL R5-0766. Next base: position 2,349,984 of record NZ_CP150227.1, read on the forward strand.
AGATGGATGGTATTAGCCAACAATTCATTCTTATCTTTAATTGAATACCATGGACACATAAAAAACGCGTTTACGCCTGAGAAAGTATACATCCTCGGTGTAAACGCGTTTTCTTGATCATAAGAATAAACCTTGTAATCGTGTCACTCCCATTGACGGGTTTATTTCTTATTTCTGGGATCTTGCGTATTATGTTCGGAATCCTTAGGCTGACCTGTATTTGTTGCAGGTATATGCGTATGAGCGAGCAGAGCATGAGGTTCAATGGAGAAGCTGCCGCTTCGTTTTCCCTGAATCAGATAGATAAGCAAGAACAGAATCATAAACATCACGGAATATCGATACATATCGGTATAACTGGTTATTGCCGCAATGGCGCCAAGAAGAAGGGCACCGGTTGCAATACCCAGATCCAGCGAGTTCAAAAACATACCGTTAGCCATACCTCGTTGAGTAGGAGATACAACTTGAATCATCCAGGTCTGCAGAGACGACTGCATGGAACCATAGCCAATCCCGTAGATAAAGGCAGCAATGAACAAGGTAGACATGGAGGTTGCATACGAGAGCAGAATGAGGCCAACCGCAATAAATATAGCCCCTGGAATGAGCAGGGCTTTTGGACCCTTATTGTCATAGATCCGTCCTGCAAAGGGTCTAACCAATAACACGGCGAGTGCATTGAACAAAAAGAACAGCGCAGGATTGGCCAGATTGGCTTCCTTGCCATACAGAACGATGAATCCGACAAGTCCACCATAGGTGATGGATAACAGGCAATTCAGCACGCTGGGCAGAATCAGCTTACGGTTGAAAGGTGTCTTCTGTTTTGGGTTGGACCCTGAAGCACTTGTTGTGGCTTGTGGCATGATGGTTGTACTGTTATCGGTTCTGACTGCTTTTTTGCGTGTCAGCGAATAACTCAGTGGATAGATCACAGCGAGGACACCCGCAGTACATAACATGAGGGTTACAAATCCAGCACCCTGTAGCAGAGTGACCCCAATAATTGGCCCCATAGACATAGCCAGGCTAGTCGATAGACCAAAGTAACCCATACCTTCACCCATTCGTTTGACGGGCACAATGTCCGAGGCCATCGTTGGAAAAGCGGTACTGCTCATACCAAACCCGATACCAAACAACATTCTCAGCAACAAGAGCACGGCTATACCGGCAGCAAAATAATAGCCGAGCGTTGCCAGCAGGGCTACGGACAGGCCTATATAGATCATGGCGTTACGAAGGCCCTTCTCCAGTGCTTTCGCGGAATAGAGACGGGCTGCAATGGCACTTAGTGCAAACAGACAGGTGAATAAACTTACTTCAAATGCATTGGCGTGAAATCGCTCCTGAACGTAGGACGGAAGCGGAGAGACGATCATGTGCAGTTGCAAGAACAACAAGAAGTTGCACAGCATCAGCAGAATAAAATCGGTGGTCCATAGTCTAACTTGTGTAGATTGTTCTTTCATGATGATGTATTCCCCCTGAGTTGTGATTCATTACAAGTTGCGGTTAATGAGGGAAAGAGTATGTTTAAATGCTTCCATCTGGTCTTCGGGTATACCTTCAGCAAGTTCTTTATTCATTTCTCTTTCAATCGGAACGAGGATATCGATTAACGCTTTGCCTTCCGTGGTGAGATATAACAGATAGGCTCTGCGATCCTGTTCACTGGTCCGGCGTTCTACCCAGCCTTTTTTCTCAAGCAGATCAATAATCCGCGCAGTGGTGGGTTGGTCTTTGAAGACACGTGCAGCGAGCTCCTTCTGATTCACACCTTCTCCGCGGTCAACATTAAAGAGAACAGAAAATTGCTCCGTCGTAATATCATAAGGTTTGAATCGCGTTGCAAGTAAAGCTACAGCTTTACGATGTGTGAATCCCAGCATGAATCCAACAGATTGTTCCAGTGTATAGTCCATGTGATTGCTAGACCTCGCTTCCATAATGAAATGTCCCAATCAATTACTTGTTATAACAACTATATGTTAAACAAGTATTTTTGTCAAAATGAAATATTCTCATATTGAACGTACGGGTGCGCTGTGCAATGATCCGAAAATACTGTTAGAATAGTAATGAAACCGCTTTTATGGAATTGATGTCTAGAGTGCTTGAAAAATGTAGAAAAAAAATTTGCTCTAACTAATGTTGGAGATGACCAAGGAGAGCTGTGCATGCTAAAGAATATACCCGTAATACTACCTCCAGAGTTACTCAAAATCATGTCCGAAATGGGCCATGGAGACGAGTTGGTTCTGGCGGATGGCAATTTCCCCGCAGCCAGTCATGCCAAGCGATTGGTACGCTGTGATGCACTGGGAGTCGTGGAACTGCTGGATGCCATCCTGCAATTATATCCACTGGATACCTATGCTGAGCGTCCCGCTGCTGTCATGCAGGTTGTGGAAGGAGACCAGGTGATCCCGATCATATGGGAAGACTATCGCCGGTTGATTGAAAAATATGAAGGCATAACGGATGCTTTTGATCATGAAGAGCGATTTGATTTTTATAAACGTGCTTCGAATGCCTATGTGATTGTTGCAACTGGCGAGCGAGCGCAATATGCCAATCTGATTTTGAAGAAAGGTGTCATTTTCCCCGATGCTGATCCTGGTCAGGAACAGCAGAATGCTGAATCGAACTGAATAATTACGGCGACGGAGCAGTGGATGCTCTGATCGCCTTTTTATTTTTGCCAATACGAAGTCAACATAACAAAACGTACAGAACTGGCATGGACTAGATAAGCAAGATGTAATCTGGAAGCGCGCATGAACGAATGTCAGCTCACTGCTCAGGATACTACAAACTTTGATACAGATGATGAATGGGGAAAGGGAGGGGGACTGTTTTACAATTGAAGAAATACAAACGATGAGACGATGGTCTCCATCCCAGAGGAGTTGAGTGGAAATGCAGCACCGAATCAGACAAGCGGGTCTTCCAGATTGTAACGAAGTGGGACAACTGTTCAATGAGTACAGGATGTTCTACAACCAAAATGCTGACATTGAGGCAGCACGTCAGTATATTAGAGAACGAATGGAACGCCATGAATCGGTGATTTTGGTAGCAGAGACAGATGCGGAAAGTGATCATGGGACAGATGAAAGTAAAGTTATGTCACTCTCGAATGGCCTTAATTGCACCGGATTCGTTCAGCTGTATCCCAGTTTCAGTTCGGTATCGATGGGGCCTGTATGGGTGCTTAATGATCTATATGTGCATCCGAATTATCGTCAGCAAGGCATTGCCAGGAAGCTCTTGCAAGCAGCCAAGCGATTGGCATCTGAGCGAGGGGTTCTTCGTATATCACTCTCAACTGAGTTAAGTAACAAGCAAGCGCAAGCTTTATATGAATCCGAAGGATATGCACAGGATACCAAATTCATGTATTATGAACTTAATGTATAAGAGGTTGCTCCAAAAGATGGACTATATGAATGAATGGCACACTCGTGTCGTCGGCAACAAGGGAGGGGAGTCGCAACATGATGCAGTGGATTGCCATGATCACGATGTTAATTGATCATATAGGGGCTGTCTTTTTTCCACATATTATAGAGTTGAGGATCATAGGTCGTATCGCTTTTCCAATCTATGCATTTGCAGTGTATATCGGTTATAAACATACACGAGACGTACAAAAATACATATGGCGTCTGTTCTGGATAGCAATCATATCACAGGTGCCGTTCATGGCTGCGTTTAATCATTATTCTCTGAACGTGGTATGGACATTGTGGTCAGCCCTGTTGGTATTATTCGTTATTGATAAATTGCCATCCCGCCTATTGGGGATTCCGATTGTAATTGGAGCAGGTTGGTTCATGGAAATTAGCCAAATGGATTACGGGATGTACGGGTTGGTATTGGTCCTGTTATTCCGTTATTTCCAGGGTCCTGTACTTGTCGTGGCACATGTCTTGTTAAATGCACTATATCTTCTGCTGCATAACAGCTCTGTGCAAATGTATAGTGTGCTCGCAACCGCCGGCATTGCTATTGCTCAGTATTATCAAGCGGGATTCCGTATGAAGGGGCCACGTTGGGTGTGGCGCTATTTCTATCCTGCGCATCTTGCCATTATTGCAATTATCCGATGGGTCTAAAAGAATGACCCAAAAATGCGAAGTAAAGAAGCCATCTTATCGTCAGTGAATGACGATAGATGGCTTCTCTTCGTGATAGTGTGAACTTACTCCATTGCTGTAGAAGTGCCGTTATGGTGCCGGATTGCAGACGGGAAATATCCAATCTGAACGGCGTAGTCCAACATGGCGGAGATGAAGCGATCATCTGTTCTCGCACATGAGATTCCGGCAGGTTCCACATAAGCCGTTGTGACAGGGCAAGCATAGACATATGCTGAATCCTTCGCACCGTCGCCTTCAAGCTGTGCAATAGCCAACTGAAGAGCTTCCGGCTCTTTGCTGATGCTCGCATCGAACAACCAACGTGTGTAATCCGCGAATGGTAGCGTCTCGACTTCGTAACCAGCCCGATTCACAGAACGGATCAGCTCATCATAGCGGATCGGCTCCGGATTACAGATGTGGAATACACGACCGGCGGTATCCTGACGTAAGGCCAGATGAACGATAGCTTCACTTGCATAGTTAATCGGTGTGAAATCAACCATCCAGTCTGCCGCAGGAGCCTTGCCAAGCAATAACATCGCTTTGATCATACGATAGAAGGCGTTGCTATCAATATTGGACTGGAAGCGTCCAGTCTCAGAGTGGCAAGTGAGGTTACCTGCACGATAGATGCTGACAGGTACTCCTTGCTCAGCGGCAATCATGAGCACTTTCTCGGCTTCAAGCTTGCTGTCCGAATACAGGTTGTCCACATGCAAGTCAGCCGGGAACCGATCATATTGCAGGGAAGATTCCCATTGTCCGCTGAGTGCCAGATCTTCCGGAATACCCATCGTGGATACATGGTGGAAGGAAGCACCTGGTTTGCTGCGAATCAAGTCTAGCAATGCGACCGTTCCTTCCACGTTTGTTTTGGCGAACTGATCGGCATCTCCGAAATGACGTACGTCTGCAGCGCAGTGGATAACACGGTCAATTCGATCCTGAACATAAGCCGTTTGTTCAGCGGACAGACCGAGATTAGGTCGTTCGAGATCCCCTTCAATAATCTCCACACGAGTGGAGAGCTGGTCAGTCAGTTGTTTGCCGAAATAACCTTCCAGTACGTTAGTCAAACGTTCCATTGCAGTTATTCCATTGGATGGTCGACGAACAAGGGTGTAGATTCGTGTACTGGAATTCAGAATTAACTGTTGCAGCACATGAGAGCCCAGATAACCTGTTGCTCCGGTCAGTAGCACATGCTCAGGTTCACGAATGAGCGGATACCCCAACTGGGAAGTTAGCTCCACAGGGTGTTCGGATAATTGTGTAATCATACCGTCGGTCACCACTGAATCCGTAACTTCTGCTGCACTGAGAGACAATACTTCCACACGACGAGCGAGAGCGCGGACTGTTTTCTCGGCAAAGAAGTCGGCAATTTTCAGTTGCGGATAATGTGGCTTCAGAATGACCAGTACATGAATGACCCGGAGTGAATCACCACCGATATTGAAGAAGCTGTCTTCGACACCGAAGTCATCATGCTGAAGGATTTCTTTCCATGCGTCCAGGATAATGGATTCCGTCTCCGTCTCAGGCATGACTCGGTCAGGACGATCTTCATGTCGTTCCACATGAGGCAGGGATACCATCGCTTTGCGATTGATTTTCCCAGTCGGTGCAATCGGCATTTCATCCAGCTGACAGATCCACTTCGGTACAAAATAAGAAGGGAGTTTCTCCGTCAGTTCTGCCTTGATGTCCGAAACAGAGAGGGTACTGCCATCTTTCGATGTAAAGTAACCAACCAGCATATTTTGTCCGTCGGATTCTTTCTTCGGAATGACGGCAACGTTCTGGATCTGATCAAGCCGTGCAAAGTGATCTTCAATCTCCCCAATCTCAATCCGGTGACCACGAATTTTTAGCTGAGAGTCACTGCGACCAACATATTCTAGCAACCCGGTATCCAGCAATTTGGCAATATCGCCAGATTTGTAGATTTTCTCACCTATCGCAAACGGGTTCTCAATGAATGCTTGCTCTGTACGTTCTGGCTGATTCAGATAACCTTTGGCCAGTGCAGGGGTAGCGATATATACCTCACCAGGTACACCTGCCGGACAGAGCTGTTGTTCTTCATTTACAATGTATACTTTGTAGTTATGAATCGGTTTACCGATAGGGATGTTCACCACATGTTCCGGAACCTGCTCACTGATGCGGTGAGTAGCTGTGGCTACTGTACATTCGGTAGGTCCGTACACATTAACAATATCAATCTGGTTTCCAAATTTGCGCTGGAAGGCACGAACCTGTTCACCATATAACGCTTCTCCGGCTACAGTGATGATTCTGACTTTGGCCAGCTTGTGGAAACCTTCATCGGATAAGTAGGAAGCAAGCTGATTGAAGAAAATCGTAGGCAGTATCGTAATGATGGTTGTTCCTGTCCGTTCAATCGCACTTGCGAACTCTTCAACGGATACACGTTCTTCCGCAGACAACAGATATAATTCTGCTCCATAGAACAAGGCGCCAATGGTATCCCACACGGATGCATCAAAGCTGTATGTAGCAAACTGGGTTAATACATCACCTGGTTGAATGTCACAATCACGCTGAACCACGCTGCCAAGATTGGTTACACCCCGGTGGGCAATCAGTGCACCTTTGGGTTTACCGGTCGACCCTGACGTGTAGATAATATACGCAAGATCATCCGGCTGAATATCCAGATTGGGATTACTTGCTGCAAATCCGGCCAAACGACCATCCACAGCGAGAATCTGACGGACCGTAGCTATACTGGAGAACAAGCTGGAAGCTTGGGCATAAGAAGCCTCCGTTGTCAGCACGAATGAGGACGCCGTATCTTCCACGATATAACTGTTACGTTCTTGTGGATGCTCAGGGTCGATCGGAACATATGCACCACCTGCCTTCAGAATACCAAGCAGGGAGATGATCGTCTCCAGACTTCGATCCATAAAGATACTGACAAATTCACCTTTCTGCAGTCCATTGGATAACAGAACACGTGCAACCTGATTAGCTCGTTCATTCAATTCCCTGTACGTATAACTTTTGGATGGCGATGTTATCGCCGGTGAATCCGGATATGCCGCTGCCGTTGCTTCGAACCAGCCATGAACCGTTTGGTTCTCTGGTTCGAGAACAGAAGTATCATTCATTTCACGGTAAAGCAATCGATCTGAGGCGGAAAGAATATCTACCGTACCGATTGCTTTTTCACCGTCACGCACTAGGGCGAGTAGAAGAGTCTGATAATATTCTGCATATCTCAGCACGGTAGACTCTTTCAACAGTGAACTATCATAGAACAGATCGAGGATGAGCATGTTCTGATCATCTCGAACGTTCCAGTTTAATATTTGAGGAGCTTGAGGCAACTGCACACTATTCAGCATAAAAAACGTTTCAGGGTATCCACCGTTCTGCAACGTGTATTCAATCTTGAGCTGCTCTGACACCTGATGACATAGTTGGCTGAAGGTCAATTTACCCTGAATCTGCAATGAAAGATAGGAAGCTGCCTGATCGGGGGAAAGTATACCTATGGCAAGTTCCTGTTCAGCTGACAAACGGAATAACAAGGCTGCATAAGCTGAGAGGAGTACCGGGTACACCATCTGTTCTCCATACTTCTGTTTAAGTTCACGGTTCAGAGAAGCATGTAATGTGATTTGAGCAGACTGATAAGAGAATGATTGTTGACGTCGCCCAAAATCCAGTGGAATCTGCAGAACTGGCAAGCTAGATTCCATGGAATGGGAAGAAGATGGTTGGTTTTCAATCACTTCAGTTATTCCTCCTTGGTTCAAACCGAATGTTTGTGGATTTGAATTATTGTTTGCTTACATTGAAATGAGAGATCAATTCTTGGAGTTCCTCAGACATGCTGTTAAGGCGTGTGGAGGAGTCTACCAGTGTAATCAAAGATGCTTTTTGCTCATCAACAGATGAGGAAATCTGTTCACTGCTGTCTGCTGTCTTACTTACGCTTGAAGACAAGTCGTCTGCTGTAGCGGTCATTTCCTCCGTACCCGCAGAGATTTCTTCTGTCGCGCTTGATACTTCCTGAATCTGATTAGATACTTTTTTCGCTGCTTCTAAAATATCTTCGAACAGTTGTCCTGTTTGATCGGCTACGCTGAGTCCTGTATCTACTTCTGACGTACCTTGTTCCATTGCACGTACAGCTTGTTTAATTCCAGCTTGAATCTCTTGGATCAATACGCCAACCTGGCTGGTTGCTTGTTCAGACTGCTCGGCAAGTTTGCGTACTTCACCTGCAACAACTGCAAATCCTCTTCCTTCTTCACCAACACGAGCTGCTTCAATGGATGCATTAAGAGCAAGCAAGTTGGTCTGGCTGGAGATTCCCGAGATGATATTGAGAATATCGCCGATTTCCTGCGAACGACTCTCCAGAACCTCAATGGCAGAAGCGGTATTCTTAACCGATTCCGTAATCAGATTCATCTGTTCAGATACCTGACGGACAACACTGTTACCTTGTTGCGAACGACGTTCCATTTCATAGGCTTCATCTGCTACACTTGCCGAGCTGCTGGCAATCGTCTGGATTACGGTAGCCATCTCGGACATGGCACGTGCACTATCCCGGGTTGCCTGTTCCTGTGAACGAATGTTGGAAGTAATTTGCGTCACATTATTATTAATGGAATCTGCATTCTCACTGTTGCGCTCGGAAACTTCATATAGCTCTTTGGCAGACTGATTTACTTCTTGTGATGTGATTTGCACTTTTACGATAGTATCGTTGATTTTGCGAACCATGGTGTTGAACTTCTCGTTAACGAGTCCCAGATCGTCTTTGCCTGTCGGAATGTTGACATTCAAATTACCCCGACTGACGTCATCAATTCCTTTGATCAAGTGACGGATAGGGGAAAGTGTGTTTTTAACTACAAGGTATTGGATAATCAGGAATAACAGCAAGAAGGCCACAAGGATGATAATTCCGTTTTTGAGCAAGGAGTTCAGTCCCGCGGGTACGGCTGATGCATCTGCATCAACGGCAAAATATGAAAAAATCTTTCCGTTGCTGTCTTTGATTGGATATGCAATGGTTGTCCATGTTCCGAAATCATCGGAATAAAATGTTGTAAATGTTGGGCGATCCGTATTAAGCATTTCTTTCAGTGCATTGGCTACAACGACCGGCTGCTCATACATGTCACCAATATTTACGTTCTCACTTTGAAAAGCCTCTCTTAGGTTGGTCGGCATCGCTACAAGGGAAGTTAATCTCTTGTTATCGCCACCGAGCTCAACACCGAAGATGTAGGCCTGTGCAATGTTGGGATAATATTCTTGCATCTCATCGAAATACGCTCGTAATTTCGTTTGTGTTGCTCCATCATAGCTACCTTCCGCAATAGCAGCTTGTACCTCGGCAGGATTGATATCTTCAGCCCATTTTTTGGTAATTTGTTCCACCTGTCCATGCAGCTGTTCAACAAGAACTGTTTTTTGAAAATAGTAACTGCTTGCGATAAGTGCTACCCCGATGATAACGATATTAGTAAATGAGAGTAACAAATTTTTGGAGAAAAAAGACATGCTTTTCCAACTTAATGATTTCACTAAATTCCACTCCTGATCTTCTTTAAATTAAGAAACTTTAGGTTTGCATTGGTACAGTGAACTAGATCATTCCTTGATCCCCTCCAAAGGAAATTTATGCGACCATGGTCTTGGTTTATCAGTCGCTTTCGTAGAGACTTATGTACCGTATGAACCATAGGTGTCTAATTATTAAAACACATCTATAATTAATATGTCGTATAAAATGTCGTTAAATTGAATAGTATCGTTAAAATTTTTTTAATATTTTACGTATTTATGGACATATCAGATGGTTTATAGGTATTTAGAACTGTTTATTTTTAAATTTCCCATTTTTTAGCTTCATTCTGTATTCTATAACATGGTGGGTAAAAATACATCCTTCAACAAAACAAAAATATGTTGGCAAGATGCAACAGAAGGCACGGATATACATCGGAAGCGGTTTTATCTATAATAACTACATATGCATTTCTCAAATTATGAGCAGCGGGGGTTTATAGATGAATCTTAAACAGATAGCAGCAGAGCGTGCAGCAGAATATGTTGAAGATGGAATGAAGGTTGGATTGGGTACAGGTTCAACAGCTTATTATGCCATCTGCCGGATCGGTGAGCGGGTACGTGATGGATTGAACATTCAAGCGGTTGCCACTTCAGAGGCTTCGGACAAACTTGCCCGTGAATGGGGGATTCCCATCGTCCCATTTGACCAGATTGGACGTCTGGATCTGACCATTGATGGCGCTGATGAAGTAGATCCCGAATTTAACCTGATTAAAGGGGGGGGCGGGGCTCTTTTGCGTGAGAAAATCGTGGCAGCCAATAGTGACAAATTAATTATTGTGGCGGATGGCAGCAAAGCCGTGCAAAAGTTGGGGAAATTCCCGCTTCCAGTTGAGGTGGTTCCATTTGCTTCTGAGTGGACCTTCCAGGCGCTCGAACAATTGGGGTGTAAACCACAGTGGCGGATGGATGGACAGCAACGTTATCTGACAGACAACGGAAACCTGATAGCGGATTGCCACTTGGAGGCGATTGATCACGCTGCCGATCTTAATGTTCAATTGAACATGTTACCAGGTGTTGTTGATAACGGACTATTTGTGGATATGGCGAGTACAGTCATTCTTGCCAATGCGGACGGAAGTATCGAAGAGCTTCATCGTTCTTAATATGGAAGAGGGTGCTTTTCATCGTATGAAAGAACTGCCAATCGTTGATGGTGAACTTGTACTCAGGTGTGTGGAGAAACAGGATCTGAAAGAACTCTACGAATTGATCTACAGTGATGACGTACCTGAATGGAAGCAATGGGATGCACCCTATTACCCACTTAAACACGAAAGTTTTGAAAGTTTTGAACAAGGTATGCTCAAACGTATGCACGTAGATCCAGACGATTCCAGACCCGTATCAATCCGTATTATTGAATCCGACAGACAAATTGTGGGTACAATCAGCTATTACATAGAAGATGAGTTATCCATGTGGCTGGAAATGGGGATTGTAATATACAGATCTGTCCAGTGGGGACGCGGGGTTGGCACACGCTCACTTGTCATGTGGTCAAGTCATTTGTTTGAACAGCTGCCTTTGGTTCGGGTTGGATTGACTACTTGGTCTGGTAATGAACGAATGATGCGTGCGGCTGTGAAAGCCGGATTACGGGTGGAGGGGCGAATGCGGAAGTGTCGTATCGTTCGCGGGCAGTACTATGATTCAATTCGTATGGGGATGCTCCGTGAGGAGTGGGAGCAGAAGCTGGCCCCCCATACGAGCCGAAATGTAAACAACTGATGGAGGATTATTGAAATGCTGAACACGGAGGACAACCGGGAACTGTCTTTACAATTATTCGTGGTTCTTGTTCGGGCCTACAATTCTGTGACCTCACGTTCCAATCGGGACATCCAGAGTCACGGACTGAATACGACAGAATTTGGTGTGCTTGATTTGTTATATCATAAGGGACCGCAGGCATTGCAAAAGATTGGTGAAAAGGTCTTAATGTCCAGTGGTAATATTACGTATGTTGTAGATAAGTTGCAAAATAAAAATCTGCTGTTTCGTCGACCATCCAAGGAAGATCGGCGTGTCATTTACGCTGAGTTAACTGAGGAAGGAAGAGAATTGTTCACACAGATATTTCCTCAACATCATCAGGTTATCATTGATGCTTTGGAAGGACTTGATCCTTCCGAGAAAGTGGATGCGATTAAGATGTTGAAGAAGCTGGGACTGGCGGCAGAAGGGAAAACTGACTTGCGTTCATAACGCAGGTCAGTTTTTTTGTGGAACTCGAAAAGTACAGGCATATACTGGCTGACTGGCTTGCAAGGCCCTCCATAATATAGGAAGATTGTTCTATACATCCATCGTGTGTAAAAACATGATTATCGAAAGTTCATGTATAATGGAACATAACGATTAAGAGCGGAATGGATGGATTGGAATAAGTAGAAGAACCTATCCCGATTGCAAGTTAGCTAACATCGATCTCATTCTGGATTAGCCACGAATGAAGATTGAGTGTGATGCGGGTATGAGGAGGGGGGCATCTATGAGTCATCAAGAAGCAGGAGAACGATTGCTCCAAGAATCTGCAAACTTAGCTGATAAAATAACGGAGAAACAGTATCTCAGACAACCTGATTTACTTGAGCGATTTGGCGAGAATGGAAAAATGCGAGCCAAACAGGATTCGGAGTATAGCTTGAACTACTTGGCAGAAAGTGCGCTCGTACAGAGTCCAGGTCTGTTTACTCATTATATTGCCTGGCTGAAAGTTCTACTTGAGGGTTATAAGGTATCACCAGAAGACCTTATTATTAATCTCAATCTGATCAAAGAGACATTGGAAGAAGAATTTGACCATCCGTCAAAGGCACTTCTGCTCGAGTATCTGGAGATGGGAATATATAGAACAACTCACATGGAGTCACAGGCGGGTTACATCAATGAATCCATGCCATATGGAGATGCCGCGCGATCGTACTTACAGTGTTTGCTGGAGAATAAACGGAAAGAAGCCTTTGAGATCATTGAAGCCCAGTTAGAAGCTGGGGTGACGATTCGAGATATTTATCGATATATCTTTCAGCCCACCCAATATGAAATTGGACGATTGTGGCAATGCCATCGTATCAGTGTCGGGCAAGAACACTTTTGTACGGCAGCGACCCAGTCATTTATGTCACGTCTTTATTCCCGCTGGTTGATTCATACGGGGCAGGATAAAAAACTAGTGGCTACCTGTGTAGGCAGTGAACAACATGAGATCGGGCTGCGTATGCTCACAGATGTGTTCGAGATGGAAGGTTGGGATACGCACTATCTGGGAGCCAATGTTCCCAATGGAAGTGTAATAGAGGCTATAGAGCGGCATCAGGGCGATGTTGTTGCGATTTCAGTTACGATGACGTATCACCTTCATTTGGCCAAAGAGTTGATTCATCTGATTCGTCATCATCCGGCAACGGCACATGTGAAGATTATGGTTGGGGGATATCCCTTCAATATTGATCAGGAGTTGTGGAAAACGATAGGAGCTGACGGTTATGCTCCAGGAGCCGATGAAGCGGTAGCGGTTGCAGAACAATTACTGGCTCAGCCAGCTGCATGTAATCATCTTGATATGGTTAGGGATTAGGAGAGGGATGATGTGATGTCTAATGAGAGCGGAGAGATACAGAGGCTACGCAGAACGATTGAGCAGTTATCGGATCAGATGATCCGGAGTAAAGAGCAAGAGGAACGGACACTCTCGGAATTCTCGGATATGAATAATGAACTGGTGACACTCCAGCGTCTGCTTGCGAAGAACAATAAAAGTCTTGAAGCTGCACGTCAGCAAGCAGTAGATGCGGGTGATTCAAAAAACGCATTTATTGCAGGCATCAGTCATGATTTTCGCACGCCATTAAATGGAATATTGGGGATGGCTGAGATGCTTAAGTTGTCCCCCTTGTCTGAAGAACAGGAGAATTCCGTTTCCGTTATACAAGATGCTGCCAAACTGCTGCTTAAGCTGATTCAGGATCTTCTGGATCTGTCCAAACTTGAGGCGGGTCAGATGCGACTTGAACTGGGGGAAGTGGATCTGCAAGAGACGATAAACTATATTATTCGTTTGCTCGAACCCCAAGTCAGAAAGAACGGAAATCAGTTATCGATAGACTGTGACCCCAGAATCTCTACTCTTCTTGTAGGGGATTCAACGAGGATTACACAGATACTGATCAATCTAATTCAGAATGCGAACAAATTCACATCAGAAGGTACGGTGCGGATAAGAGTCACCCTTATGAAAGATGATGAGATTACACAAATGATCCGCTTTGAAGTGGAAGACACGGGGATTGGTATCTCGGAAGAAGATCAGAGCCAGTTATTTCAACCCTACATGCAGACTGAACGAGGACGCTCAAGTGAGTATGGAGGAACGGGCCTTGGGTTATCGATCTGCATGTCGCTTGTTACACTGATGGAAGGTCAGATTGGAGTAGAAAGTCAGGAGGGCGAAGGATCAACATTCTGGTTCGAACTTACACTTGGTAAGAAAGACGGTAACCAGTCCGCTAACCCGTCTGTTGCTTCCACTCAAGAGCATCAGGGACAGAATATAGATGATGAAGCTCTTTCTGTATCTGTATTGCTGGCCGATGATAATGTCATCAACCGGCAGCTTGTTATATTGCAGCTCAAAAAACTGGGAATAACCCAAGTGGACGCTGTAGTGAATGGGGAAGAGGCAATAGCTGCCTTTCTCAGCAAAAAATACAGTTTGATTCTCATGGACTATATGATGCCATTGATGGACGGTTTGGAGGCAACACGCAAAATCCGCTCGATAGAAATGGATGAAATGCGCCATACCACACCCATTATTGCAATGACAGGTAATGTCATGCAGGAAGAGAAAGACAAGTGTATGGAAGCCGGGATGAATGACTTTATTGGCAAACCCTTCACGCTGGAAATTCTGAGTAAGATGATCCAGAAGTGGCAGCAATCCTCCGAACCGACCGAGGTACTAAATATGGGCATCGTACGTGAGATTGCGGAATTAAACACCGATGGCGATCGTACACTCCTCGGTATATTGTTGGACATGTATTGTACCGAAACACCCGGCAAGATTGAGGTGCTGCGCAGACATATTGTGTCGGGCGACCATGTTGCTGCAACCGAGGTAGCCCATGATCTGAAATCAGGGAGTCTGAGTCTGGGGATTCGTTATTTATCAACTTTGTTTGCCCGGATAGAGCAGTTCGCGAAGGAAGGTCAATCACGGAAAGCAGAACCTTTGCTGGATGCTTTGTTACCCGCCTATCAAGCAGCATGTGCGTCACTGCAACGAGTAAGTAAAGATTGAACATATTTTAATGAGGAAAGAGGGTAGGACTCGTTCATGTTATTCTACGTACTTGCAGCACTGGTACTGATCGTTCTTGCTCTTCTGTGGACAGGTGGGCTTTATTTTTTCAAAACCGCCATTCGCCGTACGCCAAAAACATTTTTGGTGGATAATCCGAATCTGATGCCTGAACCGGACAATGAAATCATTAGCAGTGCTTCTGACCTGAAGTGGCTGGATGCTCAGCCTACAGAAGAGATATCTCTTCAATCACATGATGGATTAAAACTGTATGGTACATGGCTCGGTTCCAATAAAGGGTCGGATCAGACGGTTATTCTGGCACATGGTTATTCGGGGAGAGGCAGAGAAATGGCTGGATTTGCCCGGTTTTATGCGGAAAAGCACGGTTATAACGTACTCATGCCAGATGATCGGGGTCATGGACAGAGTGAAGGTGATATCATCGGTTTTGGTTGGTTAGATCGGAAGGATTATGTCCAGTGGACCAACTGGGTGCTTGAAAAAGTGGGTACACAAGGGGAAATCCTATTGCACGGCATATCCATGGGAGGAGCAACCGTACTGATGACAGGTGGTGAAGTCCTGCCGACTCAGGTTAAAGCGATTGTCTCTGATTGTGCGTATACATCCGTGGAAGAAGAACTGACGTTCCAGTTAAAGCAATTATACAAGCTACCTGCATTTCCGTTTATACCTGTCACAAGTCTGATCTCCCGGTGGAAAGCAGGATATTCCTTCAGAGAGGCTTCGGCTCTCAAGCAACTTGCCAAAGTCAACGTTCCTGTGCTGTTCATCCACGGTGAGGCTGATACGTTTGTACCAACGGAAATGGTGTACAGGTTGTATGAAGCTTGCCCAACCAAAAAGGAATTGCTGACCGTCCCCCGTGCGGGTCATGGCACAGCGTTTCAAGTCGATCGCACCGGATACGAGGCGGCACTGGAATCCTTTATGAAAAAGAATCTGTCACCTGCTTTTAATTGATTTTTTTGTGACAATCTGGGTATTAAGTAGAAGATGCAAATCATTTTCTAATTGATGGGGGTGTCTTGATGGGAAACGAACAATTTGAGGCTGCGCGAAAAGCAGAGGCAGGTTATCATTCCAATTTCTATCAGAATAATGAGTTATTCGCCTCCGGTACCTGGATGTCGAGGCCCATGCCTATGGTGATGGATATGCTGGAACGTCTACTTGCTCACAAGGAGGAATTGCGTGTCCTCGATCTGGGATGTGGAGTGGGAAGGCATACGATACCGATTGCACAGCGCCTTGCAAAAACGAACAGTGAAGTCATCGGTGTGGATTTGCTGGATGAGGCAGTAGACGGACTTCGCAAGTATGCGAAAGAATATCAGGTTGATCATATCGTGCAGGCAGTGAAAGCAGATGTTGAACATTATGCTGTGGAGCCAAACTATTTTGATTATATCGCTGCTTGTTCTTGTCTGGAACATGTCTCCAATAAGCAAGCCTTTATGGAAGCGATAGACCGATTACAGGCCGGAACTCGAACAGGGGGTATTCATTGTATTACGATGAGCACCAATGTGGAGGAAAAAGAAATCAATACAGGCAAGGAGATTAAACCATTAATTGAACTGAACTTGTCGACAGTTGAAGCGATCGCTTTGCTGGAGGATGCCTACAAAGGATGGAATATTCTGCTTCAGGAACATGTTACACAGACGATTGAAGAGGAAAAGTATGATGAACCGACACAATTTCGTTGTGAACTGCTTCGTTTCGCTGTGCAAAAGCAATAAATTCTCTGCCGGGACCTGACAAAGGACCCGGCACTCTTAATGTGTGGTCTGAAGGGAGATCGTTGTCGGAGTTGAATCGGCACACGACTTGAACTTTTAGAGGCTAACGACTACAATACGATAACGGAAACAAGCAAGGTATAGGAGGAATCAAGGTGTTAATTAATCTGAAATCACGCATACAGGAGCCGGAAGTACAGGAACTATTGTCCTACTCGGTCTTTCCTGATCCGGATCACTTGAACCGTGCGTTGCAACAATATGTAGAGAAAGACGAATTGCAAATGGGCGGTTACGAAGATGAGGGACAATTGATCGGTCTGATTGGATATGAGAAGACAGGAACAAGTGAGGTTACCATTCATCATATCTCGGTTTTGCCTGAAAACCGCTTTAAAAATTATGGACGTGGTATGATCTCACAACTGTTGGCAAAATACAATCCAGATAGACTGATTGCTGAGACCGAGCTGGAAGCCGTCGAGTTTTATCGGAATACGGGGTTCGTGGTATATAGTCTGGGTGAATTATACCCAGGTGTGGAGCGATTCCGTTGTGTGCTTGAAAAAGAGGAAGATACAGACGAAGAGTAGCACGGAGGCCTTTTATTACTTTAAGGAATATATGGATTATAATCATTACAGGATGTTGGATTTGGCAATGAGCTGAGTCGGACGTCCTGTTTTTTTGTCGTTTTCATCAAAAAAGCAGGAAAAAAGTATTGCTTTAAGAGATTGTTTCATTATAGAATAGTTTCACAGAAGAATAGTTCGTTAAGTGAACTATATAGAATCGGGAAAGGAGAATGAAGAATGAGTACACCGGATGCAAAAAGTTTGGTGAACCGCTATTTGGATGCTTCCTTTATGGTCAATAAGCGGTTTGATACGCGGATACGTGAACAAGTGGGGCAGACCATAACGACCGATCAGTTCTGCGCACTTCGTCTGATTGAAGAAAAACCTTTCTGCACGCCCTCTGATCTGGCAGAGCTTCTGTGTATAGGTAAGAGCAGCATTACCGCTTTGGTCAACAAGCTGGTGGATCGCGATCTGGTCCATCGTGCCGGAGATGAACGTGACCGCCGCGTTGTATATCTGACACTGACGGATACCGGACGACAGGTATACAGGGAAACAGAACAGGAAATACAGCAGATTCTGGAGCCGTATCTGGTTCATTTTACACCGGAAGAGGTTCGAATTTTCATTGAATCTTTTGAGAAGCTTGCAGCTTTGCTAACGCATGAAGGAGGACAGGAGAACAAATGAGAGCGATACTAAAAGCAAGATGGTGGTTAATAGGGCTATGGGTTGTTGTAGCTGCCGTGTTGATGTTTACTGCCCCTAACATGAGTGAACTGATTCGGGAAAAGGGACAGTTTTCGGTTCCGGAAGGGTACTCTTCCACCCAGGCCGCAGCGATTTTGAATGAAGCTGCAGCACAAAAGGGAGAGCAGCAAGGCAGCCAGATTGCTCTTGTATTTTATAATCCCGATGGGCTGGGCACCACGGGGAAACAAGAGGCAGAGAAGGCCGTTAAGCAATTGGAGGCCGACAAGGAGAAGCTCGGTATTCTGTCCATTCTGGAACCTTTCTCTCAGCCTGAACTGTCCGAGAAGATGATCTCAGCTGATGGCAAAACGATTCTAACATCGCTATCCATTGATCAGGGAGATCGTACGGTCAAGGAAATGCGGGAAGACCTGAATGAAGCATTGAAGTCCGTCAATGTGGAGCACTACATAACCGGTAAAGGTCTGATTGATGAAGACACCATTGAAAGTTCACAAGAGGGGCTTAAGAAATCGGAATATATTACCGTTGTCTTTATTTTACTCATTCTGTTCCTGGTCTTCCGTTCGTTTGTAGCTCCGTTTGTCCCGCTGCTGACGGTGGGGATCAGTTACATTGTATCGCAACAGATTGTTGCATTCCTGGTGGATGGGCTCGACTTCCCGATATCCACATTTACACAGATCTTTATGGTCGCCGTCATGTTTGGGATTGGTACGGATTACTGCATCCTGCTGATTAGTCGGTTCAAGGAAGAACTGGCTCATCATGAGAATACGTGGGATGCCATCATTGCGACCTATCGTACTGCCGGTAAAACGGTACTCTTCTCAGCACTAGCTGTGCTGGTTGGATTCATTGCGATTGGCTTTGCCCAGTTTATGTTGTACCGCTCTGCGGTTGCCGTAGCTGTAGGTATTGCTGTGATGATGCTTGCCTTGGTGACCATCGTGCCATTCTTCATGGCGGTGCTGGGCAAGAAGTTATTCTGGCCGTCGAAGGGTTCACTTGAACATGCCGAGAGCAAGATCTATGGTGCGGCTGGTCGCTTTTCACTTAAACGTCCATGGGCTGCGCTGCTCATCGTTGCGGCTGTCTGTGTGCCTCTTCTGGCAACCTACGATGGCAAACTGTCGTTCAACAGTCTCGATGAGATTGGCGAGAAATATGATTCCGTAAAAGCTTTTAACATTATCTCTGACAGCTTTGGTCCGGGTGAATCGCTGCCGGGTCAGATCGTCATCCAGAACGATGAAGAGATGGATAATGCAAAGTATATGGCCGTTGCGGAGAAAATTAGCCGGGAAGTAGAGAAAGTAGCCGGAGTCTCTGGTGTCCGTAGTATGACACGACCTACGGGTGATGAGATTAAAGATTTTGAAGTTACACAGCAAGTGGGAACATTATCGGATGGACTGGGTGAAGGCAAGACGGGTCTGGACAAAATCAGTGATGGCCTGAGTGAAGCCAGCAGTCAGCTAAGTAAAAATGAACCACAGTTAAAAGAAGCTGCTGATGGAGCAGGTGAACTTACCAAAGGAACCTCCCAGTTGCAATCGGGTATCACGCAACTCAGTGAGGGACTAGGGCAGATTGAAAAAGGTATTCGTGATGGTTCCGCAGGTGCGGGTGATCTGAAAGCCGGACTTCAGCAAGCCAAAACGAGTGCAGATCAGCTTGCGCAGGCGAACAATCAGTTGCTTGAAGCCTATCGTCAGGCGGGAGCAGGGGTCGCTGCACTGGGGGATGGAACCCGCGAACTGGAACAACAGTTGAACGGGGTTTCAACAGCTCTAACCAGTCTGTCCGAATCCTTCACAGCACTTGAAGAGCGTTATCCTGAATTGCAGCAAGATGCTGATTACCAGCGTATCAAAGGTACGATTGGTGAAACAGGTTCTGGCACAGCGCAGCTTGCTCAAGGTTTGGGTCAGATTAAGACCAAACTTGGGGAAGCCGCTGCTGGAATTAATCAGGCCAATGAAGGGTTTGCCTCCGCAGCAGCCGGACAAAAGGCGCTTGCCGATGGTCTGGGCCAGATTGTAACGGGAATTGGTCAGTTGCAATCTGGTCTCAAACAGGCTGCGGATGGTCAGGGCAAAGTGATTAGTGAAATTCCTTCCATCCAAGATGGACTTGGCCAGCTTCAGGGTGGTCAGGAGAAAATTCAGCAAGGCTTCTCGGATCTGAGTGGTCAGCTGACACAACTGACAGATGGACTGAACCAGAGTGTCGATGGTATTAAACAGGTATCCGGGGGACTGGATTCAGCGCAGGACTACCTGACGCAATTGCAAAATTCACCAGATTCCGATCTGGCAGGCTGGTACGTTCCTGATGAAGCACTGAACAGCAAAGACTTCACACAGGTATTTGATACGTATCTGTCTGAAGATCGGAAAACGATGACGATTGATGTTATTTTCGCCGAAAATCCATACGGAACAGAAGCCATTGATCGTGTTCCTGACATTGAGGCGGCAGTACATCGCGCAGTACAAGGCAGTACGCTTGAAAAAGCAGACATCGCCATAGGTGGCGTTACGAGTACGTTTGCAGATCTGCAGGAGATCTCGAATAACGACTATACACGTACTGTAATGCTGATGCTGGCAGGCACATTTATTATTCTGGTTGTGCTGCTCCGCTCAGTCATTATGCCGCTGTATCTGATCGTTTCCTTATTACTGGCTTATTTCACATCGATGGCGTTAACCGAAGTGATCTTTGTTAATATCCTCGGATTCGCAGGTATCAGCTGGGTTACTCCGTTTTTCGGATTTGTTATGCTGATTGCACTCGGTGTGGATTATAGCATCTTCCTGATGGACCGTTTCAATGAGAACAAAGGCATGAAAGTACAGGATGCCATGTTGTACGCGATGAAGAACATGGGAACCGTTATTCTATCTGCCGCGGTCATTCTGAGCGGTACATTTGCTGCCATGTATCCATCCGGTGTTCTCTCGATGATGCAGATTGCCACAGTCGTCCTTAGCGGATTGATCTTGTACTCTCTGCTGTTCCTGCCATTCTTCGTCCCAGTGATGGTGAAGATGTTTGGCCGGGCCAACTGGTGGCCGTTCCCGAACAAGGAACAATCAGATTCCGTTGATTCGGATCGGACCATAGGCATGTAATGCATTGCAATGGATCAGGCTCTGCCGCGTTATGCGGCAGGGCTTTTTTCTTTTTTTTACCTCTACAGAAGAAGAGTGGTCTTATGCAAAAAAGAAAGGTGTATGCCTAAGGACACCATCCCGCGCCTTGTCTTGCAACTCATCATAAGATATAGAGCAGTTCATTATTGTTCAGAGAAATCACAGCAGAGAGGGGCGACGGGATGGTATATCGATATGTGGCTATAGGAGATTCATTAACAGTAGGTACAGGAGCGTTGCTGGGCACCGGCTTTGTTCCTTTATATCGGCGAATGGCAGAAATGAATGTTCGTACGTTTGTATCCATGGAAAATATGGGCGTAAATGGACTGACGTCGGGGGAAATGTTGCAGATGATCTCTTCGCATCCCCGAGTGCGGCAATCGCTCCGTGAAGCGGATATCATTACCATATCCATTGGCGGGAATGATCTGATTCGTACGTTCAAAGCAAGTAATGGCATTCTAAATGCTAGCAAAATGACACAGGTGCTCGGAGAAACCCGCAGTAATGTATCCCAGATCATGCGGCACATTCGGCAGTTAAAGGGTAACCATGAGTATATGGTCCGATCCATCGGATTGTACAACCCGTACCCACAAGCGACGGAAGCTGCGTACTGGGTGCGCCAATATAATTTGTTTCTGAATGGAGCGGGATCAGGCAACTATGCGTGTGCTCAGGTGTATGACAGGTTTGAAGGTCGTGAGCGTGAACTGTTGTTCTGGGACAGAGTGCATCCCAATGCAAGAGGGTATCGTGTCA
Source organism: Paenibacillus sp. FSL R5-0766 (assembly GCF_037971845.1). Lineage (NCBI taxonomy): Bacteria > Bacillati > Bacillota > Bacilli > Caryophanales > Paenibacillaceae > Paenibacillus > Paenibacillus sp. FSL R5-0766. The sequence continues at coordinate 2,372,067 of NZ_CP150227.1, forward strand.
TTGCGGAGCAGCTTAATCGGACGGGATATTATCCGTTCTCTTGATCACTTTGGAACAGAACTAGACCAAGCGATGGACTTCCTTTAAGATAAATAGAAGACAGTTCCATTTTGTGAGATAAAGGGGTTAATTTTTGGTGCAAAACATCGATTCCGGTTCCCTCCATCCTTCAGAGCAGCAGCGTATATCCGAAGTGTTGGCCTTATATGGTTTTACATCGGATTGGGAAGGCGAGCGTGGAAAGGGTGGGATGAATAATTCTACTTACATGCTCCATGTAGACGGGACTAATTACGTCATGAGACAATATGAAACACATAATGATCCGATGAAAATCGCCTTTGAACACAAGGTGCTGGCAGCCCTCCAACGTTCGAACTTCAAGCTTGATACACCTTCACCTGTAAGGCGGTTATCTGGTGAGGGAGGTACATTCCTTTCTGTAAAAGATACCCTCACTGGTCATACCAAAATCGTGACTCTGTTTCATTATAGGGAAGGTGTCAATCCCATCTGGCACACACCAGATCAATTGATAGGGCTCGGTAAAGCGGCGGGGGCCCTGTCTTCTGTTATGGCTACGCTGGATATACCACTTGAACCTGTGTATCCACCATACTATCGAATTCAGGATGCGTATCCGCTCTGTTCACAAGAACGATTATTACAGTTATGCACATCGCCGCCGGAGCAATTGGCCGCATGTACAAATGAGTTGAAGCAACTGAGAGAGGCGCTGCCAGATCTGTTTGAAGCCCTGCGGGGTATGGAACATCTGCCGCATCAATTGGTTCATGGGGACGTGAATGCCTCGAATGTATTGGTAGATCAGCAGGATGGTGGAATCTGTGCCATTTTGGATTTTGAATTTGCGACATGGGATTTGCGGGTAATGGAGCTGGCTGTTCCGATGTCTGACCTCCTTACCATGGACAAGAGTGAAGATTGGATGTGGCAGGCACAGGAGGGACTGATCAGGGGATTTCGGGAACAGGTCAGCCTGAAACCGGAAGAGTTGCTGGCTATACCTCGATTGATTTTACTGCGTAGTCTGGATGTGGTCATGCATTTCATCAGTCGGATGTTCGAGGGTACAGATGAGCCGGAAGTGGCTGTGGAGCAGATTGTGAAGCTGAAACAGCGGATCGACTGGATGCGTCTTCATGAAGAACGACTGCGTGAGATATTGGTGTATTAATATCGTTATTAAAAATAAAGTGCACTGGTACTGCTCATACGAGGGCAGAGATCAGTGCACTTTTATTGGTTAGAAAAGTGATATATGAAGATTACAGCGTATAGCGAATGACATTACAATCCACGTTTGCGGAACCAACTGCGGACAGCCCAGCGGCGCTCCTGACGTTTTTTGTATTTGGGCAACGAACGATAAACGTTCAACGATTGCTCGTATGCCTGCTTTGCGTCTGCATTGCGCCCAAGGGAACGGTGAACCGAACCGAGCAGATAATAAGCTTCACTGGAAGAGGAATGAATCTCCTGAAACTGATGCACATAATCCAGCGCTTTGTCCTCATGCGTATCTTTGAAGGCTCCAGCAAGGGTTAGGTACGGACGTCCGTACTTGACTCTGGGGTTGATCTCGAGGGCTTGCAAAATATGACGTTCGCCTTTTTCAATGTTACCCAAATGAAGCTCAGTTGTCCCTAATGCCTCCCAGTACTCAGCTGATTGTTCGTATGGGCGCTCCAGTTCAAGCAATAACGCATGTGCCTCACTGTAACGCTTGCGCTCAATTAACAGGCGAGCCAGTTCCAGCTTGGAAGAAACTTCATTGGGACTCATGGCAAGCTGTTGCCGAAGCCGGGAGATGTTACGCATACGTTTAAGAGGTTTCGTGAAGCTTGGGAACACCCCAACGTAACGACGATCCAGGAAATACAGTATAACGAGTAAAATGAGGATGGCAATGAACGGATTACCTACAATCCGCCATAGAAGGCCAAAGATAAGAAATTTAATAAGCACAGGTTCAACTCCATTTATGATGTAATCGCGTTTCGTACACTTAAAATATATTTCGATTGATCCAGCGGGTTAACTCCTCTGCGTTTGCGAGTATGATTCACATCCGCAGGACAATCTTGGTATCCGGCAAACGAAGTCGTAAGCACTCCGCGGCCGCTTGTCTCGGAACGCAGTTTCACCGGATAATCCATTGAGGTGGCAAGAGGCATAACTCCTTCAATAATACAACGTCCACTACCAATGACGGGGGCTTCGAAGGTTGCCCGCATATGTACCAGATCGCTAAGGGCCTTACCGCCGTATTCCTCCGGGACCGTCAGCCGGAACTGAAGAAGGGGTTCCAGCAACGTGGTACCTGTTCTCGACAATCCATCCATGATTCCCATAGGCGTGGCTACAACAAAATCCAGCGGATGTGTATGCCAGACATGATGTTCCCCTTCCACCAGCGTGATGCGCAGATCGGTTACTTCCCAACCGAGCATACCTTGAGACAAGGCTTCCGGAATTCGTCGTTCAACTTCATTCTGATAACGTAACAGCAGATCATCTGTCCTTACGGTTGAGGCATAGATCAGACCGCTTCCGCGAGGCAAAGGTTCAATCTTGAAGCGGAGGATGGCCCAGCAGGGCTTAGGCATCGTATAGGCGATGTAACCTTCTCCGGCTGTACGTGGTGTCTCCTTATAGATGACGGATGGTGGATCAAACACGACATTCAATCCGAAACGACTTAGCAACAGGCTGGATAAAATCTCAAGCTGAATGGTTCCCATGACCTTGAGATGCAGTTCACGTTCCTCCGGCAACCATTGCAGGTCGAGTAAGGGGTCTTCATCCGTCAACTCTTGCAATGCTGCAACAAGATCGGGGTAACGTGCCGGGTCCTTGCCATGTACTTGTACGGTCAGCAAAGGTACAGCCATCTGTGGCAGAGGAGGTACACCCTCAGGATTGCCGATAATGTCACCCACATATGTGTCACTCAGTCCGTACAGCGCAGCAATCTGCCCCGCGTGAACGGCACCGGTATCCGCCCATTTTCGTCCATCCATGCGGCGAATCTGCGTCACTTTCTCTTCAAGCTCCCGCGTCGAATTATGGATGGTATCCCGATTGTGTAAGCTGCCACCATACATACGGACGTAAGCCGTGCGTCCCATCGTGCGATCACGTTCAATCTTGAATACAACACCCGATACGGGAGAATCCACTGGTTGTGCAGGTGGGGGCAGGAATGCAAGGACTGCGTCCAGCAATGCCGTGACGCCAATTCCTTTGCCGGAAGCGCCATAACACACAGGGAACATCTCACCCTGATGCACATACCGCAGGAATGCTTCATTCAGATCCCTTTGCGATAACGGAGTTTCCTGGATGTAGGCTTCCATCACCTCTTCGTCCAGCTCGGCAAGGATCTCGACCAGACCTGGAATGGAAGGTGTCCCATCTGACAGAGAATCTTGATTCGGGTTCCATAGGGAGTCGATGCCATGAAATGAATCTTCATGGAGCTGATACGCTTGGATTTCGCATGCGAAAGGGGACAGGGTGGAACGAATCTGCTCCATTACCGCTGGGGCAGACGCGCCAATCCGATCCATTTTATTAATATAAATGATGGTTGGTATGCGGAGTAAACGAAGGGCATGCCAGATGGCTTCACTCTGGGACTGAATGCCTTCAACTGCCGACAGAATGAGAATAGCGCCATCCATTACCCGTAGCGTTCGCTCTACTTCGGAGCTAAAATCAATGTGACCAGGCGTATCAATGAGGTCAATGATGGTGTTCTTCCAGATCAGAGAGGTCATGGCTGCCTGAACGGATATGCCACGTTCTTTCTCAATGTCCAGGGAGTCTGTGGCTGTTGTTCCGTCATCCACGCGTCCCGGACTGCGGACGACACCACTCTCGTATAACATATGCTCGGTGGTGGTTGTTTTCCCTGCATCCACATGGGCGAAGATGCCGATATTCCTGCGATCTAATTCGTATAACATGGAATGCTAAGCTCCTCTGACAACGGAATGCAATGTTTCCGACAAGTAATAATCCAGATTATCATACCACATCTTCCATATGGAAGAATATGTGGATATATATGATTAGGCCCAGGCACCTATGTTCCAGTCTGGTTCTATTTTAACGAGAACTGTTCATGGTTCTGCGGTATGCTGCGGGTGTTGTACCGGTTAATTTTTTGAATTGACGGTAAAAGTGGGGCAGGCTGTCGAACCCGCAAGCATCGGCAACGGCTGCCATCGTCTCATCACCTTGCACCAGATGCTCTTTCGCCATAATGACCCTTCGTGCTAATGCGTAATCCGTTAGAGTCATTCCCGTGTATCGTTTGAAGGCACGACTGAAATGGGCAGGGGATACAGAGGCGTACTGCGCCAGTTCAGGGAGGGAAAGGCCATTCCGAAGGTTCTCGTCAATATGAGAGATCGTAGAAGAGAGCCAGGAGGGACCCGGAGCGGATTTACCCGGATTCGCAGGTCCAGCAGCTTCCAGACGTTCCAGAAAAATGAGTAACAGTTGCAGCCTTAACAGGGCCGCATGTGCGCTTAGATGATGACCGAGCTGGAATTCGGTCTGAATATCATCAATGAGGGCGGCGACCTGTGATTGCTCCTCTGTGTTCAGATGCCTCTTATACACACGTTGTTTACGACAACGTTCAAACAGGCTTAGCAAAGAAGAAGCAGCACCTCCGGCTGTGGATGCCAGCAATCCCGGGCTGAAGAACAATGCGGAAGATGTGACAGGATTGCCTGCATCCGGCAAGGCTCGGTGAACCGTGCTGCCAGGAATGATGAACAGATCTCCTTCTTGCATATTCTCAAGTCCCGTATCAATAAAGATGCTTCCCTGACCCCGATATACATAGATAATTTCATGCCAGTCGTGAAGGTGATCTGGCAATTCGTTCTGAGGGGATTTGGTATCGCTGTACACCAGGCGGAACGGAATACCGGATTCTGCCTGAATAGTCGTACGAACAGGTGAACGTTCCATAAAGACTCCTTTCCAGACGATCGTCTTCAACGAGATGTTATACCTGGTCATGAGAGAGTATATTTACCGCAATATAAGCAATTTAATTTCCTTTTATTGATGATACAATGAATTTAAAGCGTTTACAATAAAAGGGTGCAGAGCCTTCGAGCTGCATTCCGACAGTACAAATAATCGATGAGGTGAGTGTCCATGTCGGCAAGCACGAAACGGCCAAGGTTGAAGCTGAATTTACTGGGGAGCGATGGTCAGCGCAAGTGCAAGGAGATTATGGAGCGTCCCGTGAAGGTTTTGCAGATTGGAGAAGGTAATTTCTTGCGGGGATTTGCAGACTGGATGCTTCATGAGAGTGCCAGACAAGGCAAATTCCATGGAAGTGTAGCTGTTACCCAACCACGACCGGGAGGCAAAGCCAAGCTGGAGCAGATTCGTGATCAGGACGGGTTATACACGATGATTACGCGAGGGCTGTCTCAAGGAAAGCCGGTTGAGCGGACAGAGTTGATCTCCATTTTCTCACAGTGTATCAATCCGTATGAGGAATGGGATGCCTTTCTGAACTTGGCGGAACTGCCTTCACTTGAGTTCGTTATTTCCAATACAACCGAATCAGGATTGAAATATATGTATGCGGACTACATCGAGGATGAACCCGTCCAATCATTTCCGGGGAAATTAACGGTTTTCCTGCATCAGCGATATTTGAAATTTGATGGTGATCCATCCAGAGGTTTGATTCATCTGCCATGCGAGCTGCTTGAAGGCAATGGTGACGTGCTTCGTAGTTGTGTTCTCCGTCATAGTGAGGATTATGGGTATTCGGAAGGCTTCCGCTCATGGATCGAGAACCATAATCACTTCTTGAACAATCTGGTAGATCGAATCGTAACAGGTGCGCCGACCCAGGAGGAAGCCGATTCCCTGACGAATCGCTGGGGGTATGAGGACCAGTTGATTAATACGGCAGAGCCATATCATTTCTGGGCCATTCAGGGTGATGAATCATTGGACAAAAAACTTCCTCTCAAGCAGGCAGGTCTCAATGTACATTGGGTGAAAGATCTGAAGCCTTTTCAGGTACGCAAAGTTCGTATTTTGAATGGGTCACATACCTTAATGTCATCCCTCGGCATTCTGCAAGGCAAGCAGCATGTGAGAGAAACGATGGAAGATCCGTATTTTGGCTCATGGATCAGGGAAGCTGTGCATCAGGAGATCGTGCCTGCTCTGGATATGCCCGATCATCAGCTGGGCCAGTATGCAGAAGAAGTGTTCGAACGGTTCCTTAACCCGTATATTGATCACAAATTGCAAGATATTGCTTTGAATACGATCGGGAAATTCAAGGTGCGTGTGCTGCCAACACTATTGTCTTACGAGCAAAATCAGGGAAGTTGGCCAGAACGTTTAATTCAAGGGTTTGCTGGATTATTGTGTCTCTATCGTCCGGTAAATACGCCAGAAGGTTACAAGGCACAACGACTGAATGGAGAGGACATTCTGCTGCGGGATGACCCGGATGTCCTGGCTGCTTTGGCCGCACACTGGGAAGGTTATGACACGCTTAACAGGAATCAGAACCAACTGGATGACCGGGTAGCGGCTGTGTTGTCGGATACCTTGGTCTGGGGCGAAAATCTGGATGCAAGAGAAGGGCTGCGTGCAGCACTTGTTCGTGAAATCGGATTGTTGGAAGGTGAAGGGAAATGAACACAACAAGTACAATCAATGACTGGATTGCCATTCAACCACAGGATGATGTCATTATAGCGCTCCGGGATTATGCCAAAGGAGAATGCATTACCCTGCCAGACGGAGTTTCTTTTACCTTGCTGGATGACGTGCCCAAAGGACATAAGATTGCTGTGCATACCCTGGCACCGGGTGATGATGTGATGAAGTATGGTTTCTCCATCGGGATTGCCCAAGAGCAGATTGAGCAGGGAAGCTGGATTCATAGTCACAACCTGAAGACGGGTCTGCACGGATTGCTTGAATATGAGTATCAACCGGGAGCCCAGGTGCAGACGGACATGCCTCCGGAACATCTGCGCTCATTCGATGGATATTTGCGTCCCAATGGTGAAGCAGGTATTCGTAATGAGATCTGGATTGTGAATACGGTTGGATGTATCAATAAAGTGTGTGAAGCTTTGGCACGTATGGGGCAGTCCCAGTTTGGAAGCCGGGTAGATGGTGTATTTCACTTTCCGCATCCATTCGGGTGTTCACAGCTTGGTGATGATCTGAAGTATACACAACAGTTGCTGGCCTCCTTGGTGGAGCATCCGAATGCAGGAGGCGTGCTCGTCATCGGTCTGGGCTGTGAGAACAATCAGGTCGATGAATTCCGTGAGTGTATTGCTCCGGAATACCGCGGTAAAGTACGGTTTCTCAAAGCACAGGAAACGGATGACGAGCTTGAGGAAGGGCTTCGACTGATGGAAGAACTTGTGGAGATCGTTGAACATGAACAACGACAGTCGCTTCCACTCAGTAAACTCAAAATTGGTTTGAAGTGTGGCGGTTCCGATGGTTTATCCGGCATTACAGCCAATCCGCTGGTCGGTGCAGTTGCTGATATGTTGGTTGCTGCCGGGGGGACGGCTATTCTGACGGAAGTTCCGGAGATGTTTGGTGCGGAGACGATCTTAATGAACCGGGCTGCCAATGAACAGGTATTTCACGATTTGGTGGACCTCGTGAACGGCTTCAAGCAATATTTTGTGAACCATGGCCAGAACATCTATGAGAATCCTTCACCTGGGAATAAGGCTGGTGGCATCACAACGCTAGAGGAAAAGTCACTTGGATGTACGCAAAAGGGAGGACGTTCTTCCGTAGTCGACGTTCTACGTTATGGCAAACGTGTAACTCAGACCGGTCTGAACATTGTAGAAGCACCGGGTAATGACCTGGTATCTGTAACGGCACTGTCTGCGGCGGGTGCACATATTGTGCTCTTCACAACAGGGCGGGGGACTCCCTTCGGAGGCCCGGTACCTACAGTCAAGATTGCGACCCAATCCGATCTGGCGAATCGCAAAAAACACTGGATTGACTTCAACGCAGGCCAGCTGTTGGAGGGGCAGACGATGGATGAGGTGAAAGTACAGCTGTTCAGCCAACTGATTGACATTGCTTCTGGGCGGTCACACACACTTAGTGAGCAGCATGGATTCCGGGAGATTGCCATATTCAAGGATGGCGTGATTCTCTAAATCCATTCTGGATAGAGGCTGTTAATCGTCTGGGTTACATTATAGGGTGAACCACAGCCAATTCCGGTTGAAATCTGCACTACAACCGGGATTGGCTTTATTTATATTCCACGGATGCCAAGTGTTTTGGAGATGCTTGATAATGCGGCGAGTGAAGCATGTTGTTGCAGTTGAGCAACCAGCAGTTCACGCGCCTCTGCAACGCTACCTTCAAACGGCTTAATGCCGTGACGTTCCATCCAGTGACCAGCAGTCTCGTATGCGGAGCTGTTCCAGGCGACTTTGCCTTCTGCGAGCCCTTCTTTTTCTTTGGTGCCACTGATCACAATGGCTGCACAGCCCTGAAGGTCCAGAAGTCCACGGTCAAATGTTTTTTTGTCCTCTTTTGCCCCGAAACCGGCTTGTGATCGCAAGGCACGTCCATCGATGCCTTCTTGTTCTGCAACTAACGCATGGAGTTTGAACGCTTCACGGGAGAGCAGACCCGCCTCATACTGTTCCTTGATGGTTCTGGAGTCGGCCAGCAGTCTGTGTACCCAAGGGAAGTATTCAGATGAGACAAGAAGCGCTTTCTTTTTGACAAATTTTCCATAGGCAGCAATGCCCTCTTCAGCCAGGCGTGAACGCCACAACCAGGGATCGAATTCATCATCCTTGTGCCAATGTTCTTTGGGGGTTAGCGATGAAAGAGAAGGATATTCGGTAAATAGTGGTGCCAGAGGCAGCAGCCCTGTGGACTGGATACGCTGTACTGCTTCTTCGTACGTTATAACGGCTTCATATGTCATGATATCAGTAGGCTCCTTTTTGTGTGTAGTCAAGTTACGACTTGGTTGAAGCAAGGTATCTCCGGCTCACTTCCTCGGCATGCTGACGAATCTCACTGCGAAGTTGGAGGGGTTCGATCACTTCGGCTTCACGTCCCAATCGGTAAAAGAATCGTACGGCCCAGTCCCATTCCCCTGGTGGACAAAGGAATGATAATTCCCAGAGATCCGGGGCAATTTCAATCATCTTTTCGCCGATATGCTCGTCCTGTTCAGCTTCGATCATTCCCCGATAACTCAGTTGTGCCTTAACCAGGGTTGGCGGCTGTTCTGGAGGGATCGGCTTACTCTGTTGTTGCTCCGCCTGTTCGTTAAGCACCTGTGCATCCTGGGGTTCGATCTCTTTGACATCGGTAATTCGGTCAACCCGAAACAGACGCTGTTCACCATGTTCGAGGGAATATGCTTCACAGTACCAGAAGCCGGAGGAAGCATATACCCGTGAGGGACAGATATGCAACCATCGCTGACGTGATGCGGAGCGATACAGCACACTAAGCCACCCATGTTCGGGTATACAAGCCAGCAGTGCGTCCAGATGAGGAAGAATGTAATTGCGGTCTGGAATATGATGATACAGCTGTTGGAGCATGGGATCAATTCGCGACATGATATCATGCGGAATGATGGCCTTAACTTTGTTCATCAGGGTCCAGCGTTTCTCATGAAAGGGTGTGTCGGCGTAGCGACTTAGACCTTCAAGAGCGAATAGGAGCGTCGCTGCTTCTACCGGGTCCAGCTGTAATGGGGGTAATACGTAACCCTCCATAAGTCTGAAACCGCCTCCCGGACCGGAAATGGCAATAATGGGCACATTCATCTCGGAGAGGGACTGAATATCCCGGAGAATGGTGCGACGGGAAACCTCAAATTTCTCACCTAATGAGTGTGCCGTTTCGTGACCATGCTGTAATGCCATTACAATGGCAGCAAGCCGATTTGTTCTGTTCATGTCAGCCACTCCGTTTCGATCTGCGCCGCCGGAAAGTGATGTCGTAGTTATATTTCTATTGTAACAACGAATAAGTGACATCATGAGTGTCACCAATTTTTCAACTGTTCATTATTTTATAATGGATCAGCATCAGGATTCACAAGCATGTTCCGGCAGGCTTTGTTAAAATGTGTTTCCCGTCCAATTCGCTTTGCATACTGATATTTCCTTCTATCAAAAAGACTACAGATCATGCCAAAAAACCGTATCCGGTGTAGACGGATACGGGAAGTAGCAGCTTTTGGCTTACAGAAGACGATAAAGGTCTGAAATCTATACCAATATCCTCGCTGAAGACAATAACAAGTATAAAAGGAATGAATATGTGACACTTTGTATCGCGGAAATTTCTATCACATTATATTATTCCGAATGATTCCAATTAAGCGAAATCGCTTATTTCATTTCGAGCAATTGCACTCCACGGGCTTCAATCTCAACACTTCCCGAAAGCTCACGATTGGTGAGCAGATCATGTGCCTTAGCTGTTCCCAGATCATAGCATTGTGTGGTTGCGTTATGGTTCATGACAAACAGGTAGGGTCTGCCGTCTTTGGTTCGTGCGCTTACTTCAACACCTTCTGGTGTCTCCAGCAAGGACTCTACGTTCTTCGCTGCTGCAAGCTGTCCCAGCAAACCATCGAGGAAGCGCTCATCCGGGTCGGATGCAACGTACCAGGCTTCACCTTCGCCAAAGGTATTACGTGTCACAACAGGCATGCCTTTATAAAAGTCGTCTCCATACTCCGCGATGACTTCGGCTCCTTCACTGTGCAGCAGGTCACACAGCATGCCGCAGCCATACTCTCCTTGAAGATCACCGTAGGTTTCTTTGAGGACAATGCGGTTCTTTTGCTCAGGCAGCAGGGCATCAATCTCTTCCACCCAGATTCCGAGCAGTTTACGAAGTTCTCCCGGATATCCACCTGTAGTCACGAGATCGTTCTCGTTGACAATGCCGCTGAAGAAGGTTGTCAGGAATGTTCCACCTGCTTCAACAAACTTCTCCAGTTTGGCGGCATACCCTGGTTTAACCATGTAAAGGACAGGGGCAAGGACAATGTCGTATTTGCTCATATCCGTATCCACACTGATGATATCTACTTGTATGTTGCGGCGGAAGAAGGCTGCGTAGTATTTATGGATCTGATCCACATAATTCAGGGCAACCGTAGGTCCGCTTGATTTTTCGATGGCCCACCAGTTATCCCAGTCGAACACAATCGCTACTTTGGATTCAACAGATGCATCCAGCGTGGTGTCTCCAAGGATCTGCAATTCCTTGCCCAGCTCAGCGACTTCGCGGAATACACGTGTGTTCTCATGCCCAGCATGCTCAATAACTGCACCATGATACTTCTCACAGGCACCGATGGAGCGGCGAAGCTGGAAGAACATAATGGTATCGGCCCCGTGCGCAACAGATTGATAACTCCACAGACGCATGACACCTGGACGTTTCAGTGAGTTATATGGCTGCCAGTTCTGCTGACTTGGTGTTTGCTCCATCAGCATGAACGGTTGACCATCTTTCAGTCCGCGCATAAGGTCATGAGCCATTGCCGTGAAGCTGACGGGTGTTGCGAGACCAGGATAACTGTCCCAGGAGACGATATCCAAATATTTTGCCCATTTGAAATAGTCCAATTGCTTGAAAAATCCCATCAGATTGGTAGTAACGACGGAGTCCGGAATATGTTTTTTGATTGCATCGTATTCCAACAGATAACAATCCAGCATGCTGTCGGAGTTGAAGCGAGAGTAGTCCAGCGAGATTCCCTGGAACGTTGAATTGTTGTTACCCCAATGTTCGCTCAGGTTACTCGGTAATACAATCTCGTCCCAATCGTAGAAGGTATGCCCCCAAAAATTCGTGTTCCATGCTTTGTTGACCTGTTCCAGAGTCTGATAGCGTTCTTTCAGATACACGCGGAACGCTTTTTCACAGTTGTCACAGTAGCACTCACCGCCATATTCGTTGGAGATGTGCCATACGAGAACCGCGGGGTGATCCTTGTATCGTTCGGCCAGTTTATCCGCAATCTTCTCAGCGTATTTGCGATAGGTCGGGCTGTTGGGACAGGAATTATGGCGCCCACCGAATTTGCGTTTGCGTCCATCGGCATCTACACGAAGCACGTCTGGATATTTCTTTGCCATCCAGGCCGGATGGGCAGCAGTGCTTGTTGCAAGGCATATATAGACACCGTTTTCATGTAAGCGATTAATCAGTTGGTCGAGTTCTTCAAAACGGTATGTAACTTCATCAGGCTGAATCAGTGCCCATGAAAATACGTTGATTGTGGCAATATCAATTCCTGCCAATTGGAACATGCGCAGGTCTTCAAGGTGGGTTTCGTGATCCCACTGTTCCGGGTTGTAATCGCCCCCGTAGAACATTTTGGGCAGTTTGTTACTAATCAATGTGTTCACCTCTTGTATAAGAATAATCCTATACTATATGATACATATGACTTTTAAAATATAATAAAAGTAATGACTCATATAAGAATACGGAAGTTTATTTCAGCTTATACCCAAGGAGGCATCCCATGTTTATCTCCCCCCGACATCAACGATATTTCATGACATCACGTGATCAGCCGTTGCCCCTTTATATTGAGAGCCTAGGTTATAACGGCAATCAGGAGAAGGTGTCCAGACCTGTGGGGTATCCCTGTTACCATTGGCTTCAGACAGTAAAGGGAGCCGGAGAATTCAAGTTTGCCGGGTCCACGGTCGTACTGGGGGAAGCATCAGGTATTTTGCTGCCGCCAAATGAACCGCATGAATATGTGCGCGCCCAAGGAGAGTGGGAGACATTCTATATTACATTTGGCGGTTCCCAGTGTCCGGCAATCTTGGAGTCACTTAGTCTGGGTGAAGCAGCGTTGCATCAGTGGGAGCAGAGCAGTCCGTTCAATGATTACGGCCAGGAAGTGCTGGATTCGATCAGAAGTGATCAGGATTTGTCGGGACTCGAGGCGTCAGCGGATATATACCGATTTTTGATTTTGCTCAAAAAACATGGCATGACCGGCAATCGTTCTTCCATCTCAAATGCCGTGGAGAGACTCGCTCCGCTCATTGCATTCATGGAACAGCATTATGCGAATCCCGAGATTGGGCTCGAACATATGGCTGACCTCACAGGGATCTCATCCAGACATCTGAATACCTTGTTTAAACAATCTTTTGGCATGACAGCCTACAGTTATTTTATTTTGCTGCGCATTCGCAAAGCCAAGGAAATCATGACCGCAGACCATAGACCCACGATTAGGGAAACGGCAGTTAGGGTGGGCTTTCGGGATGCAAGCCATTTTGTAGCAACCTTTCGCAGGATTGAGGGGGTGACTCCTGAACAGTTCCGTAATTTGTACTAACATGTACCCAAATGATCAAAAAGTGATGCCAGGAAGGTATTGATGCGTTAGGGTCATTACCGTTATGATGGTATCGATTCCTGAGATTCGAAAACGTTTAAACGGACCCATGGTTCCGTTCTACTTGGAGAGGATGATTGAAGATGACAACAACGATACCCTTATGGGATCATGCTGCACCTTATGCAGCCCAGGGCCATGAAGACGAAATGCCACATTTGATTCCATTTATTCAGCCCGGTTCCGAGAGCGCTGTCATTGTATGTCCAGGGGGCGGCTATGGATTTTTGGCTGATCATGAAGGTGCTCCAATAGCCGAATTGTTGAACCGTGCAGGCATCAGTGCATTTGTCCTGAAATATCGGGTGGCGCCTCACCAGCATCCTGCCCCGATAACAGATGGTCAGCGTGCCATACGTTATGTTCGTGCTCATGCTGAGCAGTACGGCATTAATCCTGCCAAAATTGCAGTACTTGGTTTCTCCGCAGGCGGACATCTCACAGCAACACTGGGAACGCTGTATGACGAGGGACAACCGGATCATGAGGACCTCATTGAACGCCAAAGTTCACGCCCGGACCGAGTTATTCTCTGTTATCCGGTCATTACGATGGAGTCCTATGGACATGCCGGTTCCCGTGAGAATTTGCTTGGGTCTGACGCTTCTGCCGAGCAGATCAAGGCTTTCAGCGCGGAGCAGCAGGTGAGAGCGGATGCTCCTGAAGCATTCATCTGGCATACCAGCGATGACCAGGCAGTACCTGTGGAGAATAGCTTGCGTTATGCACTTGCATTGGGCGCGCATGGCATTCCCTATGACTTGCACGTTTTTGAGAAAGGTTCACATGGACTTGGATTGGCTGAGGACAACCACGCGGTTCGGGTATGGTCAGATCTGTGTCTCACATGGCTCAAGAATCAAGGCTGGTAATTTTCCTGGCTGGTATCAAGTGAACGGTCCTGACTAATCGAGTGATCCGTATATTAGCGCTTTGAAGCGAAGGAGAAAATAACGATGAAATTGCAAAAAAACGACAAGCTTTTGTTTATCGGGGATTCGATTACAGATTGTGGTCGGGAACATCCTGTAGGTGAAGGCAGTTCAGGTCTGGGCCATGGTTACGTAGCGCAAGTCTATGCCCTCTTGCGGTCCATCTATCCGGAATTGATGTTGCGTGTCCAAAATGTGGGTAATGGTGGAAATACGATTCGTGATCTGAAACAGCGCTGGGATCGTGATGTGCTTGACCTTAAACCGGACTGGCTGACGATCATGATTGGCATTAATGATGTATGGCGTCAGTTCGACAATCCATTGTCAACAGACTCACATGTGTTTCTTGAAGAATACGAATCCACATTGCGTGAACTGGTGGCTTCGGTTCGTCCCAACCTGAAAGGTCTGGTACTAATGACGCCTTATTATCTTGAGGCCAATCCGGAAGACCCGATGCGGGCCACGATGGATATCTACGGAGAAGCGGTACGCAGGGTAGCGAATGAGTATGATGCGGTGTATGTGGATACACAGGCTGCATTTGCACCATTTTGGGATCATTTCTATACGTCTGTACTGACCTATGACCGGGTACATCCGGATGCAACGGGCCATATGGTACTGTCCAAAGCATTCTTGGATGCCATCGGATTCGAATGGTCTGGCGGCGTCAAATCTGAATAAGGACGTGATGGCATGAGCGACGTAACTGTAGCAGTACAAACCCCGGCATTACTGGGGGAAGGTCCAAGCTGGGATGCGGAGAACAATCGATTATTGTGGGTAGATATTGAAAGCTTCAAGGTGCATGTGTATGATCCGGCTACAGGGCAGGATCAGGCTTATGATGTCGGTGAACATGTCGGGGCTGTTGTTCCCTATCGTGGTGACGAAGTTGTGGTTGCTTTACGCAGTGGATTCCATACGTATCACTTGCTTACGGGTGAGCTGCAGGCTATTGAAGACCCTGAACAAGATAAGGAGACCAATCGTTTTAATGATGGAAAATGTGATGCGAAGGGCCGCTTCTGGGCAGGCACGATGAGCATGAATAATGAAAGCAAAGCCGGATCGCTGTATTGTTTGGAGCAAGGGCAACCCGTTCGCACAATGGTACAAGGTGTGTCTACATCCAACGGCCTGGGCTGGAGTCCGGATCGGCAGACGATGTATTACATTGATACCCCGACACGTTCTATTGACCGGTTTGATTTTGATCTGACGGCAGGTACGATACAAAATCGGACAAGTGTCATTCACATACCGGAGGAATTCGGTTTTCCGGATGGGATGACGGTTGATGGTGAGGGCATGCTGTGGGTTGCGCACTGGGGCGGAGGAAGAGTCACACGTTGGAACCCGCATACATCAGAACTGTTGCAACAGATCGAGGTGCCGGCAGATCAGGTAACATCCTGCTGTTTTGGTGGACCGGATCTCGAAGAGTTGTACATTACAACAGCACGTATAGGGATTAAGGAAGAACGTCTGAATGAGACACCGGATGCGGGCTCACTTTTTGTCATCAGACCGGGTGTTAAAGGGCAGGAGACTCACGCTTATGGTAGCCAGCAATAAACAGGTGCCAATTATGTAGTGAACCTCAGTGAACCTTTGCCTGGTTTGCCAGGAAAGAAACGATTTCATTTTTTACTCTTATATAAAATGTCAAAAGGTGCTGTTCTAACAGCATCTTTTTTTGATGTATAAACGATTTTAAACACTGAAAATATTTTACAAAAATCGGAATTTCGACAGAGGGGTTTGGAGATTGCCAGCGAATGTTATTTATTGAAAGTATTATCCAGATAACCGCGAATCAAGAACAATTATGTAAGCGCTTAACAATATGACTGGAAGGGGGTGAGGCTTCTTGTATCAAGGGATGCATTGATTCGTCTGGCACGCCATCATCAGCACGATGAGACAGCGGGGATAGACCGAAATGCAGTAACGAAGTAGAAGAGGAGGATAAGTTGATATGAGAACGTTTATGGGGAAATTGCGAATGATGAGCCTGACGGTTGCTGTAGTAACCGCCTCGCTGGGAGGACTTGCTGGAACAACAGCGGCGGCACCAAGTGAAGCCTATGAGTGGAAAAATGTGGTGACGGGTGCAGGAGGCGGGTTTGTACCGGGCATTATTTTCAACGAGTCGGAAAAGGATCTGATCTATGCCCGTACGGATATCGGGGGAGCCTATCGCTGGAATGCGACTGACGAGAGGTGGATACCCTTAACGGATTTTGTCGGCTGGGATGACTGGAACAAGAATGGTGTGGACGCACTGGCTACGGACCCGGTTGATCCCGATCGGGTGTATATGGCAGTTGGGACGTATACGAATTCGTGGGACCAAAATAATGGCTCCATCTTGCGCTCTACGGACCGGGGAGATACATGGCAGACCACAACACTTCCGTTCAAAGTGGGCGGCAACATGCCGGGACGTTCAATGGGAGAACGCCTGACCGTGGACCCAAATGATAACAGTATTCTGTATTTCGGTGCACGAAGTGGTCATGGGTTATGGAAAAGTACCGATTACGGTGTGACCTGGAACGAAGTCACAAGCTTCCCGAATCCGGGAAATTATGTGCAAGATCCTTCGAATGAATATACCAGTGACATCGTAGGTCTGGCATGGATTACATTTGACAAAACAACAGGTTCGGCAGGGCAAGCAACCCAGACAATCTATGTGGGTGTTGCGGATAAAGATCAAAGCGTATATCGCAGCACAAATGGCGGCCTGACCTGGTCAGCTGTTGCTGGTCAACCTACAGGTTATATTCCGCATCATGGTGTGTTTGATTCAGACGGAAGCCTCTATATTACGTATAGCGATGGTGTTGGACCCTATGATGGGACAAAAGGTGACGTGTGGAAACTGAATACGTCTACAGGTGTCTGGACCAACATCAGCCCTGTTCCAAGCAGCAGCACGGATAATTATTTTGGATATGGCGGATTGGCTGTTGATGCACAGAATCCCGGTACATTGATGGTTGCGACATTAAATTCCTGGTGGCCGGATGCCACCTTGTTCCGGAGTAAAGATGGCGGAGCAACGTGGACACGCATATGGGAATTTGAAGGATATCCGAATCGGAAGTTACGTTATACACAGGATATTTCGGCAGCTCCATGGCTCACATTTGGCACCAATCCTGCCCCACCCGAAACAACCCCAAAACTGGGCTGGATGATCGGTGATCTGGAGATTGATCCGTTTGATTCGGATCGCATGATGTATGGAACGGGTGCTACGATCTATGGAACGAAGAACCTGACAGACTGGGATGATGATGAAAAAATCAATATTTCAGTGATGGCGAAGGGGGTTGAGGAGATTGCCGTGCTGGATCTGGTCAGCCCGCCAAGTGGTGCACATTTGATAAGCGGATTGGGAGATGTCTCCGGATTCCGTCATAACAATCTGGACCAGGCTCCAGCTACCATATTTACGAGCCCGAACTATCCTTCCACAGAAAGTCTGGATTTTGCAGAGTTAAGTCCAAATACGATGGTTCGCGTAGGTAAAGCAGATTATGCTGCTGATCCCAATGCAAAATCCATTGGTTTGTCCAGTGACGGAGGTACTACGTGGTATAAGGCCAATGCAGAACCTGCCGGCACAACCGGAGGAGGGACCGTAGCCATCTCTGCGAATGGTAACCGACTCGTATGGAGCACGTCAGATAAAGGCGTACATTATTCGACTGGCGGCAATTCCTGGACGGCAAGTACGGGCATACCTGCACAGGCAAAAGTGATTTCGGATCGTGTCAATCCAAACAAATTTTATGGATTTGCAGCTGGTAAAATCTATGTGAGTGTGAATGGTGGTGCTACCTTCACGGCATCACCTGCGACTGGACTTCCGATGGAAGGAAATTCCGATCTGGATGCCGTTCCAGGTGTTGAAGGTGAACTCTGGTTTGCTGGTGGCAGTGAGGAAGAAGGTCCTTACGGATTATGGCATTCCACGGATTCAGGAGCGACATTCACAAAGCTTGCCAATGTAGAGGAAGCAGACAGTATCGGATTTGGTAAAGCGGCCCCTGGGCAAAACGTTGTTGCGTTATACACGGTTGCACAGATCGATGGAACACGTGGATTCTTCCGCTCCGATGACGGTGGTGCCAATTGGGTTCGTATCAACGATGATCAGCATCAGTATGCTCGTGTAACCACAATTACGGGTGATCCGCGTTTGTATGGAAGAGTATATCTCGGAACAAATGGCCGCGGAATTTTGTATGCTGACCGTGTTGGAGGTAACAATGGCGGAGGAGACGGCGGGGGTACTCCAGTGACCAACTCTGCGATTACACCGGTTACAGCCGAATTTGATCGCAAAGCAGGCAATCAGGTTAATATTCCAGTCACGTTAACACTTAACGGCAATACACTTGCATCCATTCGCAACGGGAATGCAACGCTGGTTTCAGGTACAGATTACACGTTGACAGGCAATGAGGTCGTATTAAGTAAAAACTACCTGGCTTCACTGCCAAATGGCGCAGCGACGCTAACCTTTCAATTCAGCGCAGGTGCTCCTGCGACCTTGAATCTGCTCATTAAAGACACGACAGCTGCACCTGTTGGAACCATACGCATTGAGATGTTTAACAGCAACACTTCAGCGACGGGCAGCTCAATTAGTCCCAAATTCAAACTGACAAATACGGGTACTACAGCCTTGAATCTGTCTGATTTGAAAATCAGATATTATTACACGATAAACGGTGAACAGCCTCAGAACTTTTTCGCTGACTGGGCGACGGCTGGCAGTGCGAATGTAACAGGCACGTTCAGTGCACTCAATCCAGCTCGGACAGGTGCTGACCACGTGCTTGAGATTGGATTCACAGCTTCTGCTGGAACTCTAAATGCAGGACAAAGCACGGAAATCCATACGCGCATCTCCAAGAACAATTGGACCAACTATACGCAAACGGATGATTATTCTTTTGCAGGTAGTCAGACTTCCTATACGGACTGGTCCAAAGTCACTGGTTATATCGCGGGAAGTCTCCAATGGGGAATTGAACCATAAGTGAGTGATTTAACGAAATAAAGGATTGAAATAGGGGTCCTGATTCGCCAGATGATCAAATGGCGAGTCGGGGCTTCTTATTTTGTCGAAATATAGTGTAAACTATAGATAGTTACCATTGCTTAAAGGATCGTTTTAGGATATAAAAAGATGTACAATCAATTTAAAATTAATGTAACCGCTAACACTGGAAAGTGTTTATAACCGATATATAATAGTTGGTATAGCCTGTACAGATATAGAGGAAAGATTAGACAAGGGGGTCGCGATCATGAACCGGTTGTGCAAGGTGCTGATTGTTGACGATGAGTTTCTGGTAAGACAGGGCATAAAGCACCATATGAACTGGGAAGCGGAAGGATTTATCATTGTGGGTGAAGCTTCCAACGGTGAAGAAGGATTACAGCAGGTGAACCTGTTAAAACCGGATATTGTGATCACCGACATTGTCATGCCTGTCATGGATGGCGAAACGTTTGTCCGTACACTAAAAGCCAGTAATCCGCAGATTGAAGTTATTGTACTTAGCAGCTTCAGTGAATTCGAGTATGTACGTTCAACGCTTCAGCACGGGGCAGCCGATTATATACTGAAACCCAAGCTGGATACAAATGAATTATTGCAGGTCCTTCAACGAACAGCGGGTAAAATTCCGGAGTTACAGTTCGAGCCGTCGCATGATGGCTGGAGACTTGGACAACTGATGGAGAAGATGCTGTCCGGATTTACATTGGATGAAGATAGTGAAATGCCGATCATTCGAGATACCTTTCCGTATGAATCCTTTCGCTTGCTTGTGTATAAACCCGTGGGTGCTGGAGGGAATCCACTGAAGATGGATCAGGAGCAGATTGAGTCCAAGCTCCGCAGTGATCTGCCTGAAGTAGAATGTGCAATGGTTCCCGCAGAGGGTACATTACCTGTGATGCTTCTTAATGTCGATCCTGCGAGAGATGAATGGATGCTTGAACGGATCAGACAGTTGGCCAGTGAAAATGCAGCAGGAGAAGGCAGTCCTGGTTGGGTGCTTAGTGAAAGCTTTACTTCATTTGAACAGATGGGTGTTGTTTACCGGGAACGCCTGATTAAGCTGATTGAATATCGTTTCTATTATAAGGATCGACCAATCCTGGTCTATGGTGAACTGCCTCCAATGCATCCCGCAGGTTACCAGTTTAATGTGAATATGTTTTTGCAGCATGTGAAGCGTAACCGGGTCGAAGCGGCAAGGGAGTATTTACAGGATCATGCAAAAACACTTGGACGGGATTATATTGCCGATGTGTTTGAGATCAAATCATTTCTCGGTAACTTGATCTTTAACGTGACCATTACCCTCGCGGATATGGATGTCCAGTCTGCCGGGCTGGAAGAGAGCAAATATACGTATTTTAAAAATGTGGACGGGGCTTCAAGCCTGGACGAAGTCATGACTGTGCTTGACCAATTCATGACGGAAGTTCAGGAGTGCACCGTTGGTGCGGGTGGAAAACGAAGTGATCCCAACATGAAGATGCTGCTGGATTACATGCATGAGCACTTTGATCAGCCGCTCGGGCTTGCTGAAGTAGCCAAGCACTTTCATTTTAATCCATCGTATTTATCCAGTTATTTCTCATCTCACAAAAAAGAAGGATTTAATGAATACTTGAATAAAATTCGGATTGAAAAAGCCGAGGAACTGCTCCGATCCGATGATGTAACGATCTCTGAGATTAGCAGTATGGTAGGTTATTCCGATCATAGTTACTTTTGCAAAGTATTCAAAAAATTCACCGGATTATCACCAAGCCGATACCGGCGCAAATTCTGGGCATAAAGTCAGAAGGATAAGATCATGAAGAAATGGATGAACCAATTATCTCGTCTCGGATTGTTTCCCAAGTTGTTTCTGGTTATGGTGGTCAGTATTGTCCTCGTTTCTGTACTCATCTTATGGACGACCATTCACATGTCAACCAATCTGTTTACTGAGACGTTCAGTATCACAAACTCCAAGGTGCTTAATCAGATCAAAACAAATTTTGAATCCTTTAATGAGGCCATTGCTGCCGTATCGAATAATGTGACGCAGAGTGGATCGATCCGAGGATTCCTGTCCGAAGGAGATGCTGATTCCCTCACGATGGCCAAATCCTTCTATAATATGCGGGAAACGATGGACCGCGTTCAATCGATAACGGAATCGTATGAAGTAGGGATAACGATTATCGGGATCAATGGGCGGAGTTATTCCACCAATCGTGCTCACCTTGAGAAGTCAGTGGATGAATTGAAAGAGGAACCGATTACGGTGGAAGCCGCTGAGACACCGAGTCGTCTTATCTTTGATGATTACCAAAACGATGCAACGGTCGGAAGTCAGCAGATGATCTCTGCCACGAAAGCACTGACAGATCGAACCCACAGCCGAATATACGGTACGCTTTATGTCACGATGAGAGAAGAGGCGTTCCGTCAGTTCTATGCCAGCTTTACTAGTCGAGGCAATGACGTGGTCATTATGAACGAAAAAGGTGAGATTGTATCTTCGAATCGTGAAGACTGGATTGGGACAACTCAGCTGGATTTGCTGTCCTATGCCCGAGAAATGAACAAAACGTCTCCGAGGAGCATCAATGCTCGTGTGATGGATCAGGATAGCGTTGTTCTATCGGAGTATTTACCGTTCTATCGGTTTTACATTGTCAATGTTGTCGATAAGGATCTGGCGATGGGTCAACTCATCGACATGAAGACGGTTGCCCTAATCTGTGCAGCAATTGTTGTAGGGGCTCTTATTCTCGTATTTCTCATCACCAGCCAGATTACCAAGTCCCTGCGCAGACTTGTGAAGCAGATGTCCAATATTACGAAAAGTGATCTGGACAACTACATTCCAGTGAGTGGAAGCTACGAGAGCAGGCAGCTGGGTCATGC
This sequence comes from Paenibacillus sp. FSL R5-0766, assembly GCF_037971845.1. Taxonomy (NCBI): domain Bacteria; kingdom Bacillati; phylum Bacillota; class Bacilli; order Caryophanales; family Paenibacillaceae; genus Paenibacillus; species Paenibacillus sp. FSL R5-0766. Next base: position 2,394,484 of record NZ_CP150227.1, read on the forward strand.
TTACAATTACATGCTTGATGAGTTGCATGATTATGTGGATCAGTTAGTGCAGACCCAGCATGAACAACGTAACGCAGAACTTGCAGCTTTACAGAGTCAGATTAATCCGCACTTCTTGTACAACACACTTGCTTCTGTCAAAGTTCTGGTGCAACAAGGTAACAAGGACAGGGCAGCGGAGACCATTAATGCGCTGATCGGATTGCTACAGAATACGATTAGTGATGTGAGTCAGACGGTTACAGTGGAACAAGAAGTCGAGAATTTGAAAAATTATGTCTTCATTAATCACGTCAGATATGGAGGCCGGATTAAAGCAGCTTTCTACGTCGCTCCGGATTGTACACATTACCATGTACCGAAGCTGGTCATACAGCCGTTTATCGAGAACGCATTTTTCCATGGATTTATCAAAAAAGAAACGGGTACAATTCATGTCATGGTTTCCAGAGCAGGAGAATCACTCATCTGTGAGATTATGGACAATGGTGATGGAATTGAAGGGCTTGTCATGGGAGAAACGCTGCCCAATCCAAAGAACAATCGTCAACTATTCAGTGGTATCGGTATTCGTAACGTGCATGACCGTATTGAGTTATTATATGGTTCACCTTATGGTGTCACCATTATGAGTACGGTTGGGGAAGGAACGAGAGTCACCGTTACACTGCCTTTAATCACGAGTTGAATTGAAACCCGATTCGATTGAATACACTAAAATCGAGATCCCTCACTTCTGTTTTCTACAGAGGCGGGGGATTTTCGCGTGTCAGAGGTAAAGCAAAATACATATTTGTACTATTTCAAGATCAAGAAATTACAAAATCAAAAGAAATTACAAAAAGCCAAATTTAATGCAAATGGTTTCTGTAAAGGTTTTCATTGTGGCAATAAGATGACAAATCCGTACAAAATTATTACTAACGAATGAAGATATGGGAATGATAAGATGAATACATCGAAAGCAACCGCTTTCAGAAAACGCAAACAAATTACACACAAAGAGGTCGAAGGGGAGTTGAATGTTTTGAAAAAAATGTGGGTATTGATGCTCGTTACAGTACTGCTGTTGTCCGCATGTTCATCCGGTGGCGGAGGTAATTCCGCTAGTGGTGGTGACGAAAAAACAAACGAAATTACAGTCTGGGCTTGGGACAAAGCTTTTAACGTAGCTGCAATGGAAACAGCAAAAGAAGCATATCAAAAAGCAAATCCTGATGTGAAAATCAACATCATTGAATACGCTCAAGCTGATATCATCCAGAAACTGAACACGGGGCTTAACTCCGGAACTGCCAGCGGTCTTCCAAACGTAGTTCTGATTGAAGACTACCGTTCACAAAGCTTCCTGAATGCATATCCTGATGCGTTCAAAGATCTGTCTTCCAACATCACGGCTTCCGACTTTGCAGATTACAAACTCGGACCAACAGCTTTTGATGGCAAACAATATGGAGTACCATTTGACTCCGGCGTTGCTGGTTTGTACTACAGAACAGATCTGCTGGAGCAAGCTGGTTACAAAGCAGCTGACCTGCAAGACATCACTTGGGATGACTACATCCAAATTGGTAAAGACGTAAAAGCTAAAACAGGTAAAGAGCTTCTTTCTCTTGACCCGAATGACCTTGGTTTGATTCGTATGATGATCCAAACTGCAGGTAAATGGTATTCCGCAGAAGATGGTAAAACACCTGACATTGCTACTAACGCTGCACTGAAAGAAGCTTTCATCACATACAAAGCGATGATGGATGCCAACATTGTTAAATTGCACTCTGACTGGAGTCAATTCGTTGCCAACGCCAATAACGGTAGCGTAGCAACAATTCCTACAGGTAACTGGTTCTCACCATCTGTACGTCAAGAAGCTTCCCAATCCGGTAAATGGGCCGTAGCTCCAATGCCGAAAATGGCTGGTCAACCAAACTCTGTTCACGCATCCAACCTGGGTGGTAGCTCTTGGTATGTTATGAACAACGTTCCTGGTGCAGATCAAGCAGCTGATTTTGTAGCAAAAACATTTGGTTCTGACAAACAATTGTATCAAGATCTGTTGAACAACATCGGCGCAATTGGTACGTACAAACCAGCAGTTGATGGCGATGCTTATGCCAAAGAAGACGAGTACTTCGGCGGACAAAAAATCTTCACAGACTTTGCGAATTGGACGAAAGAAATTCCAAGCGTAAACTATGGTATCAACACTTATGCCATTGAAGATATTCTGGTTGTAGAAATGCAAGCATTCCTGAACGGTAAATCAATCGATGACGTTCTGGCTGATGCACAAAAACAAGCTGAAGCACAATTAAACTAAGATACCCAAGGTAACTTATAGAACCCTAGGAAACATCGGAGCCGTCTCCCATGTCCGGCGCAAGTCGAACCGGATATGGCGAGAGGCTCCGTGGGTTCTACCCATGTTCCATGGAGAGAGAGGAGCCATACTGTGAAAGCCATGAATACAGGAGACAGTCTCCAAAAGAAAAATAATTTGACTGGATGGGCTTTTGTTTTGCTGGCTGTTGTCGGGATTGTTGCATTTTACTTCTACCCGATGATTCAAGCGCTGCTCTTATCGTTCAAGTCTGGTGTAGGAGCCAATCTTGAATTTTCGGGCCTTTCTAACTACAAAAGATTGTTAGTTGATACAACATTCCGTACAGCATTATCGAATACATTTATCTACTTGATTATTCAAGTGCCTGTAATGATTATTCTTGGTTTGTTTATTTCCGTATTGCTGAATGACAGCACACTACGTTTCCGGAGCTTCTTCCGTACAGCGATTTTCTTGCCTTGTGTAACTTCATTGGTAGCGTACTCTGTTGTATTCAAATATCTGTTCGCACCAGATGGAATGGTGAATCAATTCCTGATGGGCTTGCACATTATTGGCGATCCAATTCAATGGATCACAGACCCGTTCTGGGCTAAAATTACGATCATAATCGCCGTTACTTGGCGTTGGACCGGATATAACATGATTTTCTATCTGTCATCCCTGCAAAACATTGATCAATCGATCTATGAAGCTGCAAGAATTGACGGAGCGAATGCTTTTACACAATTCTTCAAAATCACTGTACCTTTGCTTAAACCGATTATCCTTTTCACGTCCATCACATCAACGATTGGTACATTGCAAATCTTTGATGAAATCATGAATATTACCAAGGGTGGTCCAGGTAATGCGACCATGTCGATTTCACAATACATCTACAACCTTTCGTTCAAATATTCACCGGACTTCGGTTATGCAGCAACAGTGTCGTATTCCATCGTAATCTTGATTATTGTATTGTCCATCATCCAGTTTAAAGTGGCAGGTGATAATAAAAATGGCTAAAGCTAAAGCAAAACGGATTTTCACGTATGTGTTCCTATCCATCGTCGCCTTTGTATCCATTTTCCCTTTCTTCTGGATGCTGGTCAGTTCAACGAATGCATCTGTCGATGTAACCAAAGGCAGATTGTTACCGGGTTCAGCTTTCATTGATAACTTCAACAAACTGATTGATTCGACGAATCTGGTACAGGCTCTCGGAAACTCGGCGATTATCTCTGTGGTCTCCACTCTCTTGGCACTGTTTATTGGTTCCATGGCAGGTTATGGCTTCGAGGTATATCGCACGAAGTCTCGTGACATTGTGTTTAATATCCTGTTGTTATCCATGATGATCCCGTTTGCGGCGATTATGGTACCACTGTATCGTATGTTTGCAACAATCTCGGGAGTTGCACCGGTTATCGGTATTAACACCATGGCAGCAGTGATCTTGCCAACCATTGCAACAGCGTTCCTGATCTTTTTCTTCCGTCAGAACACCAAAATGTTCCCGAAAGACTTGCTGGAAGCTGGACGTATTGATGGTTTGAGTGAACTCGGCATCTTCTTGAAGATCTATATGCCAACCATGAAAACAACATATGCAGCGGCAGCAATCATTACCTTCATGAGTAGCTGGAACAACTATCTGTGGCCACTCATTGTATTGCAAACACCTGACCAACAAACGATTCCACTGTTGATCTCGAACCTCGGTGCTGGTTATTCTCCGGATTACGGAGTAATCATGACAGCGATCGTTATCGCAACACTACCTACAGCAATCGTTTTCTTCATCATGCAGAAACATTTTGTTGCAGGTATGGTAGGTTCCGTGAAGTAATGAAAACAGCATAATCCGTGCAAATGACGGGTGCAGGAAAGAAGAGAGGGCGCTGTTATGGCGTACCTCTGTCTTTTTTGTTTATGTAAAGCAAAAGGAAATCCAGCGTAAACCTTGAAGAAGTCAAACTATAACGTTTTAAAGGGAGAGAGAGCCGATGAAAGCAACAAAGGCAGATATCAACTGGTTGGGGGACGTAAGTGTATTTGAGGTGAACCGTCTTCATGCCTATTCCGATCACCGTTACTACCAAACAATGGACGAGGCTGTAGGTTCAGGCGCGATGTCCATGCGTTATGATCTGAATGGTACGTGGAAATTCAACTATGCAATTCGTCCAGACAGCCGTTCTGAGTTTTTCTATACATCCGATTTTTCCAGTGAAGGCTGGGATGATATTGAAGTTCCGGGGCATATCCAGCTACAAGGATACGGACAGATTCAATATGTAAATACACAATATCCTTGGGATGGCTTGAACGACATTCGTCCGCCGGCATTACCACAGGATAAAAATCCGGTTGGAAGTTACATTCGAACATTCCACCTGCCCACAGGCTGGGAGTCGAATCCGGTATATATTTCTTTCCAAGGTGTAGAGTCTGCATTTTATGTATGGCTTAACGGACAATTCGTAGGATACGGGGAAGACAGCTTCACGCCATCTGATTTTGACCTGACACCATTCCTTCAGGATGGAGAGAACAAACTCGCAGTTGAGGTGTATCAACGCAGCACAGGTAGCTGGCTGGAAGATCAGGATTTCTGGCGTTTCTCCGGCATTTTCAGAGATGTGTATCTGTATACGGTCCCGGCTGCACACGTACGTGATGTTCATGTGCGCACAGATCTGGACAAGTCCTATACCAACGGTACGTTGCAAGTGGATCTGAAGCTGGAAGGAAAAGCTGTTGCAGGAGCACGTGTAGAGGCTGAACTTCGTGATCGTGAAGGCAATACCGTTAAAACGTTTGAGTCCAAAGTTAACGATGGGCAAGTAAGTCTTCGTGAAGACATTGGTACAGTGAACCTGTGGAGCGCAGAGATTCCATACTTGTACCGTCTCTATATTCGTGTATATGATGCTGCGGGTACACTGGTTGAGGTAGTTCCTCAAGCCGTTGGTTTCCGTACATTCGAAATGATTGACAAAGTAATGCATATCAACGGTAAACGTATCGTATTCAAAGGTGTGAATCGCCATGAGTTCAACCCGCGTCGTGGACGTGCGGTTACGAAGGAAGACATGCTGTGGGATGTTCGTACCATCAAACAAAACAATATGAATGCCGTACGTACGTCACACTATCCAAACCAAAGTCTCTGGTATGAGCTGTGTGATGAATACGGACTCTATGTTATTGACGAGATGAACCTGGAGACACACGGATCTTGGCAGAAGCTTGGCGCCGTTGAGCCTTCATGGGTTATTCCAGGTGACAAACCGGAATGGCATGATATCGTTATGGACCGCGCTGTATCCATGGTGGAGCGTGACAAAAACCATCCGTCCATTCTGATCTGGTCTTGTGGTAATGAATCACACGGTGGTGAAGTCATCTACAAAGTATCCCAATACTTCAAATCAGCTGATCCAACACGTCTGGTACATTACGAAGGTGTATTCCATGATCGCCGTTTCGATGAGACAAGTGATATGGAGACTCGCATGTATGCCAAACCGGCGGACATTGAGGAATTCCTGAATGCAAACCCGACCAAGCCGTATATCAGCTGTGAGTACATGCATGCCATGGGTAACTCCATTGGTGGTATGCACAAATATACGGAGTTGGAAGACAAATATCCGATGTATCAAGGTGGTTTCATCTGGGATTACATCGACCAATCCATTTATAAAAAAGATCGTTACGGCAAAGAGTTCCTCGCTTATGGCGGAGATTTTGGTGATCGTCCATCAGACTATTCGTTCTGTGGCAACGGTATCGTCCATGCTGACCGTAAAGTAACTGCGAAAATGCAGGAGGTCAAATTCCTTTACCAGAACATCAAGCTGTTCCCGGATCGTGAAGGTGTTAAAATCGTGAACGGTAATCTGTTCGCAGATACATCTGCGCTGGAACTGGTATACAGCCTGGAGCGCGAGGGACATGAAGTGCTGCGTGGAACATTGGAAGTGAACGTGGATGCACAAAGCGAGACGGTAGTGAAACTTCCGCTGGGTGCAGAAGCTCTGGCGGGCGGCGAGTATGCTGTGAACACTGCATTTGTGTTAAAAGAAGCTACACTGTGGGCTGACAAAGGCGAAGAAGTGGCATTTGGACAGTTTATTTTCACCCAGGATCAGGTGAATGATGCAGTTGAAGTCGACTTGAACCTTGTAAGTGATGTACAAGTTATCGAAGGTGATGTTAACATCGGTGTTCGTGCCGGCAAGACACATGCGCTGTTCTCCAAACAGTTTGGGACACTGGTTTCCCTGAAATTGTCTGGTCGTGAGACGATTGCTGTACCACCTGCACCACTCTTCTGGCGTGCAATGACGGATAATGACAAAGGTATGGCGATGGGCTTCGAACTGGGTGCCTGGTATGCAGCGAGCGTGATGCCACGTTCTGTAGAGTGGAAAGCGGAACAGAAACCGGATCAATACCGGATCGAGTTCACGTACAAGCTCAACATTTCGGAGGATGTACAAGTGAAAGTGGTATATACGGTTCATGCAGATGGAAGCGTACATGTGCATAATATGTACAAAGGTACAGCCGGATTGCCAAACCTGCCAATTCATGCATTGTCCTTCAGAACATCTCCTGATTTCGAAAACGTGGAATGGCTCGCGATGGGACCAGAAGAAAATTATGCTGACCGCGCATTTGGCGCACGTTTGGGCATCCATGGCAGCAAGGTAGCTGATACCATGGCTCCATATCTGGTACCACAGGAATCAGGCAATCGTACGGGCGTACGTTGGGCCAAATTGACAGACAACGCGGGACGTGGCTTCAAAATTGAAGCATCCGGAACTCCGGTTGAGCTGAATGTTTCACCATATACGGCATTTGAGCTGGAGAACGCACAACATGCGTACGAACTGCCACCTGTGCACTATACGGTCGTGACTGTAGCGGGTAAACAAATGGGTGTTGGCGGTGATGACAGCTGGGGTGCTCCAGTTCATCCGGAATACCTGATCCCTTCGGACGGCGAACTGACATTTGAATTTGTCATTCGTGCACTGTAAGTAAAAGAATCGTACAGAATAAAGAATGTATTCTATAAAGAACAGAGGTCTTCGCTCATGGGAGGCCTCTGTTTTTTTGTGCCAATGAGCGAGTGGGTTGGTTATAGCGTGGGATGTGCTCTGTGAAACCGTTCTCGTTCCAGTCTCGTAATGTACAGGACAGGAAAACATACGAGGGGGTTCAAGATGAGTAGAAAAGCAAAGACAGGTATATGGGTAACGGTGTTGGTCTTCTTGGGTATCATTGTTGGATGTTTCATATGGTATTTCAATACCGCTTCAGGTGAACGTGCACTCAAAACGATGAGGTCCAATAACTCGGGTGGCCTGGAGAGGGTTGTTAAAGTGTACAGCAATAATGGTGAATTGATTCAGACCTATGATGGCAAAATTGACGTGGAAGATACGGAATACGGGAATAAAGTATTATTTGATCTCAACGGGAAACGTGTTGTGATCTATAATGCAACGATTGTTGTTGAAGAGAAGTAAAGCAAAATTAAGGAAATGATATAAGGGTCGGGTGAGATTTTTATGGTGGATATGTACCTCATAATCCTAGTTGCTATCTTGGGAATGATCCTGTTCTATAGCTTGATCGCTTATTTCTTGATTCGTTTCATTTCGAAAAAAGCTCTCAAGCTTACGCTAACCAAATATGAAATGATGGAGATTATGACTTGGCTCGCCGTGTTGTTTATTACCTTCATGATGATTAAGACGGGTTCGATGAATCTTCTCTTGCCGGTTGTTGTACTCATCATTCCATTGATCAATTTACGACTTTCCAATCGGAAACATCGAGAGCTGAATTAGTATAGCTTGCTAAGTTGAGGCAAGGCACAAGGAGGATGAACATAGGAAAGGTTGACGGAGATTACATCACTAGTCAACCATTTTAGTTGCATTATGAATGATGAAAATGAACAGAGAGGAGTTCAATTATGATTATTGGAAAATCAATGGATACTTCAGGTTTAACGCACGTTGCCAATCTTTCGGATGAGTTGCAGTCTGTGTTTGATCAAGCAGAAAGCAAATATGAGCTAGTCGATATTGAACTCTTCTTTGTTTTCAGGTGTCTTCCTGAAGAATATGAGAGGAAGTCGACGGTCAGGCATGTGAAGAAGGAGAATGTCATCTATTTTGATCTGGTGGTCAGCGAGGATCGTTATAAGACATTAAGCAAAAGCAAACAACGGTATGCGTTAAGCCATGAGTTTTATGCTTTTTTGAGTGAAAAGATACAGAAATACAAGATTGAACATCTAAACGCCAAGCAATTTATAGCAGATATGGGCAAGTGGCTGAGGGAGATTGGATGGTTGCAGACCAAAGAGCAAGCCGACATAAGTGAATTTGAAGAAAAGTATAACTAACAAAATAAATGAAAAACATAAACAACAAAAAGAAGCCCTCTTTCGAGAGCTTCTTTTTCATGGGAGAGGAGAAACCGGACGAAGAGCTTATGGGGAAACGTAAGTCTTCTCCGCGGTTGTCTACGACACTTGTGATGTCGATAATTATAGAATCGCCCGATTTGTTCCTTTTTATACATATGCGTCAACAATTCGTCAACAATTTTCCAAGGGAAATGAAGACCTCATATTTTTCAAACTGAACCCGAGTGTGGTACGATAGTCGTATCAATAAACTTACATAGAGAAAAGGTGACTCGTCAAGTGAGAGTGGTATCTGGGAGTGCAAAAGGCAGGCCGCTGAAGGCTGTTCCTGGCACGGGTACGCGGCCGACCACCGACAAGGTGAAGGAAGCGTTATTTAGCATGGTTGGTCCTTATTTTGAGGGCGGCACAGCATTGGATCTGTTTGCAGGCAGTGGAGGTCTCGGTATTGAGGCGCTGAGCCGCGGCATGGACAAGGCTGTTTTTGTTGATTTGGAATCAAAAAGTATTGAAGTTATCCGCATGAATCTGAAGGCTACCAAGCTTGAAGACAAGGCGGCCGTATATCGTAATGATGCAGGTCGGGCATTGAAGGCACTCGCCAAGCGAGGCACAACCTTTGATCTGGTGTTTCTAGACCCTCCATATCGCATGAAGAACGGGCACGAGTTAATGCTGACCATGCACGAACTGGAGCTTTTGGAACCCGAAGCAACCATCGTGCTTGAATATGAATCCAAACATGATTACCCTGAGCAATTCGGCCCGTTTGAACAAACGCGCAAGGCTTTGTATGGGGAGACGGCAGTATCCATCTATTATTATGCGCCTGAAGCAATTGAAGATGGAGAATCCATTACACCGGAAGAGGAGGCTCCTCATGACTGAAATGATACATCGACAGGAACGGATCGCCGTATATCCTGGAAGTTTTGATCCCGTAACGATGGGGCATCTGGATATTATCGCCAGAGCGTCAAAGCAATTTGATCGCGTCATTGTGGCTGTGTTGAACAATATGAGCAAAAATCCGCTGTTTACGGTGGAGGAACGCAAGGAACTGATTACGGAAGTAACCCGCCATCTACGGAATGTCGAAGTGGACAGTTTCCGCGATCTGACAGCCAATTACGTCCGGCAAAAGGAAGCTCAGGTCATCGTTCGTGGTATACGCTCGGTAACTGATTTTGAATACGAGTTGCAATTGGCGTCGACCAATAGCAAGTTGAACCCGGATGCGGAAACCATATTTATGATGACGAATCCCAAATATTCCTATTTAAGTTCCAGCATCGTCAAAGAAATCGCTCATTATCATGGAGATGTTACAGATCTTGTCTCACCTGAAGTAGAAGCTGCGCTCCGTCAGAAAATCAGCGAGAAAACCGGCGGTTAAACCAGAAGGTAAGACCCGATAGGCTAACCATGACTGCAAGAAGTAACGCAAGACCCATGCATGCAGCAGGGAAGACGCTCCAAATGGTGTTGATTGTGTATGTGTTACCTGGACTATGTATGAACAGCCAACCGAATGGTGTCGAGAGGCCCTGCTCTGCATTCGTCTGTAATGTAGTCCAGACTTCTGTGCTATAACGGCTGAACGGCATCCATAGGAACAGACTGATGAAAAAGGCGATTAATCCATGAGTCAGACGAACTCCGGCAAAGTACAACATCGATTTACTGCTTGGACCAGTTGTTTTCAGGACAGCAGAGACTTGCAGATGGGAGCATAAACCACCCCATCCCAGAACGGCTGCAAGTAGAGACATGAGCAGCATGGGTGTAAGTGAAGTCTGGCTCAAATGATAGGTGCCCAGATGAAGCTCAAAGAAGGCTGGCCACAGCGCAGCAGAGGACCCGGGCGTCAGATAAAGGGAGACCAACCGGATAAACACGGCAAAACCGATCATGTATCCTCCAGTCATCATCAAGGTCTGCACAGCTTGGGATACGGTGTCACCGAGCAGTTTGCCAAATCCTCTTCCATCACGACTATGGGCTTCTCTGGCTGAAATCATCATATCGGACCATATACTGCGTCGTTTGAACGTTGCGTGGTGGGGTGCAGATGAGCGACTTGTGGAACTTGCAGGACTTGCAGACTGAGAATCAAGAGAGTTGTTATCTGCTTGTACGGCTGTTGAGCCAACCCTGTCTTTCTGCTTACCCGGTGCTGACAGGAGACGTGTGGCAAGAATGGCAGCAATCCAGCCGCTGATCCAGTGGACCACGAGTAGAAAATATCCGGCCGCTGGCTGGTGGAGAAAAGCAGCACCAACGACCAAAATGATCATCATTGGATTGGCAAAATGAGATGCTGCCGCAAGGACAACCGCCTGCTTGGCGGTAATTTGTCTATCCTGAAATAAACGGGATACCGCATCTGCTCCTGCGGGGAATCCGCCGCACATGCCTACGGCAATCGCCAGACCTGCGTTACCTGGAAGTCTGAACCAGCGTTGCATTAACGGTCCGAGCAAGGCGCCGATCGCGTGGGTGAAGCCAAACGCAGTGAGCATTTGGGATAACATGAGAAACGGGAGCATGGCAGGGAAGATGATTTTCCACCATATATCCAGACCTTGAATAGAGGCATCAAACGCTTCTTTGGGGGACGCAACTACCGCAATGACCAACATTAAAGCGCCGGTACTTAGGATTATCGTTCGCAACGGGCCAGAATCTCTAACCTCGCTCTGTAATGTCATCGTTTCACCTCATATCAGATAACGCCGATTCGGCATCTGAATCGTTATGGACGGCCGAATGACGCCCAAAGGGCGGTTCGGCCTTGACCGGACAGGATATTGTATACAGCGGCCTATCCGGCCTGTACCATTGTATGCACAAGGACCAGAGTGTTAGACTTGAAAAAAATGATTAAACAGGATGGAATTACGATCGCTTATTATAGAGATACAAAGAACGGAGGCTCATGCGATGAATCGGATTCGGAAATCTGGCGGATTCAGAGCTTCGATCTTTGTGATCGTGGTGGCTCTGGTCGTCTATGTTGCCGTGTACATGCCAACGCCGTATATCATATATATGCCTGGCAGTGCAGATGAAGTAAAACCAATGGTAACCGTTAAGGGCGGAGACCAGGAAGAACACGGTGTGTTCATGATGACAACCGTGTCGGCAACATATGCCAATGTGTTTTTGCTAGGAACCTCTCTGTTCAATAAAAATGCTCAAGTGGATAAAAAGGAAGACCGACTGCGCGGCAAAAGCGAAGCGGAATACTCTGCCGAACAGGTGTGGTTCATGAGTGACTCACAATCCTCCGCAATGGAGGCTGCATATGAGCAGGCTGGTGTGACTTACTCTATTGTACCTGAACATATCTTTGTATTTGGACTGTCTGAAGATCCAAAACCGGAAGGAGACATTGCTCCGGGCGATATCATTCTGGGAGTGAACGGAACAGCTACGCCGGATAATACGGTGCTTTCTGCCCAGTTAAAAGATAAAAAGGTCGGAGATACGGTTGAAATGCAACTGGAACGTGGTGGAGAGACCATTAGCCGGGACGTGAAACTGATTCAGGTAAAAGACAGTAAAACGGGTGAAAACCGCCCGGGACTCGGAGTAATGATCGGTGCGGTTCAGAAGGTGAAAGCTGAAGACCCGAACAAACAGATCTCTTTCACAGATACTCAGGTTGGTGGTCCGTCTGCCGGCTTGATGTTTACGTTGGAGATCTATAACCAGTTAACACCTGGAGATCTGACCAAGGGGCATCGAATTGCGGGTACAGGTACCATTACCAAGGAGGGTGTGGTGGGTGCCATTGGTGGTGTAGTGCACAAGATTGTAGCCGCTGACCGAAAAGAAGCGGAGATCTTCTTTGTACCTAAGGATAACTATAAGGAAGCAGCAGCCAAGGCTGAACAGATTGGCACCAAAATGAAACTTGTGCCTGTGAGCACGGTGGATGATGCGCTGGCTTATTTGAAAACCTTGTCCGTGAAATCATAGGTTATCATCGGGCGGGAAGAGATCGAGCCAACGTTGAACCGGATGGATAAAGAACGGATAAAATCGGAACAATTGATTACAATGGAATGAAGTGTGATCAAGTGATTTGAGAAGATCAACAGAAGTTAATAAGGAAATCCCCTTGTTGCGAGGTGCCTGAGTGGCGCGCAGCAAGGGGATTTTTTAAAATTGAATAGTTGAGTGTCGAATAGTGGATATCAATGATCTGTTTGATGATGGAATAAAAAGCTCCATAGAGATGAAGCCTTATGGTCAAAAGCGGATTACAGTCTCACAGGCGACTCATAGTAGTCACTGAACATCCTCCGTGTGTCCTTATGCTCGCAAGCGAGCCCATACGCAACCTGAGCTTGTATATCCAGTTCAAGTTGATTGTGTGTGAACGTCGACGGTTTCAGTACAACAGGAAGCGATGCAGTCTTCTTCATTTGTTTAAGCAGGCTCTGCCCTTGAGCATTAAATCCGAGGACTCGGAGATATCCGGGTCCGGCAGCCAATTGCTCTGGTGAACACTCGGCTTTGGTGTGATTCAGGAGCAGGTGTGCGAGCATACGCTGGAGCTTGGTGCGTGTGTATCGTTTGGTCTTCAGTGCATTCAGGAGTGTTTCGACTGAAGGCTCCGGGAGCTGAGCGAGTGCACGGCTCAGCCGGTGTTCCAGGCCTTCCGTGACTTCGGCGATGCGTTCCAGCTCGGAGGCACGTCGGGTGGCCGCAAGGTGCAACAGCGGCTGTGCAAAGCGCTCCCAGTGTAGGGGAGCGCGCCCTTCCTGCCATTCGCGATGCAGAATGGCAAGGGTTGCCGCCGGCACGTATGGTGCGGCGGCGTTGGGTCCGTCCGCCATCAGCAGGCGGCGGACGGCTGTTGCACTGGCGATCGCCCCCGGCCCGGGCGTCGCCTCATGATACGCGGCACCGGTACGCGCCGCCGTAAAGGGCTGGATCGCGCTGCCAAGTCGTTGCAGCGCGATCAGGTAGTGCAGCCCAAGCGAATTGTTGGGCTGCTCCAGCAGTGCAGCGGCGTCGTGAGCCTCGACGCCGCCGGGCGCCAGTGCCGCCGCCGCGCCTGCGTACGCGGCGGGGTAGCTGGCGCCTTCCCGCAGGCGGCGCGCGATGTCCTCGCGCATCCCTGCGGGCTCCACAGCCAGCACGCGCGCAATGCGCTGCAGGCTGTCCAGGTCGCCAGACTCGCTGCCAAAGCAGAGCGAGTCCACAATGCCGGTGCGGTGCAGCAGCGAGACCGCACCGAAGGCAAACCACTCGGCCGGTTGGACCGCGTACGCAACCGGCAGTTCAAGCACGAGATCCGCGCCTGCGTGCAGCGCCATCTCGGTGCGTGCCCTTTTACCGACGATGGCGGGTTCGCCACGCTGGAGAAAAGGGCCGCTCATGACCGCAACAACGGCGTCTGCGCCGCTTAGCCGCCGAGCTTCCTGCAAATGATAGACATGCCCATTGTGCAAGGGGTTATATTCAACAATGACGCCTACGGCTTTCATGATTAGACGTACTCCTTTCGATTGGATAACCGAGTATGTATAACATCCATTCCATCATAGGGGATGTCATGTATTAGATCAAATCATGCACCAATCAAGACAAGAAAAAGGCACAAATCCAACATCAACGGATGTCAGACTGTGTGCCTGCAAATCTATTGTATAGTACACATTTTGATATTCGGCGAACGACCTCTTCACCTTGATAAATCAGCAGGATAGGACACGTACCCATACACTTATACATCTAGAAAGGAGTTAGGCTAATCACATTTCACAACGTTTTAGACACTTTCCGGCGCGGGAGACAGACTTGCTTTCGGCCCGAAAAATTCATAATGAATGTTGTCCGCTGCAACACCAAGCGCCTGAAGCTCCGAATACACTGCCCACATGAACGAAACGGGTCCGCACAGATAATAAGTGGAATCCAGTTCATCGATCACTTGACGAAGCCAGGCCGCATCCATATAACCTTCCTTATGAAAATACTCATTTTCACGATCAGCATCCTCAGGTTGAGTATAACAATAATAAGCTTTAACGCCCTGATTAAGTTCGACCAGACTGTTCACATGATCACGGAACGCGTGCGATTGACCATTGGGACTTGCATGCAAAAATGTAATGGGGCGATTTTCATTCAAGTTAACCAGCGTATTTAACATGCTGATCATGGGCGTTAGACCCACACCACCACTCAGGAGAACAACAGGCCGTTTATCGTCTGCATTCAGCGTGAAGTCGCCAGCAGGAGCGGATAGTTCCACCTGACTGCCTTCTTCAATGTGATCATGTAGATACGTCGAGATAACTCCGTCAGGGCGCTCTAACACACCTCGCTCACGCTTAACGGAAATGCGATAGTATGGTTTACCCGGGGCATCTGAAAGGCTATACTGACGAATCTGAGTAAATGACTGTGCCTCTGGCTGAATTTTGATGCTGATGTATTGTCCTGGTTCATAGCTGGCAATAGGCTTACCATCGTCTGGAACGAGATAAAAGGACGTGATGACTTCGCTTTCCTGCACTTTCTTGGCAACTTTGAATGTCCGGAACCCTTCCCAGCCACCCGTTTGGTTTTCCGCTTCCGTATACATATCCTGTTCGATCCCGATAAAGGCATTTGCAATGACATTGTAGGCTTCGCCCCACGCGGTGATAATTTCATCCGTTGCCGCATCTCCAAGCACATCTTTGATGGCTTGAAGCAGATAGGTGCCGACAATCGCATATTGCTCGGGAACGATACCCAGGCTGCGATGTTTATGTGCAACTTGCCGGACGGCAGGCAGGATGGAGGACAGATTATCGATATGAAGGGCGGCGGTGTACACCATATTGGCGAGGGCGGCTTGCTGCCGTCCCTGTTTCTGATTTGCATGATTGAAAATATTCAGCAGTTCCGGATGAGCTGTGAACATCGTTTCGTAGAAGTGGCGTGTGATCGCTTCGCCGTGGACTTCAAGTACGGGGACTGTAGATTTAATGACTCTAATCGTGTGCTCACTTAACATATATTTTCCCTCCCGATATGATATGAAATAGTTGGATAATAAATCGGTCATGGAGCTGATCGTGCTTCGGTTTATAGTAAGTATAGATAGGGAGCAAATAGGTCTGTGTGATATAGATCACACTAAACGTTAACGAAATGTGACCGGTGTTTGCAAGGAACTACAATTAAAATGACGACTTGTAGTTTATCTTGAAGTGAGTCTATAATAGACCAGATGGAGTAAACGGTTCTGAGCCATTGGTTTTAAAAAGGGTGTAAAGTTAAAAGTGTTGACAAACGTCTTGAAAAATCGGTATAATGATTTTTGTTTGTTAAGTCAATTTCATAATACTTTTAACGATGAAGCGTCAGAATACATACAGTCAGGATTTACTGCTTTACAAAAGAAGGCTTGACCTGTATAACTGTCGTGATACGTTTGATACGAATTATGAAATTGGTTTCGTTTGGAGTGATGGAAATGTTAATGCCATTTCGCAAAGTGGCTACCAGTGATGGCCCGCTGAAGTTTAACGAACAGTGGGATATCAAGGAACTGGTTTCTAACCGACAAGATATCACAGCCGTTACCCCGCTGACTGCGGATTTATCTGCAGAATTCAGAGAAGGTGACGTTGTGGATGTTCATGGCAAGCTGACCATAGGAGTGGACATGTTGTGCTCCCGTTGTCTCAAGCCGATCAATGAACATTTTCATATTGATTTTCATGAGCAATTCAAGCAGGGAAAACAGCCAGAGGACTTACACGAAGACGATGATACGCTCTATGTGGATGGAGATAGCGTTGATCTGAAGGGTTATGCCGAGGAAGCTTTTCTGCTGGATCTTCCGTTTATACCGCTATGCAGCGATACATGCAAAGGGTTATGCCCCAAGTGTGGCCATGAGCTGAACGAAGGTGACTGCGGTTGTGATAACCAGGTTATCGATCCGCGGCTTGCAGGGCTCAAGGATTTTTTTAAATGAGCATGATTGAAAATCGAACATTGTAACAACTACCTGCAAAGGTTGATTTTGATAAGGAGGTGGGAATAATGGCAGTACCTCAACGGAGAACGTCCAAGACGCGTCGCGACAAACGTCGCACTCACTTTAAATTGGCTGTACCGGGCATGGTGAAATGTGAACAATGTGGCGAACTTAAACTTAGTCACCACGTGTGCAAAGTGTGCGGAACGTACAAAGCAAGAGAGATCATCTCTCAATAATAGTTGGACATCAAGTAGCACTTCATTTCGATGAGGTGCTACTTTTTTTGGATTAGAGGGTGGCTATAGAGGAAGTTGGCAGGCATGAAATCCGTGCTTCACAGGGGTGTATTGTTTTTGTTAGGCCAGTCTTTCTTTTTGACACGGGATGAGATATACTATAGTTTAGTACCAGGTTCTAAGATTTGACGTTACATATAGATGAACCATAATCCGTTTGAGAACGACCCTGGTGACCAGGGATGCAACTATAGAAGCAACAGGAAAGAATGGTTGAACTGGCCGGACGGGACGGTTCCGTAAACGATACAGCGGGGGGTGTCAGGCATCGAACGTGTACCGAAGAGACAGAGGCAACAGCAGTTAACCAAAATGATAGAAGAGAACCCGTTTGTCACGGATCAGGAACTTACACGCCAATTGAAGGTGAGTATTCAGACGATTCGTCTTGACAGGCTGGAACTTGGAATACCTGAACTTCGGGAACGCATGAAATTGATGGCAGAGCTCTCGTATGATCAGGTACGCTCGTTGCCCTTGCATGAGATTATCGGTGATATTGTGGATCTACAACTCGATAAGAGCGGGATTTCCCTGTTTGAGATTAAGGAAGAACACGTATTTTCCAGAACAGGGATTGCACGTGGGCACTATGTCTTTGCACAGGCTAACTCCTTGGCTGTAGCAATTATTAATGATGAGATCGCGTTGACTGCATCAGCAGACATTCGCTTTGTTCGTTCGGTTCATTTGGGAGAGAAATGCATTGCAAAGGCTTATGTGAGATCGATTCCGGGTCAAAAGGGCAAAGCCAAAGTGGAAGTATTCACTTATGTAGGTGAAGAAATGGTGTTTCAAGGCAACTTTGTAATCTACCATTCAGGTGGAGAAGACAGCGGAGAAGGAGGTCATTTGGAATGAAAATCGTCATTGATGCCATGGGAGGCGACAATGCACCTGCATCAACGGTAGAAGGTGCGATTGCCGCAGCCACTGAGTGGGCGGATACACAGATCGTCCTGATCGGCGATGAAGCCAAGCTGGAGCCTCTTTTGAGTCAGTCAGGTGTGAGACCTGCCAATCTTACGGTCCGGCACGCTTCCGAAGTTATTGGCTCGGATGATGAACCCGTCAAAGCAGTGCGTCGCAAGAAGGATGCCTCCATGGTGGTCGCAGGTCGCATGCTGAAAGAGGGCGAAGCGGACGCGATGATCTCGGCGGGCAATACCGGAGCGCTGATGACAGCGGGATTGCTTGTTGTAGGTCGCATGGAAGGTATTGAACGTCCGGCGCTTGCGCCTATGATTCCAACAATTGATGATGTAGGTGTACTTGCGCTGGATCTGGGAGCGAATATGGATGCCAAACCGGAGCACCTTGCACAATATGGCCTGATGGGCAGTTTGTATAGGCAAAAAGTACAGGGCATTGAGTCCCCACGAGTGGGCTTGCTCAATGTAGGAACAGAGCCAGGCAAGGGAAATGAGTTAACCAAACATGCATATCCTTTACTGGAACAACTCCCAATTCGGTTTGTCGGTAATGTTGAGGCACGTGATGTGCTGACTGGTGCTTGCGATGTGCTTGTATGTGACGGTTTTGCAGGGAATATCCTGCTGAAGTCGCTTGAAGGCACAGCAGGTGCCATTTTCGCCTTGCTTAAGGAACAATTTTCATCTTCTCTTAAAAGTAAACTGGCTGCGGCTGTACTGATGCCTGAGCTGCGTGGTTTGAAACGAAAGCTGGATTATACGGAGCATGGCGGAGCGCCACTTCTTGGTTTGAGTAGACTGGTTGTGAAAAGTCATGGATCTGCTGATGGCAATGCCATCAAAAATGCTGTGCGCCAGGCTCGGATTGCAGTGCAGAATCAGCTGGTAGAGAGCATATCTAAGGAAATTAGCGGGAAGTGAGTGACGATATGAATAATTTGCGCCCAGTAGGGGTTATTGGTACAGGGAAATATGTGCCTGAGAAAATTTTGACAAATAGCGATCTGGAGAAAATGGTCGATACCAATGACGAGTGGATCGTCAGTCGTACAGGAATCAAAGAGCGTCACATCGCTGCACCCGATCAGGCAACTTCTGATCTGGCATACGAAGCGGCTATTAAAGCCCTTGAATCTGCAGGCATGACAGGCAGTGATCTAGACCTGATTATTGTTGCAACCATTACCCCGGATTCTTCGTTCCCATCGACAGCCTGCATCTTGCAGGACAAATTGGGTGCAAAAGGTGCCGCGGCGTTTGATCTGTCGGCTGCTTGTTCCGGATTTGTATACGGTTTGGCTAGTGCTACGAGCTTCATCCAAAGCGGTATGTACAACAATGCACTTGTTATTGGTGCGGACTGCTTGTCTCGTATTACGGATTATACAGACCGTAACACATGTGTCCTCTTTGGTGATGGAGCAGGCGCGGTAGTCGTTGGTGAAGTTCCGGAAGGTCGCGGATTCAAAGCATTCGATCTCGGTGCCGAAGGTTCTGGCGGTAGTCTTCTTCAGATGGAAGGCGGCGGTTCCCGTCTGCCTGCTTCCGCAGAGACCGTTGAAAATAAAAAACATTACATCTACATGAACGGTCGTGAAGTGTTCAAGTTTGCGGTACGTGTCATGGGGACGGCTACCATTGAGGTATTACGCAAGGCTGGTATGGAGCGTACGGATGTGGATCTGTTTGTTCCTCACCAAGCGAATATTCGGATTATCCAATCTGCGATGCAACGACTTGAACTTCCTGAAGAAAAGGTTGTAGTCAACGTGGATAAGTATGCAAACACATCAGCTGCTTCCATCCCGCTTGCTCTGGTAGAAGCTGCGGAGGAAGGTCGCATGAAAGCCGGAGATACCGTCCTGATGGTTGGATTCGGTGGCGGTTTGACATGGGGTGCATCGGTACTCGTTTGGTAAAATAGACATCTGGGAGATGAATGAGATGGGTAAAATAGCATTTGTATTTCCCGGACAGGGATCACAGGCTGTAGGCATGGCTAAGGACGCGTATGAGTCTGTGCCTGCGGCAACCGAAATTTTTCGCACAGCAGATGAAACATTGGGTTTCTCGCTGAGCAACCTTGTATTTGAAGGACCGGAGACCGAGTTGAAACAGACATCAAATACACAACCGGCTCTGTTGACAGCAAGTATTGCCTTGCTTGAAGCTTTCAAAGAAAAAGGAATTCAGCCTGACTATACGGCTGGACACAGCCTGGGAGAATACAGTGCACTGGTGGCAGCGGGCGTTCTTTCGTTTGCTGACGCAGTGAGCACTGTGCGGGCACGTGGTCAGTATATGGAACAGGCAGTACCGGGTGGACAAGGAGCGATGGCTGCTGTGTTGGGTGCGGATCGGGAAGCGCTGGGGGTGCTTTGCCGTGACGTATCTGAAAGTGGTCATGCGGTTGAACTTGCCAACATGAATTGTCCGGGACAAATCGTCATTTCTGGTGTGAAAGAAGGCGTAGCTGCTGTCTCGGAACGAGTGAAGGAAGCAGGCGGTAAACGCGCCATTGCATTGGAAGTAAGCGGTCCGTTCCACTCTTCATTGATGAAGGGTGCAGCTGAGAAGCTGGCAGAGAAACTGAAAAACGTTACGTTCTCACCGGCAACGGTCCCTGTAGTCGTTAATGTGACTGCAAGACCTGCAGAGGATGGACAGGTTCAGGATTTGTTGACAGCTCAGGTCTATTCTCCTGTATTATGGGAAGACAGTGTGACATGGCTTATTGAGCAAGGCGTGGATACGTTCATCGAGATTGGATCTGGCAGTGTATTGACCGGTTTGATTAAAAAAACAGATAAAACCGTAAAATTGTACAATGTGAACAGTCTTGAAACGCTCGAAGTAACGGCAAGTGCGTTGAAGTGATTAGCAGGGATTAGATTTGGGGAAAGGAGGAATGATTATGTCTAAACCATTAGAAGGTAAAAATGCACTCGTTACCGGGGCATCCCGGGGCATTGGGCGCAGTATTGCACTGGCACTTGCAGAAGCTGGAGCGAACGTAGCCGTGAATTATGCGGGTAGTCAAGCGGCAGCGGAGGAAGTGGCGGAAGCAATTCGTGCCAAAGGAGTCAAGGCGATTACACTTCAAGCCAATGTTGGCCTGATGGATGAAGCTGAACAAATGGTCAAAGCTACACTCGAAGCATGGGGCAACGTTGATATTCTGGTGAACAATGCCGGTATTACCCGTGATAATCTGATCATGCGTATGAAAGAGGAAGAATTCGATCAGGTTATTGAAACCAATCTCAAAGGTGTGTTTAACTGCCTTAAGGCGGTTACACGTCCAATGATGAAACAACGGTCGGGAAGAATTATCAATATCTCCTCGGTTGTAGGTGTGCTCGGTAATGCTGGACAAGCAAACTATGTTGCTGCCAAAGCAGGCGTCATTGGCCTGACAAAGGCATCTGCTCGTGAACTGGCTTCTCGTGGAATCACAGTTAACTGTGTTGCACCAGGTTTCATTGAGACAGATATGACAAAAGAGTTGTCCCAGGAGCTGGTGGACGGTATGCTAAGTGGTATTCCGTTGTCCCGTTTGGGTCAGCCGGATGAAATCGCCGGTGTAGTCACGTTCCTGGCTTCACAGGCTTCATCTTATATGACAGGGCAGACGCTGCATGTCGATGGTGGCATGTACATGTAATTCTTCCCGGACTTGAACAATAGTCGGGGAACAGGCGCTGGACGATCCGAAATGCCGGAAAAAGGCCGGGTTCCCCGGCCGGGAGCCGCATATGTCTTCTATGGCATTTTGCCTGCGATTCTCGTATAATACCAAAGAAGGAGGTGAACCGGATGTCCGATGTATTGGAGCGTGTAAAACGCATCGTCGTCGACCGCTTGGGCGCAGACGAAGCTGAAGTTACACTTGAAGCATCTTTCAAAGAAGATTTGGGTGCTGATTCTTTGGATGTAGTGGAATTGGTCATGGAATTGGAAGATGAATTTGATTTGGAAATCTCTGATGAAGATGCAGAAAAAATCACGACCGTAGGTGAAGTTGTAAACTACATACAATCTCATACCTAAAGTCATTTTTAGTCCCGCACATGTTTTCGAACAGGCGGGACTTCTCATCATTCATTGGTTTTTCTCATTCCGCAAGCAACTCTACTCAAGCAGGCCTGTCTTGGTTGAATAGATGTCTGTTTGCGGATATTCCCACAAAATACTTGCGTAATGCAGTCGATATAGAGGTGACTCGGTTTGAAACAAAGAGTAGTAATTACCGGAATGGGCGTAATGACATCGCTCGGAAAAGATTTGGAAACGTTCTGGGGCAGTTTAATGGCAGGAAAGTCCGGAATTTCTCAGATTGAGGCGTTTGATGTTAGTGAATACACGACACAGATTGCAGCCGAGATCAAGAATTTCAACCCGGAAGAATATATGGATCGCAAGGATGCGCGCAAAATGGATCGTTTTGTACAGTTCGCTGTGGCAGCCGGCTTCAAAGCCGTTGAAGACAGTGGTCTGAAAATTAACGAGAATATTGATGCAGAGCGTTTCGGTGTATCCATCGGATCAGGAATTGGTGGATTGGGTACGTGGGAGGACCAACATAATGCATTGTTGCAAAAAGGTCCAAAACGGGTAAGTCCATTCTTTATTCCCATGATGATCTCCAACATGGCTTCAGGCCAAATGTCCATTTCTCTTGGTGCCAAAGGTCCTAACATTAACGTTGTTACGGCTTGTGCAACAGGTACACACTCCATCGGAGATTCCTTCAAGCTGATTGCGAATGGTGATGCAGATGCCATGATCTGTGGTGGTGCGGAAGCAACAATCAGACCTACGGGTCTTGCAGGGTTCTGTGCGATGCGCGCAATGTCTACACGTAATGATGATCCTGCGAAGTCCAGCCGTCCTTTTGATACAGAACGTGATGGTTTTGTTATGGGCGAAGGCGCTGGTGTTCTGATTCTGGAATCCCTGGAGCATGCTCAAAAACGTGGTGCACGCATTTATGGTGAAGTGATCGGTTACGGTCTGACAGGTGATGCACATCACATGACAGAACCAGATCCGGACGGAGCAGCACGTTGTATGAAGATGGCACTTCGTAATGCGGGTATTGAGCCTGAAGAAGTGGACTACATTAATGCACACGGAACTTCGACGCCTGTAGGCGACAGATCCGAAACGCTTGCAATCAAAAAGGCGTTTGGTGATCATGCGTACAAGCTCGCCGTGAGTTCCACTAAATCCATGACGGGCCACATGCTTGGCGCTGCTGGTGGTGTAGAAGCGGTTATCTGCGGATTGTCACTGACACATCAGACACTGGCTCCAACGATTAACCTGGAAAATCAGGACCCGGAATGTGATCTGGATTATGTACCAAATGTTCCACGTCAAACCAAAGTTAATATTGCCATGTCCAATTCATTTGGATTCGGCGGTCACAATGCCACCATTATTCTCAAAAAATTTGAAGCATAAGGGGCTAGTTCGTTTGAGTGAAGATCTGAAGCAGTTACAACATAAACTTCAAATCAAATTTGACAACAGGCAGCTTTTAAAACAAGCGTTTACCCATGCTTCTTATGTAAACGAACACCGGTTCAGTCAGCATCAGGACAACGAGCGTCTGGAGTTTCTGGGCGATGCCGTGCTGGAACTGACTGTATCGGAATACTTGTATCATTTGTATCCTAACCGTCCGGAAGGTGAATTAACTAAGCTGCGGGCATCCATTGTCTGTGAGCCTTCCCTCGTCAAATTTGCTGAAGCGTTGGGTTTTGGGCAGTATGTACTTCTTGGTAAAGGTGAGGAACTAACTGGAGGACGAACACGGCCGGCTCTGCTGGCAGATGTGTTTGAATCTTTCATTGGTGCATTGTATCTGGATCAGGGGCTTGCGCCTGTTCGGACATTTCTTGATCAGCATGTCTTCCCATTAATTGTATTGGGCAGCAAGCTGCAAATGAGTGATTACAAAACGGAACTGCAGGAACTTACTCAGCATCACAATATGGGAGCTTTGGAATACCGTATCGTTGAGGAACGGGGACCTGCCCATGAACGTGAGTTTGTCTCGGAGGTCCATATGGGTCAAGAAAGGCTTGGCAGAGGTACAGGACGTTCCAAAAAGGAAGCGGAACAACAGGCTGCATCTGCAGCACTTGATCGACTGAAGCTTCCGGAAGCCGGAGCTTAACCGATAGCGCATAGACAAACGAAGAGCAAAGAGCAGCCCGCGGGTCCGCCCCGGCGGAAGTAATCGGCCGGACTGCTTTTTGCTCTTTTTTTTGTAAAGAGGTTCAGGGGGAGTTTGCCTGATCGTTAACTCATAAGTTGAACCTTATTTTACACAAAACGAAGAGTGCAGAACCAATCTGAAGAAGCGAAGCTAAAAGCTTTCTGAAAAAAGCTACATCGGAAGCATATGCTCCGCATTTATCAACGGATTTTTCCCTTGGATAAGGGAATCAAGAAAATCTGGGGATAAGAGCGCTCGGAGGATGGTACTGCAATTGGAGTGATCATGTGTAATGACAATTGTTCAATTTATTTAGCGCTTGAATGCAATACTTGAAATTTGCAAGAGGAGGTGACGAGAAACCCTATGTTTTTAAAACGGATTGAATTGGGTGGATTCAAGTCATTCGCCGACAAAACGGAGATGGAATTCGTTCGAGGCATTACGGCTGTTGTAGGTCCGAACGGAAGTGGCAAGAGTAATATATCGGACGGAATTCGCTGGGTTCTGGGGGAACAAAGTGCCAAGTCGCTGCGTGGTGGCAAGATGGAAGATATCATCTTTGCAGGCAGTGACGCACGGAAAGCCGTTAATTTCGGTGAGGTGTCGCTAACACTCGATAACGAGGATCACGCACTTGCATTGGATTTTGGTGAGGTGACAGTGACTCGTCGTGTACATCGCAGCGGAGATAGTGAATATTTTATTAACAAGCAATCTTGTCGTTTAAAGGATATCACGGAGTTGTTTATGGATACCGGCATCGGTAAGGAAGCCTACTCGATTATTGGACAGGGGCGAATCGAAGAGATTCTGAGTACCCGTTCAGAGGATCGCAGAGGTATCTTTGAAGAAGCTTCAGGTATCGTTAAATATAAATCCCGCAAGCGGGATGCGACGCGCAAACTGGATGAGACAGAGCAAAATTTGCTGCGGATTCATGATCTGGTGACTGAACTGGAAGATCAGATTGGACCACTAAAGGAACAATCGGAGAAAGCGATCCACTATAAGGAACTTCGTTCACAGCTCAAATCACAGGAAATTTCCATGTATGTGTACCAGATCGAACAGATCCATGCGTCCTGGAGTAAGGCAAATGAGCGCCTGCAATCGCTAAAACAGGAAGAGGTTGGACTGGCAGCGATTGTCTCTACGCATGATGCCAAGCTGGAAAATGATCGGAATGCGCTGCGTATCCTGGAAACAGAGACAGAGCAACTGCAAGCCGCTTTATTGCAGTTCAGTGAAGCGACAGAGAAAAGTGAAGGGCTTGGAGAATTGCTCAAGGAGCGCTCCCACCATCTGCAAACGAATCAGGAGCAGCTCAAAGTAACGCTTGCCGCCAGTGAAGAGAGACATCGCGAACGGGAAACCGAGCTGCTTGCACTGCGTGAGAAGTTTGGCAAACTTGAGCATGAACTGAATGATGTGAGAAATCAGTTGTCCCAAGAAGAAGCCAAACTCATCGGTGTTACAGGTGGCATTAGTCAACAGCAAGAGGAAAGCCTCAAAGGCAATTTGCTGGAACTGATGAATCAGATGGCTCAGACACGAAATGAAATTCGTTATGTGGATCAGCAGAAAGAAACGCTGGAGCGCAGGATGAATCGCGCGGCTGAAGAATCAGGCAAATGGGAAGATCAGAAAGAGACACTGGAAAGTCGCAAAGCGGACATTGAGAAAAAAGTTGTTCGTTTGGGCAAAGAAATCAGTGATCTACGTGGTGGATACATTACGGAAAGTGAACGACTTCAGTCGCTGCAGAAGCTGCTCGAAGAAAGTCGGGGTACGGTCCGTAAATGGGAACAGAAGCGTGAAGCTCAAGTTTCCCGCCGCGATACGATGAAAGAGATGCAGGATGATTTTGACGGATTCATGCTGGGTGTCAAGGAAGTCCTCAAGGCTTCGCGTAAAGGTACGCTGAGCGGTGTTCATGGAGCTGTGGCTGAACTCGTTAAAGTTCCCGAGAAGATCGAACTTGCCGTAGAGACAGCAATGGGAGCATCCTTGCAGCATGTGGTCATGGAAAATGAATCAGTTTCCAGACAGGCAATCGCTTTCCTGAAGCAACGCCAGTTGGGGCGTGCAACGTTCCTGCCTCTGGATGTCATTCGTCCTCGTGCCATTGGCGCGGCTGAACGTTCCATGATCGAAGGTATGGAGGGTTTTGTGGGGATCGGCGCTGATCTCGTACAATTCGAATCCAAATATGCTTCAATCATTGGCAGCTTGCTCGGTAATGTTATTATTGCCGAAACGTTGGAGGTTGCCAATAAAATTGCGGCTCGTTGCCAGTATCGTTTCCGGGTCGTGACACTTGAAGGTGATGTGGTCAATGCCGGTGGTTCCATGACGGGTGGTAGCCAGCACAAGAAAAATGTGAGTCTGCTCAGTCGGAAAAGGCAGCTGGACCAGCTCGACCAGGATATTTTGGATACCGAAAATCAGATCGTGAAACTGCATCGCAGTGTGGATGATGTAAAAGTTCAACTGGAGCAGTGTCAGGACAAACTGGATGAACTTCGTCAGTCCGGTGACGATACCCGAAATGCAGAACAGCAGGCTTCGATGGAAATGAAGCAGGTAGAGCATGAGCTTCGCCATGTGCTTGAACAGGTTGCCGTAGCTGGGCAGGAGAAGAGTGGCTTCACCGAAGAGATCAAAGAGTTGGATACGGCTCGTATCGTCGCTGTGAAGAAGCTGGAGCAGCTTGAAGAGGAAGAAAAAGCGACCCATCGTGCCATTCATGCAGCTGAGTTTGCTCGGAAAGCCAATGAATCCGCGAAGGAAGAATTGCAGAGCCAACTCACCGAATTGAAAGTGCGCGAAGGCAAGCTTGATCAGGAGCGATTCTCCAATGGAGAACAATTGCGACGTCTGGAGCGGGAAGTGGAGTCGCTGGTGAAAGATCTTCGTCAGAATCGCACGTTGCTGGCTTCGATGGAAGCAGATCTCAAGAAAACACAGACCGAGAGTGTCAAGCAGATTGAAGATCTGAACCAGTACAAGCTGAAAAAAGCGGAAGCTTCCCAGGAGCTGGACTTCAAACGAGCTGCCCGAAGTGAGTTGTCGAAAAAGCTTGAGCTTGCCGAGAGCGAAACAAAGGAACAGCGTACGCAGTTAAAAGCTGTGGAAGAGCAGATGCGACAGACGGAAATTTCCGTGAACCGGTTGGATGTTGAGCTGGAAAATATACTGCGAAAGCTGACGGATGAATACGAACTGGGCTATGAACTGGCCAAAGAGCGTTATCCTGTGCCGGAAGATGTGGAGCATACACAGGCAGAGGTACAGAAGCTGAAGCGCAGTATATCCGCCCTGGGTGATGTTAACCTGGGAGCGATTGAGGAGTTCCAGCGCGTCAATGAGCGATACGAGTTCCTGAGTGAACAGAAGAATGACCTGGTGGAAGCCAAAACAACGTTGTATCAGGTTATTCGGGAAATGGAAGACGAGATGGCGAAGCGATTCAAAATCACGTTTGATGCCATCCGCCGTGAGTTCGGTACCGTGTTTAGCAAGCTGTTTGGCGGGGGACGTGCTGACCTTGTTCTGATGGACCCGGAGCGTTTGCTTGAAACGGGAATAGATATTGTGGCTCAGCCACCAGGTAAGAAACTGCAAAACCTGCAGTTGTTATCCGGTGGGGAGCGGGCATTGACGGCGATGGCTTTGTTATTTGCTATTCTGCATGTCAAACCTGTACCATTCTGCGTGCTGGATGAAGTAGAGGCAGCACTGGACGAAGCTAACGTGGTACGTTTTGCCCAGTACTTGCGTGAATTCTCCGAACAGACACAGTTTATCGTTGTTACCCATCGTAAAGGTACGATGGAAGAGGCAGATGTGCTGTACGGTGTTACAATGGAAGAGGGCGGAGTATCCAAGCTTGTTTCGGTTAAACTGGAAGATGAGGAAGCAGTAATTGCCTGATCTGATCCAAACCTGCGAGACAAACGAACTCATTGTAATCATTGAAAATCATTCAGATTGAGCATTTTTGCAAAAGCGCTTAGATTATGGACACGATGGAGGGGCTTTATGAGTTTTTTTAAAAAGCTGAGAGACAGCATTGCAAGCAAAACGGAGTCGGTCACCAAACAGTTCAAGGATGGATTGGAAAAGACACGTAAAGGGTTAGTGGAAAAAGTGTCGGATCTCGTAATCCGCCGCAAAAAAATCGATGAAGAGTTCTATGAAGAACTGGAAGAGATTTTGATCGGAGCAGACGTTGGTGTGAATACAGTCATGAATCTGATCGAAGACCTGCGCGTTGAGGTGAAAAAACGCAAAATTGAGGACGCGGCTGAGCTGCAGCCTGTATTGTCCGAGAAACTGACGGATCTTCTTCGCGGTGAACAGAATAACGAATTGAAAATGAACCCGGATGGCATTACCGTCATTTTGTTCGTTGGTGTTAACGGTGTTGGTAAAACAACAACGATTGGCAAGCTGGCACATCGATTTAAACAGCAAGGTAAAAAAGTCATCATGGCAGCTGGAGATACGTTCCGTGCCGGAGCCATTGAACAGCTGGAAGTATGGGGACAACGTGCCGGTGTCGATGTGATCAAACAGCAATCTGGTTCTGATCCAGCAGCGGTTATGTATGATGCGGTACAAGCAGCGAAACAACGGGGTGCGGATGTTCTGCTCTGTGATACAGCAGGTCGTCTGCAAAACAAATCGAACCTGATGGACGAGCTTAACAAGATCTATCGTGTCATTCAGCGTGAAATTCCGGATGCTCCGCATGAAGTACTGATGGTACTGGATGCAACAACAGGTCAAAATGCCTTAAATCAGGCTAAACTTTTCGGTGAGAAAAGCGGTGTAACTGGCCTCGTACTGACGAAACTGGATGGAACAGCCAAAGGGGGGATCGTTGTTGCGATCCGTCAGGAGCTGGACTTGCCAGTGAAACTCGTTGGACTTGGTGAGAAAATTGATGATCTGCAGCAGTTTGATTCAGAGCAATTTGTGCATGCTTTGTTCGCCGGATTGATCCAGGAACAGCCAGCGGAAAGTGCTGAAGAAGAGGAAGCTAATTCCTAGAGTCATTAATAATAGGATGAATTAGTAATGTTAACCGTATTGCCAGTGATATACGTGATAAGTGTCACGTGTAATGTCACTGGCAATACGTGTATAATGGAGGAATAAAGAAGGCAATGTTAAAGGGTTAGAAAGGACGGTTGAAAATGGCCAATACGTATACCTATTCTCGCCGTGAAGAAGTCGCCAATGCGGTGACACATGGAATCGGCGCTGCACTCAGTGTAGCTGCACTGGTGATATTGATTGTATTTTCAAGTATGAAAGGCACGGCTTGGCATGTGGTCAGTTTCACGATCTACGGGATCACGATGCTGCTGCTCTATACAAGCTCTACACTCGTGCATGCATGGAAAGATGGAAAAGTGAAAGATTTATTTGAGATTTTCGACCATTCTTCCATATATTTGTTTATTGCCGGATCGTACACTCCGCTTTTGTTTATTGCTGTTCGCGGTACACTTGGATGGACCCTGTTTGGTATAATCTGGGGAATCGCATTATTCGGCGTGATCTTTAAGGCATTTTTTACGAAAAAGTTTCTATTCATGTCCACGATTTTCTATATTGCGATGGGCTGGCTCATCGTTATTGCCTGGCAACCGCTTATGGCTGCCATTCCAACAGGCGGAATCGTGCTGCTGGTTGCTGGAGGCCTGATGTATACACTGGGTACGCTCTTTTATGTATGGCGTGGATTTCCGTACCACCATGCGATTTGGCATCTCTTTGTGTTAGCAGGCAGTATTCTTCATTTCTTTATGGTACTGCTGTACCTGACACCACTTCGTTAGAACACCATAAACGGATGCATCTCCACGGACTGAGACGCATTCGTTTTTTCTTCTACATAGAGGTGGATCGCAGAGATACAGATCGGATTTGCTTGTAGTGAAAAAGGGTATAAACCACCCGTTAAACATCGAAATAACATATCATCAGAGCTGTTTTTATTGTGACAAGTATTTTTGCTTGACAACCTGATTTGTTTTAGGTATTATTAGGAACGTTGCAAGAGTGTAAAGTGTTTTTCCTTGACGAAGGGAGTGCCCCGATGTGAGTCAAGAAAATCGGCTTGAGAAGACAAACCGGATTAACTTGCTGTTTGCTTTTTATGAATTGTTACTTACCGAGAAACAGCAGACTTTTCTAAAGTATTACTTTCATGACGATTTCTCACTTGGTGAAATTGCAGCCGAGTTTGAGATCAGCCGCCAGGCGGTATACGAGCATATCAAGCGTGCCGAACAAGTGCTGGAAAATTACGAAAGCAAGCTGGGCTTGCTGGAAAAGCATGAACGGCGTAATCGCAATCTTGAAGATTTGCAAAATGCATTGGAACGCGCAGGCGTCTCCATTGATAACAACAAACAAATACACGATATCGTTGCTCAGCTTAGTGAATGAAAATTGGCTGAACGGAACGTATCGGTCTTGAAAACAGTATTAAAGCTTAAGGAGGTGGGATCATGGCATTTGAAGGATTAACGACCCGATTACAGAATGTGTTCAGCAAGCTGCGTGGCAAAGGCAAGGTGTCTGATGAAGATGTAGCCGAGGCTATGCGCGAGGTACGTCTGGCATTGCTCGAAGCGGATGTAAACTTCAAAGTGGTCAAGGAATTCATCGCCAAGGTGAAAGAGAAGGCTGTTGGCAAAGAAGTGATGGAGAGCTTCACGCCAGGAATGGTCATCATCGACATCGTTAACAAGGAACTAACGGATTTGATGGGTGGAAGCCAAGCGAAACTGGCTAAAGCGAACAAACCGCCTACGGTGCTGATGATGGTTGGTTTGCAGGGTGCTGGTAAAACAACCACATCGGGTAAACTGGCTAAAATGCTGCAAAAGCAAAACAGTAGACCATTGCTTGTTGCAGGCGATATATATCGTCCGGCAGCGATCAAACAGTTGCAAGTACTTGGCGAGCAGATCAAAGCGCCGGTATTCACACTGGGAGATCAGACAAGCCCTGTTGAGATCGCACGTCAAGGTCTCCAACATGCCAAAGATAACGGTAATGACTATGTCATTATCGATACAGCTGGACGTCTGCATGTTGATGAAGAACTGATGGAAGAACTTCGCCAGATTCACAGCGTAGTGAATCCGGATGAAGTACTGCTTGTCGTAGACAGCATGACAGGTCAGGATGCGGTTAACGTAGCAGAACACTTTAACCAGCAGCTTAATCTGACCGGGGTTGTCCTGACAAAGCTGGATGGAGATACTCGTGGTGGTGCTGCGCTTTCCGTCAAAGCAGTTACGGGTTGTCCAATCAAGTTTGCTTCCCTTGGAGAGAAACTTGACGCTTTGGAGCCGTTCCACCCGGAACGTATGGCTTCACGGATCCTCGGTATGGGTGATATGTTATCTCTGATTGAGAAAGCACAATTAAACATTGATACCGATAAAGCCAAGGAAATGGAACGGAAGATGCGTAATGCAGAATTCACGTTTGAAGATTTCCTGGAGCAGATGGATCAAGTGAAAAAGCTGGGACCAATCGATCAGATCATGGATATGATTCCTGGCATGGGCAAGATGAAACAAGCCAAAGATCTGAAGGTTGATGATAAACAGATGGGCCGGATTGAAGCGATCGTTTACTCAATGACGACCGAGGAGAAACGCAACCCGGACATGATCAACCATAGCCGCCGTAAGCGTATTGCTACCGGAAGCGGAACATCTCTGGCTGAAGTAAATCGTCTGATCAAGCAATTTGATGAGATGCGCCGCATGATGAAACAGTTCTCGGATATGATGGGACCTAAAGGCGGCAAAAATAAAGCGATGAAGCAGCTTAAAGGCATGGGAAAAGGAATGAAGTTTCCTTTCCGTTGATTTAAACGAAGCTGGATCATATACAGATTTCATTGAAGGAGGTGAATTTTCAAATGGCAGTTCGTATTCGTCTGAAACGTATGGGTGCTCACAAAGCTCCTTTCTACCGCGTAGTGGTATCGGATTCCCGTTCCCCACGTGACGGTCGTTTTATCGAGGAGATCGGTTACTACAACCCGGTTGAACAACCGGCTGTTGTTAAGATCGATGAAGATAAAGCATTGGCATGGCTTCAAAACGGTGCACAAGCATCTGACACTGTCCGCAACTTGCTTAGCAAAGCGGGCGTGATGAAGAAGTTCCACGAGTCTAAATTATCTAAATAAAGTGCTGATTCGGAGGGTCATCTATGGAAGAATTAGTAAGCATAATTGCTAAGGCTTTAGTCGATCATCCGGAAGATGTGACGGTTCGGACGGTTGAGAAAGACCGGCTTGTCGTTTATGAGTTAACCGTTCATCCTGACGATGTCGGGAAGGTAATTGGTAAACAGGGACGAATCGCGAAATCACTTCGTACGGTCGTCACATCAGCAGCAGTTAAGATGGATAAACGGGTTACCGTTGATATCATATCTTAAAGATATACGAAAGGGGGTTAGGATGCATGTCCTAGCCCCTTTTCGTGCATGCTGAACTTAATATGTTGGATTAGATATTGAATTGAAATATTTTTGGGTATGAGTGACTTCGGAGCAGTGTAGGGGACGGGATCGATTCTGGAGAAGCGTTAGCGTTCGCCTTTATCACCTCATTTTCACCTTTTAAATTAAGTTCGAAAAATGAGGGGGTAACAGCGATTGAAAGAACGAACCGTCGCCGGAACGACCATACGAGAGTCGAAGTAGCAGTTTAGTCTGATTTAATTTCGTAGGAGGAAATATGGCAGAATTTATGAATGTAGGTAAAATCGTTAATACGCATGGAATTCGCGGTGAGGTAAGAATCATGCCTTTAACTGATTTCCCGGAAGTGCGTTTCGCGAAAAATGCAGAGTTGTTTTTCTTTACACCAGATAATCATCCCGTCATGGTTAACGTGGAGTCTTCACGTTTGCATAAAAATATGTATATTCTTCGTCTGAAAGAGTACGGGAATATTAATGAAGTAGAAAAGTTTAAAGGCGGCATGGCCAAAGTGTTAAAAGAAAACCTGGCTGAGCTGGACGAAGGTGAATACTACTTCCATCAAATCGTTGGGTGTTCGGTCATCACCGAAGAGGGTGAGACGCTTGGAACCATCTCTGAAATTTTGACTCCGGGTGCCAATGATGTATGGGTTGTCAAAACGCCAGCAGGCAAAGAAGTGCTGATTCCCGTTATTGATGATGTAGTGCTTGATGTGGACATCGAACAGCAGCAAGTGAAGATTCACCTGATGGAAGGGCTGCTGTAACATGAAAGTGGATGTATTAACGCTATTCCCGGAGATGTTTGAAGGTGTGTTCGGAGCAAGCATTCTGGGCAAAGCTCAAACGAAGGGGCTCGTATCCCTTGGTGCAACCAACTTCCGAAATTATGCGACCAATAAACATAACACAGTAGATGATGCTCCTTACGGTGGGGGCGGGGGCATGGTGCTAAAACCAGATCCGATCTTTGCTGCTGTAGAAGATGTGCTGGAGCAACGCGGAGAAGCCGCTGCAACCATGAAAGCTCCACGTATCATCCTAATGTGTCCGCAAGGTGAGACGTTTACACAGAAAAAAGCAGAAGAACTTGTACAGGAAGATCATCTGATTTTTATATGTGGACATTATGAAGGTTACGATGAGCGCATCCGCGAATTTCTCGTGACGGATGAACTATCCATTGGTGATTACGTACTCACGGGTGGGGAGTTACCTGCAATGGTTGCGATCGACAGCATCGTACGTCTTATACCCGGTGTGCTTGGCAATGAGACAAGTGCCGTGACGGATTCCTTCAGCACTGGACTTTTGGAATACCCACACTACACACGTCCACCCGAGTTTAGGGGGATGAAAGTGCCGGACATGCTGTTGTCAGGACACCATCTGAACATTGAGGCGTGGCGCAGAGAGCAATCTTTGCTTCGTACGCTGGAGCGCAGACCAGAAATGTTGGAAACGGCCGATTTGACGGATAAAGAGCGGGTTTGGCTGAAAAAGATCCGCTCAAATCGTGAAAATGGCACAGAGTAAGTATATGTATCGTTGAACACGTAAATATATCTTTTTAGAGAGTACGAAAAATCCAACCTTGATACCAAAGGTTGGATTTTTTTCGTGTGTTTTGTAAATAAAGTTGGATATTCATTGGGTTATTCTATAAAATGGAGTTATATTTCAAAACTTAGTTTCACTCAATGAAACAAAAGGAGGTGTATGAATGTACAATATTATTGGTCTTGATCATATTCAGCTCGCAGCACCAGAAGGTTGTGAAGCGGAGGCACGTCATTTTTTCAATAAAGTACTGGGCTGGACGGAAATTCTTAAACCTGAAATTCTGAGAAAACGGGGTGGTGTATGGTTCGAGTGTGGCAGACACCAAGTGCATATTGGAGTACAAAGAGATTTTATTCTCGCCACAAAAGCTCATCCGGCATTTCATGTACAACATTTGGATCAGTTGCGTGAACATCTCATTCATAACCAAATTCATATTGTCGATGACGAAGCAAGGGCAGATGAAGGTGTAAGACGTTTCTATATAAATGATCCTTTTGGCAATCGCCTTGAGTTTTTAGAGTGGGTTTAAAATCATTCGTTTAAATCGTTTAATTACATAGGCACTTTTTTGCAGCTTTGAACTTTTTTGCATGATTCTAAATAGGGTTGTAAAAGAAAGGGATTTTCTTTATGGTGAACTCAGCTGGAATTGAATAATAAAGATAGCTGAGGAGGAAGGTTATGAATCATCAGCCTTATGAAATCGCCAGAGTAGATATTAGCCAAGCCGGAGAACGCTGCAAAATGCTTTTGGGAGATCTTAATGGGGACGGTAGACTTGAAATGTTGCTGGTACAGGCAGATGGGGGCATAGACGATCGGTATGTTCCGCATCAGGTATGCTGTTTGACTGCATTTGATCTGGAAGGAACATTACTATGGCAGGTCGGAACTCCCGATCCCGATGCAGGTGGTCCGGGTTCAGACTATCCCGCTCAGGTCGCAGATTGGGATGGAGATGGCAATAATGAAGTATTGTGTGTCATGGACAAACAATTTCTCGTATTGGATGGCCGGACCGGAGAGATCAAAGAAACACGTGATCTGCCAGGTGATGAAGCACATGACTGCATTATTCTCGCCAACCTGACGGGTAACCAGCAGAGAATGGACATTTTACTGAAAGACCGCTATAAGACGTTATGGGCACTTGACCATGATTTTAATTTGTTATGGAAGCACGAAGGGAACCCAGGACATTTTCCATGGGTATATGATATCGATGGAGATGGGAAAGATGAAGTGATGGCCGGATATGACATGTTGGATCATGATGGGACGTTATTATGGTCTTGTCATAATCTTGATGATCATGCTGACTGTATATGGTTTGGAGACGTTGACGGTGATGGGGAAGTTGAGGTTGTTATCGGTGGCAGTGTTACGGTCATGATGGACCGCTACGGTAATGAGAAGTGGCGTTATGAAGATTCGATTGAATCACAGCATATTGCGTTAGGTCATTTTTGTACTGGAATGGAAGGTTTACAGACTGCAGGTCTGGACCGGATTGTCCGTGGGGATGAGCATGGTAAGGATGGAATGTTCATGCTGGATAGCGCAGGGAGAGAAATTTGGAAAGAAAATCGCACGACTCGTGGTTGGTTAACCATTATAGAGCCTGTATGTAACTGGGATGAAGGTGAACCCGATTATATTTTGGCGTATCGCCGAGGTGGAGATGTGTTGCCTTCTTTGGTAGATGGAGATATGAAAACGGTTACTGAATTCCCGAAAGAGGGATATGTAGTACATGCAGATCTGGTCCAGACCGGACAGGAACAGATCATCATCTATGACGCAGAGGAAGCAGTGATTTATTCCAGCTCTCCAATGACATTATCACTTACCGATGCAAAAAGAGCCAAGCCACAGCTTAAAAGGCTGTATAGCTCGACTCTGTATCCAGGCGGTGAAGTTAAACTCTAGGTTTCACTGGTCATTCTCCGATGCAGGTAATTCGTTCTGCGGACTCGATTCGGGTTGAAGCAAGGACGCCAGATCAGTACCTGTCGTGACCGTCAAGCGAGGCAGCTTCATGGGATGATCTCCTGGATGCACAAATCCAGACTTTACGGTAAATGCCATGCGATATCCATGTTGTTGTAACTTGTAGATCATCTGTGTACTGGTATAACCAAAAGGATAGGCCAGATAAGGTGTGTCTATTCCGGTTTGCTTCATATGCTGGATATCATCATCCAGAAGACTGGTGTCCAGACCGACAGGTACGCTGTTGCCACAGCGCATAAATCCCTTGTGATGCAAGTTATAGGTATGGCTGTTAAATTCAAATACGTCAGTTGCGGCCTGCATCTCTGGTCTGGAGATGAAACTTTTTTTGGCAGGGTCAAATTCCGAAGGCTGATCTTGAATTTTGCTGCCAATGACAAACAATGAGGCGTGGAAATTATATTTTTGAAGCACAGGGTAAGCTAACGTATAATTGTTGTGGTATCCATCATCAAATGTAATCACAATAGATTTTTGTGGCAGGGAAATCTTCCCGCTAACATATTGTTCAAGCTGATCCAGTGTAATCGTGCGGTAGCCTTCATCATGCAGGTATTTCATATTTTGCTCGAAGTCCTCCAGATTAATGATGGATTTATTACCTGTCTCGTGATTGTTCAGTTTGGGTTCTATGTAATGATACATCAGTACAGGAACTTCTGTAGCGGTACCTCGTTCAACCCTGAAGGTAGAACGATCCAGCGCAGGTTGGTTAGAGAAGTCAGTGTGTGACAGCTCGAATGCTTTGCGTTTGACTATGTCCCAGGATGTGCAGGCTTTGTGTGACAGTGCATTCGTTGGATGAGTTACGGCATATGCATATAGTGTAATGGAGCATGTGAGCATGGCAAGTAGGGCAAGTGTGATCTTTTTCCAATATTTCATGAGTCTTGGGATTCTCCTTTTAAAGTGGTCAATAAGTTATATCATAGACGATATTACTACACGGGAAGTTACAGTATTTTTTCTTGCATCAGGTTGACTTGCAGATGAGAACGTTGATTCATGATCCATATGAGAGAATGTATTTTAGAATGAAGTCAACATGAGATGGATGAGTATCAGCGTTGCTGATTGAACAATAGGCATTCTGTTTAATTTCTCTTGTGTTTTGATATGCTGCGTGATACAATAAGTCTGTTATGTGGAATACGGCGGTCCTCTATGGATAATGAAGGAGACAAGGTGATCTCTGGAAGAAGTATGAACGCCTGTACGGAAGGAGGGAGTCATAGATGAATATCGTTCAAGCGATTACACAAGAACAACTTCGTAAGGATATTCCGAGTTTTCGTCCTGGTGACACTTTGAAAGTGCACGTTAAGGTAATCGAGGGAACTCGTGAGCGTATCCAATTGTTCGAAGGTGTTGTGATTAAACGCCGTGGTGGTGGAATCAGTGAGACTTTTACAGTTCGTAAAATTTCTTACGGTGTAGGTGTGGAAAGAGCTTTCCCGCTTCATTCCCCAAAAATCGATAGAATCGAAGTGGCTCGCCGTGGTAAAGTTCGTCGTGCGAAGCTTTATTATCTTCGTGAACTACGCGGTAAAGCAGCGAGAATTAAAGAAATTCGTTAATATAACGGATACCGGGAAGGGCTTGGAGACAAGCCCTTTTCGTTTTTGTCCGGGAAAAGTTGAACCGGAGGTACACTTCCGAGTAAAATGGTATGGCAACGCATGCGGTGAATAGTCCGGGAGGCTTGTAAAATCAGTTATTGAAGTGCGTGTTCAAAAAGACCGGTTTTCAGTACCGACTTTTTGAACAACCTCTTGAAGGCATTTGAATTGTGGATTAAATGTACTGTAATGCTTGGTGAAAGATTACATAACTGATGTGAATGTTTTGTATCCATCCATGGAGTTATTGGAACGATACAGAATGCTGGATGTGTGTACTGCTATAAACATGTACTGTGAAGAGAGGAAGATCTTGAATGGAACAAGAAGTTCAACATGACCGGGGCAATCCTGCCGAAGAGAAAAACAGTCGATCCAAAAAAGCCAAAAATGAAATTGTTGAATGGCTTAAAGCCATTGTTATCGCATTAGTTCTCGTCATTCTGATTCGGTGGTTGCTCTTCAAACCGTTTGTTGTGGACGGTCCGTCCATGCAGCCGAACTTTGAAACGGGTGAACGTGTGATCGTCAACGAAATCTTATATGATATCAGAGAACCGAAGCGCGGTGAAGTTATCGTCTTCCACGTACCATCCGAAGGTCGAGATTTCATTAAACGTGTTATTGCTGTAGAAGGTGATACCGTTGAGGTTCAGGACGATACCGTGATGGTTAACGGTAAAAAGATTGATGAAACGTATATTCAAGGAGCCATTGATGCAGCTGAAGCAAATGGTGGAACCTATAACGTGAAGGATTTCCCGAATGAGCAGTTCCCTGATGGCAAAGTGCCTGCAGGTCATGTATTTGTCATGGGAGATAACCGTCCAAATAGTACAGACAGCCGTATGATCGGTTATGTTTCGTTAAAAGATATTATTGGTCGTGCAGATGTGATTTTCTGGCCGATTGGTGAGATCAAGTGGATCAACCACTGAAATTGAAGTAAATAATGAGGTGAAGACAAGTTGACGATACAATGGTTTCCAGGTCATATGACTCGAGCCAGACGCCAGATTCAGGATAAGTTAAAGCTCATCGACGTGGTCATCGAACTATTGGATGCCCGTCTGCCTGTCTCCAGCCGTAATCCAATGATTGACGAAATATTGCTGGATAAACCCCGGATGATTTTGTTGAACAAATCGGATTTGGCAGATGCAAAAGTGACGCAAGAATGGATTGAATATTTCAAAAAAGAAGGAATTACCGCTTTCCCTGTAGATGCTTCGACGGGAACCAATGTTAAAGATATTCCCGTGCAGGCCAAGCTTCTTCTTAAAGAAAAAATTGACCGTCAAATTGCTAAAGGGATTAATCCTCGTGCGGTTCGCGGGTTGATCGTAGGGATTCCCAATGTAGGTAAATCAACACTGATTAACCGACTGGCTGGACGGAGTATTGCGTTAACAGGAGATCGTCCTGGTGTGACGAAGGGGCAACAGTGGATCAAGGTAGGCAAAGAAATGGAGTTATTGGATACTCCGGGTATTCTTTGGCCCAAGTTCGAAGATCAAAATGTAGGTTATCGTCTTGCTGTAACTGGTGCGATCAAAGAGGAAATTCTGAATGCAGAGGATATCGCCTTTTTTGGAATCAGTTACCTGATGCGTTATTACTGGGACGCTTTGGAAGAGAGATACGGACTTCAGGAGTTCTCCAAGGATGCAGATGATTCAGACAGTGTTATTGCGATTATGGAACAAGTCGGCCGTATCCGTGGATGTGTTGTAAGCGGTGGACGCATTGATCTGGAAAAGGCATCACGAGCATTTCTGCGTGAACTGCGAGCGGGTAAAATGGGACGTTTCTCTATGGAAGCTCCTTATTAAAAAAATGGACTCTACACGATGAAGATCATTATCTTTATCTGTTCATTTCATATATACAAGTGCCGAAAGAAGCGGCCGTTACCGGATTACCGGGAGCGGTCGTTTTTTGTGTATACAAACGCGGAAGTAGAGCTGGAACATACGTTGAAAACGATAAAATGGAAGAGGATTGAAGAACAGTATGCTTTATGGAATTGGCTGGCCTATATATCAGGTGCATCTAAATCGTGCTATGATGAATGGTGGTGCAATTTAAATTACACGAGGTCTGATATATTCAATTTAAACCATCAAATACCGATAAATGAAGACATCACTATCTTTATATTGTGAACCTCAAGGAAAAGTTTTGCTGAGAGAGACAGGTTGTACAGAACAAAAGACAGAGGATCTACGTCTATATTATAAAAAGTTGTAAGTGATACGCATGCTGAAAAAGCGTGGGTAGAGGAGATGAGCGTTATGGTTGAAAATAATGAAGAGATCGGGTTGAATCTACTGGATACCCCGATTGGACCAAAGAAGAAAAAAGAAGCGAGTGAACCTCGAGATCTGTTGCTCTATGAGCGGGAGTATTGGGACAGTGGGTTTGAACGTATTGCTGGTATTGATGAGGTAGGACGGGGATGTTTGTTTGGGGATGTTGTCGCAGCGGCAGTTATTTTACCGAAGGATCTCATCCTGGAAGGTGTGAATGACTCCAAGAAATTAACGGAGAAAAAACGTGATGCATTATATGACGTCATTATGGAAAAAGCGCTGGCGGTAGGTATCGGGTACGCGGATGCAGAGACAATTGATCGGCTTAATATCAAGCAGGCTGCGAGACTTGCGATGAAAAGAGCTGTTGAAGCATTGGGAGAAACTCCTGATTATATGCTGGTGGATGCCGAGAAGGTGGATGTGAATGTACCTCAACTGTCTATTATTAAAGGTGACGCCAACAGTCAATCGATCGCAGCAGCATCTATTATTGCCAAGGTAACGCGAGATCGGCTGTGCAAGGAAGAATGGGATACGTTATATCCGGAATATGGTTTGTCGATACATAAAGGATATGCAACAAAAGTTCATCGGGAGCAGATTATGGCATTGGGGGCAACCCCGATGCATCGGCGCAGTTTTCTGGGCAACCTGCTTGGAGAGCAGCAATCTTTGTTTTAACATAGGTTTGAAGGAAGGAGGGGGAGAGATTTGAATATCGGTTCCATGATAAAGGGGTTAATGGGAGACAGTAAGCCCGGCAATGCCAAACCGCTTGAATTAAAGGAAGGTCAGGTGGTTCGTGGCTCCGTCGTTAGTGTATCCGATGATGGGGGAGAAGCAGTTCTGCAGATTCAAGGTGTGCAGGTGCGCGCCAAGTTGGAGACTCCACTCCGTCCGGGTGAGACCACGTTGCTTCAAGTGCAACCTCCAGGTGAAAATGGCATAACGGTAATGAAACCTATGACGGGT
Organism: Paenibacillus sp. FSL R5-0766; assembly: GCF_037971845.1. Taxonomy (NCBI): domain Bacteria; kingdom Bacillati; phylum Bacillota; class Bacilli; order Caryophanales; family Paenibacillaceae; genus Paenibacillus; species Paenibacillus sp. FSL R5-0766. Next base: position 2,435,733 of record NZ_CP150227.1, read on the forward strand.
ACACTTGCTGAGCTGCCACAAGCTTCGCTGAACAACCTGCTTAAGGATGTAGGACTGCCGGATACAAAAGGGAACCGGGAACTGTTACTTGCCATGCAGCGTAGCGGATTGCCGCTAACGAAGGGTAATGTGGCTATGGTCCAGAATATGATGACTGCCAAACCCGCACAGGTCCCTGTGGAAGAATGGGTGCAGGCGACAGGGATTGCTTTTCAGCGTGGCCTTCCGGTTACGGCGGAAACAGTAAAAGGATTACACCAGACGGTGTTTGGCCCCCCTCTGCACCAGTTGTTAAGCGGGTTGGCTGATCAGTTGGAAACGATGCTGACTCAAACAACAGGTAAACCGCTATTGCCTGGAGAACAATCTGCTACGTTGAAACCAGCAGTCGTGGCTGGCGCACCTGTATTACCCAATACATCACAGACGGAAGAAGGATTGGCTGCATCAGGCAATGGTCGTCAGGTGACTGGAACCGGAACACCTGCTTTGTCAACGCAACAAGGACAAGCGGCATTGGCAGGATCTATATCCATGACGGATGGCGGGGCAGACGATGCAGGTACTGCGGTGAAAGGAAACATGCAGGCCGGCGGAGGCACAGGAAATGCTGAAGCCGGGGCCAAGGCAGTTGCCAGCAACGTTGAAACGGCTGGCAAAGGGGGCGCAGGTATTCCGTCTGGAACCGGAATACCTGGAGAGGGCCTGCGCGGGGCTGACGCGGGGCAAGCTGGGAGCCGCCCGGGTACACCAGGGGCGGCAGCTGAATCTGTGGCTGGCCGTGCAAGTGCAGGCCAGCCTGAAGCAGGCGCGGCCGGGCGGACTGACGGCCGCGCTGAAACGCCTGCTGCTGCGGGGACGCCGTCCGCAGCAGGCCAGGCGGCGCCAGCAGCGCCTACGGCAGCGCAGCTGGCGCCCAAGCTGCTGGCGCTGCTGGACGCCCTGCGCAGCGCGTCCACTGCCGCACCGGCACAGCCTGGTGCGGCAGCACAGGCCGCCCCTGCATCGCAGGGCGGCCAGGCGGCTGCGGCTGCCGGAGGCGTGCCGCAGCCGTTGCCAGCCGGCGCTGATGCGCCGCCGGCTGGCGGTAGTGCCGCAGCACCTGCGGGAGCTGCGGCAGTGCTCGCGCCTGTCACCCACGAGGGGGACCCGTGGGTGGGGCGCGTGCTGAAGCTGCTCGGTGCAGAGCACGAGCAGCAGGCCGTTCACGGCGCGGCTGCGCAGCCGCGCGTGGGGGATGCGGCGAGTCCGGCAAATGCGGACACGCTGAAGGGCTTGCTGCTGCAGCTTGCCAGCAGCGAAGGTGCACCGGCGGCGCTTAAGGATGCCGCCGGACAGGCCGTGCAATATCTGACAGGTCAGCAGTTATTGCTGACGACAGATCGCAGTGCTACTTTTGCACAGATGCACTGGTTTATTCCGATCACTGGACCGGACGGGGAAGAAACGGCGTCTGTTCAGATTCAATCACGTCGTGGATCTCGTGGAGAGCTGGATGCGTCCAACTGCCGTCTATGGTTTGATCTGGACATGAAAAGTCTTGGGCCAACTCTGGTAGATGTACATGTGGTTAATAACATTGTCAGTCTGCGTGTATTAAATGATCGCGAAGGCATGGGATCGCTCCTGGAGAGCGGACGAGAGGTAATCCATCAGGCATTGGACAAGCTGGGCTATCAACTGCTGACCTTCAAGGCAGAACCGTGGCCTGTGGGGCAGGAACCGGGCGCGGAACGAAAAACGAGGGCCTCGGACTATAGTCCAGAACGATACAAAGGGGTGGACTTGAAGGTATGAAAGACGAGTCGTCACAACCCGATCTGCTCTCCAAAAAGGCGGTTGCCCTAAAATACGTCCCTGGAGAGAGCGAAGCACCTGTTGTTGTAGCCAAGGGCCGTGGCAAAGTGGCAGAAGCCATTCTGGATAAAGCCAGAGAAAACGGCGTGGCTGTTCAGGAGGATGCAGCACTTGTGGAGGTGCTCTCCAAGTTGGATCTGGATGAACAGATTCCAGCTGAACTGTATCAACTGGTCGCAGAGGTGCTAACATATGTCTACCGTGCAGATCGAATGGCCTCAGGACGTGAGGAAGACGAGTCATGGTAGAACATAGATCAGGCAAGGAGCCGGGACTGAAGCTTACACGACAGCAGAAGGGTCGATTAGGTGAAGAGGCTGCCTGTCAATGGTTGCGAGAGAACGATTATCGGATCATTAGACAGAACTGGCGTTGCCGTAGCGGTGAGATTGACATCATTGCTTCCTGCGAGGGCCTGATTGTCTTTGTGGAAGTAAGAAGCAGAAGTGGAGCCGCTCAGTACGGTACACCTCAGGAATCGGTTGATATGCGTAAAATGCAGCAGGTACGTTCAACCGCATCCGTATATTTGCAAATGACGGGAGAGACGGAACTTCAGATCCGTTTTGATGTAATTGCCGTAATGCTTGATCAAGCAGGAGAAATCGTCTCTTTGAATCATATTGTTAATGCTTTTTAAGAATTACACTCGAAGTTATTGCCACTTTAATTGATACGAATTGTATCTTTTTAATGTGAGTTGGTCAGTTATTTCGAAGTACAAGTTTAATTATGTCTTATCTTTGCATTCGTTTTAGTTATAAAATTAGTTAATATACTAAAGCCGTAGTTCCTCTTTATACAGGAGCTGCGGCTTTTTTTGATTTAACTATGAAATCACTAAACAGAGGATAGAGCATCGATAATAAAATCATTGTATTTCAGAAATTTATAGATACAAAATGTATCATTTGTAATAAACTAAGAAAGTTGAAATTTAAAGAGAGGTTGGTGGGATGTATGAAAGAGCTTCAGAATACTTCGAACAACACAGTAAAACAAGTATGGGAGTGCCCTCGGATGGAAGTGCTGGATATCAGCGAGACCATGAACGGTGGACAGGGGATTTGGCAATATGTTTGGGACGGAGAATTCTGGAAGCTTGAACTTATGGTCAGTTAATTTAAGAGGTTAAAGAGGAATGTTTGATCAATAAAATAAATGGTGAGGTGTAGTGAGAAGATGCAGACAAGTATCAAATGGATCATTCGACTAAGTACACTATCTTTATGTTTCATTTTGTTTGGAATCATGTATTCCGGAGTTTCTTATGCAGCCGATCCGTCTACACAGGCAAGTGTATCAGGTAAAGTTATTGATCGTCAGGGATTACCTGTCCAGAACGCTACTGTCAAGTATTGGCTTAATTATCGTGGGGATACGTCAGAGAAAAGTGTGAAGACGGATGGGAATGGACGGTATCATATTATAGAGTCCGTTGAAGACAATACGGACATTACTTTTGTAGTTGATGCAGAGGGTTATGTGACGTACAGACACTATAGCTCCTACGGATTGTCCGGTGGAGAGCAAATACAGCTTGATTTTCATATTTATGAGCCATCCACGATTGTAGGAACAGTCAAAGATCAGGCAGGCAGACCTGTTCCAGATGCTCGTATAAAAGTAACAAGTGTCTTTGATCGTATAGTGAAAACTGATCAGCAAGGTCGATATGCGGTTACAGGAATTGATTACGCCTATAATTCGAACATTGCAATATGGGTAGATGCCGATGATTATATGTTATATGAACAGGATCGCTTGGGTGTCCGGGAGGGAGGAACCTTGAGAATGGATGTTGTTTTGGCAGAGGCGGCACACGTGCGGGGAAAAGTTGTAGATGAGTCGGGCAATCCAGTAAGTGGGGCTAAAGTTAATGCTGGAGGTTCGGCAACAACAGATGCTCAAGGCAACTATTTAATAAAGCGCGTACCAACAGGGGCCAGAACGATAACGGGAGAAGCAGCAGGATATTTAAAAACGAGCCTAAGCGTTACTCTTGTAAAAGGAGATCATAATACGTTTAATATCGTACTTAAGAAGGATGCAGATATTACACCTCCAGTAACCAAGTACAGATTAGTTCCTATTACAGATACTGTGAACGGGAAAATATACATCAAAGGATTTACATTCAGACTTCAGGCAACAGACGAAGTCAAAGGTTCGGGCGTAAAAACAACGCAATATCGAATCAATGGGGGAGAATGGAAAAACTATGAAGGACCCGTCAAGTTTTATGCCCCAGATGTCAAGGTGGTAGAGTACTATAGTACAGATGTTGCAGGTAACCAGGAGAAGTACAACAAAATGGATTTTGTTAATGGCACATTTGAAGGGAATGGCGCGTTTGAAGGGGCGAGTTACGACGATTGATTACTCGTTGATATGATATGTGAATCAATAACATGAGAATAAAAGACGGTTCTGACTTGAGATCCCTCGCGGTGAATCAAGATTCAGAGTCGTCTTTTCTGTTCGTAATGACCTTAACGATAATGACCTCTGCCGCCCCTTTGAATCTCGTGATAAGATGGGTGTATAATCAAGAAGGTAAACTGGTATTTTATTATGTCATAAAGAAATTATATTGAATGTACAAGGCCGCGAATCACTATTGCGGTTGCAAATGATTTTATAAACAGGAGGTACGGCCGATGAGTAAAGCTACGAAAACAACAAATGAAGTCAGAAACGCGATTCAAAACCGTCGTACGGTGAAAAAATTTAAAAAAGAAGCTGTTCCTACACAGCAGATTATAGAATTGCTGGACACCGCAGTCTGGGCTCCTAACCATAAACTGCGTGAACCTTGGAGATTTTTGTTGTTTACCGGAAATGGACGGAAGAAACTGGCGGAGGCTATTGATGCAGAAATGGGGGAAGACAACAAATTTTCACCCAATATTATGCAAGTTCCATCCGTTATGCTTGTCGTGCTGGAAGAAGATCCAAGACAGAATATCTGGGACGAAGACTTTGCTGCGGTCAGTGCATTGGTTCAGAACTTTATGCTTGCAGCCTGGAGTGAAGACATTGGAACATTCTGGGTGACCAAGCCATTTTTGTACGCTCCCAAATTCCGCAAACCGCTTGGAATAGAGGCGGGAGAGAAGATTGTAGGTATGATTTATATGGGATACCCCGATGTTATTCCTTCTGCCAAAGAACGTACACCAGCCAAGGACAAACTGACTCTTTTCGAATAATATAATATGGTAAAACGCAGCTGCACAAGAGCTCTATATGTTTCAGGGAAACCTACGTACAAGCACCTTTCTTCACAGAAGAGAGGGGCTTGTACGTTTTTTTTTGTTATGTTGGCGGATCTGTCTGTAGAATCTGCATGAAATATCCTTACATCCTTCTCGACTTTTCATCTGAAGTCTATAGGTTTGTGCGTATTTCACTGCCTTTCGGCAACCTGGACTGTTCTTCACCCATAAGCTTCAAAATAAATTAAGATCCAGTTGACGATACTGGATGGCTTCAGCCACATGAGCTGTTACAATTTCACCTTCATGGTCCAGATCGGCAATTGTCTGTGCCATCTTGATAATCCGATCATGTGCACGCATGCTCAGGTTTAACGTTTGCAGTGTTTGCTCTAACAGCTGCTCTGCCTCTTGAGGGAGTTGGATTGTACGTCGCAAAAGCGTGCCGGAAAGCTGGCTATTCCAACGGACCGAACTTTGAGCATAACGTGTAGCCTGAATTTGATGAGCGTGGATCACTTTTGCCTGTATTTCTTCAGAGGAAGGGGAAGCAGCAGACTTGCGCCACTCGCCTGGTGGAGGAACCTCAACCTGAAGATCGATGCGGTCCAGCAGTGGTCCTGAAATTTTGGCTCGGTACGCGGCAACACGGGCTGGACTACATATGCAGCGTTGTTCCTCGGAATGAGCGGACAAATATCCGCAGGGACAGGGATTCATGGAACATGCAAGCATAAACTGGGCCGGAAAGGTGAAAGCAGCCCGTGCCCGACTAATTGTCACTGTGCGATCCTCTAACGGCTGCCTTAATACCTCCAGCACTTGACGCTGGAATTCAGGTAATTCATCCAGAAACAATATGCCCCGATGGGCAAGGCTCACTTCACCCGGTTTCGGGATACCACCGCCTCCAATCAGACCAGAGGTGGATATCGTGTGGTGAGGGGAGCGAAACGGTCTATCTGCAATCAGGCCTTGAGGCGCTTCTTTTAATTTGCCTGCAGCACTTAATACTTTGGTGACTTCCAACGCTTCATCTTCTGACAAAGGCGGAAGGATGGAGGGCAGACGTTTGATTAACATCGTTTTGCCCGTGCCTGGCGGTCCAACGAGAAGTATATTATGCATGCCTGCTGCAGCAATCATAAGCGCGCGTTTTACATGGTGCTGCCCCAGAACATCGCTATAGTCGTCTGCAAATATTGGTGTTTGTCTCGGCTTGCTATCTGCCATCATATGTGTCTTATCCGTTATAGGCACAGCGAGATGTGCATAATTTTTTAACACGACAGGTCCTGCATTTGAATGATTTGGTATTCCCACTGAACTAGCGGGTTGATCTGGGTTTTCCGGAGCAATATCCTGTAAATGACGAATGCCAAACACCTGGATACCTCGGATCAGTGACGCTTCCTCTACGTTATCCAAAGGCAGGAGCACGGAAGTAAAGCCTTGTCGTTTGGCCAGATCCACCATGGATAAAATGCCGGGCACGGACCTGATCGAACCGTCCAACGCCAGCTCGCCAACCACTAGTGTCCGTTCCTCGGGAGGAAGTACAAGCTGGCCGCTTGTCATGAGTAAACCAATAGCAATGGCCAGATCAAAGGAAGATCCTTCCTTGCGCAGATCAGCGGGGGCCAGATTGATTGTGATTCGCTGTAACGGATACTGATATCCGCAGTTTTTAATCGCTGCACGGACACGTTCAACGGCCTCACGAATGGCTGAATCCGGTAAACCGATGATGGATGTCTGCGGCAGACCATTGGATAAATCGGTCTCCACCTCGATCAGAACACCATCAATTCCGTACAAACACGCACTGTGCAATTTTCCGTACATGACAAAGAAACACCTCACTCGATTCTTGACTCCGCATAATACGGGCCAGTCTACGAATTAAGGTGCTTCCTCAGCTTCTATTAAGCATTTTATATAAAAGGAATCATGGAGTCAACCTGTCATTCTCATTGCTGTAGTCATCTTTCCTGATCCCTGAATTTTATTTTTGGAAGGAAATCATTAAATAGCTTTGGCGAAAATGGTTACGTATTAAACTTTCATTATGATTATCAAATTTGGCCTGAGAAAACGCGAATGTATTCCATGGACCTTATGTAATATTTTTATCGAATTATGAGATGTACTTACGGGTCATCTATTCGTTTTTATATTTTACACAATCTAATTTATCATAATTAAATTGAATAGTAAAATCATTTGTGCTCAATTATTCTGTTTTTTTTCTAATTTGTGATAAGATAGATTTATAGTTCCTTTTTATAAGGAATAGAATGCACAATAGGCAGGTGAGAAAGACATATGCAGACTGACAGTTTGAAGCTGGATAACCAATTATGCTTTGCCATATATGCTTGTTCACGTGAAATTACGAAGATGTACCAGCCTTATCTCGAGGTGCTCGGCGTAACGTATTCACAGTATCTGGTTCTGATGGTATTGTGGGAACGTGAAGAATGTACGGTTAAGGAGATCGGGGAGGCACTTTATCTCGATTCGGGAACGTTGACACCACTTCTCAAACGGTTGCAGTCAGCAGGACTTATTAATCGCGAACGCTCTGCTCAGGATGAACGAAAAGTGTTAATTACATTAACCGACTCCGGCCGTGAGCTGCGGAACAAGGCATTGTCCATCCCTGAATCCATTCAGGGAGATGCGTGTTTGAACAGTACAGAGTTTGAAGCTTTGCTGGGTCAGTTCAAAGGGTTGCTGGAGAAAGTTCACCAAACCAACACGAACGCAGCCAAAAAATAAAATGTAGTTTTAGATCAAGGAAACCTTAGCTTTTAGCTGAGGTTTTTTTCCATTTATACCCAAGCATTCACAATATGGGATCATACTCATATCAAAATACTGTCTATTAACCATTAATTTTTTAAGGAAAGCGTTTTAAAAACGTGTTACAATGAATTGGGTTTAAGTGAAAATAGTCAACATTTGTCTTTTGTTAGTCTACCAACCCGCCTTGTTGCAGTCATGTTGATAGGAGGATTCGAGAATGAATATCCATGAATATCAAGGAAAAGAAGTACTGAAACAGTATGGAGTTACCGTTCCAAATGGAAAGGTTGCTTATACAGTCGATGAAGCGGTTGCGGCCGCAGAGGCACTGGGCAGTCCGGTGACTGTTGTTAAAGCGCAAATTCACGCAGGTGGCCGGGGTAAAGCCGGCGGCGTAAAAGTGGCGAAGAGTACGGATGAAGTTCGTGCCTATGCTTCCGAAATTCTGGGCAAAGTATTGGTAACACACCAGACTGGACCAGAAGGCAAAGAAGTGAAACGTCTTCTGATTGAAGAAGGATGCGATATCCGCAAAGAGTATTATGTTGGTGTTGTTGTGGACCGTGCCACAGGCCGTGTAGTTATGATGGCTTCCGAAGAAGGCGGTACTGAGATTGAAGAAGTAGCTGAAGCTACACCTGAGAAAATTTTCAAAGAAATTATTGACCCTGCCATTGGATTGCAAGTGTTCCAGGCCCGTAAACTGGCTTACAGCATTAAGATTCCTAATGAACTGGTGAACAAAGCTGTTAAGTTCATGCTTGCGCTGTACACTGCATTTGTCGAAAAAGATTGCTCTATTGCCGAGATCAATCCTCTCGTTGTTACCGGAGATGGAAACGTTATCGCGCTAGATGCGAAATTGAACTTTGACTCCAACGCCTTGTTCCGTCACAAAGAGATTTTGGAACTGCGTGACCTGGATGAAGAGGATGAAAAAGAAATCGAAGCTTCCAAATACGACCTCAGCTACATAGCACTGGATGGCAACATCGGCTGTATGGTCAATGGTGCGGGACTTGCGATGGCAACGATGGACATTATCAAATACTACGGTGGAGACCCGGCCAACTTCCTTGACGTTGGGGGCGGTGCAACAACGGAGAAGGTGACTGAAGCATTTAAGATCATCTTGTCCGATGCCAAAGTAGCTGGGATCTTTGTTAACATTTTCGGTGGCATCATGCGCTGTGATGTTATCGCCAATGGTGTTGTTGAAGCCGCGAAGCAACTTGGCCTGACCAAACCGCTGGTTGTTCGTCTTGAAGGAACTAACGTGGAGCTTGGCAAACGTATTCTGGGTGAATCTGGCCTTAATATCGTTCCTGCTGATTCCATGGCCGATGGTGCACAGAAAATTGTTGCCCTCGTAAAATAAGTTCATTCCTTAGTACCGGAGCTGTCCGGGAATTGAAAAATAACCGTAAGGATGTGAAGCAACGTGAGTATTTTGATCGATAAAAATACAAAAGTCATTACGCAAGGCATTACGGGTTCAACGGGAATGTTCCACACGAAGGGCGCATTGGACTACGGAACCCAGATGGTAGGCGGAGTTACACCGGGTAAAGGCGGAACTAATGTGGATATCACGTTGGAAGATGGTACAGTAGCTAGTCTGCCGGTGTTCAACACTGTGCAGGAAGCGAAGGAAGCTACAGGCGCAACAGCGAGCGTCATTTACGTTCCTCCTGCATTTGCAGCAGATTCCATTATGGAAGCTGTTGATGCTGAGCTGGACCTCGTAATCTGTATTACAGAAGGTATTCCGGTTCTTGACATGATCAAGGTTGACCGCTTCATGGAAGGTAAAAATACCGTCCTGATCGGACCAAACTGTCCAGGTGTCATTACACCAGGCGAATGTAAAATCGGTATCATGCCTGGTTATATCCATATGGCAGGGCACGTAGGCGTTGTTTCCCGTAGTGGAACACTTACCTATGAAGCCGTTCATCAACTGACGACGCGTGGCATTGGACAATCTTCTGCTGTAGGAATCGGGGGAGACCCTGTAAAAGGCTCCGAGTTCATTGATATCCTCAAACGGTTCAATGAAGATCCACAGACTCATGCGGTCATCATGATTGGTGAGATTGGTGGTACAGCTGAAGAGGATGCTGCAGATTGGGTACGTGAAAACATGACCAAACCGGTTGTTGGCTTTATCGGTGGCGTAACAGCGCCTCCAGGCAAACGGATGGGCCATGCTGGCGCTATTATCTCTGGCGGTAAAGGTACAGCCAAAGAGAAAATTGCGAAACTGGAATCATGTGGAATCAAAGTAGCACCAACTCCTGCTGAGATGGGTTCGACTTTGGTGAGTGTACTTGAGGAACGCGGTATTTTGAATTTGTGCACGACACATTAATTCTTTTTCGTTATAATAGAAGAAACGGCACGGAAATGATCTATTTCTGGTAGACCGACTATTATGGTTACGGAAAAGGTAAGCAACCTTTTGTCCTTAAACAGGGCGAAGGGTTGCTTTTTTGCGTTTTTTTACGGCAAAAAGGGGAGGATTTGTCTCCCACCTGCGTAAACGCTTGCATTCCGTGGTCACTTAACACACAATATGAGGGAAGATCTCTTCCCACTTTGGGAGGTTTATGGTATGGAAGAAAGATGGATCTTGTTTGGGTTACATGAGATGGAGGGCATTGGTAAAAAAACAATCTCGAAACTGATTCTGGGACAACATGAATTACCCGATCTATTGAATTATGGGGAAAGCGACTGGGTCGCAGCAGGCTTGCGCAAAGATCAGGCTGCCCGTTTGGCTAGCCAATTTACTATCGACTGGATTGAGAGTAAAAGAGAACACGTTTACAATCAGGGGATAGAGGTTATTACTTATCTGGATCAGAATTATCCCATATTAATGAAGGAAACCGTTCAGCCTCCCTGGGTAATGTATGCTCGAGGGGATGTTAGTTTGCTACACAATTCGTCTATTGCCATGGTGGGAACTCGTATGCCAACCGTGTATGGGCGCAAAGTTGGAGAAAAGCTGGCAGAGCAATTATGCAATGCAGGACTGACGATTGTAAGCGGGCTTGCCCGCGGTATTGATAGCGTATGTCATGAGGCAGTACTGCGTGCTAAAGGAAAAACGATTGCCGTATTCGGAACAGGGATTGATCATATATACCCACCCGAAAATACAAGCCTCGCTGAGCGAATCGCGGAGACTGGGCTGCTTTTGTCGGAATATCCACCAGGTACAAGAGCGCGCCAGGGATTATTTCCGGAACGGAATCGAATCATTGCCGGTCTGACACTGGGAACAGTGGTTGTTGAGGCTGACATTCGCAGTGGTTCACTCATTACAGCAGATGCTGCACTTGAAGCAGGCAGGGATGTATTTGCAGTCCCTGGACCTATTACATCGCCGAAAAGTCGAGGAGCACACAATCTTATCCGTCAGGGGGCCAAATTGGTCACTTGTGCAGCAGATGTATTGGAAGAGTATCGATTGGGCTTGCCAAATACAGAACAACTTCCTTACAATAGAGGACGTTCGACCGAAACAACCGAGCCTTCCTGGCGAGGGATATTCGCTGAGGTTAAGCTCTCTCCAGATGAACAACGCGTGATTTATCTGTTGGAACAGGGAGAACAATCATTGGATCAACTGGTTGAGCTGCTTGGTTGGGATTTTGGACATTTGCATTCAGTTCTGTTATCTTTAATCATAAAAAAGCAGATTAGCCAATTACCAGGCACTAAATACGCGAGGGTATGACGAAGCTACAACCTACGTGGTGCGTGGAAATATATAATTAGCAGAAGTTATTAACTATGCATAAGCTTACAGAAACAGTTTCATGACTGAGAGGAGGATGGACCTATGGCGGATGCACTCGTAATCGTGGAGTCGCCCTCAAAGGCGAAGACGATAGGCAAATATTTAGGCAGCAAGTTCATCGTAAAAGCTTCGATGGGGCATGTTCGCGATTTGCCAAAGAGTCAGATCGGCGTTGAGGTAGAGAATGATTTTAATCCGAAATATATTACGATCCGCGGCAAAGGTTCAATTTTGAAAGAACTGAAGGATGCACGGAAGAAAGTGAAAAAAGTGTATCTCGCAGCTGACCCGGATCGCGAAGGTGAGGCTATCGCATGGCATTTGGCCCATGCCCTTGAACTGGACGATACGGCAGATTGCCGGGTTGTATTTAATGAAATTACAAAACAGGCGGTCAAAGATGCGTTCAAAACGCCGCGGAAAATCAATATGGATTTGGTTAACGCGCAGCAGGCAAGACGTATTTTGGATCGACTCGTTGGATATAAAATTAGTCCGTTATTATGGAAGAAAGTGAAAAAAGGTTTGTCTGCAGGCCGGGTTCAGTCCGTGGCTGTTAAAATCATTTTAGATCGTGAAAATGAAATTGATGATTTTGAGCCGGAAGAATACTGGAGCATTACCGCCAAACTGACAGCAGACGGCAATCCGTTTGAAGCCAAGTTTCATAAACTGAACGGGGCCAAAACAGAGCTGGGCAGTGAAGCGGAAGTGCAAGCGATCTTGAAACAGATCGAAGGAGCCGACTTTACGATCAAGGAAGTTAAAGAGAAAGAACGGAGCCGTAACCCTTCCGCCCCGTTTACGACGAGTTCTTTGCAACAGGAAGCAGCGCGTAAATTGAATTTCAGAGCTTCCAAGACGATGTCGGTCGCCCAACAACTATATGAAGGTGTAGACCTTGGAAAAGAAGGCACAGTAGGTCTCATCACGTATATGCGTACGGACTCCACACGAATTGCAGCATCTGCACAAGAAGAAGCCAAAGAATATATCGTTGGTAAGTATGGTGAGCCATTTGCACCTGAGACTCCACGAAACTATTCCAAAAAAGCAACTAATGCTCAGGATGCGCATGAAGCAATTCGTCCAACTTCAATTCTGCGTGACCCTGACTCAATCAAGTCATTCATGAGTCGCGATCAGTTCCGGTTGTATAAACTGGTATGGGAACGTTTTGTAGCGAGCCAGATGTCTTCGGCTATCCTGGATACACTCTCTGTAGATATTGCTGCGGGTGACACCATTTTCCGTGCAGCAGGTTCGAAGGTGCGGTTCCAAGGTTTCATGAAGGTATATGTTGAAGGAAACGACGATGGTACAACCGATGAAGATCGTCTGCTGCCTCCGTTGAAAAGTGGAGATGTGCTTGATAAGCAGGAGATTGAGCCAAAACAGCATTTTACACAACCGCCACCCCGATATACGGAGGCAAGGTTGGTTAAGACGCTTGAGGAATTGGGTATAGGGCGTCCGAGTACATATGCGCCAACACTGGAGACCATTCAGAAGCGCGGATATGTTGCGATAGAGGAAAAGAAATTCATGCCAACCGAGCTTGGTGAACTGGTCATCGAACAGATGGAAGAGTTTTTCCCGGAAATCCTGAATGTAGAGTTTACCGCAAACATGGAAGGCGATCTTGACCATGTGGAGGAAGGTTCCGAGGATTGGGTCAAAGTACTCGCAGAATTCTATGAATCTTTTGAGAAACGCCTTGAGTTTGCGGAAGAAGAAATGAAAGAAATCGAGATTGAAGACGAAGTATCGGATGAGATCTGTGAGAAGTGCGGCAAACCGCTGGTTTATAAACTCGGACGTTTTGGCAAGTTTCTTGCGTGCTCTGGCTTCCCTGATTGCCGGAATACCAAACCGATTATCAAGGATATCGGCGTGACTTGTCCGAAGTGTAAGGAAGGTCATGTTGTTGAGCGTCGTAGCAAAAAAGGACGTATTTTCTACGGTTGTGACAAATATCCTGAATGTGATTTTGTCTCATGGGACAGACCTTCAGCCAAACCATGTCCAAGTTGCGGATCGCTAATGATTGAGAAGCGGAACAAAAAGGGAGCACGACTGCAGTGTACTTCATGTGATCATCAGGAGCCAGTGGATGAACCGGATGACGAATCAGCAGATTAGTATATATGTGAATCAATTCAATTATAGTGAAATATGAAATTGCTTTATGGGGGTAAATGATTTTGACAAATGAACAACAAGTAACCGTTATTGGTGCCGGGCTGGCAGGAACAGAAGCGGCCTGGCAGATTGCAAGTCGCGGCGTACGCGTAAAATTATACGAGATGAGACCTGTTGTGAAAACGCCAGCTCATCATACGGATAAATTTGCAGAACTGGTATGTAGCAACTCGCTGCGTGCGAATGGATTGACCAATGCAGTGGGTGTGTTAAAAGAAGAAATGAGAATGCTCAATTCTCTTGTATTGTCAGCAGCAGACAAACATGCAGTTCCTGCAGGTGGGGCACTTGCTGTGGACCGGGATGGATTTTCAGGTGAGATTACATCCACGTTGCACCAGCATCCACTCATCGAAGTAGTGAATGAAGAACTCACTTCCCTGCCGGAAGATGGCATCGTTGTTGTGGCAACGGGTCCGTTGACTTCACCGGCATTGTCTGAGCAGATCAAGGCACTAATGGGTGAAGAATATTTCTACTTCTATGATGCAGCTGCACCGATCATCGAAAAAGATTCAATTGATATGAACAAGGTGTATCTGGCTTCCCGTTATGATAAGGGTGAGGCGGCATATCTGAACTGTCCGATGACAGAAGAAGAGTTTGATGTCTTCTATGAAGCTCTCATTACTGCTGAAGTCGCTCAATTGAAAGAGTTTGAGAAAGAAATCTACTTTGAAGGCTGTATGCCAATCGAAGTGATGATGAAACGCGGAAAACAGACGGCTCTGTTTGGTCCAATGAAACCGGTAGGTCTGGTTAACCCTCATACAGGAGAGTTGCCACATGCGGTTGTTCAGCTTAGACAGGATAATGCAGCTGGAACCCTGTATAACTTGGTTGGCTTCCAAACGCATCTGAAATGGGGAGAACAGAAACGAGTCTTTTCCCTTATTCCTGGACTTGAAAATGCAGAGTTCGTTCGTTATGGCGTAATGCACCGTAATACATTTATTAATTCTCCTAAACTGCTTCTTCCGACGTATCAGTTTAAAGAGCGTCCAAACCTGTTCTTTGCAGGTCAGATGACGGGTGTAGAAGGATATGTGGAATCTGCTGCATCAGGGCTGATTGCCGGCATGAACGCAGCCAAAGCAGCACTTGGGCAGGAACTGGTGGTATTGCCGGTAGAAACAACACTTGGCAGTATGGCTCAGTATATTACAACTGCTGACTTCAAGCACTTCCAACCAATGAACGCAAACTTTGGTTTGTTGCCCAAGCTTGAAACGAAGATTCGTAACAAAAAGGAAAAAAATGAAGCTCTTGCACAGCGTGCACTGGATGGCATCACGAGTTTTGCTGAGGCAGAAGGTCTAACTGTTCCGGAACGCGTATAAATTATTCGTGGGAGGATGCTGATATCATGGATATGTCATTTCATGCTACAACGATCTGTGCTGTTCGTCATAATGGTAAGGCTGCAATCGCAGGAGATGGTCAGGTGACCATGGGCCAAAGTGTTGTGATGAAGAATACAGCCAAGAAGGTAAGACGTTTGTACCGCGGCCAGGTTGTTGCTGGCTTTGCTGGTTCTGTGGCGGATGCGATTACCCTGTTTGAGAAATTCGAAGGTAAGCTGGAGGAGCACCATGGTAACTTGCAGCGTGCTGCTGTAGAGCTTGCCAAGGATTGGCGTCAGGATCGGATCTTGCGTAAGCTTGAGGCACTCTTGATTGTGATGGACAAATCAGGTATGTTGCTCATTTCAGGCGGCGGGGAGATTATTGAACCGGATGATGACGTGATCGCTATCGGATCAGGTGGAAACTTTGCCTTATCTGCTGCGCGTGCGTTGAAACGTCATGCAGTAAACCTGGAAGCAAAAGATATTGCGCGTGAATCGCTTCAGATTGCCTCAGAGCTATGTGTATATACCAACAGTAATATTATTGTAGAAGAGTTATAAGCCAAAGAAATCTCCCGTAGTGGAGCATGATTCTGTAATCTGCTCCAGGACGTCTAGGGGATTCTTTGTCCTTGTTAGGTAAAATAAATTCAACATACTGGTAGGAGGGAAGCAATATGAATACTCAAGCGTTAACACCGAGACAGATTGTTGCAGAGCTTGACAAGTATATTGTAGGTCAAAAGAAAGCTAAAAAATCGGTAGCCGTAGCCCTTCGTAATCGTTATCGTCGTAGTCTTTTGCCTGAGCACACCCAGGACGACATTGTGCCTAAAAATATCTTGATGATTGGACCTACCGGTGTGGGTAAAACGGAGATCGCCCGTCGCCTTGCTAAACTGGTAGGTGCGCCATTTGTGAAAGTGGAAGCTACCAAGTTCACTGAAGTAGGTTACGTTGGCCGTGACGTTGAATCGATGGTGCGTGATCTGATTGAGACATCACTGCGGATGGTGAAGCTGGAGCGGACTGAAAAAGTGAAGGACAAAGCTGAAGAAGCGGCCAATGAGCGAATTGTACATATTTTGGCTCCTTCACAGTCTAAGTCCAAGAATCAGCGTAATCCCTTTGAGATGATCTTTGGTAATAATGGCAACAACGTTCAGGAACAGGATGAGCCAGAACCGGATACCGGGGTTGCCGAACGCCGCCGTAAGATCAAGTTTGATCTGTTATCTGGCAAGTTGGAGGATGACATCATTGAAATTGATGTCGAAGACACTGCGCCTAACATGATGGACATGTTTGCTGGTCAAGGTAATGATCAGATGGGCATGAACATGCAGGAGATGTTTGGTAGCTTGTTGCCTCGTCGTACAAAAAAACGTAAACTCGCTATTAAAGAAGCGCGTAAAGTGTTGATTCAGGAAGAAGCAGGGAAATTGATCGACATGGATGATGTTACCCAGGAGTCCATTCGCCGGGCGGAGCAGACAGGTATCATTTTCATCGATGAAATCGACAAGGTTGCCAGTCAAGGACGCGGTAGTGGACCCGATGTATCCCGTGAGGGTGTGCAACGTGACATTCTGCCTATCGTAGAGGGCTCTACAGTAATGACGAAATATGGCCCTGTCAAAACGGATTATATTCTGTTTATGGCAGCTGGCGCATTCCATGTCGCTAAACCCTCTGATCTGATTCCCGAGCTTCAGGGACGCTTCCCAATTCGTGTGGAGCTAAGCAGTCTAACATTGGAGGAGTTTGTATCCATTCTGACTGAACCCCAAAATGCACTGACCAAACAGTATGTGGATCTGTTGCGCACCGAGAATATTGAGATTGAGTTCTCGGATGAGGCTATTCGCGAGATTGCCAAATTGGCTGAATCCGTCAATCAAAATACAGAAAATATAGGTGCTCGTCGATTGCATACAATTCTTGAAAAGCTTTTGGAGGATTTATCTTTTGAGGCACCTGAGCTTACACTTGAACGTATGGTGATCACGCCGGAGTATGTCCGGGAGAAATTAAATGATATTGCGCTTGATCGTGATTTGAGTCAGTATATCCTGTAACATGGAACTAGCAATGTAGTTGTTAAAATGATGTTATAAATGAACGGTATGCACGAGAGTAGAGAGCATTTGCGAGATCGACAAAGGGTAGCAATCCTTTAGCGATTCATAAAGGCCCTCTTGCTTGACGCATATCGTTTATTTTTGTTTCTATCTAAAGGATTTCGATGAGATAGCCGATAAAAGATGTGTGGTTGTTGTCTGGATCGACAAAACCTAGGACTTGTGCCGCATGCAAAGCGTGTTAAAACCTATCGGAGTGGTAGTTATTTATAATTTTTATATCCAGTAATTCCCATTAAAAGAATGTTTCTTATTCCAAGTCTGGGCATCGGTTTAGTTGACAGATTGGTAAATGTTGCGTAAATGCGCAAAATGATGAATTGTAGAAAAGTGTGAAGTCACTAATTGTTTTCTTAAAATTAAAATATATAGACTCCACTTAATTGTTAAGAAAGTGTTGTGTAGGAAGGACGAGTTTTCTTCATTCTTGAATGATAACTTGTCAATTGATTAATATACAGCTTTGTATGTATACCTATCATACTGTCCGTAAACCCTTAGTATGACGGCAAAAATTTCTAACATTATCAACTATGAAATATTCGGGAATATACATAATTACGGGCGTTATAAGCTCATGTTGAGACTCGAAAGTTCTTTTTTATTTTAAGAATGTTTAAGAACAATAAGGGAGAGTATTAACATACTTTTGTTTTGGGCCCGAACATTTACGAAAAAATTCATAATTTGCAGAAAATACACAAAAAGCCCTGTCTTTCAGAAAAGATAGGGCTTTTTTCTTATTGTAATAAATCCCAAACTCGAAGAAACTTATGTTATACGACAACATCAGAGTTAATTCTACTTAAGTCCTAGAAAACCGTGTAAAGACGAATGTTTTTGTCGAAAAAAACATAAGAATTTTCAAGGGAAAAGATTCAATCTTTTTCCATTACTTCTAAAGAGAGGAGGGGGATTGTGAATCTTTTAAACGATATCAGTTTTAAAAGATTGCAAGGTGCACTCGATGCGTCCAATATCAGACAACGAACGATTGCTGACAACATCGCGAACGCCGATACCCCGTATTTCAAGCGCTCGAACGTTTCTTTTGAAGAAATGTTGCAAGGGCAAATGAATGGAGATATGCCTGTTCTTAAGGGTAAAGTAACTGATGCAAGGCATTTTGTCATAGGTCCTTCCTCTTCCGTACCAACGCCAGTAGTTAATATGGACCAGTCAACCTCCATGAATAACAACGAAAACAATGTCGATATAGACAGAGAAATGAGTCTTCTGGCGGAGAATCAGTTGCGTTATAACGCTTATATTCAGCAAGTGAACGAACAAATTAAAATCATGCGTGTTGGCGTGGAAGGGAGATAACCTAAATTGAACATTAGTAATAGTTTTAGTATCAGTAGCTCAGCTCTGACAGCCCAACGGTTGCGGATGGACGTTATATCTTCCAACATTGCCAACGCAGAGACGACGCGCGCGAGCGTATCCAATGGTGAAGCGGTCCCTTACAAACGTAAAATGGTTGTGCTTGAGCCGAATAAAACGTCATTTGGTACGATGCTGCAAAATCAGATGAGAGGTAGCGGTTCAGGAGATGGCGTAAGAGTAACGGAGATTCGCGAGGATCAGTCACCTTTGAAGCCTGTGTATGACCCTTCTCATCCGGATGCCAATGCAGAAGGATATGTATTTATGCCTAATGTGGATATTGCGAAAGAAATGGTCGACATGATCTCTGCTTCGCGTTCCTATGAAGCAAACGTAACAGCACTGAATTCAACCAAAGCGATGATCTCCAAAGCTTTGGAGATTGGAAGATAAGTTGCTTTGAAATGAAAATAGGAAAAATACAAACCAGGGATGAAGGGGAGGGACATTAATGATTCAGAACAACATGTTTAGCACACAGGGGATACAACCGCTACAGATGAAGAGTGTAACCGAAAGTAAGCCTTCTACACCAGCCGAAACCATTCAGAGCTTCGGTACATACTTACAAAATGCATTAGGGTCCGTTGCAGCACAGGAGGCTCAATCGCATGAAATGTCGAATCAATTTTTGGTCGGCAAAGCGAATGTGGATCAAGTGATGATTGCTTCAGAACAGGCCTTGTTAAGCCTACAACTCACAACTCAAGTCCGAAACAAAGTGGTCGAAGCTTACCAGGAAATTATGCGAACGCAGTTATAAAATAACCTACTTGCGCTTCGATAATAGCGCTGATCATTACAACAAAGCAGCTGCGATGCTGCTCCTGATCGTCAACCTATGAAACGGCTAGGGTTGAGTAAGGACAGACTAAGCAAAGTTTCGGATGGGGTGACAGAGTGAATGAGAGAATCGCCCAGTACAGGGATAAGGCATCCCAGTATTGGAATAGTTTTAGCAAAAAGCAAAAAGTATTATTTATATCTACCTTCCTGTTTCTGATTTTGGCTGCAGTTGTGCTCACGATGCAGTTGTCCAAGACGGAATATGAAGTTGCTTTTACAGATTTGAATGCAAGTGATTCAGCGGGCGTGATCAGTTATCTAGATTCATCTAGCATTCCATACAAATTAAGTTCAGATGGCAAGACCATATCCGTACCGAGTACAAGTGTTGCAATCGCAAAGGTGAATGTTGGATCTCAAGGGATTATTCAGAATGGTTCATTAGGGTATAAGTCATTCGAGGAGTCATCATCCCCCATCGGGATGACGGATAAAGAGTTTGATGTAAAGTACAACAACGCTATAAACGGAGAAGTTGAACAGTTACTTCAGCGGATGCAAGGGATACAGGACGCTAAAGTACTCGTTAATATGCCGAAAGATAACATTTTTGCTGGTTTAGAAGAACAAGACAAAGCATCAGCATCGGTAGCTCTCCAATTCAAACCGGGTTATCACCCAAATCAGGCAGCGGTAGATGGCTACTTTAACTTGGTTAAAACTGCAATTCCTAATCTGCCTGTTGAGAACATCACGATTACGAACACAGATGAAGCAGAATTGATTCCAACTGCCCGAGGTGGCAGTGGCGGGTTGTCTTCCGAAGTTCAAGAGAACATGGCACTACAGAAAAAGTTTGAAAACGATGTCCGTAATAATGTAAAGCAATTCCTTTCCCAGATTGTAGGCGAAGACAAAGTTAATGTTTTGGTAGCCTCCAAGCTTAATTTTGACAAAGAAACACGTAAGGAAAATCTGGTCACACCTGTTGATGTAGATAATATGAAAGGCATCGAGATCAGTGTGCAGGAGATTCAAAAGAGCTACACTGGTGCAAGCAACCCAACAGGTGGTGTTGCTGGCACAGGACAAGAGGAAGTTCCGGGTTACCCATCATCTGATGCAACCGGTAATTCTACCTCCGAAGAATCATCAAGCACTATAAACTACGATGTTAATCGAATCGCCAAGGATATCATTTCCAGTCCGTATACTGTAAAAGACTTAACCATTAACGTTGCAGTTGAACCACCGAATGGAGAAACAGAATTACAGGGACCGGTTCAGGATGCAATTGAGAACATTTTGGTTAACATTGTTCGTGCTTCACTGGCAGACTCAGGCACTGTAATAAGTGACGCCGATCTGACAAAGAAAGTTTCAGTCATGTCACAAGGATTCCAGTCTGCCTCTGCAGACAATACAGGTTTCCAGCTTTCCTCAACGATGATGTGGGGTGGGGGCGCACTCATAGCGGCATTGATCGCAGCGGTAGTTATTTTGTTAGTACGCCGTCGCCGCAAACAAAACGAAGTCGAAGAAGAAGAGATTCCTCTTCCAATAGCAACAGAGTTCCCGTCCATTACGCTGGACAGTGTAACGAACGAAAGTCAGGTGCGCAAACAATTGGAGAGTTTGGCCAAGAAAAAGCCAGACGAATTCGTCAATCTGCTGCGTACATGGCTGGCTGACGAATAGAGGTGAACGCATTGGCAAAGGCAAGCAGTCAAGGTTTGACTGGCAGACAAAAAGCAGCAATTTTGTTGATTACATTAGGTCCGGAAGTATCGGCTCAGATCTTCAAACATCTGCGTGATGAGGAGATTGAGCAACTTACGTTGGAGATTGCCAACGTTCGCAAGGTTGATTCTTCCGAAAAGGACATGATCATGGCCGAGTTTCACCAGATCTGTCTCGCGCAGGAATATATCTCTCAGGGCGGTATCAACTATGCGAGAGAAATCCTGGAGAAAGCTCTGGGTTCATCAAAAGCACTTGAAGTCATTAATCGTTTGACAGCTACGCTGCAAGTCAGACCATTTGACTTTGCGCGCAAAGCAGATCCGAATCAAATTTTGAACTTTATTCAGAATGAAAGCCCGCAAACGATTGCCCTGGTTCTGTCTTACCTGCAATTCGAACAGGCAGCAGCGATTCTATCATCCTTGCCACAAGAGAAACAGGCAGATGTCGCTCGCCGAGTGGCTGTTATGGATAGTACTTCGCCAGAAGTTATCTCTCAAGTGGAGCGGGTTCTGGAACAGAAACTATCTTCTACCGTAACGCAGGATTACACGAATGCGGGTGGTATCGAATCGATCGTTCAGATTTTGAACGGAGTCGATCGGGGGACAGAGCGTACCATTTTGGACTCGCTCGAGATTCAGGATCCAGAGCTTGCAGAGGAAATCAAAAAACGCATGTTTGTATTCGAAGATATCGTCAATGTGGATGATCGTTCGATCCAGCGCATTATTCGGGATATCGACAACGCAGATCTGCAACTCGCACTCAAGGTGGCAAGCGAAGAAGTTCGGGATGCCGTGTTCCGGAATATGTCGAAACGGATGTCCGAGACATTCAAAGAAGAGATGGAATTCATGGGACCTGTGCGATTGCGTGATGTTGAGGAAGCTCAGACTCGTATCGTAGGAACGATACGCAGATTGGAAGAAGCCGGTGAGATCATTATCGCACGCGGTGGAGGAGATGATATCATTGTCTAATTTGATTAAGTCTTTCCAGTATGTACCCGTTGATGACCGCAAAAAACTTGAAAATCATCATCATTATGGTGGTGCTGAGGAGTCTGAAGCGGAATTATACGGTGATAGTGCTGAAGGTTCTGAAGCAGAAACGCTTCAAGCACGCGTGGACGAAGAAACACAACGTCTTACCGCAGAGATGCTGGAAGATGCCAAGGAGTTTGCAGAAAAGCAAGTACGTGAAGCTTCAGAAGAGGCAGAGCGCATGCTTCAAGAAGCCCGTGAACAGATCGACAGCTGGTGGCAGGAACAACGACAACAGGATGAACATCTGACCGAAGCACTACGTTCACAAGGTTTCCAACAGGGTTTTGAAGAAGGCAAAGTACAAGCTGAACTGGATCTCCAGGTGCAGATCGAAAAGATGATGATTGAAGCCCAGGAAGTGCTCAAGGAAGCTTATGTAGCTAAAGATCAGATCATTCAGGAAGCCGAACCGTTCCTCGTGGAGCTCGCTTGCGGGATCGCTGAGAAAGTCATTGATAAGCAACTTACCATTGAACCCGATCATACATTGGAACTGATTCGTCAGAGTTTGTCACGTAAACGGGAACAGGGTTTGATCACACTCTGTGTGGCACCTGATCAGTTTACATTTGTACAGGCAGCTCGTGAAGAATTGTCTCTGTCTATTGACTCTCAGGCAGAATTGCAGATTTTGCCTGATTCAACGGTCAAAGATAAGGGATGTGTCATTCGTTCTTCGTTCGGAAGTGTAGATGCGAGAATTGATACACAGCTTGCTGAGATTAAAAAAGAACTGGTCCGCATAGCACTTGAGGATGAGGAGCGAAAAATTCAACATGAAGGTTCTTAGTTCACAGCGATACATGGAACATTTGCGCCAATTCGATCCTGTTCGTATTAACGGCAAAGTTACTCAGGTCATTGGTCTTATGGTGGAGTCAGAAGGGCCAGATGCAAGTATCGGTGACGTATGTTATATCTATCCTGGTAAATCTGCCAAGCCTCTTCAAGCCGAAGTTGTTGGGTTTCGAGATAACAAAGTGCTGCTTATGCCACTGGGTGAACTTCAATCCATCGGCCCTGGTTGTGATGTAGTAGGTACGGGTAAACCACTCGGTGTTCAGGTAGGCTCTGAATTGCTCGGTAAAGTATTGGACGGACTTGGGCAGCCGCTAGACGGTTCCCTTCTCCCATCCAGAATGCCGATGTACTCTACCTCCAATACTCCGGTTAATCCAATGGATCGTCCACGTGTACTTGAAACGATGGGTGTTGGTGTAAGAGCTATCGACGGATTGCTGACCGTAGGTAAGGGACAGCGTGTAGGTATTTTTGCCGGTTCTGGTGTTGGTAAGAGTACTTTGATGGGCATGATCGCTCGTAATACAGCAGCAGATGTCAATGTCATCGCGCTTGTAGGTGAGCGTGGACGTGAGGTACGTGACTTTATTGAACGGGATCTGGGTCCGGAAGGATTGGAACGTTCCGTAGTCATTGTTGCAACATCAGATCAGCCTGCCCTGATTCGGATTAAGGGAGCAGTTATTGCAACCACCATTGCAGAGTATTTCCGAGATCGTGGAATGAACGTGATGCTTATGATGGATTCGGTTACCCGATATGCGATGGCTCAAAGGGAAGTCGGTTTGGCCGTAGGTGAACCTCCGGCAATGAGAGGATATACGCCATCGGTTTTTGCGAGTTTGCCCAAACTGCTTGAACGAGCGGGTACAGGACCTACCGGTTCGATTACAGCCTTTTACACCGTTCTGGTTGATGGGGATGACATGAACGAACCGATCGCCGATGCGGTGAGGGGTATATTGGATGGCCACATTGTGTTAAACCGATCCATTGCGAACAAAGGTCATTTTCCAGCGATCGATGTGTTAGCCAGCATAAGTCGTGTTATGAAGGATATTGCTCCGGAAGAGCAGTTGGAAGCCGTTAATAATATGAAACGTTTGATGGCTGTGTACAAAGAATCTGAGGATTTGATCAATATTGGAGCTTACCAGCGGGGATCAAATGCAGCCATAGATGAATCCATAGACCAGATTGATAGTATATGGAACTTTACCAAGCAGAAAGTCGACGAGAAAGTCACCTTAAGTGAAGTGCAGGAACGTTTGATTCTTGAATTTGCAAGGAGATGAATGGTTAAGCGATGAAATTTCGATATCATTTCCAGAAAGTTGTTGACCTGAAGAGTAATGAAAAAACACAGGCAGAGTGGATGTTATCCACAGCGATCGGTAAACTTCAGACGGAGGAAGAACATCTGATACAACTTCTGAACGATAGAAATAATCTGGTCGGGATTATCCAATCTGCTACGGAAAATACAGCGTCTGTAAACAGTCTGCAGGAGATGCAGCGATATGTACATCATCTTGACGAGTGCATTTCACGTAAAAACAATGATGTTAAACATGCTCAGGTCAATGTGCAGCGGAATCAGACGTTTCTGAACGGTAAGATGGTTGATGAAAAAGTATGGCTTGGAGCGAGAGACAAGGCCAAGATCAAATTTCAGCAGGATATGCTCCTCCGGGAACAGAACGATCTGGACGAGATGGCTACTGTACGCTTCGCTGCCAAAGCCGGACGCGCGAATTGATGTGAGCCGGACGCGAAGTTGTCTCGTGAAGGAGGAATGAACGATGGCTGTTAAAGACGATAGTGACATGGAAAAAGAATCGGGAGGCGGCTGGGAAAAATTTCTCATGATTTCCATCCCGATTGTATTCACCGTAGTATTGCTGGGCGTATTGCTTACGCTTTTTAATGTAGATATTCGTAATAATTTGTTCGAATTCGCCAACAAGATCCCGGTAGTTAAGGAATGGGTACCTGATCCTGTGCTGGACCCTGAGAAAGAGAAGCTGGAGAAAAGTGAGCAGCAGGTTGAAAGTGCTGAAGCGACAATCGAAAAGCTGAAGTCCCAAGTTACGGCAAAAGAAACAGAGCTTAAGGCAGCACAGGAAGCGACAACAACTGAAGCGAAGAAAGCAACAGATCTTCAGAAGAAGTTGGATGATGCGGAGAAAGCCGCTGAAACGGCTACAGCAGCAACGCCGGAAACAGAATCCGATTATCAAAAGCAAATCAAAGATTTGGCTAAAATGTATGCGGACATGAGTCCAAGCAAAGCTGCACCGATTTTGCAAAATATGACGAATGAGGAAATGGTATTGTTGTTGAATGCCATGCAGTCATCTGCTCGGACCAAGGTGCTTGAAAAGATGGACCCGAAAACAGCAGCCGATGTCACCATGATGATGAAGGATGCCAAACCGTCCGGGGATCTGGCACTGGATGCGCTGCAATCCAGATTGAAGAAAGAAACCGCAGCAACTTCAACTGCATCCACAACCACAAGCAAAAACCTGGATAAAAACCAGCTTAGTCAAACATTTGCTTCGATGTCTGCTTCAAGTGGTGCCAAGTTATTATTGGAAACATACAAGTTAAGTCCTGACAAAACATTGACCATTCTGAACTCAGTAGATGATGCAACACGCTCTCAATTGCTTGAGAACATGTCTTCAGAGGACTCGGTTGAAACTGCAAAAATTTTGAACAAATTAATGGGCAACAAGTAAAGCTGATTACACTGTATAACCGAGAGGAGGTGAAAATAAATGTCGATTGTATATCAAATGGCATCCACAGCAACTGCAAAAGCAACAGGAGCAGGTCAGACAACCGGAGCACAATCTAAAGGTTCAGCTGCAGGTGCCAGCGGTGAATTTCTCCAAACTCTTGCACAATCGTTATCTGGAGGAAATACAGAAGGTGATAGTTCAAGCGCTACTGGAAGCTTAACTGCCAATCCGTTGGTGTTTTCCTTTGCTACAAGTGAAGAAGGAGAAGCGGCATCAATCACAGCTATACTGAATTCGTTGTTCACGGACTTGGATTCACTTGACGAAGCTTTGGAAAATGACCCAGCTCTACTTGCAGGTTTGCAAACTCTGATTCAACAGCTGTATACACAATTAAGTAATCCTTCAGGTACTAACACAGAAGGTTCCGACGAGTCTTCGAACGGAGCGGAAAGCGTAAATACAGTACCCGCAATTGAACTGTCGCAGCATCCGGCAGCAGTACGTTTTGTTCTGCAAGATGTGCTTACACAATTAGTGGCTGGAATGAATGATCCAGAGAGTAACGTTGCAAAGAACGCTCCTGAATTCAAACATTTGTTACAATCTCTGCAGAGTCAGCTTCAAGAGGCTGGAGTGGATACCGCGAGTAACAAAGGATGGACTGAACTGAAATCCATACTGGATACATTGACTGCAGTTAAGGATCAGTCTGCACAAGTCGCTCCAAATACTTCGCTTCAATCATCCAAACAGGATTCTGTTGTACCACAAGTTCTTGTTGCGGCAGTGGCGAATTCTGGAACCCAGGTGAAAGATGAGGCTGTTACCACATCTGCTTCAAATGCAGGTGGAGAAGTGGAACACTCAACCATCATTACTGCAGGAGAGCTGTCCTTGCGTTCATCAGGTACAACAGCAGGAAAACCGGCTGAACCAGTAATGCAAACATCACAGTTTGCCAAAGAAATGACACAGTTTGTTGTTAACAAGCTGGATATTGTCCAGCAAAAAGGATTTTCCGAGGCGACTATCTCACTTCGGCCTGAGCATCTAGGGAAGTTGGATGTTCAAATTACCTTGCAGAACGGGCAGTTGGTTGCACGGTTTATGACTGAGCACACGATGGCTAAAGACATGCTTGAACAACAAATGACGCAGCTGCGTTCTTCACTTCAAGCCCAGGGAATTCAAGTGGAACGACTTGAGGTTACACAGAACAGTTCAATCGGATCACAGATGTATCAGGACGGAGGCCGTCAGCCGGGAAGTAACTCTCAGCAACAACGCCGTTCGCGTGAGCGTGAAGAACAATCGGATGATGCTATAGCTACAGCAGGGATTCAAGAAGAATTGCGTAACTGGCGTAGCGAGCAAGTCGAAGGAAACGAATTACAGAGAGATACGTTTAGTGCTAAGGCTTAAACAGAAATGAGGTGAGCAAATGGCTAATGAAATTGTTTCAACGAATAATACCTGGCCGAACTATTCGGCAGCCAATAAAGCAACTACAAGTGCTGCAACAAAAGAATTGGGTAAAGATCAGTTTCTAAAAATCCTGATTACCCAGCTGCAAAATCAAGACCCGATGCAGCCGATGGAGGATAAGGAATTTATCGCTCAAATGGCACAGTTCAGCTCAGTGGAACAACTGGTCAATATTTCTACCCAGCTTAAAACATTGAACCAGTCCCTTGGTGCTGTATCCGGTATGATTGGCATGGAGGTAAGTTGGCTTTCTTCTAATAAAGATGATAACGGAACTCTTCGTCAGGGTATTGTAGATTCCATCATTGTAAGAGATAGCGTTCAATACGCAAAAGTGGGCAACGACGAGATTAAGCTGGATGAGATCATTCAGGTGAATTATCCAAACCAGGCAGAAGAGAGTCAAACTCCAGTAGAGAATGTTCAGGATGTAACTCCTGAAACGAACGAGAGCCAGGAAGTTGAATCATCCGCTGAAACGGGTGATACGGAAGATAGCGGGAAAACGATATGAGTGATCGCATAACGGTTGGACAATTATACGCAGGCCCGATTACACCGAATATGCTTCAAAGACCCAAAACGGGAGAAGCTTCGGCTATACCCGAAAAACCTTTTGCAAAGGTGCTGGAAGATAATCTTCTGAAATTGAGCAATCATGCTGCCAAACGATTGGAACAGCGTGGTATTGAACTCAAGACCGAGCAAATGGAACAGATTGGTTCTGCTTTGGACAAAGCTGCTGCTAAAGGAGCCAAAGAGTCATTGATTTTAATGCAGGATATGGCTTTTATCGTCAATGTCAAAAATCGTACTGTGGTTACAGCTATGGATAGTGAGAGCATGAAGGATAATGTGTTCACTCAGATTGATAGTGCCGTAATCATTTCTTAACCGGCTGGCCCTTCTCGGGAGCCGGAATGCCGCTGACCGACTGATGCGGTAACCAAATGAAGACTGGGAGGATTTTTTAAAATGATAAAATCAATGTACTCAGGCGTTTCCGGGATGCGGGGTTTCCAAACAAAACTCGACGTAATTGGTAACAATATTGCGAACGTAAACACGGTTGGCTTCAAAGGCAGTCGGGTTATGTTCAAAGATATTATGAGCCAAACAACGGCAGGGGTAACTGCCCCTGGCGATGCAAGTGGTGGTGTCAATGCGAAACAAATCGGTCTTGGTGTAACGGTAGGTTCAATTGATACGCTGCATCTGGCAGGTAGCCCAATGACAACGAATAATCCAACAGATCTTCGGATTAATGGAGATGGATTCTTCTTGGTACGTTTGAGTGAAGATCAGGAAATACCTTACCTGACTCGTGCAGGGGATTTCCATGTGGATGCTGCACGTAACCTTTTGACTTCGGATGGATTGTTTGTTCTGGATAATGGTGGTGGAAATATTACGATACCGGATGATGTGGTTTCCTTCACGATAGGTCAGGATGGAACAATTAACCAAACCATGGCAGACGGAACCATCGAAGCGGGTCCACAGCTTGGAATAGGTAAAGTTGTCAATCCAGAAGGCCTTGAGAAAATTGGGGGCAACTTGTACCGTATGACAGCAAACGCGAATCCGGATGGGGCGCTGGAACCATTAACAGCGAACAGTGCTGAGGACGGAACAGGAGCAATCATTGCTGGACAGCTCGAGATGTCTAACGTGGATCTGACAGGAGAGTTTACTGAGATGATTGTAGCTCAACGTGGATTCCAGGCAAACTCCCGGATCATTACAACGTCGGATGAAATACTTCAGGAAGTTGTTAACCTGAAACGTTAATAGCTGATTAATGAATTTTTAAAACGTGGGGGAGCTTGCTCCTCCCACTCTGATCAAGGGGGCTTAGCATGATTTCGGTTACGCGGTTAAATGGTTCTCCCATGTGGTTAAATGCGCTGATGGTTGAAATTGTGGAAGAGACGCCGGATACGTATATTACTCTGGTAACTGGAAAGAGACTGATTGTGCTTGAAAAAGCCGATGACGTTATTTCCAAGATTAAAGATTACAACCGTGAAATCGGGGTTCAGGCAGCCACTATTAAAGTGCAGCAAACGGAGGAATCCTGATGAAAAAAATGATGCCCTGGCTTGCAACGATGTTGCTGGCGATAACACTCATTGTGGTGGTTGTGTTTGTATTTATGCAAGGACAGAACGGGAATAAGGACGACACACATACGGCGGCAGCTTCAGAAGCCAAGAAGATGACTGCGGATGAGATTGTAGAGGTTTCTTCTGAGCTTGGAGAAATTAAAACCAATTTGGCTGATACGGATCATGTTGTAGTTGTCAGCTTCTCATTCAAGTTGTCAGACAAGACAGCCAAAGAAGATTTCGAGAAAATCAAAGAAATTACAGTGAAGCCTATTATCATTCAGACGTTTGCGGATACAAAGTCTGAGGAGCTGGCTACAGCGAAGGGCCGCGTACAATTTAATGAGAGATTGACGGGACTAATTAATGAAGCTTTACCTGAAGGTAAGTTGAGCAGCACCAGTTTTTCAGCTTTTGTAATGGCGCCAATGTAATGAACAGAACACGCTGTAGACCTGTAAGGGGGTGAGAACATGGTGGATGTATTATCACAAAATGAGATTGACGCCCTATTAGCAGCCCTTTCTTCTGGTGAAATGGACGCAGAAGAATTGAAGAAGGAAGAAACTCAGAAGAAAATCAGATCGTACGATTTTAAGCGGGCAGTGCGTTTTTCCAAAGACCATATCAGAAGCTTGACTCGTATTCACGAAAACTTTGCACGCTTTCTCACCACTTATTTTTCAGCCCAACTGCGGACGTTCGTTCAAATCAATGTCGTTCAGGTCGAACAGTTGCCTTATGATGAGTTTATCCGTTCTATTCCTAAGATGACGATATTGAACATTTTTGAAGCGGAGCCACTACAGGGACGAATGGTGATGGAAGTCCATCCAAACGTGGGATATGCGATGTTGGATCGCCTGCTTGGTGGAACCGGAATTGCTCCAACCAAGATCGCATCCATGACGGAGATTGAGACGACCATCATGGAGCGGATATTCAGCCGAGCATTTGAAAGTTTGCAGGAAGCATGGAAGACTGTGTTGGATATTTCCCCAAGGATGGAAGCGCTCGAGACCAATCCGCAATTTATGCAGATTGTATCTCCCAATGAGACCATTGCTCTGATCTCGCTCAGTACCAAAATTGGTGACACGACAGGCATGATCAATCTATGTATACCGCATGTCGTTCTTGAACCTATTATGTCACGGTTGTCAACTCATCAGTGGTTTGTTTCGGAGAAGAAAACGAGAGCTCCGGAGGAGTATGATGCTCTAAAAGAGCGTGTAAACAAAGCCAAGTTACCAATCGTTGCGGAATTGGGAGAATCGAGAATTTCAATTGCAGAATTTCTGGGTCTGTCCGTTGGTGATGTCATTACATTGAACAAACCAGTTGATGAGGGACTTTCCATTAAAGTGGGTGACAAACTGAAATACATGGGCAGTCCGGGGACAATCAAAGACCGTGTGGCTGTGCAAATAGACAAGATTGTCACCGAAGGAGTTGAAGAATTTGACGAGTAAGGATTATTTATCCCAAGAAGAAATCGATGCTTTGCTCAGGCAATCGGAATCGATAAACAGCTCGGAACCCGCTGAAAAGACGGTTGATGATTTTTTGACCGAGCTGGAGCAGGATGCCTTGGGGGAGATTGGTAACATTACATTTGGTAGCGCGGCAACAGCCTTGTCCACGCTATTAGGCCTCAAAGTAGATATTACAACACCTAAAGTTTCTATCATTAGTCGAACGCAGTTTGAAGAAGCTTTTCCTAAGCCGCATGTTGCCGTTCATGTGAACTACGTGGATGGATTCGAAGGCATTAACTCACTTGTTATCAAGAAGAGAGATGCTCAAGTCATCGCTGATTTGATGCTGGGTGGCGAAGGAAATCCGGTCGATGAAGAACTGAATGAAATCCATATTAGTGCAGTACAGGAAGCGATGAACCAGATGATGGGTTCCTCTGCAACCTCAATGTCCACGATTTTTAATCGTTTTGTGAATATTTCCCCTCCGGGAATCGATATTCTCAATCTGGAGAGTGGAGAGGGTGTAAGTAATCTTCCAGCAGATGAGACCCTTATCCAAGTTTCATTTCGTTTGTTAATCGGGGATTTGATCGATTCCAATCTGATGCAGTTGCTTCCAGTACATTTTGCCAAAAGCATGGTAGATATGCTGATTGGAGGCGCTCAGGAGTCAACTGCCAGCGCACCAGTGGCATCAACACCTGAACCTGCGCCAGCAGCTGTACCAGCAACGCCGCCACCGGTTGCGGAGCAGCCGCCCGTTCAGCACCAACAGGCTCCACAGGCTCCACAACAGCCTGCTCAGGACTATAACGGATATGGACAGGCCCCGATGGGTATGCCTCAAGGAATGCCGCCACAGCAGCCGTATGGCATGCCACCGCAGCAACCTTATGGTGCACCTCAACATTACGGTGGAATGCCAAATAGGAATGTTAACGTACAACCAGTTCAATTCGCCAATTTGCAAAATGGGGCGTATGGTCAGGTAGACGAAAACAATTTGAATTTATTGATGGACATTCCCCTTAAGGTCACCGTAGAATTAGGAAGGACCCAGAAGCAAATTAAAGATATTTTGGAACTGTCACAGGGTTCGATTGTCGAACTGGATAAGTTAGCCGGGGAACCTGTCGATATTTTGGTGAATAACAAACTGATCGCCAAGGGAGAAGTTGTCGTTATTGACGAAAACTTTGGTGTTCGTGTTATAGATATCGTTAGCCAATGGGACCGAATTCAGAAATTACAATAAGCACAATTTAGGGAGGACTTGAATCAAGATGGCAAACCGAATTTTAGTCGTAGACGACGCTGCATTTATGAGAATGATGATCCGGGACATTTTGTCCAAAAATGGATATGAGGTTGTTGGTGAGGCACAGGATGGCTCACAAGCAATTGAGAAATTTAAAGAGCTTCGTCCGGATCTGATCACAATGGATATTACGATGCCTGAGATGGACGGCATTGCAGCTTTGAAAGAAATCAAGAAGATTGATGCTAACGCTAAAGTAATTATGTGCTCCGCGATGGGTCAACAAGCGATGGTAATCGACGCTATTCAAGCAGGTGCTAAAGACTTTATCGTTAAACCGTTCCAATCTGACCGGGTTATCGAAGCGATCAGCAAGACACTGGGCGTTTAAGAGACATGATGATGGCTCAGGGTGATATTCCAGGAGGAGCTGGCGTGGGAACCAATTATTATTTACAGCTTGTATGGGTGATTGTTGTCCTGGCCGTCATCCTGGCCCTTATTGTTTATCTGATCCGGTTCTTAAACAAACGGAATCAGCAAATGTTCCGGCACGGCACAATTCGTACCCTGGGCGGGGTTGGACTGGGGCAAAACAAGTCGCTGCAAATTATTGAAATTGGTGGAAGTGTATATCTGCTTGGTGTAGGTGAAGACATTCAGTTGGTAGATAAGGTTTCAGATCTGGAAGAGGCGCAAAGAATCATTGATTCCTTCGAAAGAGATGCTGCTGCACAACAAGGGAATCTCTCACCTCTCATTGCCAAGCTCACAAAACGTTTCCGTAGAGAAGAACCGCCGCGGGAAATGGAACTAGAGGACACAACTTCTTTTCACGAAATGTTTGAATCCAAACTTCGGCAGATGCCTAACCGTAAAGAGAAGATGGAAAAGCTCCTGGATAAAGACAATACTACAGATCGGTCGAGGGATTCATGAAGAAAAAGATTTGGTTAGCGTGTTGTTTATTAGGACTTATCAGTCTGGCATCTGTAACGGTTGCCTTTGCCGAACCCATTCCGAATATTGATATTCAGATTGGAAACGGTGATGGAGGGACACCAAGCACGAGTTCACTGTCCATCATTCTGTTAATTACGGTGCTTAGTATTGCTCCAGCGATGCTTGTACTGATGACCAGTTTTACTCGGATTGTGATTGTGCTCGGTTTTATACGTACATCTTTGGGTACACAACAAATGCCACCCAATCAGGTGCTGGTCGGTTTGGCGCTATTTCTGACACTTTTCATTATGTCGCCGACATTGTCTTCCATAAATCAGGTAGCGCTTCAGCCCTATCTCCAGGGAGAGCTTACGCAAACCGAGGCACTTGAAAAAGCAGCGGATCCCATGAAGAAATTTATGTTTAGTCACACCAGAGAAAAAGATCTGTTACTGTTTATGAAGTACAATCAGACTGAACAACCAAAGACCTATCAGGATATCCCAATTACTGTTATGGTGCCGGCATATGTAATCAGTGAGTTGAAGACAGCATTCCAGATGGGGTTTATGATTTTTATTCCGTTTCTGGTTATAGACATTGTTGTCGCGAGTACACTCATGGCAATGGGGATGATGATGCTTCCGCCGGTCATGATCTCATTACCTTTCAAAATACTGCTCTTTGTCCTTGTGGACGGGTGGTACCTGGTTGTCAAGTCACTGTTACTGAGTTTTAACACTTGATCCGGAAAGTTAAAGGAGGACGGTCATGACTTCGGAATTTATTATCGGTCTGGCCGGGAAAGCGGTATACACGTCATTGCTGGCCAGCGCACCCATGCTTATACTAGCTCTGGTTGTAGGACTTGCAATCAGTATTTTTCAAGCGACAACTCAAATTCAGGAACAAACATTAGCTTTTGTGCCCAAGATTGTTGCCGTACTTCTGGCGGTACTTTTGTTTGGACCTTGGATCTTAAATATCTTGGTCGATTTTACGTTTAACATTCTCGATAATCTATACAGATACATAGGGTAGGCTTTAGCAGATGGAGACATTGTTGCAAAGTTTCCCTGTCGCTCTGCTTATGTTTTGTCGAATCACATCATTTTTTGTAACTGCACCAGTTTTTTCGGCGCGAAATGTGCCGGCTTCAGTTAAAATTGGTATCTCTGCATTTGTCACATTATCTGTCTATCTGATCTATGGAATAGACCAGACCGTGCCCACAGACCTGAGCTATGTCTTATTGATCATCAGAGAGATTTTAATTGGCCTGCTTTTAGGTTTTGTGGCTTATCTGTTGATGACGGCTGTTCAGACTGCAGGGACCTTTATCGATCTACAGATCGGTTTTGGTATGGCTAATGTATATGATCCAATGACAGGTGCTTCAGCTCCACTTACGGGTAACTTGAAGTATGCATTTGCAATGCTTCTGTTTCTGACGATGAATGGACACCATTATTTGCTGGATGCGATAGTTTACAGTTACCGGTGGGTACCATTATCGAATATGTTTTTCCTACGGTTGGCAGATGGAAGTATTGCTGAATTTTTGATACAGACCTTAGGTCAATCATTTATGCTGGCTTTTCAGATGTCGGCTCCAATTGTAGTTGCGCTGTTTTTGACGGATGTTGGATTGGGTTTTTTGGCCAAAACTGCTCCTCAATTTAATGTATTTGCAGTTGGGTTGCCGCTTAAGTTACTCGTTGGTCTTGCTATTTTGCTTTTGCTGGTTCCCAGTTTCTCCTTTGTATTTAGTCAATTGTTCGAAGCGATATTCAGATCGATGGAAAAATTGCTTGGAACCATTGGACAAAGGCCCGGCTGAGTGAAACGGAGGAAAAGACACGGATGAAACTTCAACTCGACCTCCAGTTATTTTCAGGGGAGAAGACGGAGAAAGCTACCCCGAAAAAGAGACAGGATACACGAAAAAAAGGACAGGTTGTAAAAAGTGCTGAACTATCTGGCGCATCCATTCTCCTAATCGCGTTTTTGATCATGATGGTATTCAGCAATTTTTATAAAGAACGTATAGTTCGTCTGTTTACAGATATCTTCATCAATCGATTGAGTATGGATATCACCGGAGAGAATGTGATGGCGCTTATGATGCGCTATGGCATTGAAGTTTTGTTATTGATCGCTCCCGTTTTGCTGGGTGCGTTATTGGTTGCTTTGATCGTTAACTACATGCAAGTTGGTTTTCTTCTTGTAGGGGAAGGTCTGAAGCCAAAACTTGAGAAACTGGACCCGATTAAAGGTTTCAAAAATATATTCTCTCTCCGCTCATTAGTGGAATTTGCTAAATCCATTTTGAAAATGTCGATTATCGGTTATCTCGTTTACAGTACAATTAAGGGCTACCAGTCAGATATTGCTTCACTTTCTCATTTTTCATTGGATGCTATTTTACATTTCGCTGCGTCGATCACTTTAAGTCTTGGTATCAAGATTGCAGTGGCATTAATGATACTTGCGATATTTGATTACATGTATCAGAAGTATGACCATGAGAAGAAGATTCGTATGTCCAAGCAAGACATTAAGGATGAGTACAAGAAAATGGAAGGTGATCCGCTGATCAAAGGTAAAATCCGGGAACGTCAGCGTCGTATGGCTATGCAGCGTATGATGCAGGAAGTGCCGAATGCGGATGTAATCATCACGAACCCGACCCACTTTGCGGTTGCGCTAAAGTATGAAGGTTCCGAGATGGAGGCACCGCAGATTATTGCCAAAGGTCAGGATTATGTCGCCTTGCGTATTAAGGAAATTGCCAAAGAAAACGGTGTTATTACCATGGAAAACAAGCCGTTAGCACGAGCATTGTTCCAGAGAGCCGAGATTGGTGACGCTATACCGGCCGATTTGTTTCAAGCGGTAGCCGAAGTGCTGGCTTATGTATATAAACTAAAGGGCAGAACGAAATAAAAGGGGATCGGAGGCCGTACATTCATTGAAGATTAAAGATATAGCTGTCCTTGCGGGTATCATTGGCATTGTGTTGATGATGATTCTCCCGATCCCGCCCTGGCTGTTGGACTTGTTGCTGGTCGTGAATATTTCAATTGCTCTGATGATACTCCTTGTTGCCATGAACAGCAAAGAAGCGTTGCAGTTTTCTATTTTTCCAGCTTTGCTGTTGATCACTACACTATTCCGACTTGCACTGAACATTTCGACAACCAAGCTAATCCTTGGTGGCGGGGATGCGGGAGCCGTTGTTGCTACCTTTGGTAGCTGGATTGCCGGAGGGCAAATTGCGATTGGATTTATCGTGTTTTTGATCCTCGTTGTTGTTCAGTTTATCGTTATTACAAAGGGGTCTGAGCGCGTAGCTGAAGTTGCTGCCCGATTCACCCTCGATGCGATGCCTGGTAAACAAATGAGTATTGATGCGGATCTGAATGCGGGTCTGATCAACGAGCAACAAGCTCGTGAGCGTCGTTCCAAAATTGAACGTGAAGCCGATTTCTATGGAGCGATGGATGGAGCAAGTAAATTCGTAAAAGGTGACGCAATTGCAAGTATTATCATCCTCCTGATCAACCTCATTGGTGGATTTATTATCGGTATGACTGTGCAT
The DNA here is from genome assembly GCF_037971845.1 of Paenibacillus sp. FSL R5-0766. Classification (NCBI taxonomy): domain Bacteria; kingdom Bacillati; phylum Bacillota; class Bacilli; order Caryophanales; family Paenibacillaceae; genus Paenibacillus; species Paenibacillus sp. FSL R5-0766. The sequence continues at coordinate 2,472,511 of NZ_CP150227.1, forward strand.
GGGATGGCTTTTGCAGATGCAATGGCAACGTACTCTGTATTGACTATTGGAGATGGATTAGTAAGCCAAATCCCTGCTCTGCTTATTTCTACAGCAGCAGGACTTATCGTCACCAGAGCGTCATCAGAAGGAAACTTGGCAGATGATATTACGGGGCAACTGTTTACATATCCAATACTTATTTATATCGTAGCTTTCGTTATTGCCATGCTCGGTTTCTTCACACCCATTCATGTTATTACTACGCTTCCGTTGGCAGGTGTGTTGGCATATGCCGCGTGGCGTATGCAGAATAATCTGAATTTGAAACAAGTAGCGGAAGAACAGTTGGAAGAAGAACAGCAGATTGAAGAGGTTAGAAGTCCTGAAAGTGTAATTAACCTGCTTCAGGTTGACCCTATTGAGTTTGAATTTGGTTATGGTTTAATCCCGCTTGCTGATAATCAGCAGGGTGGGGACTTATTGGATCGGATCATTATGATTCGGAGGCAGTGTGCTCTTGAACTGGGGTTGGTCGTTCCCGTCATACGGATTCGAGATAATATTCAGCTCAGACCCAATGAGTATGTTATCAAAATCAAGGGTAATGTGGTAGGCGGGGGAGAACTGTTGTTGAATCATTACCTTGCCATGAGTCCTGGCTATGATGAGGAGTCTGTGACAGGTATTGAAACGACGGAGCCTGCTTTTGGACTTCCGGCACTATGGATTGATGAAGTCACCAAAGACAGAGCGGAACTTGCAGGATATACGGTCGTTGATCCGCCTTCCGTTGTGGCTACACATCTGACGGAACTGATTAAGAAACATGCGCATGAGTTACTTGGAAGACAAGAGACAAAAGCACTTGTGGATAATCTCAGAGAGAACTATTCTGCCCTTGTGGATGAACTGATCCCATCGCTACTTTCTATTGGTGATGTACAGAAAGTGCTTGCCAAGTTATTGCGTGAGAAAATATCTATTCGGGATATGGTTACCATCTTCGAGACACTGGCGGACTATGGTACGTATACGAAGGATCCTGATGTGCTGACTGAATACGTCAGACAATCCCTCTCACGTCAGATTACTCAGCAGTTCTCTCAAAAAGGTGAGACACTTCGAGTGATCACGGTTGGACCTGGTCTTGAGAAGAAAATTGCTGAAAGTGTGCAACAATCGGATCAAGGCAGTTATCTTGCGCTGGACCCTGTATCTACACAAAGTGTATATCAGAAGCTCAGTGAACAAGTGAACCGTTTGATTCAATCAGGTCAGCAACCTGTTGTATTAACTTCTCCAACCATTCGGATGTATCTGCGTCAGGTTATTGAACGTACTATGCAGGACATTCCTGTGCTTTCCTACAGCGAGTTGGAGCCGAATGTTGAAATTCAAAGTATCGGGGTGGTGAACTTATGAGAGTAAAACAATACGTTGTTGAGACCATGCCCGAAGCTATGCTTCAAATTCGCAAAGACCTGGGAAGTGATGCCGTTATTCTGTCCACCAAAGAGATTAAGGTGGGTGGTGTAATGGGAATGTTTCGCAAAAAACGGATCGAAGTTGTAGCTGCAGTGGATAAGGAAGAAAACAAGCAAATAACAAAGCCAGTACAAAATCAATTCACACCTGTACCTCGTGCATTTGTACCTGAGGCTTATCGGCAAACAGCTCGTTCGTTTGTTGCGGCTTCTGATGAGTCGGCGACAATGAGTGCAGCTGATCAAAGTGTACAGGATCAATCTGCGGCTGCGTCGTCTGTGTTTGAATCGCGTAATATCGGTTCAGACATAGACAGCGGCTCTGGTTCTTCGAGCATGGATCATAAACCGCGACCGCAAGGGGCGGATTTTTCGGGTTCAACAACTGGTCCGAAGCCAACAGGTTCAGACCTGCAGCAGGACAAGTTGATGACTGAATTGCAGGATCTTAAACAGATGGTGACCAGGCTTTCAAAGCAAGGTACTTCTGCGGACCCTGTACCAGAGGAACTGCATACGATCCGAGAACGTTTGACAGAACAAGATGTTTGGCCTGAAGTATGGGAATCCTGGTTTGATTCAATTCAAGCAAAATGGTCTGAGAATGGATTGAAAGAACAGGATGTAGAACAAATAGTGAAGCTTGAGGTTATGCACTTTTTGGAGCAACGTATTGAAGAAGGCATTCTTCCTACCACGCGAATCGTCTATGTAGCTGGACCAACCGGTGTAGGGAAAACAACGACAATTGCAAAATTGGCTGCTGAACAAATGTTCAAAAAACAGCGTAAAGTTGGATTCATTACATCAGATACGTATCGGATCTCGGCGGTAGAACAGCTTAGAACATATGCATCTATACTGAATGTTCCACTTGAGGTGGTGCAATCGCCCGGTGATACACAACGTGCCATTTCTCGATTAGAGAATTGTGATTTGATCTTTATGGATACAGCGGGTAGAAACTACAGAAATGAATTACTTGTTTCGGAACTGCAAAGTTTGCTTGCTCCTGTAGAGAATAGCGAAACCTTTCTGGTCATGAGTATGACTTCCAAAAGTGCTGATATGGTTCAGATCACGGAACATTTCAGTAAATATGGTCTGGATAAGGTGATTTTCACCAAAATGGATGAGACTGGGAGTTGCGGTCCGTTATTTAACTTGTTACACCGTTTTCCACTCAAGCTCGCATATGTGGCAAATGGTCAAAATGTTCCGGACGATTTGTTGAAGCCGGATGCAGATTTGTTGTCTAAACAGTTGCTGGGAGAATGGTCACAATGAAGGATCAGGCAGCTGCACTTCGAAGTATGGTCTCCGCGCCATTGGAATTGGAAGGCATTGAGCGAGATATTCGATCCTCGAAAATCATTACTGTGGCCAGTGGTAAGGGAGGTGTTGGTAAATCCAATTTTACACTGAACTTTGCCTTGGCATTGCAGGCTTTGGGGCAAAAGGTACTTGTATTTGATGCTGATATTGGAATGGCTAATATTGATGTTCTTATGGGTACGTCTTCTTCCTATAATCTTTACCACCTGTTGTACCGACATAAATCCATAAGGGAAATCATACAACTGGGTGCCAGTGGCTTGCCTTACATTGCTGGGGGATCAGGCATGAAAGAGTTGTTCTCATTGTCTGATCGTGATCTGGAGTTCTTCGCCAGTCAAGTCGAGGATATTGCCCAGGAAATGGATTATGTCATCTTTGACACTGGGGCAGGACTCTCCAGAGAGAATATGAAGTTCATCGGTGCTGCTGATGAATGCCTGATTATAACTACACCTGAACCGACTTCAATAACCGATGCTTATGCTTTAGTCAAAGTTATGCACGGCCAGGAAAATGCTACGCCCTTTCGGATGATCGTTAACCGGGTGGAAGACGAACGAGAAGCGGAACGGGTGGCAGATAAAATAGCTGGAGTGGCGAGGCGGTTTTTGCAGACGGATATTCCGCTGCTTGGGTATATTTCAGAAGACGCCCAGGTAGTCAAGGCGGTTAAAAGGCAAATGCCCTATAGTCTGGCTTATCCCAATGCCAAAGCCTCCAAAGATATTGAGAAACTTGCTCTTCGTTATCTGGCTGTACCTGCAACTCCGGGATCCGGAACCTTGACAGGAATCAGGGGATTTATGAATAAGTGGCTTAAACGGACAACATGATTTCTGAATAAAGGAAACAGGGGTGACACAACATGGCGGCGTATCAAGTATTGGTTGTCGATGATTCCGCTTTTATGCGTAAGATTGTTACGGATTTGATCCAAGCGGATCCGGAATTCAAGGTTACGGCAACGGCATCAAACGGTAGAGAAGCGATTCAAAAATCACTAGAATTGAAACCCGATATTATTACAATGGACGTTGAGATGCCCGAAATGAATGGTTTGGATGCTTTAAAATCAATTATGAAGGAATCTTTCGTTCCTGTGATTATGCTCTCTGGTATCAATGAACAAGGTATGAAAGAAACCATTATGGCGCTTGAAGCAGGGGCATTTGACTTCATTCGCAAACCATCTATTTCACATGACCAGGATATTGCTCAAGTCGGTAAAGCCTTGGTTGAGCGCATGCGTGCTGCGATGAATGAGATCAAAAGAAAAGCTGATCGTGAGTTATCCATGAAAAATAGAGACATGTTGCGAGGAGCAGTTGCTCCCCCAACTCAGCCAGTGCAGAAAGAACTGCCGGCTAGGGATCGAGCGGAACCTGTGAAAAAAACGATCGAACCTGTCCAGACGAGTCAACGCTCTCTTCGAGAGCGGACTGAAGCTTTTCAGGCCAAGTCAAAGAAACCAATTGAACCATTGTCACCTTCAAAACCAGGTCGCGTAGAGAACAAACCAGAGCCTTTGCCGAAGGCTGAGCGTAATTTGGGGACGAAGGCAGAACAAGCAGTGAGGTCAGCTAATCCAGTACAGACTCCAAAGGAAGTTCGACTACCTAATGCAGCTAGAGTGGCAGCTGATCAAATAGCGGCAACTTCTGCCTCTGCAAAAGCCAAGGATGTAATCAAGCCTAATCCTGTCCCCAAAGGTGGAGGGGGGCTGGAAGGACCATTCAACAAACTTGTGGCAATAGGTTGTTCTACGGGTGGACCGAGGGCTCTCAAAACATTGCTTGAGCAGTTGCCTGCTGATTTGCCTGCACCGGTCATTATTGTGCAGCATATGCCGCCCAACTTCACACGTTCTCTGGCTCAACGATTGAATACATTCAGTCCACTGCATGTGGTTGAAGCTGAAGAGGGCATGGTTCTGAAAAAAGGAACCGCTTATATAGCACCCGGCGGGTTCCATGTGAAAATTAACAAAACAGCAGACGGGAAGTTTATCGTGAAGTTGACTGAAGATCAACCAGTGAATGGCCATAGACCTTCAGTGGATACGATGTTTGAGTCACTTCTGCCGTTTACATCTTTACAAAGGCATCTTGTTTTGCTCACGGGAATGGGAAGTGATGGAGCACGTATGATGAAGAGATTATACGAAGCCGGAGTTACATCAACCTTTGCCGAGAATGAAGAAACATGTGTTGTATATGGTATGCCGCGTTCTGCTGTAGAGCTGCAATGCGTTCGTCATCTTCTGCCATTGCAGGAGATTGCGTCTAAACTTGTTCAAGCAGTGAAATAACGGAGTGTAACTCACGGAGGAGGTGCCTCACAATGGACATGAACCAATATTTATCCATGTTTATTGATGAGTCTAATGATCATCTGCAATCGCTTAACGAAAACATGCTTCAACTTGAAGGCAATCCGGAAGACCTGGGCATAGTTCAGGTTATATTCCGCTCTGCTCATACCTTGAAGGGTATGGCAGCAACTATGGGCTTTGAAGATTTGGCATCACTGACACATAAAATGGAAAATGTGTTGGATCTGGTTCGTAATGAGAAGTTGAAAATGCAGGATTACATTTTTGATACTATGTTCAAGAGTCTGGACGCTTTGGAAACCATGGTTCAGGATATTACCGAAGGTGGACAAGGTAAAGCAGATGTGTCGGCAATCGTAGCTTCACTTCAGGCCATTGAAAATGGTGAAATGACAAACGGAGACGGACCTGCTACAGAAACAAACAAGAAGGCTAACGCTTCAATCTCTTCGGCTGTGGAGCTGGATGAATTCCAATATTCAGTGCTGGATCAGTCGATCGCCGAAGGTCATCGTGTGTTCTACGTGGATGTGCTTGTTAGCGAGCATAGCCAGTTAAAAGGTGTACGGGCTTATATGGTCTTTGATATGCTGGAACGTTCAGGTGAAGTCGTTAAGGCTTACCCATCCGTTCAGGATATTGAGCAGGAGAAGTTTGAGCGCAGTTTCTCGTTGTATTACATAACAACTAAAGAGGCGCACGAACTGGAAGAAGGCATCATGAGTATCTCTGAAATTGAAAGTGCGAAGCTCATTCAACTGGATCAGGAGACTCTTCAGCAGATGGCCAATCAGGTAGCAGCTACAGTTGAAGCGCCACCCGCACCAACAGCTGTAGCTGAGGTTGCTTCGCCGGATAAGAATTCTGTACCCAAAGAAGAAGCCACAACGGCACCAGCTAAAACAGCTGCGCCGAAGCAAGCTGCTGCACCTTCGCGTACCATTCGTGTGGATATTGAACGTCTCGACGTATTGATGAACCTGTTCAGTGAATTGTTGATCGACCGTTCACGTCTGGAGCAACTGGCCAGTGAAACAGGCAACAATGATTTATCTGATACAGTAGCTCATTTAAGTCGAGTTAGCACAGATTTGCAAAATATTGTACTGAAATTGCGGATGGTTCCTGTAGATACTGTATTTAATCGATTCCCGCGCATGATCCGTGATCTGGCTAAGACACTTGATAAAAAAATCGATCTGGTGATTACAGGTGCTGAGACGGAACTGGATCGTACGGTAATTGATGAGATTGGTGATCCGCTTGTGCATTTACTGCGTAACGCGGTTGACCATGGTGTGGAATCCATTGCAGAGCGTGTAGCTGCAGGTAAACCAGAGATGGGTACAGTAAACCTGCGTGCCTTCCACAGTGGAAATCACGTATTTATCGAGATTGAAGATGATGGTAAAGGTATCTATCGCGACAAGCTTTTGAAAACCGCGATCAAACGTGGTGTTGTAACCGAAGAACAAGGTGCCAAGATGAGTGACGATGAAGTAAATCAACTGTTGTTCGCACCTGGTTTTAGTACTGCTGATATTATCTCGGATATCTCTGGCCGGGGCGTTGGCTTGGATGTAGTAAAATCGAAGATCACTTCGCTTGGCGGTAATGTAACCATTCATTCAACTCCAGGCAAAGGCACAAACTTCTCTGTTCAGCTTCCGTTGACTCTATCCATTATTGCTGCAATGCTTGTACGACTTGGTTCAGAGAAATACGCTGTTCCGTTGTCCTCCATTGTAGAGACGGCCATTGTACAACGTGAGCAAGTTCGTAATATTCACGGCAATAAAATGATCACGTTCCGTGAGTCACTGATTCCGTATTTGTCCTTGAGCGAAGTTTTCTCCGTACCGGATTTCAATGACGCTGATGAGCAGGAAACAGAAATTGTCGTGATTCGCAAAGGCGACCGTCTTGCAGCCGTAGCTGTTGAAGAATTTATTGGACAAAGTGAGATTGTTCTCAAATCAATGGGAACCTATCTTCCTGCTATTGAAGGAATCTCTGGAGCAACCATTCTCGGAGATGGACAAGTAGCCCTGATTCTTGATCCTAATGCATTTATTAAATAAGCATAGAGCTAAGTCTTACATTTAATAGGGAGGTTTTTTACATGGAAGAAGAGTTGAAAGTCATCGTCTTTAAATTGGGTTCCGAAGAGTATGGTATTGAGGTAGATAAGGTTCAGACGATTGAGCGCATGATGCCAATTACCCGTGTTCCCAAGACACTTTCCTTTGTAAAAGGAGTTATTAATCTACGCGGTGTTGTAATTCCGGTCATTGATCTACGCGGTCGTTTCTCCCTTCCGGAAACGGAATACACGGATCAGACTCGTATTGTTATCGTAGGTGTAGACGACATGCAAGTTGGCTTTATCGTAGATTCTGCCAATGATGTTATTGATATCAAGAGCAGTGCAATCGATAGCCCACCAGAAGTGGTTGGTGGCGTCAAAGCAAGATACCTGCGAGGTGTTGCTAAATTGGAGGATTCACGCTTGTTGATTATGCTCAACCTAAACGAAGTATTAAATAAAAGCGAGATTGTACAGCTGGAAAGTGTTGAGGGCTAGTACCGTGGAGATGTTCAACCGATTTGAGGTATTCCAGATGGATGTGCTCAAAGAGGTCGGTAACATTGGAGCAGGCAACGCCGCAACGGCGTTGTCTCAACTCCTCAACAGACCGATTGACATGGGTGTACCTACAGTACAAATGCTCCCTTTTGAAGAAGTTGCCGAAAAAGTGGGCGGAGATGAACGCATCGTGGTTACCGTGTTTCTTCGTGTAGAAGGCGAAGCACCGGGAAATCTTTTCTTTATGATGACACCAGAGGCTGCTAAAATGTTGTTGAATAGACTTGCCGGGTTTGATCTGAAAGAAGGACTGGCTTTTACAGATATGGAACAATCAGCGCTTTCCGAGATTGGAAATATTTTGGCTGGATCTTATCTTTCTTCTTTGGCAGATTTCACGAAGTTGTCTATGTATCCAACTGTTCCTGGACTTGCCATCGACATGGCAGGTGCCATTCTAAGTTATGGCTTGCTGCAATTTGGCGAGATGGGTGACGCTGCATTGTTGATTGACACATCTTTCTTTGAAGGTGAAGATCAAGTTGAGGGTCAGTTTTTCCTCATTCCGGATCCACCATCCTTTGCAAAGATATTTGAATCGCTAGGGGTGCCACTGAGCCATGATTGAGGACAAAAGCGTCGTTAAAGTCGGTATGGCGGATTTAAACATCGCTCATCTTCCTGGTGTAATCCGTACGACAGGCTTGGGCTCGTGTGTGGGATTAACAATGTATGACCCACATTTGAAGCTGGCTGGAATGGCGCATGTCATGCTTCCTACTTCAGAGATCGCCCGTGAAGGGAAACTGAACACTGCGAAATATGCGGATACGGCGTTGCCTGAGCTTTTGGAAAAGATGATAAAACTAGGCGCTTCTCACTCACGTATTGTGTCTAAAATGGCCGGGGGCTCTCAGATGTTTGCCTTTGCTGGCGCTGGAGATACAATGCGCATTGGACCAAGGAATGCAGATTCTTGTCGAGAGTGGCTTCAAAAACTCAATATCCCTCTTCTAGCAGAAGATACGGGTGGGAATTATGGACGAACGATTGAGATGGACTGTGAAACTGGACTTTTGACTATTCGAAGTGTACAAATGGGTGTAAAGGAACTATAAGACTATGATAGGAAACTACCGCATTAATCTTGGAGCAGGCATCGTTGGGTTTATTCTTACTTTTTTTGTAGCATACAGCAGCAATGTGCTGATGACCAGTTTAATTCGCGGATTGATCGGATTCGTAGCCTGGTTTGTCCTTGCATATGGTTTACGCTGGGGATTGGGATTGCTGCTGAACCCTCAGATCGAGGGAAATGGGTATGGTTATGATTCACCAAATGCTCAAGATCAAAGAGGTTCACAGGTGGACATTAAAATCGAAGACGATGGACAAGAGCTGAATGATTTGCTCAAGAGTGGACAGAACGCTTCATCTGGGGACGATCTTCCGCCATCTGAGACGAAAGCTCCAACGGGATTCGCCCCTTTGGATCCGCCTAAACTTGTCCGGACCAAGGATCCGGAGGAATTGGCGCAGGCCGTTCGTCACCTGACAGACAAATAAGGAGGGTGAAAGCAATTGAACGAGCGTAAAGCTTCACATTTGAACCATTCTGATCTGTGGGAAAAGTGGAAAGAACATGGAGATCTTGAAGCCAAGAAAACGTTGATTGAAAAGTATCTTCATATTGTAAATTATGTATCCGGTCGACTGGCTGTCGGTCTGCCTAAAAATGTTCCCAAGGATGACTTGGAGAGCAATGGCGTTATGGGGTTAATTGATGCATTGGAGAAGTTCGACTATGAACGTGGTCTGCAATTTGAAACTTATGCATCATGGAGGGTCCGCGGAGCCATTCTTGACGGTCTGCGTCAAGGTGATTGGGTTCCGCGTTCTGTGCGGGAGAAGGCCAAGCGAATTGAAGACGCCTACCAACAGCTGGAACAAAGTTATCTGAGGTCTGTTAGTGATGAGGAAATGAGCGAGTACCTGGACGTGTCCACTAAAGATTTTCAACATATGCTTCAGGAAGTGGCAGTCATGTCACTTTGCTCGTTGGAGGACCCCATTCGTGAGGAAGAGTCTGAGACTCGTCTGTCCTTGATGGTGGATGAGAAAGCCAAAAATCCGGATTATAAAGTGAATGAGTTTTATTTGAAGGAAGCTTTGGTGCAAGGGCTTGACAAGTTGACGGTAAAAGAGAGAACGGTTGTTTCACTCTTGTATTACGAAGATCTTTCTCTTAGTGAAATTGCTGAGGTTATGTCTCTTTCTCCGTCTCGTATATCCCAGTTACATTCCAAGGCAATATTACGATTACGCGGCACGTTGGACAAACAGAAAGATTTGTTGATGCGTAAAGATTAATAGAGAGAAGTAATATCATTGGAGTTTGGGGAGTGGAAAGTCTAAAAGGGGGAAGAATTGCGGTGACACAGCGGACTGCTTTGGAACAATGTTTAAACATTGTTTTATCGGACGACAAATGCACAGCCTACCTTGAATTTTCCAAAGAGGAAGAAGGCTTTGCCTGCACGATCGATGAACTTGAACAATTTGTGGCAAACAAGAGCATCAAACAAGGTGTATCGCGAGAGGCATTATTACTTTTTGTGAACAACCCTGAAACCTATTTGAAAGAAAAATACAAAATTGCAGAAGGTATCGCTCCCATCCAAGGAACAGATGGCTTCATCAAGGTTCTGGTTGGAATGGACGATACGAATGAACGACGACCACTGGAATCGGAAGATGGAACTGTCGATTACAAAGAAGTGACCCGGTTAAACAATGTCCGTAGTGGTCAGATCATTGCAGAGCGGATCGCTCCTAGCGAGGGCATACCAGGCAGGGCAGTAACGGGTGAGGAAATTCCTTATCGTCCGGGAAAAGAAGCTCGGTTTAAAGTTGGGAAAAACGTTGTGATTAACCCGGATGGTTCTGCGATGTATGCTGCACTGGATGGGCTGGTTACCAAAACGGACGGTAACAAACTGAATGTGTTTCCGGTCTATGAAGTCAATGGTGACGTTGACTACAATAACGGTAATATCGACTTTGTAGGCACAGTTGTCATACGAGGCAATGTACTTACCGGATTTAAAGTCAAAGCAGCAGGTGACATTCGTGTCGTCGGAGGTGTCGAAGGAGCTGAACTGGAAGCAGGTGGCTCAATCGAAATTACCGGTGGTATTATTGGTTATAACAAAGGACTGGTACAAGCAGGCCATAATGTTAAATGTACTTTCATTCAAGAAGGTAACGTAGATGCAGGTGAAGATGTTCTGGTTTCCCAAAGTATTATGCATTCCAATATTCGTGCTGGTCATGGTGTCATCTGTGCGGGCACCAAAGGTCTAATCGTTGGTGGCTCCATCCAGGCTGGTCAGAACGTCTCAGCGCGTGTTGTAGGCAACAGCATGTCCACGGTCACTTCCATTGAAGTTGGTGTGCTACCAAAGCTGCGTAACGAACTCAATGATTTGCGCAAGGAAGTCAGAGAGCAGATGGATTCCTTGGATAAAACGAAGAAAGCTTTGACATTGCTGGATCAATTAGCTGCCGCTGGACAACTCACTCCAGATAAGATGTCGATGCGAATCAAGCTGAATGCTACGCAGAAATCTGCTCTTCGTATAAGTGAAGAAACGAAAATGCGTATCTTTGAAATTGAAAAGGCACTTGAAGATACAAGTAAGGCTCGTGTTGATATTCTGAAGATGATTTATGGAGGCTCTAAAATAGTTATCGGCAGATACACGAAATTTATTAAAGATCCGGTGAGTCGAATTTCATTTTATTATCACGATGGTGATATTACGATGGTTCCATACGTTTAAGTACAGCATTCAGGCACAGGAAGAAATCCATTCGAAACCGTGAGGTGAGCGTATGAGTTTCAAAGCAGTGGAGTTGCAGATTGCGGTACCACGAACAAGTGAAGCGGGACGTTATCAAAGTGAAGCCCAGCAGCGACCGATTACGGATCAGAATCTTTTGGCAGAGCAAACGTCGAAAGAAGCAAATGAAGCAAGGCAACGAAGTGAAGCAATGGACGAAACTTCACAGACTTCGGTGCGTGATGGTCATAACCATGATGGGGATCAGCAGAGTGGTTCCGATGGACAGGAGTCTGCTCAGGCTCAAGAGACTGTCAAACCTGCAGAGCACCCGTACAAGGGAAAACACATAGATCTGTCTTTATAATAAATGGTTGTTATGGACATGGAGTCTTGCGCACCGATGGTTGAATCAGAAGGAGAGAACCCAATTTGTCACCATGGATCATTATTGTCATATTAGGGGCCTGCGCCATCGCATACGCTTGTATTATGCCTCGGAAAAACAAGGTGCAAGAGCCTGGGCATCAACTGGTGCAGGAGATGGAATCTACGCTTGAACACTACATGACCGAGATCGAAAATGATAATGATGCTCTTATTCAACGTGTGGCTGAAATGAAGGGAGAAGCGACAGCAGCCGATCAACGTATGCAATTGCAACTTCAGGAATTACAGCAGCGGTTGGATCAGCTGGAACAGAGCAAAAAGAATGAACCTGTCGCATCACCTGCTCCACACTCTGGTAATGTATCCGTACAATCTTCCGAAGGTTTGCAAGCACAAGCGCTCGTGAAAAGTGTACAAGCAGAGGCGGCCCAGCAGGCGTTGGAAGCAGACCAACAGACCAGTGAAGTCGAATCTTTGCCTGGGCGTGAATCGATTAAAGATCGATATGCAGAACTCTTTAATCTACATGCTGAAGGTAAGTCGATGGATGCCATATCCAAGCAGACAGGCATTCAGCGAGGTGAGGTACAGTTAATACTGCAACTGGCAGAACGGGAGGAAAGCTAAGTCATGGACAAGCGATCCTTATGGATTGGTCTGGGGAGCGGCATGATTATTGGTGCGGTTTTGCTTCAACTGGCCACAGTTGGACAAAATGCATTGTCGGATAGTAATCTGGACTCCGAGCAGACTGCCAATATAACCAAAGAAAAACTTGAAACAGCCGCAAAAAGCCTGGATATGAAGGTGGTCGGTTCTGAAGAGGAATTGTACACAGAAGCGGAGTGGGTAGAGAAGAAAAAGCAGGAAAGCAGTGAGTTGCAAGGGGAAACAGCAACACCGCCTGAGACAGTAACCTCTACGGAAACACCCGCAGAGCCTGAGAAGCCACAAGAGCCTGCTGCAAGTGAAGGTGAAGGGCAAAAAGAGATAACTGAGCCGAAGACAACAGAACCTGTAACGCCGAGCAATCCGAAAGGCGCAACAGTATCATTCAAGGTACGTTCAGGCAATAGTCTGGCGATCGTTGCAGCAAACCTAAAAACCGCGGGAATCGTAGATGATGCTCAAGCGTTCATCAAGGCTGGCAAAGCTGAGCGAATCAATACGAAAATCCAAGTGGGCACCTATGCGCTTGAAAAAGGCGAAAGTTTCAAATCCATTATCGCAAAAATTACGAAAGAACCGTCAAACTGAGCATGCTCGGACAGGACGGTTTTTGCGTATTAAACGGTGCATTTTCAAAGCTTGATAATAATTAGCGCCTGAGTTACATATCAAGTTTAAAATGATTCGATACTAGCAAAAAACGAAAAGTAGATTTTAGCTTTAAAGACTGTTGCATCGGACAGTCAGTTATGATATATTAGATAACGGTGTTAAAACACACGCATGTGCTAATTTTGTTGAGGGTGCTTTCCTTATGGAGAGTCTTGGCGAAAAATGATGCCGGCGGAGGACACAATAAAAACCATATTAGGAGGTGTGTGAAGATGGCAGTAATCTCCATGAAGCAGCTTCTCGAAGCTGGGGTACACTTCGGTCACCAGACTCGTCGTTGGAACCCAAAAATGGATCGTTATATCTTCACTGAAAGAAACGGAATTTATATCATCGACTTGCAAAAGACGGTGAAAAAAGTCGAAGAGGCTTACAACTTCGTTAAAGGAATCGCAGGAGAGAATGGTAAAATTCTTTTCGTGGGTACTAAGAAACAAGCTCAAGATTCCGTTAAAGAAGAAGCTGAACGTGCTGGTCAATTCTACATTAACCAACGCTGGCTTGGCGGTACCCTGACTAACTTCCAAACGATTCAAAAACGTATTGATCGTTTGAAACAGTTGGAAGCTTGGGAAGAAGACGGTACATTCGCTGTATTGCCTAAAAAAGAAGTTATCTTGCTTCGCAAAGAAAAAGATCGTCTGGAGAAATTCTTGGGCGGTATTAAAAATATGAAAGGCCTGCCAAGCGCCCTGTTCATCATCGATCCACGCAAAGAGCGTATCGCTGTTGCGGAAGCTCGCAAATTGGGTATCCCAATTGTAGGTATCGTTGATACTAACTGCGATCCGGACGAGATCGATTATGTTATCCCAGGTAATGACGACGCGATCCGCGCTGTTAAATTGCTGACAGGTAAAATGGCTGACGCAGTAATCGAAGCTAACCAAGGCGAAGAAACTTCCGCTTAATAGATTCGAACATATGTTATAAACTAAATGAAAAGGGTGGTTGGCAGGTGGATAACCTCTCACTGCCCTTTTTTTAGAGTGTACGTACAATACTTAATGTTGGAGGGAATTTATAATGGCAGTTAATGCGAGTGCGGTAAAAGAACTTCGCGAAAGAACGGGCGCTGGTATGCTCGATTGCAAAAAAGCACTGGAAGAAGCAAACGGTGATGTAACAAAAGCAGCTGAATTGTTGCGTGAGAAAGGTCTTTCTGCTGCAGCAAGCAAAGCAGGCCGTGCAGCAACTGAAGGCGTTGTAGAATCTTACATTCACGCTGGTGGACGTATTGGTGTCTTGGTTGAAGTTAACTGTGAAACTGACTTCGTTGGTAAAACGGATCAATTTAAGGATTTCGTTAAAGATGTAGCTATGCAAATCGCTGCAGCTAATCCTAAATTCGTTACACGCGAAGAAGTTCCTGCAGATGAGCTGGAAAAAGAAAAAGAAATCCTGAAAGCTCAAGCTCTTAACGAAGGCAAACCAGAGAAAATCATTGAAAAAATGGTTGAAGGCCGTATCGGTAAATACTACGAAGAGTACTGCCTGCTGGAACAAACTTTTGTTAAAGATCCAGACAAAACGATCTCTCAATTGCTGAACGAAAAAATCAGCCAAATTGGGGAAAACATCTCCATCCGTCGTTTCGTTCGTTATGAACTGGGTGAAGGTCTTGAGAAAAAAGTAGACAACTTCGTAGAAGAAGTAATGTCCCAAGTAAACAAATAAGACGGTTTCTATAAACCGGCGAGCAAAATTGATTTTCGAAGATATAAGAATGATGAAACTTCGAAGCGTAAACTCCCTTATATCTCAGGAAAACAGTGCCTTACCGGTTAAACGTTTTTCCTAAAAGAGCGGAACACAACTGTGTTCCTTTCTTTTTAAGCAGGAGGCCATGCGCGAGGAGTTTTGTTGGTTGAACACCAAGCGTGTTCAATTCAAAGTGGAGGGTGAATAATTGGAACAGCCAGTATTTAAACGTGTTGTCTTAAAGGTCAGCGGAGAGTCTCTTTCCGGTCAAAACGGCTACGGTATTGATGCAGATACGATCTCGTCGATTGCCCAACAGGTAAAAGAGGTTGTTGCACTTGGTGTACAGGTTGCTATTGTTTGTGGCGGCGGAAACATCTGGCGTGGAATTGCCGGTAGCGAAAAAGGCATCGATCGTGCAACTGCCGATTATATGGGTATGCTGGCGACAGTGATGAACTCGCTGGCACTGCAGGATGCTTTGGAACAGATTGAAGTGCCTACGCGTGTACAGACATCTATTGCAATGCAACAGATTGCAGAGCCTTATATTCGTCGTAGAGCTATTCGCCATCTGGAGAAAGGCCGGGTCGTTATTTTTGCAGCAGGTACAGGTAACCCGTTCTTTTCCACGGATACAACAGCAGCACTGCGCGCAGCGGAGATTGAAGCAGAAGTTATCTTGATGGCCAAAAATAAAGTTGATGGTGTATACTCAGCAGATCCGTTTAAGGACAGTACAGCTGTGAAATTTGATCAGTTGACTTACATGGATATTCTTAACAAAGACCTTGGTGTAATGGATTCGACGGCATCCTCGCTTTGTAAGGACAACAACATCCCGTTGATCGTATTTGCCATTACGGAACAAGGTAACATCAAACGTGTTGTTCTGGGCGAACGTATCGGAACAATCGTTAAAGGGAGTGTAGATTAATGCCACAAGCGGTTAAACAACATGCCGAAGAGCGTATGGAAAAAGCTATTCAAGCATTGCGTCGTGACTTGGCTACTTTGCGTGCAGGCCGTGCAACTCCAGCTCTTCTGGACCGAATCCAGGTAGAGTATTATGGAGCAATGACGCCATTGAATCAACTCGCTAATATCAGTACTCCGGATTCCCGTACACTGATGATTCAGCCTTGGGACAAATCCTCCATGGGTGACATCGAGCGTGCCATCATGAAATCGGATCTGGGTCTTACTCCAGCCAATGATGGTAGCATGATTCGTTTGTCTATTCCGGCATTGACGGAAGAACGTAGAGCGGAACTTGTTAAGCTGACGAAGAAGTTCGGTGAAGAAGGTAAAGTAGCGATTCGTAACATTCGCCGTGACGCGAATGATGACATCAAGAAAATGGAAAAGTCAGATATTTCCGAGGATGAATCCCGGAGACATCAGGACGATATCCAAAAATCGACCGACAAATTTATTGCTGAAGTCGATAAGGTACTCGCTGCCAAAGAAAAAGAAATCATGGAAGTGTAAGACAAGCGCAGCCCCTCCAATACGGTGGGGTTTTGTCTCTTTTTCCAAGCTTCAGATAAAGAAACTTCAGGGATTTTGGAGGAACAGGAATGATCAAACGGGTTCGGTCGTGGTGGAATGGGGCTGACAAGCAGGAAACGCTGACTATATCCGAGGACAATATCCCGCAGCACGTCGCCATCATCATGGACGGCAATGGACGATGGGCCAAACGTTTGGGACTCCCGCGTATAGCCGGGCACCAAAATGGCATGAAGGCGGTCAAACGTGCGACCATCGCGGCGGATGAACTGGGCATCAAATATCTGACGATGTACGCTTTTTCGACAGAAAACTGGACGCGTCCAAAAGAAGAAGTGGATTTTCTGATGCGACTTCCGCAAGAATTTCTAGCCATAGAGCTGGATGAACTTATAGAAAAAAATGTGCGCATTCGCATGATGGGTCAAGAGGAACATTTACCTTCTCATACCATTAATGCCTTGCGGGAAGCCATTCGTCTTACGGAACATAATACAGGTCTCGTTTTAAACTTTGCAATGAACTATGGAAGTCGTCGTGAAATGACGGACTGTGTTAAACAGATCGCTCTGCAGGTGAAATCGGGGGAACTATCGGCAGAAGACATAACACCTGAACTCATTGATAGACATATGCTGACGGTTGACATGCCCGATCCGGATCTGCTGATCCGGACGAGCGGAGAGTTGAGATTAAGCAACTTTATGCTCTGGCAGCTTGCATATAGTGAATTATGGTTTACGGATATATACTGGCCCGAATTTGGCAAAAAGCATTTGCTTGAAGCAGTAGCCGAATATCAGCGCAGAACAAGGCGTT
The DNA here is from genome assembly GCF_037971845.1 of Paenibacillus sp. FSL R5-0766. Taxonomy (NCBI): domain Bacteria; kingdom Bacillati; phylum Bacillota; class Bacilli; order Caryophanales; family Paenibacillaceae; genus Paenibacillus; species Paenibacillus sp. FSL R5-0766. Next base: position 2,489,839 of record NZ_CP150227.1, read on the forward strand.
ACGGCGGTTTGAAATAGATGGAGGATGAAGCCGTTGAAACAGCGATTAACGACAGGAATCATAGCAGGTGTGTTGTTTTTAGGTTTTTGCATGCTGGGCGGACCCTGGTACCATGGTTTGGTATTGCTTATGGCTCTCATCGGTTATTATGAATTTGTGAAAATGACCGGGGTGATGCCTTTTTCAGGTGTGGCCCTGATTGGATATGCTGGTGTTTTTGCCATTGTGTTTCCTTGGGAAATGCTTTGGGAGGCAAGACCGCTATCCTTATTCCAGGTCATCTGGATTGTAATGCTTGTACTGATGACAGCTTCGGTTGTCACCAAAAATAAGCTTCCCGTGAATACAGTGGCGATGCTTTTCCTCGGCGTGTTGTATATAGGGATCGGTTTCTATTACATTGCAGAATCCAGACATCTGCATCATGGATTGTTCTGGACGTTCCTGTTGCTGGGCTCCATATGGGCCAGTGATGCAGGAGCTTATTTTGTAGGGAAACTAATTGGTAAAAACAAACTGTGGCCTTCCATCAGTCCAAACAAGACCATAGAGGGTGCACTGGGTGGCATCGTAATTGCAATTGTTACTTCTGTTATTTTTGCATTAGTATCAGATGGTTTGCTTTCGTGGCAGAGAGCGATTGTGATTGGAATTGCCTGTGCAGTTGTAGGTCAGATGGGTGACTTGATCCAGTCTGCATACAAACGTGTATATAATATCAAGGATTCAGGCAGTCTTCTCCCAGGGCATGGAGGCATTCTTGATCGGTGCGACAGCTGGATTGTTGTTTTTCCATTCGTACATATACTAATGCTATTGCCCTACTAAAGAAGAACTTGAGTCTGAGATAACAACATTGTTCGCCGTAGGCATTGGATAATTAAAAATGAGGTGCAGCATGAAAAAAATTGCGATTCTCGGGTCAACCGGTTCCATTGGAACCCAGACACTGGATGTAGTTGACATGCATCCTGAACTCTTTCAAGTGGAGGGACTGGCTGCCGGAGGCAATACAGACCTGCTGATCGAACAAACCAAACGTTACCGGCCGAAGAAGGTATCGGTGGGGTCCAAAGAATTGGCGGAGAAGGTAGCTCCACATTTGCCAGCAGGAACGCAACTATTTTATGGCAATGAAGGACTCGTAGAAGTTGCGGCAGGAACCGATGCGCATACGGTTGTTACAGCGGTGGTGGGCAGTGTTGGATTGGAGTCAACGCTTGCTGCCATAGACGCAGGCAAACAGATCGGACTGGCCAACAAGGAGACATTGGTTACAGCGGGGCATATCGTTACGACAAGAGCGGCTGCCAAAGGAGTCTCTTTACTGCCCGTTGATAGTGAGCACTCTGCGATATTCCAATGCTTGAATGGTGAAAACAGAGAACGCCTGACAGGCATCACGCTCACCGCTTCAGGCGGATCATTCCGTGATCTTACCCGTGAACAGTTGAAGAACGTGACTATAGAGGATGCACTTAAACATCCAAATTGGTCAATGGGCTCCAAAATCACGATAGACTCGGCAACGATGGTTAACAAAGGGCTTGAGGTCATTGAAGCACATTGGTTATTTGGTCTTCGATATGATCAGATTAATGTATTGCTTCACCCAGAGAGTGTTATTCATTCATATGTGGAATTTGATGACACCAGCATCATCGCACAACTGGGGAATCCGGATATGCGAGTTCCCATTCAATATGCACTGACTTACCCTGACCGCTTGCCATCACCAGCACAGCGTCTGTCTCTTGCTCAGGCTGGGAAATTACATTTCCGTGAGATGGATATGGAACGGTTCCCGTGTTTAAGAATGGCGTATGAGTGTGGTAAAATGGGAGGAACCGCAACAACGGCGTTTAATGCAGCCAACGAGGTTGCTGTAGCCCGTTTCTTGCGTAAAGAGATTTCATTCCTTAAAATAGAAGATATTATTGCTTCTGTGCTGGAAGCACACCACAATGTGGACGAGCCTGATCTGCAGGAGATCGCGCGTTGTGATCAGGAGAGCCGTAAGCTTGCGGCCAGTCTGTAATCTCTTTTTTCATAACAAATTGGAAGAAGTGATTCTCTTGTGCGGCATCAGAGAATAATGATAATCTAGAGGGACAGACTGCGGTATGTGCCGTGAAGGAGGATGGATAGGGATTGGAAACCATACAAGTGGTATTTCTAACGGTGCTCATGTTCTTTGTCATCGTGACGGTTCATGAATGGGGGCATTATTATTTTGCCAAACGCGCCGGTATTCTTGTACGGGAGTTTGCGATCGGTTTTGGTCCCAAATTGTTCTCATATAAAAGAAACGAGACCCAGTTTACATTGCGTTTGTTGCCTTTTGGTGGATATGCACGAATGGCAGGGGAAGATCCGGAACTGGTAGAGATCCAGGAAGGACAGACCATCGCGGTAAGATCAGCGGATGACCAGGTGAAGATGATCTATCTGGATCAGTTGGATAACCGTAAAAATGTAATACGTGGTGAAGTCATCTCCATTGATATGGAGAACGCCCTGAAGCTTCAACTGGATGTAGATGGTGAGATTCAGGAGTATCGTATTCATCCTCAAGCAATGTTGGTAAGTCGTGGTAAACAAACGCAGATTGCACCGAAAGATCGTCAATTCGGCAGCAAAACCGTTGGACAGCGTGCATTAGCTATTTTTGCGGGCCCACTCATGAACTTTATCTTGGCCTTTGTGCTGTTTGCTGTATATGCGCAGATGGCAGGAGTTCCGGTGGAAAATCCAAAAAATCTTCAAATTGGTGAAGTGCTTGAAGGTGGGGCAGCCGATCAGGCGAACCTGCAAAAGGGCGATATTATCGAAACCATCAATGGTACTGCAATTGGTACGGATTCACAAAAAATGGTGTCGATGATTGCCGATTCCAAAGACAAGCCGATGGAATGGACGCTGCGCCGGGGTTCGGATACGTTTAATATAACGATTACTCCACGTGCTGTAGAAGGACAAGAGGGCGGTAAAGTGGGAATCGTACCTACGTTACCAACCCGATCTGTTGGATTTGTAGAGACATTTAAAGTCTCAGGCGTGGCCATGGTTGATACAACCAAAATAATATTTGAAGGTTTCAAACATCTGATCAATCAATTCAACATGGATGATATTGGTGGTCCAGTTCGTACATTTGAAGTGACAGGACAAATTGCTAAACAAGGGATTGAGCAGTTAACGAGATGGGCAGCGATTTTGAGTCTATATCTTGGGATATTTAACCTGCTACCAATACCTGCACTGGACGGTAGCCGTCTGGTATTTTTGGGAATTGAAGCGCTGCGCGGCAGACCTGTTGATCCCAATCGCGAAGGCATGGTGCATTTCATCGGATTTGCGATGTTGTTTGTGTTGATGCTGGCAGTAACTTACAATGATATATTACGTTTAATTAACGGATAATTACGGTTGGACTACGCTCTGGACATTCAGAGATAGTCGTTATGGGAGGACGCTGGAGTCTTATGTCAAAGGAAAATGATAAACAGTTCGTGACTGAAATCACACCACAGGGTGAGGATTTCTCACGCTGGTACATTGATGTTATCAAAAAAGCTGATCTCATGGACTATGCACCCGTACGCGGTTGTATTGTGTTTAAACCAGACGGATTTGAAATCTGGGAACATATTAAGGATGAGTTGGATCGTCGTTTCCGGGAAACGGGTCATCGCAATGCCTACTTCCCGATGTTCATTCCTGAGAGCTTCTTTCAAAAGGAAAAAGAGCACGTGGAAGGTTTTAACCCTGAATTACCATGGGTTACGGAAGCTGGCGGAGAGAAGCTGGAAGAACGTCTGGCAATCCGTCCTACATCCGAAACGATTATCGGTCACATGTATTCCAAGTGGATTCAGTCTTATCGGGATCTTCCGGTACTGATCAACCAGTGGGCTAACGTAGTTCGTTGGGAAAAAAGAACGTTGCCTTTCCTTCGCACTAGTGAGTTCCTGTGGCAGGAAGGTCATACAGCGCATGAGACAGAAGAAGAAGCACGTGAAGAAACGATGAAAATGCTTGAGATTTATCGTGAAGTGGTTGAGGAATACTTGGCTATTCCTGTAATTGTGGGTCAGAAAACCAAGTCCGAGAAGTTTGCGGGTGCGGTGGATACGTACTCGATCGAAGCCATGATGAAGGATGGACGTGCTGTACAAGCGGGTACATCTCACTATATGGGGACGAACTTTGCAAAAGCATTTGAAATCCAGTATCTTAGCCGCAATAATGTGCTGGAGCTGGCTTACACTACTTCATGGGGAGTAAGCACACGTTTGATCGGTGCATTAATTATGGTTCACGGTGATGACCGTGGTCTCGTACTTCCTCCTAAAGTAGCACCAACACAAGTGGTCATGATTCCAATTGGGCCTCCGAAAACGCGTGATGCTGTTGTTGGGCGTGCAGATGAGTTGTTCACTGAGTTGAAAAAAGCTGGAGTTCGTGTGAAAATGGATGATCGCAGCGATGTTCGCCCAGGTTGGAAGTTCAATGAATACGAGATGCGCGGTGTTCCGATTCGTCTGGAGATTGGTCCACGTGATATGGAAAATGGCGTTTGTGTACTCGTATCACGGATCACAGGTGAGAAGAAAGTGGTAGAACAAGCGAACCTGGTAGAAGAGATCCAGGCTATGCTGACACAGATTCAGGCAGATATGTTAGAGCGTGCTCGCACATTTATGTCGGATAACTTCTACTCCGTGGATACACTCGATGAGATGAAAGAACTGATGGAAAATAAACGCGGGTTTACACTGGCTGGATGGTGCGGTTCAGAAACTTGCGAAGATAAAGTAAGAGAAGTCACAGGTGCAACAAGCCGGAACATCCCGTTCAAGCCTGCGGAAGAAAAGCATACGTGCCTGGCTTGTGGTGAACAGGCAGAACACACGGTTGTGTTTGCAAGAGCATACTAAGTCAGAATCACTTGACGATATACATTGAACTAAACATTTACATGAGAACGTAGAGAACAGAAATAAGCTGAAGAAGCGGAGCGTTCGCCTTTATCCCCGGATTTTCCCCTTTGTAAAAGGGAATCAAAAAATCTGGGGATAACAGCGATCGGAAGGTTGTTCTGTTATCGGAGTGGCAAGTGTAAATATCTTTTTGTTCAATTTATATAACGGCACGTACGGACTGTAAGAGTAATGAATGGAGAGCTTCTGTCGGATAAAATGAGTCGGTGCGAGTTCGGATCGGTGACATTTTTGAATGCAGGGGCTTTTCATGCTTTAAGGGGGTACAAGGAGGAACACGATGAGCGGATTCGAGGAGAAGAGAAAACGGTTTGAGTTGTTGATGAAACAGGCAGAGCTTCCGGCTGGTCTGTTAGAGCCCTATTTTTTGGATGGATGGATTGAACAAGTAGAGACCAATCGAAGTAATCGGGAATGGAATATTCTGATTGCAAAGGATACGTTGGTACCCGCTCCAATCTATCGCACATTTTGCCTGCATATTCAAGAGAAGATGAATCATATTGCCAAAATTTCATTTGGCTTCAAATACACGGATCAAGTACAAAATGGTGATATCGTCAGTGAATATTGGAATCTGTTTCTGGAGTGGGTTACCCGTGAGATTCCATCTGTAAATGGTTGGATGAACCGGACAACCTTTGAATGTGAAGAGGATCTTCTACAACTGACAATGAGTGATGCAACGTCGATGGAATTGGCTCGTAAGAAACAGATTGATCAGGCTATTACGAAATTCTATGAAAAATACTTTCATCTACCTCTTCGCATCAAGATGCAAGTGGGTGAAGTGGGAAGCAATAAAGAGGCCATGGAACAGTTCCAGGCCCAAAAACGTGTAGAAGAACTTGAGGTCATCGAGAAGATGATGAGTGAAGTGGACACAGAAATCCCGGTGGATGAGGAGCAGGGTGATCTGCGTTTGCAAATGGGTTATGACATCAAGGAACCTGCGGTACCTATGCAGGAAATTCAGGATGAAGAGAAAAAGGTCACGCTTCAAGGTTCGGTGTTTGGACTGGATCGTAAAGAACTGCGAAACGGAAACACATTGTTTACCTTCTACCTGACTGACTTCACGGATTCCATGCAAATGAAGATGTTTGCCAAAACAAAAGAGGATGTAAAAATTCTCAGTTTGTTGGCTAACGGTAAATGGGTGAAAGTGCGTGGTCGTGTAGAATATGACCGGTTTATGCAAATTCCTGAACTTGCCATGATTCCTTCGGACCTGGTTGAAGTTAAAGCACCACCGTCTCGCAAAGATAATGCACCAGAGAAACGGGTGGAGTTCCATTTGCACTCTACGATGAGTACGATGGATGCTGTAACTTCAATTGACAAATACGTGAAAATGGCAGCGGAGTGGGGACATAAGGCGATTGCTGTCAGTGATCATGGTGGGGTGCAGGTATATCCCGAGGCTTCCAAGGCTGCTAAGAAAAACGGGATTAAAATGATCTACGGCCTTGAGGCGAATGTTGTGAATGACTCTGTTGCCGTTGTAATGGCTCCTCAGCCATTGGATCTGCAAACAGCGACATACATCGTATTTGATATCGAGACCACAGGTCTGTCGGTAACACAGAACAAAATTATTGAGATTGCTGCCGTGAAGATGCAAGATGGTAAAGAAATTGACCGGTTTGCAACATTTGTGAATCCGCATGAACGCATTCCCTACAACATTCAGCAGTTGACCAATATTAATGATGACATGGTAAAAGACGCACCTGAGCTGGAGCCTGTTATCCGTGACTTTGTGCAGTTTGCTGGTGATGGTGTGCTTGTTGCGCATAATGCACGTTTTGACATGGGCTTTATCCAGGCTTCCCTGAAGCAAATTGGATTGCCAGAGCTTCCTAACCCGGTCCTTGATACATTGGAACTAGCGCGATTGTTATTTCCCAAAAATAAGAACCACCGTCTGAATACGATGGCGGATAAATATAAGGTTGGACTCGAAAGTCATCACCGTGCCATAGATGATACGGTTGCACTCGCGGGTATACTGATCGGATTATTAAATGATGCTGCTCAGATGAAAGGTTTAACGAGGCTCGATCGCTTGAATGATTATGTAGGTGTCGACTTGTCGAATACAAGACCTTTCCATTGTGGAATCTATGCATTGAATGATGTCGGCAAGAAAAATCTATATAAGCTGGTATCTCTCTCTCATACGGAACATTTCAAGCGGGTACCGTGCATTCCCAAATCAAAACTGATTAATTTGCGTGAAGGCCTTGTTATTATATCGGGCTGTGAAAAAGGGGAATTTTTCGAAGCGGTGCTTAACAAATCGCTCGAAGAAGCGGAAGAGATCGCTGAGTTCTACGACATACTGGAGATCCAACCACTTACCATGTATATGCATTTGGTGGATAAAGGATTGGTGGCTACACCCGAAGAAATCAAAACAGCGATCCGTAAAGTCATCGATATAGGTGCAAAACTGAATAAACCGGTCATAGCCACAGGTAACGTGCACTATTTGGAACCACGTGACAAGTTATATCGGGATATCACCATTCACGGAATTACAGGTTTTAGTCCACTGAAAGATCAGCGTAAACCGGATGCACATTTTAGAACGACAGAGGAAATGCTGGAAGAGTTCCAGTTCCTGGGCCAAGATAAAGCTTACGAAGTTGTTGTTACAAATACGGTGGAGTTGTCTGATCGATTTGAGGAAATTAAGTTATTCCCGGACAAACTGTTTACTCCGATTCTGGAAGGTGCAGACGAAGAAATCCGTAATACCTGTTATGAAACTGCCAAGTCCATCTATGGCGAGGAATTACCGGAAGTAATCGTGGCACGATTAGAGAAAGAACTCATTCCAATTATTAAATACGGTTTTTCTGCCAACTATCTGATCTCAGAGCGCTTGGTTAAAAAATCGAATCAGGATGGTTACCTCGTAGGTTCACGGGGATCGGTAGGCTCCTCTGTTGTTGCTACATTCCTGGGTATATCCGAGGTTAATCCACTACCTGCTCATTATATTTGTGTGAATTCGGAATGCAAACACAGCGAGTGGTTCCTGGACGGCAGTGTTCGGAGTGGATTTGACCTTCCAGAGAAAGAGTGTCCGGATTGTGGTGGCACACTTAAAGGAGAAGGCCAGGATATTCCGTTTGAGACCTTCCTTGGATTTAAAGGAGATAAAGTTCCCGATATTGACTTGAACTTCTCTGGTGATTATCAGCCTCATGCTCATAACTATACGAAAGTACTATTTAGTGAGAAGAGTGTTTTCCGTGCGGGGACCATTGGTACGGTGGCTGAGAAAACAGCATTTGGTTTTGCCAAGAAATATGAGGAAGAACATCACAAGAAATGGCGCGGAGCTGAATTGAATCGTTTGGCTTCGGGATGTACTGGGGTGAAACGGAGTACTGGACAGCATCCCGGCGGTATTGTCGTGGTACCTGATTATATCGAGGTCGAAGACGTTACACCTGTTCAGTTCCCAGCTGATGACGTTAATGCGGAGTGGAAAACGACACACTTTGATTATCATGCTTTTGAAGAAAACTTGCTGAAACTTGATATTCTGGGGCACGATGATCCAACTATGATGCGGATGTTACAGGATTTGACAGGTGTCGATCCAACGACCATTCCGATGAATGATCCCAAAGTCATGAGCATGTTTAACTCAACCGAAGCTCTGGGTGTTACACCGGAACAGATTAGGTCGCCAGTGGCGACGTTTGGCGTGCCGGAGATGGGAACGAAGTTTGTACGTCAGATGCTTGTTGAATCCCAGCCGACGTCTTTTGCCGATTTACTGCAGATTTCCGGATTGTCCCATGGTACAGGGGTATGGCTTGGAAACGCTCAGGATCTGATTAAGAACGGAACGTGTAATATTAAGACGGTAATTGGTTGTCGGGATGATATCATGTTATTCCTGATCTATAAAACGGGAATGGACGCAAGTCTTGCCTTTAAGATTACCGAGAGTGTTCGTAAGGGACGGGGGCTGCCACAGGAATGGATTGACGAGATGAAGAATTGTAAAGTGCCTCAATGGTACATTGATTCGTGTCTCAAAATCCAGTACATGTTCCCGAAGGCTCACGCGGCCGCTTATGTTATTTCGGCAGTACGTACGGCGTTCTTCAAGCTGTATCATCCGATTGAATATTACGCAACTTACTTTACCGTTCGGGCGGATGAGATTGATATCGAACTGATGTGTCAGGGATATGATGCGATCTATCGCAAAATTACGGAGATTGAGCAATTAGGTTTCCAGGCACCTCCAAAAGAGAAAAACATGTTACCTGTCCTGGAAATGGGTCTGGAAATGGCAGCACGCGGATTCTCGCTGAAATCCATTGACTTATACCGTTCGGAAGCGACAAAGTTCATCGTTGACGGAAAATCACTAATCCCTCCATTTTCGGCGTTGGCAGGAATCGGGGATAATGCTGCTCGCAATATTGCTGCAGCAAGAGATCATGGTGAGTTTCTATCGGTTGAGGACTTCCAACAGAAGTCGAAAGCAAGTAAGACCATTGTTGAACTCCTGTCCAATATGGGATGTTTCCGTGGCTTGCCAGAGAGCAATCAGCTTTCCCTTTTCTAGGATTGAATTTGGATCTAAACATAGCGATTGCTGGCGGAACGTAATTTTTCCTTCATTAGTAAGTAAACTGCCAGAACCATCGCTTACTTGTCACTATTACCAGACTATGTTATAATTTTTGAAGTGAACGAGATAGTACGAATTTCTAAAGAGTGGGGAAACCCACTCTTTAGTCTTTGGTATACAAGAATCTTGGGTATTGAATAATCTGCCAGTGCTTTTTTGCTGGTGTAACCTAAGTTGGAGGTTATTGGTTTTGAGCACAACGAACATTAAATCTACCGTGGAAGAAATGATCCAACCCTACTTGAACGAACAAGGCTTCGAGCTGGTTGACATCGAATACGTCAAAGAAGGCAGCAACTGGTTTTTACGGGTGTATGTCGACAAAGAGGGTGGCATCGACATCGACGATTGCGTCTTGATCAGCGAAAAGCTGAGCGCCAAGCTGGATGAGAACGATCCGATTCCAACCATCTATTTCCTTGAAGTGTCTTCTCCCGGTGCGGAGCGTCCACTGAAAAAACCTGAGGACGTTACCAAAGCTGTAGGCAAAAATGTTTTTGTTACAACCTACGAGCCGGTGAACGGATTGAAGGAATTTGAAGGCAAGCTGCTTTCCTTTGATGACGAGGAACTCGTGATTGAAGCAGGCAAAAAACAGCATGCCATTTCTTATGATAAGGTTGCCAGTGCGCGCCTAGCTATTTTGTTTTAAGTGCCTTGTTCACTTTATTAATGAAAAAGACACATCTCACGATAACGGCAAGGTGCTCATGAGTTCAGAGCCTTTCGCCGTTTTACGTATGAGATGCCATGTTTGAAAGGGGGATCAACATTCATGAGTATGGATTTTATTGAAGCAATGAATGAATTGGAACGGGAAAAAGGGATCAGCAAGGATGTGCTGTTTGAAGCGATCGAGGCTGCACTAATTTCCAGCTACAAGCGGAATTTCAACACGGCCCAGAATGTGCGTGTTGACATGAACCGTAATACGGGAGTTATTCGAGTGTATGCCCGTAAATTGATCGTGGAAGAAGTCCTGGATTCACGTACCGAAATTTCATTGCCTGCTGCACGAGAAATCAACCCACACTTCCAGCTGGAAGATATTGCGGAGATTGAAGTTACGCCGCGTGATTTCGGACGTATCGCGGCACAAACTGCCAAACAGGTAGTGACCCAGCGGATTCGTGAAGCCGAACGCGGCCTGATCTACAACGCTTTCGTAGATAAGGAAGAAGATATCGTTACGGGAGTGGTGCAGCGTCAGGATTTGCGCAATATCTACATCGATCTGGGCAAAATCGAAGCGGCTTTACCGCTGACCGAATTGATGCCGAACGAGAAGTTTGTTCATGGTGACCGTATTAAGGCGTATATCACCAAGGTCGAGAATACGACGAAAGGGCCGCAAATCATTTTGTCCCGTACCCATCCGGGCCTCTTGAAACGTCTCTTTGAACTGGAAGTGCCTGAGATCTTTGACGGTGTAGTTGAAATTCGCTCCGTCGCTCGCGAAGCAGGGTTCCGCTCCAAGATTGCCGTTCATTCCCGCAACGAGGAAGTTGATCCAGTTGGATCTTGTGTAGGTCCTAAGGGAATGCGCGTGCAGACCATTGTGGGTGAGCTGCGCGGTGAAAAAATCGACATCGTTCGTTTCTCCGATCAGGTAGACGAATATGTTGCTAATGCACTGAGTCCTTCCAAAGTATTGGAAGTTCATGTATTTGAGGAAGAAAAGATGGCTCGGGTTATCGTTCCGGACTATCAACTGTCGCTCGCAATTGGTATCAAAGGCCAAAATGCCAGATTGGCAGCCAAATTAACCGGCTGGAAAATCGACATTAAGAGCGAGAGCCAGGCGGAACAGGAATTCGGCAGAGAAAAAGATTCTTCTTCTGAAATGCATCAGGATTCCGTCTCCGTCGACTAAAGTAAAGTACGGGGGGCGCTGACGTATGAAACCAAAAAAAGTGCCGCTGCGCAAATGTGTGGCATGCCAAGAAATGATGCCCAAAAAGCAGCTGATTCGCATTGTTAAAACGCCAGAGGATGAAGTGCTGATCGATTTGACTGGCAAAAAATCCGGACGTGGTGCCTATTTATGCGGCAAAGAGTCCTGTTTTAAGCTCGCACTCAAAAACCGGGCTTTGGATCGGGCGTTGAAAGGCAAAGTCTCACCTGAAATTTACGAGCAATTAGCAGCTGACTTCATCGCGGTTGAGGATGAATTCAAAGCAGCACAGGAGCGTGAACATGACTAATATTAAAACGCTGTCTTATTTGGGACTCTCTATGCGTGCAGGTAAACTTGTAACAGGTGAAGAAATTGTACTTAAAGCGATCCGTTCTTCCGAAGCTAAAATGGTTATTGTTGCGGGTGACGCCTCAGCCAATACACAAAAGAAATTTCGCGATAAATGCGGAACTTATAAGGTTCCTCTGTTAATCGGATTTGACCGGGATAGTCTGGGTTCAAGTATCGGTAAAGACACGCGTGTTGTTCTTGCAGTAACGGATCGAGGGTTTGCAAAAATGATCTCCAAGCAAGTCGGTATAATGTCGGAGGTGGAGTATATTGAGTAAACAGGAAAACAAGGATAAATTGCGAGTTTATGAATATGCGAAGTCCCTTAATATGAGTAGTAAAGAAATTATAACCATTCTTAAAAAACTGGAAATTCCCGTAAACAATCATATGAGTGTCATGGAGAATGGTTCAGTCGGTAAGGTGGAACAATTTTTTAAAGATATAAAATCCACTGCTGCTTCGAAACAAGGCAACGATGCAAAACCAGTTGCTACTTCGGCAGTGCGCAGTGACAAACCAGTGGACAGCAACAAGCCGGCCGGCGGAGTGAACACGCCGAAGAGCAGTAACCCATCCGGTAGTCCCGTACCAACAAAAATACAACAGGAAAAGCAGGTAGGTATGAACAATAGACCAAATTCCAACAATAACAATGGCACCCAAAGACCCAGCGGCCAAGACAGCCGCAACAGAACGAACTCTTCCCAAGGCTCAAGCCAAGGAGGACAATCAACTAACCGCCCAAGACCAGCTCAAGGTGGACAAAGCAGTACTGCATCCCGTCCGCAAGGATCGGGTCAACGTCCGAATAACAGCGGTGGCGGTCAGGTAAGAACTTCAGGACCTAACAGCGGTGGTAATACAGGTACTGCTGGCAACCGTAGCAGTGGCCAAGGTCAGAGCCAAGGACAAGGCCAACGTAGAAGCGGCCCAGGTGGCACTACTGGCAGCAACAACAATAGTGGTAACCGTTCGAACAGCGGTGGCGGTGGACGTCGTTATGATGACAACCGTGGCGGCAACTTCCGTGGTAACCGTGGTGGCAAGAACAACCGCAACAGAAATCAACAACAGTACCAACAACGTGAAAAAATTGATAACACACCTAAGAAAATCATCGTTCGTGGTGATATGACTGTTGGTGAAACAGCGAAGTTGCTCCATAAGGATGCTTCCGAAGTTATCAAAAAGCTCATCGCTATGGGCGTTATGGCAACAATCAACCAAGAGCTTGATATCGAAACGATCCTTCTGCTTTCAGGTGAATTCGGTGTTGAGGTTGAAGTGAAGATTGTGCTTGAAGATGACCGTTTCGAAACACTGGAAGAGAATGATGATGCTGCTGACTTGCAAGCTCGTCCACCAGTAGTTACGATCATGGGTCACGTTGACCATGGTAAAACTACTTTGCTGGATGCTATTCGTTCCACGAATGTATCCGATGGCGAAGCAGGCGGAATCACGCAACATATCGGTGCATATCAAGTTGAAATCAACCACAAAAAGATCACGTTCCTGGATACTCCGGGTCACGAAGCATTTACAGCGATGCGTGCACGGGGCGCACAAGTTACGGATATGACGATTATTGTCGTAGCTGCGGATGACGGTGTTATGCCACAGACCATTGAGGCGATTAACCATGCCAAAGCTGCTGGACTACCAATCATCGTGGCTGTCAATAAAATTGACAAGCCGGGCGCTGATCCAGACAAAGTGAAACAAGAACTAACTAGCTATGAACTCGTTCCGGAAGAGTGGGGCGGAGATACCATCTTTGTTAACGTGTCAGCGAAACAAAGAATGGGTCTGGAAGGTCTGCTTGAAATGATTCTGCTGGTTGCAGAAGTGAACGAATACAAAGCGAACCCGGACAAACGTGCCCGTGGTACAGTGATTGAAGCCGAGCTGGATAAAGGACGTGGCCCAGTTGCACGTATCCTCGTACAGCACGGTACATTGAAAGTCGGCGATGCTTTCGTAGCAGGTAACTGCTTCGGTCGTGTCCGTGCGATGGTCAATGACAAAGGTCGTCGTCTGAAAGAGGCTGGACCTTCAACACCTGTTGAAATCACAGGTTTGACTGAAGTTCCAGGTGCGGGAGATCCATTCATGGTGTTTGAAGATGAGCGCAAAGCGCGTTCCATCGCTGACAAACGTGCGATTACGCAACGTGAATCCGATCTGGGTACACATACTCGCGTAACGTTGGATGATCTGTTCCAACACATCAAAGATGGCGAGATCAAAGATCTGAACGTAATCATCAAAGGTGACGTACAAGGTTCGGTTGAAGCATTGAAAGGTTCCCTTGCGAAGATCGAAGTTGAAGGTGTACGCGTGAAAATCATTCATAGCGGCGCTGGTGCAATCACGGAGTCCGACATCATTTTGGCGGCAGCATCCAATGCCATCGTGATTGGTTTCAACGTTCGTCCTGATAACCAGGCGAAAGCAACTGCAGATCAAGAGCAAGTAGACATTCGTCTGCATCGCGTAATCTACAGTGTTATCGAAGAAATTGAACAAGCGATGAAAGGTATGCTTGATCCGATCTACAAAGAAAAAGTTATCGGTCATGCTGAAGTTCGGAGCACGTTCTCCATCAGTAAAGTGGGTACCATCGCTGGTTGTATGGTTACCTCAGGTAAAATTACGCGTTCTGCGGAAGCACGCCTGATTCGTGATGGCATTGTCCTTTACGAAGGTAAGCTGGATTCCCTGAAACGTTATAAAGATGATGCCAAAGAAGTAGCCCAAGGTTACGAGTGCGGTATCACACTGGATAAATATAATGATCTCAAAGAGGGCGACGTTATCGAAGCCTTCATTATGGAGACAGTACAACGATAAGCAAGGAAGCATGAGGTGAACAACGATGGCTAAGATTCGTACAGGTAGAGTGGGCGAGCAGATCAAGAAAGAAATCAGTCTGCTCATCCAGTCTGAACTGAAAGATCCACGTATCGGCTTTATTACGGTAACGGGAGTCGAAGTGACAGGTGACTTGTCGCAAGCCAAAGTTTATCTGAGTGTCTTCGGTGAGCAGGAACAAAAAGATAACACGCTCAAAGCTCTGGCAAAAGCAAATGGATTTTTGCGTTCCGAGCTGGGCAAACGTATCCGGTTCCGGCATGTTCCCGAGTTGATATTTAAGATTGACGAATCCATCGCTTATGGCAGCCGAATTGAGAAGCTGCTTGGCGATATTGGTTCCGACAAGAACGAATCCCAGTAACAGAATAGAGGAGACGGCAATGCACACTTATGAACAGGCGCTCCAGGCCGGAAAGCAATTTCTGCTGGAGCATGATGATTACCTGGTCGTGTCGCATGTACAGCCGGACGGTGACGCAGTCAGCTCGACGGTAACGGTGGGCTGGCTGCTGTCATGTCTGGGTAAGACATTCACGATGATTAATGAAGGCGAAATCCCCGGGCGTATGCATTTTTTGTGGGAAGCAGGCAACATTGTGAACATGACCGAACAACCACCGCAGCGAAAATATAAAGCTGTTATTTGTGTGGATTGTGCAGACTTTGCCAGAGTAGGTTTGACACGTCATTATTTCGAAGACGATGCTGTTATTTTGAATATTGATCATCACCCTACAAATGACGGTTATGGTACAGTCAACATCATTAAGTCAGATGCTGCTGCAACGGCTGAAATTTTGTTCGATTTTCTTAACCTGTTCCAAGTAACATGGGATAAAGATGTTGCGACGGCAGTTTATACAGGATTGCTTACGGATACAGGTGGCTTCCGCTATGCCAACACCAGCCCAAATGTAATGACAACGGCCTCCAGACTGCTTGAACATGGCGTGGATGGACCCTATCTCGCCCAGACCTTGTTGGAGCAGGTGACTCTTCCGCAGGTTCGGATTTTGAATCAGGCACTATCAAGCCTGCAGATGACGGATGATGGAAAGATAGCCTGGGTTGTTATTACACCAGATGATATGGTGGCTTGTGGAGCGGCTAATGAAGATCTTGAAGGGGTAGTGAACTATCCGCGCAACATTCAGGGCGTGGAAGTTGGTATCTTTTTCAAAGTCATCAACGAGAATGCAGTCAAGGTTTCTTTGCGTTCAGCAGGTAAAATTGATGTTGCTGCACTAGCCCAGACCTTTGGTGGAGGCGGGCATGTGCTCGCAGCCGGATGTCGTCTGGAAGGCAGACTTGATGATATTGTCGTAAAAGTACTGAAGCAGGTGAATTCACAATGGTAAAGCCATTTGAAGGTGTACTTCCGGTATATAAACCGGCGGGATTTACTTCTCATGATGTTGTAGCCAAAATGCGTCGCATTCTCAAAATGAAGCGCATTGGGCATACGGGCACACTTGACCCACAAGTTACAGGCGTTCTGCCGCTCTGTCTTGGACGGGCGACACGTGTGGTGGAGTACATGCAGGAGCTTCCGAAGGAATATCTGGCTACGCTCAGATTGGGACTCTCTACTGACACAGAGGATATGACAGGGGAAGTCATTGAGCGGGCTGAAACGACTGTGGAAGTAACACAGGAACAGGTTCAACAGGTGCTAGAGCAGTTTCTGGGCACGATCTCTCAGGTACCCCCCATGTATTCTGCAGTAAAGGTAGACGGCAAACGTCTTTATGAGCTTGCTCGTGAAGGTAAGACGGTAGAGCGTAAGAGTCGTGAGGTCACAATCTATGAGCTCGAACTTACAGGGATTGAGACTCAGGGTGAGACCACCGATATATCTTTCCGGGCATTATGTTCAAAAGGTACTTATATTCGGACATTGTGTGTAGACATTGGCCGGCAACTCGGATATCCATCAACCATGGTTCAACTGGAGCGTACGATATCGGCAGGTATCTCTGCAGATCGTTGTCTTCGAATTGAAGAAGTGGAACAACTTATGGCTGACGGGACTTTGGCGGAGGCGCTGATTCCTGTTGACGAGGCTATTGCTTCAATTCCGGCCCATAGGGTTGGAGAAGAACAGACCAAAGGAGCACTTCAAGGTCAGAAACTGTCTGCACGTCTTCTGGAACCGCCTGTAGAGCAACCTGGTTTATTGCGGTTGTATGCTCAGGATGGTACGTTTCTGGGGATATTTGAACGGGATGAACTAAAACCAACGGTGAGGGCAGTTAAAGTCTTTTTGCCGGAATAAAGAGGTTTCGGGCTTGGAGTTGTGGTGATGCTCAAGCTTGGCCTATCTAGTGAAATGCAGGTGAATGATTGTGAAAACCGTAATGCTAACCTATCCGCAGACGTTACATTCGACTGAGCTGAGCACACTGCCCCAAGTGCTTGCGATTGGTCAATTCGACGGACTGCATCTCGGACATGCAAGTGTCATTTTATCAGCTGTCCGCATTGCGCGGGAAACGGGCATGCAGGCAGCGGTCATGACCTTTCATCCACATCCGAAGGAAGTTATGCGCAAAGGGGATTACGAGGGTTATTTAACTCCCTTGAGAGATAAAGAAGACATCTTGGCAGGAATGGGCGTTGATGTACTCTATGTGGTTGAGTTCAATGAAGATTTCTCACGGTTGACGCCGCAACAATTCGTACACGACTTGTTGATTCCTCTTCAGACACGAACAGCGGTGGTTGGTTTTGACTTCCGTTTTGGTCACAAGGGTGCAGGGGATGAACAACTTCTTCGTACTTTGGGAGAAGGAGAGATGACGGTGGAAACCGTTCCTCCTTTCTTGTTAAATGGTGAAAAAGTGAGCAGTTCTCTCATTCGTGGCCTGTTGAAGCGTGGGGAGATGGATGAGGCCAGTCAGTGGCTTGGCCGACCTTACAGCATCAGAGGAACCGTCATTCACGGGGAGAAGCGTGGACGAACGATTGGATTTCCTACAGCCAACCTTGAACTCACGGATCATTACGTTACCCCGTCGAAGGGTGTTTACGCTGTTCGTGTGCAATATGGCGAACAGGAACTGCATGGCGTAATGAATCTTGGTGTGAAACCTACGTTTCACGAAAGCGGGATGAAACCTACGTTTGAAGTGCACCTGCTTGATTTTGATGGACACTTGTATGACCAGGAACTAAAGGTTGAGCTCGTTCACTATATTCGTGCAGAACGAAAGTTTGACTCCATTGAGGCATTGATTAGCCAGATTCGTGAAGATGCATTAACTGCCGGCCGCCTGTTATCTTAAAGGTTCAGGATTAAATGCATGTTTACATTTACTTTAACTAGGCAATTATGATATACTGTACTACGTTGTCGATTGAGGCAACATTAACCTTGGCTTGGTTGCTTGCTCTCACCGGCGGTGACGAGGCTAATGGCGATTATATTGAAGGAGGTGAACAGGATGGCATTGACTCAAGAACGTAAACAACAACTGATCGACGAGCACAAAACTCACGAGTCCGATACAGGATCTCCAGAGGTGCAAGTTGCTATCCTTACGGAAAACATCACAAGTTTGACAAACCACTTGCGTACGCATAAGAAAGACCACCACTCACGTCGTGGACTTTTGAAAATGGTAGGTCAACGTCGTAAGCTTTTGGCTTACGTGAAAAACAAAGATGTTAAACGTTACAGCGCACTGATCGAAAAACTCGGATTGCGTCGTTAATTATCGTACATGTTTTCAAAATCAACCTGGCTGTTATCCGTCATTCTTTTGTCTAAAAGGACAAGCGGAACTTACAGCCGGGTTGTTTTGTAGATGAACATGTTGCCATATATTTGTAGATGGGGCTCCGTGAGGAGCTTTTGTTGTGCAGGTTAGCATGTTGAAAGTTCCATACATAGCTAATGAATGCAGGACAAGCAGGAAATACTGTGAATATGCAGAATCCATTGAATTAGGAACGAATAAAAGGAGGGGTTTCATGGAACAGCGTGTTGAAATGCAGCTTGGTGGAAGAAAGCTTACGCTTGAGACCGGGCGTTTGGCCAAGCAGGCTAATGCTGCCGTTAAGGTAACATACGGGGATACCGTGGTATTGTGTACCGTGACAGCATCAAGTGAGCCGAAAGATCTGGACTTTTTCCCATTAACGGTGAACTATGAAGAAAGATTGTACGCTGTAGGTAAAATCCCGGGAGGATTTATTAAACGTGAAGGCAGACCAAGTGAGAAAGCCATTCTTTCAAGCCGTCTGACAGACCGTCCAATTCGTCCTTTGTTCCCGGAAGGCTTCCGGAATGATGTACAAGTTCTGAATATCGTTATGAGTGTGGATCAGGATTGCGAACCGCAAATCGCTGCAATGATTGGTACATCGGCAGCATTGAGCATTTCGGATGTTCCATTCAGCGGACCGATTGGTGGCGTGAAAGTTGGACGTATTGATGGCGAGTTCATCATTAACCCAACGATTGCACAGCTTGAAGTCAGTGATATTGAACTGGTCGTTGCAGGAACCAAAGATGCCATCATGATGGTTGAGGCCGAAGCAAACGAAGTGCCGGAAGAAGTGATGCTCGAAGCAATCATGTTTGGACATGATGAGATCCAAAATATTATTGCTGTAATCGAACAGCTTGTGCAAGTTGCTGGAAAAGAAAAAATGGCTGTTAAGTTGCGTACCGTTAATGCTGAAGTTAACAGCAGTGTGCGTGAATTCGCCAGCGCTCGTCTGGTCGAAGCGGTTAAAATCGCCGAGAAACATGCTCGTCAAGATGCAATCGATGTAGTGAATGACGAAACCGTTGCTCACTTTGAAGAGAAATATATTGAAAGTCCGGAATTGTTCAAAGACGTGAAGGAAGTTCTGCACGATATCGTCAAAGAAGAAGTGCGTCGTCTGATCACGCATGATAAAGTTCGTCCGGATGGACGTGGACTTGCTGAAATTCGCCCAATTGAATGTGATACATCTCTGCTGCCACGTGCGCATGGTACAGGACTGTTTACGCGCGGTCAAACGCAAGCACTTAGCGTTTGTACACTTGGTGCACTGGGTGATGTTCAGA
This sequence comes from Paenibacillus sp. FSL R5-0766, assembly GCF_037971845.1. Classification (NCBI taxonomy): domain Bacteria; kingdom Bacillati; phylum Bacillota; class Bacilli; order Caryophanales; family Paenibacillaceae; genus Paenibacillus; species Paenibacillus sp. FSL R5-0766. The sequence continues at coordinate 2,509,695 of NZ_CP150227.1, forward strand.
TTTTGGACGGAATCAGTCTTGAAGAAACGAAACGATTCATGCATCACTATAACTTCCCACCATTCAGCGTAGGTGAAGCGCGTCCATTACGTGCTCCAGGCCGTCGCGAAATCGGACATGGTGCTCTGGGTGAGCGCGCTCTTTCCAAAGTGATCCCTTCCGAAACGGATTTCCCATACACGATTCGTTTGGTATCTGAAGTTCTGGAATCCAACGGCTCATCATCTCAGGCAAGTATCTGTGCCAGCACTTTAGCTATGATGGATGCAGGTGTACCAATCAAAGCTCCAGTTGCGGGTGTAGCTATGGGTCTGATCAAAGATGGAGATCATGTATCCATTCTGAGTGATATTCAAGGTATGGAAGATCACCTTGGTGACATGGACTTTAAAGTAGCTGGAACACCTGAAGGTGTAACTGCAATTCAAATGGACATTAAAATTGCTGGTATTAATCGTCAAATTTTGTCTGATGCATTGGCGCAAGCCAAAGAAGGTCGTATGCACATTTTGGGCAAAATGAACGAAATTTTGAAAACTCCACGTGAGCAGTTATCACAATATGCGCCTAAAATTACAACGATGCATATCAATCCGGACAAAATCCGTGATGTTATTGGTGCAGGTGGTAAAATTATCAATAAAATCATCGAAGAAACCGGTGTTAAAATTGATATTGAACAGGATGGACGTGTCTTTATCGCTTCTTCCAACCAGGAGATGAATGATAAAGCCAAAGCGATCATCGAAGGTATTGTGCGCGAAGTATTGGTCGGCGAGATTTATGTCGGCAAAGTAAAACGCGTAGAGAAATTCGGTGCATTTGTTGAAGTACTTCCGAACAAAGAAGGTCTGGTACACATCTCGCAACTGTCAACTGAACGTGTTGCCAAAGTGGAAGATGTTGTAGCTATCGGTGATTCCATTACGGTAAAAGTAACGGAAATTGACCCACAAGGTCGAATCAACTTGTCCCGTAAAGCAGTTTTGACTGCTGAAGCCCCGGCTCAATCCTAGGATACCGAAGCGACAGGTTATAAATGGATAGATTGAATGAAGAGACAGAATGTGAATTTCTGGCTCTTTTTTTAACGTTTAAATACGTAAATCAAGGATGAAACCATGGCTCAGCATTCATATTTTTGCCCTTGTCCTCATATGATGGGGACAAAGACGGCGGGAGGATGGAGCTGTGGGAAACCAATCCAAAAAGCTGGCGGCTGTTCTGGCGGGTGTGACTGCGGTCATATTGATCGGACAAGTTGGCAGTGTACGTACATACATTACGGAGATCCGTGATGGGCCAGGTACGCAAAATGCTTTTGACATGTTTAAGGAAGCAACTGGGGAAGAGGCGCTGTTGTCTGCGATTCGGGATAAAGCGGCTGAAACGAAAATTGCTCCGGTGAATGCCAGAGTAGATCGGGTATGGAAAGCAATTCCTGGTTATAATGGCATGGAGATTGATGTGGAAGCGACATACCGTAAGGCGCTGAGTGGAACGTTGAATACCAAAATAGCGTATGTCTACCGTCAGATTGAGCCGGAGATCCAGCTTAAGGATTTGGGTGCACATCCGATCTATCGGGGGAATGCAAACAAACCGATGGTTTCATTTATGATTAATGTGGCCTGGGGGAACGAATACATTAAACCGATGCTGGATACGCTCGATGCCGAGAAAGTGAAGGCTACTTTTTTTCTGGATGGAAGTTGGTTAAGCAAAAACGTTGAACTGGCCAAAGAAATTCAGAAGCGTGGGCATGAGATGTCCAATCATGCGTATTCTCACCCGAATATGAGTCGATTGAGCGCAGAACGGGCCAAGCTGGAAATTAGCAAAACCCAGGATCTGCTCCATAAAACACTGGGTGTAGAGAATCGTTGGTTTGCTCCGCCTTCCGGTGACTTTAATCAGAAGACCGTTGACATTGCTTCATCCATGGGGCTGCAAACCGTGTTATGGACAGTAGATACTGTGGATTGGCGTAAGCCAAGCCCGGATGCCGTTGTTGCTAAAATTGCAAAAAATACCGAGGCAGGCACGTTAATTCTAATGCACCCTACAGCTGCTTCTTCGGGAGCTTTAAAGGGCATGATTCAATCCATACGGGCCAAAGGTCTGGTGCTCGGAACAGTAAGTGAGACGTTGTCTTCGGAACGTGTAAATACGTCTGCGGTTGAGTGAACGTTGTTTTTTTGTTAATATCAAACAGTTGGAACCAAATGTCGATTTCAATTTCAAGGTTGAGATCAAGGCAATTATAGAGATGTAGGAGGGCCAACCATGAAAAAAATTCAGCTGGGCAATGGCCTCAGAGTTGTCATGGAACAGATACCGACCTGCCGTTCTGTGTCTTTCGGAATATGGGTCAAGACAGGTTCGCGCAATGAGCAACCTGCAAGTAACGGAGTATCACATTTTATTGAACACATGTTGTTCAAAGGAACAGATCGTTATGATGCCAAGGCGATTGCAGAGCAGTTCGATGCGATTGGCGGTAATGTGAATGCGTTCACTTCCAAAGAATACACGTGTTATTATGCTAAAGTGTTGGATGAACATTTGCCGATTGCGGTTGATGTATTGTCTGATATGTTTTTCCGCTCCAAAATGGATGATGGTGAATTGATCAAGGAGAAAAACGTCATTCTGGAAGAAATCTCAATGTATGAAGATACGCCGGATGATATGGTTCATGATCTGATGGCCTTGGCCGCCTATGGTGAGCATCCACTCGCATACCCAATCCTGGGTACGGAAGAACGTCTCAAAGCGATGGATTCCAGTCATCTGCGTGCATATATGAAGGAGCACTACACGATTGAGAACACGGTCATTAGTATCGCGGGTAATATTGATGACAGTGTAATCGATCTGATGGAGAAGCATTTTGGTGCTTTTGATGTAAATGGGGTAACGGAAGCAGTCACGATGCCAGCCTTCCAAAGTGGACAGCTCTTTCACAAAAAGAAAACGGAACAGAATCATATCTGTATTTCGTTCCCGGGCTGTAAAATCGGTGATCCGCTGCAATTCGCTATGGTTGTTCTGAATAACGCCATTGGTGGAGGCATGAGCTCCAGACTGTTCCAGGAAATTCGTGAGAAACGGGGTCTTGCGTACTCCGTGTATTCCTATCATAGCTCTCATGCGGACAGCGGACTTTTCACGATATATGCGGGTACAGCACCAAAACAGACCAAAGAAGTGCTCGATCTGACCAAAGAGGTTCTGCGCGACCTGGCTGTTAACGGCTTGTCCGAAGATGAACTTCGTAAAGGAAAAGAACAGCTGAAAGGCAGCTTGATTCTGAGCTTGGAAAGCACAGGCAGTCGCATGAATCGTCTGGGTAAAAACGAACTCATGCTGGGCAGACACCATACGCTGGATGAGATGATCACCAAAATTGAGCAAGTTACCATGGACGATATTAACGCGGTACTTGATCTGATGTTTGCTGAGCCTTTTGCACTTGCTATGGTTGGCGCTTCAGATAAGACGATCGCTGGATTGAGAAGGGATGATTTTGTTGCATTACGTTCAAATACAGAAACTGCCGGGCAATGAAGATATTAAACTGCCTCAAAAAATGTCGGAGCTGGCATCCGGCTTTGATGTAGTAGCTGCACTTCAGGAAGATGTTGTATTGCAGCCGGGTCAGCGTACGCTGATTCCTACCGGACTTGCGATGGCAATGCCAGCTGGATTGGAAGCACAGATCCGTCCTCGGAGCGGACTGGCTTTCAAACATGGAATTACCTGCCTCAACACACCGGGGACCATTGATGCGGATTATCGCGGAGAAGTTAAAGTGCTGTTGATTAATCTGGGTCAGGAACCGTTCACGATTGTACGGGGAGAGCGCATCGCACAGATCGTCTTCCAGACCGTGCCTGCAGTTGAATTGACGGAAGTGAATGAACTTTCGGAAACGGTACGTGGCGAAGGCGGATTTGGTCATACCGGGAAATAAGTAGCGTAAATATACCTATTCTTTAGAGTCGTCCCTGAAAGGGGCGGCTCTTTTTTACATTTGAGGAACGGACGGTGGAATGCAATTATTGTTTTCACCCCCCTGTGGGCCCCTGCATACGATAAGGCATACATGTGGTGAAAGGAGTGACGTCCCGATGCTGACCGGAGTCCGGATTGTAGTCCTGGGCGGAGATGCGCGGCAGCTTGAAGTCATTCAAAAGTGCGCTGAGCTGGATGCAACGGTAAGTGTGGTGGGTTTCGATAAAATAGAGCGTTCCATTCCAGGGATCGAGCACCAGGAACTGGAGGATGAAGTGTTTGCTTCTGCAGATGTACTGGTACTGCCTGTCGTCGGTTGCGATGACCAGGGAAAAGTAAGTACTTCATTCAGTGACACACCGATCTATTTGAAAAAGGAACATATTGCAGCATTACCGGAGCATTGTATTGTGTTCACAGGGATGGCAAAGCCGTTCCTGCGCGAACTTTGTCTTGAAAATGGGCTGCGACTTGTTGAAGTACTTGATCGTGATGATATTGCACTTTACAACTCTATTCCAACAGCTGAGGGAGCCATCGCCATAGCTATTCGGGAGACGGACTTCACAATCCATGGTTCGGAATGCATTGTGCTGGGCATTGGTCGAACAGGATTCACAATGGCCAAAACATTGCAGGGACTTGGAGCAAATGTACGGGTGGGAATCAGGCGGGAAGAGGATGCTGCCCGCGCTACAATAATGGGCTGGAAGCCTTTCATGACAACGGATTTGGCCGCTCAGACCGGGGAAGTTGACTTGCTTTTTAATACGATACCGACTATGATAATCACAGCACAAATCCTGTCCAGAATGCCGCAAAAGGCTGTCATTATCGACCTCGCATCCGCTCCTGGCGGCTGTGATTTCAGGTATGCTGACAAACGCGGTATCAAAGCGCTACTTGCGCCTGGCCTCCCCGGCATTGTTGCTCCCAAAACGGCTGGCGGCATTATTGCCGACGCGTTGATCCGTTTGCTTTTGGAAGAACAGAACGCACGGGAGGTTAAATCATGAACTGGCAGGGAAAAACGGTAGGTTATGCAATTACGGGTTCTCATTGTACGTTTGAAGAGGTTATGCCGGTAATTAGCCGCTTCGTAGCTGAAGGTGCCAACGTCATTCCGATTATTTCGAATTCGGTTCTGACGACGGATACACGCTTTGGTACGGCGCAAAATTGGCAAAAACAGTTGAAAGATATAACAGGTAATGATATCATTTCTACAATTGTTGAAGCGGAGCCACTAGGGCCTTCCAAGCTGCTTGATGTGCTGGTGATTGCTCCATGCACAGGGAATACAACAAGCAAGCTGGCTAATGCGATGACCGACAGTCCAGTGCTAATGGCCGCCAAAGCGCAGATGCGCAATCAGCGTCCGCTAGTGCTCGCGATTTCCACGAATGACGGTCTGGGCTTGAATGCTGCGAATATCGCCAAATTGCTCGTGGCCAAATACTTGTATTTTGTGCCATTTGGGCAGGACGATCCAATGAAAAAACCAAACTCGTTAGTCGCCAAAATGGAATTGATTCCAGAGGCTTGCTGGAGTGCTCTTGAGGGCAAACAGTTGCAGCCGATGATTGTGGAGCGTTCTTCACAGGCTTGATGGAACAATGATTTGGTGACAACGTTTATGCGCTTGGAGAAATGAAGGGGTTCGAGAGACAAAGAAAATCATGGGGGACGATATGCTGGATTGAACAGCTACTATGTCCACGTTCCTGTATATAAGGCATTCCTGCTTGCGGGCAGTACAGGTTAAGCAAGCGGGAGGGGTCTATTGTGAATGTATGCGTCATGACCTCGTATAAAATGCTGAAATTATCGCATCAGAACGCTCCCTAGAGTGATCCATTTGTTGATTTGACCCGTGTCCAGTCTTCTTGCGTACACAAATGGAGGAATAAAGATGCGTATCATGGTACAGAAATTCGGAGGCACGTCTCTCTCCACTGTTCAGGCGAGAGAGCATGTGCTCCGTCATGTTAAACGTGAACTTGAAGCAGGATTGAGTCTGGTCATCGTTGTGTCTGCGATGGGCCGCCGCGGCGAGCCATATGCGACCGATACGTTGCTGGACTGGGCTGCACAGAACGGAAACGCACTATCCGCACGCGAAAAGGATTTACTGCTGTGCTGTGGTGAAATCATATCTGCGACAACGTTGAGCAGTTTACTCGAACATGAAGGCATTCCAACTACAGTGCTGACCGGTGCACAAGCAGGTTTTGTGACGGACGACAATTTCGGGAATGCCCGGATATTGGATGTCCGTCCTGTTCGTGTGTTGGAGCAGCTTCAGCTCGGCCGTGTCGTTGTTGTAACCGGATTCCAGGGGCAGACAGAGAACGGAGACTTCACGACACTGGGTCGTGGGGGAAGCGATACGTCTGCTACAGCTCTCGGTGCAGCATTACGTGCTGAAATGGTGGATATCTACACAGATGTGAACGGGATACTCACCGCTGATCCGCGAATTGTTGAGGATGCACGTCCACTGACTGTTGTGAGTTATGCAGAGATCTGTAACATGGCCCACCACGGGGCCAAGGTAATCCATCCACGTGCGGTTGAGATTGCGATGCAATCCCAGATTCCAGTGCGGGTAAGATCTACTTTTGCAGACACGGAAGGAACGCTGGTTACGCATCCGGAAGGATTCCAGGATGTGCAGACAGGCATTGTTGACCGTTATGTAACAGGCATCGCCTACGTGAGCAATGTAACGCAAATTACGGTGGATGTGCCTGGTGGTGGTGCAGATCGATTGCAACTAAAAGTGTTCAAAACCATGGCTGAGAATTCAATCAGCGTTGATTTTATTAATGTTACCCCCTCGGGAGTTGTCTATACGGTTTTTGACAGTGATTCCGAGAAAGCCATACAGGTATTGCAGGAGATAGGTCTCAAGCCACAAAGCCTGTCCGGTTGTGCCAAAGTGTCCGTCATTGGCGGAGGCATTAATGGTGTACCTGGAATCATGGCTCGAATCGTGGAGTCCTTGACACTGGCAGACATTCAGATCCTGCAATCGGCAGATTCGAATACAACGATCTGGGTGCTCGTAAAAAAAGAAGATATGGTTCAGGCCCTGAGGGCACTTCACGCCTCATTCGAACTTCATTTGTAAATAACTGAAGTTAGAGGAGCCAAACCTGTTTTGAAGGAGGAATCGAATTGGACTTTGGAAGATTGATTACAGCAATGGTCACTCCGTTCAATGAACAAGGAGAGATTCATTGGGAGGAAACGGCACGTCTAATCGACTATCTGATTGCAGATCAAAAGTCGGAGACGCTTGTGGTTTCTGGAACAACAGGGGAGTCTCCAACACTTAGTGATACTGAGAAAGTTCAATTATTCGAATTTGCAGTGAAACATGCGGCCGGTCGGTGCAAAATTATAGCCGGAACGGGAAGCAATAACACGGCACATTCCATCCATTTGACACAGGAAGCTGAACGTGCCGGAGTGGATGGCATATTGTTGGTTGTTCCGTATTACAACAAACCTAGCCAAGAAGGTTTGTTCAAACATTTTGAAGCGATTGCAGGCTCCACCAAGCTGCCAATTATGCTCTACAACGTGCCTGGGCGTACTGTAACCAGCCTGTCAGCAGCGACAACACTTCGTCTTGCTCAGATACCTAATATCGTCGCTACGAAGGAATGTGCGTCTATGGAGCAGGTTACGCTGATTGCAGCAAGTGCTCCAGAGAATTTCAGAGTTTATTCCGGTGATGATGCTTCAGGCTTACCGGCGATTGCGGTTGGAGCACATGGAATTGTCAGTGTGGCCAGTCATGTCGTAGGGGCAGAAATGAAGAAAATGATTGATGCCTTCTATGGCGGAGCACCTCATGAGGCTGCTCAGATTCATCAGCAGTTGTTCCCAGTGTTCAAAGGCCTGTTTGAGTGTCCACAGCCTCTACCAAACCCGGTAGCGGTGAAATATGCGCTGACATTGCGTGGTCTAGACGTTGGTTCTGTACGATTGCCCCTTATTCCGCCAACGGAAGAGGAGCAGGTTTATATCAAAGGTTTGCTTAATTTGTAATCATTTTGGTTGTATATGGACTATTTTATTAATCATGGGAATATCCTTCAGATCAGCAAAAGAACCGCTCCTCTTCGTCGAGGCTGCGGTTCTTTTTTTTACGAGTAATGTGAGGTTTCTTTTCGAATGCTAAAGGGAAACCTACAGGTTAACGAGAGAGTGACTTGTTTTTTTTGTTTTTAATCATGTATAATGATGTCAAGTGACTGGGTGCGGTATTTTTTTGAAATTGAAAGCGACATCGTTTCGTGGTGTAGCTTTGCGGTGAAAAAGGAAGGAACGGCTAAGAGGGAATTTCAAATCCAACTTGTTGGTCAAAGGGAATAACTTCGAAGAACTTCTTCCAAATATCGTGAATAAAGGTGTTCTTTTGCATTCATCCCGATAGGTGGGTATGTAATGTATGGACTACTTTTCTTAACTTACAATAAATAATAAGGTACGACGTCCAACTACCATAGGAGGTTTAGATTCATTTGTCTAAGAAAAATAATAACGATAAACTGATGATTTTTGCTTTGGGCGGCGTAGGCGAGATTGGTAAAAATATGTACGTCATCCAATACGCCAACGACATTGTAGTCGTAGATGCTGGTCTTAAATTCCCGGAAGAAGATATGCTTGGTATTGATATTGTCATCCCTGACATTTCTTACCTGACTGAGAACCGTGACAAAGTAAGAGGAATTATCCTTACTCACGGACATGAGGATCACATTGGTGGTCTGCCATATGTTCTCAAACATCTGAATGTTCCTGTATACGGAACAAGACTTACGCTTGGACTTGTAGAAAACAAGTTGAAAGAAGCGAATCTGCTGGGTGAAACAAAACGTATTCTGATTGATGCTGATTCCGAGATCCAACTTGGATCTGTTCTGAAAGCATCGTTCTTCGCTACTAACCATAGTATTCCGGATTCTGTTGGTGTATGTGTCGAAACACCGGAAGGTGCAGTTGTTCACACAGGTGACTTCAAATTCGACCATACTCCAGTCAATGGTCAATATGCAGATCTTCAGCGTATGGCACAGATCGGAACAAATGGCGTGTTAGCGCTGTTGTCCGACAGTACAAACGCTGAGAAACCTGGATTCACACCATCGGAGAAAAATGTGGGTATCGTTTTGGAAGATATCTTCCGTAAAGCGAGTCAACGTGTTGTTGTAGCGACATTTGCTTCCAACGTACACCGTATCCAACAGGTGATCAATGCAGCAGAAGTGACTGGACGTAAAGTTGCAGTTATCGGACGCAGCATGGTGAATGTGGTTGGTATTGCTTCAGAACTGGGTTATCTTGAGATTCCGGATGGCATGATCATTGAACCTGAAGAAGTAGGCAAGATGGCCGCTGATCGTGTCGTGATTCTCTGCACAGGAAGTCAAGGAGAGCCAATGTCAGCACTGACACGTATGGCTCGTTCCACACACCGTAAAGTGGACATCCTGCCAGGTGACACCGTCATTATCGCAGCAACACCGGTTCCAGGTAATGAAAAATATGTAGGCCGTACGATTGATGAACTGTTCCGTTTGGGTGCTAACGTGCATTACAGCGGTGCTAACAGTGGCGTCCACGTATCTGGTCACGGTAGCCAGGAAGAGCTGAAACTGATGCTCAACCTGATGAAACCGAAATTCTTCTTGCCGATTCACGGTGAATTCCGTATGCAGCGTCGCCACGCGGTTCTTGCTGAATCTGTAGGGGTAGAACCTGAGAACATTTTCATCACGGATATCGGTGAAGTGATTGAAATTCAAGGTGGAGCAGCACGTAGAGCAGGTAAAGTTACTGCAGGTAATGTGTTGATCGACGGCTTGGGTGTAGGCGATGTGGGTAACATTGTACTTCGTGACCGCAAATTGTTGTCACAAGATGGTATCCTTGTTGTTGTGGTAACACTGAGCAAACAGGATGGAAAAATTGTTTCCGGTCCTGACATCATCTCTCGCGGATTTGTGTATGTACGTGAATCGGAAGGACTACTGGATGAGGCCAACCGGATCGTTAGCAGCACATTGCAGAAGTTGATGAGTGAGAACGTTAACGAGTGGGCTTCACTCAAAACAAATGTTAAAGATGCACTGGGACGCTTCCTGTATGAGCAAACTCGTCGTAGACCGATGATTTTGCCAATCATTATGGAAGTTTAAAATAAGCTAAACAAAAACATATATTCAGGCACACAGTCGCCCCTTCTCTACGAGTAATATTGGACGGTTCCTCGTAGAGAAGGGGCTTTTTTTGCGTTTTCAGGAAGATCTGCAATAGGTCAATATGTGAAGCAATTTGATGCTAGCGGGTATAAGGCGGTTGGAAAAATCCCCATACTAAGGAAATACATTAAATGTTTCTGGAGAAGGGGATTGTTGAAATGAATGAACGTATGAATGGCAAGCAGGCGTCAAGATCCAATCAACCGGAAGTTGAAGCGCCGGAAATTCCGATTCAGGAGGAAAAGGCCATCTCTCCCGTGACAGAGACTATTCAGCAATTTGGGCAGACACAGTCGCCTGCAGGTGAATCGAATATTTTCTGTATGACCATTATTGGACAGGTCGAAGGGCATTTGATTTTGCCGCCACAAAATAAAACAACAAAGTATGAGCATATCATTCCACAGCTGGTGGCCGCGGAACAGAATCAGCGCATTGAAGGTATACTGATCATTTTGAACACGGTAGGTGGAGATGTAGAGGCGGGTCTGGCCATTGCAGAGATGATTGCTTCTCTAAGCAAACCTACGGTGACTGTGGTCATTGGAGGCGGGCATAGCATTGGAGTACCGATTGCTGTAGCTTCAACATATTCCCTGATTGCGGGAAGTGCAACGATGACGATCCATCCGATTCGGATGAACGGCCTTGTCATTGGTGTACCTCAAACGTTTGAGTATATGGAGAAAATGCAGGAACGGGTTGTTCGGTTCGTGACTTCTCATTCAAATATCTCTGAGGAGATGTTCAAAGAACTGATGTTTAAGACCGGTGAGTTAAATAGGGATATTGGTACAGCTGTAGGAAGCGCAGATGCAGTGAAATATGGATTGATGGATGCAGTAGGCGGGATTGGGCAGGCTATTGCTCAGTTAAATCAGCTCATAGGAGACAAGAGACAGACTCTGCATTCGGGAGGTTATACCCAATGACGTTATATACCGTGATGCCCCCGGAACAACTCTGGTCGGGAATGTGGAGAGAGGGAGAAGATACAAAGGAGATCAAGATGAATGGTTTATTGATGCAGGTGAGACCTGTTAATGACAATGAAGCCGTTATTGTACGTTTGCTGGATTGTCCACTTGAAGCCTATCTGAATCCTGATAATATGCCCGGTTCGACCATCCCGCTTTCGGGTAACTTGGGACCAGCATAACGCGACGAATTCAGACAAATTGAGCAGAAAAAGAACATATGTACGGATTATATTTGTATGGTATAATATTCTTCTGGGGGTGACCTGATTTTGGCCAGAAGAAAAAAGAGGAAAAAAAAGGGCGCTGGTTTTAGCGGCGTTTTAAAATATGAAATTTACGGAATTGTGCTTATTACCCTTGCTGTCATAGCATTATCGGGTGAAGCCACCGTTGGACGTTCGCTTTCCAAGATGTTCGGACTGATGCTTGGTAAGTTTTATTTTGCGATTCCGCTTGTTGGTATTTATTATGGTCTCATGGTGATGATTCACCGGAAATGGCCGAGTGGCTGGACCACACGCAAAACAGGACTGGTATTGCTGGTCTTTGCCTTAACCTTGATGAGTACTGTCTCTGCAATGCACCAGAAGCTCATTCCGGTTGGTGCGCTTGAGCCTGGTGCTGTGATTACGCAGGTACATAATGATATGCAAACCGAGTTGCTAACACCTGCTGCGCCAGGGGAGAGGGACTCCATGCTTAACAAGGACATCAGCGGTGGTTATCTCGGAGCTGGGCAATTTGCTCTTTTCCTGTGGTTGTTCGGCAGCCTTGGGGCGAGACTTATCATGATTGTCATGTTTATCATCAGTTTTATGCTGATTACAAGTCTATCTTATGTGGATCTGATTCGAATATTCCGAACCAAGATCTGGGATGCCGGGAGTTCAATGTACAAGAAGCTGGAGTCGAGGCCCTCTGCACGTTCTGTTTCAGCATCTGATGGAAGGAAGAAAGGTAACGCTCGTAAAGTGGTGCCTGTGCCTGTTGAAGATGACGAAGACGAGTATGAGGATGAATTAGAGGAACAGCATCTGCCAAAACGAAAAGCGCCAATATTCTTTCAACTCTTCGGAAAATGGGGAGCTAAACGGGAACAGGCGACATCAGGACGTGAAATGGATGAGGTCGAATCGGCAGAAACAGAACAGATTGTATACCGCGCCGAACAAGATCACAATCTAGAGGTGTGGCAGGATCCAACTGAAGACGTAGTGAACAAATCAGCTTCATCACGTGTTCCTGTTCAGGCTAAACCTAACTCAGCGCCAATCATTCGAGACTTTTTCGAGCACGTTAGAGCAGAAGAGGCAAGCATTGAAGATGATCTGGACGATGCTTATCCTTTCCCGGATGATCTGGCCGATCCAAACGTAGTACAACAGGGCGAGCATGCCATTAAAATAACGGATGAACTGGTAGAGACAGAGTGGTCTGCATCCGATGCGGGTACGAACGGGTTGAATGCTGTGGATGAGATTCAGAGTGGAGAAGAAGTCCCTAATGATGCAATGCAGGGAACAGATACTCTTACTCCTGAAGGGCAGGAAACACAATCGGTGAAACCACCACCGCCACCTCCTAAGCCGTACAAGCTGCCGTCATTCCGTCTCCTTGCCAAGCCAAACAATGGGGGTAAGGCGGGTGACCAGAAGGATTATATGCAGACAGCACGCAAGCTGGAAGCTACACTGGAGAGTTTCGGTGTTCGCGCCAAGGTGCTTGAAGTGGTCCGGGGCCCTGCCGTTACAAGGTATGAAATTCAGCCTGATATTGGTGTTAAGGTCAGCAGGATTGTCAGCCTGACTGATGATATCGCGTTGGCTCTGGCGGCAAAGGATATTCGGATGGAAGCACCGATTCCCGGAAAGTCTGCTATAGGTATCGAAGTACCTAATGGCGAGGTATCGGTTGTAACGATGCGTGAGGTAATGGAGACAGCAACGTTCCAGGATGCAGAATCCAAAGTGACCATTGCATTTGGCCGAGATATCTCGGGACAGACAATCATTGGTAACTTGGCTCGTATGCCCCATTTGCTGGTCGCAGGTGCTACAGGTTCCGGTAAGTCGGTGTGTATTAACGGAATTATTACCAGCATATTGTACAAAGCCAAGCCGGATGAAGTGAAGTTCCTGATGGTTGATCCCAAGATGGTTGAGTTGAACGTATATAACGGAATTCCACATCTGATGGCACCAGTAGTAACTGATCCTAAACGAGCGTCACTTGCTCTCAAAAAGATTGTGGTTGAGATGGAGAAACGATATGAACTGTTCTCCAAATCAGGCACGCGTAACGTCGAGGGTTACAATAATCTGATGAAAGATAATCCTGCGGCTGTTCTGCCTTATATCGTTGTCATTGTGGATGAGCTTGCAGATCTGATGATGGTTGCAGCCGGAGATGTGGAGGATGCCATTGCACGACTCGCTCAGATGGCTCGTGCAGCCGGAATCCATCTGATTATTGCCACACAACGTCCTTCGGTTGATGTTATTACCGGGGTAATCAAGGCTAACATTCCATCGCGGATTGCCTTCGGCGTATCCTCCCAAGTCGATTCCCGAACAATTCTGGATATGGGTGGGGCTGAGAAGCTGTTGGGTCGTGGAGACATGTTATTCATGCCAATGGGCGCATCAAAACCGGTTCGTGTACAAGGTGCATTTATGAGCGATGAAGAAGTCGAGAATATTGTGAATTATGTACGTGGTCAAGGTGAAGCGCAGTATGATGAGTCCCTTGTACCTGAAGTGGATGATTCCATTCAGGCAGCAGATGAAGTGCAGGATGAGTTATATGAGCAAGCTGTACAGATTATTTTGGAGGCAAAACAAGCTTCAGTCTCCCTGTTGCAACGTCGTATGCGGGTTGGCTACACACGTGCAGCGCGTTTAATTGACTCCATGGAAGCCCGTGGTGTAATCGGTCCTTACGAGGGCAGCAAACCAAGGGAAGTACTGGTTTCACTTGAACAGTATCAGCAGAATAAAATAAGCTCGTAGTGTAATATGAAACATGGTTACAACGAATCGTTTAAGCCCTCAACCTTATTGGTTGAGGGCTTTTTGCTTGCTCAGCAGACTGAAGTTTTGCCATCTACTCCAAAGATCGGATGATTTGGTGCATAGGAAACAAGCAGGCTTGTCATAATAACCTTAGCGATTCTGTTAATCCCACAAGAGAAAGGTAGAGCACAGTCGATGCGAAAAATGAACCTATGGCTTTTCACTGCTATTTTGCTGATATCCGCATTGGGAATTCGTTATTTGCTTCCTGGGAATACAGCAACTGAAAGTTCAGCCGAGCGTACACCACAGGTAGAAGAAAAGGCCTTGCCTACGTTTAGCAGCAATACAGTGAAATATGGAAGTTACGGTCAGGATGTATATGAGCTTCAGGGGCGTCTGAAGTACCTGGGATTTTACAATGGTAAAATCGACAGTAATTTTGGCAGCAGCACGCTGAAAGCCGTCAAATGGTTTCAATCCGAGTTTGGCATGAAGGCAGATGGTGTGGTTGGAGCTGAGACCAAGCTCAAGCTGTACAATGCGTCAACCAAATGGTCGCCAACAGAGCCCCCACTACACAAGGAATCCTCAGGAGGGGGTGGAGGCAGCAACAATACGGCAGATAAAGAGCAAGACAATATGGGATCTGCCAATGCCCTTGGTCTCTCAGAGAATGAACTCAAGATTATGGCTAACGCAGTATATGGTGAAGCCCGGGGTGAACCGTTTGAAGGTCAAGTCGCAGTAGCAGCAGTAATTTTGAATCGCGTAAATTCACCTAGCTTTCCAAGTACGCCTTCTGGTGTAATTTTTCAACCAGGTGCATTTACGGCTGTAGCGGACGGACAGATCTATCTGGAACCAAACGCACAAGCCAAAAAGGCAGTTGAGCAGGCCCTGAATGGTTGGGATCCGTCCGGTGGATGTCTCTATTATTTTAACCCGAAGACAGCAACATCCAAATGGATCTGGACCCGCCCACAAGTGAAAACAATCGGACAGCATATCTTTTGTATGTGATGATGTTGGAAGCAACCAGAAGGCGTGACTTCGGTTGCTTCTTGCCTTTTGAATGGGTTAAAATGGTTGTTACGTTTAGCTTAATACGATTGCATGATAAATGACGCCGTAAAGGGGTTTTGACATTTGAATACATCAGGATTCGAACGAGGTAGCAAGAGAGAGTTTCGTATACATGTGCTTCCGACTAAACGTTTCAAAACGTTTGCTATATCGCTATATGCAGGAGTTCCCTTACGGGAAGATACAGTAACCAAAGTAGCGCTGACACCTTTTGTTCTGCGACGCGGCACGGAGTCCTATCCGGAAACAACGCAATTTCGTGAGCAACTGGAGCATCTGTATGGAGCAGGTTTTGGTTTTGACGTCTATAAACGCGGGGATTACCAGATTGTACAGTTCCGAATGGATACCATTAATGATTCCTTTGTTGGAGGGGATGAGCAGCTACTGGATCGTTCATTTGCCTTCCTTGGAGAGGTTCTTACACGACCTGCACAGGAAAATGGACATTTCAGGACGTCTTATGTACAAGCAGAGCGAGAGACGGTTCGTAAAAAGCTGGAGTCCATCGTGAATGATAAAATGCGCTATGCCGCAGAACGCAGTATTGAGGAAATGTGCAAGAACGAGCCGTACCGTCTTCACCCACTGGGTGAGCGAAAGGATCTGCCCGGGATAGAGCCCGACACACTGACTGCATCTTATCAGGAGTGGCTGCAGCAGGCGAGTATGGATCTGTACGTGGTAGGGGATACGACACTGGAGGAGGTCGAGAACCTTGTTCAGCGTCATTTCAATGTAGATCGAACGTCCTCCTCTGATTACCAGACACAGGCAGCGGTTCGAGGAGATAAGGAAGTAGAGACCGTTGTTGAGCGACTGAATGTGAGTCAGGGAAAACTCAATATGGGACTCCGTACATCTATCACTTATGGAGATCCTCAGTATGCAGCAGCACTAATGTACAACGGGATCCTCGGTGGTTATCCTCATTCCAAACTGTTTGTCAATGTTCGTGAAAAAGAAAGCCTCGCGTATTACGCATCTTCGCGATATGACGGACATAAGGGCATTGCAACAATTCAATCCGGGATTGAAATCCCGAATTATGAGAAGGCCGTCACGATCATCAAGCAGCAGCTGGAAGAAATGAAAAGCGGTACAATCAGTGACCTTGAAATGTCCCAGACCAAAGCGATGATCCGTAACCTGCTTAAGGAAATGCAGGATTCTGCTTTTGAGATGATCGCTTATGACTTCAATCGACAGTTGTCTGGCAAAGAAAGAACGGCTGAAGAACTGTTGGCTCAAGTAGAACATATTAGCAAGGAAGATGTGCGTGAGGCGGCAGAACAATTCCGTCTGGATACGATTTATTTCTTGCGGGATGAGAAGGAGGAATAATCGGTGGAGAGCATTCGGTATGAGCATTTGCAGGAGACACTATATTACGGAGTAATGGATAACGGACTGCATGTCTATATTTTGCCTAAACCGGGATTCCAGAAAACGTATGCTACGTTTGCAACCAAGTATGGATCGGTGGATAATCATTTTCAGGTTGAAGGGCAGGAAGAAGTGAAGGTCCCGGATGGGATTGCCCATTTTCTGGAGCATAAAATGTTTGAAGAACCAACAGGTGATATTTTTGCAACATTTGCGTCTCATGGTGCTTCAGCTAACGCGTTTACGAGCTTTGATCAGACGGTTTATTTGTTTTCAGCGACCGAATATGTGAATGAAAATATACAAACATTAGTCGACTTTGTGCAAAATCCTTACTTCACCGATCAAAACGTGGAAAAGGAAAAAGGCATTATTGGACAGGAAATTGACATGTATGCTGATAATCCGGATTGGCGTGTTTATTTTGGATTGATCGAAGCCATGTATCAGAAACATCCGGTGCATATCGATATTGCAGGAACGGTGGAATCCATCCGTACGATTACCAAAGAGATGTTGTATGAGTGTTATAACACCTTCTATCACCCGAGTAATATGCTCTTGTTTGTGGTGGGTGGTGTAGATCCACAGGAAGTCATTGATATGGTTCGATCGAACCAGGAGCAGAAGGATTATAAGCCACAGGGGAGCATTCAACGTTTCTTCGAACCGGAGCCTGAGCAGGTAGGAGAAGCCAGACGGGAATCAAAACTGGCTGTTTCACTGCCCAAATGTCTGTTTGGATTCAAGGAGACGGACGTTGGACTTACCGGGGAACAATTGTTACGGCGAGATATGACAACACAACTGATGATGGATCTTTTATTTGGCTCAAGCACACGTTTATTCCAGAAGCTCTACGATGAAGATCTGATCTCGGACAGCTTTGGACATGAGTATAACAGTTCGCCGCAATATGCGTTTTCAGCTATTGGTGGTGATACAAAAGACCCTGATCAACTGCTCGCGCGTATACGCGAAGAAGTGGATGCCATTGTAGAAAAAGGGTTTGATTCTACGGATTTTGAACGTGCACGCAAAAAGAAAATAGGCGGATATTTGCGTATGCTCAATTCTCCGGAGAACATTGCGCATGAATTTACACGTCAGCAATTCCGTGGCGGTGATTTTTTCAATATGCTCCCGCTCTATGAATCGATTACACTGGAAGATGTAAATCTCAGACTGAGAGAGCATATTCGCTGGGATCAACTGGCTGTATCGCTAGTCGTGAGTCCTTGATATGGAGAGGGGAACAGGACAATTGAAGGCAATCGGGGAAATGACTGTACTGGTAACTGGTGCAAGCGGTGGCATTGGAGCTGCTATCGCAGAACGCTTCGCCAGAGTGGGAATGAATGTTGTTATACACTATATGAAATCGCATGAAGCAGCGAATGAAGCCGCCAGACGGTGCATGGAGCAGGGCAGTGGAAAAATCATGACCGTGTCTGCGGATCTTCGCAGCCGGGAACAGATTGAGCGCATGCGTGAGAAGCTCGAGTCGCATAATCTCATGCCAGATATCCTTGTGAACAATGCAGGAATCTCGCACTATGGGATGTTGTCTGATGTTACAGAGGAGATTTGGGATGAAGTGATGGCGATTAATCTCAAAGGCACGTTTATGTGTACACAGGAAATGATGCCTCACATGATCTCCCAAAGGTATGGCCGAATCATTAATGTATCGTCGATCTGGGGACTGTCTGGTGCTTCTTGTGAGGTGCTGTATTCCACAACCAAGGGTGGGGTGAATGCATTCACCAAAGCGCTTGCGAAAGAACTCGCACCTTCCGGAGTAACCGTAAATGCCGTTGCTCCTGGCGCCGTTCAGACATCCATGCTGAACCATCTGGATCAGAGTGAACTGAAGATGCTGGAAGAGGAAATTCCGGCAGGAAGACTTGCTCAACCTGATGAAATCTCATCACTGGTTTATTTTCTTGCCCTCCCTGAATCGGGTTATATCAATGGGCAGATTATCAGTCCAAATGGCGGTTGGTTAACGTAAAAAGCAAGAAAACTCGACTGGCTGTGAACGAAATAGGTGAACATTGCTGAGAAGCTGCCGTCTTTCGGATTATTTTCAAAAGCTCGTATATAAAATGCCTGGAAAGCACATATTACAACTGTTGATTTTAAATCTCATGCGTCATCTAAGGAGGATTTATCATGTCAACAGAAAAAACAGTGCTCTCCAGTTTTGACACATGGAAGAAGTTCCTGGGTGACCGCGTACTGCAAGCAGAGAAGATGGGGATGAGTGAAGAAACCATCAACAAACTTGCGTATGAAATCGGCGACTTCCTTGATGAGAAAGTCGATCCGGCGAACCATTCCAACCGGGCATTGAAAGAGTTATGGGATGTCGGCGATGCAGATGAGCGTCGTACGATTGCGACCCTGATGGTCAAATTGGCCAAACAAAACGCATAAGATTACAGATGAAGAGCTCCCGCAAGGGGGCTTTTCTCTAATGATTACAAACGGATTACAGAGCTGTTCTTGTAATTCATTTTCATTTTATATATCATTAACGTGACCCATTTTTAGAAGATGTCTCAGATTGTTGTCCAGTGGACACGTTCTGTTGCTGTCGAATAATGTGGAATAATGCATTACGGGGTGTTGAAATGGAATCTAAACAATGGTACATGGAATATAAAATACATAAGAACAGACCCGGTTTGTTAGGCGATATTGCCTCTATGCTGGGGATGCTTGAAGTGAATATATTGACCATTAACGGTGTTGAAGGCAAAACTCGAGGCATGCTGCTTGAATCGGATGATGATGAAAAGATCCGTTTGCTTGGTGAAATGCTTGGCAAAGTAAACAGCATCACCGTCTCGGCTTTGCGTCAACCTAAATTGGTGGATATTCTGGCCGTGCGTCATGGCAGATACATTGACCGTGACTCGGATGATCGCAAGACATTTCGTTTCACACGAGATGAACTTGGGTTACTTGTGGACTTTTTGGGTGAAGTATTTAAGAGGGAAGGCAATCAGGTCATCGGTTTGCGCGGAATGCCTCGTGTTGGCAAAACGGAGTCCATTATTGCGGGCAGCGTATGTGCAATGAAGCGATGGACGTTTGTTTCCTCCACACTTCTTCGTCAGACCATAAGGAGCCAACTCTCCGAGGACGAATTGAACCCAAACAATGTGTTCATTATCGATGGTATTGTTAGCACGATTCGCTCCAGTGAGCGGCATTATAACCTGTTGCAGGATATTATGACCATGCCTAGCACCAAAGTTATTGAACATCCGGATATTTTTGTTCAGGAATCCGAATATGATTTTAATGATTTTGATATTATTATTGAACTTCGCAACAATCCGAATGAAGAAATTATTTATGATACGTTTACGGCTAGCTACACCGATGAATTGTAAGGAACCGTACGGAATCATGGAATAGATTAGCAACAACTCAAGAGATAAACATAAGGAGGAGATGGCATGTCTGAACTGGGTCAGCAGTTAAGGGAGGCCCGGCTGCAAAAAGGGATGAGTCTTGACGATGTACAGGAAATGACAAAAATTCGCAAGAGGTATCTGGAGGCCATAGAAGCAGGAGACTACAAAGTGCTGCCGGGCAGCTTCTATGTGCGTGCTTTCATCAAAACCTATGCGGAGACCGTGGGACTGAACCCTGATGAGCTGCTGGAGGGACACAAAAAAGACGTACCCGCAGAAGAGACGGAAGCAACGATGGAACCGGTTATTCAGAAGCGTTCCAGCCGTCCGGTTGAGCGTAGTAATCGGTGGATGTCTGTCGCGTTGATGTGGACATTCCCTGTTTTGATCGTAGTACTGTTGTATGTATACGTGGTGTATAACAATGGTGATGAATCAGATAATCCGGGTCTTGATCAGGTCAAAATCACAGACAGTCAACAACAGCCTGAGGATAAACCGGATCAACCTGCCGACAACGGACAGGCATCTAATCCGCCTGCGACAGATTCAGGTACAGACGGTACTGGTGAAGGCGACGCTGGCGGTAACGGTGGCGGTACTGACACAGAAGGACAGACGGACGGTCAAACTGATGGCCAAACTGATGGTCAAACGGACGGACAGACGGATGAAACTGAGGAAGAACCAACTGACAATTCACCGTCTAATGTGACTGTTGCAGAAGATGGGAAATCAGGGAATATTACGAACTTTAAAGTTAACGGTAGTGCAGGGCAACCTGTAACGGTTACGATCAAAGCAACAGGTAATAGCTGGCTTGAAGTGTACAAAGGCGAAAACTCCAGT
The DNA here is from genome assembly GCF_037971845.1 of Paenibacillus sp. FSL R5-0766. NCBI lineage: Bacteria > Bacillati > Bacillota > Bacilli > Caryophanales > Paenibacillaceae > Paenibacillus > Paenibacillus sp. FSL R5-0766. Next base: position 2,530,730 of record NZ_CP150227.1, read on the forward strand.
GGAGAGAAGTTGGAGTATGGTAACACAGCCGAAGGTGACAGCTATACCTTTGAGTTGGATAGTGCAGGTATGTATATTAAGTCCGGTTACGCTGCAGCGACCACGATTGAGGTTGGCGGGCAAGTTGTAACGGATGGCAAGGCGACCAATCGGATTCGTTTGAAGCTTGGTGAAGACAGTAGTAGCACTACTTCTTCCACAGGTGTTGAAAATGGATCAACGGATGCTACAGGGGGGACCACGGGTAGCGAATAACCCAGTCAACTGCAGGAGACAATAATCGTGTCTTAACTTGCAGTTAACTTTTGGTGAAGTGAGGTGGATGGCTGTGACAGTCAGCTGGATCGTAACAGGTTTAGGGATCATTGTCAGCCTCCTGGGTTATTACTTGACTCCAAGTGCTTGGGGTTACGGAATATTGGGTTTTGGACTTGCACATGTACTTTTGGGTGTGCTCGATATGTTCAGACAGCCCAACCGGAGCCGCTACTAGTTGGAGGATGGACCAGCAAAGCATTTTTGGCAGCCACTTCAAGTGGAAGCCAAAAATGCTTTTTCTCTTTGTGTAAAACAGCTTGAAATTAGACTTTTGCTTAAGGTATCCTCTATAATGTTACAGAACATACGATTAACTGAAAGGGTGACTGGTTTGAGTTCAGAAAATTCATTTGATATCGTGTCCAAAATGGACTTGCAAGAACTGACAAATGCCGTTACACAAACCGAGAAGGAAATTGGCACTCGTTATGACTTCAAGGGCAGCAAGAGCAGCCTGAAACTGGATAAGGATGCGTTAACGATCGTATCTGATGATGAGACCAAACTCAAGGCTGTTATTGACGTGCTGCAATCCAAAATGGCGAAGCGTGGTCTACCATTGAAAAACATCGATTACGCAAAGGTAGAGCCAGCGTCTTCTGGTACAGTCCGCCAGCGTTTGAATTTTAAACAGGGGATTGATCAGGACATCGCCAAGAAAATCAATATCCTGATTCGGGATTCCAAGATGAAGGTAAAGAGTCAGATTCAGGGAGACCAACTCCGGGTAACTGGTAAGAGTAAAAATGATTTGCAAGCTGTCATGCAGCTGCTAAATGGTGCTAACCTGCCTCTGGATTTGCAATATACAAATTTCAAGTAATATGGCCTTTTTGTAGCAAAAGTGTTTTTTGACACGGTATTGGGCGTATATTATACTAAGTGTGCATTGCTGGCAGTCAAGCATCAAGTCCAGTCCTCATCGTTTGCTGACTTTGTGAAAAGCAGTACATCTTCTGGAAGTCACCGGAACGTTTAAAGCGTTTTGCTTTTGAGCGGTTGACTTTATTTTTTGCGTTTCTACATAGTGGGATCATGTTAATATGGATTGACATTGAAACTTGTACATTTCATGTTCCGGATGATGATAACGGGATTATGATGATTGTTTGGAGTAATGGAGGATATGAGGGAGGGCGTCTTGTGAATTTACCCAACCGGATTACGCTTGCACGAATTTGCTTAATCCCTTTTTTGATGGTGTTCCTGCTCGTGGATTTTCCATTTTATCCAGAGCCGTTGCAGCTTGGAAGCTTTTCGCTTCCGTATAATCAACTGATTGCTGCTGTTATTTTTATCATCGCCGCAAGCACAGATGGAATTGACGGATACCTTGCGCGGAAAAATAACATGGTTACCAATCTGGGGAAACTGCTCGATCCACTCGCAGACAAGCTGCTGGTTACTGCAGTTTTGATCTCGCTTGTGGAGATGGGCAAGCTGGATTCCTGGATTGCAGTTGTGATTATTAGTCGTGAATTTGCAGTTACCGGCTTGCGTCAAATTGCATTGCTGGATGGTTCGGTTGTTGCCGCCAGTGCTTGGGGCAAGCTGAAGACTGTAGTGCAGATTGTGGCGATTGTGCTGTTGCTGTTGAACAATTTCCCGTTTTCATACACGGGTATTCACGTTGATATTATCGCGGTATGGGCAGCAGCGCTTATTACCATCTGGTCGGGTATCGATTACTTTATCAAAAACAAAAACCTGCTTCATTTTACAAAAGCATAATGGTTTGTTCTTAAATGGGTAATCATGAAGGAAGCATTGGGTCAGGGGCAATAGGAAATTATCCTATTGCCCTTTGATCACTCACCACGTGTACAGGAGGATGCTCAATGAAGGCAGAAATCATTGCAGTTGGCACAGAGCTACTGCTTGGACAAATCGTCAATACCAATGCCAGATACCTATCCCGTGAATTGGCTGCGATGGGGATCGATGTATATTTCCAAACGGTGGTTGGGGATAACCTGAACCGGCTTAGTGAAGCTATTCGCATTGCGCAGAGCCGTGCAGACGTTATTTTATTTTCCGGTGGCATCGGACCTACCCAAGATGATCTGACCAAGGATGCGCTCGCAGCTGTTCTTAACCGGAAACTGCATACAGATCGAATGGCAATGGACAAAATTGAGAGCTTTTTCAGAGATCGTAATGTGGACATGACAGAGAATAACCGACGTCAGGCGATCGTTATTGATGGCGGAACACCTCTGGCCAACGAAACAGGCCTTGCGGCTGGAAATGCGATTTCTGACAATGACAAATATTATGTTGTGATGCCTGGACCACCTAAAGAGTTGATTCCAATGTTTGAACAGGAAGTCAAACCTTGGCTGTTCCAGCATGTACTCACTGAAGAGATGCCGATCTATTCCCGAATGCTGAAATTCGCAGGTATTGGTGAATCTGCTCTGGAAGATCGACTTCTGGATCTGATTGACGCGCAGACAGACCCTACGATTGCTCCTTACGCGAGTGAAGGCGAAGTTACGGTACGTGTCTCCACAAAGGCTGCGAGTGAGGGAGAGGCGAAGCTGAAGCTGGATGCGATGGAGGTTCAGATTCGGGAGCGTTTGACAGAACATCTCTACGCGAACGAGGATGTGCCTATAGAGTACACGATTGTAACCATGATGTCTGACATGGGGCTGACGCTGAGCGCTGCTGAGAGCTGTACAGGAGGGCTTGTCATGCAAAGTCTGACCTCTGTACCCGGAAGTGCATCAATGCTCAAAGGTGGAATTGTTTGTTACTCCAATGAAATTAAAGAAAAGCTGCTGAATGTGCCTCATGATTATCTGGAAGGTGAAGATGCACCTGGGGCGGTAAGCCCTGAGGTTGCAAAAGTGCTTGCTGAGCAGATCCGCATGATTGGCGATGCTGATTTTGGCTTGGCTGTTACCGGTGTAGCTGGACCGGGATATTCGGAACGCAAACCACCCGGACTTGTCTTCATCGCTCTTGCTGAACGTGGAAAAGAGACGGAAATTCATGAGCTGCGTATTAATGGTAATCGCGAGACGGTTCGCATTCGTTCAGCCAAAGCGATTCTCTATCGCTTATGGCAAAAACTTGTGGCGATGGATTGATTAGTTAATCGCTTCGATTGCATTTACAGTTCCAAGCAAGTATAATTAAGGAAGACGGAAGAACCGTAGAATTAGGCTTTACAGCCTTGTTTACGGTTCTTTTTTCTGTTTAATGGAAAGTTTCCTTGAGGAAGAGGCGCCTCGGCCTTTACAAAAAAAACGAATGTATGTTCGAAAAAAAGCTTGGCAAACGTGTTAAAACAAGGTATCATTATCTTATAAACAGTAAAGGGTGTGAGCTTATTGTCAGACCGTCGTGCCGCGCTTGATATGGCGCTCCGTCAAATAGAGAAGCAATTTGGTAAAGGATCCATCATGAAACTGGGTGAGTCCACTCATATGAATGTGGAAATTATTCCCAGCGGTTCCTTGGCTTTGGATATTGCATTAGGAACAGGCGGCTTGCCTAAAGGCCGTATTGTTGAAATATATGGACCTGAATCCTCTGGTAAAACAACCGTAGCATTGCATGCTATCGCTGAAGTACAAAGAGCGGGTGGACAAGCTGCATTTATCGATGCCGAGCATGCTCTTGACCCACAATACGCAAGCAAACTTGGTGTTAATATTGATGAATTGCTTCTGTCTCAGCCAGATACGGGTGAGCAAGGGCTGGAAATTGCAGAAGCTCTTGTTCGCAGTGGTGCAGTAGATATCGTCGTTATTGACTCTGTAGCCGCATTGGTTCCAAAAGCAGAGATTGAAGGCGAAATGGGTGATTCACACGTTGGTTTGCAAGCGCGTTTGATGTCTCAGGCGCTGCGTAAACTGTCTGGTGCAATCAGCAAATCCAAAACAATCGCAATCTTCATTAACCAGCTTCGTGAGAAAGTCGGCGTTATGTTTGGTAACCCGGAAACAACACCTGGTGGTCGTGCTCTGAAGTTTTATTCTACAGTACGTCTGGATGTGCGTCGTATTGAGAGTATCAAATCAGGCAATGACATGATTGGTAATCGTACTCGTATTAAAGTTGTGAAAAACAAAGTGGCACCTCCGTTTAAACAAGCGGAAGTGGATATCATGTATGGCGAGGGTATCTCGAGAGAAGGTAGTATCATTGACATTGGTACAGAGCTGGACATCGTTAATAAAAGTGGTGCATGGTACTCCTACGAAGGCGAGCGTTTAGGACAAGGCCGTGAGAACGCAAAGCAGTTCATGAAAGAGCATAAAGATATTGCTGACATCATTGAACAAAAAATTCGTGTAGCCAGTAACTTGGTTACTGCAGTTCCTGCGCCAACTAGTGAAGAGCAACAAAAAGAAGCAGCAGAAGAACAAGAATTGTTTGAAATCAACGAGTAATCTCTCGAAACCTCCTTGTAGGGAGGGATCCTGAGGGTGTTCCCCACTGGACTCCGTAAACTTATCTGATTGAGCTTGGATCAATCTGGATAATGGATTGTAGTGTGGGAGTACTCGTGCTAACAGCCCCTGTCCCAATGGACAGGGGCTGTTAGCACGCTAACTGTGGAGTAAAGGCCGGGCAGAGTTCCCGGTCTTTTGTGTTATTGGTGTTCTTTGTCTATGTGAAGGTGTGCTTGGCGTAGTCAGAATGAAAATGTTATGAAAGGGGAGACCAGAATGGATCAACATGACGAGGATTTATATGAAGAAGCAGAACAGGACGGCCTATCCCAATTTCCGGACAACGAAGAACTTATTATTACACGTGTAGAACGAACGAAGAGCAGGCAAGCTCGTTATCGAATCACTTTTGGCATCCACTCCATTACGGTTCTTGAAGATGTGATGATTAAATACAGGATGACTCAAGGTAATACGTTTATGAAGAAGGATCTGGAGGAAATCATTGTAGCTGACGAGCGACAGCGGACGTATGCACAGTCTCTGCGTTTTTTGGAGCATAAACCGCGCACACGCCATGAATTAAGTCAGAAACTTCGTCAGAAGGAGTTTGCTGCACCTTTGATTGAAGAGGCGCTGGATCGGCTTGAGCGGGAGAACCTGGTGGATGACGATCTATTTGCGAAGGAATGGACAAGACAGCGTATGGAGGGCAAGCGGAAGGGAAAACTGTGGATAAGGCAAGAGCTGCGGCAAAAGGGCATTGCCAATGATCTCATTGTTGAGGCACTAGAAGGGATCAGTACAGATGCGGAATTTGAGACTGCCTTGAGTGCAGGACGCAAAAAATGGAATCAGGTCAAAGGGGACGTCAAAGAGAAGAAAAATAAAACGCTTCCCTTCCTAATGAGACGTGGTTTTTCAATGGATATGGTGCGCCGGGTCGTGAATTGTTTAATTGAAGAAGATGAGGCTGGGGACCCTGAAGATGACGAAGCGTTGTTATGGGATTAGCAGACTAGAGTCTCTATACTGCATTCTCTTGACAATTTCTTTCGTCAAATACTAAAATGGACATGAGTCTGTAAGAAATGGACAACCCTTTTTCCTTCCAAAAAAGCGGTTTCGGTTTCTTAAGATTTATACCATTCTTAATTATGGGTTCGCTGGAAACAGTGAATAGTACGTGGAAACATGTACATGTGAAATGAAAATCGGCGGGGGATCGCCGTGAGTATTCGTTATTCCCAAACATATGTAAGGTTTGAAAACTGCAAATTGACCCAAGGAATGCCTTGGAGGAACCAACGAGGAGGTGAACAGTATGGAAATTGCAATCACGATCGCTCTCGTTGCAGCCGCGCTATTCATTGGGTTCGGAGTAGGATATTTTATTCGCAAATCTCTTGCAGAGGCTAAAATCTCTAGTGCGGAACAAGCTGCCGTACAAATCGTGGAGAACGCGAAGAAAGAGGCAGAAGCACTGAAGAAAGAAACGGTGCTGGAGGCGAAGGATGAAATCCATCGCATTCGCGCTGAAGCTGAAAAAGACACTCGTGAACGTCGGAATGAAATTCAACGACAAGAAAGACGATTGTTGCAAAAAGAAGAGTCGCTGGATAAAAAATTGGAATCACTCGAACGTAAAGAAGAGCAAGTGGCTAACAAAGAGAAACGAATTGATGAGACTCAGCAGCAGATCGAAATGATTTACAAAAACCAGGTGACAGAGTTGGAACGTATATCCAACCTCACCATGGAAGACGCACGCAGTATCATACTGTCCAACGTAGAACAGGAAGTTCGTCATGAGACGGCTCAAATGATCAAGGACATTGAACAACAAGCGAAGGAAGAAGCGGACAAAAAGTCCCGCGAGATTATTACACTCGCCATCCAACGTTGTGCGGCTGACCACGTAGCGGAAACAACGGTATCTGTTGTTACCCTGCCAAATGAAGAAATGAAAGGCCGGATTATCGGTCGTGAAGGACGTAACATCCGTGCGCTTGAAACCCTTACAGGGATTGACCTCATTATCGATGATACGCCAGAAGCTGTTATTCTGTCGGGCTTTGACCCGATTCGCCGTGAGATCGCCCGTACTGCCCTGGAGAAACTGGTGGCTGATGGACGTATTCACCCGGCACGGATTGAAGAGATGGTTGAGAAATCCCGTAAAGAAGTGGATGAGCGCATCCGTGAATACGGTGAGCAAGCTACCTTTGAAGTGGGCGTGCATGGTCTGCATCCGGATCTGATCAAAATTTTGGGCCGGTTGAAGTTCCGTACAAGTTACGGTCAGAACGTCTTGAAACATTCGATGGAAGTCGCTTATCTGGCTGGACTGATGGCTGGCGAACTCGGAGAAGACGTAACTCTGGCAAGACGTGCAGGTCTATTGCATGACATCGGTAAAGCGCTGGATCACGAAGTGGAAGGATCACACGTCGAAATTGGCGTGGAACTGGCGAAGAAATACAAAGAACATCCGGTTGTAATCAACAGTATCGCGTCCCATCACGGAGATTGCGAAGCGACTTCGGTCATTGCCATGTTGGTTGGCGCAGCAGATGCGCTCTCCGCAGCAAGACCAGGCGCACGCCGCGAAACGCTGGAAACGTATATCAAACGACTGGAGAAGCTGGAAGAAATCTCAGAATCCTTCGAAGGTGTCGAGAAATCGTACGCCATTCAGGCCGGACGCGAAGTTCGCGTTATGGTACAGCCTGAGAAAATCGATGATGCTGAAGCCTTCCGCTTAGCCCGTGACATCACAAAGATGATTGAGAATGAACTCGACTATCCGGGTCACATCAAAGTCACCGTCATCCGGGAAACCCGTGCGGTTGAATACGCAAAATAGAGCATTACGGAAAAGTGGCCGCAGTAGTGGGCCACTTTTCCTGTTGATAGCCTGTTAAAAGGCAACTACACATCATGGAGCATGAGATAGAGTCCTGCAAAGGTTCAACATTTGAAGTAAGAGGACTTTGCAGGAATTGAGGAGGCAGTAATCAATGAAAGTTTTGTTTATTGGTGACATTGTAGGTAACGTGGGACGTAAGGCATTAAAGGAAAATTTACCGTACCTGAAATCGAAGTATAAGCCACATGTGGTGATTGTGAATGGTGAAAATGCGGCAGCAGGTCGTGGCATTACCGGTGCAATCGCAAATGAGTTTTTCAACTGGGGTGTACATGGTATTACACTTGGTAATCATACTTGGGACAATAAGGATATTTTTGATTTTATAGATGATGAGCCCCGCATGATTCGTCCAGCGAACTTTCCACCAGGCACACCAGGACGAGGGTACACGGTTGTCAAAGGCGAAGGGAAAGAGCTAGCGATTGTCAATCTTCAAGGAAGAACGTTCCTGCCTGCTCTGGATTGTCCATTCCGTGTAGCTGATGAAATTGTAGATGAGCTGCGCCAAGACCATAAATGTATTTTGGTCGATATGCATGCTGAAGCGACGTCAGAAAAGATTGCCATGGGATGGCATCTGGATGGACGTGCGTCTCTCGTTGTAGGTACACATACACATGTACAGAGTAATGATGATCGGATTTTGCCTGGAGGAACAGCTTACTTGACGGATGCAGGCATGGTAGGGCCTCGTGACGGTATATTGGGTATGGAGCGTGAGGCCGTGCTGCGTAAGTTCTACACTCAGCTGCCTGTACGTTTCGTTGTAGATGATGGCAAATGGCACTTCCATGGTGTTTTTGTTGAAATTGATGAAGCCACAGGTGCGGCAACACGCATCGAAAAAATTCGTCTGACGGAGGATGAGTGGCGCATGGAATAGGGGTATTGTCCCAATTTGCAGGGAAACCCGTCTAAAAAGAAGGAATTTTTTTGCCTCCCGCGAATAACATCTAGTAAGTGGAAACAAACTTTCAACATTCCCAGGGAGGTACTTACCATGGATGTATTAAAAGTTTCAGCAAAGTCCAATCCTAATTCTGTAGCCGGCGCTCTTGCAGGGGTTCTTCGTGAACGTGGAAATGCTGAACTGCAGGCAATTGGAGCGGGAGCACTGAACCAAGCCATTAAAGCGGTAGCGATAGCCCGGGGATTTGTAGCACCAAGCGGAGTTGACCTGATTTGTATTCCAGCTTTTACAGACATTGTGATCGACGGCGAGGACCGAACGGCCATTAAGCTGATTGTGGAGCCCAGATAATACATGCAGTATGCATTGAACCTGTTTACGATGTAGACAGGTTTTTTTGCGTTTTTTTGCAATCACATATTGAGGAGGGTTTAAGATGTCCATGTCTGATTGGCGTGTAGCTGATTTTCACTGTGATGCACTGAGCAAAATTTTGATGCAGCCTGCCCTTTCATTTGAAAATGCTCCACAACTGGATGTGAACTTGCAACGTTTGAAAGAGGGGAATGTAGGGTTGCAGGCGTTCGCCATCTATTTACCCGAAGTACTTGGCAGAGGCAAGTTTGAACATGTCATGGGGCAGTTGGAGATTTATCGTAGACGTGTGGAGAGAAGTCAGGAGTGGCCTGCCGGCACACAGACGTTGTTATGGCGTGAACAGGTGGCTCAGGTGGGGCAAACAGAGGGTCCGTGGGGATTAATCACACTGGAGGGTGTGGATGGCCTGGAGGGCAACCTGTTCTATCTGGAGTTATGTTATCAGATGGGCGTTCGAATTATTGGACTAACGTGGAATTATGCTAATTGGGCGGCCGACGGAGTCATGGAGAAGCGTGGAGCAGGTCTGACCGAGAAGGGGAAGGAACTGGTGCACCAGTGTAATGAAATCGGAATGCTGCTTGACGTGTCACATCTGACAGAGAAAGGGTTCTGGGAACTGGCTGACTTGAGTAAACGTCCTTTTATCGCCTCCCACTCCAACAGCTACAGCGTATGTCCCCATGTGCGTAATCTGAAAGATGATCAGATTCAGGCTATCATTGCCCGGGAAGGGCGGATTGGACTGACGTTTGTACCCTGGTTTGTAAAGCAGGAGGGTGAGGTACGTATAGAAGATCTGCTGCCTCATATTGAGCAATTCTGTTCTCTCGGCGGGCAGCACCATCTGATGATGGGGTCTGATTTTGATGGAATCTCAACGTATATTCAGAAACTTGAACATTCAGGACATTATCCGAGACTGACGGAAATCCTGCTCAAGCATTATGATGAACATCTGGTTCGTGGCTGGTTGTGGGGGAATGCAATGAGTTATCTGGGGGAACACTTGCCAGAGAGCAATCCAAAGATGAAGGGGAAATCCATGAAATAGTGAACTGGTGTGTGCGTTGAAAGTGTTGAATTGAAACTAGTTTTCCAAATAAAGGACGGGAATGATGGTGAAATAAGTGTATTTCATGAATTTTCACCAGTTCGTTTTCATTTCACTCCAAAAAGGGGTATAATACCATTGGATTGTTAAGAGCCTGAGTACAGGCCATAGATAAACAAGGAGTGAATTTACAATGAGTAAAACAGTACCTGTGGGCGTATCTGCCCGTCACATTCATGTATCCCAAGAGCACGTTGAAATTTTGTTTGGCAAAGGTTATGAACTGACTGAATTTAAACCTCTGTCCCAGCCTGGCCAGTACGCTGCTAACGAAACGGTAGCGGTAATTGGTTCGAAAGGACAGTTTGATAAAGTGCGTATCCTTGGACCTGTTCGCCCTGAAACGCAACTGGAGATCTCCATGACAGATTCATTTGCGATTGGTGTTAAAGTACCTGTACGTGAATCTGGAAGCATTGAAGGTACACCAGGAATCACGATTAAAGGTCCTGCTGGCGAAGTAACAATTGATAAAGGTGTTATCGTTGCTGCTCGTCACATTCACTTCCATACTTCTGATGCTGCTAAATGGGGTATCGAGGACAAACAAATGTTGAAAGTTCGCCTGGGCGGAGACCGCGGTCTTGTACTGGAAAATGTACTTGCTCGTGTATCCGATTCTTTCGCACTGGACATGCATATTGATACAGATGAAGCTAACGCTGCTGGCGCTCGTAATGGCGACACTGCTGAAATCATCGATTAATTACATGTAATAGCTTCAGCCGCCAATTGGGGCGATCTGAATAACATATAAACCTGAGCACAGCCAACAGGGGCCGGTTAATTCCAGCCCTGATGGCAAGGCTCAGGTTTTTGTATTTTCTGAGTGTTCTTCTGAACATGGCATGTTACGGATTAGACGAAGGGACATGCGCTTTGGATGTGGAACTACAGCCCAATTCATGCTATAATTTGCTGTAATGCTCTTTTAATGTTCCAAGCAAGAAATTCACCTGGAACAGGGATGAATGAACGATTTTTTATTAATAGAGGCTGTAAGGAGTGACCGAAGGAAATGGCTAAAGACTCAAAAAAGGATTACTCCCAATATTTTGATTTTTCCGATGCCAAAGTAATTTCGCAAGATGAATTCAGCAAAAAGATAAGAATCCGGGGCCGTGAGATTAATATCAAATCGGAACCCAATCATCGTCAGGAGAAACAGCGGGGCAAGGAAGACGTCCAGGTGCTTTACGAAAATGCCGTTCCCGATGAACTGAAAAACATAGGGAAAGGCAAACACTATATTGTATATACGTATGGATGTCAGATGAACGAGCATGACTCGGAGACCATCAAAGGACTGCTTGAGTCTATGGGATATCAGGCTACAGAGGATCGCAAAGAAGCTGATATTATTCTGCTCAATACGTGTGCCATACGGGAAAATGCGGAAGATAAGGTGTTTGGTGAGCTGGGTCACCTGAAAACGCTAAAACTTGAACGTCCGGGATTGTTACTTGGCGTATGCGGGTGTATGTCCCAAGAAGAAGGCGTCGTCAACCGAATCATGCAGAAGCATGGCTTTGTGGATATGATCTTTGGTACACATAATGTGCATCGACTGCCACATCTAATCCAGGAAGCGCTGTTCAGCAAAGAAATGGTTGTTGAGGTGTGGTCCAAGGAAGGCGACATTATTGAGAACCTGCCGAAGAAACGTGAGGGTATGCGCGGCTGGGTGAACATTATGTATGGCTGCGACAAGTTCTGTACATATTGCATCGTTCCGTTCACGCGGGGCAAAGAACGCAGCCGTCGTCCGGAAGATGTCATTGCCGAAGTACGTGATTTGGCACGACAAGGCTTTAAGGAGATCACGCTGCTTGGTCAAAATGTGAATGCGTACGGCAAGGACTTCACCGACCTGAACTACAGTTTTGGTGACTTGATGGATGCCATTCGCCAAATTGATATTCCGCGGGTACGTTTTACAACCAGTCACCCACGTGACTTCGATGATCGCTTGATTGAAGTGCTGGCCAAGGGCGGAAATCTGGTGGAGCACATTCATCTTCCGGTGCAGTCTGGCAGTTCGGAAGTACTCAAACGTATGAGCCGCAAGTATAACCGGGAACACTATCTGAAGCTGGCTGACAAAATTAAAAAGGCCATCCCGGATGTTGTGTTGACAACGGATATTATTGTTGGTTTTCCAGGGGAAACGGAAGAACAGTTTGAAGATACACTTTCCCTTGTCCGTGAAGTAGGGTATGATTTTGCCTATACCTTTATTTATTCCCCACGGGAAGGTACACCGGCTGCGGTGATGGAAGACAACGTACCGATGGAAGTGAAGAAGGAACGTTTGAAGCGCTTGAACGAAACGATCAACGAATACAGCCAGCGAAGCAATGAACAGCAACGCGGCAAAATCGTTGAAGTGCTCGTTGAAGGCGAGAGCAAACGGAATTCCGAAGTTCTGGCAGGACGTACGCGCAGCAATAAGCTGGTGCATTTTGAAGGACCCAAAGAATTGATCGGTACTTTTGTACAAGTGGAAATCACCGATCCGATGACTTTTTATATTCGGGGCAACCTGCTCTCCGAGCCGGTAGCTGCCAATCAGTAATAGTAATACACACACCAATAAGATGAATATTTTTGCACTTGGCGGGGTTACGGCCGAGCGTAGCGAAGGTGACGGAATCGGTTCTGTAGAAGCGAAGCGTTCGCCTTTGTCTCCAAATTTTAACCTTGAACATTTCAATCGAAAAAATTCGGAGACAACAGCGATCAAAAGAACGATCCGACACCGCAGCGGTCACTCAGCAGTCAGCTGAACTTAGTGCAACAGTGAGTATTCATCTTATATCATCTCATAGAATGGAGCGATTTCAGTGGCGCAGGAAGAAGTGCAGTACAACCATTATGGAATGCCAACCTACGATACGCGCAATCTGGTCATACGCGACGACATTATGGGAAAAGCCAAAGAATTGGCTGATATGCTCGGAACGAGTGAGGAAGTTAGACAGTTTCAACAGGCTGAAACCAAAATTCGGGATCATGAGCGCATCCAGCAGTTGATTGCAACGATCAAGAAAAAACAAAAAGAGATTGTTGCTTTTGAAAGCTTCAAAAATGTGGAGATGGTCAGCAAAATTGAACAGGAAATTGAAGATCTGCAAAGCGAACTGGACAGTATTCCATTGGTTACGGAATTCCAGCAGAGCCAGAGCGACATCAACTACTTGCTTCAACTAGTGATCTCCGTAATCCGGGATACGGTTTCTGAAAAAGTAAACGTGGAGGCTGGAACGGATTCACCTCCGACCAGTTGCGGTTAAATGACGGAAGGGTGCGGACGCTGTCCGCGCCTTTTTTGACATTACATAACCGTTAACGTGGAGTGGCTATCGCCAAGTACGCGGAATATAATTCCAAGCAAAGCTCCACGCTGTGGGGTTATTTTGTGTGGCGCAGCTGATTTTTAATGATAAAGGCACATGACATCAAGAGAGCGTGATACGTACAGTGAATAAAGGAGAAATGAATAATGAGTATTTTGGACAAAATGGTGGAAGACGGAGACGGACGATTCTGGGGATTTCTCGGCTGTCGTTATATTAAAGGAGACGGCAAAGAAGTACAGATCGCGTTGACAGCAGGCGAACATCATACCAACTCCATGGGGATTATTCATGGGGGTGTATTAACTTCACTGATGGATCAGGCGATGGGTATGGTTGCAACAGCAGCAATGGAAGTGGACGGCTGTGTGACAACGAATCTGAACGTACATTTTCTCGCACCAATGAAACAAGGGGAATTAATGGTGACAGCTACGGTAATGCATCAAGCTGGACGCAGTGTTACGACTCATTCGGAGGTTCGTGATGCATCGGGTACGTTGGGATGCATGGCTACGGCGACATTCCGCATAGCACGCCCTAGAACGTAACGCACGAATCCTGCGGTTGACAAAAGATATTATTATGTCATAATGAAATTATCAAAATGAAAATAGTCGGTGGTGCCCATGAGCGAAAACTACGAACATTTTAATGCAGAGAGCGACGAACAAGCAGCACGTGCTTATAGTTCCAAAAAATATCGTACCCCCGATGGTGTTCCTGCGGATATCGTTATGTTCACCTTAACCAAGCGGGAGCGCAAGACGGTGACGAAGACACTTCCCATTCGGGAACTGAAAGTGATGCTGATTAAGCGCAAAGGCTGGCCTTTTGCAGGTAGATGGGCATTACCCGGTGGATTTTGTCAGGAGAATGAATCCATCTACGGTGCAGCTAAGCGTGAGCTGATGGAAGAGACAGGTGTAGACGGTGGACATCTGGAGTACTTGAATGTATACAGTCAGCCGGGTCGTGACCCGAGGGGCTGGATTATCTCCCACGCATTTTTTGCACTTGTGGAAGAATGGATGCTGGATCAACGCCAAGCAGCAGATGATGCTGAGGATGTTGGATTGTTCACCATTCAGGAGGCGCTGCAAGAACTGGAACTGGCCTTTGATCACAGAACAATTATCGAAGACGCTTATCGACGTATTCAACAGCAGATGCTGGAAACGACGATTGCTCGTCAGTTCCTGCCACGTGATTTTACATTAAGTGAATTATATCAGGTTATTCAAAGTGTTGTACCGGATTTTGAAGAACCAAACTTCATTCGCAAGATTACGTCTACCCGCAGCCGTAAAGGCATTGTGGAAGAAGTAAGAGATGATGAGGGGAACCTGGTGAGTTCCAACCAGTACTCGCAGCGTCCGGCGCAGTTATATCGTTTTACAGAACTCGTACCACGCCTGTCCATCTATACGTAATAAGGTGTAGATGTGTCAATCTGATTGAATCAGGATCAACCATTTCTGGGCTAAGGGAGTGTTGACGATGAAAGCACTGATTGTCATTGATTTTACGAAGGATTTTGTGACAGGTTCTTTGCCAGTAGGTCAGCCGGCAGTAGAGATTGAAGAGACGATTGCAGCTGTAACCGAGGCCTATTGTAAGAACAAACATGAGGTAATCATGGCTGTGGATCTGCACGAAGAAAATGATCCGTATCACCCGGAGACTGTACTTTTCCCACCTCATAACATCAGAAATACGGAGGGAAGACAGTTATATGGTCGTCTTGCCCAAGTGATGGAAGAACGGAAAACAGATATACAGTGGATGGATAAGACGAGATATAGTGCATTCTGTGGGACCGATCTGGAACTCAGACTGCGTGCACGTGGTATTACGGATATTGCACTGATTGGGGTATGCACGGATATTTGCATATTGCATACCGCTGTGGATGCTTACAATAAAGGTTTTCATATTACGGTATATGAAGATGCCGTTGCCAGCTTCAATCCGGCAGGGCATGAGTGGGCACTTGGACATTTTCGTTCCAGCCTTGGTGCTTCGGTGGTTAAGGCGAGCGAGACAGTCTTGGCTTAATTTACTCCATAGTCATGTTTGGTTGACCTCATGTTAGGAACCGGATGAATGTGGTGAATGGTGTATAGAGTTTTTTACGGGAGACTTGTTTGTTTAATACGGATGAACAGAATCATGAAGAATAAGTCTCCTTATGTTAACCCGTGTTTACAGATCAAATCTGGGGACACGAGCGGAAGTCAGAGAGGATGAGACAAATGCAGACAACTAGCCTGGCTTTACATACGGATAAATATCAGATCAATATGATGTACGCCCATTGGGTGAATGGTACTCATAAGCGGAAGGCGGTATTTGAAGCCTATTTCCGTAAGCTTCCTTTTGGCAACGGATATGCGGTATTTGCCGGATTGGAACGTATTGTGAACTATATCAGCCAGCTTCGGTTTACGATGGACGACATCAAATTTTTATCCAAACAAGAGGAAAATTACGATCCGGTCTTTCTGGAAGAATTGCTCCAGTTCTCATTTCAGGGGACGATTCATTCCATGAAGGAGGGTGCAATTGTTTTCCCTGACGAACCGCTCATTCGGGTAGAAGGCTCCATTATGGAGACACAATTGGTGGAGACGGCGATACTTAACTTCATGAATTATCAGACGTTGATTGCAACCAAGGCTTCGCGGATCAAACAGGTAGCGCAGCAGGATACGTTGCTCGAATTCGGCACACGGCGTGCGCAGGAAGCGGATGCTGCCATCTGGGGCGCACGTGCCTCGTATGTAGCAGGTTTCGATGCAACGTCTAATATGCTGGCCGGAGAGCGCTTCGGAATCCCAACAGCAGGTACACATGCCCATTCCTGGGTACAGAGCTTTATGAGCGAACAGGAGGCGTTTGACGTGTATGCCAAAGTGTTGCCTGATCAGGTTACGCTACTGGTTGATACCTTTGACACGTTGAACAGTGGGGTACCTCACGCCATCAAGACAGCCAAGAAGTTGGAGAGCCAAGGCAAAAAGATGAATGCCATTCGTCTCGACAGTGGTGACCTAGCGTACTTGTCGATTCAGGCACGTCAGATGTTGGATGAGGCTGGCTTGGATTATGTGAAAATTGTTGCATCCAATGATTTGGATGAAAATACGATTTTCAACCTAAAGGCTCAAGGAGCACGGATTGATACATGGGGTGTTGGTACACAGTTGATTACGGCTTCTGACCAACCATCTTTGGGTGGAGTATATAAATTGGTGGAGCGTGAAGTGGACGGTGCTATGCTGCCTACGATCAAAATATCTGCCAATCCTGAAAAGGTGTCCACTCCAGGTAAAAAAGAAGTGTTCCGGATCATTGATCCGAAACATGGCAAAGCGATTGCAGATTATATCTGCTATCCAGATGAAGAGCAGCCGCTACAGGGCGGACCGCTCAAGCTGTTCAACCCGCTACACCCTTACCTGAAAAAGACCGTTACCCGCTACGAAGCGGTGAATATGCTGGAGCCGATCTTTGTGAACGGGCGCAAAGTGTATGACCTGCCTAATCTGGATGAGATTCGGGCGTACCACCTGGAACAGATGAACCTCTTCTGGCCGGAATACCAACGGAAGCTCAACCCGGAGATCTACCGTGTGAACATCAGCCCTGCGGCATGGAATATGAAGCAGAAGCTCATTGCGGAACATGTGAAATCCACAGAGGAATAATTCACACATAAGAATTACAGAGAGGCATAACCAGTGAGGTATACTGGCTTATGCCTTTTTAATATGATCCCGATGAGATGGACCATTGATGTAAGAAATCTCATGGACAGACTGCCAAGGTAGCAGGCTATACTGGATAATAGTCATTCCCAATTCAAGAGGTTGTAGGGGAAAAGCAGTAATTATTTCTCGGGAAAGCGCAGGAGACGCCAAATTCTGCATCGCATTGTTTCAATCCCGTAGCTGTAGGGGATGAAAGTAAGAGGAGGTGCAGACATGAGGTGGATATTAGGACTGGTCTGGATCGCTTTTATTGCCTATGCATTGTTGTTGGCACCGGGGCAGTCACCTGGAAGTGATCCGATATTCAAAGAACTGATTACAATGCAAAGCAAAGAACCTTGGTTACTTACGGCGTTTTCATGGTTAGGTATTTTCCCGGCAGTTTATGCCTGTATGCTGTTAAGAACATCTGCGAAAGAACGCGGTGGCCGTGTGCCGGCTTGGCCTTTTGTTATCCTTTCTTTCGGACTGGGGGCTTTTGCCCTGCTTCCCTATTATGCATGGTCATCATCCGCAAATAGAGCTTCGGGTTACGGAAGCTTACATTTTGGTCGTCAGCGTGAGTCGGGAATTGGACGGGTAGCAGCCCATAAGTTGACGCATGTAATCCTTCTGCTGTTGACGCTGGGGACGGCATTCTATGCCGTGACGCAAGGTCATCCGGATGTATATATGGAAGCATTCAATCAATCTGCCTTTGTACATATCATGACGATTGATTTTGTACTGCTGACCTTACTTTCCATGATTGCGATATACAGGGATACTGAAGCGAGTCGACGTTCACCAGCTTGGGCAGTGACAGGCATTATCCCCATCGTGGGTCCACTGATCTATCTGTTGACGCTCAGGAGAGACAGAGCTTGATCATCAATGTCTGATGAATCCAAAGGTAAAAGGTAGCCGTTAAGCCGAAATGCGAACAATTCATGTGCTTAATGGAAAAATATATAAAATCCAAAGAAGGAGTGGCTATCGATGAAAAATCATTTTAACGCATATGTTGTCCGTAAAGAAGAACAGGGCGGAGTGAAAGCTGCTATAGAGCAACTGAAGAAGGAAGATCTGCCAAATGGAGATGTAACGATAAAGGTGCAATATTCCAGTGTCAATTATAAAGACGGACTCGCGACTCTTGAGAAAGGCGGTGTCGTTCGTGAGTACCCGATGGTACCAGGAATCGATCTGGCAGGAACGGTAGAGGAGTCGGTCAGTGGACGTTTTGCTCCAGGAGATCGGGTGATCAGTACAGGATTTGAACCTGGCGTATCCCATTACGGAGGGTACAGCGAGTATGCTCGTCTGCGCAGTGAATGGCTGGTGCCTCTGCCACCGGGTCTCAGTGAAAAAGAAGCCATGGCAATTGGAACCGCAGGATTTACGGCTGCACTTTCGGTAGATGCGCTGTTACAGGCTGGAGTGACACCGGAGATGGGCAAGGTTCTGGTTACGGGTGCAACGGGTGGCGTTGGCAGTATGGCAGTTGCTATTCTGGCGAGACTTGGCTTTGAAGTAACAGCTAGCACAGGCAAAAAGGATCAGGAGGAGTCATTGCTCCGAAATTTGGGCGCCTCAGAGGTTATTACTCGTGAAGAAGCTGATGCTCCAGCTAAAGGAGCCATGGGGAAACAGCTATGGGCGGGAGTTGTTGATCCAACAGGAGGACCGGCTCTTGCGGAGCGATTGAAACAGATTCAATACGGAGGTGCGGTAGCGGTATCCGGGTTAACCGGAGGCACAGCTTTTGAATCCACGGTACTTCCGTTTATTTTGCGTGGCATCCAGCTTATGGGTATAGACTCTGTATATTGTCCGATGGAACGTCGGGAACGATTGTGGAAACTGCTCGGCGGAGAATGGAAACCAGAGCGCGCGCTGGAACTGGGAATCCGGGAGATTTCTCTAGACCAATTACCTCATACACTGGAGACGATACTCCAAGGTGGTGCAGTAGGTCGGACTGTGGTCAATACAATATCAGATCTGCCATCCGCATAAGATTCTAAGTCCTTAGACATGCTAATTCTACCTGATTGGGTCACAGTACACCTGGCTGGAAAGGAAGGATTGGCATGTGGTTTGGTAGAAAAGGGCGAAATATAGTTCGAAGAACAATGAAGTCGGTACTTGTAAGTGGAGTGTTGATCACAAGTGTCTGGTCCCTGGTGGCTTGTTCGGCATCATCCATTGAGCAGGAGCGGAAGGTCTACACCCGCGAAGCGACAGATGAAGGAAATATGAGAGCACAGAGTCAAGGACACGGATTAAACGGTGATTTGGTGAGTGAGATCAGTAAGAGTTTTGAAGCAAAAGGCATTCAACTGATGAATAATATGTTTGAAGATGATGGCCATGGTGGGATCTCTTATATGTATTTGTTGAATGGAAGTGGCAGACACATCGTGAAAGTCCATATTTTCAGTGATGCGACAACCCGGGCTGCCAGCATGGAACAAATGTATAGTGAGGATCGTGATGAGGCTGTCTTGGAGAATGCACTTGGACGGACAACCATTTGGAGCAAAGGATACGTCTCACTCGTTTATACAGCTTCCGGTGGGGAAAAGGACAAGTATGAACAGGATGTGTTGCAGGTGTTCCAACATGTGCTGGGGCAACTAAAGTAAGTAGAGCGAGATATCCTTCGTACGTTACCCTACAGCTGAAAATAAACCCGAAAAACCCGTCTGATCTTTCAGACGGGTTTATATATTTCACGCATCACATGCCGCAGCTCGGGCAGAATGAGTTTTTCCATGGCCAATTTGACGGCTCCTTTGGAACCCGGCATGGAGAATACTGCTGTGCGTCCAATCGTTCCAGCGACGGCTCTGCTCAGGATGGCAGCGGAACCGATATCTTCGGTGTAACTGAGAAAACGGAAGATCTCACCAAAGCCCGGAAGTTCATTGTCGAGAAGTGAAGACACCGCTTCGTAGGTTGTATCTCGGGGTGCAATCCCTGTTCCGCCGCTAAGCAACACGGCTTCGATATCATCACGAACAGCTGCATCTTGCAGGATACTTCGAATGTTCTCCGTTTCATCTGGTGTGATGATGTATTCAACGATCTGATAACCCGCTTCATGCAGAAGCTGTTGCATGAGCTGGCCACTGGTGTCAGTGTCTTTAGTGCGTGTGTCCGACACCGTAACAATCATGCACGATACCGTGTCAGGGGCTTCCTGGCGATGTTGTTCCACTGAATTAGTCATGAAACTTCCTCCTTCAATCAACATGTCCTCATAGCATAGACCATCCGTAAGAATCAGGCAATGTACTGGGAAAGAGTTGAACATTATTGCACAACGAATGCGGGATGGTGTACACTCGCTAGATATAGATAGATCAGGTTACAAGAAGGACAATAGAGAGGTGTATACGCATGAATGAAACGATTATAAAAGAACAATCCATACCTGTATATATACTGTCAGGTTTTTTGGGGAGTGGCAAAACAACACTGCTTGTTCAGTTGATCGAACATTGGCAACAGCAGGGTTTGCGTCCCGCAGTGGTTATGAATGAGTTAGGCGAAGTCAATCTGGATGGTCAGATTGTGGATTCCACCGTTCCGATGACAGAGATGTTAGGTGGATGCATCTGTTGTACCGTACGTGGCGACTTGGGATTGCAACTTGCTGATCTCGTTCAAGAGGAATCACCGGATGTGATCATCATTGAAGCAACCGGTGCCGCGAACCCAATGGAGATTCTGGATGCGGTAACGGAGACCTCACTCTACATGCGACTGGAACTGAAAAGTCTCATTACCGTTGTGGATGCAGCACATCTATCTGGTCTGTATCAGGAGCAGAAGGGGCAGACGTTCAAACTGATGCAGGAGCAGATTCGTTGTGCATCTGTGCTTCTCTTGAACAAAACGGATCGGGTGAGTGCACAGGAACTGAAGGATCTGGAGCAGCTTTTGGCAAAATGGAATGGCTTCGCACCTGTAATCCCTACGGTCAAATGTGAGGTGGAGATGGATCTGTTGCTTCGCAGTGGGGCAGACGTGCATGTACGTGATTCAGCTTCTGAAGCTGATAAGCTGGCTCACCAAGAGCAACATGTGCATACGGAAACCTGTGGTACACATGGTTGCAGTCATGGTCATGAACATACAGATCATACAGTCCAAGACGATGCTACTAATACTGACGCACCCCATAGCCATGTCCATAACCACGGTCACGAGCATTCCGCTCCCCATGCATCACACGAACATGTCATGGTGTATACGCATTATTTCAGTCATCCGGTGAACAGCGAATCATTTGAACAATTTGTATCTGCTTTGCCACGGGACGTGTATCGAGCAAAAGGCATTTTATCGTTTAGTGACACGGCGAGCCGTTTCTGGTTCCAGTATGCTTACCGTGAATCGGATTACATGAAGATTACACCTCAGGGAGATGTCCCTAATGTTGCAGTGTTTATAGGTGAACATTTTGACCAAACTGTCATTCGTGACCAATTACTGGAATTGGAAGCGATAAAGTAGGTTAGATGATTCAATATTCCTCCGAACTGGGTATTAAAAAGCATAGCAAACTTTGCCTGGGAGGTAACTTTAAATGACACAACAACAATATCAACAATGTATCGATGCTTGCCTGGAGTGCATGAATGCTTGCAACGTATGTTACATATCGAGTCTGAAAGAATATGATCTGGCGATGCTGCGTGATTGCATTCGTTTGAATCGTGAATGTGCGGAGATCTGCAGTTTTGCTGCACAAGCGATGACACGTGGAAGTGATTTCATTGCTGAAATATGTGAATTGTGTGTGAAAGCTTGTGAAGCTTGCGCCGCTGAGTGTGGCAAACACCACCATGATCACTGCCAAGCATGTGCAGAGGCTTGCCGCAGATGTGCAGAAGCTTGCCGGTTGATGGCAGCAGTGGCGTAAATATTATTTCACTGGAATATATAATTAAAACCGATAATGACCGTTGTCCCCCTAAGGGAAGGCAGTGAACACAGGCATCTGAGACGATGTGCCTATGTGTTGCCTTTCAGTAGGGGATTTTTAATGCAGGTTGCCAAGTCTGATCGTGGTATGTATAATGATGGCAATGAATTGAAACGAAGAATATCAATGATCGGGAGAGTAGCCAGATCCATACATGACAGCGAGCCGGGAGAGGTGGAAGCCGGTATGACATGACCTGAGTGAACCGCACCCGTGAGATGGTTATCCGAAAAGATGTACGTATCCCGATTGGGGATAGGCCATATCTGTCTGAGGGTAACCCGGCTTGCGACCGTTATACGCATCGAGCGGAACAGGTTCTACTGGTATGCATGTTGATGCATATTAGGAGTAGCTGTTCACCTAGAGTGGTACCGCGGGAACTGTTAATTCAGCTCTCGTCTCTTATTTAGAGACGAGAGCTTTTTTGTGTTTATTTTCAGCCAATAATGAATGGATAAGGAGTGTTTGACATGTTGATGAAGCAGGCTGCGGCCGATATTGCCCCTTTAACGGGATTGAATGAAGAAGAGGTTCTGAGATTACTGGAAGTCCCACCACAGGCGGAGATGGGTGATGCAGCATTCCCTTGTTTTGTATTAGCGAAGTCATTAAAGAAAGCACCGGCAGTCATTGCGACCGAGCTAGCAACGGGATTGCAGGCAGCAGGACTTGAAGCGACTCCCGCCGGGCCGTATGTAAATATCCGTTTTAATCGGGAGAAGCTCGCGCCGAATCTGCTGAAAGAACTGGGGAATGCCACATTTGGTAAGCTTCAGCTTGGTCAAGGTTCACGTGTTGTGATTGATATGTCTTCCCCTAACATCGCAAAACCCTTCGGAATCGGACATTTGCGTTCTACTGTAATCGGTGCAGCACTGTATCGGTTGTATAACGAAGCGGGTTATACCTCTGTAAGTGTGAATCACTTGGGAGACTGGGGAACCCAGTTTGGCAAGCAGATCGCAGCATACAAACGGTGGGGCAATGATGAAGCGTTGCAGGCAGACCCGATCCGTACGTCCCTGGAACTGTATGTGCGCTTCCACGATGAGGCGGAGAACGATCCTTCACTGGAGAATGAGGCACGCGAGTGGTTCCGCAAGCTGGAGCAAGGGGATGATGAAGCACAGCGGTTATGGGCGTTCTTTGTGGAAGTGAGCATGAAGGAATTCAACCGGATGTATGAACGCCTGAATGTACAGTTCGACCATACGCTGGGAGAAAGCTTTTACAATGACAAGATGGGCGCAGTGGTTGAAGAACTCAAGACAAAAGGTTTACTTGAAGAGAGTGATGGAGCACTCGTGGTACGCCTGGAGGATGAGAACATGCCCCCGTGCCTGATTATCAAAAAAGATGGAACAACAATTTATCCTACTCGGGATTTAGCTACGGCAGTCTATCGTCATGAGGTGATGAAGGCAGATCGGTTGTTATACGTGGTCGGAGGCGAGCAGAAGTTACATTTCCGGCAGGTATTTGCGGTCCTATCCCGGATGGGTCATGAATGGTCTGCGAAGTGTGAACATATCCCGTTTGGATTAATGCGTTTTGAGGGACGGAGAATGTCTACCCGCCGCGGTAAAGTCATCTTTTTGCAGGAAGTGTTGGATGAGGCAGTCGCTCGTGCTTTGCAGATTATCCAGGAGAAAAACCCGAATCTGGAGAACCCTCAGAAGGTGGCTGAGGCGGTTGGTGTAGGTGCCATTGTCTTCGGTGATCTGCGTAATAGTCGGTTAAACGATGTGGACTTCTCCTTGGAGGATGCGGTGAGTTTTGAAGGGGAGACCGGACCTTATGTGCAGTATACCCATGCCCGGATTCAAAGTGTGCTTGCCAAGGCAGAAGAGGCGATCCACGTGGAAAATGAAAACCCTCTGTCTAACCCCAGTCTTGCGGATGGTGAGATTGACACAGTGACCACTCCATCCTGTATCGGAGATACCTCATGGGCATTACTGAAACTGCTTGGTGATTATCCCGAGTATTTGGAAAAAGCAATTCATCGGAATGAGCCTTCGGTCATTGCCAAATATACAATAGATGTCGCTCAAGCGTTCAACCGCTTCTATCACGCCGAACGGATTGCGGATGCGTCATCTGATGTAAGGTCCTTCCGGGTGGCATTGGCCAAACGGACTGCCGAACGCCTCGCGTACAGTTTACATTTGCTAGGTGTGCAAGCTCCAGAGCGGATGTGATCCCAGGTGATATGGAGTACAGGTGGACTTTTCAAAAAAGCCAATCAAGATGTACCAGACTCATCAGGTCGAGGTATGTTGCTTCAACAAGTGAGCAAGCGATTAGGTAATGCTCAAGTACTTGTTGAAATTAATCTGGAAGTGAAGCAGGGAGAATGTGCTGTGCTTGTTGGCAGAAACGGCTCGGGCAAAAGCACGTTGCTACGTATGTTGGCAGGTATTTTGTTACCCGATACAGGATCGATCGAGCGCACAATGAAGGGTTCTCATGGGTATGCAGTAGATGGCCTGCCACGTTTACCCTTTACCTCTGGAGAGTATTTGTGGGACATGGGACGGATTCGGGGCATTCGCCCCGAAATACTGCGTGAGCGGATTAGAGAACTTAGTGAACTTTTATATCTCGATACCGCGATCGATCAGAAGTTACCCTTATTATCCAAGGGCACATTGCAAAAAGTAAATTTGATTCAGGCCCTGTTACCTGGACCGGGTGGTCTTTTGCTGCTGGATGAACCGTTGTCAGGCTTGGATATTCCAGCTCAAGAGGCAGTTGTATCCTTATTGGGACAATGGAAGGGTGAAGGGACATCCATCGTTACAGCTTGCCATGAACCGTTGCTTATTGAACGTTTGGCAGACCAGGTAATTGTGTTGAAGAAAGGCAGCGTGCTCCGCTACTGGAGTCGTGAAGATATACTTCAAGCTGGCGAACCGGTTGTACGTATTCAAAGTCTAACGGAAGCTGGAGAGGATCTGGTTAACGATCTATCGATTGTACAACAACCGGGAGTACTGTCTTTAGTTCGTAATACAAGCTCGGAGATATCCAATGCTTGGTTGTGGGATTGGAAAGTAGTTCAACAATCAACAGATGATGTCCTCAGCATGATTCTGGCATCCGGAGGTTCGGTTGTGTCTGTACAACAGGAAGAAAGTCAATTACATATGGAAAGTCTGCTGGAAGGACAACATCCAGCTGTACATGCGAGTCGTGGAGGTTTCACAGAATCTGTGGACTTAAGCTCTTCCATGGATGATGCGGGGGGAGAAGCCGAATGATCTATCTGACCCGATATTTGTTAAGGCATCACATTCGCTCACAGAAATATTTTGCACCGGTTATCTTTTATATCATCGCCATGCTGCTGATCTATTCCTACAAACCCAACCCTATTGCGGACAGTTACAGTGTCACGGCTATGCTGTTATTTCTGGCAGCTGCTTGGCTTGGAGTAATGGTGATGAATACCGAACCTGCAAAGCAGTATCAATTACTCGTCCTTCATGCAGGAAGCAGGCGTAAGGTTGTAACAAGTCAACTCATCTGTGCCTGGATAATGCAATTTATGCTCACCGCAATCACTGTGCTGTATCCCGTGTTCGCGGGAATGTTCGAGAGACAACCTACAGGTGAGGAGTGGATGATGACTTGGTTAGGACATCTGGGGTTATCACTGCTGGGATTGGGCATCAGTGTATTCTTTCAAAAATCGTACATTCCCTTGCTTAGTCGAAGTATGCCTGCCCTCATTATTGTATTATTACTATCGTTTATCCAAGGTTCCTTAAGTGAACGTTTGCCTGAATCGTTAGAATGGCTTGGCCACATTCTTCCACCAGCCTTTTATCTTGTTCGTGAGATGATGTTATTTGATGAATCAAAGATGGACTCTTTTGTTTCGGTTATGCTGTGGACTGTGCTCTATGCATTGGGATTATTAATCATCCATGTGTGGCTGTCCGGAAGAAGAGATCTGCGGAGTTAGGAGACGCGCTTCCCGATAACTTGAATGTTGCTCTTGGTTTGGTTAGGATAGAGGGACATGGAATGGTTAACATTGTACGGTTGAAGGGGGCGCTCGCATATGCAAAATACAGATATCCAGAATGGTGACATGCTGGACAGCGAACACTCCAGGGAATTGTTTGCCTATTACGGATTGGCAGTGTACTACGGGCAGGCGCTTGAACAGCAGCTGGTCAATCTGATTTTATTAATGAAAATGTCTCAGGGCAAAGCCGTGTCTGAAGAGGATCTGGAAGATCTGTACGAACGAAAGATGAGCAGTTCACTGGGGCAGCTCATTCACGAAGTGCGCCATCATTTTACATTCTCTGAGGAAGAGACTCGCCAGTTGAATGAATTATGGCAACAACGTAACCGTATTGTACATCATTATTTCAAGGAACGAATTCACGAGACATTCAGTCCGGAAGGACGATCACGTATGATTAAGGAATTGGAGGATTTCAAAGACCGTGCACAGGAGTTGGAGATCCGTCTTCAGCAATATACGGGTGCCTGGATCGCAGAGCTTGGTCTGGATGCCGAATCCGCAGCAGCTCTGCAAACGCTGGAGCGGATGCATACCGAGAGTATGCAAGCAAGGGCTTTGGAAGAGGATGAATGACAAGCAAACGGATAACGAAACGCTGGATTGTAATTACGGCTCTAGCTGTAGTATTAGTTGGAATCCTGTGGACTGTGGTTACCGCAATCCGTATATCAGCATATACGGATGAGGATTCATCCAGGATATCGGATACAGCAATCATTCTGGGCGCAGCTGTGGCGGGGGATAACCCTTCACCTGTATTTCGCGAACGTATTGAACACGGGATTGAATTATACCGTCAGGGTACCGTTCGTAATCTGCTTTTCACAGGTGGGTCAAGTGGTGATGGAGAACATACGGAAGCTGAAGTGGGTCAGAAGTATGCCATTGCACATGGAGTAGATCCTGCGGACATTCGCATAGAGACCAAATCTAGAATTACCGAGGAGAATCTGGTCAATTCTATTCCAATTGCTGAACAGGCCGGATATCAAACCTATACGATTGTGAGTGATCCGTTACATATGAAACGGGCCATGAAGCTGGCTGCCGGACTGGGTATGGATGCCGTACCTTCTCCGACACGAACAACGGCTTATCGAACCTGGCGCAGCAAGTTTCCTTTTCTCGCAAGAGAGACCGTGATGTACATGGGATATACGATCAAAGGATGGATAGACAATCCGCAGCAGCCATGAGGTTGCACGCGGATTTTTTTTGTCTGGCCGAAATCGAAATAAACAGTATCGGAACCTGAATCCCGATGAAAATACAAAAAAACCGATCTACACGCAAACCCTGAAGTAGCTGTGTAGATCGGTTTTTGTTTTGCCGTCGAGTACATCATTTTGATTGGTTACTTAAAGAGCTTTCTGTTTTACTCTGTTATGCATTGCCTCCGGCAAAGGAGGTTGAGGTTGGAATGATCTCACCCGACGGATTCCCGCTGGTTGCACCCGCTGCTTGCGCACCTTGCTGAAGCTGATACATCTTATAATAGCGGCCTTTAAGCTCCATCAGTTCATCATGTGCACCTTGCTCAACGATACGCCCGCGATGCAGAACCAGAATCTGATCTGCTGAACGAATGGTGGAGAGACGGTGAGCAATGATGAAGGTGGTACGTCCTTTTTTGAGGACTTCGAGTGCGTTCTGAATCAATGCTTCCGTTTCCGTATCAATATTGGCTGTCGCTTCATCCAAAATGAGGATGGCCGGATCAAACGCCAGTGCACGAGCAAAGGAGATCAACTGACGCTGTCCAGCAGACAATGTGCTTCCTTTTTCGATGACAGGTTCGTCAAAGCCTTGAGGCAAATGAGCCAGTATACGTTCAGCGCCTACATCACGCAGCGCCTGTTCAATTCGTTCACGGGAGATCTTCTCATCGCCGAGACTGACGTTGGAAGCAATGGTGCCTGTGAACAGATACGGGTCCTGCAATACAATCCCCATATGTTCGCGAATCCACTGTTTAGGCAGATCTTTGACATTCTGACCGTCAATCGTGATCTTGCCTTTTTGCGGGTCATAGAACCGGAATAGCAGGTTGATAATTGAGCTTTTACCCGAACCGGTATGACCGACCAGAGCGACCGTCTGACCTTGGGATGCTTTGAATGAGATATTGTGAAGCACGTAATCTTTTTTATAGGCAAAGGATACATCATCGAAGACAACATTCCCTTTGTATCTTGGCATGGAACCATCGGTTACAGCTTCTCCCTTTTCATCCATCAGCTCAAAGACGCGACCAGCAGATACGAGGGAGGAGTCCAGGTTGGCGAGTTGATTCACCATACCGGTGATTGGCTGGAACAAGCGACCCAGAACATCAACGAAGGCATACAGAACACCTAATGAGATAATACTTGTGCCATCCAGCACACTGGAACCGAAGTACCACAGGACAACCGCAAAGGCGATATTCCGTAATACGTTAACCAGATTGTGTGAGGTGAAGGCATTTAGGTTCAGCATTTTGTTCTGGTGTTTCATATAGTCATCATTCAGATCTTCGAATTCCTGTTTGGTTTGTTTCTGATGGCGGAATACGCGGATAATGGACATTCCCTGAATGGACTCGTTAATGATTGCATTGATTTCACTCAGTCGGGATCGAATGATCGTGTTGTAGCGAGTGGCGAATTTGCGATAGAGCACAATCCATGTAATGAGCATCGGCACCACGAATAATGAGATTAGACCCAGGCGAACATCAAGCAGGAAGAGTGCGACATACACACCTGTAATTGTGATGATTCCTGAGAAAAAGTTCGAAAGAACAGCAACGAACAGATCCTTGACGGCTTCTGTGTCGTTTGTGACCCGAGATACAACTTTACCTGCCGGCAGGTTATCAAAAAAGTGCACCGGCAGTCGCTGAATATGGGCATACACATCGTTACGCAGTCTTTGAATGACCTTGTTGGCCGAGGATTGCAGCCAGAAAGTTTTACCAAACTCCATAATGACCGAGATCACGAGGAAGATCATGTAATACACAATTAATTGATAAATGCTGGGCATCTCCGGTTTGTAAAAAGCAAACAGTTCACCCGCGGACAGGGGTACTGCCGCATATTGGCCTGTCACTTCACCTGCGCGTGTAACTGTGAGGGTTCCATCCGCATATGTGCGGTCCCCATCAGGTGCATTGACCGGTTCGTTTACAAAATAAAAACTTCTGCCGGCTTGTAATACCCGCACTTCGGAACCTTTGTTTTCATCCGGTTCGAACAAGCCTTCGCGTTTGTAGTTCTTGCCGTTGTAGACTGCGGCTTCATCTGAAGCTGTCGTCTCATAGAAAGGCTGCTCAATCGCGAGCAAGTGATTGTCGATCATGGATTTGGCGATGAACGGCCCGGCAAGCTCGGCCGCAACACCAATGGTAAGCATAATTAATGCAGCGATAAATGTTCCTTTGGCTTTCAAGGCGTAATCAAGCAGCCTTTTGCCTGTATTAGACTTCAATGAATTGACCTCCTACGTGGACAGATTGGACTCGACCTGTTGCCGTTCATACTGTTCACGGTACCAGCCGTTCATGGCTAACAATTCCTGGTGAGTGCCTTCTTCCGTAATTTTCCCGTGCTCCAGTACGATGATTCGGTCAGCATGTTCAATAGCAGACAGGCGATGAGTCGAGATCAGCGTGGTTTTGCCCGAGCGTTTGTTGCGTATATTTTCAATAATTTTGGCTTCAGTACGTGCATCGACAGCAGATAAGGCATCATCGAGGATCAGGATATCAGGATTGGCAATAAAGGCACGCGCCAGCGATACCCGCTGTTTCTGTCCACCGGACAGAGAGATTCCTTTTTCACCAACGAGTGTATCCAGTCCATCGGACAAGGTTCCCAGATCCCCGTCAAAAGCGGCGGTACGAATGGCTTCCATGATGACTTCATCACTGGCCCCAGGTTGACCAAATTGAATGTTTTGACGAACTGATTTGGAGAACAGAACTTGTTCCTGTGGTACGTACCCAATCCAGCTGTGCAAGTCATCTTTGGCGATATCCTGAATTGGATGACCCGAGATGCTTAATGTGCCCGAACCGGAAGGGTATTCATGAAGCAGTTGTTTGAGCAAAGTAGACTTACCGCTACCCGTACGACCCACAACACCTAATGTTTGACCCCGTCGCAGCGAAAAGCTGATATGACTGAGATTGTCGACAGTGGAACTTGGGTAACGGAATGTAACATCCTGCATCGCAATTTCTTCCGGATTCGTAACGTGAGCAGGTTGCTCCACATCTTGTACGGCAGGTTCTACCGATAAAGTCTCGTTGACCCGATCAAGCGAAGCGCTACCACGTTGCATCAGGTTAATTAATTCGCCGATGGCAAACATGGGCCAGATCATCATCCCCAGGTACATGTTAAACGATACGAGATCCCCCAGGGTAATTTCATTATGGAATACAAGATATATGCCGTAGGCAAGTGCAATCACATAACTGAGTCCAACGAAGAGGCGGATGGTGGGTTCAAATAGGGCATCCATTCTGGCAACAGCCAGATTTTTGCGATACACATCCTC
The DNA here is from genome assembly GCF_037971845.1 of Paenibacillus sp. FSL R5-0766. Lineage (NCBI taxonomy): Bacteria > Bacillati > Bacillota > Bacilli > Caryophanales > Paenibacillaceae > Paenibacillus > Paenibacillus sp. FSL R5-0766. Next base: position 2,561,482 of record NZ_CP150227.1, read on the forward strand.
GGTCACGTCGGCGAACCGTTTCTCGTCCAGACGTTCCTGCACATAAGCACGCACGACACGAATCCCGGCGATGGATTCCAGCACCTGGTCGTTCATATCTCCGAATGCATCCTGTGCCAGGGTGTAACGTTGATGTACAGCTTTACCATAGATCATCATGGCAATGGCGATAAAAGGTAATGGCAGGATTGCCGCCAGGGTCAGTTTCCAACTGACCAGGAAACCCATCGCGAACAATACGGTGGCCAGAAAGGCTGTAGAGTCTGTTAAGGTCAGCATGCCGAAGCCTGCTGTAGTGGCAATGGAACGAAGATCATTGGTGGCCCGAGCCATCAGATCTCCTGTTCTGTTTTTCTCAAAAAAGGGAGGAGTCATCCGTAACAAGTGGTCCATAAAGCGTGAACGAAGCAGCCGTTCCACCAGATTGGCACCACCAAACAGTTTGTGCATCCAAACGTATGTAACCAGATAGATAATGATGACCGTTCCTAGAATAAGCAAAATATAACGCGTAAGTGAGGTGCCGGTAATGGAACCGCGCACAATCTCGTCGATGGCATTACCAAGAAGACGGGGAGGCAGCAGTTCGGCAATGCCCACCAGAATAAGCAAGATGACACCGGTTAGGTATCGTTTGCGTTCCAGCCGGAAGAACCAGGCCAGGTTTTTAAGTACAGAGAACAAGTGTTATCCCTTCCTTTCGATGTCCGAGAAATGCAGATTCCGTTCATGTATGCCGAAATGTACCCACAAAAAAAGACATACCGCACGCAGGCGGTATGTCTTCATATAATCATACTGCAGCATGGCTCAGAGAACAGAGCCGCCACCATATATAAGTTCGATTGTGAGTAAACATCACAGAGATTCTAATGAAAGATCGCCTGTCATGCCGACTTATGAACGGAATAATGATTTCGGGTGTGCTCCGGTATTTAGTTGTGTGCTGAATTGACCAATCATATGTTTGTTAAACACCGTAATCACCCTTTCTTTTTTTGGAAATAAATACAATGTAGACCTCGTATGTTTGCATCTTAACACCGGCTTTTACAATCTGTCAAACATTTTTCACAACTTATTTTGTCTTTATGTGGTCACTCGGGTTTGTATTCAAGTCCCTGTCGAGATATGATGGAACATATATATACAGAAGGAGCTGACACCAAATGAGTACCATACATGTATCCGATCAAGCTGCTCGCTGGTACAAGGAAGAACTGAATTTGAACGAGGGAGACAGCATCCGATTTTTTGCCCGTTATAGCTCTGGCGGAGGTCTTCACCCTGGATTTTCGCTAGGTATTGCTGTGGAGAAACCAAGACATCCTGCGGATCAAACCGAAGTGTCGGGAATTCAATTCTTTATGGAAGATCACGATTATTGGTATCTGAAAGGACACCAACTGCATGTGGATATCGTTGATGAAGGTCAGGATATCGAATATCGTTACACGGAAGTCTAAGCAATAGATGGATTACAGGCCGCCACCGGCTTCCGAGTAGGAGGAGGGGATAAGCAGTGAATCTGCCACCACGAGATTTGGCCCAGTATATCGCAAAACGCTCTCATATTGTTGTAAAAGCGGCGGTGCGGGCTGAGAACGAACAAGGTGAATTACTGCTGATTCAGCATGCTGAACATGGTCACTGGCGGTTGCCAGCAGGTGAGATGCGCCCGGGTGAGGCTATTGAAGATGCTGCACATCGGGAGTTATGGGAAGAGACAGGTTGGACTGCTGATACCATGACACTTGAAGGTCTCTATTCGGGGCCTGACCTTCGGTATCTGCATTCAAGCGGAGATGAAGAGTATTATGTCATTGCCTTGTTCCGGACAGTGATCATTCAGGATGACCTTGTGGAGTCGCGTGTAAATAGTGATGCAGGTCTGAAGTTTTTTGCGCTGGAGTCATTACCACCTCTTAATCAGATTAGCCGAATCCTGTTAGCGCGGGATTTTGCAGAATAAAATAAGTGTTGACGCAAAAAAAGACCTTGGCATGCACGATAAAGTGGATGCCAAGGTCTTTTTTTTTTTTAAATCCGATTCACGTGCTCAGAGCATGAATTACACCTGATCCAGCGGTTCATCATCCATCGCAAAATCAAAATCATCAATATCAAATACCTGTACAGGTGATTCGGACTCAATGATGCGTGCAATCAGTTCAACCTGATCGGTGAGAATCGGGATACTCAGGCGCTGAGATGTCAGCAGCAGTTCGGTCTCAATGGGATCGAAATACTCCCCGTACTGTGCCGTATCTATTGCATTGATAATGGCAATGGATACTTGGTCACCAAATAAAATGGAGGGGCTTTTGGCCCATGGAACAAGTAACGCACGCTCTATTTTTTTCTTATTCAGCGGTTCCTCGAAATAAGAAATCATTTCATTGATTTTGGATTTCACATGCTGATCATCTGCCGGGTTATCCATCATGGGATCAGGACTGGTCTGGAATTCATATAGCTCAAGGATGGTGGTATAAGGAACAATATATTCAACAGGCGCGGGCGGCGCTAACAATTGACCGTAAATGGCCACCATCACGGCTTCTGTAATAAACTGACGTGACATGGTTCCTGAATCCTCCTGCGCCATTAATAGTTGCAAAGTGAATCTATACGTTTATGCAACAGCATAACCATAATAGTACGTGTTCAAATAGGACGGTTTTCAGTACCGAGAAGATGGGATGAAGCTAGAAATGGAGTAGCGGAGCGTAGGGAAAACTACGTGAGCAACGGACATTTCGGCTGAATTCCATATTCGATGCTGATGATGCCGATAGGCATCCTTCGTAATCAAAAGCGGACTTTTTGAACAACCTCTAATGTGGATTATTCTGCTGTAGACTCGTGTACATGATTTGCATGAATAGAAGTATATCACACAACGGTGGGAAATACAGCCAATCTGCATAGCATGTCAGGTCACAACCTTCACAACTTGAATCAGGATTTGCCCAGCAGCAATGATAAAATTCCCGCCGCAATCAATGGACCCACAGGTACACCCTTGAATAGGGCAACCCCAAGTACCGTTCCGATTAACAGCCCTGCAACGACAGTTGGCTGTGTACCCATCAACGTAGCGCCACGTCCTCCGAGATATGCCACCAGTAATCCTACGCCAATGGCGAGCAGTGATTTCCAGTGCAGGAAAGACTCACCGATCGTCTGTAGACTCATCTTGCCACTGGCAAGAGGTGCCATCACGCCAATGGTCAGAATGATAATGCCCAGTGTAAGTCCGTATTTTTCAAGCCATGGAAATGCCTGATTCAGGTTCAGGACTCGTAGCAACAACAGAAATACCATCGCTACGGTCACAGGTGTGTTGCTGCTGATAATCCCGAGAGCCGCAAATACGAGCAACAGCAGGGAAGTCATATCCATTGTTTTCATTTCCCTTCAGTCTGTCCACGTTGTTTGCTAACGATATGTTCCGCAATGTACCGTCCATGCCAGCGTCCGGATTCAATAAAGACTTCATTGGCATTACGACCCGAAGCGATGACTCCGCCTACATATACACCAGGTATGCTGCTTTCCATCGTTTGTGCATCATATAGAGGTTTATCCATATCATCAGACATCTCCACACCTACCGACGTGAGTAGTTGACGATCTGGACGGAAACCGGTCATTGCCAGTACGAAGTCATTATCCAGTTCCTGAGTGGAACCATCCGTGTGTATCAGACGAATCGAATCATCGAGTATTTCATTCACGCGTGATTCCAGGTGGAGTGTGATATGACCTTTTGTCACCATGCTCTCGAATAGCGGGCGTACCCATGGTTTAATATGCTGGGACAGACCACTGCCGCGATAAACCATATCAATATGTGCTCCGACCCGAACCAGTTCCATGGCCGCATCCACGGCTGAGTTGCTTCCGCCAATAATGGCGACACGTGTACGGGTATAAGGGTGGGCTTCCCGGAAGTAGTGGGTTACTTTATCTTTATCTTCTCCAGGGATGCCCAGATAGTTAGGATGGTCAAAATAACCGGTAGCTACAACTACATTGCGTCCAACATGTACGATGGCTTCCCCGCGGCGATTGAGCGTATGTACCTCAAACGTACCATCATCCTTGCGTTTAATTTCACGGGCTTCCTCATAGTTATGAACACGCAGACCAAAATGTTCGGCTACCCTGCGATAATAGGCAAGTGCTTCATAACGAAACGGTTTATCATTAGGTGTGCTGAACGGAACGTTTCCGATCTCAAGCAGCGGGGCTGTGCTGAAAAACTGCATATGGGTTGGATACAGATAAATAGATTGAACGATATTGTATTTCTCAACGATCACAGCGGACAGTCCCAGCCGCTCACATTCAATGGCAGCAGACAGACCGCATGGGCCTCCGCCGATAATAATGACATCTTCCATGTTCTTAATCCTCCTTATTTCAAGCAATATAATCCTACCGTAAATAACGAGCCAATGCCAGTTCAAGCGTGGAGTTTAATTAGACAAGCTTACTTGAAACCAAAGGAGTTGACGTGCAGAGAAGAAAAGACTAATATCAAATTAGATATATATCTAAATGAAAGCGAGATGAACGATGATGCAGCTGGAGAAAATTGTGGCTTATCATAAAGCGTTGGCTGACCCGACCCGGCTTCGCATGCTACTGTTGTTGGCACAGGGTGAACTGCACGGACAGGCACTTGCCGAGCGGCTGAATCTGTCACAGCCAACCGTGACACATCATGCATCCAAGCTGAGAGAGGCGGCGCTGATTAAGGAACGACGGGAGAAAAATACAGTGTATTTCACACTCAATCCTTCGTTTATCCGCGAGAATGCACAGGCTTCGGTTGATTTTATCTTTAATCGAGAGGAGATTTCGGATATGAGTGATGTGAACGAAACATTGAAAGCGTCGGTCATGAGAAATTTTTTCTCCAAAGATGGACGACTGCGTCAGATTCCGGCTCAATACAAGAAAAAACTGATTGTACTTGGTCATCTGGTCGAGCAGCTTGAATTTGGTCGGAAGTATACGGAAAAAGAAATCAATACATTTATAAAGCAATACCATGAAGACTTTGCCACGATTCGGCGGGAATTTATCATGCATCAGTTCATGTATCGGGAAGAGGATATCTATGAATTGAATCCGAAGGAAATGTGGACACGCTGGGATCAGGTCAAATAGAGTAGCTGGTGGTAAAAAAAGTTTGGGCTTGACAACTGTAAAGCTCAGTGTGTAACATAATGGATAATTCTACAAGGGAGGCGATTGTTTATGACAAATTTAAATGCAGTATACGTTAATTTGAATAAGAACAGCGTCTCCGGAACGGATCAAAGCATGTAATTTTGCGTTAGCTGGATAGCAGTATCCATTGTAACGTGAAGTATCACATGCTCAGATGAAGCCACGGGTGACGCACCCGTGGCTTTTTTGTTTGCCGATAAAGGGTGTTCCTGAATGGTTTATATCGGAGGGTTAAGTATTCTATCCGGTAGATCTACAAGAAGGGATCATCTTTGATTCGGCTAACTACTTATTGCCGCGGGTGTATTTCTGCTCGTGGTTTTTTGTTTTGATCTGAACCGGAGATGTTTGTTCACTCGGCTTGAACGAAGTAAACAACTTATTTTGGGAGGAATTTTTATTTTAGATAACCATATTGAGAAGTACGGCTGGTCTGCAAAGTGGCAGGAACTGTGGCAAGAGACAGGGATGGAAGAGCAGGAGAAAAAGCCAGCCAGAATTATCGCAGACCATGGACATCTGCAACGTTTGATTACAGAAGAGGGCGAATGCTGGGGAAGAATTGCGGGCCGAATGCGTCATGATAGTCTGGAGACCAGCTTGGTTCCAGCGGTTGGCGATTGGGTGGCCATTACAGGTCAGGCAGGTGAAGAAGCAATTATTCATAATCTGGTGCCACGTCGGAGCAGGGTATCGAGACAGGCGGCAGGTCCAGTGACCAAGGAACAATTAATCGCCGCAAACGTAGATACACTGTTAATCGTGGCTGCACTTAATCATGATTTCAATCTTAGACGACTCGAAAGGTACGTGATGATGGCTTGGAATGGTGGCGTGAGGCCAGTCATTGTCTTAAGCAAAAGTGATCTGTGCAACAATGTGGAAGAACAGATCCGAAGTGTAGAAGGGATTGCCCCAGGCGTTGAAGTGCTTGCGATATCTGCAGTGGAGGGTCAAGGGAAATCCTTACTGGAACGATATTTGCAGCCAGGGCTGACTGTTGCGCTCACAGGATCTTCTGGCAGTGGCAAGTCTACGCTGGTGAACTGGATGATGGGTGAGGATGTGCAGCTTACGCAATCCGTCCGCGAGGGAGACAGCCGTGGGAGACATACGACAACACACCGGGAGATGTTTGTACTTCCTCAGGGAGCCGTATTGATCGATACTCCAGGAATGCGTGAGCTTAATCTTTGGGATGAGGGCCATGACGGGCTGTCGCAGGCGTTTGGAGAAATTGAAGAACTTGCCGCCACGTGCAGATTTCTGGATTGCAGTCATACACGGGAAGCTGGATGTGCAGTGAAAGAGGCCATACAGGACGGTTCATTGGATGAAAAAAGGCTGAATAATTATCTGAAAATGCAGAAGGAATTGCAATATCAGCAGCGCAAGGAAGAAGTGGCATCCAGAAGGCGTACCGCTTCCAGCAAACCGGCCAATAGTCGCAAATCCAAGCACTCCCGTAGTGTGAAAGAGTGGGAGGAAGCCTGAAATCAGGCGGGCATCATCCGGTATCTTGCATAAGATAGGTCAGGAGGGATGTCATTATGCCAGATTACAGGATTATTGTAGATCTGTCTGACCACATGTTATATCTTCTGGATGGCAATCAGGTGATTAAGGGCTATCCCGTAGCCACCGGCAAGATGCTCACGCAGACTCCAAGCGGAGAGTTCACTATTATTAACAAACAATCGAATCCAGGTGGGCCATTTGGCGTGTTCTGGATGGGACTGTCTGCTCCCCACTATGGCATACACGGTACCAATGAGCCTTGGTCTATTGGCAAATCCGTCTCCCATGGTTGTATACGCATGTACAACTCGGATGTACTGGATCTGTCTTCCAAGGTATCTGTAGGCACAAGGGTAACGATCCGGCCGTAGGGCCGGATTTTACTTTATAAGAGGTAGTTCAGTGGATGAATTTGGAATTATAGAAAGATGAACATATAATATGGTAAAGCTACGGCAGTTACGAGAGAAAGTGAGTGATAGCTATGCTGATCAGGAGGGCGCGTGAAGGGGATGCGGAGGGAATAGCCCATGTACATACGGAGAGTTGGAAAACAACATATCGGGGAATTGTGCCCGACGATTTTTTGGATCATTTGACTATAGAATCAAGATTGTCCCATTGGGAGAAGACCATTCGTTCTGACGAAGAGGATCAGATCCTGGTGGTAGCTGAACAGGATCATGGGAACATTGTCGGATTTGCTTGTGGGGGTAAGGAGCGTGAAGGCAAATTACCTTATGATGGGGAGTTATACGCTATATATTTGCTGAAGGAAGTACAACAAAAAGGGATAGGTCAGCAACTGGCGACACATGTCGTTCATCATCTGCAGACCCATAATATGAAACGTTTGATCATATGGGCTTTGGAGCGTAATCCAGCTTGTCGCTTCTATGAAAAGATGGGAGGTACTCCAGTTCAGACACAGTCCCTCCGCATTGGTGGTCAAGATCTGATCGAAGTTGGCTACGGATGGGAAGACTTGAGCCTCTTTGGAGAGGAGAGCCTGCCCGACTGTTGAAAGACGTGCAGGTGGCGAGAGAATAGTGTGGGTTGTGTTGTTTCCTTAAGCTTTAAAAATGGAAGAGCTAATTCAGGTCTTCACGTTTGCGTAATTCTGAACAAGTTTAATGATGTATTACACCGTTGTGCAGGTGTGACATTTAATCTTGATCAGGAGGCGTATTCAGATGACTTTAATGGAAACCGAACATACAACATGGACGAAACAATATATTAATGGCCAATGGGTAGATGGCTCCGGCGAGAAAACAATGGAGAATATCAACCCTTATACGGGAGAAGTTATTGCCACATGGCGCTCTTCCAATAAGAAAGACATAGACAAGGCTTATGAGTCAGCTCAGAAAAATTCGATTGAATGGTCGAAGTCATTACCTGCTGCGAAAGAAGAGGTATTGCGTAAAGTTTCATCCCTGATGGCAGAGCGAAAAGAGGAGATCATTCAACTGTTAATCACGGAATCCGGCAGTACCCGAATCAAATCGGAGGCGGAGTTTGCAGCGGCTAAACGCATTGTGGACGAAGCAGCATCTTTTCCTTATCGTATGAAGGGTGAGATTATTCCGTCCAATACCCCTGGCAAAGAGAACCGTGTGGTTCGTGAACCGAAGGGAGTGATTGGTGTTATCGGGCCATGGAACTTCCCTTTGCATCTATGCCTGCGATCTGTAGCTCCAGCAATTGCTCTTGGTAATGGTGTGGTGATTAAACCAGCATCGGACACTCCGATTACGGCAGGTTGGCTCATTGCCGATTTGTTTGAACAGGCTGGTCTGCCTGAGGGCGTGCTGAATGTCGTTGCCGGAAGTGGCAGCGAGATCGGGGATTACTTTGTCGCTCATCCGGTTCCCAAAGTAATTTCATTTACGGGTTCCACAGAAGTTGGACAAGGAATCGGTAAACTGGCGGGTGAACATTTAAAAGAAACGGCATTGGAACTGGGCGGTAACAACGCCATGGTGGTTGTGCTGGAAGATGCGGACATTGAACGTGCTGCCGAAGCGGCGGTCTTTGGCAAGTTTCTGCATCAGGGACAGATCTGCATGGCTCTGAATCGTATCATTGTGCATGCCGATATTTACGATAAGTTCGTCGATTCATTTGTAGCCAAAACGAAGAATGTTCAGGCAGGTGATCCGGCGGATGCTAACACACTCGTGGGTCCTCTCATTCGGGAAAAAGAGGTAGAACGATTACAGGAGCTTGTGAACAAAACCAAAGCCGAAGGTGCACGGTTAATGCTCGGGGGGACCAGTAAAGGCAGCGTGCTGTCTCCTACTGTACTTGCCGATGTCAAACCTGAACAGGATATCGTGCAGCAGGAATTGTTTGGCCCAGTAGCAGTGATCATGAAGGCTCATGATGAACAGGAAGCTGTACGTTTGGCAAATGATACGCCTTATGGACTTAGTGGTTCCGTATTCACCAAAGATCTGAATCGAGGATATCAGGTTGCTCAGCGCATCGAATCTGGTATGGTGCATGTAAATGATCAGTCTGTGAACGATGAAGCGCATGTGATGTTTGGCGGTGAAAAAGCTTCAGGGATTGGACGTTTCGGTGGGGATTGGGCCATTGAGAAGTTTACACGTACTCGTTGGATCAGCATTCAGCACCAATATCGGGAATATCCGGGAGTGAAATAAGTCGAAAAAGGGTGAACTAGCAGGTTCATTTATAAATGATAAGAATGGGTTACAAAAAGATCGACAAATCATTTGAAAGTCCGTCTCCAGCTTGGTGGGACGGGCTTTTTGCACAATTTTACACCTTGGCAAAATACGGCTTAATATAAGAGTGGAAAAGCTGTTTGGGGCTGACGCTATCTGGTTATTTATGGATACGGAAGAAACGATCCGTAAATCCAATGGCAAAGGGGCTTAAATTCATGTCCATTGACCGCTTTATTCTGAGGAAACTGAATACCTGTCAGGAAGAACATACACGTGCCAATTTGGTTCGGCTGTTTGTCATTCGTATTCGTAAAGCCGAGATTGCGGAAGAACATGATGCCGCCTATGTCCTGAGCAAACTGCACTGAGTGATGGCTGATAATAATTTGCAATCCGCTGTTAACGTGTATACAACTCAAAAAAGGAAGCTTGTCTATAACGACAGCTTCCTTTTTCATGTCTTGTAATGACTGTGTCTTGGTTGACTCCTTTTAATATAACGATAAAGCAAGGGAGTCGTTTTCACTTCGACTGTGGAGAATGGCTTCTCCATTAACAATCTCAATACTAATTAAAGAATGCAGACATTTTTGAATGGCGCGTTTACCGTTGCTAATTTTATGCTCTAGAGCACTGCTAAGCAATCTTAATGTCTTCTGCATAGGTTGTTTGTTTTCTTGATTAAAATATACAGGGATTGATTTGTTTTGAAAGGTTATTAGGGTTCTCACTTGAAATCACCTCACGGTTGTTATTTCATACAGCTAATATTAAATTCCAATGCTTAAAATTACCTTAAAATCAGCTTATGAAAACATAAAGGTGGGTAATGTTTGAAAAGTGTTCACAATTCAATTGTGAGCGAAGGAATAAAAGTCCCGAAAAACGAATCTTAATTACCATTTAAATGGAACGAAAAACGATAATTTTCGTATCCTCGCAATATTTAATTGCATAACTGCCACGAAAGTTCTGAGTCAAATGTACGATATTTTAATATATACGTGGGTCATATGTAACAAAATTACAGGTGGTACATTGCAAACAGGGTGTTTATGTAAGAAAATAGGGTTGATATAACGATTCATTCTCTTTTTTTTGATTTAATCTGACATTAGGACAATTTACATATGAGACCATGGGAGGGATTCGGATGATTCTAACCGTGTATTCCGGCCGCGAGGAAGGAGAATGGTTCGACATCGATGTTCCGGACGAATGTACCATTGAACATTTGAAGACATTACTCGGCGTTCGCATTTTTGGACAGGCACCGGGAGACGGCATTCAGTACATCCTTGAAGCCAAGTTTCCGGAAGGTCTGTGGTTCTCTCCGCAGAACGCACAGCAGTTAATGGAAACAGGGCTGCGACAAGGCAGTTGCGTACGTGTCCAGCGGGCTTTTTCAACGACTTCGGAAGAAGCGCCTGTATATGGAAGACGTTCATTGTTTCAGCAGGACAGCAACGAATAGAGCTTTTGAACGTATACATTCATTATTGAACGAACTAAAGGAGGTCTTCTCTTCGTGAATGTGTTATATCAGCGTTCTCCAAGAATGACACCGGTTCTCAAGGAAGAGAGACTCGAAATACTCAGGCCTCCAACAGAACCGAGCAAACCCACGTTTTCCATGATATCCATTATTGTGCCGATCATGATGACCATGGTCAGCATTGGTTTCTACGTATATATCAATATGACCGGCAAAATGGGCAACAGCAATTATATGATGTTTCAGATGATGACGGTCATGATGATGCTTACTTCTTACACCATTCCATTCTTCGTGTATCTGAGCAATAAGAAATCATATCGCAAAAAATTGGAAGAACGAAAAATAATGTATCTTGCCCAACTGGACAAACACCGGGAAGAACTGAAAGAAGCTCAGGCGGAGCAAGTGAAGAGTCTGTACGAAATTCATGGTGATCCGGGTGTGTGTCTTCAAGTGGTGAAGAACCGGAACAGTTCCTTGTGGGAGCGTTCACCAGAGGATGATGATTTCCTTCAGGTGCGCATTGGTACGGGAGAGATTCCATTCCGCATCAAACTTCAGGTTCCGCGGATTGATGGTTATGAGAAGGATGAGCTGATTGAAGCGGCCCATGAACTTGCGGCTGAATTCCAGACGGTACCGGATGCTTCTATTACATTGCCTTTGTTCCAATCGAAGGTTATGGGACTTGTCGGTGATCGGGAGGAAGTGCTTGCTTCCCTGCGAGTCATCATCTCACAACTGACGGTACGCCATTCCCCGGATGAACTGAAGCTTGCTGCTTTCTATGAAGAAAAGGACAGCAAGGAATGGGACTGGCTTCGCTGGATGCCCCATATCTGGGATGAAGACCAAGGACAACGCTATATGGCCGACAGGCACAGCGGTGCGCATCAATTGGCGGACAGCTTGTTTTCCGTGTTGAATCGGCGTCGTAACAATAAGGAAGACCGCTACAAGAAAAGCGTACAAACGCCGTGTTACGTTGTAATTCTCTCCGATACGCAATTGATTGAAGAAGAACCGTTGCTTCCGCTGCTGCTGGAGTCGGCTCATGACATTGATGTATGCACCATTATACTGGCTAATCGCAAGGAGTCTCTACCGATGCATTGTCAGTTGATTATGGATGCCTCCAAAGGCAAAGGGGTGTATATCAAAAAAACGGAAGATGCGGATGTTATTCAGCAAACGTACAAGCCTGATGTAATCTCGAAGGAGATGGCAGAGGCACTTTCCCGATATATGTCACCGATTCGTTTGAAGCGTTCATCTGCGTCGGATATCCCGCAACTGCTCCCGTTATTCGATATGCTGAGCACATCACGTGTGGAGGATCTGGATGTGGTGTCCAGGTGGGGACAGACAAGATATCCTGACACACTTCCCGTACCTATGGGCGTAAGAGCTGGTGGCAAAAAAATTGCTCTTAACCTGCATGATAAAATCGAACGTCAGGGTCATGGGCCCCATGGTCTGATTGCAGGTACAACCGGTTCAGGTAAAAGTGAGGTCATTCAGTCCATCGTAGCCTCACTGGCTGCTGAATTTCATCCACATGATCTGGCGTTTATGTTGATTGACTATAAAGGTGGCGGGATGTCCAATACATTTGTTGATCTGCCTCATGTGGTAGGGACGATCACCAATCTGGATGGGAATCTGATCGAGCGGGCAAATATCTCACTTCGTGCCGAATTGGTCAGAAGGCAAAAAATATTAAATGATGCGGGAAACCTCCAGCATATTGATGAATATTACAAGATTCTGCGTTCCAGACATGAACAGCCACTGCCACATCTGGTTATTATCATTGACGAGTTTGCTCAATTGAAGAGGGACCAGCCGGAGTTCATGGATGAATTGATCAGTATCGCGGCGATTGGCCGGACACTTGGGGTTCATCTAATTCTGGCAACCCAAAAGCCAGCTGGTGTTGTGGACGATAAAATATGGAGTAATTCGCGCTTCCGGATCTGCCTTCGCGTACAGAGTGAGGGAGATAGCAGGGATATGATCAAGATTCCAAATGCTGCCTGGATTACAAAGCCTGGTCGTGGATATTTCCAGGTTGGTAGTGATGAAGTGTTTGAAGAAATGCAATTCGCCTGGAGTGGTGCACCGTATAACCAGCAGGAGGATTCAACAACGGTATTACCTGTTATGGAAGTGCGCCTGAACGGTAAGCGGGAGCCTCTGTTAACTGGAGAGCGCAGAGCCGTTCTCAAAGGTGAAGATGTTCCGAAACAGCTTCAGGTATTTATTGATTATGTTGCGCAGTCTGCAGCGGATGCGGGTATCCGTCGTTTGCCAGGACCGTGGTTGCCACCTTTACCAGAGACACTGGAATGGGAAGGTCTTCAGGAATGGCAGGAAGAAGAGAATCGGGATCTGCTGCTTGATGGCGGAGCGAGTGGTCTGAAACCACTGGTTGGTTTGCTGGATGATCTCCCTAATCAGCGCCAACAACCGCTCGCATTGCCTGTGGATCAAGGCCATCTGGTCGTGTACGGCATGCCAGGACTGGGCAAAACAACATTTGTTCAGACCTTGCTTATGTCTCTGGCCCGTTCCCATAGAACTGAGCCTTGGCATGGTTACATTATCGACATGGGCCGTATGATGAAAGACTTTGCAGCATTACCTCAGATCGGTGGCGTGATGATGGCTGAAGAGGAAGACCGGATCAAGCGGTTATTCCGCTATATTCTCAAGCTGTCAGCACAACGCAAAGATATCATCTCGGAGGCGGGGGTTAAAACGATTTCGGCGTACCGCCGTTCAGCTCACGCGGCAGTCCCGCAGGTTCTGATCGTTATTGATGGCTATCTTTCATTCCGCAATGCCTATCCGGAAGAAAATGAACTTCTGGAGACGATCCTGCGTGAAGGCGGAAGTCTGGGTATCACCTTTGTGCTTACTGCGAATCGGGTAACCGATGTATTTGAAAAATTCAGAAGCAATATTCCCAATGCGGTTTCATTTGAGTTATCCGATCCAAGCGATTATTATTATGCCGTGGGGAGACCTTCCAAGGCACCAAGCCAACTTCCGCCAGGAAGAGGCCTGGTCAAAGGGCAAGTGCCTCCATTAATGTTCCAGGCGGCATTACCTTCTTCAGGGGCAGATGAGGGCAAGCGTTCATCGGCACTGCGCCGTACGATTGCTGAGATTCGCCAAGGCTGGACAGGGGAAGAAGCGCCGCAGATTGCTCCACTTCCGGAAGAGATCAAACTGAAGGATCTGCTCATTCGGACAGGATCATATGGTCAGGCTTGGGATACATCGTCTGTAACTGTCCCTGTGGGATTGCTTACGGATGATCTGGAACCATTCGAGCTTAATCTGCGTGAAGGTCCGCATTTCATGGTAACGAGTCCGATGGAAGGCGGCAAAACAACATTTTTATTGACATGGATGTTATCACTGGCTTATCATGCTTCTCCGGAAGATGTGCAAATATACACAGTAGATATGCGTTATGGCTCAGGTGGGCTGGGGGAAATCAGCAGTTTGCCCCATGTCCGTGGACATGTATCGCGAGAAGAACAGCTTGCGCCTGTCATTCAACAGTTGTACGATGAAGTTCTGAAAAGAGGCGAGATTTCCGGTGGACCGGAACTTGTGCTTGTCATCGACGATGCGGACACCTTGTCCAAGCAGCTAAACGATTTTAATGTGAAAGATCAATTGGGAGCGATTGTTCGTCAAGGAAGGGATCGCGGTGTACACGTGATTCTATCCGGAGTTCCGGCAGACTTCCCAACCTTTGGTTCTGACTGGGTAACGGATGTGAAGGCTTCCCAGAGTGGAATGCTGTTCGGGACTTTAGACCCTAACGATCTCTCGTTCTTCCGTATACCTTATTCCGAATCTGGAGGTAGTTCAGGTGGGCTGAAGGTACTGCCTCCGGGTCAAGGTTATTATGTAAAACGTAAATATTCCAGGGTTAAAGGTGCAGTTCCATGTGATGACAGCTGGAAAATGACCGATTGGATTTCTGAAATTCGTGACCGATGGCATGTTGTAGTTTGAGGGGAGGTGGCTCATAATGTTGACGGTTCATGATTCTAAGCAAAAGGTAGTCACGTTGCAAACAAAGGAACTTTTTTTCCTGGCTGGTATTCTCGGTTCAGACCGACTGCTTGGTGTGGAAGATCCGTTTCGCGGCTATATGGCGGAGGATATCGCGATGGAGTGGGAGCGTGTCAAAACCTCCCTGCTTGACAAAGGATATCTGATTCGGGATCAGGATACCGATGAGCTGATCATGACACCGACCGTTTTCTCCAGGGTAGCCATTGCCGGATTGTCCGACAGAGCTTGTTGGATTCGCTACACGATCAACGGCAAGTCGTATGAGAGTTATATCCATTGCACGGATGAGCGGGTCGTTGAAGTTTCCCGTGTTGACGACGTACCGGACTCGTTCCGGCTCAGCGATCTGGGAAGTGTTCGTGAAGCCATTGATGTTCTGATAGAGCGGATGAAATGGAGCGGCCATTCTCCTGCGGAGAAACCGGCCCTAATGTGCTCCAAGAAAAAATTTTATGATGTCATGAATGAGCTCGAAAACAGCGGAGTACAGACCGTAGCAGCGGAACTCGAACAGGAGACAAGTGATCCTGAGGGCTCACTTGCACTGGCACGCTGTCTGGTGGGTAAGGAGTCAGACGGGGAGCTTAGGTTGCTTGTATGGAATGAAGACGGGTGGAAGTCGCAGTCGGCAGCATTTGCTGCAAGTGCGGTATCCAACTGGTTGTTCCGGATGAGCACTGCGGCTTCAGATGATTGGCTTGTTGCAGCACTAACGACTAGAGAACAGTTTCACGAGATGCTGCTGGACTGGCTTAAACAGCCTGCAGGGGAAGAGGAAAGGTGATGGTAAATGCGCATTCGTGTGGAACCGGATGTGCTTCGGGCACTGAGCAAGCAGATTCAGTATGCAGCGGAGCAAATACAGCAAAAGATGACAGTGTTGGATCAGGCGATTCATTCGCTGGAGTGGGAGGTTGAATCCCGCGCAGCGGTGATGAATGAATGGAATCACAGTAAACGACTGGGCGAGGATGCGCTGCGTCGATTAATGGACTTAAGCGTACAGCTGGGACGCAAAGCGTTGTTATTCCAGCAGGCAGACATGGAGTATCGTTCCGTGCTGAGTCATGTGAACACAGCCTATGGTAATGCGGTCAATATGCTGAATGTTCTTCAGAACAATCGTACAGGAGAAATCATGCCTGCACATTCTGCAACTGTAGCTGTAGTATCCGATCCCCTTTCCGCAATGGCGGCCGTATATCGTGTACAGGATGCCGCTCCGCCTGATGGCTCCCCGGCTACACTGGTGCAGGCTATGCAGCCTGAGCCTGTAGCATGGAGATTCACAGATCCTTCCTTTCGGGGAAGAAGAGGGACCGAGCCTGTTGTTTCCTGAACAGGGTGAATAAAAATAACAGCAGAAAGTGAATATTTTTTTTGTAAATAGGCTGTTAGGAGAAGTTTCAAGTGCTGAAAATGGGGTAAATAGGATTAGGTCCTTCGGCTTTTGTCCGATCGATCCTGGTATAGTACAATTTGAACAAGTAAAAATTTAATTGCACAAACCAAGGAGGAATTTACAAATGGCAGGACGTATTTTAGTTACCCCAGAGCAGCTTGATCAGGTTTCCAACCAATTTAAACAAAGCGGTGAGCAAAGTCAGCAAATCGTATCTACATTGACTCAATCCATCACAAGCATGGAAGGACAATGGGAAGGTATGACAAAGCAACGCTTCTTCCAAGAGTTCCAAGAAGCTAGCAAACAAATGCAATCATTCGTTCAAACGCTGAACAGCATCAGCGCTGAACTTACAGCTATTGCTAACAAATTCCGTACAGCTGACCAAGCTCGTTAATCTGCTTTACATAGATCAGGCCGATGTGAAGTCTGAATTCGTCCTGAATTATAGGTGGATAGCAAGCTGAAGATGTACAACTACAGCAAAAACCGGGCGTTTTCACAACACCCGGTTTTTGTTGCAACTATGACACTAGGACAGAGAGAGGGATAAGCATGTCTTTTCAACCAAATCCCGGGGATGAAGTGGTGATTAACGACATTGCCTATACGATTGGGCAACATCCGGCTGCGCCGGGTCTGGCTTATGCCCAAGCCGGAAGGCAGGGGATTGTTTATCAGTTGTTACCCCGAAATGGTTCCATTCATGGGGCTAAAGCACTAAAAGTATTTTTTCCTAAATTCCGTATTCCGGCTATGGTATATCAGTCTGAACATATGGAGTCTTATAGTGAACTGCCAGGTTTGCAGGTATGCAAGCGTGATGTGCTCACTCCGGAAAGAAACGGAGCGCTCATTGGAAAACATCCCGATCTGTTATATGCGGTGTTGATGCCATGGGTGCAAGGTCAGACCTGGTTCGATGTGATCAGTGATCAGAGACAGTTGACGGCTGAGGAGAGCCTGAAGCTGGCTAGAGCGCTTGCTGGAACAGGTTCGGCTATGGAACAACGTGGACTGGCTCATTGCGATATGTCCGCTCCCAATGTAATGATTCCGTTTTTTTCCGAAGTGGAGAACCTGGGGAAGATGTCTGCGGTAGAACTGGTGGATGTCGAGCAGATGTACGGTTCCAAGATGGATCGTCCGGATGCCCTGCTTGCCGGGTCACCCGGTTATGCAGCCCATCGAACAGTGCACAGCGGTTTGTGGAGTTCATATGCTGACCGATTTGCCGGAGCTGTTATCATTGCTGAAATGTTAAGCTGGTCCGACCCTGTGATTGTAGAGAAGGCGTGGGGCGAAAGTTATTTTGATCAGCATGAAATGCAAACGGTGAGTGAACGGTATTATGCGATGCGGGAGTCCCTTGAGAAGCGTTGGGGTTCCAAACTGTCCGATCTGTTTATTCGAGCTTGGGAAAGTCACGATCTGAGCAGCTGTCCGACGTTTGGTGAGTGGTATGTTGCATTGGCTGCGGTAGACGTGGATCAGGCCAATGCAGCGGCTGCTGTGACAGCGGAAGAAAAAGCTGCCAATTCGTCCGAAGCTGATGTGAATCTGAAAAAGAGCTCAGAACCAGTAAGTGAACCGGTGAATACGCAAGAAGGGAACCGTCCTCAAACGCCGCACTCTCCCGATCAGGAAGCGGTTGTGAACCGTCTGTTCCTGCAAGCAAGAGCCCTGGAGGATGAAGATAAACCGGCTGCGGCACTGGAAGTGTACCGCTCGCTTTATCATTTTATTCCTCATAACAGCGCGATGCAGATGGAAGTCGAGGCTGCAATCAAGGAACTGGATGCCAAGCTTAATCCAAAAGAAGACACAGACAAGCCCGTACCTGTGCCATTCTACAGATCCAAAAAGTTCATGATTTCCTCCGCTGTGCTTATTGTATTGCTGGCAGGTGGCGTGCCAACGGTCAAAATACTCGCCGATCAGGCAGAGGTGAAACAGAAAGAACAGCAGGAAGCCACACGATTGGCAGATATCAAAGCTGCGGAAGAGGCTGAAGCAGCAAAGGCAGCTGCGCTCAAACATCAGGAAGAGCAAGAGAAACAAAAGGCCGCAGATGCTGCAAAACTGGACGCACAGGAAAAGAAAAAACTTGCTGAAGCCAAGCAGAAGGAAGCTGAAGCAAAGAAAAAAGAAGAAGAACGTAAGGCGTTACAGGCCAAATACGACAAACAGGCGAAATATGAGGCCTTTCTGGTGAAGCAGGAACAGCAGAAGAAAGAAGCTGCTAAGAGAGCGCAGCAGGAGAAGTACGATAAACAGGCAAAATATGAAGCTTATCTGGTCTGGAAAAAAGAGAATGATGCCAAGCTTGCAAAACAGGAAGCGGAGCGTAAAGCGGCAGCTGAAGTTAAACGTCAACAGGAGATTGCTCAGAAAGCAGCTCTGAAGAAAAAACGTGCCCAGAATGTGGTCACGCTGATTGCTCATTACAATAAAACGTATAACGCGCAAAAAGGCAGAAAAATTGAAAATGCGGAATCGTATGCCCGTGATTTCAAAAATCTTTACAATACCGATGCTTCCTATTTCAAAGGTGTTGGCAAAGTAGCCGCTCGAATGAGTGCCATTAACAAATTTCTGAGCAACAACAGTTACAAGTTGCCCAACTTATAAATAACGTGAATGATGGAGGTGACTCACCCTAGATGAACTACACGATTCAAGCATCACAGCGTACACCTGCACTTATTATATATTTAATTGATATTAGCGCCTCAATGAACATGGTTCTGGAAAATCGTCGACGGATTGACGTCGTCTATGATGCCTTATCTCTTGCGATTCGCCAAATGGTGTTTCGGTCTACCAAGGGAAATCGTCTGACACCTCGCTATCGTATAGCCATATTGGCTTACAGCGATGATGTATATGACTTGTTGAACGGAATCAAAGGAATTGACGAGATCGCTGCCGTTGGTTCTTTGCCTGACCTGACACCGAGACGGTTTTCAGATTCTGCGAAGGCTTTCCTGCAGGCGGAAAAGATTCTACAGGCCGAAATTCCGAATATGCAGGATTGTCCTGCGCCACTTGTATGCCACATGACCGACGGGGTGGCTACAGGTGAAGATCCCGAGCCGATTGCCAAAAGAATCATGGGCATGAGTGTGCCGGACGGCAATGTACTGGTGGAGAACATTTTTATATCGGATCATCTGCTGGAAGGGCCAATTGCTGAGCCTAGAAGATGGAAGGGAATCTCTTCGGAAACGAATCTACAGGATGAGCATGGAGAGAAGCTGCGGAATATGTCATCCGTTCTGCCCGAAAGTTATCGGGAAATGCTTGTTGAAGCTGATTATTTGCTTGCACCCGGTGCACTCATGATGCTGCCAGGTACATGTGCAGAATTGGTATCAATCGGGTTCCAGATGTCCGCTGCTACGCCTGTGAGATAGGAGGGGAATCATGAGAGCGATGCGTTTGGCAACATTGTCTGCTGGAGATAAGGGGGGCCATGCCGAGCAACGGCATGGCAACTTTCGCTATGTGAGTGTACAGACCGGGGAACAGCCGCTAACTCGCTATCAGGGCACATTTAAGTGCAGATATGGTTATGGCAGAGCTGCCGAGACCGTACATCAGGGAGATACCGGACAGGACTTTGCTGCGGTACGTATGAAAGGGAATATCTGCAATTTTGTTTTGTGTGATGGCGTAGGTATGAGTTACCTGGGCGATTTTGCAGCGCGTTTTCTAGGGAATGCTTTGCTGGATTGGTTGGAAACAACGCAACACACAACGGTAGAAGGTGTTGAGCGTCTTCTCCATGATCTTACCCTTCCCGCATCGGAGCAATTGGAGAAATTACAGCCACTGGAAAGTTCCCCTTTGTTGCTGCGTGAAGTGTTGATGGAAAAGCGAAGTCGGGGCAGTCAGGCCATGTATGTGTGTGGGCGGATCGAGCTCACCGGAGGCGGACGCAAAAGTCGGGTGTGGCTTGCGTGGCAAGGAGATTCCCGCATTCGTCTGTGGCGTAATGGCCAGGAACAGTCTGAATTATTTCAGACTCACTGCAAGACAAATGAGCGTTGGTCTACACTCGAAGGCCCCGTTGGAGGTAAACCGCACATCTATGAGACAAAAGGTTCAGCAGGTGATTCGCTGCGGCTCCAGTTATATACGGATGGACTGAACGACCTGGATGCCATTCAAGCCTATGTCCCGGATGAACACATTCAGGTACTGCTGGATGCTACACATACGGGCGGACTTGAAGATGATGCCGCTTTCATTGAGCTGGAATGGTGAGTGCCAGTTATAAAGTTGTGGACTGATCCTGAAGTTGCTGTGACGTTGGTGTAGATCAACGGTGAAAAAACTTGCTGGTGTTGATTTAAAAGACACTCTTTTTGGGTAATCTTGTGAAGAATTGATTTTAAGTGTGTGTTCAAAAAGGTCGGTTTTCAGTACCAAGAAGATGGGATAAAGCTAGAAATGGAGTAGCGGAGCGTAGATAGAGCTACGTGAGCAACGGACATTTCGGCTGAATTCCATATTCGATGCTGATGGTGCCGTTAGGCACCTTTCGTAATCAAAAGCGGACTTTTTGAACAACCTCTTTAACGATGAGCTTGAACGTACATTCTTACATAATTGCTAAATCAAAGGAGTGGGATGGATAATGACACAACATAACGGCAAGTCACGGTTCCAAGGTAAGGTTGCGATTATTACCGGAGCAGGCTCCGGAATTGGGAAGGCCACTGCGGTCAAGCTGGCTAAAGAGGGTGCACATGTTGCATTGTTTGATCTGGTGAATGATCGGATCTCGGAAACGGAAGCACAGATTAATGCGCTGCACCCTGATGCGGCAAGAGCATTTGATGTAGACATTTCCGACCCGGCACGTGTGGAAAAGGCTGTACTTGAAACCGTTGAGTTATTCGGCGGTTTGGATATTGTTTTTGCCAATGCGGGCATTAACGGTGTATCGGCACCCATTGAGGAGATTCAGGTTGAAGATTGGCAGCAGATTATTACAACCAACCTGAATGGTACATTTTTCACGATTAAATATGCATTGCCTCACGTGAAAAAACGGGGTGGCGGCAGTATTATCATTACGAGTTCGATTAATGGCAATCAACGCTTCTCAAGCTTTGGCATGTCGGCGTACAGCACGTCGAAGGCAGGACAGGTTGCTTTTGCCAAGATGGCTGCGCTTGAGCTGGCGAAGTTCAAGATACGTGTGAACGTGATCTGCCCAGGAGCGATTGCGACGAATATCGATCAAAGTACGGTCAAAACGGATGATCTGCAGCAGATCATTATTCCAATGGAGTTCCCGGAAGGACAGCAGCCACTTGCGGACGGGCCGGGTCAGCCGGAACATGTTGCGGATCTGGTAAGCTTCCTCGCATCGTCCGAATCCAGACATATTACCGGAGCAGAGATCGTTATTGATGGTGCCGAATCATTGCTCAGCTAAGTGAGCATTCTGGATAAATTCCATTTTACTTAAGTCGTGTCTTAGGATATGTCTGCGATAGTCGTTCCTCTGGAACGGCTTTTTTTGTTATAATGCTAACATTCGAATAGAGATACTGAAGAGCAGTAGGGTACATTCATTAGGAGCGATTATATGCATATAGAGTTACCGATACAAGAGATTATTCCTGAGTTAAGACAGTTATTTCGGGATCAAGATACAGGTGTGTTAATTGCAGAGCCAGGAGCGGGAAAAACGACTGTTGTACCGCTGGCTTTGCTGGAGGAGCCGTGGGTAGCGGGACGGAAAATCATTATGCTGGAACCTCGAAGGCTGGCTGCGCGTTCGGCTGCATCGAGACTGGCGGCTACGCTTGGAGAAAAAGCGGGTCAGACCGTAGGATATCGTGTACGCATGGATACCCGGGTGAGTCAGGTGACACGGATTGAAGTTGTGACGGAAGGGGTATTGACCCGGATGTTGCAACAGGACCAGGGGCTTGAGGATACGGCGATGATTATATTTGATGAATTCCATGAGCGGCATCTACATGGGGATTTGGGTCTGGCTCTAGCCTTGGAATCGCGAGCGATGTTACGTCCAGATCTAAAATTGCTGGTGATGTCGGCTACCCTAGATCCTGTTCCCGTCTGTGCATTGCTTGGCGAAGGTACAGGATCAATTCATTGTCCGGGGCGCACGTTTCCGGTGGAAACACGATATGTGCCGAGACCAGCAGCCATGCCACTGGAACAATTCACGGCTCAGACGGTGACCAAGGCATTAGCTGAACAGGAGGGGGACGTGCTTGTTTTCCTTCCTGGCGCAAGAGAGATACACCGTACAGAGCGGGAGTTATCAAATGGTTCTCTTCCTGGACATGTGAAAGTTCATTCCCTATATGGCAGTATGCCGGTGGAACAACAGGATGAGGCCATACGCCCGGCGGCTGAGGGCTCGCGCAAAGTTGTGCTGTCCACCTCCATTGCGGAATCCAGCCTCACACTCGCTGGAGTTAAGATTGTGGTGGATGCGGGACTGAGTCGTGCATCGGCATTCTCGCCGCGCACGGGAATGAGCCGACTTGTCACCCTGCCGGTGTCCAAGGCGTCAGCCGACCAACGGCGGGGTCGTGCAGGGCGAATTGCCCCGGGGGTGTGTTACCGGCTATGGAGCGAAGAGGTTCACGGGGGACTGCCTGAGGCAGCTCGCCCGGAGATCACCTCCGCGGATCTTGCGCCGCTGGCGCTGGAGCTTGCCGTCTGGGGTGTCCAGTCCCCAGCAGAGCTGCAATGGCTGGACACCCCGCCTGACGCCGCCTACGGCCAGGCTCAGGCGCTGCTGCGCCAGCTGGGCGGCCTGGACGACGCAGGCCGCATCACGCCCTTCGGGCGGCGGATGAACACGCTTGGCGTGCATCCGCGACTGGCCAGCATGCTGCTCCGCGCGGCGGAGCTTGGGCTGGCCAGCTACGCCAGCATGCTGGCGGCACTGCTGCAGGAGCCTGCGGGCCTTCGCAGCAGTGGCAGTGCAGGCGCGGGCACGGACCTCCGCCCGCGCGTAGAGGCGCTGCTGACCGCGGACAGCAGCGGCATGTCTCAAGCGGCCGCGGCTGTCGCAGACGGCGCGGCCGTGCGGCGCATGCTCCAGGAGAGCCGCCAGCTGCGCTCGGCGCTCGGCCCGGCGGTCGATCCGGTGCGGCCGGATGAGGAAAGCTGCGGATTGCTGCTGTCCTTCGCCTATCCGGACCGGATCGGGCAACGCCGGGAGGACGGCCGCTATCTGCTGAGCAGCGGCCGCGGCGTACGGCTCGCAGCGACAGAATCGCTGAGCCGTTCAGCGTATCTGGTCGCAGCCGAGGCAGACGACCAGGGCGCAGATGCTCGCATCCTGCTGGCTGCGCCGCTGCAGGAGCAGACATTGGTGCAGGCAGGGCAGCACTTGCTGCACAATGAAGTACAAGTGGCCTGGGATTCCAATACCCGCAGCGTTCGCGCACATAAGAGACTTCGTATTGGAGCCCTTGTGATTAAAGAGAGCAGTATTGCACAGCCACCTGAAGATCAGGTGCTGGAAGCACTGTTAACCGGAATACGGATGGAAGGGCTTGATTGTTTGCCCTGGACAAAAACATCCAGACAACTTGCGGACAGGCTGCGGTTCCTGCATCTCCATCTACCTGAGTGGCCCGACCTGATCGAAGATAATCTAACAGAAGAGTTGGCAGAACATCTTACCCCTTATCTGATAGGCATGCGATCGGCAGCCGACCTGAAGAGATTGTCGATGCAGGATGTATTACTGGGTGGATTGAGCTGGACGCAACGACAACAACTGGACGATGAAGCGCCGACGCATATACAGGTGCCCAGTGGTTCTCGTATTCCCGTGGACTACAGTCGTCCAGAGGACCCGGCGCTGGCGGTAAGATTACAGGAGATGTTTGGACAACAGGAGACACCGCGTATAGCGGGTGGGCGAGTCCCGTTGACCATCCACCTATTATCACCGGCTCAGCGACCTGTACAGGTCACACGAGACTTGGCGAATTTCTGGCGAGAGACGTACTTTGACGTCAAAAAAGACCTGAAAGGTCGTTATCCGAAGCACTACTGGCCGGATAATCCACTTGAAGCGGTCGCCACGAATCGAGCCAAACCACGGGGCAAGTAGATGAATTACTTCATTCTTTAAGACATCAACGATTCCATATAAACTAAAATGAAGACCCAAAGGCTAATAAGCCGTCCCCGGTTCCTTAGAATATCGTCTGGACAATTCACCAGAATCAGCCAGTCTGGACTTCAAGATGATTTGGACGCCGACGTCCTTCAACGTAGAGCATGCCTGACAACGTATCATATGCCTGAGTTTGAAGACACACCATGATGAGGAATAAAAAGGAATGAATCTCAGCAATTATTTGCTATCAACACATAGTATATTGACTTGCGAGCGTTTAAAAGAAACTTAGGCGGGTAATAACATAGCGAACCACTCAATAATATGAGGAGGAATTCACTATGCAGAAGAAAATCGTAGGTGTGTTTAATACAGAACGTGAAGCATCACAGGCTATCGAAGGTCTGAAAGCACAAGGATTCACTTCAGACGAAATCTCCGTTGTTACACAGGATCGGGATGAACTGAAGGCTATTCGGGAAGAGACAGGTACCAAAGCCCCTGAAGGTGTGGCTGCTGGTGCAGCAACAGGTGGTGTCCTTGGTGGCGTAGCCGGTCTGCTCGCAGGTATCGGTGCACTAGCCATACCCGGCATAGGACCGATTCTGGCCGCAGGCCCTATTGCAGCAGCATTTACCGGTGCAGCTGTAGGTGCGGGAGCTGGCGGACTTGTGGGTGGACTTGTGGGACTTGGTATTCCGGAAGAGGACGCTAAACAGTATGAGGAGTATGTACAGAATGGTAAAATCCTGCTGCTCGTAGATTCTACGGATCGGGACTCCGATGTGTACGATGTGTTCAGTGGCAACAGCCAGCTTAACCGGGACAGAGCCGAAGCAGCTCATCGCGGAGATGTGCCAGCCGAACGTCCGGATCTGGATATGGAAGAACGCAGATTGGAAGCCCAAAACAAGGCAGCGCGATTCGGTAACAATACATTCCTGTAATCTTGCCGCGAATTTAATCGGTATGAAATAAAAACCAATGACTTATTATCTGCAAAATGGAATGACATATATGATCCACCAGATGGTCATTAGCCGGTTTCCTTAAGGGAAGCCGGCTTTTGTCCCTGTGTTATAGTAGTTGTGCATAATAAAATGATGATGGTTTTTTAACCCAGTCAAGCAGGGAATAACAATACATAAAGCAGAATAGCCAAAGCGAGTCCAATCACCAGTAACATCATGGTAAGAAACCGGATTAATCCGGTCGATGCCTGAAATGTCTGTTCATTGATTTGTGTACGCTTCCGATGATAGGCCGCTGCCGAATATAAAATGATGGATATGCCGCCAATCAGAGAAGTGATACCGGTAATAATCGCCGCAATATGCGCAAGCCGATCATACGCCGATGAATTGAAACCAAATCCGGCAGCAAGAAAGCCAATGCCCGCCATGGCAATACCGGTGCGTACCCAGGCCAGAAAAGTTCGCTCGTTAGCCAGATGTTGTTGGACATACTTGGAATCGGTAGTGGTTACGTCTTTGTCTGTTAAAGAAATGTGTATCAACTCCGTTCATTAAATATACGGCTTCATTGTACTTTGTTTTTATCGCAAAACCAAGAAAGGATGGCTGAATGTATGCCTCGCAAAGAACGAATTACAGAAATAGAGAGCTTAAGGGGAATCGCCTTTGGAGCGGTGGTTCTCCAGCATTCCATCGCACATTACTCATTAGTCCCGGAAACGAGACTGGAGGATGGCGTGTTACTGGCCATACTGCTGATGCTCTCCAAATTTGCAGTTCCTTTATTCATATTCATAACAGGTATGGTGCTCTTCTATAACACGGGAGACAAGCTGAATTACGGCAAGTTTATGAGAAAAAGAGTAAACGACGTGATCGTGCCTTATCTGATCTGGTCACTCATTTATTTTACACTTGCACCGCGGGGCTGGACCGGATTTGGATGGAATGACATCCCGGACCTGGGCCTGAAGTTGCTTACGGGCAAAACGACTTCACACTTTTGGTACATCATTATGTTGATTCAGTTTTATCTGTTATTTCCGCTCTTTTTGCGTGCCATTCGTTATGTATATAACCGATATGAGGCTAAGGGGCGCTTGATCGCATTATTGATTTCTGGTGTGGTGTATCTTGTACTTGCGGATCAATTAAGAAACATCGCCAAGTTCATGGAACGGGTGGATATCCCGGTGCTGACAGATGCTTTTACAACGTATGCAGACCGCAATTTCCTCTATTTCTTTATTTATTTTGTACTTGGTGCAGCAGCGGGGTTATCCGTCCAACACTGGAATGAATGGATTCATCGATTGCGCTGGATATACTGGACAGTGTTTATTGTTCTGGGTCTGCGGTTTACTTATTTATTAATGTTGGAGTTTCAGAAGCCGGAAGGAATCAAAATTACATTCTACACAGTCAGCTTGATCCGCCCTGATATGGCACTCTTTCTGATCGCTTCCATTATGGTCATGTACCAGCTGGCAGGGAAACTGCATAACCTCAGGGCTACACGATTGCTGAGATGGATTGGTGGTGTATCGTATGGCGGTTATCTGATGCATATGTTGATGCTGCGGTATAGCTACATTCCGGATGAGTTGTTGTACGTTGCTATGGGCTGGAACCCTGTCGTCCGAATGATCATCACCTGGTTGTTGGCTCTTGCATTATCCTGTGTACTGACATGGCTTATCTCGCGTGTAAGCTGGGGCAAATGGATTGTGGGAACCGTACCGAAGTCTGTCCGCGATAAATGAATCCATCAACATATGAAAAATTCATAATAGATTACCACAGTCGCACAGAAGTGTACGGGAGTACGAGAGTATACGATCACAAGATAAAGAAGCACAGGTAGTACAGCCTTTACAGCTTGTGCACAGTCTTTCTTATTATTAAAATTCGTTCACACGACTCTCTGAGCTCTGAAATAAACAACTTTTAAACTAATTTCATAACTCACTAAAAATGAATTTCTGTAACTGGATATAGACAAATTGAACCGTTTCGATCTATATCCAGCCTTGATTGAAGCAGCTAAAGGTATTATGAAATTAATTCTTTTGAATAAAAATTAAAATTTCATTACCTGAAAAATTCACAACAGAAAACCTTTTTCCGTGCTTCCCCCAGGCTATCCCATATTCACACGATTTCTTGCTCGCCCTCCTTGAAGATAGATAAAAGGGAGGCAAAGCGGAGAAAGATGGCAGAACACGAACATAAGTTTTATAATACTAGATATATAGGTTCTGACAGGAGGGGAATGAACGTGGCTTTTATGATTGCACAGCGGGCATTTATCAAGCTGTATCTGATTACGATGGTTGAACAGCACAGGGGGTATGGTTACGAGATGCTGGAGGCGATGAAGCAGGAATTCAAAGACTACGGTTATGTACCACCCCAGAGCGAGGTATATCGGGCACTGCATGAATTGGTACAGCAAGGTGTTTTTTATCGGACAAAGAAACTTAAAGGCAATGATCCAAAGGTCGATTTTCAGGAAATCGTTTTATATCATTTTACGGATGATGGTGCGGAAAAAGCTGAGTTATACAAAAAACAGGTCAAAACGGATCTGGATCGTTGTCTCGGCATGTTACACAAGGCAGAAGAGGACAATTACGGTACGAAAGGAAGATGAGCATGAACAGACAGTTACAGTGGGGAGTACTCGGTACGTCAACCATTGCCAAAAATGCAGTCATTCCGGCGATCCAGCAGTCTGAACGTGGTGAGGTGTTGGCGATTGCCAGCCGCAGCAAAGAAAAGGCGGAAACCCTTGCCGAAGAACTCGGTATTGCCAGATCGTATGGCAGTTATGAAGAGCTCATCGCTGATCCGGACATTGAAGCCGTCTATATTCCTTTGCCTAACCATATGCACAAAGAATGGACCATCAAAGCGGCACAGGCTGGCAAACACGTGTTGTGTGAGAAACCTGCTGCCCTGAATGCAGATGAATCGGCAGAAATGATTGAGGCATGTCATCAACATGGTGTTCTTTTTGCAGAAGCGATTATGTATCGATATCATCCCAAGCACAGACGTGTGCAAGAGATTATAGCTAGTGGAGAGATTGGCATCGTCAGAGCCATCCATGGTAACTTTACCTGTAATACCGCTGATGACAAGGAGAATGTAAGGTTCAAAAGAGAGATGGGCGGCGGATCATTATTCGATCTTGGCGTGTATCCGATCTCGGCAGCCAGGATGTATCTGGGACAGGAACCGGAAGCGGTGACAGTACACGCTCTATTCTCGGACGAGCATGATGGCGTGGATATGATGGCGTCGGGATTGGTAGAATTTCCGAATTCGGTAGCTTTAACTTTTGACTGTGGCATGTGGGCTTCAGGTCGAGCGGAGATGGAGATTCTCGGGACGGAAGGGCGGATTGAACTGCCAAAAGTGTTTGGCTGGGAGAACAGTGATATTCCACCTCAGATTATTGTGCACACGGATTCGGTCAGCCGTGAGGAGCGTGTATCGGTGTCGAATTCCTATGTGCTTCAGGTGGAGACGTTTGCAACGGCTGTGCTTGAAGGTGAAGCCCTACCTTTCAGTCCGGAAAATACCATTCAAAACATGCGCGTTATTGATGCATGCCTGGAATCGGCTCGAACTCGTCAACGTGTGCAATTGATCGATTAGATTAGGTCAAATCAGTTTAAACATACTAGAAAAGTAGACTCCATCTTCAGGGATGAGAGTCTTTTTTCTGTCTTTAAATGTTACAATTATAATATTTTACAATTTAAACCTCTTCATTTGATATTTCTACCAAAATGATGTGATATAAATAGTCATGAGATGACTTGTTTACTATAATCTAGCAGAACATACAACTAGACCGTTACAGCTTGTAGAACGCATATCGTGACAACGTTCATCTACTTTGAGGGATCGGGAGGCCGGATTGATGAAAAAGTTGATATCCACCGCATTACTGGCATTGTTGTTAACGTTTGTTTTCTTCACAGGTTCACAGTTCACTCCAGTCGCACAGCAGAAGGCATCTGCTGCAACATGTACCATCATCAATACGTTTACGGGTGTAGCAAATTATTTAAGTGCAAACGGAACGTTGCCATGTAACTTTATTACCAAATCACAGGCAACAGGACTCGGCTGGGTAGCATCCAAAGGAAACTTGGCTGTAGTTGCTCCTGGCAAAAGCATCGGTGGGGACACATTTGGCAATCGGGAAGGGCTGCTGCCTTCGGCCAGCGGACGTACATGGCGCGAAGCGGATATTAACTATACTTCCGGCTTCCGTAATTCGGATCGGATTGTGTACTCCAATGATGGACTCATCTACAAAACGACAGATCACTATGCATCATTTACACGTTTGAAATAGAGGAAGGAGCAGCGATGAATACCGTGATTCTGGATGGAGAAGACTTTGCGAGTAGCGCTGAACTTCATCAACAATTAAAGGACAAGCTGAAACTGCCGGATTTTTATGGCGGTAATCTCGACGCTCTGTGGGATTGTCTGACGGGTACGATTGAACTTCCACTAGAGCTAAAATGGACCAACTACCTAATCAGCGAAGAACGCCTGGGGAATGAAGCAGGCCGGGTACGTGATTTGATGTTGGAGGTTCAGGCTGAACAGTCTGGATTTCAATTGCTTGTTGAGAAGTAGGCAGTAAATAAAGGCAGTTTAAATACAATCCGTCCAGCCGAGCAGACCACTTGTGGTCTGTTTTTTTGTGTTATAGGAGGTTGTCCAAAAAGGTTGTTCAAAAAGTCTTTGTGTTGATTACGAATCATCTGAAAGTAGAGCGAGATTTACTTTGTTTACTTGTCGTTAAAATTATTTTCACGGAGGTATTGATTTCTGCATAACTTACGTTAAAATAAAATTAACATGAAAAATATTTTAACGTCGAGGAGTGAAAAGGGATGAGCGATAACACAGCAGTTGGCAAGCAAGGTATGGGTGAGTTAATACGAATCAGACCGTACATGCAATTTATGCTTAGTAAAGTTGTATCCAGATTTGGTGATTCGATTGACTCGATTGCCTACAGTTGGATGGTGTACATTCTAACCGGTTCGAAAGTGCTGATGGGTACGTTGCTGGCGGTGAATTTTTTGCCCAATATCCTTCTGGGTCTGTTCGCCGGGGCTTTGGTTGATCGCCTGTCTCCCAAAAGAGTGATTGTGATTACGAATACCGGTCGCGGGTTGTTGGTGGGGATTACAGCTCTGCTGTTTGGATTGGGCCAACTTGAAGTCTGGCATCTGTTTGTCATTACAATTCTGAATTCTTTGCTGGAATGCTTCACTAGTCCTGCGGAAGTGTCCAGTGTCCCCCGATTGCTTCCCCCATCGATGCTGCTTTCGGGTAATGCGATGTCCTCTTCCGCAACCAGAGTGGCCGAACTCGCAGGACTTGCAGTGGCGGGAGCCCTTATTGCTACAATAGGCATTGCCTGGACGATCTTGATTGATGCGGGGTTGTTTGCGCTAAGTGCTTTGATTATGAGCCGAGTAGGCTACCCTGAAGCCTTAACATCTGCTAACAATGAAGATAAAACATCAATTGAAATAAATTCTCTTCCATCCGACAAAAGTAGTATATTCTCCGAAATGGCGGAAGCTTTTCATTTTCTCCGTAAACATGCCTTATTGTTAATTGTCTCCATCCTGTTTGCCTTCGTTAATTTCTGCCTGATGCCGTTTAATGTTCTTCGTACACCCTATGTCATTGAAACGCTGCATGCTGGCGCTGGGGGATTAAGTCTGCTTAGTGGGCTGATGGTGGGAGGCATGCTGCTCAGTGGTGTATGGTTGACACAAAGGGGAGCGAATTATCGTAAAAGTGTGCTGGTCATCAGCGGTATTGTCATGTTGGGTCTCAGTTATGCGATGACGGCACTACCCGCTTATATGACTTCCTTCCAACTGCCGGTTGCAGCGGCCTTTTGTCTACTGATGGGTATGGGGATTCCGCTGGCTACAACACCGCTGGCCACCTATCTTATGGAAGTTACCCCTTCGGAGATGCTAGGCAGAGTGTACGCCCTTCAAAGTATGCTTGTCTTGAGTGTCGCACCACTTGGAAGTCTGGCTTCGGGAGCACTTGCAGATTGGATGACCATGCCTGTTCTGTTTATTGTCTTTGGTATTATGCTTGCCATGTCCGCAGGTATGCTGTTATTTAGCAAAAGTTTTCGAAGTGCTATGTGAAGATATTCTGAAGTGATCATTAGCCAATTTTCTGTATCAAGTCATTTCTCGCTCGTTTTGACCGAAGTCCTGACGCAACGTTATAATAGAGATATCGATGGACAACAGGTACCCCGGAAATGAGGATACAGGGATGGCGCACAAGGTTCTTTCAACAATTGAAGAAATAAAAATCTACTCCGATCCGTATCGGATTCAGATCATGAATATGTTTAACAAGCAGGGCAGACCATCCACTGTCAAAGAAATCGCCGACCAGATGGGTGAGGTGCCAGCCAAAGTTCACTATCATGTAAAAAAGCTGGAGAAAATCGGTCTGCTGACGATCGTTTCCACACGTGAGATTAATGGGATTATCGCAAAATACTACGAACCATTCACCGGAGAGATCCATCTCCGTCACGAAGATGAAGATAAGGAAAACTCTCCATTGAAACAGGTGTTTCGGTCCGAGACACTCAAATTATTAAATGAGATGTTCGAACAAAGTCGTCAGCGATTCATGCATCAGGCGGAAAACGAAGATCGGATGTTTCTCTCGGACATCACGCTGTATGCAACCCGTGAGGAAGTAGAGCAGCTGTATAAAAGCATCATAAAACTCTGTGAACCCTATACTACAAAAGAGAATCGACAAGGGGAACATGAGGTCTTTCAGTTATTCTCTGCTCTCTCTAAACCTATAGTGAAAATACCTGCTTCTAAGACAAATGCAAAAGAGAAAAAGAAAGCTACGTCTGATAAGGACAAAGCAACTACGAAAAAGTCTCGATCTGTGTCTAAGCGGCAGGAATCTGCATCATCTGGCAGTGAGTCCGAAGAATAAACGGATGGAATACATGGGTTCAGCCTTATTGATGGAAGCAAGTAACCGCAAACGTGAGAGACTGCTATGGAGAAAACTAGAAAAAGCCGCCCAATGGCGGCTTTTTAATGCGTGATAAGGAAGGCTAATGGTGGAGCAGTCTATTGAATTCATTTCAATTTTGACGCTTACCATTTCAGCTCATAACGAAGTTACATGTTCTCATCGTAACCCTTCACATCACGTTTGGCTGCGGTTGCGGGGGAGTTGGATGTGCCATATTCTTCGACCGCTTCCCAGGCATCTGCGTTGTCGAACTTGCCCGCTCGCTGCTGTCTTCCTTCTCCAGCACCACTTGGAGGCATGGTCATCACTTCTTCTTCAACGGGCCGATCGTTGCTGATCTCCACATTAGGCGTGTCGTCAATACAGTAAGCCGTATAGGGGATAGCTTCAAGTCGTTCGAAGGGAATATCTTCGCCGCACGTTACACAGGTTCCATATGTACCTTGCTCCATACGTTCCAATGCGTCGTTTACTTGATTGAATTCGTCTGTTAATGTATCGTCGATCGCCAGATCACGGCTGCGTTCAAATGTTTCCGTACCGGCATCTGCCGGATGATTATCATAGGAGGACAGCTCACCGGTTGAATCTTTCAGCGACTCGACTGGAGCACTGTCTTCCATGCTGGATTCAAAATGACGCTGCAAGTTTTCACGTTGCTCTAAAAGGGCGTTTTTCAGTATTTGATGTTGATCTTTAGTTAATGTACTCATAAGGACATGCTCCTTTCCCGTTGTGGGGTGTAGTAAGTCTTTACCCGAATTGGAAGAAAAGCAATCATTTTCGTGAGGAATAGGGCTGTATCGTTTTATATCTGACGGATTATGTGTTATAAAAAATAGAGAGAGAAATTGCCGTGTGTTCTTCCCAGGAAATAGAACTACGGCTTGGCTTATAATGGAGGTTGTCAATATGGATGAACATATGAAACGAAGATTGGATAAACAAAGACAATTGTTCAAACAATTGGGTGTGCAGCTAGATGCGTTATCGATTCATGAAAAACAATTTAATTATAAACTTCGTGGTTATGATCCGGATGAGGTAGATGCTTATCTTGACCTGGTCATCAAAGATTACGAACGTTTCTATGCCAATATTGCAGATCTGATGGACAAATGGCAAGAACAGCAGTTAACGATCCGCGATCTCAAGTCGTCCGCGAAACCGGTGGAAGATCCAACCAAGATTGATCGCAAACAACTGGATGATATTGTGAAACAACTGGAATACAGTGTGCGACAGCTCAAGATCAGAGCACGTCCCGAAAAGGATCTGTTCTCTGAATAGGTCAGTATGACTAGGATTATATTAAATAAAGGTGGTTAATCATGAGTACTCATTTTTCGGTCAGTGTGCATTGTTTGTTGTTATTGTCACTCAGCGCGCCTGAACGAATCACGTCTGCACATATTGCAGGTAGCGTGAATACCAACCCTGTCGTCGTCAGACGTATTCTGGGCGGGCTGAAAAAGGCAGGATTGGTGAACTCCTCTCCTGGAACAAGAGGCTTCTACTTAGCGAAGCCATCAAGTGAAATCACATTAGCCATGATCTATCAGGCTGCCAAGGACGAAGGTCCATTGTTCCCGATTCACGGCAATTGTAACCCGGATTGTGAAGTGGGCTTGCATATAGACGGCTTGCTGACCAATCTGTATCAGGTTGCAGAGGCGAAGGTGGAGCAGTTCTTTGCATCCATTACACTCGAAGATATGGAACGTTCCTGTACTCAGATGCAAGCTGTTCCATCACAGACAGAATAGATTGCAATAAAGACTTAAAGTGCATGTTCAAAAAGGGTGGTTTTCAGTACCGAGAAGATGGGATGAATTCCATATTCGATGCTGCGATGCCGTTAGGCATCCTTCGTAATCAAAAGCGGACTTTTTGAACGACCTCTTAAAGGAAAGGTGGGTTGTTATATGAAAATTGTAGTCATCTCTGACACGCATTTATCACGTAAATCACGGAAGTTACCGACTAGGCTCCTGGATGTACTGCCGAGTGCCGATCTCATTCTTCATGCCGGTGACTGGTCGGATTGGAGTGTATACCCATTGCTTAGTGAGTATGCACCAGTTGAAGGTGTAGCGGGTAATACGGACCCGTCCGAAATCGCTGAAAAACTGGGATATTCCCGTATTGTTGAAGTGGAAGGACTTCGTCTGGGTCTTGTGCACGGACATCTGGGATCAAAGGGTACGGAGCAGAATGCAATTCATACGTTTGCAGGCCAGCATGTGGATGCTGTGATCTATGGACACTCACATATCCCGGTGATGCATACCGTGGACAACACGCTGGTATTTAATCCCGGGTCGCCTACGGATCGGCGTTTTCAGAAGCAA
The DNA here is from genome assembly GCF_037971845.1 of Paenibacillus sp. FSL R5-0766. Lineage (NCBI taxonomy): Bacteria > Bacillati > Bacillota > Bacilli > Caryophanales > Paenibacillaceae > Paenibacillus > Paenibacillus sp. FSL R5-0766. The sequence continues at coordinate 2,596,483 of NZ_CP150227.1, forward strand.
TACTCATTTGGCATCATGACAATAGATCAGGGGAAAATACAGGCTGAACACGTGTTCTTTGATCGGGATTAGAGAGATATGCGCTGGTTGCAAGTTGGACGAGTGCAAGAACCAGAACCAGCTACTGAAGTGGCGACTTGATAACGGACAGGGAACCTTTTCCTTAAATTTCATCTTATATATATGATTATTGTACAAGGCATCTTTGAGCAGATTTTAAATCTGTTCCAGGGATGTCTTTTTTGATTTCTGATCACATCATTCTCTTGAGAAGTTATCTCTGAATGGGGAATGTGCTCTGTTCGTTATCTGTCATTCATCTGTTGGCGTTTTCCCCTATGGTGACGTTCAGTGGAGTGATACAATGCCTTTACGACATAAAATGAATACGTTTACATAAGGAGATGGATCATGATGAAACTGTCTGTATTCACGGTGGCTACTCCTGATCTGAATGCAGAAGAACTGGCATCGGCTGCGGCAGCAGCGGGAATTGATGGAATCGAGTGGAGATTCCGTGGAATTCCTGAAGATGCTATATCTGAAGAGCCTTCTTACTGGAGAAATAATCGATGCTCGGTAGATCCGAGCCGCTGGGAGGAACAGGTTCCTGTTTTTCGTGAAGCAGCGTTAGGGCAAGGTAGAAAATCCATCGCACTTGTACCGTATCTGAACTGTGAAGATCTGTCTGCCACCAAGCAAGCGTTTCAGGCTGCGGCTGGTTTAGGAGCATCTATGATGCGTGTGGGTGTTCCTGGATATGATCGCAAGACCAGTTATCCTGAGTTGTATCGTAAAGCCGTTGATTACCTGAGTGAAGTACAAGATCTGGCCAAACAGTACAACATCAAGGCGATTGTAGAGACACATCACCAGACGATTGCACCGACGGCATCGCTGGCCTATCGGCTTGTGCAATCGCTCGATCCGCAGCATGTGGGTGTACTGTACGATCCAGGCAATATGGTGCATGAAGGATATGAGAATCATCGGATGGGACTTGAGTTGTTAGGCCCTTATCTTGCTCATGTACATGTAAAAAATGCCGGGTGGTTTGAAGCAGAAGGGAAAGATTCGCAAAAGGCTAATGTGACTGAAAAGAGCAGCGGAGTGGCTCTGAATACAGCCTGGAAATGTCACTGGACGCCGCTGACTGAAGGCATGGTCGATTGGGTACAGATGGTGCGGGATCTTCGTGCCGTCGGGTATGACGGATATTACGGAATAGAGGACTTTAGTGGTGCCTTGGAATCCAAGGCGATGTTACAGCATTTTGCAGACGTTTTCGCCGAAATTGAGCGTCGTGTGGACGAGGAGGAGCAGTCATGAGTATCGTACGAGTAGCGGTGATTGGTATTGGAAACATGGGAGCAGCACATGCCAGAACGTTGGTGGCTGGAGAAGTACCCGGTGCAGAGCTGGTCGCCGTATGTGATGTAAGAAGAGAGATGGAGAGCTGGGTATCCAGTCATCTTCCCGCAACGGTCACTTATTGGCAGGATGCAGAGCAGATGATGGCTTCGGGTACGATTGATGCAGTCATTATTGCAACGCCGCATTATGATCATCCGGAACAGGCCATTCAGGCTTTCCAGCATGGCTTGCATGTCATGATCGAGAAGCCGGCCGGTGTATATACGAAACAGGTACGCAAGATGAATGAAGCGGCCGCAGCCAGTGGCAAAGTCTTTTCCATGATGTACAACCAGCGGACCAATCCACTCTACATTAAGCTGAGAGACTTGATTGCTTCGGGCGAACTGGGTGAAGTACGGCGTACCAACTGGATTATTACGAACTGGTATCGATCCCAAAGTTACTATGATTCCGGCGGCTGGCGGGCAACTTGGGCAGGGGAAGGTGGCGGTGTACTGATTAACCAGGACCCGCATCAACTGGATCTGTGGCAGTGGACCATCGGCATGATGCCGGTACGAATGCGTGCTTTCTGTTCGTTTGGCAAGTATCGGAATATTGAAGTGGAAGATGATGTAACGGCTTATGTGGAGTATGAAAATGGAGCAACAGGTGTCTTTGTAACGACTACTGGCGAAGCACCGGGTACCAATCGATTCGAGGTCAACGGAGACCGGGGGAAAATCGTGATCGAAGACGGAAAACTTACGTTCTGGCGACTTCGGGAATCTGAGCCTGAATTCAATCAGCGGTTTACCGGAGGTTTTGGACAGCCCGAATGCTGGAAATGTGAGGTTCCGATTACAGGTGTGGAAACGGGGCACCCGGGTCTGATTCGTAACTGGGTTGATGCGATTCGAACAGGTGCAACACTTATTGCTCCCGGTGAGGATGGTATACACGGATTAACATTGTCAAACGCTATGCTGCTGTCCACCTGGACGGATAACTGGGTGGATCTGCCGATCGATGAGGATCTGTTCTATGAGCATCTGCAAGAACGTATTGCTGGTTCAACGACGAAGAAAGACAAGGCATTCAGTGGCAGTCAACCTGCTGATTTGAGTCAGACGTTTAAATGAAGACGATTTGTTATATAAGACGAGTTCATTGTAATCAACATTTTATAATAAGGATGGGATGACATGGCTAAAGACGGAATGTTTTATGCACCAAAAAGTGTTACAAAAGAGGTCTTATGTGGTCCGGGTGAGTTCACGATTGCTGCTGTTGCGCTGGATCACGGACACATCTACGGCATGGTTGGGGCATTGTTGGAGGCTGGTGCTACCCTCAAGTGGGTGTATGATCCGGACCCGGCGAAGGTAGCGGCATTTCAGAAGCAGTTCCCACAGGCTCAAGTTGCTGGATCTGAAGCGGAGGTGCTTGCAGATGATGAGGTGTTATTGGTGGCAAGTGCAGCGATCCCTTTAGATCGTGCGCCGCTTGGCATGAGAGTTCTGGCCGCAGGCAAGGATTATTTTACAGACAAAGCCCCATTTACCACACTGGAGCAATTAAAGCTTGCACGAGAAGAAGTGAAGCGAACGGGCAAGAAGTACATGGTGTATTACAGTGAACGACTGCATGTAGAAAGTGCGATCTATGCGGGGCAGCTCATCGAACAAGGGGCAATCGGCAAAGTAGTGCAAGTTATGGGCACAGGCCCGCATCGCTTAAATGCAGGAGGAAGACCCGACTGGTTCTTCAAGCATGAGCAGTATGGCGGTATTCTCTGTGATATCGGGAGTCACCAGATCGAACAATTCCTGACGTTTGCATCATGCACGGACGCTGAGGTAGGGTTCAGTCGTGTGCATAACTTCAATCACCCACAGTTCCCGGAATTGGAAGACTTCGGCGAAGCTTCTCTGATCGGGGACAACGGAGCGTCCGGTTACTTCCGAGTGGACTGGTTCACACCGGATGGTCTGGGCACATGGGGCGATGGACGTACAGTTATTCTGGGAACGGACGGTTATATTGAGCTGCGGAAGTATATCGACATCGCAAGGGAACCTCAGGGGGATCAGGTGTACCTGGTCAATCATGAAGGGGAGTACCGCTACAATGTAAAAGGCAAGGTCGGTTACCCGTTCTTCGGCCAACTCATTCGCGATTGTCTGGACCGGACCGAGACCGCCATGACACAGGAACATGCATTCAAAGCGGCAGAACTCTGTCTGATTGCACAGCACAAAGCCATGAGCGAGCGCGTGGTGTGGAGTAGCGGAGCGAAGTAAATGTTTTAGGTGAAGGGGAGCAAAGGTTGATTACTAAAGGTTATTAGTAAATCTTCTTTTGTTGAGTGAAGAAAGAGCAGCCCAAATGTTAAACTGCATCCAACAAGTTAGTCTTTTCTAACGAATGGAGCAGTTTGCACTGGGACTGCTTTTTTTAAATGTTCGTGACTTCGCAGATGGATTAATATGGGTTATATTATATGTATTTCGAATATTGTTTGAAAAGAGAGGTGTTTACGAAGTTCGTATATATGATGTTAGACGAAACCGCTAGAAGCATAAATAGAAAAAAGATATGATAGGAGACATTATGGAAATTAAACTTGTTCCAGTAAAACCAGAAGAAAAGAGTACTCTATCGAATCTATATCAACTGTATCATTATGATTTTAGCGAATTTACAAACCAAGAGATTAATAAAGATGGAAGGTATGAAGTGAACATTGATTTCTTTTGGGAAGGTGACCATAGATGGAAGCCATATTTAATAGAGGTTTCTGGAAGATTAGCAGGATTCTTAATTGTGCTTCTTGAGAATTTAGATACCGATCCAGATCCGACACATGTGATCTATGATTTTATGATTATTAAGAAATTCAGAAGAAATGGTATTGGTTACTCCGCTGCTATCAAGGCATTTGAATTATATGAAGCGAATTGGAAAATTGCTCAGATGGAGAATAATACTCCTGCAATATCGTTCTGGAGAAAAGTAATAAAAGATTTTACAGAAGATAATTATATTGAAAGATTCAGGGATGATGTAAAGAAGTATGTTCAAGCGTTTAGTACAAAGCAATAGAAAGATAGCATTTTATAGGGTTATTTAAGGCGGCATCGTCTAACAATGCTTTCCTACTGTGGGCATTCGCCCTTGATCGCCAAGAGGGATTTCAGCGAAGTATATTCAGGCGATACATTCAACCAGCTAAGTCTGACGACCCGTTCCCTTCGGTCACTTAAGCTGCTTGAACGTCAGGAATGCGGAAACGTTATAGGAAATCAGCGAGTAAATCGAAAAAAAGTCGCTAAAATGCGTATACAAGGAAGGAGAAGATCGAATTGTTGTTTGCTCAATTGGCTGAAAAAAATCAGTTACATTTTAAATCTGGTTCAATTAACGGGACTTCAGGAGTTGCTGTTTTCAATACATCGTGTACTAGTCGATATTTTTTAGAGAAACGTTGGGAACAAGGTGAAGACATTCTGACTGCCATAATGATGAATCCAAGTAGGGCTTCACACAATGAAACTGATGATACGGTTGATCAGTTAATTAGTGTTGCAAAAATGCAGAATTGTCATGCACTATTTGTTGTTAATGTTTCTAGTCATATTCAAGGTACCAGTAGTAAAACAAAAGTTTCACACTTTGATTATGAAGCCATTAATTGGTTGTTTGTTTCTAATGCTATTTTAGAAGCTAAAATCGTTTTCCTTGGATGGGGAATGAAGGGGCAGAAAGGAATTAATAAACAACAAAAATTATATCCTGCTATAGTAAATACTTTTAAGACTTCGATAGATAAATTGTATAGTTATGAAGTATTAAAATCGGAAGATAAGAAATTCATTGAAAATCCTATTTTTTATGTACCTCATCCACGGCCTCAGGGGCAGAAAAATAAATATTCAAATATATCAATTCAAAATATTAGTAGTGATGAATTCAACTGCTTATTTGTTAGATAAATAAGATATCTTTAAATTAAATAGGATCTAATGCTTGTAAGTAGTTCAAAGAGGGCGTTGACATCCTATAACATAATATTCAAGCTGCGGCTCCTTTTGGAGTCTTGGTCTGCAAGTTGGATTTCGGAGAAGCATTTCAGCAGACAACCCCTTCGGGGTTCATGAATACCGGAACGTTAAGTGAAATTCCAGTGAGAACTATAGGCTTGAGAAATGGTATGATATAACCATCAAAACAGAGGAGGGACAATGATGAAATGGCAAGAAGTTCAACAGATTTTTCCGAATCAATTCGTAAAATTCGAAGTTCTTCATTCTGAAGAAACAGACAATCAAGAGATCATTTATGATGTGGCCGTGATTGGCCCGATCAGTGATGAAGAGGCAACTCGCGAATTATTGAACAGCAGAGACAAGACTCTGGTTTACCATACTTCCAAAGATCAAATCGTTGTTAAGGTACGGAAAAATATAGGATTAAGGAGAAATCTTTAAATGAATATTGAATATAGAGATGGGCTGTTATTCACGGAAATAACAGTCCATTTTAATAAGCAGAAGAAAGTGATATCGAACATCGTGATCGATACAGGAGCTAGTCATAGCTTGCTTTCACAAGATGAAGTGGATGAGATTGGGATACTAGTGAGTATGGACGATGAAATCATAACCAGCTACGGAATCGGAGGCAAAGAGCATGCCTTCAGTAAGCGAATCGACGGTATACAGGTAGGGGATTTCATTTTAAAGGATATATACATAGACTTTACTTCATTTAAATATCACAACATTAACGGACTTTTGGGACTCGATGTACTGACGGAAGGAGAATTTGATATTGATTTAAAGAGACTTAAATTACTTCGTTCACAATAGATAAAAGACATTAGAGATTGAGTGGTGATTCGAGGAAGACTGGAACATCACTTAACAGCATATTCAAGCAGCGACTCCTTTCGGAGTCTTGGTCTGCTAGATGGATTTCGAGGAGGTATTTCAGCAGTCAACCCCTCCGGGGTTCGTGAATACAGTAACGTTATCCGAAATACCTGAAATGGGGAATGACAATGAAGTACTTGAATACAAGAAGAAAAAGGTTTATGTTTGCATGTTTGCTCATCGTAGTAATTTATTTTTCTCTTTCTGGATGGATAAGCATGGAAGTGAAAAAAACTATAAGAAGTGTATTGCTAACTGAAGATTTTATAAAGAATGAAAAAAATATAAAGAAAGAAGCATTTGATAACTTTTTGAGATTTAGCGGTAGGGAAGTTTATCCGTTATATAACAAAAATGATGTTGAGATAGATGTTGTTGTAAGTCAACCTATTTCAATTCATTATTTTGTTGGGGGATATGCATGGATGACTTATAGATATAGAGGAATTGACAAGAAGACTAATGAAATACTATTTGGTGCAAATGCTCCAATAAGAATAAAAGTAGATCTGGTTAAGGGTCGATGGAAAATCATTAAGAAATGGGAAAAACCGTGAATGATAGTAATTCAATGAAGTCAGGTACATCGGATAACAATACATTCCTACTGTGGGCATTCGCCCTTGATTGCTTAGAAGGATTTTCAAGAAGATTATTCAGGCGATACATTCAACCAGCTAAGTCTGACGACCCGTTCCCTGCGGTCACTTAAGCTGCTTGAACGTCAGGAATGCCAAACGTTATCTGACATAAAACTATTACATTTTAGGAACAAATAATGAATATCACTTTCTCGAAATGGGTGCAATATTATCGAAGAAATAATCAAAACCTCAAATATATTCATTGGGATGACCACTATAAATTAACAACTAATGAAAGAGAAATAATCATTAAGTCACTTCAACAGTTTCAATTAGGAGAAAACTCTGAAGGTAAACATCTAATTAAACGTGCGCAAGAATATGTACATCAGACACAAGATCAGGATTACTATGAAGCGCTTATAGAATTCATTAAAGAAGAACAGAGGCACGCTAGAGATCTAGGCAGATTTATGAAGGTACAGGGAATCCCGCTTCTTCGTAGACATTGGGTGGACAATGTATTTAGAAGATTACGTCAATATGCGAGTCTAGAACAATCAGTCATTGTTCTATTAACCGCTGAGATCATTGCTAAGTTGTACTATAAAGCCTTGCAAAAATCTACAAATTCAGAAGTATTAATAGATTTATGTAATCAGATTTTAAGTGACGAGGAGAAACATGTTCAGTTTCAATCCGAAACACTTCATAAATTTGCTCAAAATAGAAACGTCTTCTTTAACAGAATAGTTTATACCCTTCGTAGAATTCTTTTTGAAGGAACGCTAATTATAGTGTGGTATCAACATAAGCCTGTATTTAAAGCTGGGGGATATAAACTCAAAAGTTATTACTATGAATGCCGCCATGAGTTTAACTTAACAAAGAAGATTATAGCTAGTTTACAGTAGAGGTTTATGTCAGATAACATTATATCCATACTTTAGGTCCTGACGCTCCCTCGGTCAGCCCGAAGGGAATTGGCAGGGAAGTGGAATCTGGCGGACACATCCGCACCGACTAACCGCATCGCGTTCGCCCCGAACGTGGCTTAAGTCGGTGGGGCGTCGTGATACAGTAACGTTATAGGAAATCAGCGTATAAAAATACAAAATAAATTATTCAAACTCTGAATAGGAGTGAAATCATGCTGGAAGCGGTTATTTTCGATATGGATGGTACACTATTTCAAACAAACAAAATCTTAGAGTTATCGTTAGAAGAAACGTTTTCTATCTTGAGGTCTCGTAATGAATGGTCGAGTGAGACTCCAACTCAAAAATATCGTGAAATTATGGGAGTTCCTCTACCAGTTGTTTGGGAAACGTTATTGCCGAACCATTCAAATGAAATCAGACGAATTGTGGATGAGATCTTCCTTGAGAAGTTAATTGCAAATATTAATAATGGCAATGGCGCCCTATATCCGCATGTCAAAGAAATTTTTAATTACTTGAAAGATGAAGGCTATTTCATTTTTATTGCAAGTAATGGACTAAACGAATACCTTAATGCCATCGTTAACTGCTATAAATTAGATAAGTGGGTGGCAGAAACTTATAGCATCCAACAAATAGGAACTCAAAATAAGGATGACTTAGTCGGTCATATTCTTAAAAAACATCACATCAGCAATGCAACTGTAGTTGGGGACAGGATTTCTGATTTCAATGGCGCAAAAAACAATGGGTTGAAGGCTATTGGTTGTCGATTTGATTTTGCCCAAGAAGGGGAGCTTGCACAAGCGGATTTTATTATTGACGACTTACTTGAATTAAAAAATATATTTAGACATCAGGGAAAATAGAATACTTTTGTAATTATATCGATGAAGACGCTGAAGTCCTATAACACCATAGTTAAGCTACGGTTACCCCTTGGTCACAATGATGTTTTTGGCTGATTTATGTGACAACTTGCTGCGTAAGTTTGGGAACACAAAAAAGTTAGCAAAAATCAGGGGAATGCTTAATTAAAAGATTAGATAAACTATTAGTTAAGGACGGGGATTTCAATGAGTAGCTTGTTACTAACCTCTTGTGGTTTTTATACAGATGATATTAAAAATCAATTTCTGGATTTTATTGATGGAGATATTTCTCAATTAAAAGTCTCAATTATTACAACAGCATCCCCTAGAAAAGAAACTAATAGATATGCACAAAGAGCAATGCAAGAGTTTAAGGACATGGGATTTCAGCATATCAATTTTGTAGATATTGAATTTGATGACCCGCAAATTCTCTTACATAGAGATGTTATATATATTAATGGTGGAAATCCATTTACACTATTGTATTACGCTAAGAAAAGTGGTGCTGATGAAATTATCAGAACACTGGCCGCACAGAATGTAATTATAGTTGGAGTAAGTGCAGGAACGTTATTACTGGGGCCGAATATTAACATTGTCGATTTCTTTACTCCACAGATGAACACAATGAATTTAACGGATTTTAAGGCATTAGGTGTAACAGACAAGCTTATTTTTCCTCACTATGATCGAGAGGACATATTTAAAGATCGTACTAATAAAACAATCGAAGAGAGAATAGTAGAATTTGAATGCAATGAGAAATGTAAGGTGACAAGGCTTAAAGATGAAGAATATATCTCAATCTTAATGAACCAAGCACATTGAAAGTGATAAATTCATTGAAAGTAGCTCGAAGAAGACCCTAAAATCTTGCCAACACCGTATTCACGCTGCGGGGCTACGCCTCTTGGTCTGCCAGTGGGGGGTCGAGGAAGTGGTATCCAGCAGACAACTCCTGTGAGGATAAGTCTTCGACCCAGTCGCCCCATTAAGTCTCTCGGGTTCGTGAATACAACAACGGTAGATAAAATAACGAAGAAGTTTATATTGGGAGTTGATTCATTGAAGTATTCAACTGTAGTTCTTGACTTGGACGGAACATTATTAAATTCAAAAAAAGAAGTATCTAAGAGAAACGTAGATGCGATCTTATCTTGTTATCAGAAAGGAATGAGAATAATATTTGCAACAGCTCGACCGCCCAGGGCGGTTAATTGGTTGCTTCCACAAGGATTAGTAGATATCGGGGCTTTTGTATATTACAACGGAGCTCAAGTGATATGTAAGGAAACCAAGATAGAAATTAATGAATCAATCCCTGCTAATGTAACTACAGAAATTCTTGATTACTGTTTGAAGTGTGACCCTCAAATTGAGCTGACTATGGAAGTGAAGGATGAGTGGTTTAGTTTAAGAGAGCTTGATTATATGAGCTCAATGAACACACAATCAAACCCCATAGTAAAACCCTTAAAAGAATTAAAGCAATATGATGCTACGAAGATACTTCTGACTGGCAATAATCACAATTCTGGATTGTTTGAAAAATTCGAGGGTAGAGTGAATATACTAATTACGGATAATAATAAATTAGTACAAATCATGCCTCTTCTGGCATCTAAGGAAATGGCAATTACTAAACTCTGTGAATTATATAATGTAGAATTGGATTCCGTTATTGTATTTGGGGATGATCATAATGATGTAGGCCTCTTTAAGATGGCGGGATATTCTATTGCTATGGGAAATGCGATTAGGGAATTGAAGGAAATCGCTGATGAAATAACCGTTAATAATGATGAAAACGGTGTTGCTGTAAGTCTAGAAAGATTTTGTGGGTAACTCAAGGTTACTTTATCTAAGAGTACATTCATACACCGTCGCACTTGCTCCTCGGTCGCCAAGAAGGATATCGGAGAAGTTGATTAAGGCGACACACTCAATCAGCTAAGTCTATTAACTCGTTCCTACGGTAAGCTGCTTGAACGTCGTGAATACAACAACGTTAGCTGAAAGAAGTTCTTATTTTAGGAGGGGTCTATATGATATTAGGAAAAGTTATAAATAAAATTACCATACAAAGTGAATATAAGGATTTAGTTGATAAGTATGTGGATCATATTCTTAACGAATTCAAAGATAAGATTCATAGCATTTATATGTGTGGCTCGATTCCAAAAGGAACGGCTCAACCTTTTAAGTCAGATGCAGACTTTACTATTGTATGTGCAAATCCCGAAGATATTGATTACGAAAGATTGTCAATGATTAAAGACAGGCTTTTGGAAGAATATCCATTCGTCACTAAAATGGATACGATCATTTGCTCGATTGATGATGTATTAAGTAGACCGAATGATTGGGGTTTTTGGATTAAGATCATTTGTGTTTGCATACATGGGGAGGACATTGGTGAAAAAGTACCCCCGATCATAATTTCTCCAGAATTCATTTTAGAGTTAAATACAGATACCAAGGAGGAAGTAGATCGTGTACATCGTTCACTTTCTAATGTCAGTGATGACTCAATGAAAACTAGATATATTAAAGGTTACTCTAAGAGATTAATTCGTGCATTATACTCTTTGGTTTTAGAAGATACAGGGGTATGGGAAGATGAAATCATTAAGATGAAGAATGCCATATTAAACTATTGTGAGATTAACGCCGCTTTAGTTGAATATCTATATGCTTGTTACTTGGATAGTAGCAATGTACTTGTTGAAGAGTTTTTGAGAATTGCAGATGAAGTATATCGCTATTTTGAGAACGCTTTAAATACAATGGCTGCTTCCAGAAATTCATTTGGCTAACAATATATTAACGATCGTAATCACCTTGAGAAGCGAGTGACCACATCCAGCCCCTAATCCCGTCGGGACATCGCCAATACAAAACGTTATCGGAAATCAGTTAAAATCAATATCAATATGAGGTGCGTAATGGATCGTAAGATTATTCAAACCGCAAAAGAGATTGCAATAAGAATTATTCGCGAAGCAGGTCTAATCTCTAAAGAGAAGTTTGATAACTTTGTTGAACTGAGATCTAAAGATGAATTTGGGGATGTGGTTACTGAAGTAGATCATATCTGTGAAGAAATGATTATCAAACAAATCCAAGACGTATTTCCAAATCATCAGATACACAGTGAAGAGGCAGGGCTTATCGGAACTAAGCACGATTGGTTATGGTTAATTGATCCTTTAGATGGAACTAATAATTTTGCGATTGGTTTACCTGTTTTTGCGATATCAATTACCTTAATGTATAAAAAAGATCCTGTGCTTGGAGTGGTCTATGAACCTCTAACAGAACGTTTATTTGTATCTGTTATTGGTGAAGGGACAAGCTGCAATAATCGACAAATACAAATTAAGAGTAACCCGAATATTTTCAAAGGAAATATAGGTTGGATTCAAGGTCACAGAGTACAAAACGACCCACAAGCAGTAAAACTAAGACAACACATTGATATTAGATATAAACGAATGTTAAGATTATGGGCTCCAACGATTCAATGGTGTATGTTGGCCAAAGGAGATATTGATGGAATTATTCTGTACAATTCTGAAGGTGATGACTTGTATTCAGGTATCTTAATGGTTAAGGAAGCAGGGGGGGGCTTGTTATAGATTTTGAAGGAAATAAGTTTAATGGAATGAAAGAAGAACCTTATCTAATTGCATGTCACCCAGACCACAAAGAAGAACTATTGCAAATTGTAAGAGAAGGATTGAGCTAACACCTAGAAGCAACTGACTTCATTTAACATTATATCCACGTTTTGGAGCCTGACAGTTCCTCTGTCCACGAGAAGCAATCGGCAAGGAAGAGAATCAGCGGACACATCCGCCCTGACTAACCGTTTCATGGCCGGACTATTGAGGGTCCTTAAGTCGGTTGGACGTCGTGGATACAGGAACTTTATACGACAAACTCTAATTATATTTATGTGGGCTAATTGCATAGAAGCAGGGAGGACATATTAATGATTAGAACAGTTTCACTTTGTGTTATCCGAAGAGGGGATGAACTACTGTTAGAAGAGTTTTTTGATGAGGCTGTAGGCATAACTTATTATCGACCTATAGGGGGAACCGTTGAATATGGAGAAAGTAGTAAAATCACCGTAATTCGTGAAGTCAAAGAAGAAATTGATGCAGATATTTCAGAACCTATCTTGATTGGTGTAATTGAGAATATATTCAACTATCGGGATCAAATTGGGCATGAAAATGATTTTATTTATGAGGCTGAACTTATGAATAGATCACTTTACGATTTGGAAGAAATAGATGGTATAGAAGGAAGTAAACCCTATAAAGCAGTTTGGAAACCACTAAATTATTTTAAGGGGAATTTGACAGTAAAACTGGTACCAGATGGGTTACTAGAGTTGCTTCAAGACGGAACAGATGGAAGATATATTAAACACTTAAGTAAACGATAGCTTGAGGGATTTGAAGAAGATGGGGCTTATAACAACGTATTCACTCTGCGTGCTAACACCTTAGGCCCGGCCGAAGTTATGGCAGGGAAGTGAAAACAGCCTGACAACCCTGCGAGCATAAGTGCGGCGCCCCGCTTTATTCGGTCACTTAAGACTTTCGAGTCGTGAAGAAAGAATAAATTTATTCGAAAGATGGTGAAGCGATGAGTGCTATAAATACTAAATCCGTACAAAACGAAATTATAAAAGATATCGAAACAAAATATGGGTGGATTGTATATGCAGTTGAATCAAACTATTTGGGTCATGGTAATTTAAAGTGGATTATGACAACTAATATTGGGCCCATCTTCGTTAAACAATATTGCAAGATAAGGTATCGACGCGGATTAGATGGGGTTCGAGACGCATTGAAGTATCAACATCTTATGCATCTTGATGGAATTCCTTGTCAGCCAGTATATAGTTACAACAGTGAGTATATTCATACCACATTTTCCGGCGAGGATTATATGATTTCTGGTGTTAGCACAGGACATTTGATAAAAGCAGGGCAATTAAACAGTCTTCAGATGTATAGTCTTGGCGAGGCTACTGGTCGTATGCATATGTGGATGAAAACACATATGCCGAAATTACCATACTTACAGTGGGAGTTGCCTTCAAAGGCAAAGATGTTTGAAAAGATACAAGCAAATCTAAATGAAATGAAAAAAATGACTAATCAAAGATACATAGAAGCTATAGAGAATCAAAGAATTATTCTTAAAGAATTAGATTTGGATATATTCAATGAGTGTGCTAAAGGATGGGCGCATTGGGATATGCATGTCGACAATTTATTATTTCACGAAGATCGGTTAGTAGATATTTTAGATTTTGATAGACTACACTACGTATATTCAGATTTCGACATTTCCCGCGCAATACTCTCAAGTGCACTTTTAGATGACGGGAAATTAAATGTTGAGTCAACTAGGGCATATATTGATGGTTATAGAATTCATACTAATCTCACGATAGAACAGTTGGTACTATCGATTAAATTAACTTGGTACAAAGAGTTTAAGTGGGTACATGAAAAGTACAGTCAAGATAGAGCAATGAGTCGGTTTATCGAGGAAATGATTTGGATAGGGAATGAGTGGGAGAATCTCGAAGAGATATTCACAACTATCTTTAAATAATGATTGTGGGTCAATTCGGACTAGTCAGCGTCAGCCCTGAGAGGTTAAATCCGTTGGACCCGGAGCGATATATCTTACGCCTCTCGGGTTCTTAGATACGGGAACGTTATCGGAAATATTCGTAAATACTTTATTTTTTGGGGGCATCTCAAGGATGAGTGAAAAAACAATAATTATTGAAGATTACAACAATGAAATGCCTGAAATGTTTTCTGATCTGAAATCCATCATAGAACAAAGACTCGGGGATCTAGTACTTAGAATTGAGCACGTTGGTAGTACCGCAGTATCTGGACTAGCGGCAAAACCTATTTTAGATATTGATGTAGTAATTGATTCTATGGACTTGCTTCCAGATGTAATTCAAGGATTAGAAAGTTTAGGTTACTATCATGAAGGGAATTTGGGTGTTGAGAACAGAGAAGCTTTTGCAAGAAAAGATGCAAATGTTCCTTATAGTATAGTAAAAATACAGAAACCTAAACATCATTTATATGTTTGTAATAAATAGAGCAAAGAGTTACTAAGACATATATCCTTCAGAGATGCACTAATTAGCAATCCCGAATTTGTAGTCGAATATGGCAATCTAAAGAAAGAACTTGCTATTAAATATGGAGAAAATCGTCAGTCTTATACGGATGGGAAGACCGAATTTGTAAATAAAGTACTTAATGAATATGGAAAGAACTTGTAGGTTGCTCAATGGGATTAAAACATCCGATAGCAAATTATTCACGCTGCGGGGCTAACGCCCCTTGGCCTGCCAGAGATGTTTCGAGGAAGTCGTATCAGACGACAACTCCTACGAGGCTAAGTTTTCGACCCATCGCTGGTGCTCTTTAAGCTCTCGGGTTTGTGAATACAACAACGTTATCGGAAATCTTACAAAGGATATGAAAACGTGAATATTAAAGATTTTAGAAAGCTAATTAGGGTGTATTTTGCTCCAAAACTACATGAGGTTGGGTTTATGGGAACCGATCACCATTTTGTGAAGACAACTGATAATCACTTTATTTACACTCTGGTGATTCAGGCAGATAAATCCGGTGGATCTTGTGTTATGGAGATGGGGGTGCATCTAGATTTTCTTCCTAATTCTATTGGTGAATTTAAGTCTTCAAATGAAATCACGACCTATGATTGTGAATTCAGAAAACGTCTTAATAAAAAAGCAAATTGGCTGAAGAGATTTTTTACTGTGGAGCATGAAAGATGGTTTCAATACGGAAAAACAGAGGATGATGCAATAGTTACTATAAATGAAATGAAAAAGTTGTTTTTGGATCAAGGAATGAGTTATTTTTCTCAATTTAATGATCCTAGGATGATTACATCAATTTCATTGGCCGAGATAATAGCTAGATCTAAGAAGATTGAAGATTTTGGAGCTCCACTTGATTTAAGGCTGGTTTTGTTAATTGCACGAACGCATAAATTTCTAGGTAATGATAGGGACGCGAAAGTTTATGCTCATTGGGGATTAAATAATATTGGGGAAGCAAAAGGACTCATTAAGGACTTTAAGACCATAGGTCTAGGGAGTTTCTAACATAATATCCGTGCTTCGGCGCCTAAAGGCTCCACGGTCCGCGAGAAGCAATCGGCAGGGGAGAGAACTAGCGGACACATCCGTAAGACTAACCGCATCGCGGTCGCTCCAATTGGTCGCTTAAGTCGGTGGGAGGGTCATGGATACAACAACGTTATGCCCCATTATCGGTAAATATCAAAGATAATATTTAAGGAGATAATTTATGAAAGGTAAGATACTCTTCTTATTATTTATTGCGATAGTGTTTTCATCTTGCCAAAATAGTAGTCAATTGACTACCATGAACAGCGAAACTAAATCAATAATGAATTCTGAACTGCCTCCTGATGTAGTGAGTAAAGGTGATGGAACAGAATCGAAAGAAATAACTGAAAGTCAATCAGATGCTTCTAACAATGAAGTGTTATCCATGAGCATTGGGAACTATGAATTGAAAGGAGAATTTTATGATGAAATGCTTCGAAATCCTATAGATCATGATTATGAAGTGGAATTTAATGAGGCTCAAAATTCAAAAGAGATTATTACAACAATGGGATGGGGGGCGTTGGAAAGCAAATATACAGAGATTTGGGATAAAGAGTTGAATCAAATATATAAAAAGCTTCGTTCTAAGTTGGATAGAGAACCAAGAGAAGCACTAATCGAATCGCAGAAAGAATGGTTACAGTATCACTTAAAGGAAACAAAATTTGTAGAGAAGGCATTTATTAATAATGGTTACCTTGGATCAAAAGGTTCGGTAAGCCTAGGCACGGTTATACGGGAGAGAATTAGGGAAAGAACAATGCAATTATTTGAATATCGATATTTGCTAGATGGTGAAGTTGAGTTTTTATACCAAAGTAAAAAATAGAGTTGGAATCTGAATCAAAGGTTTTAGGTGATGCTTCGAAGTCAGTAACGGCATATAACAATGTATTAAGTTGCAGGGATACCATACCTTGGTTATTAGATGTATAATCATGGAAGAAAACTCAGAAAACACGACTCAGCCTAAGATAAGAGCTATCCAAGGCTGGGTATTTTCGTGAACGTGCAGGACGTTATACAACAGAATCAAAAACAATAGGAAAAGAGAGTTTTATAACCCCAGAAGATAGAATTATGGAGGGGAAGCATGAACATAATCAAGTGTAATATACGAGAACTCATGGCAGAACATCGAATAGATGATATAACAGAGTTGATGGCAAAATCGGGCTTAAGTCGGAATTCGATCAATAAGCTCTATAGGGAAACAAATATAGAAACAACAAAGTTGGAAACCTTATTCAAGCTATGCGATACATTTAATTGTAAATTATCTGATTTGATCGAATACGTGCCAGGAGAAAAATAAATAGTGAGGTCCGGAGCCTTGGTCTGTGGATGGAGTTTGAGAAGGAATTTCAGAGCCCCCCCTTTGGGTTCAAGAATACAGAAACGTTATCCAATACTCCCAATCAAAACAACAAGCATAGGAGCAATATTATGACAATCATTTTCAAAGAAGTAAAAGACATTGATACACAAGCAATTCAAGAACTGTTTCACTCGGTTGACTGGAAATCAGGAGATTTCCCAGAAGATCTTAGACAAGCAATAAACAACTCGCATACGGTTATTACTGCATGGGATGATAACAAATTAGTTGGTTTAATAAATGCATTGTCTGACGGCGTGATGACAGTATATTTTCATTACATGTTAGTACACAAAGAATATCAATCATTAGGAATTGGAAAGAGCATGATGGAACAAATGCTTAGTCGATATTCTAATGTCAAAACAAAAGTACTTATATCCTATGATAGTGCAGAAAAATTCTATGGAATATTTGGATTTAAGCCAGAAGAAGGAACTAAAGCCATGTTTATTTCAGATATGGTATAGCATTAAGAGGAATTTCGGTAGCAAGGAATCACAGTCATTGGACACATCCGCACAGCGGCCGAATTAAAACGGGGACTTAAGTCGGTGGGGCGTCGTGAATACAGGAACGTTTCGACAGACTCAAATGAAAAGAGAGCCATTTGGCTCTCAATTAGATGATATATTTAATTCATTATGTAATTGAAGAGCATCCTTAAAACCTTGTAAGTAGATTTCACGTTCTAAGATTGCTTGAACAGAAAGGTCTGCGTCATCGTAAAGAAATAGAGTTTTATGCATATCCTGAGGTAAAAGCTCATGTAACTGTTTGAAGTAAAGATTCCGATCTGAGGAGTATTGATTATAGATGGAGTTATTTTTGAGAAGATCGATATATAGAGCTTCAATCCGATTACGTATCAAAGAATCAAGTAGGACTTCTAAAGAATTGTGCATAAAAGATCACCATCCGTTATGTTTTATTTTGCGAATAAAAATTTAACTTATTGAATATTATTTTATCATAACGAAAATCATATTCAAGTCATATCAAAGATATTTTTGATTAAGAAAAAATACTTTCATATAATTAAAGAAAAATTCAATTCGAATATGAAGGGATACCAGATGATAAGTTATAAACCATTTCAAAAATTATTGATTGACAGGGAGATTAAGAAGCAGGATTTATTAAAAATCACAGGGATCTCATCGGCAACGATGGCAAAACTCAATACGAATGAGTATGTATCTTTAGAAGTAATTGATAAATTATGTACGGCATTGGGATGCCAGCCTGGAGATCTATTGGAGCATATAGCAGATCAATGATGGGACGATAACATCTGCTGTTAACCAAAATTGAGATTCCGTCGTATGACATAAAGCAACGGCTCCTAACGGAGCCTTGGTCTGCTAAATGGATTTCAAAGTTGATATTTTGGCAGACACCTCCGAGAGTTTGTTGAACTGCATAAAAAAGGAAGGTGATTAGAAATCACTGCAATAAATTAAAAAGGAGAAGCTAATTATGTCTAGACCTTTAAGAATTCATATTATAGGTTCAACTGGTAGCGGAAAAACATACCTTGGTCAAGTTTTGTCAGAGAAGTTACATATAAAAATTTACGAACTAGATACAGTCATGTGGAGCAGTAAAGTGGAGTTTTCAGGAAAGAATTCTCCAGACGTGAGAGATAAATTACTACATAAAATAATTGATAATGATAGTTGGATTGTAGAGGGAGTATATTATAAATGGCTTTCTGATAGCTTTTCAAGAGCAGATGTAATTTATTACCTAGACACTAATGTTTTGATTCGACATTTTAGAATTATCATGAGATTTGTTAAACAAAGAATAGGCGCAGAAAGATCTATATACAAGCAAACATTAAGAGGACTAATTGAAATGCTTATTTGGAATCATAAATTTAATAGTACAAATCGGAAAGAAATCTGTAGTTTCTTGTCCCCTTATAAAGACAAAGTGATAATCTTAAAAACCAACAGGCAAATGATAAGTTTACTCAATGAAGGCAGGGAAATCACATAACTACGCATTCACACACCCAGCATATGCTGGGTCTTATATACAGAAAAGTATGTGAAATCGACGAAACTATTTAATGAGGGTGAACGATGAAGATAATAAGAGATAGGGAAGAACTTGAAGGAACTGGTTATATTGAAGTTTTACCCGGGAAGTACCTTGGGCAATTTTGGAATGAGGACTCAATTTACTTTGATGAGGAAGTATTCGGCTTTGTAGAGAAAACAATAGAAAATATATTTTCTGGATATGATCATTAGGCATTTAACGAAATACATCGAAAAACGTGGGAGGTGATCCTTGAGGATTTGAAAACGCTTGCTAATCTCCTTGATGAAAAAGTAACAATGGAATTAATAAATGAACATGTATATTTCTTCTTTGGCAGTTCTAAAGATGAGTTTCAACAAGATTTTCTCAATAGTGTTCAGAGACTTCGTGAATTAATCATAGAGTTTGTTGTATGGGTTGAAAAGCAATTAACAACTCAAGATTTTGTTTCAGTTCTAGGCATTTAGCTATTCCATTCGAGGAAGAGTGGTTATTTAAACCACCATAGGAGCCATTCCTGTAATGAAGTAATTTGAGCTTTGAATGAAAAATGCGCCTTTAGTATACTGGGAATCGTTGTTCCGACCAAAGAACAATACCCACACACGAAAAGAGGCGCACAAATGAAGTATAAGATGAAACAGAAACAGAATCAACGTATTACGCGAATTACAGAAGATACGCTAGTCATTGGAGCAGACATTGCCAAAAAGATTCACGTAGCTAGAGCGGTAGATTTCCGTGGCATTGAATTAGGAAAAGACTGCGTGTTCTACAACGATCAGGAAGGGTTAACTAGGCTAGTAACATGGATGAAAGAACTTCAGGAGGTTCATCTGAAAACGGACATTGTTTTCGGAATTGAGCCTACCGGGCACTACTGGTTTCCGCTAGCCGCTTTCCTGGAAGCTCGAGATATCAAGATCGTCATTGTGAACCCGCATCACGTAAACAAGAGCAAGGAACTTGAGGATAACTCGCCGACGAAGAGTGACTATAAGGATGCCAAAGTCATTGCAGATCTCATTCGAAACGGGAAGTACTCGGAGCCCAAATTGCCGGCAATGGAATATGCCGAACTACGCATCCTCATGAATTTCCGTGAGAAGGTTATGGTGAGTTTAAACCAAGTCAAGGCACGTGTGCATAATTGGTTCGACCGCTATTTTCCAGAGTATTTGAGCGTGTTTAAAGATTGGGAAGGCAAAACTTCCTTGATGACCATGCGCCAGTTTCCGACACCGGAAGAGATCGTCTCTACAGGCGCCAGAGGCGTTCTCGCACACTGGAAAACGGAAGTGAAGCGTGGAGTTGGTATCAAGAGAGCGGAAAAGCTCTTTGCAACAGCCGGGATATCCATCGGGCTTACCGAAGGGTTACGAGCTGCGAGACTGGAGCTTCTGAGCTTGCTCGACCAGTATGAGCTTTTCTCTAAACAGGTGGAAACGACCATGAAACAGGTCATGGATATCTTGAGTGAGATACCGGGAACGACGCAGATGTTGAATATCCCAGGCGTTGGCGCGGTTACCGTTGCAGGATTTCTGGCTGAGGTTGGCGATCTGAGTCATTACGACCACGGGCAACAAATCATCCGGTTGGCGGGCTTGAATCTAAAAGAAAATAGTTCTGGTAAGCGTAAGGGTAAAACGGGCATTACCAAGC
This sequence comes from Paenibacillus sp. FSL R5-0766, assembly GCF_037971845.1. NCBI lineage: Bacteria > Bacillati > Bacillota > Bacilli > Caryophanales > Paenibacillaceae > Paenibacillus > Paenibacillus sp. FSL R5-0766. The sequence continues at coordinate 2,617,496 of NZ_CP150227.1, forward strand.
GTGGACGATCTCGACTAAGAGCCCTATTGTTCCGTTGCGTCATGCCAATGGTAGCTAAGAATGAGGAGTTCAAGGCCCTTCACAAGTATTTCACAACACGAAGTCAAAATCCGCTGAAGAAAAAGCAGTCGCTCATCGCGCTCTGCGGCAAACTGATACGCGTCCTGCACACGCTGGGGACGAAGGAAATAGAGTACAACGCAAACGAAGTTCTTGGTCCTGTACGACAAGCGCAGTTACAACAGATTGCAGCTTAGTTCAAAGAATCAATAGCCTGAAATCTCCACTCGTTCACAGATGTATAACGAGACAATTGAAGCACCGGAGAAGCCGAAGAATACCATTCCATAAGGGCAACGACCCCGTTTAGGAGCAAGAATCGGCCTCCACCCCTTGGCAGGTAGAACGAAGGAATGTAAGGGCAATGACCCCGCGTGACATGGGAGGGTGAACCCCGAGGGAGATGTGGAGATCCACTGTGCGATCATAAGCATGACCACAGTTTGGATAAAAAATGGAGTCCAAGCTCTGTTCCCGTCACCGGTCATTACAGCAAAATCTGGTTCTGAACCAATATTCCTCCATCAATCCAAGATGTCGAGGTTGTAAATCTACGAATGGACGAGAAAACAGGCGAAAACGTTACTTTATAGTGGGAGGAATTAGAATGAAATTTATCGTTTCTGCTAGTGTAATCGTTCTCAATGAACATAATGAGATTTTACTCATGAAAGGTCGAAGAGGTTGGGAAATGCCTCAAGGTTGTGTTGAAGAAGGAGAGACTATTAGGCAGGCAGCAGTTAGAGAAGTGAAAGAGGAAACAGGGATTGACATTGAATTAATTAAATTTTGTGGTTTGTATCAGAACATAACGCGCGGTGTATGCAACAATATATTTACTGGGAAACCGATTGGTGGAGCTTTAACTACCAGTGATGAAAGTGAAGAGGTGGGCTACTTTACTTTAGAAGAAGCTGGGCAAATGATAACATGGGGAAATTTCTATAACAGAATTCATAATGCATTAGATGAGAAAAGCCATCCTTTTTTGATTGAATTTTCAGAATAAGGTCACTCATTATGGTAGACTCCACCATAAAGTCGCTCCTCTCTTGGTTGGTGATGTTCTAGACAAGCACCATTCTACCCAAGATAGGGGCGCTTCTTATATAATTGTACCTTCGTAACTCAGGTTTAATTGTGCTAGTTTTCTAATCCAAATACAGATATGAGAGTAGTGTAATATAAGGAGCAGCCCGAGAATAAAGGTTGCTTCTTTTTTGCTTTTATACTTCGCAAATGGAACATTGTGGGTTATATTGGATATGATTTGGTTCTATAGTAGAGAAATGGAGAGGTGGTCAACCTTGGATGAAAATGTAAGCTTTCCGATAGGACACTTTGAGCCAATTCTTAAATTCTCTAATGAGGACAGAATCCACATCATAGGTCAAATTCCCGGAATTACGAAGACCTTAAGAGAGATTACACAACATCTCAATGATGATCAACTTTGTACTCCTTATCGTGATGGCGGTTGGACGATCATACAGATTGTGCACCACCTTGCGGACAATGACATGAACGTTTATATCAGATTTAAGAGAGCCTTGACTGAAGATGAACCGGTGGCAAGCTCATATCGAGAGGATTTATGGGCATCATTACATGATTACAGGAATACGCCCATCGAAGATTCAATTTTGCTGATGGAGATACTGCACAAGCGATTTCTCACGTTGCTACATGGTTTACATCCCGATCAGTTTAGACGAACAATTCAAACAGAAGTGTTAGGTACAATTTCATTGGATATCGCGATTCAAAGATTTGTATGGCACGGGCAGCATCATATTGCTCAAATTAAATCTTGTATAACATCGCAGAGATGGTAGGTCTTATACACATCTCAAGTGTGGAGGTAACATATGGGGAATGGAAGGATTCTGGGCATAGCATATAATGTAATTCCAGTGAAAGATTTAGAAGTGTCAGCCGCTTGGTTTGTAAAGCATTTTGGATTTAACATTCGCCACCAACGCGAAGGATATTTGAGTTTATTTCGGGGGAATCGCCCAATTTTGGACTTGATCCAAAGCGATAATGAAACACGAGCGACATTTGAAGTGCATCAGAAAAAGAGATGGGTCATTACATTTTTCACTGATGACATTGCTTCTTTACATGACTACTTAACATCAGAGAATGTGAAAGTAGGGGATATTAGTGATGAGAGACACTATGGGAAGTTTTTTGTGTTAGAAGATCTGGACGGTAACTTATTTGATGTGTGGGAACACCATGATTGTAAATTGAATTTCTGAGGAGCCTTGGGCTGCTGCTATCATTTACCGAATTAGGCTCAGCTTTCTATTGTATGAAGATCAGAAAGGTATTTTTGAAAACAAAGGAGTGAAAGACCAATGGATATCAAAAACAAAAGCGGAGATGTGCTTGGAAAGATTCAAATTGAATCCTTACGCAATGATAATGCGATTGACCGGGTCGTCATTAACTTAAAGCCTGGTGAGGGGAAGGCGATATACACCGCAGATGTTATAGAGAACCAATTCACGCAACAGACCAATTATGCACCCATTCCATGGGAAGACGGTTTGGAACGATTGCAACAACATTACTCTCCATGGCAGCCGAAATTTCCGATTGATTCTGATATAGATGCCATTCATGTATTTTATGGATTTGATAATTTAACTTCGCAAGAAATCGATGAAATGATTGAAGAAAGTAACAGGTCAGGCAGAAATGTAGTGATTCGAGACTTGAAGCCCAATAAGAAGGTTGTGGGCATCAGCATCACGTATAAAGAATACGGTGGTTATAAACTTAATATTTTCGGGACAACAAAGAGCCGGATCGCATTGCCTGATCATGATGGTACTAAGGTTAAACAAGCAGCCATCCGTGGCGTCGAAGCATTTTATATTTTCAATAACGAAACTTCCCAATTGGTATGGATCGAAGAGGACGTGCATGGGAAGGCGTTGCAATACGAGATCATTGGCAGAAATATGTCAGAAGATCTTGTGATGAAGATTGCGAAGTCAATGAACGGATAAATTTTATATTAATCTGAGTGAGGTGCAACGATGAGTTATAAAGCTATTCTCATAGACCAATTAAATGCCTGTTATCATGACAAGAGCTGGTTTATACCGCTTCATGATATTTTGACAGACCTCAATGCGGCGGAGGCCGCTTATGTAAAGAATGAGGGAGAGCATTCCATTTGGGCGCTCGTCAATCATCTTATCTTCTGGAATGAGAGGTGGCTTGCGAGATATGTTGCCGAAAAGGTCGACGGGCAGCATTCAGTGAATAATGAGGATACATTCGAGATAGATCCGTCTAACCTGAATGATGTGGAGTGGGGCAAGACATTACATAGACTAAAAACCGTCTTTGGTGATTGGAACAGGGCACTTGAAGATAGCGAAGAACATAAATTGACCCGTGAAATCCCTTCCTATTTCAACGCGCCATGGTGGGGAGTTGTATCCAATCTATGTATTCATAATGCCTATCATATTGGCCAGATCATGCTGCTCAAAAAATCAATGAAACACACGTAGTACATGCTGTATTACATTTATAAAATTATACTTAAGCAAAGGAAGATGACTATCATGGAAAAAGGCAAAATTATATTTTTGAACGGTGTAACCAGCTCTGGGAAAACGTCAATTGTAGAGGCGATGCAATCATACGATGATCCGTTTTTCTATGTTGTGGCTAATGATTTATTTGAAAATACGATCGGTGATAAACATCTTCAGACGGATTACTGGAAGTATCTGAGTGAAGCGATTGTAATGATGTATCATACGGCAAAAGTATTTTCAGACCATGGCAAGCATGTTCTGATCGATGGCATACTTGTGGAAAGACCAGAGCTCGCGCCGCATTATGAACAAGTCAAACAGATTTTTGAAGGGTATCCACTGGATATTGTGGAACTGCACTGTCCTCTCGATATCTGTCGTCAGCGGAACATTGAACGTGGTGATCGAAGAGAAGAGCAATCGGATGAGCAGCATCAAATCATGGCCCAAAACATCAACTATAGCTATTCAATTGATACAAGTATGAACACACCGGAAGAATGTGCGGAGAGGATCATTGCAGCGCTGTTTTAAACACAACGTTATGGGAGGTGGTGACCATTCGTTCCGCATACTGGAGGTATTTTCTATATGTTGTTGAGCATAAATTGAACGTGCTGATCGAATGTTGGCAAGAAGGTCTTTATGTGCAAGGTTTAATTCATGATATATCCAAGTTTTTTCCGCAAGAATTTATTCCCTATGCAATTCATTTTTATTCAGAACAGAAGGATGAAGACTCCCATCTAAGATGGAAGAATGCATGGCTCCATCACCAAAATCATAATAAACATCATTGGGAGTATTGGATTGTAAATAGGAATACAAAAGAAACTCTGCCCATGCCTACAAAATATTTGATAGAAATGGTATGTGATTGGAGGTCTTTTTCAAGAAAATGGGGACGTAAAGTGAAAGATTCTAATCTGGTAGAACGAATGATAAATTCACAAGATATTATTTTACATCCAGTGACGAGAGAAGAGCTTGAACAGTTATTTATTAGAAAGGATGGGAAGTTCATATGATCATGGAAGCAGATCGTTATTGCAAATAAAGATACTCGATACTGTAGTAATTAAGCAAAAAGCTGAATTCCGAAACTGTGGAGGTTATGATGACCATTCATACGATTGAATTAACTCAGGAAAATCTGATCGGTTCATTTACCAATGAGGTAACCCCCATTTTGAGCGTGAAATCTGGTGACTCCATTCGTTTTCAGACGCTGGATGCGGGCTGGGGAACGGGTGTGAGTTATGCGGAACGCATGAAACCTTTTGATCGACAAGGTGAAAAAGATGGAGGTCATGCCTTAATCGGTCCGATCTATATCGATGAGGCGAAGCAAGGACAGACGTTGGAGATTGTTTTCAATGAGATCGTACCCGGGAGTTATGGGTTTACTTCCGCTGGCGGATATCCGAACTGGCAGAACCAGAAGTTACATCTAACAGAGATTGAAGAACTGTCGCTGAACTGGACACTTGATCGCCAAACGATGAGTGGAACCTGTGAAGTACACGGGAAATCCTTCACGGTATCTCTCTCGCCGTTTATGGGTGTAGTGGGCATGCCGCCAGAGTCAGGTGGAATTCATACGACTTGGCCGCCTCGCTATTGTGGAGGGAACATCGACTGCAAGGAACTGGTGCAGGGAAGTAAATTATATTTACCTATCCCCGTAGACGGGGGTTATCTCGCGATTGGTGATGGTCATGCACGGCAGGGAGACGGTGAAGTCAGCTGTCAGGCCATTGAATGTCCGATGAAAGTGGTGGATGTTACACTTAATGTGATTGATGATATGATTTTGACCAATCCTCGTGCACATACGCCATCCGGCTGGATTACCTTCGGTTTTCATGAAGATCTGAATGAGGCTACGGTTCAAGCATTAGACGGGATGCTCAATCTGATGGGTGAGTTGTACGGACTAGATCGAGTGGAAGCGATTGCACTTGGAAGCGCGGTAATTGACCTGCGTATCACTCAAATTGTGAATGGCGTTAAGGGTGTGCATGCTGTCCTTCCGCATGATGCTTTTAAGTAACTTAAGGCCTGTTATACGTCGTATTAGATGAACTTGGGGGTCGATAAAATGATAGGCAGACCACAGATCGTTTTAGATATCGCAGGGGTTTTGTTAAGTAATATATCGTTAACGTGCTGGAAAGATATGAGTGAGGAAACCAACCTATCGGCAGAATCTTTGAAAGTACATTTTGCAGGAATCAAACGAAAGCTCTGGACAGGAATGATGAGGGAAGAAGAGTTCTGGCAATCGTTGAAGGAGATGTATCCTGAATTATCAATAAGCCGAGCGAAGGACATCTTATACAATTCTATTGTTCCCTTACCAGCCGCTCAATACCTTGAGCGATGGAGTGAGTCCGCCGATATCCATCTACTCAGCAATCATTGTAAGGAATGGATTGAGCCGAATCTGAGCCGTTTAAGCTCATTTACCAAAAGTGTAACTATCTCTAATCAAGTAGGTTTATGCAAACCTGAGATTGAGATATACCAACGGGTAGAGACCTTCCTGGCAGATGGAGAAGAGGTTCTATTTATAGATGATCAAGAGAAAAATTTACATTCTGCTAAGCTACTTGGCTGGGAGACTTTACTGGCTGACGAAGAAGGAGACTGGGTTAATGAAGTTGAGTCATTGCTAAGGAAGTTCATCAATGAATAACAAGTATAATCCATAATTTCCAAAAAAATGTTCGTTTACGAATCACACTCCAAATTGCTTTAGATGATGATCTAAATGTTTATAGATGCCTATACCCCATTGCTCAGGTGTTAATCTTCCGAAAAAAGGATGGGGGTGAGAGGAGCATTTTCTTGGACCAAGACTTTGGAAAGTTGTAATCTTTTGTTTCAGTTTCTCTTTCTCTACGATAAACTCTCTGTTGTCTTCTATAATAATCGTTGGGATGGTCGACATATTATGCGGTAATGGCTTTTCGTTATAAAACATCGGTTTGGCGAACCTTCCAACGAGCCTTCCTAGCAATCCTCTAGGTGGAAAAGCATTCCCCATGGGAATGTCTTGAAATGCCGAGCAGTGAGCCAGCATTTGAGGGACCTGCATGTTTCCCCATTCAGGCTTGCAATTTGCACTGAGTCTATCAATACGCTCTACGATTTCCACAGCATGCGTTTTAATGAAGATACTTTTCATAAGAACACCCCAATCATTGTTTTGGATTAGATTAAGCTTCTCTACTCATTCACCTTATCGCTAAACTGTGTAATTTCCTTTTCTAAAATTTGCCCGACTTGGCCGAGAGCATTCGTTATATCTAATAATTGCTTCGGATCAAGGTGAGCCATAATATACTGGTTCCATTCATCGTACTGTGTATAGATCGCTTCCAGCACTTCTTCTCCTTTCGCCGTTAATTCAAGTAACTTGGTTCGTCGGTCTGTCGGATGGTCTTTGTACATAGTGAGCCCTTCATCGGTTAATACATCTGCAATGCGCTGTACACTTTGGCGGGCTAGCCCCATATCACGGGCGATTTTGGCTACTGTCGGTGTACCATGTCCAATGCGACCCAATACCTGCCATCGGGCACTGCTCTGATGGAGTGAACGTGTAACGATATCCCCCGAACGCATCAATAATCCATGAATGTGAAAGATGTGAAGGGAAAACTTGCTTAGTGGATCTTCTATATTTTGGTTGTATTTCATATGTTTATCTTAATTCATTGACAGTGTGCTGTCAATATATCTGATATATCCTTATTGCTTCTGAGATATAGAAGGTTGTTCATGCTAAAATCAAGAATAGAAAGATAGGGGAATTTTCGTTAATCCAGAAGAGTTATATAAAATTCGAGCTATAAATAGATCAATTACGTCATGATCCAAACCATAAGGAGACGAGTTATCTATGACAAAATTGCATGTTCGTGAAGCTGTTTCTACAGATGCTCAAGCAGGGGAACAATTGAATCATAAGGATGCTTTTTTCTAGGGAAGAAAAAGGTCTAAGAATATATGTTTTTATTAATCTACTTAAGAACAGGAGAGAATATATGAGTGATCCGCGTTCAACATACAGTATCCAAACGGCAGTTTTAAGTTTACAAGAGGAATTAGAAAGGTTAAAGATACAGGCGGTAATGGGGTGGTCCAAAGAATTCCGAAATCTAGAATGGTATGGTTTGAAAAATGGAATGCGTGTATTGGAGGTCGGAAGCGGACCAGGTTATATCACAGAGCAATTAGTGAACAGTCTGCCGGACAGCGAGCTTACCTCACTTGAGATTGATCATTCACTGCAAGCACAAGCTAAAGAACGGCTTAAAGATATTCCTTCCAAGCGATTGCAATTTGTAGAGTCTTCCATTTACCAGATGGATCTACCTGATGATTCTTTTGATTTTGTCGTGGCAAGACTTATCTTTCTTCATTTGAACAATCCTGACGAAGCTGCACAAGAGATATATCGTGTACTGAAGCCTGGCGGCTGTCTTGCCATTATTGATGTAGATGACGGCGTTTTTGGAGCAGTGAATCCTGATGTTCCTGCTTTGCATACGGTATTAATGAAAATTTCGGACTATGCGGCACAACACGGCGGTAATCGTTTAATTGGTAGAAGTCTGCCGCGTCTCCTTACTGAGAGCGGATACATCGATGTTGACATTGATTCTGTCCTTCAACATAGTGATCTGTTAGGCATAGAAGGGTTTAAGCACCAGTTTAATCTTAATCGTTTTGTACATTTTGCTGAAAAAGGTGTGATCAGTTCGGAGGAATTTGCTCAGCTGCAACAAGCTTCTGAAGCGATAAATCATTCGCCGGAAGCCTATGCCATGATGAATTTCATTACAGCTTGCGGTACGAAGCCATTGACATAGCTGGGTTGAAACTAATTAGGGACGGAGGATGGGGATGAATATCGTTCATTCTTTTCAGGAATTAGTAGTTCGAGGGGATCATCAGGGTATGATTGAGTTACTGAAAAACTACGAACAATCCAGACCATTATCTGTTAATGAACAGGGCTGGGTCTACTGGAATATTTCCGATGGTTATGCCTTGTTAAGAGAACCTGAACTGCTTTATGCCAATCACCGGGTATTCTTCGAATGGGGGAAAGAAAACCTAGCCCCGGAGCAGTTACACTGGATTGTTTCGGATTCGACCCAAGCGTTGTCATTATCTCTGGGCAACTACTTTGATCATTGGATGGATTGGTACCAATATGCTTGTGATCATGCCCCGAAGTTGGATACCAACCGAGGTGCTCGATTCGAGAGTCATCGGGCTTTGGGTGGTTCGCTTTGGGTTTTGGAGAGATACAGTGAAATGGACAGTGTGCTTGAAAATATGAACCAGCTCATACAAGAAGATGAGACATGGTCCAATATTCTTTTTGCCCGGATTACATACAACAAACAGCGTCTGGCCTATCTGTATCATGCCGGGGAGGTTAGAGAAGTAAATCTGCTTCTGGATGAAACGCTGAATTTGATAAACAAGATCGACTGGTCAGCATTAGATCCAATAAAAAATCAGGAAGTTGTAGGTAGCTGGAGACAATTGAATTCATCCAGTAACTCACAGAGAAATGTTCACATCGCGATGAACAATCTGGCATGTATTTTGACAGATATTGAAAAGGTAGAGGAAAGTGTGGGGTTATTCAGACGGCTACAGGACAGTGGATATGCTTTGAATGGGTATGCTTTTTCTAAATATGTCTGTTCGGTCTGGAAGTCAGAGGGGGTTGAAGCTGTTAAGGAAGTGTTAGGTGCCAATAAATCTTTTGAAATCGCTGAACTGATTAAACATAGTCCTATGCTTTCAGAGATCGAAGATTAGGTTTGAGGTTGTCTAATAGAGGACTGAACTTCAAGGACTAAGAAAGAAGGAATGCATGAAGTGAACCATGACATCTTGTTAAACAGATTTCCGAATGTGAACATTGTTAAACTAACAGGTGGTTATACCAATACGACCCTTTTACTTGAGGGAACTGATCCGCAGATGATTGCTAAAATCTATCATGTAGAAAATACAGATGCAAGGACAGAAATAAGCGCGTTAAGGTTGTTAAATCATTCTGGCGTGACTCCGCGAGTGCAGGATTATTTTGAAAAAGAAAACTGGCTGTTTGTTATGATGGATTACGTTCCAGGAATAAACGCACAGAGGCTGCTGGATCAAGATGGAGTTGACCAAGGTAGGAAAATTTATGAGCAGCTTGGTATATATCTCGCCAGAGACGTGCACTCCATCAAACGATATGATTGCGAAGCAGAGCTGCCAGTCATAACGAAGTCCGCTAATGATGTGGAGGAACTTGAGTTTGTACCCTCCGGAATCAAAAGCATGGTAAAAGAAGTGTTGGACATTTCCGATCATGGGGAGCAAACTCTGATTCACGGAGATTACGGACCACATAATGTCATGTTATCCAACGATTTAATGTTCATTTTGGACTGGGAGTGGGCAGGATGGGGCAATCCGTTGTTTGATATCGCATGGGTGGTCTGGTTTGTGCATCTTCATTACCCTCACATGGCAAAGGATCTGTCAGAAGTCTTCTTAAATGCATATACAGAACGTACAAATATTGATGTAACAAATGATCTAATTCGGGCATATTCCACATCCAAAGTAATACAGATCATGAACCGAATCAAGAATGCTCATCCAGATGTACATAGGGAATGGCTCCGCAGATTAGAATGGACACTGCAAGCGAGCTTTAACAAGTCTTAATCGTGAAATTTCGTTGAAACGCTGAAATATACGTGAGAGGAGTGATGTGATATGAGAAACAATACGAATCTGAAAAGTAGAAATGAAGTTACAAGAGGTGTTTTTGTCTAGCGCAGAGGACCCAAGGAAGTCTTCAGTGGGATTCCTCTGTGTAATTTTCACTAGGAGGAGTTTCAATTTATGATTCAATTAAAAAATGTGTCGGTGGATAATTGGTATGCATGTACTCAACTGAATGTAACGGAAGAACAGAAAAAAAGTTTTCCCGCGCCGGTTGTATATTGGATTGCTGAATCCAAGGTCGTGACCGATTTTCGACCCATGGCCATCTATTATGATTCGGATCTGGTTGGATTTGCTGTGTACTCAGATAAGCCGGATCATGAGGATAACTACTGGCTTCTTGCTCTAATGATAGATACAAAATATCAGGGCAGAGGTTATGGAAGAGAAGCATTGAGGAAGTTAATTGATCTAATGAAAGAATCGCAGAATTGCAAACGCATCATGATTGGACACAGGCCGGAAAATGGTATCGCCGGAAATCTGTATGAATCCCTTGGTTTTCGGAGAGTAAGTGAAGGGCTGATTGATGGCGAAGTCGTTCGGCTTCTAAGATGCAAGTAGTGCCAAAACGCACGCGATTTGGATTGTAAAGGAGGTAGCTTGTCTTTGAAGCATGTACACATTATTTTCTCATTACTCTTTATCATGTTAGGCATTGTGATTATTACGATCTCGAAAATGATTGAAGAGGTGATTCCCAAGCTAGGGTATGCAGCATTCCAGTCAGCAGCAGCTGGCAGTTATGATTCGAGTGCTTATCAAGTGAATTTTGAACTGAATTATTGGATAGGCGCGATATGCGTTTTGGGTGGAGTTATCTGTTTATTAGCTAGAATGAATTGGGTTCAGAACTCCATCCGTGAAATGAATATAAGAAACAAAGCGTTTGATGAAACTCATAATTATGACGACACAAGAGAACTGAAATAGGTTATGATATGACATAAAAAAAGAAGGGGCGGATACACATGATTACATTCCAATACTTTGAACCGGAAGATTTTGATCAACTGATCGAATGGAGTGGGGATGAAGCATTTCTGCTCCAGTGGGCCGGCCCTCAGTTCCAATATCCACTTTCCAGAGAGCAGCTATCGGATTATTTGCATGGTGCCAATGATAAGAACACTTCAAATAAGTTCATTTATAAAGTGATGGATGAATCGACTCAGGAGATTGTAGGTCATATTGCTCTTGGCGGTATCGATCGATATAATCGTTCAGGGCGTATCGGTAAGGTGCTTCTTGGTAAGCCATATCAGGGTAAGGGTTATGGGAAGCAAATGATCGATGAGGCACTTCGCATTGGATTTGAAGAGGAGAAGTTGCACCGGATCAGTCTGGGCGTATTTGATTTTAATGTCTCAGCCATCCGATGTTATGAAAAAGCGGGCTTTGTACAAGAAGGACTTATTCGTGATGCGAGAAGATATGAAGATACATTCTGGAATCTAATCGAAATGAGCATACTAGAAAACGAATGGAAAAAATGACTTCTCAAAAGGATCATCATACTTGAGAGTCATCTTTCTTGAGAAACACTTCCATGAACGGATGTAATAACTACGTGTACGAAAATTTAAAAGGGGATGTCCGCCTGTCATCAGAATGACAGGTGGACATCCCCTTAATTGCTTTCTTTCTGATTTATTTCAATGATCCCCGTATCAATAAATTCCTTCACAGGCACACCGTCGCTTGCAAGTAACAGGGTCTCCATCATTTTGGCACCCCAGACTCCTTCATTCTGCGAAATAACGGCAGACAATTGACCGTTAAGTAACCCGTTTTCACTGGTCGGGCTATCACCGAACGCGATTAAATGCCGGTTAAGGCCTTTTGCTTTCCAGATCAGGGTAGAAGCAGAGACAGAAACAAAATCGAGCCCGATAATCGCATTGAAGTGAGGGTGAGCTTGAATCATGTTCTCCATATCGGACATGGCTTGATCTTCATTCCCTTGATGATAACGAACTTCCAAGATTTCGATGTCTGTTTCACTGCGGATATAGTCAATGAATCCATTAAGCCGCTGCTGCAAACCTTGCATCTCCTCCAAGCCGTTCTCGACAAGAATCATACCTTGATTATGCAGGAGTCGTGTAGTCGTCATCGCGAACTGCTGGCCAGTGCGATAGTTATCTGCGCCAACATAAGCGATTCGATGACTGGATGGGACATCTGACTCAAATGTAATGACAGGAATACCCGCAGCTTGGGCTGCATCAATAACGGGTGTAAGTGCAGCAGCATCCACAGGAGATATAGCTATCCCGTCCACATGCTGTTTGATCATATTTTCCATGATACGGATCTGTTGTTCGGTATTGGCTTCATCAGGTGCGTTTACAATTAACGTGATATTGTGTTTCCCTGCATACTCCGTTGCATCCTTCGTGATCATCTCATAGGTTGGATACGTCATTGGATAGATAATACCGAAAGTTTTGCTCGCTGCAGATTTCTCTACAGGTGAAGTTGCAGGAAGTGTTGCAGCCATTTGCTGTGGCCGAATGTGTGCCGAACCGGATGAAATGATCGTCGGGAACAGAAGTATTAGTGTAAGTAAAAGTGCAAATCTGGCTTTATTCATACATTGGCTCTTTTCTCATATCTGATGGTCTGGCCTGCGATTCCGCGGTTCCTTGAGTTCGATATTCTCTTGGCGTAAAACCTGTTGTTTTCTTGAATATATTAGAAAAATAGTGAGAATCGTTGTAACCAACTTTGTAAGCAATCTCAAAGGTTTTGTTGTTGGTTGTTTTCAGCAGCTCCTTGGCTTTGCCGATTCGAATCTGGGTTAGATACTCCGTTATCGTTTGACCAGTTTCCTGACTGAAAATCTTGCTTAGATGACTTGGACTGATTCTGACATGTGCAGAAATCATCTTTAACGAGACCTGTTCGTTATTGTATTCACGGGATACATAGGCTTTCACCTGATCAATGACATCACTGTATTTTCCAGAGCAAGCTGCTCTTCTCTGCCATAACAAGTTAAGCAGGGAACACAGATATTGGGTGCAGTCCTCCCAGCACGTGATCTTCCGGATCGTCTGCTGTAGGGAAGTAATGTTCTCATCCGAATGGTCACTCATGCGGAACAGCTGATTCGCAAGCCGGAACGACTCCAGCGTAAGATCATTCAACAGATAGAAGCCATACGATGAGGACTTCCAGTCGAAGGACTGTAATGGAGCAGCAAACTCCTGCACAAAATGGTCACGCAGATTGAGACTGCCGATTTTGAGAAATTCAAGAAACGAATTCCTGTCGAGGAAAAGAGTCGTTTGCTCATCCAGGTTAATTTCATGTAGAGAAGCTCTGTTCTGAAGGGTGAGTCGATTAATATATTTATCCTCCTCCGCTTCCAGATACGAGACATGAATTCCTTGCAGCCGCTCCTGCTGACTGCCGATGCCCAGAATAATATTACATTTGAACGTATGCTCAAGTTCCATACGAACCCGCCCGCGAAGCTGCTCCAGATATACGGATATGCTGTCATCGGAGTGATACTTGAGCAGAAGCACCAACTCGGTCCGGCTTCGAATATAGGGAAGAAGTTCCACGTGGGGATCACGAGTTTCCTCCAGTACGGGAAGCAGTTTCTTCATCAGGGATTCCGGGTCCCGGGAGTCATCTGTTAATCGAACGTCGATAATGACAATTGTATAATACCGGGCCGAGAGTGGAAGTGAGAGTTGTTTGGCTGATTCAATCGCATCGGTTGTACCGATGAGTCCTCCGCACAGATCGGCCAGCAGTTTTTCTTTGGTGATCGTCCGGTTTGTCATGCGTTGATGTTCTTCATCCATTTGTTTGCTGACCTTATGAAGCATTTGGATTAGCTCTGCTGCACTAATGGGCTTTAGACAGTACTCGGTCACACCAAGTCGGATAGCCTCCTGGGCATAGCTGAATTCATCATGACCGCTCATGATAATGATTTTGATATCAGGTTGTTGAGTGCGAACGATGGAGGTCAGTTCCAATCCGTTCATAAATGGCATTTTGATATCCGTAATCAGAATATCCGGAGCCCATTCATGAATTAAAGGTAACGCAAGCTCGCCGTCGGGTGCATCCCCGCAATAGTGAAAACCTTCCTTTTCCCAATCAATGCAGCTCCGTATATTCTCCCGAATTCCAATTTCGTCATCCACAATCATCACCTTTTTCAACGGTTAACCTCCTTGCTTTTGGGGATACGAATCATAAATGTGCTGCCTTCCATATAGGTACTTTCCATTTCAACACCATAAGCTGGTCCGAAATAGAGTCGAATCCGGTGATGTACATTGAGCAGACCAAATCCGCCTTCCTGCTCGTCATCTTGGGGTGAACGGGAACCGGCCGGCTTCTCCAGCTCTTCACGTAATTGTGCCAATCGATCCGCAGACATGCCGATTCCGTTATCCTGTACGGTGAGAATGATGCTATTGTCCTCTACATATCCGTGAATGGATATCAACCCTTGACCGCGTTTGTTCTTGATCCCATGGTAGAGCGCGTTTTCAATCAGGGGCTGCAGCGTCATTTTCAAAATGGGATAATCCTGAAGCTCACGATCAACGCTGATCTCGTAGGTGAGAATATCGTGGTACCTCATCTGTTGAATAACCAAGTAACTCCGCGCATGCTCAAGCTCGGTTTGAATGGATACCCAGTCGAATCCTTTGTTCAGACTCAACCGAAAGAACTTCGAGAGGGCCTGCACAAGTTTGATTACATTTTCTTTTTTCTCTGCTTCAGCCATCCATAGAATAGATTCCAACGTGTTATACAGGAAATGAGGGTTGATCTGAGCTTGCAGCGTACGTAGTTCAGCTATTTTCACCTGTTCATTCTCTCGAATGCTCTTTTCGATTAGCATTTTGAGCTTATCCAGCATCACATTGAAACTTTTGCCCAGATCAGCAATTTCGTCCGAGCCGTGTGGTGTGACTTTGGCTTCCAAGTAACCGTTTGCAGCTTTACGCATCTTGTTCATCAGAATCCGGATGGGAAGAATCAGTCGATTATTCAGGAAAAAATATAACGATATCGCAAAGAAAGCACTTAACAAAACGGTAATGATGATCAATTGGCGAATGCTATTGGCCTCTGCAATGATTTCCTGATAAGGAGCTACCCCGATCATTTTCCATCCGGTCTGTTCTGAGGTGCTGTATACAACAAACTGGGGCTTGGATCCTGCAGACAGGATAAAGCTGTCGTGCTGTAGATGTAAAGGGACCGATCGGATCTGATCCATCATGGTTATGGATGCCGGGGTGGCATCCGGCCTGAAGAGTGTATTTCCGTATTGATCACTAATATAGAAAAAACCGGAATCCTTAATAGGGGTATTCGTCAAAAAATCATCAATGAACGAATCATTCAAATCAATTACTATGAACCCGATGACCTCATGCGTAATTCGCTCTTTGACCGTGGTTATAATTGAAAGCGCATTCTGTTTAGGGTAAGCAAACCCATCCAGCCTGTTATATTCGGCATAGGCTGCAGAATGAGGGATGCGCAGAATGGCATCCGGATACTGTATCAGATACTTGAAGTACGGGTTACGCAGCGGATTTCGTTCCAGCTTGAACACGCCTTTTCGTTCACTTATGCCTTTTCCATAGAAATTCACGAACGAGATATTAAGTACCTTGTCATACTTGTAGGTTTCCCGATAAAGATTGTATGTCTGAAGGATGGCTTTGGCTTCCGGGTAGGACTCCGATTGAGAATACAGGTATTGAAGCACTTGCGGGTTCTTGCCCAGTTCGAGCAGCCGTTCCGTATCCTCAAACAAGATGTCAATGTTTCTGGCAAGCTGGTCGGCAACCAGTTGTGTCGAGGCCTTGTTATGATTGGATACGACCGTATAGGATTTGTGGTAAGAAATCAATCCAACCACGATCAGTGGTACTGAACTGAGGATGATAAACATGCTGAGTAATTTAAGCCTGAGGCTTGAAGCAATCCATTGAATGAGTTTCAACGTATTCCACTCCATCTGAAGGGATCAAAATGTATCATTAGTATAACATGATTTTCTAATATGTAAGAGAATCGCTAAATACTACACAATTAAACAAAGAAATTACACGTTCTAAATTTCATTTTTTTGAAATTACTAAATTATTACATAAATAAAGTATGAGACTCCATATAAGCTCGGAATGAAAGCGTTCTATAATGTGGTCACACCACAAGGTGAAACGAAAAAAGGGAGGATCACAACATGCGAACCAAAAAAAAGTGGGGACTTGCCATAACATTGGCTATGGTGATGCTGGTCAGCACGGCATGTAGCAGTACCAATGGAGGAGCAGGCTCCGATAATGAAACTTCAACGAGTGGGAATGGCAGTACACCTGCCAGCGCCAAAACAATTACGCTTGGTTTTTCACAGGTTGGTGCGGAGAGTGGTTGGCGTTCGGCGAATACCAAGTCGATTCAGGATTCAGCCAAAGAAGCGGGTTATGATTTGAAATTCTCCGATGCGCAGCAGAAGCAGGAAAATCAAATCAAAGCTTTGCGCTCCTTCATACAACAGAAGGTGACGGTGATTGCTTTTTCCCCTGTTGTAGAATCCGGTTGGGATACCGTATTGAAGGAAGCGAAGGATGCAGGAATTCCCGTGATTTTGACGGACCGTGCTGTGGATTCGCCGGATAAAACCCTCTACAAAACCTTTATTGGTTCCGACTTTGTAGAAGAAGGACGCAAAGCAGGTCAGTGGCTTAGTGACCAATACAAGGACACACAAGACGAGATCAACATTGTTGAGCTGCAGGGTACAACAGGCTCCGCACCAGCGAATGACCGTCAAGAGGGCTTTATGGAATTGATTGCTTCCAACTCGAAGCTTAAAGTGATTGCTTCACAATCGGGTGACTTTACACGTGCCAAAGGCAAAGAAGTCATGCAAGCTTTCCTCAAAGCACATAAAAAAATAGATGTTCTCTATGCACATAATGACGATATGGCACTTGGTGCAATTCAGGCCATTGAAGCGGCAGGATTGAAACCAGGCGTAGATATTACCATTATCTCTGTGGATGCCGTGAAGGATGGTATGCAGGCTGCTGCTGATGGCAAAATCAACTTTATCGTTGAATGTAATCCGTTGTTAGGACCTCAATTAATGGAAGCGGTTCAAGCGGTAGTGGACGGGAAAGACATCGAACCCCGAATCGTTACGGATGAGACGACCTTCACATCGGAGCAAGCCAAAGAAGCATTGCCAACACGTGAATATTAAAAGCAGATTCGTATAACACCGAAAAGTCATTTTTCGACCAGGCTGTCGCTAAATGACTTTTTTTCATAACAAAGGAGAGGGTTATATGGCCGAGCAAGCACCCATTTTACAAATGACAGGCATCACCAAACAATT
The DNA here is from genome assembly GCF_037971845.1 of Paenibacillus sp. FSL R5-0766. NCBI lineage: Bacteria > Bacillati > Bacillota > Bacilli > Caryophanales > Paenibacillaceae > Paenibacillus > Paenibacillus sp. FSL R5-0766. Next base: position 2,635,328 of record NZ_CP150227.1, read on the forward strand.
TCCCGGGGTTAAAGCACTGTCCAGCGTCAGCTTTCGCTTGTTTCCGGGCGAGATTCATGCCTTGATGGGTGAGAACGGAGCGGGGAAGTCAACGCTTATTAAAGTTCTGACCGGCGTTTATTCCATTGACGAAGGAACGGTAACGATGGATAACCGGGATCTTTCGATCTCCGGTCCGCTTGAAGCGCAAAAGGCGGGAATCAGTACCGTTTATCAAGAGGTCAATCTCTGTCCAAACTTAACGGTTGCTGAGAATATTTTCATCGGGCGGGAGCCGATGCGATTTGGCAAAATCAATTGGAAGCAAATGAACAAAGATGCGGAGAACCTTCTGCGAGACAGATTACATCTGTCCATCGACGTTAAGGCTCCTTTACAGACCTATTCGGTCGCGATGCAACAACTGATTGCAATTGCAAGAGCACTCAGCATCTCGGCAAAAGTGCTCATATTGGATGAACCCACATCCAGTCTGGACAAAAACGAGGTTCAGCAACTGTTTCGTATTATGCACAAATTAAAGAGTGAAGGTCTCGCAATTCTTTTTGTTACTCATTTTCTTGATCAGGTATACGAAATGTCGGATCGTCTAACGGTACTCCGTAACGGGGAATTGGAAGGAGAGTACATAGCCGCAGAACTTCCACGCATGGAACTGGTGCTCAAGATGATCGGAAAGGAGCTTGAGGTGCTTGAGGAGCTTCCGAAGGAAGCGGATGCTGCCCAGGCGGAGGCGGGAGAACTGTTAATTACCGCTAAGGCACTTGGACGCAAAGGAGCAATTGAGCCATTTGATCTGGACATTCGCAAAGGAGAAGTCGTGGGCTTGGCTGGGTTATTGGGGTCTGGTCGTACCGAAATCGCTCGCCTTTTCTTTGGTGCAGATCGTTCAGATGTAGGCAAGCTGCTCGTTGTAGATACAGGAAGTACGGTCAAGTCGCCGCGTCATGCAATTGATCAGAATATTGCTTTTTGCTCCGAGAACCGTAAAACCGAAGGCATAATCGATGATTTGACCATTCGGGAGAACATTATTCTGGCTTTACAAGCGACAAGAGGCTGGTCCAAACCAATCTCACGCAAGAAACAGGATGAGATCGCCGAAAAGTACATCAACCTGTTAAATATCCATCCGAAAAACCCGGAGCATTTAATTAAAAATCTGAGCGGCGGTAATCAGCAAAAGGTGTTGCTTGCACGGTGGTTGCTGATGAACCCCGATCTGTTGATTCTCGATGAACCTACGCGTGGAATTGATATCGGTGCCAAGACTGAAATACAGAAGCTGGTGCTCTCTCTGTCGAAGCAGGGCATGGCCGTGCTGTTCATTTCGTCCGAGCTGGAAGAAGTGATTCGTGTCAGCCACCGGATTGCCGTAATCCGGGACCGCAAAAAAGTGCAAGAACTTAGCGGGGATCAGATCCATCAACAGCAAATCATGAAAGCAATGGCAGGAGGTTAAAGAGATGGCGGGCAAGATGCGTAAACATCATTTGTTTTGGCCGTTATGTATGCTTGGTTTACTTTTAATCTTTAATTTGCTGTACTCTCCGGATTTCTTCTCCCTCGTCATGCGTGAAGGGAATCTGTATGGCAGCTTGATTGATATTCTCAATTTTGGAGCGCCTTTAATTCTGGTATCGATCGGTATGACACTGGTGATTGCGACCGGAGGTATCGATTTGTCTGTAGGCTCCATTGTAGCAATCTCCGGTGCCGTGGCTTGTATGAGCATCAGCAGAGGAGTGGATCAGAGTTCGCTCTGGCTTGTGTTGGGTGCACTTGGATTATCTATAGGTCTCTCACTGATCTTGGGCATATGGAACGGGGCGCTGGTTTCGGTTGCCAGAATCCAGCCCATTATTGCAACGCTTATACTGATGGTAGCCGGACGTGGGATTGCGCAATTGATTACGAGTGGACAGATTATTACTGTATCCAACGCGAACTACGCCTATATCGGGGCAGGTTCGCTTGCAGCATTACCTTTTTCCATCTTCATCGTATTAACTGTGCTGCTTGTTGCCTCATTGCTGACGAGAAAAACGGCACTTGGACTGTTTATTGAATCGGTTGGAAGTAACGCAAACGCGAGCCAACTGGCAGGTATTCGTTCAAAAACAGTTATTCTCACGGTATACGTCTTCTGTGGTCTGTGTGCCGGCATTGCCGGGCTTATTCTTAGCTCGAATGTATCCAGTGCGGATGGCAATAACGCAGGTCTGTGGTATGAACTTGATGCCATTCTTGCTGTAGTCATCGGGGGCACTTCGCTCAATGGTGGTCGTTTCTATCTAATGGGTACCGTCGTTGGAGCACTCATTATCCAAACCTTAACAACGACGATCTATATGATTGGAGTCCCGCCAGAAGTTACGTTGGTTGTCAAAGCCTTTGTTGTACTGGCCGTATGTTTGATTCAATCCGATTCATTCCGCAATTCCATGGTGATCCGTTGGAAAAAACGGAAGTTTCCAGCCGAACAGGGGGTTAACCGCCATGTTTCTTAATCGTAAGTATCTCCCGGTCTTTGTCACCTTCGGTTTGCTGGCCGTGATGTTTGCCATAGGCTCTTTCCGGTATACGGGGTTCTTCTCCACACAGGTACTGCTTAATCTTCTCATTGATAACGCATTTCTGATTATCACGGCGATTGGCATGACTTTTGTGATTGTATCGGGAGGAATCGACCTGTCGGTAGGTTCTGTCATTGCGCTGACGACCATCATTAGCGCAAGTCTGGTCGAGAAGCAAGGGTGGTCGCCTGCGATCGTTATACCTATGGTGCTTGTGATGGGTGCGTTGTTTGGCACAGTCATGGGGGCGATCATCCACTTTTTCAAAATCCAGCCTTTCATCGTGACACTGGCAGGCATGTTTTTGGCGCGGGGGTTGTGTTATGTCATCAGTCTCGACACCATTACCATTACGAATCCATTTTACACACAGGTTGCGCAGGCGAAAATCTCCCTGCCAGGGGGCAGCTTTGTCTCCATTAATGTGATTATTGCACTGGTTATTGTACTGCTCGCGATCTACCTGGCACATTACACCCGGTTCGGGCGCAACGTTTACGCCATCGGCGGAAGCGAGCAATCCGCGCTGCTCATGGGACTGCCGGTTGCACGTACCAAAATCCTGGTGTACACGTTCAGCGGTTTGTGCTCCGCGCTTGCCGGTGTTGTCTTCACCTTCTATATGTTATCCGGTTATGGATTACACGCCATGGGTCTTGAACTTGATACCATCGCGGCTGTTGTAATAGGAGGCACCTTGTTAACAGGTGGTGTGGGGTATGTGGCGGGAACCTTTATTGGTGTATTGATCCAGGGGGCTATCCAAACTATAATTAGCTTTGAAGGTACGCTCAGCTCATGGTGGACCAAGATTGTGATTGGCCTGATGCTGTTTGTTTTTATTTTGTTCCAGCGACTTCTTAGCGGGCGGCGAGTATCCTCGAAATCACTGCATTAAGTTGATCGAATTAAATGAAATATGGAGATGGGGGATACGTGAGTGAGAAGACATGTGAACTGGTTGTGTTTGTTCATTCTACTGCTGCTTGTCGGTTGCACAGCCCCTGAGTCTGAATCTGTTCCTTCTCCCATCTCGTCTAACAACTTAGAAACTCTTCCCTCCGTTGAGGAATGGATGGAATCAGCGGTAGCAAGGGATACCTCTACGAAACCGATTGTCTTGGGTTTTTCACAACTGGGCAGAGAGAGTGCCTGGCGTTTGGCAAACTCCACGTCTATTCGGAATGCTGCGGCTGAATCGGGAATCTCCCTTGTCATAAAAAATGCAGAACAGTCTCAGACGAAACAGTTCGAGGCTGTTCGGTCGTTCATCAGGCAAAAGGTAGATGTCATTGCCATTGCACCAGTCGTGGAATCGGGCTGGGATGGTATTCTTCAGGAAGCCAGGGATGCAGGTATACCTGTGATCATCGTAGACCGGTCCGTTGATGTCAAGGACACTTCACTTTTTGTGACAACGATTGGATCGGACTTTTATGAGGAAGGTGTGAAGGCCGGGAAGTACATTAAGGATCGGATGCGAAATCATCCGGGTTTGATACGGATTGCCGAACTGCAAGGCACGAGTGGTTCTACACCCTCCATCCAGCGTGGCGAGGGCTTTAGAAGCATTTTCGACACCAGAGCAGATATCATCTTCTCACAAAGTGCTCCTGCCGATTTTACGGAGGACAATGGCAAACAAGTGATGAAAGAATTCCTTCAGGTTCCGGAACACAAACGGCCGCAGGTTCTTTTTGCCCATAATGATGAAATGGCTTTTGGCGCCATACAAGCGATAGAAGAAGTTGGGCTGAAGCCGGGAGAGGACATTATCATTGTCTCGGTGGACGGCTCCCGCAAAGCACTTGAAATTCTGGCGAGTGGGAAAATCAATGCTGTGGTGGAATGTAACCCGCTGCTTGGTCCTCAGCTTATGCAGGCTACAAAAGAAATTATTGCAGGGCGTACACTGCCAAAGCGCATGGTGCCCCCGGAGGATATTTTTACACAGGAGAGTGCTAAACGGGAGATGTACAACAGGCGATTCTAGAATTCGTAAAAAAATAGAACATTTTGGATAAAATTCAATTTACTTTAAATAGAGGTATCGTTTATACTGAACTCACCTTGAACTAAAGCTCTTATCTATGAGAAAGGACGCAGTGGATTACGTTCATTTGAAAGCGCTTTTTTCGAGGGTGAAAGTCCGATAAAGAGAGGGAGTGTAGAAGGTATTGTGCTGTGAATATAATATGAGGAGGTAATTTTATGTTCAAAGTAAAGCTGGCAAAGGCGGTAATATCTCTCGCACTTTTCGGTACCTTGTTTTCTATTCCGGCGGTGCCCGATGCTCGTGCTGCAGATGCAAGTTGTCCGAATGGTTATGTAGGTCTGACGTTTGATGATGGCCCAACTGGAAATACAACAAACATGCTTAATGCGTTGAAGCAGGCTGGCTTACGGGCAACGATGTTCAATGTTGGACAAAATGCGCAAAATAATAAATCTCTGGTTACTGCACAGGTGGCGGCTGGTATGTGGATTGGCAATCATTCCTATACACATCCGAATATGACTACATTAAACAGTTCTCAGATGTCGTCAGAGATTACTCGGACACAACAGACGATCCAGTCCATTACCGGAAGTTCACCTAAACTGTTCAGACCTCCTTACGGTGCGACAAATGCGACCTTGAAATCCGTTGTGAGCCAAAACGGCCTGAAGGAAGTACTGTGGAACGTAGATTCCAAAGACTGGAATGGTGCCAGCGCAGCCCAGATCGTGGCAGCTGTGAACACGATGAAAAGTGGTGACGTCATTTTAATGCATGATCAGTACCAGACGACACTTCAGGCCATTCCGCAGATTGCACAAAATCTGAAGAATCGTGGCCTATGCTCCGGCATGATCTCATCAACTACCGGTCGGGCAGTCGCACCCGATAATGGCACTACTAATCCCCCGAGTAACGGAACAAAAGTGGAAGCTGAGAACATGACCAAAGGAGGACAATACACCGGCAATATCAGTTCTCCTTTCAATGGTGTGGTCCTTTATGCCAACAATGATTTGGTTAAATACACTCAGAATTTTGCAACGAGCACTCATAATTTCTCGCTTCGTGGAGCTTCAAACAATGCCAACATGGCTAGAGTTGATTTGAAGATTGGCGGACAGACGAAGGGAACCTTTTACTTTGGCGGAAGCGCTCCAGCGGTTTATACCCTGAATAATATTAGCCATGGGACGGGAAATCAGGTCATTGAGTTGGTTGTAACAGCCGATGACGGGACATGGGATATATACATCGATTACTTGGAAATACATTAACAAGCTTAGGTTGATTGAAAAATAATGCACTATAATGAAATCCCGTTGGGTTGACCCAATGGGATTTCATCATGTTTTTAGCCATTTTGTAACACAAAAGTAGAAGGAAAACATTTATAATGGATGAAATTGTATATGAAAAGAATTGTTTCTATTGAAAAATTTCATTGAATGGGAGTGAAAGGATCAAATGATTATTATGATAAACGGAGCGTTTGGTTCGGGAAAAACTTCTGCAGCAGAAGCACTTCAGCCCTTAATTGCAAATAGCATGATCTACGATCCTGAAGAAATAGGTTATATGCTGAGAAAACTTCTCCCGGAGAATTGTAGAGAGGAGAGGGAACGGACGGATGATTTTCAAGATATCGAACTTTGGAAAATTCTAACCGTAAAGACGGCAAAAGAAGTAAAGCAGAAATACAACAGACACTTAATTATCCCCATGACCATCTATAAAGAGGAAAACTTTCATTATATTTATAACGGGTTGAAAGAGATCGATCAGGACATTCATCATTTTTGCTTAACGGCTACAGAAGAAACGATTTATCATCGTTTGGCTAAACGAGGGGATGAATATGGAGGCTGGCAATATCAACAAGCACCAAAGTGTGTTGAAGCTTTCAAGGATGAACAATTTCAAACTCGCATTATTACCGATCATCTGGAGACCAGTGAAATCATCGAAATTATTTTGAAGAAAATGAACTGAAGAGGATGTATCGTACTTGACGACTGTGACTTTTGAAGAGGTAACCGAACAGCACCTCCCTGAAATTAGAGAGATTTATAACTATTATGTAATGAATACAACGATTTCGTTTCATACGGAGGAATTAGATCTTGATCAGATTAAATCCTCTGTGATGAACAAGGATACACGGTATAAAACTTACGTAATTTTCGAAAACGATCAAATGATGGGTTATGTTCTGATCACCCAATATAAGAGTAAACAGGCATATGATATTTGTGGTGAAGTCACCATATATTTAAAACCCGATATTTTGGGAAAAGGCTTGGGGAAACAAGCACTACATTTTATTGAGAAGATTGCAAAAGAACAAGGATTCCATACCTTAATTGCGACGATTTGCATGGAGAATACAAGAAGTAAATCATTATTTGAGAGAAATGGTTATGAACAATGTGCTCTGTTTAAAGAGATCGGATATAAATTCGACAGAAAACTGGATATTGGAAGTTTCCAAAAGATATTGTAAGGAGAATACGAAATGAGTAGAAACCTATATATTATATCTGGACCCCCTGGAGTAGGGAAATCTACAACTTCCAAGCTGCTGGTTCAGACTTTAGATAAAAGTGCTTACATTTCTGGAGATGCAGTTAGTCACTTTCCGGTCAAAGGGCGAGGTAAACCCTGGCTTGATAAGGATACAAATGACTTAACTTGGAAAAATATATCTAGTCTAGTGAAAAACTTATTGGATTATAAATACGATGTAGTGCTGGACTATGTGGCCTTTCCGGAAGACATTGATGGATTAATGACAGAATTGGCAGACTATCATGTTCGCATAATCTATGTTGTATTAATGGTTGATCGTCAAACCATTATTCGTAGAGACCGTCTAAGAGCGGAAGAATATCAAATGAAAGAAAGAAGTATAATTCTGCTGGATGAGTTTGAAAATCATCCGGATCTGAGAGTAGATAACAAGCTGTGTACTAATCATTTTACAGAAGCACAATTACCTGAAATAGTAAGTGGAATTATAAATAATGAGAAGTATCGGGTGAAATAACTGAACTGTTATTATGCTTTGAATTGAAAATGATAAGAGGGTGAGCAGATGAACAGAGGAATACGTTTTGAAATACCAAATGCCTATGGTCGCTTTCTTGGGGAGATTTTAAAACCAATGGAAGTATCTAATTTCGATTGGTTTATTGGTGAGGAGGAGTCCTATTTCGTTGTTGATGATACGTTAGGGGATAGTCTTTTTCCAAATATGATTATTGGTATGAATGGAGAAGAATTACAGAAGGTTATTGATAACAACGAGTATTATTTAATATTTGCAAATTTAAAAGCATTTCCAAAAGGCACACAAGTAACAGATGTAATCACCTATGAAGATTATGTGGAGAGTGAGTGTCAGATGGCTCTTCTTGTGATCGATAGTATCTACGTCACGGTTTATTGTAAAGATCTAGAAAAAGTCGAGGAATTATATAAACATATAAATAGACAGGGATTTGAATCTCTCGCATATTTAACGGATGAGAATGATGCGAGGACAAAACTATCGGTCTGGTGATAAAGGAGCATGGGATTAACTGCTAAGGTTTGATAGAACTTCCCATGCTTTCGTTGTTATGCATTAGCATAGCGTTGAGTTTAGTGTTAGGGGTTAAACGCTAACGAACCTGACACGTCTTATTGAGGGATTTGAAACGCCCTCCGAAATCTAAGGAATCTGAGACACGCTATACCAGAAAAAATAGCCTTTTGTTTGTTTTTGTCAGATGATTTTGGGAAATAAAATGTCTCATGTTCCTTACAATTCTAAAAGAGGACCTGAAGACCGAATAAGATGTCCTGTGTTCCTTAGAAAATCGCCTGGCGATTCGCCAGCATCAGTCACTCTGAACTTCAGCAATTTTCGGACGGTAAGCTGGCACCCATCACGGTTCACTTGCCTGAGTTTGAAGACACACTCTAGTTCGTTTCCCCATGATATTTGAATGTTTATGAATATGATTACATCTTATGAATGAAAAAGGAGTTGAGAGAAAGATGGAGACAGAACGACTTATATTTCGGAAATATACTAAAAATGATTTCGATTTACTTTTTGAGATGACACGTGAGCCCAATATGATGAAATTTATAAGACATGGAGGACCTTGGACCAAGGAAGAAACCATGCAAAGCCTGGAAAAGTTCATCAACTGGAATAAAGACGATAAAGGGCTGTTCCTCGCATTTAATAAAGAGGATAACAAGTTAATTGGAACCTCTGGACTGATTCCTCAAATCATTGAAGGCACTGATGAGCTTGAAGTTGGTTACTGGGTTATAGAGCAATACTGGGGAATGGGTTACGGATATGAACAAGCAAAAGCGTGGAAAGAATATGGCATGGATCACTTGAAGCAGAAAAGATTAATATCTTTAATTCAACATGGCAATGTGGGTTCTATGAAAGTCGCGCAAAAGAATGGCATGAAACACGAGAAGGACGTAGACATCATTGGGAAAAATGTAGCAGTGTACTCGATTGAGGTGAAGTGAATATGACTCCTTTTCCTGAACTTGAAACCAAAGGACTGCTGTTAAGAGAGATTAAACAGAGTGATTCCCAAGACATATTTCATATTTTTTCTTCAGATGAAGTTACAAAATTCTACGATGTAGAAAGTTTTAAGAATACAAAACAAGCAGAAGAACTCATACAAAGATGGACTGAACGATTCGAGAATGGTCAGGTCATCCGCTGGGGAATTGCTTTGAAATCGGATAACAGAATTGTTGGAACATGCGGATTTCATGGTTGGATGAAACAACATCATAAAGCTGTGTTGGGATATGAGTTAGCACCGGAGTTCTGGCGGCAGGGTTACATGACCGAGGTAACTCAGAAAATCGTTGAATATGGATTCAAGAACCTTGAATTAAACAGAATTGAAGCATTTGTAGAGCCAGAGAACGCGGGATCAAGGAAGTTGCTTGAGAAAATTGGGTTCAGTGAAGAAGGCATATTGAAAGAACATTATTATTGGAAAAATCGATTTGTTGATAATGTCATCTATGCATTTCTGAAGAAAGAATATGTATGAGAATACGAATTATTGGATCTTGTGGCAGTGGGAAATCAACATTAGCCAAAGAATTATCGGATAAATATGGTATTCCTTCCTATGAATTAGACAATCTCATATGGGACAGAAGCGCCGAAAATCTGAGATATCCTGAAAGTGTTAGGGATGAATTGGTCCAATCTATTGTCAGTTCAGAGGCTTGGATTGTAGAAGGAGTGCAGTGCAAAGATTGGACCGTTAAGTCCATCCAGGAAGCGGATTTGATTTTTGTATTAGCTCCAAATGTTTTCATTAGAGATTATCGGATTATAAAAAGGTTTGTATTGTCCAGAATGGGTTTGCAACCGTGGAATTACAAGCAGTCCTTCAAGAACTTATGCAAGATGATTGTGAAATGGAACCATCAATATAATTTAGAAGAAGTTATATGTACAATTAACAAAAACCATAAGACTGCAACAATCACGAAGAATAAAAAACAAGTGATACAGTTGATTGAACATCATTTGGAAGTGGTTGTAAGTGAAAGTGAAAAGAACCTTAGAGGTAATCAAAGATTATCGAAAGAGGAGATACAGTGGTGAATATCAAGATACAACCAGTCACACGAGAGAATTGGGAAGAGGCGCTGAAGATCTCTTTGTATGAACACCAAGTCTCATTAGTTCCATCTGTTATTGAGGGGATCGCTTACGCCTATATAAAACCGTGGGATGAAGCGTTTGATCCTTACGTACTTGAGATTGATGGTAAGGTATTTGGTTTCTTTTATCTGAGTTATACGCCAGATAGTACAGATAATTACTGGATTGGTGGTTTTCAACTCGATAAATCTTATCAAGGTAAAGGAATGGGAAAGCCCGCTTTAAGAGCCATTCTAGATTACATTACGAAACAGCATCCGTTGTGCAAGGTTATTTCATTAACGGTTGAACGGGATAACGAAATAGCACAGAAGTTGTACAAGAGCATGTCCTTCATTAGTGAGAACAGAACCAATTCAGATGATGAAGTGATCTACAGGTTGGCAATAGAATGATAGACCCAGCATTTCAGAGGGCAATATATCTTTGTTAACCAAAAGCGAGGATTGGTTGCGGTATTCACAATGATTATATCCGATGATAGCTTGTTACCACTTCAATGGTTTAACAATTATATATTGAAAGAATAGTTGTTTATGGGAGAGATAACATGAGCCACTGGTTTGATCTAGATGAACTTGATCCGGAGTTAATCAATTTTGCAGTTATGATCGCTAAATACAATAATAAATTCATCATTATAAAAAATAGGAAAAGAGGAGGTTGGGAGATCCCAGGAGGCAACAAAGAAATAGGGGAAACCATTTTACACACGGCAAGTCGAGAACTCTATGAAGAGACAGGGGCAGTACACTTCGAATTAATACCTTATGGTGTATATGAATGGAATGGGAGCTTGGGTATGGTCTCTTATGCTGAGGTTAAATTGCTGGAGAGCTTACCGGAGTCTGAAATCGATGAAATAAAGCTTGTGGATGTATTACCTGAAGGGATGAACTTCGGAGATATGTTTTATCGTTTCTCAGACAGATGGGATGGACTTGAGAACCATAAGCTTAAGAAATACACTATCGAAATAAATCATTTGAATGAGTTACCTGAAATTAAAATAAGCTGATTTAAGTATCGCGAACAACAATAGCCGTTCCAATGGATATGTCAAAACTAATTGAAGAGAACAAGGAATACACTATTTTGTACGATAAAAGGGTCTTTGATAAATACAGACTTCGATCTATAAAGCCATAGGATCTTAGAAATAACATGAGGAAGGAGAGATGGCAACAACCATGATAACGTATAGAACGTTGACCCTTGATGATGTGAATCAGCTGCAGGAAATAGATCGTTCGGAACATATTGATCTCATTTATGAAATGAGAGAGAACCGATTGGTTGAACTTGAACAAAATCATGAATGCTCAAACTGGGATGAGATGCTTTTGAAAGAGATTCAAAATCGATATGTGTACGAATTAGAACAAGGTGGCATGGCATATGGCGCGTTTGCTGGCGATCAATTAATCGGATTTGGAGTACTGGCACATCAATATAGAGGAAAAGAACGAAATCAATTACAAGTTGACTTGATGTATGTCTCACGCGGGTACAGAAGACAAGGCGTTGGAAAACGTATTCTAAACGAGTTAGGTGAAGAGGCTAAGAAACGTGGTGCACAGTATCTGTATATCTCCTCCACAGAGACGGAATCAGCGGTATCCTTTTATAGAAGTCAGGGCAGTCAGATTGCAAGTGAGATTGATCAAGAACTCTATGACAAAGAGCCGAACGATATACATATGATAAAGGAGCTGGGCACATGACAACGGTTGGGATACTCGGAACCATTCATAATCCTGAACTCAGGGAGCGATATCGTTGTTCCCTTTCTCTTTACAAGGATGTGATTACTGAGTTTAAACCAGATCTCATTTGTGGTGAAGTTCATCCGCAGAGTTGGTTGAGGTATCTTAAGGACAAACATGATAGAGGATACTGGGGAGAACCAGCCAGTGAGTATTGGGAATTGGTCTTCCCTTTATGCGAGGAGCATAACATCCCATTTGTCCCTATTGACTGGTTTGAATTGGATGTGTGGAATGCTTTTGATCCATTCAACGGTTATTCGGACGTGGAACGCAAAGAACTTGAACAACGGGATGATCATTGGTTTGCAGAGCAAATGGAGACGTATCAGTTTGGCGAGATTCCTTTTAATTCAAAGGAGTTCGATCGTGTAACCAGACAAAAATATGAATGGTTGCATCAGGTAAACGCGAAGGCACAGAACTTTCGCTGGGTGGTCCGTAATCAGATTATGGTTCAAAGAGTCAAAAATACAATTGAAGCTCATCCAGGAAAACGAATCCTCTGTATCGTTGGAGCCGATCACAATTACATCTTCCACGAAGAGCTGATGATAGAACCCGTTGAATTGTTGTATCCGTTACGATAAAGGAACCGTTGGTAGAATTACAAATGAAACTTATATTTAGGGAGCATTACATGCGCAAAAAAATACGTAAAACACTCAAATACAGCATATTCAGTATTATTTTAATGGTTATAGTAGCTCTGATATTTCCCACATGGACACCCAAAATTAAAGGTGAAAACAGCATCAGCATGTTAGAACAGGTCGAAATTAACGGTACAGGACATGAAGTCATGATCAGGGGTGTTGATCGGACTAACCCTATCCTGATTTTTGTGCATGGCGGGCCGGGGTGCTCGGAGATTCCATACGTAAGGAAGTATCAGAAAGAGCTTGAGCAACACTTCACGGTGGTGCATTACGATCAACGTGGGAGTGGAAAGTCCTATCACTTTTTTGAGGATTACTCGAATCTCACAACAGATGTATTAGTAGATGATTTGTTAGCGTTAAGGGATTATGTATCTAAGGAGTTAAAACAAGAGAAGGTTATATTAATTGGTCATTCATTTGGTACATACATCGGGATGAAAGCTGCGGCTAAAGCACCTGCTCAGTTTCACGCTTATATAGGCATTGGACAGATGGCTAATACACTTCAGAGCGAACTGGAAAGTTTGGAGTACACGTACGAGCAAGCGAAACAAGCCGGTAATGAAGAAGATGTTAAAAAACTGGAGCTAATCCGCAGCTCGATCGAGCAAGGAAAGGAACTTACGCCTAGAATTTTGTTGCAAAAGTACGGTGGTGCAGCCAGACTAATCAACGAGAATAGAGATTATATTTCAGGATTCCTTTTAAATCCCGAATATAATGGGCTGGATATGATTCGCTTTTATTCAGGGCTGTTCAGTTCACAAGACATCTTACTGAGGGAAGCATTTGATCATAATTTACCCGAAATTGTTGATCATCTGGAGATTCCTACCTATTTTGTAACGGGTAAATATGATTATATGACCACTGCGAAGGCAGCACGTGATTATTTTGATGTATTGGATGCACCAATCAAAGACTTCATTGTATTCGACGAGTCGGCGCATTACCCACAGTTTGAAGAGAAAGAAAAATTCGTAAAGTGGTTAAATGAGCTATTTTAATATGCATTGAGAGGAGTAAGATCATATTGTTAAATGAATTCATTGAGCTTGAAGAAGAGAGTGATGAGAGTTACCGGTGTTACACTCTGCAAAATACTGTGCAAATATTTAAACATTGCATACAGGATGAGGATTTAAATGACGTGCGAATATATGTGTCCACTAATACACCGTTAGATTCAATTGCTCATAAAATAGAAGATTACATTAAGTGGTTTTCAACTTGTGAGACTGTCTTTCGAGATTATTATGAGAATGAACTTCAGGAAAAAGTACATCAGAATTGGTTTAATGAGATTGAAGTCTATCGTGTGGATATCACATTTAACAGTATAGCCGACTACGGCACAACAATATCATGCGGAGATCATATTTTGCGCGATCACATCATGATTATTGATTTTGATAGAGAACAAATCCAAGCAATCCACTTGAACGGATAGATGGATTATTTTGTAGTAAATAGTCACAAAAAACAATAAAGATATCGCTTTATTTTCCATAAATGTGTTATTATGTTGGTGGTGAACGAAGAATTCATTTGTTTGATCGATAGAGAGAGGAGGCACGTATTCTCGAATCATTCAATCTGTATGGATAGATTAACTGCACTGCTTGTTAAAAATAATAGAATAAGCGGAGGTATGGTTATGTTCAAAAAATGGAAGAAATTCAGCATCAGCAGCTTGGCGCTTGTGTTAGTGGCTGCCGTGGCCTTTACCGGATGGAGCCCTAAAGCATCAGCAGCAGACGCTTCGCAAGTGGTGGCTGAGATGGGTGCAGGATGGAATCTCGGCAATCAGCTGGAAGCATCGGTGAACGGTACACCGAATGAGACAGCTTGGGGCAATCCTGCGGTAACTCCAGAGTTAATCAAAAAGGTGAAAGCGGCAGGCTTCAAATCCATTCGTATTCCCGTTTCCTATTTGAGCAACATTGGAAGCGCTCCCAATTATACAATCAATGCGGCATGGCTGAATCGAATTCAGCAAGTCGTGGATTATGCGTACAATGAAGGTCTGTATGTGATCATCAATATTCATGGTGATGGGTATAATTCCGTACAGGGTGGATGGCTACTCGTGAATGGTGGCAATCAGACTGCCATTAAGGAAAAATATAAGAAGGTGTGGCAGCAGATTGCCACCAAGTTTAGCAACTACAATGACCGTCTTATTTTCGAATCCATGAACGAAGTATTCGATGGTAACTATGGCAATCCAAACTCGGCTTATTACGCCAATCTGAACGCATACAATCAAATCTTCGTGGATACGGTTCGTCAGACTGGAGGTAACAACAATGCCAGATGGTTGCTGATTCCAGGCTGGAATACCAATATTGACTACACTGTTGGTAATTATGGCTTTGCTCTTCCGACAGATAATTACAGATCCTCGGCTATTCCTAGTTCGCAGAAGAGAATCATGATCTCGGCACATTATTACTCTCCGTGGGATTTTGCAGGTGAGGAAAACGGTAATATCACACAGTGGGGTGCAACTTCTACGAATCCTGCCAAAAAGTCTACTTGGGGACAAGAGGATTATCTTGAATCACAGTTCAAGTCCATGTACGACAAATTTGTGGCTCAGGGCTATCCCGTAGTGATTGGTGAGTTCGGTTCCATTGATAAAACGTCCTACGATTCCAGCAACAATGTATATCGTGCTGCTTATGCCAAAGCAGTTACAGCAAAAGCCAAGAAATACAAAATGGTTCCTGTGTATTGGGATAACGGGCATAACGGTCAACATGGATTCGCCTTGTTTAACCGTTCGAACAAAACCGTGACGCAGCAAAATATCATTAATGCCATCATGCAAGGTATGCAATAAATTACTGTCTGGCTGTATCCGTGTAAACGGCGTGTTCCTGTAAAAGGGACATGCCGTTTTTTGTGCTACCCAGAGATAAAGTTGAACAACATTTACCAATGCATTTTACATAAGCCACATACAGAATTCATTAAATCCCACAATAGCTTTTATATACTTAATTTGCTTGATATAGCGAACTAAAAGGACTAGGTGGTAGACAGAATGTTAAAAAACGTGATTTGCAGGAATGCCTTTCACTGTACAGCTTAATGATGGACCCCGCAGTTTTTCCCTACGTTCGTTATGCATGCCAATCGTATGAGGAATATCTATTCCTGACCAAACAATTGATGGCCGAAGAAGAGCAAAAAACGGTGATTTCTCGAACGATTTTGAATGAAACAGGGCAGCCTATTGGAACCATTGATCTATATCATATTGAGCATCAAACCGGTTTTTTAGCCACATGGATTGGATCACCGTTTTTTGGAAATGGGTATAGCCAAAGAGCCAAATCAGCCTTTTTTGTTGAATTGTTTCTGGAACATGGGATTGAAACGGTATTTATGAAGATACGCAAGCAGAATATAAGATCCAGAAAAGCGGTACAAAAACTGCCTTATGTAAAATTAGCCAATGATGTGTATCCAGATGTATATCAACGGATTAATATGAATGAACAGATGTATGATCTGTATTATGTTGAACGGTCAGCCTTTTTCGAAAATAGTATGGATCTGCACCAAGTGGTAGCTACGTAACTTATACAGAGAGCGTTAATAGCGGCGTCAGTGATGACACCGCTATTTGATATGATGATATAGGAACGGACTGTTAATATAACATGCAGGAATATAGACTAGAGAATCGAAAGACATTAAGTAGTAACCTCATAAAAAGTGTGCGGTTAATGTAGGAGGCGTGAAATGAATAATATTAACAAGATTTTGGGTGTAGTCCTCATGCTTGGCAGTGTGTTTATTTCAACGATGGAGAGAATTTCAATCCGAGTCTCTGTCGCTATAGTAGAAGCAGGATATGCGTCAGGAGGGACGAACGTACCCCAGTTTGCTCAGATGAACGAGCATCCAACAGGTCTACTCGTATACTTCATGTTCTTCGTTGGATTCATACTATTGGTCGCGGGATTCCCGGGGAGTTATAAGAAAAATCGTAATCATGGTCATAACAAGGAAGTTTAGCTTGAGGAGGGATGAAAGTTGGCCGAACAGGAGGAAGTGTTGTCGGGAGGTAATGTGAATCAGGTCGTCAGAATAGGCGAGACGGTTCGCCGGCATGCGAAACCAAATCCATATGTGCTTGAATTGCTTTTACATCTCGAAAAAGTTGGTTATGATCATGCCCCTCGATTTCTGGGAATAGATGAACAGGGGCGAGAAACGCTCTCTTACCTCGAAGGCATCGTTCCAGGCAATGACTACCCTGATCTAGAAGAGTATATGTGGTCAGACGAATCTTTGATTGAAGTCGCAAAACTGTTGAGAAGTTACCATGATGCGACCGTTGGATTTACAACAACATCAGTTTCAACGAACAGATATCCAGGCATAACAGAAGATGATGTTGTATGTCATAACGATTTTGCGCCGTATAATGTGGTGTACAAGGATGGCCGTCCTCAAGGCATTATTGATTTTGATATGGCGGGTCCGGGTCCGCGAATGTGGGATATCGCCTATGTCTTGTATACATCCGTTCCACTCGCAGATTTCTCACCAGATATGGACGGAAAGGGTGTAATGCCATACGCCAGCCAGGCGCACGGAACTATTCGGAAAGAACGGATTGCCTTATTTATGGCTACGTACGGGCTGAGTGTTCCAGCAGATTTGAAGGATTGGGTCATATCCCGTATCCGTTTCATGTGTAAAACACTGACTGATCGTGCGGCTGATGGAGATGTCGCTTTTATGAAGATGGTCGAAGAGGGTCATCTGGCCCACTATGAGAAAGAAGTCATTTTTCTTGAAAACCATTGGGATGAATGGGTTTGAAAGGTAATGCTAATGGACTGCGTGATAGCCTACGGGCTGGACAGCGGTTTTTTTTGTGTCCATCTTTCGAATCCCTATGAATTCCATTCTATTCATTTTCAACAATTGTGATCAACAATACAGCAATATTGTTCGGATTAGATCGAAATAACTGTGATACAATTCATTGTAAAGCGCTATCATTGTAAATTATTAAACTATATTGCTTTTTATATTCTGGGAAGGGAGATCTTTACTGATGCTAACCATACACACCCCGACGAATATTGCTTTGCAGGAAAATGAAGTTTATGTGCGATCAGAAGCAGATAATTTTCAGGATGAATGGCCTGTTCATACGCATAATGGGTATGAGATACATTATTTTATTCAAGGAGATGCAACCTTCTTAATCGGTGACCGAATATATAAGCCGCTGCCTGGAGATATGTTTATATTCAGAGGCGGTGTGCCCCACCGAATCAATCCTTCAAGAGAAATCGTGTACAAGCGAAGTTTCGTCAATTTCACGGAATTATTGCTTTTGGACATGCTTGCTGTCAGTCAGTTAGAGAATCTGATGTCCATATTCCGTCATCCCAATGGGTTATTGGTGCATTGGCCTCCAGAGGAGCGTGAGCATATCACAGGTATATTTAAGGGAATCAAGGAGGAGATGGGGGCAGGAAATACAGGGTACAAAACAATGGTCAAATTAAGTCTTACCCAATTGCTACTGCGGATTTACCGGAAAACGACCAGTGAGCAATCCGCCAATCCTATCTTATGTTCTTCCCAGAAGCAAACAAGCGTAAGCCGGGTTCTTCATTATTTAAACCAGAACTACACGGAGAATGTTTCATTGGATGAACTGTCCAAAACACTCCATTTGAATAAGTACTACATTTGTCATTCTTTCAAAGAGACAACGGGATATACCATAAGCAATTATGTTATACGGAAAAGAGTTGCAGAGGCCAAAAAATTGTTGCTGTCTACGGATGCGCCGATTTTGTCCATATCTGAGACGCTAGGTTTTAACACACCTGTATATTTTAGCAGGGCCTTTAAACAATATGTGGGTGTATCACCACAGTTATTCCGTAAAAGTGAATTGCTCAACGAAGCCAAAATTCATTAGAACCTTCCGAGGAGATGTTGATATGACAAGAAGAACAACGTTTAAGCTCATCACTAGCATGGTATTGGTCATGTTACTCATCGTATTGACTGCTTGCGGAAATTCAGGTACCAATGCTAACCCAAAACAAACAACCCTGGATTTCCTGTGGTTCTCTGACGGAAAAGAAGGAGAAGTCATCAAGGAAATCATTAAAGAGTATGAGCAGACCAATACCAAGGTTAAAATCAACCTGATTGAAGTTGGCTTCAAGGATATCCAAACCAAATTAAAAACAATGTTATCCGGTGGAAAGCCACCTGCCCTGAGCCGGGTCACGGATACTGGATCATTTGCTAATCAGGCGGTTGATCTGACACCTTACGTGGACAATGCGGACCAATTCGAGGATCAATTTATTGACTCACTTAAACCTTATTATGTTATTAATGACAAGCTGGTAGCGGCGCCTATGGATGTTACAGCGAATGGGCTTATTTATAACAAAACCTTATTTGATAAAGCTGGCGTCAAAGTACCGACCTCTCCTGACCAGGTATGGACGTGGGATGAATACACAGCTGCGTTAAAAGAGGTTATGGACAAAGGCGGAGCACGATATGGCATGGTATGGGATGTCACACCGCATAGATGGTCCACTCTTTTGTATCAGAATGGCGGAAGCATCTTAACAGAGGATGGCACTGCAGCAGCGATTAACAGTGAAGCCGGAATCCGCAGCATGGAGCAGTTCAAGCAGCTTCATCAAGAAGGGATCATGCCCGAATCCGTATGGCTCGGAGGGGAAAATCCAAACAACCTGTTCCGTTCCGGGACGGTGGCTACCCACTGGGCTGGCAACTGGATGATCAGTAATTACAAGGATATCACCGATTTTGAATGGGGAGTCACCTATATGCCAAAAGGAACACAACGTTCTTCAGTACCCGGCGGGAAGTTTCTGATGGCTTTCAAAGGCAGCGGATATGAGCAGGAGGCGGCAGAATTTATTGAATACTTAACGTCCAAAGAAGTGAATTCAAAATATAACCAGGAATCATTGTTTATGAGTCCTCGGAAGGACAGCTCTGTATTGAATTATGAATTCGGCAAGGAGATGTTTGAAATTTTCGCGGATGAACTGAAGAACAGTTCACCTCTTGCAGCTAATGACTGGTCCAGACAGACCATTATATCCAAAATTTCAACGGACCTGAAAAATAATATTGTTGAAGTTCTATCCGATAAGGCAACTCCGCAGGAGGCATTGGATCGAACAGCCAAGCTGATTAACGAGGCTATTGGCAGTCAATAAACGTAAAGCCATGTGGTTCATTCGTATACGGGGGCTTAGCGATTCCTGTGAAGCCTCTCTTTCGAATAACGCATAAGGAAGGGGCAAGCAGATGAGTGAAGGACAACGATTAAACAAAAATACGCTGGCAAAACAGAACAGGAAGCTCGTTATTGCTCCTTATCTGTTTATATTACCCAACCTCCTGATCTTTGGAACCTTTATCGTATTTCCATCTTTATTGGGCCTATATTATTCCTTCCATGTCTATGATGGATTGAACCCGATGAAGTTCAACGGGCTGGACAATTATATCAAAATTATAGGAGATCGGGAATTTTGGTCGACCATCGGACGAACGGGGATTTATGCAGCAATTGTTGTCCCGCTAATATATGCAGCAGCATTAGGCATTGCTTTGCTGCTTGCGCGCGAGATTAGAATGCGCGGGTTCTTCAGGGCCGTATTTTACTGGCCGACCATGATTTCTTACATTATCGTAGGATTGACCTGGAAGTGGATTTTCGGAGATTCATTTGGCATTTTGAATCATCTGTTAACCGTGGTTGGTGTGGAACCTGTAGGTTTTTTAACCTCTTCCTTTTGGGCAAATACGGCTGTAATCATCGCGACAGTATGGTCACGTGCAGGCTTTTTCATGGTCATTTTTATCGCGGGTTTGCAGGCTATACCTACGGATTATTATGAGGCTGCCCGCTTGGACGGGGCAACGGGAATGAAGGTGTTTCGCTATATCACGCTCCCGCTTTTGAAGCCCACAAGCTTGCTTGTTGTTATGCTGACTCTGATTGATGCGTTCAAAGCATTTCCACTTATGTTTGCGCTTACAGGTGGTGGTCCGGGCAAAGATACCACCTATATTGTTCAATATATTTATGAGATTGGCTTTAACAGACAGGAGCTCGGTCTGGCCAGTGCCATGTCGGTGATACTGTTTATCCTTATTGGTGGATTCTCGGCTCTGCAATTCCGTCTATCAAAAGGAGGGGCTACGTAATGGTAATGAAACCTATGGTCAAAATCTTCATCTACAGTCTGTTAAGTGTTGCCGCAGTGGTGTGGCTCCTGCCTGTCCTGTGGGTCGTGATTTCTGCTTTGAAAACGAATAGCGATCTGTACAGCTTCCCTCCCAAGCTATGGCCGCAGCCAATCACCTTCGAGCATTTCAAGGAGGCATTCAGTAAAGGTGATTTTGGCTTGTATTTTATGAATAGTACGATCGTAACTGTAAGCTCAACGCTGCTACTGTTATTGATTAACTCCATGGCAGGTTTTGCATTGGCGAAATATCGCTTCCGCGGAAGCGCGATCATATTAATTGCTTTTGTCTCAACACTCATGATTCCGATTGAGGTAATCATGATTCCTATATTCAAAGTGCTGAGTGCACTGGGGTTGTATAATAGCCTGCTCGCGATTATTATCCCGCCAGCAGCAACCCCAACAGGTGTGTTCCTTATGCGGCAGTATTTGTTGAGCGTACCGGATGAGCTGTTGGAAGCTGCCCGGATGGATGGAGCGGGCGAATGGAAAATTTACTGGAGCATTATTCTTCCGATAGCGAAGCCAATTCTTGCGGTGCTCGCAATCTTCTCCTTCATGTGGAGATGGGATGATTTTGTATGGCCGTTAATTGCGATTAGTGATCCATCGAAATATACGATTCAGCTTGCGCTCTCTAATTTTATTGGAGAATACAACGTGGATTGGGGAAGTTTGCTTGCGATGTCCGTCATCACGATGCTTCCGGTACTCATTGTTTTTATGGTTTTCCAGCGGTATTTTGTCAGCGGTATGATTACTTCAGGAATGAAAGGATGAGTTGAATGTCAGATACCACCGGGAGTGGGATGGATACCTTGAATTATAAACCTATGAAATTAGGTCACAATCAGGTCATTAATCATTGGATGATCAGCGGCATATATACAAAGCCTGTTGCCTTTGTTCCAACAACGATGGAGGGAGATATTAATGATTGGCTTATCGATGGTTTTGCCATTCATGAGAATCCATGCAGAAAGGAATTTGTAGAACATCGGAGAACGCAGCCTGTGAACCGATTTTTTGATCAATGGAGCGAGTTTCCTAGCCCGGGAGACGACTTCCTTGGAGAAGAAAACGGAATGCCTTGGGCACTGTATTCTCCTTGGAATAATCCACGGGTGGAGCAATCAGGATTTTGGTTTGTACCGACACATCTGCGCAGTTACGCGGCGACAAGACTCATTTCTCCGACTGCTCATACCGCCTCTTTGCGGATTAAGACCTATGGCAGTCTGACGTTGTGGGTGAATGGGGAAATGGTAACGGATTTTGCGCCACTCATGCGTAACAAGGAGCAGGAAATCGTTATTAAAGCTGAACTTGTAGCTGGAATCAATGAGATCTATGCCTGCTGGGAGGATCTGGCTGAGCGGGATACCATGTATGCTTTTGCGGTGGAATATCTGGGAGACGAGGAATTGGTGATTTCCCTGCCTATTGCTCCTCATTTGGCGGAGTCTGTAAAATCCGCAGAGGAAGCCCTCGAACAGGCTTATTTTCCTTCGGATCTCTTCAAAGGTGAGCAGATTAAGCTCAAGCTACCGCTTCCTCTACCGGACATCGTTAGAGAGGTTGATATTCAGTATGGCAATTTTTTTGACGGTACCGAAAATAAGACGATACACATAGCCGAAAAGGAAACGGACCTGGTCCTGGCACATACGAATCAACTCGGTCATCATTACGTATACTTCACGCTGGCTATTTCAGTTTCAAATGTTGTACTAACCAAGAAGTTTGGCTGCCAATCCTATGATACCAGCTATGATGAGGGAGCTCAGCAAGCTGCGGATATTGAAGCACGCAAATCCCTGGCTCTGCGATGTATTGCCGAGAAGGGCAGTCCCAATATTCATAAGGCCATCGCCATGCTGAAAACAGGAGGTAATCTGCAAGAAGCGGAGAACATTTTGCTTGATGGTGTGGAAGGGATTGAGCAACGGAAGGATTGCAGTGACTTCTATCTGGTGGGACTGTTCCGTCTTTGGAGAGATGAACGAAATAGTGGTCTGTTCAGTGAATCGTTCTGGGATCGGGTAAAAGCAAGCATTCTGGGCTATCGATATTGGATTGATGAACCTGGCGATGATGTGATGTGGTTCTTCAGTGAGAACCATGCCTTGTTGTTCCATACCAATGAACTGTTAGCCGGACAGCTGTTTGGGGATGAAACGTTCAGCAACAGTGGTGAATCCGGTGAAGTACACCGTCAAAAAGCAGAGCAGAGGCTTGCATTATGGTTTGAGCGCTTTTTGGATGAGGGATTGGCAGAATGGAATTCAAGTGCATACATTCCGATTGATGCGGTTGGGTTGTTGCATATCTATGAATTTGCCCATAATGAACAGCTCAGGCAGCAAGCCAAAAAGGCAATGGACCTGTTATTCTATTATATTACCGTTCAGATGCATCAAGGAGTCTTGTCCACAACGTTTGGGCGCAGCTATGAGAAGGAACTGCTGGGTGGTTATGCAGCGGGAACCACTTCAATGTGCTGGATCGCTTACGGCGTTGGCAATGTAAACAATTATTCAATAAGCAATGTTGCCTTGAGTTTATCCGATTACAGTCCTCCAGCAGCATATCAGGAGCATCTGTTGCTTGGGGAGAATCAGCAATTGGTGTTCGCTAATCAGCAGGGCAAGGGAGGTTACGCCAAGCTCTATCATTGTCGGACCAGGGAATACTCCTTATCCTCAATCATTCGCTTCCGTCCAGGCAAGCCAGGTTATCAGGAGCATGTCCAGCATTTATCTCTGTCACCTGAGGCGCTGATCTGGGTGAATCATCCGGCAGAAATATACAAGCATGGGGATGGTCGACCTTGCTTCTGGGCTGGGAATGGGGTATTGCCCGATGTTGTTCAGCATGAGGGGATCGCTTTGATGATGTTTGATATTCCTGCGGATAACAACTCTGACTGGACACATGCTTATTTTCCTACGCACTCCTTCACGGAATGGGTAAGGCATGAGAACTGGCACTTTGCCCGTTTGGATAAGGGTTATGCAGCTATATATGCGGCCAACGGGACGAGTATGGAGAGCAGCGGGGTGACAAGAAAACGTGAGCTTATTTCACCTGGCTTGCGTAACGCCTGGATTATAAGAGCAGGAAGCGAACAGCAATTCGGGTCATTTGACGCTTTTATCAACCAAGTTCGTTCTGCAAGCCCGCAATTCGATAATCAAGCTTTAACTCTCACTCTAACAGACCCGGTATATGGTCCAATTCAATGGGGAATGAACAAACCTTTTCTTATTAAAGAAGAGGAAATTATACACGAAGGTTATGGAGTGAAGGGACAACTGAAGTTACTGGACATGGAGCGCTGAATCGTGTGCAAGAAACCAAGGGAGTGATAACCAACATGCTGAATCAAATGGTGCTACAGGAGAGAATAAGCAAGGTATCCCAAGCGATGGAGTCTATGAAAAACACAAGCATCAATGAACAGTTTCCCATCGGACTAATCGACATACATCTATGGGAATGGCCGCAAGGTGTCGGTCTGTATGGCTTGCTTCAGCTCCATGAGGCAACGAAAGATCCCAAAGTGCTAGAATTTCTGGAATCATGGTATAATGCAAGGCTGATGGAAGGGTTACCGGAAAAAAATGTGAACACCTGCGCTCCGCTCCTTACTTTGATCTCATTATGCGAGCTGACCGGAAACAAGGAGTACGAACAGGTCTGTGAGGAGTGGAGCAGTTGGATCATGGATGGACTGCTGCGAACCGGAGATGGTGCGTTTCAACATATGATCACGGGAGATGCCAATGATGGTCAAATTCTGATTGATACCCTGTTTATGACGGTGCTATTTTTGGCCAAGGCAGGGGTATACTTCAAGAAACCCGACATGGTGGAAGAAGCCAAACGACAGTTCCTTGTTCATATCAAATATCTATATAACAAGAAAACCGGATTGTTCTATCATGGCTGGGATTTCAATGAAAATCATAACTATGGTGCTGTTCATTGGGGAAGAGGCAATGCATGGTATACGGCGGGAGTTATGGATTTCCTGAATATCATTCCGATCGAAGACGGGCTAAAGGCATATCTGTTGGATACAGCAACCGCTCAAGTCAGAGCACTGAGCAAGCTTCAAGGTGAGGATGGCATGTGGCACACTGTGCTGGATGATCCAACCTCTTACAAAGAAACCTCGGCAACGGCAGCGATTGGATACGGCATTCTCAAGGGAATCCGGTATGGATACCTGGATGAATCCTATCGCCAGAATGGCTTGAGTGCGCTTGAAGCGGTGTTGAAACAAATTGATGATCACGGAGTTGTACAGCAGGTGTCCTATGGTACACCTGTGGGGCAGGATGCTCAGTTTTATAAAGATATAGCGATCAGTCCGATGGGATATGGACAAGCACTTACGTTGTTTATCCTGATTGAGGGCTTACGGGTTCCAACCGCCGACTAGAATCAGGTGGACTTGTACGGAGGATGGGGGATACAGTTTCCTGTATCCTCCTTTTTGTTTTAGTAAGCTCGAATCTCGATTAATTCCGCATATCTGCTGCCATTTGTGGCATCAATTATGATTCTCAGAGCCTGAGCTGACACAGGGACTTCCAGGGAATGAATAACTTTTCTTTTGTGATTTTCTTGCACACTTGCGACTTGTGTCCATTCGCCAGCCGGAGTCAGTACCTCCACGTGATAATCACACACCAGCTCAGGCATCACACGGAATGTTGTGTGATGGTGATGTAAATTAACCAGATCCTCGTTCACATCATCATTAAACGTCAAGTGCAATTCAGCCAAGGTTTGTGGTTCTTCCCATGTCAGTTGTACCCATTCCGGCTTGCCAGACTGCATCGGCTGCGACATCCACTGTTGCGGCCCACCGTAAGGGCGATGATAACCGTTAATCGTGTTGTCCGCTGAATAGGCCGTGGTCTCAGAGAGGGTACGACAGCAGAAGGGCTGACGCGCCAACCCCAGCATGGACCATAATACGACAGGCTGATCCGTGGCATGATCCTCCAGATTTTTGGACACGTGGTTTTCTTCTGTTTTGAAGAAGATCAGCACGCCGCTGTGTGCTTCTGTCGAATGATAGAGTGAGACGGCTTTATTGGAGCGGATGATTATAAAAGCATTCTGCGGTTCTTCCGGTCGCCATTCGAGCGGCAGCTTCACCCACTGCGCAGTTCCTGTTGTAACGTTAACAGTCGCCGTAACTTGTAACAAATGCGGGACGTAGTTCTCCTTCCGCCCCGTATCCCACAGCTCTACCGTCAGCGCGGTATCGCTGGATGCATCCAGTAGCAGCTCCAGGCCGCTGAGCACTGGATGCACAGGCAACAGCAGGGCAACATCCGTACCCAGCGGGTACGTCTCGCCAGGCTGCTCAAGGGCGATGCCCGTCAGCGTGCTGGAGGCTGTAGCCTTGGCACGCCGGGCCAGATCCAGCTCATCGTGGCTGCGCACCCCGATGATGGAAGCGTCCTGCCGCAACAACGTTTGCTGCAGCACCGCCAGATGCCTCGCGTGCAGCTCGCGCGGCGACACCCCCATGGCCGCGCAGAGCGCCGCGCCTGTACCCGCGGCTTCGCCGATGACCGCGCATGTTGCCATGACGCGCGTTGTGCCGAAGGCGACATGTGATGCACTGATGTCGCGCCCGGCCATGAGCATATTCCGCACATTTGCGGAATACAACGAGCGGAACGGCACGTGATATACGCCATGAGCATGCATATGCTTCGAGCCACTCGCTTCGGCGTACATGCCCTGCGGGGGATGCAGGTCAATGGACCAGCCGCCAAAGGCAACGGCATCCGGGAACTCCCGCTGTCTGATAATATCGTTCTGGGTGAGCACATAGTCACCCGTGAAGCGGCGGTACTCCCTTTTGCCAGGTAGAGAACCAATCCACTCCAGCGTCATATGATCTGCATCAAACTTGCCGGAGTTCTTGATATAGTCCCAGATCCCGTAGATCACGGACCACAGTTCATCACGGATCAGCTCATTGTCATGAACGGTGTCATGTTCACCGCCCCATTCAATCCACCAATAATGACAACCGGAATCCCCGCTGCGAATGACCCGGCGAATCGGAATACTCGTCTGTGTAATATCCTTGGCAAAAGAAGGCGGGATATAACGGACAGGCGCACCAGCATCCTTGGTATAGAAGAGAAGTGTACTGCCCAGCGTGATCTGATCAGCCACGTCTGGTGCCCACTCTTCGCCATATTCGCTGCGGGCTTCCCGACCGAGTGCAAACTTGGCACCTGCCAGAAAGCCAACCAATCCATCGCCCGTACAGTCCAGATAGATCTGACTTTCGAATCGGATTTTGCGCTCAGAACCCATCATCCACCCGGTAACGGAGGTGATCATGCGTTCATCCCCATCCCCAGTGGCCTCGACTTCATGTACATCCGTGTTCAGGTACAGGCTGATGTTGGATTCAGCCCGAACGGCTTCCAGAATGATCAAGTCCCAGAGATAAGGATTGCCCTCTGGATTACGATACTGATTCTCTACAAATAGTTCTCCCATAATACCCGTTTCCCGGGCATAACGGTTAATCCCGTGGGCGGTGGCACCGCACACCCAGACCCGAACCTCGCTGCTGGAATTGCCGCCAAGCACGGGGCGATTCTGCACCAGCGCCACCTGCTGCCCCATGCGGGCAGCGGCTATCGCGGCGCATACACCAGCAAGTCCTCCGCCGATGACGGTGATGTCGTATTGTACATGCTCTTGTTTCATATCTGTGACCTCCTTAACTGAAGTTAGATCCACCTTGACTCCAACTACATATCTATAATTTCATCTTAGATTTATATATTCACTTTTTAAATGCACTATACTATCATCAAACATATACTTTATTTCACAGAAAGGGTGGTCAAGTCATGGAGCTGCTTAACCACATCTACTGGAAGCAAAAAGGGGAATTTGCTCTTACGGAAGATATCTATACGACTTGGGTGGCTTTTGCCGTCGAAGAGGGAATATTCCATTATGAGATTGGGGGTCAGATCGGAGAAGCGAGTTTTGGCGATCTGGTGCTGTGCCCCCCGGCGGTTCCTTTTCGGCGGACAGTCATTACCCCACTAACATTTCACTATTTACAGTTTAGCAGTAGCCTGGAGGAGGAGGAGCTTCTGCCACCAGCCGGAAAATCGCTGATTAATGACACGAAGCGGTTAGCCTCGACGTACGCTTATTTACGCCAGGACAGTGAGGAGAATAAGGGGGAAGTTGTCCGTTGGAAGACACATTTTATGATGGATTTGTGGCAGTTGTATCAGGTGGAACGCAGACAGAATCGCTTAAAGGAGCGGAGATTTACCGAAGACGCACGAATGGCTGAAGCGGCAGCGCTGCTGGAGGAGCGGGCGGAAGAGGAGATCAGCCTTCAGGAATTGGCACAGCGACTGGCCTTGAGTCCGGTGCAGTTGACAAGGCGTTTCCGGGAAGCTTTTCAGGAGACGCCATCAGGCTATCTCAAACGGGTCCGTCTGAAAAAAGCGCAGAACCTCTTGGCTGACAGCAGCCTGACCCTTAACCAAATTGCCGAGCGATGCGGATATGAGAACGGTTTTTATCTGAGTAGAGTGTTCTCCAAAACGTTGGGCATAAGTCCATCTGAGTATCGCAGGAGACACAGGGTGTAAGCTGAAAGAAGAGAGCAGAAAGATTTGAAGACAACTTTTGAAGCCAGCGGAGCACTAGGTATACACCTTCGTTACGGGTTGCCCAGATTATGGAGGAGCTGGTGTGAATGAATGCAGAAGCAACGGATACTACATTTCTAACCGAAATTAGAGGGGAAGTACATTTCAGTTGTAGATCATAGACGATTTATACTATAATTTACCATATGGAGTCCTTATCCGAACGTATGCCCCCCGTATCCGTTTGAATGAGGACTCTGATTTTATAACTAAAACCAAGGAGGTGGATATGGCCTTAGCCTTTGGAATAAGGAATTCATCCTAATATTCGATAAAGGAGAATGGAAGCGATGAAGAAAATGATATTTTTGAAAGCGCTTAAATTTGTTTTGATGATAACTTTGTTAGTTCCTTTGTATTGGGCAGCTCCATCTGTTCATGCGGCAGAAGAGGAGAATACCTTGATTCTGAGTCATGATTTTGAAGACGGCACGGTCCAGAGCTGGAGCGGACGCGGTGAAGTAGAAACGCTTCATGCAAGCGCCGTTGCAGCTCGTACCGGAGATTATGGACTGGAAGTGAGCGGGCGTGCTATGACATGGCATGGGCCAGCGCTGGATGTGACAGAACTTTTGGAGGTGGGACAGACGTATGTGTTCACTGGCTGGGTGAAGCTTCCGGCGGGAGCGTCCAGCACAAACCTCAATATGTCTTTACAGCGTACCCTGCCAGATACAACACATTATGAAAATTTAACATTCGGTACCGCATCCGCAGGCGGATGGACCAAGCTTACTGCACAGTTTAAAATGCTGGAACCAGCGAATCAGTTATCGGTTTATTTTGAAGTGCCAGACCGTGCCACAGCTTCTTTTTATGTGGATGATTTCCGATTGGAGAAGCTGCCAGATCTCGGACCCATTGTGATCGAAGAAGACATTCCTTCCCTACAGGATGCTTTTGCGGGCAAGTTTCGAATTGGGACGGCCTTCACGAACAATGAACTGCTGACCGAACCGGACAAGCAGCTGCTTACGAAGCATTTTGATAGTCTGACACCAGGCAATGTTCTGAAATGGGACAGTACCGAGCCGCAAGAGGGTATGTATAATTTCAGCGGGTCGGATGCCGCAGTTGCTTTTGCAGCAGCGAACGGACAAGAAATACGCGGGCATACCCTCGTTTGGCATACACAAACTCCGGATTGGGTATTTCACGATGCCAACGGCAATCTGGTGAGCAAAACGGTGCTGTATGAACGGATGCAGCAGCATATTGAGACGGTAATGGAGCGTTATCAAGGCCAGATCTACGCTTGGGACGTTGTGAATGAAGTCATTGATGCCTCCGAGCCGGATGGCCTGCGGCGCAGTCTGTGGTACCAGATTGCCGGGGAAGAATATATTGAGAAAGCATTTGAATTCGCCCATGCAGCCGACCCGGATGCCAAGTTGTTTATTAATGACTACAATACCCATGAGCCGGCCAAAAGCCAGGCCCTCTACAATCTGATCACTCGCCTTCAAGCCAAGGGTGTGCCTATTGACGGAGTCGGCCATCAAACACACATCAGCCTCTTTTATCCAACCCTTTCGGAAATTGAGAGTTCCATTGTTAAATTTAAGGCGCTGGGCCTCGAAACACATATTACTGAGCTTGATGTAAGTGTATATTCCAATGATTCGCAATCTTATGATATCTTCCCGGAAGAACTGAAGACACAGCAGGCGGCGCTGTACAAGTCCCTGTTCCAGATCTTCCTGAGGCATACGGACACAGTCAAAAATGTTACCTTGTGGGGCAAGGATGATGCCAATACCTGGCTACGAACCTTCCCGGTCGCCCGCAACAACTGGCCGCTGCTTTTCGACGAGCGACTCCAGTCCAAGCCAGCCTATTGGTCCGTATTAGAGACGGTTCAGGTCGAGGCAGTACCAGCCGCTCCCCAGAATCTGACCGCCACTGCGGTTAGCGACAACAGCATCAATCTAAGCTGGAGTGCATCTGCAAGTGCGACCTCCTATACGGTAAACAGGTCGCTGACAGCAGCCGGACCGTATACATCTGTGGCCGCTGTATCGGGAACAAGCTATAAGGATATGGCGGTATCTGCTGGAACCACCTACTACTATGTGGTGAATGCGGTTAACAGCGTTGGGAAGAGTGTGAACTCCGTTCAAGCTTCCGCAAAGGTCCAGGGTGGAGGGCCGCCAGAGCCTGCTGGCAATCTGACTCTAGCCTATCGTGCAGGGGATACAAATCTGCTCGATAACCAAATGAAACCGCAGTTTGTCATTCACAACAACGGTACCTCCACAGTTAGCCTGAATGAACTGACAATTCGTTACTGGTATACAGTGGACGGGGAGAAACAACAATCCTTTTTCTGTGATTATGCACAGCTTGGAGGCAGTCAGATCAGCGGCAGCATAGTGAAACTGCCTGGACCTGTTCCTGGAGCGGACCATTATCTGGAACTGAAGTTCGGTACCGGAGCAGGCGTGATCCCGGTCGGAGGAACCTCTGGGGAGATACATACCCGGTTGCACAAAGCGGACTGGTCCAATTACAGCGAAGGGGATGATTATTCCTTTAACCCGCTGCAGACCTCTTTTGCCGATTGGACCAAGGTAACTCTTTACCGGAACGGCGAGCTTGTCTGGGGAGTGGAGCCTATATCCTAATTTGCTAAGTCGTTATATCTAGCCTAGCCGGAGATCCCAGATCTCCGGCAGTTTTTTTAATTCAATAGAACAAATCTGTGTATCCCTATCCCGTCCCTGGCAACTGGTATCACATATCCATGCGAATGAGCCCGGCCCCGGCCGAAGCGGGGGAACTGATGGTATAATGATCTAAATAATTGCAGGGGGAGCGCTGAGGGGATGACAAAGCCCGACTGGAAGACCTTTTTGCCGCATAAGCTCAGGTATCGGCTGTTTGGTGCGTTTGTGGTGTTGATTCTGCTGCCATTCAGCGTACTTAATGTCTACAACTATGGACAGATCGAATCTCTGGTTGAGCAAAAAATCAGCGAACAGAGCCACGAGCAACTGGTGCAGATATATGGTTCTCTGGAGGACCAGATGAGTATTGCATTCAAAACCCTGATTTTTCTGGAACAGGATTCAGCCGTAAGAAACGTCCTGACTTCTCCAGACAATCGTTCTCCGCTTGAGAATAAGTCGTTGGTGGAAGAGAAGTTCAAGATGATCAACAACAGCTTTTTTCTATATAATCCTTCCGTGTACTTCACGCTGTTAGATTTTCATGATAACGTTTACACTTCGTATTTGCCCAAAAAAGCTCTGGCCTATGGCCCTTATCGGGAACAATTTCGCAAGCATCTTGGAGAAATGACCTTCATCAAAGGCAACACTGATTCAAACTCGTTTCCATCAGAAGAGTTGCTCTACCGCTGGGATGCCCGGGATACCAACCATGTCCTGCGGGAGCTATCCTCCAGCCCGTATCTGTTGTCCCTCTATGCGTATATGAAGGACAGTGGCGGCAAAAGGTACGGAATGGCACGGATCAGCATCGATTATTCGTACTGGTTTCAGTCTATGCTGAAGGATTCGCAGAGCAATCAGGAGTATTTCCTGATTACTGGCAATGGGGAAACGATTGCCCGCTCGTCCGAAAAAGCGGTACTTTCCCCAGATGTGACCCGGGAAATTGCACTTCATCCGGCAGAGGCCTATCTGACGGATAATGATTCAGATACGCTGATTAACTACGTATACATCGAGTCACTGGACTGGTACATGGTAAATCGTATTCCACTAGCTGTGTTGTTTACGGAGATATCGGGGCTTAAGCAGCGCTATTTTTTAACGTTTTTTGGCTTCACAGCAGCATTTGTGCTCATGGCCTTTATGATCTCGGCGACGTTCACTCGGCCTTTATCACATCTGCAGAACCAGATGAAGGAGGTTGTACGCAAAAACCTCAAGGTCCGTATCCCTGAAGGCCGCAGCCGCGGAGAAGTGCTGGAACTGACCCGTACGTTCAATACCATGCTGGATGATGCCAATCAGATGATCAACAGACTCAAGGCGGAAGAACGCCAGAAGGAAGCGGTACATTTTCATATGCTCCTGGCCCAGATGAATCCGCACTTTCTCCTGAATACATTGAATACAATGAAATGGAGTGCGATCCGCAGCGGAAATGAAGAGATCTCCGAAATGTGTGTTTCCTTGGGCAAATTACTGGAGGTCAGCCTGAATTCACAGGTTGAATTGGTATACCTGAAGGATGAGATCGAGTTGGTTCAAGCCTACCTTCATATTCAGCGGATTCGTTACCGCGATAGTTTTGAGGTGACTTGTGAATTTGACGATAAACTGGAGTATGCGCTCGTGCCCAAGCTGAGTTTGCAGCCACTGGTGGAGAATGCCATTCACCACGGTGTTGGGCCACTGGAACAGCTTGGTCAGATCCGCATTGGAATTTATAGGCAAGACACAGGAAAGCTGATGCTGGAGGTGGCAGACAACGGAATTGGAATGGAGGAATCCCGGCGTCAGCAGATGACCCGCACACGTCCGGGGATCGGCCTGTCTAACCTTAAGGAACGATTGCGATTATTGTTCAAAGGCCAAAGTGCACTTGAAGTGATTGATACCAAGCCGGGGACATTAGTGAGGTTCAGCATTCCTTTTTTATTGTCGACGCCTTACTTACAGAAGCGGTCAGACTAGGGCGTGTCTGAAAACTCCGAAGGAAGCAGATTTTGCTGAATTTTCGTTCCGAGCAAGGAAGTTTTCCGCAGGCGTGCCGAGGCACGTCAAGGGAAAGTGACGAAGCATGGGGCGAAAAGGCGGTAAAAGATGCACTTCGCGAGTTTTGAGAAACGCCCTACGACTGGAGAGGGGAATCTGGCATGTGGAAAGTATTACTTGTAGAGGATGAGGTATTCGTACGAGAGTCGGTGAGAGAGATTATTTCCTGGGAAGAGCTGGGCTTCACGGTCATCGGAGAATCCGGTAACGGGACCGAAGCGCTGGCGATGATTATACAGGATACACCGGATCTGGTACTGACCGATATTGTCATGCCAGGTATGGATGGTCTGGAATTACTCAAACAGACCCGTCAGGCCGGGTTAAAAACCAAGTTTGTCATGCTCACCTGTATGGGGGAGTTCGAATATGTACGCCGTGCAATGGAATACGGGGCTTCCAATTATATTTTGAAGCTGTCGATGAGTGTGAATTCACTGCGTGATACACTTCGTAAAGTAAGTGCAGAACTGGGAGCTTCGGCGGAAGTCCGAACGGAGGCAGACCATCATGAAGTGCCACCTTCCACACCGGTTATAACATCAACGCCTGATTTGCCTAATTCTCTTACGGTCTCTTCTGCGCCCTCACCTGAACCTGATCTTCCATTTACACCTGTTCGCGAGCCGATTGTGAAGCATCCGGAGATTAGCAAAATAATTCAGTATATCGGACAGCATTACGACCAGGACATTACCGTCAAATCCATGTCACGATATGTGATGATGGGCGAGAATTATGTGAGTGCTTTGTTCAAAAAGAAAACCGGTCATACCCTGATTCATTACCTGCATGGGGTACGGATGGAGAAAGCGGCTGAATACTTGCGTGAGACGGACCTTCCTGTACAGGAGATTGGTTACCGGGTAGGGTTCGGAAGTGATAATTATTTCATCAAAATATTCAAGCGTTGGACCGGTTGCACGCCCAGCCAGTATCGCCATCGTTCGTGACTCACAGGATGAGTAGAAGGAATATGTGTACCGAGTGCTCAGGCAAACACAAGTAAATCCGTATTTTTGTTCAATCCGAATCATGGATATGTATCTTATGAACCCAGCAAGGTCCCTGCTACGATGTAACGGAAGGTACACTTCAATTCAGGGAGGTCATGTGACCAGATGAGAATCAAAAAAGGATTAACGGGGTTAATCGTAGGTGCGCTGATGCTGGGATTGCTTGCCGGCTGTGTAGGTAAAAATGAGACGAACGGTGGGGATAACGGAGGTGGAGCGGCAGAGGGAAAAGTGAAGCTCACCATGTGGGGCGCGGTGCCGCCCGAGAATGGTCCACAGGAAGTGGTGGATACCTGGAATGCGGAGCATCCTGATATTCAGGTGGAATATGTGCGGTTTGTGAATGACGATGATGGCAACCTGAAGCTGGATACGGCGCTGTCCACCGGGCAGAACGTTGACCTGTATGTCAACTATACCCTTACAAATCTGGATAAACGCATCAAGGGCGGTACAGCACTGGATCTGGGCGAGTTCACCGACTACAACATTGATGAGAAAATGGGTGAAGATGCGGCTTCCTGGAAAGTGGACGGAAAATATTACGGGATGCCAACCAAGAAAAACGCTGCCTTCTTCGCTTTAAATATGAAAGCGCTTGATCAGGCCGGACTGAGTGTACCGAAAGCCTGGACATGGGATGAAGCCCGTGAATATGCACTCAAACTGAAGACAGCTGGCTTCAAGTACGGATTGGTGCAGCATACCGCTTCCTATGTAGACCCGCTCGATTCCGTTCTGGTGAAGAACGGTTATGTTAAGGCAGACGGTTCTTCCAACCTCGATGATCCGCTCGTTACCAAATGGCTGGAGACGTTGAACGGGATGATGAAGGAGGATGCAACCACGCCTCCACTCGGGGAGCAGCTGACTTCCAAAATGCCGGTGGAAAACATGTTCCTTGGCGGTGAGTCTGCCATGATTAATATCGGCGAATGGCTGATCCGCACATCCAACAATATGACCGAGTTCCCGCGGGATTGGAAAATCGCCTTTGCCCCTGTACCGAGATTGGCTGCACAAGAAGCAGATATGGTGAAGAGTGGAGGACTTGGTGACTTTATTGCGATCAATTCCAAGTCGAAAAATAAAGAAGCCGCATGGGAGTTCCTGAAATGGTACGCCGATGGGGGAATGATGCCGATGGCTGCGGGTGGACGTTTGCCTTCCTCCAATGCCGTTGATCAACAGACTGCGATCGATCATCTGCTGGGCGATTATGCCGATTCTTATGATAAAGAGTCTCTGGAATTTGTGTTGTACGGTGACGAGACACCTACGTTTGTCCGCAGCATTGCGCAGGAAGTGGTCGATCTGCGTGCACAGGAGTATGAAAAGTTCTTCCTTGGTAACCAGACTGCCGAAGTAACGGTACAGAACATGGTCAAACGCCATAATGACTGGCTGAAGCAGAATCAATAGATTGCAAAAGTAATGAGTTCAAAGGCCGTCCCCAATGGGACGGTTTTTTCTATATAAGCAATAGAACAATTCCATGTTATTTCTCTCCCGAAAGGCACTGCCGAAATACATATATCTGTGATATCAGGTACAGGGTTATGTTCCTTAAATGTTAGAGGACATCTTGTTATGCTTAATTCCAGAACAGATGTTAAGGAGTGGGGGAGCATATGCATAAATCCTGGATGAAACGGCAGAGCAGACTCGGGTATCTGTTTATTGGGCCCAATATGATTGGCGTGCTGTTGTTTTTTATTATACCGGCTGTCTATTCGTTCTATCTCATGTTCACTGATTACAAATTCATGAGCCCGGAGACGAATTTCGTCGGGCTGGACAATATCCGCCGGATGTTGAATGATGATCTGTTTGGCGTGGCGCTGCGAAATACATTTGTATTTCTGTTAGCGGTTCCGGTATCGATGGGGTTGGCATTTATCGTAGCTGTGGCGCTGAATAAGTCGGTGTACTGGCAAAAAACGCTGCGTGCCCTCTATTTCATGCCCTATATCACCAGCGGTGTTGCCATTGCTTTTGTCTGGATGCTGCTGTTCCAGCCAACATCGGGGCCAATTAATGGTTTCTTGCGCGGAATCGGTATTACGAACCCTCCCGGCTGGTTATCAACAACCGAATGGTCCATGTATGCGATTGATATCATCTGGATCTGGTTCATGCTGGGTTACAACATGATTATTTATCTGGCCGCTTTGCAGGAAATTCCGGAGGAACTGGTTGAGGCTGCACGGATAGATGGAGCCCGTCCATGGCAGACGATACGCCAAGTGATTTGGCCTCTTGTGAGTCCAACTACCTTTTTGCTGCTGATTACCGGGCTGATTATGACCATCAAAAACTTTGGTATCATTCAAGCGATTACCCAGGGTGGGCCGGGGAACAGTACAACCGTCCTGTCGCTGTTTATCTACCAGAATGCCTTCCGCTACTACGAGATGGGCTACGCTGCTGCCATTAGCTGGGCACTCTTTGCCATCATTATGGTCTTCACTGTTTTGCAGTGGCTCGGTCAGAAACGTTGGGTTCACTATTAAGGAGGGGAGGGATCGTTATGGAGAAACAAATTGCCGCGAATGCGAAGCCCACAGCTCCACATTCACCTAAAGTTAAAGTCCGCATGGAGTCCTTGAGCCAGATTCGAAAAATCATACTGACAATTCTGATGTCCGGGTTTGCCCTGCTGATGATTATGCCGTTCATCTGGATGATCAGCACGTCGTTCAAATCTCCTGCGGACGTATTCACCTATCCCATCCAGTGGATACCCTCCAGCCTGAACTGGGAGCATCATATTAAGGTCTGGAGCGGAGCGGATACCTTTGCGACATATTATCTGAACTCGTTGAAAATATCGCTAATTAGCACGATCGGAGCTGTATTTCTCTCAGCTTTTGCCGCTTATGGCTTCGCACGGATTCAATTCAAAGGTCGGGAGACATTGTTCCTGATCTATCTCTCAATGATGATGGTGCCGCCGCAGGTGCTCTTTGTACCGAAGTTTCTGATGTTTGAATGGGTCGGCATATATAATACGCACTGGGCATTGATCCTGCCCGGAATGTTCACGATCTTTGGGGTGTTTATGCTGCGGCAATTCTTCCTGTCAGTGCCTTCAGAGATCTCGGAAGCGGCGTTCATCGACGGTGCCGGTCACCTGCGCATATTCTTCAGGTTGATTCTGCCCTTGGCGAAGCCTGCGCTGGCTACCCTGGCGATTATCGATTTCTCCTGGCACTGGAATGACTATGAGAATGCGCTAGTGTTCCTGATCGACAAAGACCTGTACACTGTGCCGCTCGGACTGCAGAACTTTATTCTGGAGAACAATGTGGATTACAACGGCATGATGGCCGCTGCCACGGCAGGCATTATTCCGATGATCATCGTTTTTCTCGTGGGTCAGCATTATATCATCCAAGGCGTGGCCGGAAGTGCTGTGAAGGGCTGAAGCTGCTGTCACTGTGATCCCATATAATAACCCTTTTGCTGAACGAAGAGATTTTCGCGGCAGAAGGGTTTTCTGTTGAAAGGGAGAGTAACTTATCTTCTCCAATACAATAGTTCAAACTTCGTATATAATTAACAATGACATATGATGCTGTATGACTACATAACTATCGCGAGGTGCACTAGACTTATGCCAACCATCTACGACTTTACCGTAACCAGAACCAGTGGAGAGCGTTTCCCGCTCTATCAATATGAAGGAAAACCTGTGCTCATCGTAAACACGGCAAGTAAATGTAAATATACGCACCAGTTTGATGACATGCAGAAGCTGTATGACCAGTACAAGGATCAAGGGCTTCAGATTATTGGTTTCCCATGTAACCAGTTTGCAGAGCAAGAGCCTGGAAGCAGTTCGGAAGCGGAATCGTTTTGCCAGATTAACTATGGTGTGAAATTTCCGATGTTCTCCAAACTGGATGTGAATGGAGAAGCGGCGCACCCGCTCTACGACTTTTTGAAAAGATCAGGGCCTTTTGCTGGCTTTGATGAAACAGATATACAGGCCAAATTATTGAAATTAATGGTGGCTGAGAAGGCACCAGAATGGTTACACGGCGATGCAATCAAATGGAATTTCACGAAATTCCTGATTGATGCAGAGGGTCGTGTGGTCAGACGCTTCGAACCTATCGACTCCATCGACGAGATTCAAGAGAGTATTAAACAGCTTCTATAATTTCACTTTCATATATCCTACAGGGGCATGACACAAATCGTATCCCTCTTCCGAACAGGAGGTGCATGAATGTGCCGAGCATGATGCAATTTAGTGCTTCACTGGAGTATAGTTACCGATCCACCAGCACGTTTAACCCAGGCAAGACAGATGGATTCCACTCACATCCACATTATGAGATATATTATTTTCATGATGGAGAATGTACTTACATCATAGGGGACCGGGTATATAACCTGGAGCCGGGCGATCTGGTGCTGATGCATGGCTTGACTCTTCATCGACCGCATCCGAAACCAGGCAGTGCTTATGAGCGAAGCACACTGCATTTTGATCCGTCTGCAATCCGCAGCAGCTTGCATCCGGACCGTATGGTTGAGGTCCTGAGACCATTTGAAGAACTCAGAAACTGTCGGGTCAATCTGAAGGGAGATAACCGCTCTGAATTCGAAGCTCTATTGCATGATCTTCATCGTCTGTCTCAAAGTCAGAGCAATTTCAGGCAAGAGCGAATGAATGTCAGACTGTGTGATCTGTTGTATTTTGTAGCAGAGATCTGCCAGGGTGATGTCCAGGAACAACTTCCCTCATCGGAGAGAGAGCGGCATGTCCAACACATTATTCGTTATGTGGATACCCATTATATGAAGGACATTGGTCTGGATGATTTGGCACTGGAATTACATCTGTCCAAGCCATATCTGGCAGGTATGTTTAAGGAAATGACAGGTTTGACGATATTTAAATATCTGTATGACCGTCGCATCAATCAGGCGAAGCTTTTGTTTCAGTTTCAGCCTGAGATCACCGTGACAGAAGCAAGTCGATTGTCCGGTTTCAAACGCCTTTCGCATTTTAGTCGGATGTTCAAACAAAGTGTGGGATGTTCGCCTGATCTGTACCGTACCCAATTGCATCGCCAATCATAGAAGTCTTCTTTGAGCTGACCAGCTTGTCTGGTTGGCTTTTTTTGTTGATTTTCGTTTGAGGAATGCATACCACTGTGTTTAGAGGACACGCAGAACAGGTAAAGAAAGGTAATGAACCCAGAGGAGGCGAATATGAATGAAACAGCGCACACCGGATCAGAATAACAACGATACCCAACAGGAACAATCCCGTGACAATCCTGAACAATATAAGACAGAGCACGAAAGTCTGCTTGACAGATATGAAGAAGAACAGACTGTAGATCCAATTCCGATGGAAGATCTGAATATGGAAGCTCAGGAAGAGAAGAATAAAGATCAGACAAAAAGTAACTCGTCTACTGAAGAGAAATACCGGGCGGATTATCGTAAAAAGACGGGCGAAGGATAAGTTCAATTGCTGCATTGGGCAAACTTGTTGAATTATTTTCGGTGAATGTATATTTAGTGAAAATAAATTAGTTTGTTGACTAATGTATGTTACTATATTATAGTTACTATGTTGGCAATTGAAAAAAATTTTGGGAGGCGAATAAGAATGACGACTTTTTTTGATGCGTTGAAAAACAGAAGATCTTATTATGGAATCAGCAAGGAATCTACAATTTCGGATGCTAAAATCCAGGAAATCGTAGAAGAAGCGGTGAAATATACACCAACTTCCTTTAACTCACAAACATCCCGTGCCGTTGTATTGCTCGGTGAACAACATGATAAATTGTGGAATCACACAGAAGAAATTTTGCGTGAAGTGGTAGGTAATGAAGAAGCCTTCAAATCCACAGCAGAAAAAATGACTGGATTCCGCAGCGGATATGGTACGGTTCTCTTCTTCGAAGATAACAATGCGATCGCACAGCTTCAACAAAATTTTGCAGCTTATGCAGATAACTTCCCAATCTGGGCTAACCAATCCAACGGTATGTTGCAACTGGTAATCTGGACTGCTCTGGAACAAGAAGGTCTGGGTGCATCTTTGCAGCACTACAACCCGTTGATTGACGAGAAAGTGAAGAAAGAATGGAGCATTCCTGAGAGCTGGAGATTGATCGCTCAGATGCCATTTGGTAAACCAACGGCAGCACCGGGTGAGAAAGAATTCCAACCCATTGAAGAGCGCGTAAAAGTACACAAGTAAGCTTCGCATTTCCCAACATTTAACCACATACGGCCTCGCTTCAATTTGATACGATGATAGTTGATCGTAATCCAATGAAGCGAGGCTTTTTGATGTGAATAATAGATTAAAAGACATAACGAACCAACGGATATGGAAAATAGCTTTATGCGGGTTATTAACACTTGGATCGGTGGCTGGATACGGCTCTACCGTTCAGGCTGCAAGCGTGCAGCAACAGTTTCAGGATACGCACACCAGTTACGCTAAGGATGCCATTACACATCTGGTGGCCAAAGGTATTGCTGCCGGTACGTCAGAGACTACGTTTGAACCGAAGAAAGCCGTTACTCGTGCAGAGTTTGCGACGTTTGCGGTTAGATTGCTAGGTTTGAAGTCCGTAAAAAATAATATAAATCCCTATCAGGATATAAGCATGAATGCTTGGTATTACGGCAACGTTGCCGCCATGACGAATCTTTTTATTTTGGAGGGTAAGGGTCAGGGAACTTTCCAGCCTAATGCTTCCATTACGCGTGAAGAAGCGGCTGCCCTTCTTGTGCGGATGTTAAAACAACAACCCGTAGAGACATCACTCTTATCTTCAACGTATTTTGACGCAGCGGATATCTCGGACTGGGCACGTCCTTATGTGCAGACAGTATATCAACTTGGACTAATGCGGGGAAGCGGAGGCGTGTTCCGACCACATGACCAGGTAACGCGGGAAGAAGCAGCCGTAATGCTTGATGCCATTTTACAAAAGAAAACATGGTCTGAGCAGTTACAACGTGGGGATGAACTTGGCATTCAGCTGGGCTGGCAATATAACTCCACTACAACTGAATTCAAGAAGCAAGTGGAACAATCTGAGGTCAATACACTTGTCCCACGCTGGTTTTTCCTGAACAGCAGTATGAAAGTAACAGATCACGCGGACCCTGCATTGATCTCCTGGGCATCCGCTACCAACAGACAACTATGGCCATTGCTTGGCAATCGTTCCGATTCGGCACTTACCCATCAGATGTTATCGAGTTCAGTCAACCGAGCAGCAGTGATCTCACAGGTAGCCGCTTATGTCAAAACTTATAAACTGGACGGCATTAATGTGGACTTCGAGAATGTTGATCCTGCGGATCGTGAAGGTCTGACGGCATTTGTCACCTCCTTGACGGCTACGTTGCACGCACTGGGTGCAGTTGTTTCTGTGGATGTATCGCCAGACCTGGGTACTGATTGGACGGATGCATTTGATTATGCCAAACTGGGCGCTGTATCGGATTATATGGTGCTGATGGGATACGAGGAACACTGGAACGGTGATCCAAAAGCAGGGTCTGTGGCCTCTCTTCCATGGGTGGAAAAAGCTTTGGATACCATGCTCTCCGAGGTGGTACGTGCCAAAACAATTTTGGCCCTTCCATTGTATACACGAGACTGGTCTTCCGTGAATCCAGCAACCAGCTCTTGGGACATTACACTGGCAGACCAGGGAATGCGTGCGCATGCTACGGGATCTGTAAGACGATGGGATGCAAGTCTGGTTCAATATATTATCGGGTACAACAGTAATGGTAAGCCAAGATATATATGGGCAGAGGATAGTCGTTCTTTATCAGCCAAAGTGTTAATGAGTGAGCAACGGCAAATTGCTGGACTGGCTTACTGGTATATGGGCGGCGAAACAGCGGATGTATGGAACGCGATTTCGAATGCATCGCGATTTGAATCGTATAACTTCTAAATATTCATGAATTTGATAGACTCAAGCGAACCGGGATGTTGCCGGATGGTTTGGGTCTGTTTGTTTTGGTATAAGATAAGCAATATCAGGAATCGTTTAAGCTTGGCTGAACGGTTTAATGTATA
Organism: Paenibacillus sp. FSL R5-0766; assembly: GCF_037971845.1. Taxonomy (NCBI): domain Bacteria; kingdom Bacillati; phylum Bacillota; class Bacilli; order Caryophanales; family Paenibacillaceae; genus Paenibacillus; species Paenibacillus sp. FSL R5-0766. Next base: position 2,677,891 of record NZ_CP150227.1, read on the forward strand.
TAAGGACAAAATATATATATATTGAGCTAAACATTTACACAAAACGGAGAGGACAGAACGAATCTGAAGAAGCGAAGCGTGCGCCTAAAAGCTTTCTGAAAAAAAGCTGCATCGAAAGCATACGCTTATCCCCGGATTTACCCTTTGTAGAAGGTATTAAAAAAATCTGGGGATAACAGCGATCGGAAGGTTGTTTTGTCATCGGAGTGACCAGTGTAAATATTCTTTAGTTCAATGTATATAGTTCAGGAGGAGAAGGAGCATGCGAGAGGTTGATTGCATAATTGTAGGTGGAGGGCTCGCAGGGCTTCAGGCAGCCATTCAGCTTGGACGTTATTCAGCTCATCAGGTGTTGGTAATCGACGCGGGAGAAGGCAGATCGACGTTGTGCCGGACTTATCATAATATCCTCGGTTTCCCCGATGGGGTATCCGGTGAAGAGCTTAGAGAACGAGGCAGGATGCAGGCAGAGCGGACCGGTGTATCTTTTGAGAAAGACCGTATTGTTAAAGCAGGACGTCATGGAGAGAAGATCCAATTGTTCGGTACTTCAGGAACTGAATATAGGAGCAAAACCGTGTTATTGGCAACGGGGCTCACGGATAGAGTTCCGGACATTCCGGGACTAACCCCTACGCTGGGTCGAACCGTGTATGTCTGCCCTGATTGTGATGGTTATGAGATTCAGGATCAACGTACGGTACTATTGGGATCTGGCGAACCAGGTGCCAATATGGCGATGATTTTAATTCAGCGTACGAATGATCTGTTATATATTAATCATGAGCAGGCTCCCATATCTGCAGAGCTGCATCGCAGCATGAAAGAGGCGGGAGTGCGTTATCTGGAAGCGGCTGTCCAGGAAGTGCAACAGATTGAGGATGGTCATATCACCGGTGTTCTGACCGAAGATGGTCAGATTTTTGAGTCGGAGCGTGGATTTATTGCATTTGGAGGCAATCGTGTACACTATGAACTGGCGGAGCAGCTTGGAGCTGTAATCGCAGATAACAAACATGTAGAAGCTGATCCACGTAGCTTGCAGGCAGCGAATAATGTATGGATAGCCGGGGATCTGGGCCTGCACGCTGAACAAGCAACCGTTGCGATGGGTGAAGGTTCCATTGCCGCGATCTGGATTCATAAGGCGTTACAGCAGATGACAAAAGATTCACGTTGAATTGCACCTCCAGATATGAGGTTGATTACTCAATTATTACCAAAAAGTCCTCCCAAGCCATGCGTATGGCAGGAGGACTTTTTAAGCTAACTTTTGCTATGGAGAAAAGGATTACGCTTGTTTGTCTGATGAATCCGTTGACTTGGAAGAAGACTTCTCGTCCTTTGAGTCATGTGAGAAATCTTTGCGAATGTTGTCCACGATATCACCAACCACGCCTTCGATCATATCGGTTGGTCCGGGATTATTTTTGTCTGGATGGATAACGGTATTTACTCCTGGTTCAAGTTCATCGTTTGTCTTCTCATGTTTGGTTTTATCACGCATGGGAAATCCCTCCTGGTTCGATATTGTATAAGGTGTTCATTAACATATCCAAACACCGTTACGTATATGTAAACGATTAACCGCTGTAGTTCTTTTGAAACGTGTACTTGCTCATATATAGAAGATATATACAGAATTGAACGTACTGATTAAACTTCTGCAATACGTTTATATTATAGATAACCAGTGAGTATTAAGTTTAAAGCTCCAAACCAATAAACAACTATTATGCAGGAGGTTATTCAGATGAATGAAGAAAATCATGTAATCCATAAAGATGGCCAGGTTTCAACGGACAAGGTGGACAATGCAATCGAGAAGATTGCGCCGGAAGAAAGAGAACAGATTCTACAGAACTTTGATGCATTCAAAGAATACCTGGGTAAGCGAATTGCCATGGGAGAATCTATTGGACTAAGTGAGGAGCAGATGGCCAAAATTGCCGAGAAAGTAGCGGATTATCTGGCAGCTCGGGAGGAACCCCGGAATCGTGAAGAAAAACTGCTTCAGGAGTTGTGGAATGTCGGTAAGGAAAATGAACGTCACATGCTGGCTCATATGCTCGTTCGTTTGGCACAAAGCTCCACACCCAATCATTAAGATTAGTATCTATGCGGGAACCTGTGACGTCTTATTCAGGGGTTAGAAAGCCCAGCAGCAATCTAAGGAATCTGATACACGCTATATGGTATAAACAGCCGTTTATAGCGTGTTTTCAGGGGATTTTGGCAAATAACGTGTCTCATGTTCCTTTCAAAATAAAAGGAGCGCCAGAAGAGCAAAAAAGACGTCCTCGGTTCCTTAGTTGTCTGGACCATTCGTCAGGACTAGGCAGCTTGGACTTCAAGATGTTTTGGACACAGACATCCTTCAACGTATCACTTGCCTGAGTTTAAAAGACACACCCTAGTAAAGAACCTCTGAATGGCGATGCCTTCATTGGTTCTTTGCTGTTTACGGAGACTATAGACAGAAGTAATGACGCGCATTGTAACTATTTTTAATCTGGCTGATACTTTTATAATCCCTGTTCCAAGTATGATAGGAAAAGAAAGAACGTTGGAATTGATAGTTCACATGAGCGTTTGAGAAGCAAGACTTCCGGTTAAGGAATAGTAACGTTCATATTAAGGAGAGATGTTACCTATGAAGAACGCGACAAAACAATGGAAACTACGAATGATCGGTGCAGTTGTTGCTTTACTTGGTATGATTGTGCTGACTACATATTTACTTACCCCTGCGAATGCTCAAGGTAGTACGGATGCTCAACAGCCTTCTGGCAAAGACGCACAGGTTGCGAACTCCGAGATGTTTACAGCCTATGTTGAAGGTATGCATATAGAAGACGGCAAATTGTTTATGACAGTGGACAAGATTGGCTGGTATCAGGGTGAAGAAGCCGATGCGATTTTTGCACAGCGTAATCCGGAAGCAGGTATAGACGGTGCTCCAGATGGTTACTATATTGTCAATGACAGCAAAGAGCAGGAACAAGTTGAGGTTGGTGCCAATGCTGAAGTGTTGATGCAGTTGTATGATCGGGATGGTACGATGCAGGGCGTAGACATTCAGTGGAACGAACCCGTGACATTATCCAAGTTCGAATCGTTGTATGAGAATACTCGTATTCTTGATCTGTCCGTATTCCCGTATCATCTGACGGTGCAGGATGGAAAAGTGACTAAAATTGTGCAACAATACATCCCATAAAATAAGATGAAATTCATCATCAAGCATTCCTCCTGTTCATTGGAACGGTGAGGGATGCTTTTTGGTTATGACAAATTCATGAAAGCGATTGTAATTAATGGTAGGTACATGTATCATTATTGGAATGGCGTTTTTACATAGTTCAGGAGGAGCCTCATGCTTAAAGACATGATTGCATTAACTAAGCCCGGACTACTAAGGTTAAATGTGTTTGCGGTGGCGGTAGGATTCTGGGTAGCTTCAAAATGGGATATCAACTGGTTATCTCTGCTCATGGTCGTGATTGGATCAACTTTGGTTATTGCTTCAGCTTGTGTTATCAACAATTATTGGGATCGTGAATTGGATCAAAAGATGGAGCGCACCAAAAAAAGGATGGATTACATTAACCATCTGAAGCCAGGGTTTGTACTTGGCTATGGCATTATCCTTGGTGTTGTGGGACTAGCAGTACTGTATCTCCTGGTGAATCCGTTATCAGGCTGGATGGCACTGCTTGGGTGGTTCGCTTACATCGTGATTTACACGATGTGGTTGAAACGCAGTTCAACGTGGAGCACGTCGCTCGGTGGAATTGCGGGAGCGATGCCGCCTGTCATCGGTTATACGGCTGTAACCAATGAGATTGATGCAGGTGCCTGGTTGCTGTTTGCACTATTATTCTTGTGGCAGCCACCACACTTCTGGTCATTGGGTATTCGCCGGGTAGAGGAGTATCGCGCTGCGGGCTTCCCGTTGTTGCCAGTGGTTAAAGGGGTGAAACGCACCAAGTTTCAGATGATTCCTTATGTTTTTCTGCTGCTTCCTGCTGTATTTCTGTTGTATTATTACGACTACGTTGGTCTGGTATTTCTGATTGTATCTCTGGTCGGTGGACTGATCTGGTTTGTGCATACACTTAGCGGACTGAAGACACAGGATGATGAGAAGTGGGCAAAAGTAAACTTTCTGATCTCGGTTAATTATCTCATGCTTGTATTTATTGTCATGGTAGCAAATACGGTATGGTCTTAATCAGACGATGAACAGATCATTTTCAGAGAGATTTCACCGTTCTGTCATCGAAGTGTCCAGTGGAAATATGCTTTAGTCCATTTTTTATAACAAGCTGCATCGAATGAAAAAGCACACGATGGAATAGCGTTTGGACAACCTTAAGTTGTTACAACATATTCTCTGGGGTGCTTTTTTGGTATAATAAAACAATTGAATCATATATGTGGAAATTATAATGCAAGATGGGAAGTGACAGCATGAGTAATTTGGAACAGGCCGTGCGATGGAGACAAGAAGGTAAGGTGCAGGAAGCGATTGAACTACTGCAAGAGATTACAGTCCAGGAACCCGAGAATGCCAATGTCTGGTATCAGCTGGCTTGGGCGCATGATTCGCTTGGGTTAGAGCGGGATGCTGTCCCGCATTATGAGAAGGCACTAAGTCTTGGACTTTCTGGCGAGGACAGAGCAGGTGCAATACTTGGACTAGGCAGTACATATCGAACGCTTGGACAGTATAAGCAGGCGAAGATTTGGTTTGAAACGGGCATGAAAGAATTCCCGGCGTACCGGGAATTTGAAGTTTTCTATGCCATGGTGCTCTACAATCTGGGTGAACATGCAGAAGCGATGCAAAGACTGCTCGTGCAACTTGCGGACACATCAAGTGACAAGAGAATCAATGACTATAACAGAGCAATCCGTTACTACGCAGATCAGCTCGATCGGGTGTGGGAATAGATCGAATACACAGAAAAGGGAGATGGATGAATGGACTCCAATCAAGAACTGAAACAGGTAAATGAAAGATTGGATCAGATTGAGCAAAAGCTGGATAACCTGGGAGGCAGCCAGCGGAACAAACGCTCACCTAGCGTGCGCTTCCTGATTGGTTTTGGCATCACGATTGCGATTATATCTGTACTGCTGCTGACTCTTGGTGTTATCCAATTTGTGAGTATCGGATAGGAGAAATCGATCTTAACTACAAAGGTAGTGATTCTCCACATTAACTTACATAGCCTGGCCGAGCCACTGTTGCACCTCTTCAATGAACCGGCGCGTAGCTGGCGATAGATTGCCCAAAGACGGACAGGCCATGCCAATCGTACGATAAGGATCACCAGAGAGTGGAACGAGCGCGAGTGAATCAGTATGATTTTGAAGTACCATTTCCGGAAGCAGGCTGATACCAAGACCATTACGGACCATCGCCATGATGGCTTGATCTTCTGCGACTTCATAGACAACATTGAGCTTGGCTGCATGCTGCCGGATCAGTCGTTCTATCTCGTTATCTCCGCCCCACTTGGGCAGAATAAAGGGTTGCTCCAGCAGAATATCAAACGAAACAGACTCCTCTGAGGCGAGAGGATGATCCAGAGGCAGGATGCACATCATCCTGTCTTTTTGTAATGGGATCGTCTCAAAAGGTGATGAATCGCCAAGGGACAGAAATCCAAGATCGATGGCACCTCCAGCTAACCAGCCCTCAATCTCAGCATAATCACCTTCCCACAGCTTAATCTCAATTCCGGGATGACGTAGACGAAATTGTTTCAGAATGCCCGGCAACCACTGTGTGGACACACTGGCGAAAGTACCAATACGCACGGTACCAATCTCCGCGCCGCGAATGAGGGAGATTTCCTGATTCATGAGTTCCGTCCAGCGCAGAATTTCACGGGTGTATCCCAGAATGCGTTCGCCTTCAGCGGTAACACGCACACCGGAGCGGCCGCGATGAAGCAGTGAAAAACCACATTCTGTCTCCAGACTTGCAATGGCATGGCTGACTGCGGATTGGGTGATATTCAGCGCTTCAGCTGCTTTGGTGAGACTGCCATACTCTACAACGGTATTCAAAATTTCGTATTTGATCAGTGACATGAATGGTCCCGTTCCTTCCCATTTTCAATACATGATTTTATTTCATATAATCTATTATAAATATTCATTTTTATAATGCAAAGAGATCGTTTATACTTGCCAAGGCGAGTTAGTTTGACGCACGATCACACAGATCAGAATACATAGAATGAAGGTTGAAGCAAGATGAATGGTGTACAGGTTAATCAAGGTCAGGCAACAAGAAGAGCGGACATACAGATGCTGCTCGCAACGGTCATATGGGGATCATCCTATCTGTTTATGAAATCGGGCCTGGAGTCCATGCAAGAATTGAATCTGGTCGCATTTCGTTTTGGAATTGCCTTTATTGCCGCAGGACTTCTTTTTCATCGGCGGTTGTTTAAGATGGATCGCAGAACACTTGTGGCAGGAGCGATTATGGGGACAGCTTTATTCGCTGCATTTGTATTCATCACCTATGGTGTGCAACGAACAACGACATCGCAGGCGGGATTCCTGATAAGTTTGGCCGTTATTTTTGTACCGATCCTAACGACCATCCAGCATCGTCGTATGCCAGACAAACGATTGACGCTCAGTATCCTGGTTGCAGTTACCGGGCTTGGCTTGTTGACGCTTCAACATGAGCTTAGTCTGCACACGGGAGATATTCTCTGTATACTAGCAGCACTTGTGTATGCCATCTATATCATGATTGCTGGCAAGTTCACACCGAAGCATGATCCATTAACATTAGGGACAGTTCAATTGGGTGTTGCGGCGGTGTGGGGAATTGCAGCTACATTTATGCTGGAGACGCCACGTATGCCCGATACGGCTGAATCCTGGGCAGCCATTCTCGGGTTAGGTGTTTTGTGTAGTGGCTTGGGGTATATTCTGCAGACACTCGCGCAGCGTCATGCCTCTCCTACAAGAACAAGTCTGATTTTTTCACTCGAACCACTATTTGCAGCGGCCTTTGCATTTACCTTTCAAGGAGAGTCGCTAACGTTGCAAGGGTATGCAGGAGCAGCTTTGATGTTGGTCGGTGTTCTGATCACAGAGATCAAACTTCCACAGCCTATCTTCTGGCGCAGAAAACGCCCGGTTTTACAGTCGGAACTCGGCGATCAGGGAGCACCAAGTGTATAATTGGAGGACAAAGGGTTCTTTCGTCATCTTCTATGAAGGTGGGGAGAGGGCCTTTTTTGGTTATGTCGTACACCTTGTGAAACAGATAAACATCTACCTAACAAAAACAAAATAACATAACCTTGTTTTGTTGATTTTTATTTTTTATGCTACACTGAATGGAAAATTAGGAAAAACGGGTGAGTAGGATGGCCAAAAGAGTAACGATGCAGCAAATTGCGGATGCTGCGGGGGTGTCCAAATTCGCAGTCTCCCGTGCGCTGACGGGCAAGCCTGGTGTGAGTGAGCATACACGCGAGATGATTGTCAGAACAGCGGGGCAGCTCGGATATTTCAGAACTGAGCCTAAGCGTTATCCGAGCGAGACACAGATATCAACGGAGATGAAGCCAGAAGCGGAGCGACAAGGCACGATATTGATTTTGTTTCCCAACATTCGTTCTCAGAATCGATCTTCCTTATACTGGGGTCCAGTGTTTGATGGCATTTCTGAGAGGCTGAATGAGAAGGGAATGGATATTCTAACGCTGACAGAACCCTCTTCAGATCGGATGTTCTCGGTCCTTAATCCCGACGCAATCAGCGGAGTCATTACCGTGGGCACCATCTCGACATCGGTATTGCTGGAGATTTATAGGCTGCGTATTCCGCTTGTCATGGTGGATCATGAAGACCCTGCCATATACGCTGACTCGGTTTTTACGGACAATATGAAATGTATGAAAGAACTGGTTCTGATGCTCGTTGGAAAAGGGTATAGAAAGTTCCAGTTTGCCGGGCAACTGCCCGATGCGGCAAGTTTTAGAGAACGCTGGCTTGGATATCGTACGGTGCTGGAAGAGAAGCAGTTGGAGGGGGAACAGCAAGAAGGGTTGCTGGGACCAGAGTATGATGAGATCCGGAGATCCATTGCTGAAATGGAGCTGGAGGATATCCCTGAAGTATTCGTGTGTGCAAATGACCATACAGCTGTCATTGTCATTCAGGCACTCCAAAGTCGAGACATTCAGGTGCCTGAACGCTGTGCTGTAACCGGATTTGACAATACGCAGACGGATGAACCCATTCTTGCTTCGGTACATATTAACAAAGAGAATCTGGGAACAAGAGCAGTAGATCAGCTGTTGTGGCGGATCAAACATCTGGATGAACCTTATGAACGCAAGCTGATCTATTCCGAATTAATTATTCGTGATGAATATAACGCCAGTATAGAGTAATGTGATATAAAGTTGATGAACTATTCTAACAATGAACATACGTGTAGATGAAATCAGGTGAAAGACATGGAGAGGTTGGAGCTTCATGTCTTTTTGGTATGCAGAAACCATTTAACAAATTAAATTACAAAACAGATTGACTATAAGAAGCATATCGTGTTAATTTTGTTTTGTAAGTTATTTGTTTTTATAATAACAAAACCTAACAAAATAATATTTACCAACTCTAACAACAATGGAGGCTGTCATGAGCACAATACAATCACATGTTTTTCAGAATTGGACGTTCAAGGCTTGCGAAGATCAAGAGTGGATGCCGGCTCAGGTGCCCGGCTGTGTGCATACAGATTTGCTGAAGCTGGGCAAGATTCCAGATCCTTTTTATGGAACAAACGAGAAGGAAGTACAATGGATTGATAAGATAGATTGGGAATATCAGACGGAATTTGACGTTCCCGAAACGTTGTTCTCGCAGGAACATCTGGAACTGGTGTTTGATGGTCTGGATACATATGCGGATGTGTATGTGAATGAGGTGCATGTGTTATCAGCAGATAATATGTTCCGAGTATGGAAGGCAGATGTAAAGTCTGTATTGAAGGGGAAAGGCAACATTCTCCGAATACGTTTTCGGTCTCCAATTCAGGAAGACCTGCCTAAGCTGGAGAAGCTCGGATATGCATTACCGGCATCGAATGATCAGTCCGATGTTGGTGGACTTGGCGACAAGAGAGTAAGTATTTTTGCACGTAAAGCCCCGTATCACTATGGTTGGGACTGGGGTCCGCGTTTTGTAACCAGTGGGATCTGGCGTGAAGCACGTCTTGAAGGTTGGACACAGGTACGAATCAATGATGTGTATATCCAGCAAAATGAAGTAAGCGCTACCTCAGCTTCATTAACTGCTGTTGTGGAAGTCGAGACATCACAAGCGGTAGATACGATTATTCGTATCGGCGCAGATGGACAAAGATGGGAAAAATCCGTATCGCTACAACCCGGAACTCAGACTGTGGAGATTCCAGTCTCCATTGATGAACCGAAACTGTGGTGGAGCCGTGGGCTTGGTGATCCGCATATGTACACCTTCCTTACCGAAGTGCTTCAAGGTGAGCGAGCTGTGGCTGAATCTACAGTGAAGACTGGGCTTCGTTCCATTCGCTTGGTACGTGACAAAGATGAAGCAGGAGCATCCTTTTACTTTGAACTAAATGGTGTTGCGGTCTTTGCCAAAGGGGCCAATCACATTCCGAATGATAGCTTCATCACTGAAATTACTCATGAACGTTATCGTCATGAGATCGTATCCGCAGCCGAATCCAATATGAATATGTTGCGTGTGTGGGGTGGCGGAATCTATGAGCAGGATGTGTTCTACGAACTGTGTGATGAATACGGAATCCTGGTATGGCAAGACTTCATGTTTGCATGCAGCATGTATCCAGGAGATGAAGCGTTCCTGAACAGTGTGAGACATGAAGCCATTGATAATGTGAAACGTCTGCGCAATCATCCAAGTATTGCACTCTGGTGTGGGAACAACGAGATTGATTCGGCATGGGCTCACTATGTTGAAAATGGTGGCTGGGGTTGGAAAAAGGAATTTACTGCCGAGCAGCGTGAAAGCATCTGGGCCGATTACGAAGCCATCTTCCATGATCTGCTGCCAGAAGTGGTTGAAGCGTATGCTCCAGGTGTGGATTACTGGCCTTCTTCACCACTGGTATCACTGACAGGGGATGAGACGCAACATGCGCACCCGTCCACAGCCGAAGGGGATATCCACTACTGGGGCGTGTGGCACAATGTAGAACCATTCGAAAACTACAACGTGCATGTGGGTCGTTTCATGAGTGAATACGGATTCCAGTCTTTCCCGGAGTACAAGTCAGTACGCACTTACGCAGAAGAAGAGGATCTGGCTCTGGAATCGGAAGTCATGCTGGCTCATCAAAAGAATGGGGCAGGTAATCGTCTGATCAAACAGTACATGGATATGTACATGCATGAATCGAAGGACTTCCCATCGTTCCTGTATATGAGCCAGGTGCTTCAAGCAGAAGCGATGAAGACAGCCATTGAAGCGCACCGTCGCCGCAAACCATTCTGCATGGGCACACTTTACTGGCAAATGAATGACTGCTGGCCGGTGGCTTCATGGGCAGGTATGGACTACCTTGGTCGTTGGAAAGCATTGCAATATTATGCGAAACGCAGCTTCAGCGATGTGTTGGTATCCGTAGATGGAACAAAAGAAGATACAACAGATATATATATCATCTCGGATCAATTACAACCTGTAAAAGGGCAGTTACAGATTCGTTTGCTCGGGTTCGATGGAACGGTGCATCGTGATGAAACACATGACGTGACCTTGGCACCTAATACAGGTGATCGAGTGCTGTCATTACGTAACACGGAATGGCTTGAAGGTCATGATACAGCTAACACGCTGCTGCGCCTGGATCTGAAACAGGAAAGTGCGGCGAATATCGTACAGGAACACTATTTTGTACCGTCCAAAGACCTTGCTCTGCAGCCTGCAAACATCAATGTAAGCGGGGGAGCGGATGAGAACGGCGTTCATCTGGTGCTGGAAAGTGATGTGCTTGCTAAACAGGTATGGCTATCTTCGGATGTGGAGGGTGTCTTCTCGGATAACTTCTTCGACCTGATTCCTGGCATTCCGGTGAAGGTGCACTTTACGTCCAGAGAGGGAATGCAGTCTAATGATGTGATATCAAATCCGGGACCGATCGAGGTTCGATCCATGATTGATTTTATTCGTTTGACCTAGAAGACACGGTTGGAGTCTCTCGTAAGAGAGATTTCAACCGTTTTTTTATTGAAACCTGACCCCATTTATATATCGTAATGGTTTCGTAATACTTCGCTTAGAGAATCGTAAGCTGTCTTGCTTATTGTAATCCATGTAAGAAATAAACCAATGGAGAGTGATAAGAATGATGAAAACAAATAAGAGCAAAAAAGTGATGGTAGCAGCGGTATTGATGATGTCTATGGCCTTTTCTGGATTGGCAAGTGCTGCAGATATGAAAACGATTAAAAAGGATGGCATGGAGCTTGTTCAATTGAGACAGGCGGCGAAAATGTATGATTACAGCATTATGTGGGACAGCAAGGATAGATCTGTAACTTTGATGTATATGGGCCAAATGGATGACATGAAGATGAAAGACGACAACATGATGGAAGATGACATGAAGATGAAAGACGATAAGATGATGAAAGACGACATGATGATGGAAGAAACGATGATGCCTGCGGGGAAAACGATTAAATTGTGGATTGGATCGAAAAAAATCATGGTAGACGGTATGCAAGTCAACTTGAAATCGATGCCTGTCATCCATGAAGGGAATTCGTATGCGGCTGAGTCTGTAATTAAACAATACATGATGCCCGCCATGGGAATGAAGTAATTTAAGGGCTAAGCATCGCCATCACCATATGATATGATTGGCTCAAATGTATTTTCTGGAATATGGGGTGGGTTCGTTTGAATGAATGTGTACTGGTTGCTGATGATGATACCAATATTACGGACGTTTGTCGCAGGTATCTGGAACGGGAAGGTTATCTTGTCGTGACGGCCAAGGACGGTTTGGAGGCTATTGAGCTGTGGCACAGTCAAACACCAAGCTTGATTGTGCTCGACCTGATGATGCCACATAAGAATGGCTGGGAAGTTTGCAACGAGATTCGGCAAACTGAGGATGTGCCCATTGTAATGCTGACGGCCCGGGGTGAGGAACAGGACCGTCTGATGGGACTGACGATGGGGGCGGATGATTATCTGACCAAACCATTCAGTCCGAGAGAACTTGTTTTGCGTGTAAAGGCAATCCTGCGGAGAATGCGAACTGCGCAGGCATCACCTGTTACAACTTCTGAATATACGATCAATTATGAAGGGCTTACCATTGATTTTACCAAGCGTGAAGTGCACATCAGCGGGCAGGCCATTGAATTGACCGTTACAGAGTTTGAGATGTTGTATTTGCTGGCAAGTCACCCGGGTCAGGTGTTCTCCCGTAATCAGATGTTAAGCAAGATTTGGGATTTTAGCTATGAGGGAGATACAACAACGGTGACTGTACATGTTCGGAGATTACGAGAGAAGATCGAACAGAATCCTTCTGATCCAAAATATATTAAAACAGTTTGGGGTATAGGCTACAAGTTTGCGGGTGGCAGTTCATGAAACTTCGCACATACTTGGTGTTGTCCAGTCTCACAGGCATTGGCGTATTATTAATTTGTTTGTTCATCAGTTATTCCAAAATGCTGCTTACGATCGAACAATTGTATTGGTTATCGGCTATAACGGCAGGGGTAGGCTTACTTTCGTTTATTCTTCAATATTTGCTGACTAAGCCATTAGAGAAATCAATTGCGCGAATTACACAGCAGACGATACGAATTGCCGAAGGGGATTTCCATACGGAAGTCCCTCTCATCGGTACGCAGGAATTTAGGCTCCTGGCACAGCAATTTAATGAAATGAGTTCCAAGCTGAAGGAAAGCTTTGATCATCTGCATCACTCAGAAACCGCGAGACGAGAGTTGATCGCCAATGTTTCCCATGATTTACGGACTCCCTTGGCATCCATTCAGTCCTTCGTTGAAGCGTTGGAGGATGATGTCATTAAGGATAAAGAAACCTTTCAACGTTACCTGAACACAATACGACTTGAAACGATGCGTTTGGGAGGGCTTATTCAAGACTTGTTCGAATTATCCAGCCTGGAAGCGCAAGGGGAGGTATTTGAGCCTCAACCTTGTCACGTCGATGAGTTGCTGCTCAGTACGTTGGAGAGTTTTTCGTTTCATCTCGCCGAGAAAACGCTGAACGTTGAAATCGATTTGCCCGATAAATTACCAGCCGCGGTCATGATGCCTGCACAAATGAAGCGGGTCCTTTCCAATTTGCTGCAAAATGCCATTCAATACTCTCCTATTGAAGGAAAAATCATTTTGGCTGCCGAAGAGAAGGGGCAGTTTATACGAATTTCAGTTACGGATGAAGGGGAAGGCATTGAAGCGGAGGAAACTTCGCGTATATTTGAACGTTTTTATCGAATTGACAAATCACGCAGCAAGAGCAATGGGGGGGCCGGGCTTGGCCTTGCCATCGCTCAATCAATTGTTGAACTCCATGGTGGCGAGATCGGGGTTCAGAGTACAAAAGGAGAAGGAAGCTGCTTCTGGTTCACACTTCCGATCTACGTCAGTCGTTAACCTAGGTTAATCAAGCGCAGTATTTATTCAGGTGGTGAATGACTTGACCAGTGATTTAGTATTCCTTTTTGGCGTTTTTGGTGCAGGATTGTTATCGTTTTTTGCGCCATGTATTCTGCCGCTGATCCCGGTATACGTGTCTTATCTATCCGGAAGTATGGTCAACGGTACGAATCAGCAGCAGTCTGATACCAATGCGGTTCAGTTGCGGTCTACACTTGTTTTGCGGACATTTTTATTTGTTCTTGGGCTGTCCCTGGTATTTGTATTACTTGGTTTTGGTTCCGGCATCGTTGGTAATATGATCTCAAGTCCTGTGTTTATTGCTATCTGCGGAGCAATCGTGGTGCTTTTTGGGATTTATCAAACCGGGTTGATCCGACTATCCTGGCTGGAACGGGAGAGAAAGCTGTCGAGTGATCAAGCCAAACGGGGAGGGTATGTCGGAGCGTTCCTGTTGGGTCTGACGTTTAGTTTTGGCTGGACGCCTTGTATCGGGCCTGTGCTGGCGGCTATTCTTGGTATCGCCGCAGGAGAAGGCTCTCCACTGTATGGTGGGTTTCTCATGTTCCTGTATACCCTTGGATTAGCGATTCCTTTTCTGATTCTGTCAGTTTTTTCGGAATATGTTATGAAGCGGATACGTCGTTTATACAGGTACATGGGCGTCATCAAAATAACTTCCGGCTGTATTCTTATTGTCATGGGACTATTGTTAATGACAGACCGACTAAACAGCTTGGTGACCTGGTTTCAATAATCATTGGAGGAATTTGGTATGAAGATGGCACGGAAATGGATGGTATCTGTAATCGTATTTGCTGGAGTCCTGTTGATCTTGAGCGCATGTGGATCACAGCAAACTGAATCAAAACAAATGGGGTCTTCATCAACCCCGACATCAACATCCGATATGAGTTTGTCAACCATGATGAACAAGGGCGAGACGGCTCCTGAATTTTCATTGCGTGATCTGAAAGGAAACACGGTTGGACTTTCTGATGTTCAAGGCAAGAAAGTGTATGTGAAATACTGGGCTTCCTGGTGTTCCATCTGCCTTGCGGGTTTGGAAGACCTGAACAATCTAGCTGGTCAAGACAATGATTTTCAAGTCATTACGATTGTGACGCCAGACTACAAAGGGGAGAAATCCTCCCAAGCGTTTACCGAATGGTTTGACCAACAGCCGTATGATAACATAACTGTTCTTTTGGATGAGAAAGGTGTATGGGCCAAGGAATTTGGCGTAAGAGCGTATCCTAGTTCCTTTTATATTGGCTCTGATGGTATTTTAACGAAATCGCAGCCAGGGCATGCATCCAATGAACAGATCATGGAATCATTACAAGAGATTTTGTGAGAAGGGAGGAAGTGTCATGAAAAGGACGCTGCTCGGCTTGTGCCTCCTTGTTATAGCGATAGTTGTGTCTGCTTGTGGAAACAGGGCTGAGAGTCATTCATCTTCATCTACGATATCCACTCAACCTGTCAAGGCATCGAGTGTCTCCGAGGAAAACCTGAGTAACCTGTACTTGGCAGGAGGCTGTTTCTGGGGTGTGGAGGCTTATATGGCTCGTATTCCAGGGGTTCAGGATGTGACTTCCGGTTATGCCAACGGTGAAGGAGAGAATCCAACCTATGAGGAGGTTATTCGCGGGGACCGGGGGTTTGCGGAGGCTGTTCATGTAAAATATGATCCGCAGCAAGTATCTTTGCAGAAATTGCTTGAATCTTATTTTCGAGTTATTGATCCTACCAGCTTGAATAAGCAGGGCAATGATCGTGGCGTTCAGTATCGGACTGGCATATATTATACGTTGCCTGAAGATGCCAAAATCATTGAGCAGGCTGTAGCGGTAGAGCAAGAAAAATATGACCAACCCATTGTAACGGAAGTGATGCCTCTGCAGAATTATTATTTGGCGGAGGAGTACCATCAGGATTATTTGGAAAAAAATCCGAACGGATATTGTCACATTGATATGACTGTCCTGGATGACCTGGAGATTGGAATTGATCCCGCTCAATATCCACGTCCAACAGATGAACAATTAAAGGAACGATTAACAGACGAACAGTATGCGGTCACGGTAAACAATGATACGGAGCATGCGTTCAGTAACGAATACTGGGATAATGAGGAGCCCGGTCTGTATGTGGATATTGCAACGGGAGAGCCGTTATTCACCAGCCGGGATAAGTATGATTCCGGTTGCGGGTGGCCAAGTTTTACAAAACCGATTGTACCTGAGGTTGTGACCTATACAACCGATACGAGCTTTGGGATGGATCGCACGGAGGTACGAAGCCGGGCAGGTGACATCCACCTCGGTCATGTGTTCGATGATGGTCCCAAAGATCGCGGCGGCAAACGTTACTGCATTAACAGTTCATCGATCCGGTTTATTCCGTTAGACAAGATGGAGGAAGAACGATACGGGTATTTATTGTCTTTTGTCGAGTAGAGAAGGGCAGCTGACTTTATCAAAAGATTTTAAGGCCATAATTTTAGAACGGTTGAGATCTCTCTATGAGGGATTTCGACCGTTTTTTATTTTGCGGCATCTCACAAAAACGGAGGTAGGCTTCAAAGATGGTTCCATCATTGTTATAATTGATAATCATTATCAATTATGGGTAGGCTTTTAGTCACAATGCCAAGGTATTGTGTGTGTTGGATCGCTCAGGAGAGGGAGTTTATATGGGAATTCAGAATGACATCAAGCTGTGGGATCAGGTACAGGTTCGCGTGCTTGATGTGCGTCTTATATCACTCGCAACACACGAGTTCATACGCAATTATGTGTTACCGACCAGTGCATTTGTGTATGTTCAAGGCAGGAGTCAGGTCTGGCTGGATGAAGAGGTATGGACTACAAACCAGTTCTTGCTACTGCATGGAGGAAAAGGAAGACATCTGACACTTGAAGCGTCAGGGGTTACGGAGGTACATCTTATTTTGTACAAATCAACCTTGCCCTCCAACGTGCTTGTGGAGTATCGAATGATGTTGAACCAGCGTAATCCGTTTGAAGAGTCCTGGGCGACAGTGCCGGATCATACACTTGAGTTGCGTGAGCTTGTGCGGAATATACATGAATGCTGGTCAGGGCAGGAGCGTGTGGGCAAAATTCAGGTCAAAGTGTATTTCTTTCAACTGGTAGAGCTTGTCTTGTTACAGCGGAGTCGCATGTACAACGAAGTTCAACAGCCTTCGCTTACCGATCAGGTTTTGCGATATATCAAAGCTCATTACCGGGAATCCATCTCACTTGATTTGCTTGCCCAGTCCTTGAGTTACAGTCCGCAATATGTATCACGCAAATTCAAGGAACAGACGGGATGTACACCTACAGAATATGTGATTCGGTTACGAATGGGTGAGGCAAGGAGTCTGCTTGCGTCCACAGAAGCTTCATTACAGGAGGTTGCTGCGTATGTGGGTTATATGGACCCGTTTTATTTCAATCGCATATTCAAAAAAGAGACTGGTATAACACCGGGGCAATATCGGTTGAAGCAGCGGGAAAACTCGAAATCAGTTTCAAAAAGTACATTAAATGCAACAAATGAATCCATTGTAACAGGAGGGGATGAACGTTATCCTTTAATTGATGATGATAATCATTATCAATATAAGGGAGATGAGGAAATCAACATGTTTAACCATTTTAAATCAGCGATTATGTCGCTTGCGCTTGTACTCACATTAAGTGCTTGTGGAACAGCCCAGCAGGGGGCAGAAACATCCGAAGTTGCTGCTGAACCCGAACAACCGGCAGTCGTGGAAACCCAAATGGTAAATACGACCTTTGGTGAGGTAGAGATTCCTGCACATCCCGAGCGAGTTGCTGCCATAGATTATCTGGGAACGGTGCTTGCTCTTGGTGTCAAACCGATTGGTGGAGGCCAATTTCTGATGAACAGTCCTTATCTGGAAGGTCACATGGATGGTCTTGAAACGATAGGGGATTCCGTTGAACAATTGATGGAGCTGGAACCTGATCTCATTATTACATTGAATCCGGACAAGGCCGCTTATGAGAAATACAGCAAGATTGCTCCAACCGTTTCGATCGCATCCATCACATTTCAGACACTGAAGGATGAAGTGAACTATTTCGGTAAAGTCCTTGGCAAAGAAGCGGAAGCAGAGAAGTGGCTGTCTGATTTTGATGAGGAGGTTGCCAAAATCAAACAGGAGGTGCAGAGCGTTGTTCCAGCTGATGCTACATTCTCCGTTATGCAGGAATATGATCGCCAAGTGTTCATTTTTGGCAATCAGTCGGGCCGAGGAGGACGTAACATCTATGAATTGCTTGGATTGCAAGCACCAAAGAACATTCCATCCGAGTTGATGCAGGGCGCTTATCATGAATTCTCCATAGAACTGCTCTCCAAATACGCTGGAGATTACATTGTGCTGACCAGCAACTCTCAACTGAAAGAGCTTCAGGCAGATCCGATCTGGGGTTCATTGCCTGCAATCAAAAATGGAAAAGTGTACATATGGACGGAAGAGCAATCCTGGTTCCGTGATCCGATCGCCTTGTTGAAACAGACACAGGATCTGGCTGAATGGATTATTGGACTTAATACACCGTCTAAGTAAGGAACTTCAGAAAAACCGTGCCGCCCAGTTTGCTGAGCAGCACGGTTTTCATATTTTTATGTAGGACTGAACAGTAGAGGGGATTAACTGCCTGTAGGGAGATGAAATAACAGTGTGATTACCGTATAAGAGTTTATTCGCTCTTTGGTTCGTTCTGAATTTCTTGCAGATCCTTCAGCTGGAGTGTAAGGTCATTCTCGGGGTTGGCGCTCACAATGACTTCTGACTTTGTTTGTTGCTGACCTGGCTGGTTCGACTTGGCGGCAGATTTGATCACGTAGAGACTTTGAACGGAGTTGAGCAGGCTGGCTGGGGTGTCTTCATACGTTTCCAGGAAGAGTACATAGTCTTTGGTAGGAATCAGCTTGAGGTTGTCATCATTAATAATCTCGGTGTTGCCTAGTTGTCCGCCAAGTTGCTTCACTTCAAGTTTTTCCCCGGCAGTGTAACTGCCCTTATAGGATTCAGCGATCTGAATCGTGTGGATCGTATAGATTTTGTCAAAAGAAGATGGCTCTCCGCCCGGATCGGACGCGGGGTTTAACTCGTTCTCATTGGCAGCATCAGTAACTTGTACAATATCGTTTAAAGCTTCCACACGAGTCTCAACAACACTGCCTTTCACAATGGTATTTGCTCTCTCGGACAGGTCGCCAATGCTGGCATAACTCGGGTAATCTTCAGAAGCAATAATGGTCATGGGTGCATCGGATGGGGACGCGGTAGGTGTGACAGAAGAACATCCAACAGCAGATAAAATGAAAATGGAAGAAAGAAGCAGCGTTAATACTCGATTTTTGTTCATGGATAGGAATCCTCCTTGGATTTTGGGATAAGTTCGTAGCAGATTAGTACTTGGATCTTACGTTATTGATATCAAAAGTTTGGGGTTGGGTCATGGAATTGCGGTTGCGGGAGTAAGACATAATGGAAGGACTGCTTGTTGTTGGGTTGTCACCGAGCCATATGGAGTGCCCGAGTTCGTGGACAAATACGCTTTGAATGAAGTTGGATAAGTTGGTTGCGTCAGGGGTGATCGTGGATGCATTGAGTTCGATGCGGAAGCTTACGACTTGACTGCCGGATACAGAGGCGTAGTTGACACCATATGCTGTATTATTGAAGTTTCCTGCGGTGATGGTGTTTGGGGAGTTACTTGTTTTGGTGAATTTAACTTTGGCACCTGCATTGTTCCAGTTGGTAAGGGAAGCGTCCATGGGAGTCTGCCATGCGGAGGCGTAATTATACGTACGAATGGGAATGGTGGTGCTGGGATAACCGTAGGTCAGAAAGGTTGCCGCATAGATGGTACTGCCAAACATCGCAATCGCTGAGAGCAACATGATGCTCATCAAAAACTTCCTTTTCATACTTAAAACCTCCAATAAATGTATTTAATTCTCTATTATAGTAACAAGTAATATTGGAGTTGAAATGAGTCCGAGGTCGTTGTTTTTGTTGTGAAAAACATGAAATATATCTTGATCAGACCCTAATGGTGTCAAAATAAGTCATTTTCTGTTCGATATGCATGCATAATTTCCCTAAAATTACAAACAATACGTTCAACTTCTCATAGGGAAAGGTAGTGCTTGAACATGTGCAACCGATTTTCATTGGCAGCCGATTTGGACGATGTCAGAGATCATTTCAAGATTCAGCGAGTGATGTATTATTACAAAAACCGATACAATATCAGCCCAACCCAGCATACGCCGATTATTTTGCATCAGGATGGTGAGCGTGTACTGGATGAGTTCCGGTGGGGGTTCATTCCATTCTGGGGTCGTGATGCAGTTAACGCAAATCTTATGACGGTACATGAGAATCCTTCCTATTACAAACTGGTAGAGACCAAGCGCTGCGTCATTCCCTGCAATGGATTATATTACTGGCGGCAAGAGGGCAAAAAAAGTTATGCAGTTCGTGTTGTCATGCCAGATCGCGGTCTGTTCGGCATTGCCGGGTTATACGAGGTGTGGAGAGATACACGGAAAGAGCCGCTTCGTACCTGCACGATGCTTATGACAGGCGCAAACATGGTTACACGCGAATTTGGCAGTAAAATGCCAGCCATTCTCTCCGAAGAAGAGATCAACACCTGGCTTGACCCTGCCAATACACGGGTGACTCAGTTGTTACCGCTATTGAAATCGTATAACAGTACAGAGATGAATCTGTATCCTGTCACCCCAATGGTCGCCAACGATGAACACGATTGTTACGAATGCGTAGAAGAGATGGATCAGAAGCTGGCTTACGTTCGGAGTTTCTGAATATCCTTTGCATGATGTGAAGCAGATGAAGAGGGCTGAGAGTCTGGAGACACTCTGCCCTTTTTTTTTCTTTCAGAAAATGAAAAGTTGCAATTGCAATGAAACGTAACTATAATCATTACAGTAAGTGAACGCACATATTCATATATCTATTAAAAGAGATATTTATAATCAGGAGGGAACCACGAATGAATCCAAAGTTTAACCAGATGTTTGAACAAGTTTCACTGCCGACTGGTATTACACTGAAAAACCGTATCGTGCTCGCTCCCATGACTCATATGTCCTCGAATGCTGATGGTACGATATCCGACGCTGAACTTGCTTATTATGCACGTCGCACCGGTGGTGCTGGCATGTCAATTACGGCTGTAGGGCATGTAACAGAGCATGGCATTGGTTTCCCGGCTCAGTTTGGCGTTTATGATGATCGCTTCATTCCTGGTCTGAAGAAACTGGCTGACACCATGAAACAACAGGGCTCCGTAGCCGTATTGCAAATTTTCCATGCGGGCCGTCTTACGCCTGAACAAGCTGTACCTGCGGGTCAAGTAGTTGCTCCTAGTGCGGTTGCAAGTGAGCGTCCGGGATCTCCTGAACCAAGAGAGTTGACGGATGCCGAGATTACTTCGATTATCAAAGACTTTGGTGAAGCGACACGTCGTGCCATTGAAGCCGGATTTGATGGTGTTGAGATTCACGGTGCTAATGGTTATATGATCCAGCAATTCTTCTCCCCGCATTCCAACCGGCGTGAAGATCGTTGGGGCGGAAGTGTAGAGAAACGTCTGACATTCCCACTTGCTGTAGTGGATGAGATTCAGAAAGTGGTTGCCGAACATACCAAACTGCCGTTCATCATTGGTTACCGTTTCTCTCCGGAAGAACCGGAAACACCGGGACTCACAATGGAAGATACGTATGCACTGGTGGATGCGCTGAAAGATAAAAACCTGGATTACCTGCACGTTTCCCTAAACGAATTCTGGTCCAAACCAAGACGTGGCGAAGCAGATACGCGTTCGAGAATGGAATTCATTCTGGATCGTGTGAACGGTAAACTGCCTGTTATTGGCGTAGGTTCAATTCATACGGCTGATCAGGCCGCTGAGGCGCTTCAAACGGGAGTACCTCTGCTTGCCATTGGACGTGAGCTGATTATTGAACCGGATTGGGTTGAGAAAATCGAGAGTGGACGGGAAGAAGATATTGAGACGATTCTGATCAAATCGGATCAGGAACGTCTGGTTATCCCTGACGGGTTGTGGAATGCAATCATCCACACACCGGGCTGGTTCCCTATGGCAGAAGATAAATAAGATACACTTCAGAACTGGAATGGAGGGGGCGAAAGCTCCCTCTTTTTGCACATGGTCCAAATTCTCCTTGTCATCGCTCTGTGGTATGATGGATGAACAGGATTAACTGGATAATCAACGGTTTGGAGTGAAGGAATATGCTCGTAGCTGAACGGTATGAGAAAATAGTGGAATGGGTGGATACGCAAGGCAGTATGCGTGTGACCGAACTTAGTGAGCGCTGCGGGGTGACGGAAGAGACGATTCGTCGTGATCTGGACAAGCTCGAACAGGCGGGCAGGCTCAGACGGTCCCATGGCGGGGCGGTCAGCGTAAAATACAAGGATGAGTTACAGTCGGAGATTCCATATCCGGAACGGGCTGTAGCCCATGCAGAAGAGAAGCGCAGAATTGCAAGCGAAGCAGTGAAAATGGTGGAATCCGGCGACCGGATCGCCTTGGATGCAAGTACAACGGCGTGGTATATGGCGGCAGGATTGCCGAACATACCACTGACGGTATTAACCAACTCGATTAAGGTCGCCGCTGAGCTGAGTAACAAGGAACAGATTCGTGTGATTGCCACAGGTGGGCAGCTGGCTTCGAAGTCACTGTCTTTTGTAGGACCGCTGGCAGAACGTTCGCTGGATGCTTATCATGTGGATAAAGTATTCCTGTCTTGCAAAGGAGTGCATCTGACCAAAGGCATCAGTGAATCCAATGAATTACAGGCTTTGGTGAAGCAAAAAATGATCCATATTGCGGATGAGGTCATTTTACTTGCAGATTCCAGCAAATTTAACATACAGGCGTTTACCAGAGTTGCTGAGATGAGCAGTGTGGGCAAAGTGATTACAGATCAGGGTGTAGATGAAGAGCACGTTAGCGCATTGATCGAGCAGAATATTACGTGTATACGTGTGTAAACAAGAAAGGAATGAATGACATGAAACATCCTTTTCATCTGAAAGCGGTATGGAATGGTGGGCGTAACAGTGAGGGAACAATCGATGCAGGTGGATTAAAAACGGTCATATCGATTCCGCAGGAGATGGGCGGACCCGGTACGGGAACTAACCCGGACGAGATGCTGCTGGGTGCAGCCTCCACCTGTTACCTGATCACACTGGCAGCGATGCTGGAGCGTTCGGATATTACGCCGGATGAATTGACACTTGAATCGGAAGCAACGGTAGATGTTACGAATAACGTATTTACGTACGAACGGATCGTACATAGACCCCGGATTGTACTCAGCCAAGATGCTTCAGAAGCGGATCTGACCAAGGCTGAGCGCTTGGCGCATAAGGCTGAATCCTCCTGTATGATCTCCCGAGCGGTGGCAGGTAATGTCCAGATGGAGACACAGCCGGTCATTGTTACTACAGGAGCTAACGCAGTGTGATATACTGAAGAATAGACGATTCAAGTTGTCATTTGTGTAAAATAAGGAGTAATTCGGTATGAACACACAGAAGCGCAAGACTAACCGCTGGGCACGTTTAACACGTGTTATGAAGCTGAATTTTCTCAAATTGTTACGTGCTCCCGGAGGTGCCCATAAAGTATCTACCGGATTTGCCATAGGGTTTGGACTGGAACTGATCGTGATCTCGACCGCTTCCCTGATCTATCTTGTATTTTATCCGATTGTGCGACTGTCTGGGGGTTCGGTGCCAGCAGCGATTGTTGGCAATGTGATCGGGAAACTTACGTTTTTACCTATTATTCTGATGCCACTCGCCAAACAAATTGGCTCATGGATATTGCCTGCTCACAGCATGGGACAGGGACTGGTACATGAGAGTGCATTCATGGAGCTGTTTCGCGGGAACTGGTCGGCCGTGAGTGAATTGTTGCTTGGTGGACTGGATATTCTGGCAGGTATGTCCGTGTTTGGTGTCATTCTGGGTGTGATTTCGTACTTTGTCGTGAAATTCTTCTACGTCAGAGCGCTCAACCGGCGTTATGAACGCCGGCTGGAGAAACGCCGACAAGCGGACATCGCTTCGGTATCACCTCCGGTATTAATCAGGAAGCCATCACAATCATAATGGGCAGCATCAACATGGATGCAGCGGTGGTCCACAGAATACAGCGGGATACAAACTGCGGAGAAGCATTGAACTGTTCAGCCAAAATAACGGCGTTCACTGCGGTTGGCATCGATGCGAGGATCAGCAGCACACTGAACAACGTACCTTCGACCTGAAGAGCGGTCAGTATCAGGCAGGACAGGATCGGCGCAGCTGCGAGACGGACCACAAGCCCGGTCCAGAAAGCTCGGCGTACATTGGGTAGCCAAGGCACCGTTGCACCTTTTGGTCTGAGCATCTGGGCTCCCAGAATGGCGAGTACGACAGGAGAGTAGCCCGCAGCCAGCATAGAGATCCCTCCATCCAGTGCTTCAGGCAGGCTCAGATTGGATGCACGCAGCGCAATGGCGATGCCGGCAGCATAGATGGATGGCATGCGGAAAACGGACAGGATCGCATCTTTTACCGTGAATTCGGATCTCGCAGCAAAAAAGATACCTACCGTATTAACAATAATCATCTGTCCAATGACGTAGACGGAAGCCTTGTCGAGCCCAAGCTGACCAAAGGCAAGCAGCACAAGCGGGAGCCCGTAATTCACGCAGTTTGTAAACGTGGAGACGAGGGTGAGACCCGCTTTTTCGCTTGCACCCAGACGGAAAATCCGGCTTAACAGCTCGGCGAGGGCCCACAGGGCAATCAGATTAATAATAGAGAACCAGAACGTGCTGGTGACGTCCGTCCAGGTAATCTCTGCATGCAGCAATGTATTGAAGATGAGCGCAGGGCTCAAAATATAAAGGGAAAAGGTCGAGAGCGACCGGGTATCCCAATTTTTGAAGCGTTTTAACAGAATACCTCCAATCACGGGAAGTGAGATCGGCAGGAAGACATGGTATAACGTGAGTAAAAATGAGTGAAGCAATGCAATTCAGTCCCTTCTGGATGAAAAACCAATCTTATCATAGCAGAAGATGCATCTCATATGAATGGATTTCAGTATGATGATGTGTAGTAATCGCCTTGTTTAACTAAGGATTTCCCTGATGGGCAGCGACAGCCGATTGCTATTTTGATATGGCAGATTTATTATAGAAGAGGTGCAACAAGATTACATACACATAGAGGAGGAAACTGTAATGAGTGAATCAAAACGCTTGCTCGTACTGGCCGGCTCTTACGCCGAAGCGGAAAATGAGGGCATTTATGCATATGAATTGAATGAGGATACAGGCAGCTTGTCCAAGCTTGATGGCATCGCGGGCGTGAAAAACCCAACGTTTGTCAACGTGGATGCTGAAGGAAACAAACTGTATGCGATTGGTGAAACAGCGTCAGCTGAAGGCAACAAAATGTCTGAAGCGGTAGCTCTGAGCATTGATCCTTCTACAGGAAAATTAACGTTGATGAACCGGAATAACTCCATTTCAGCTCCGCCATGTCACATCCAGCGTGACCCTTCCGGCAAATACTTGATCCTCTCCAGCTACCACGGTGGTCTGGTAGGTCTGCAAGCCTTGACGGATAACGGTGAAGTTGGAGCGCTTCTGGACGAGAAGAAACATGAAGGACAAGGTGCGCATCCGGAGCGTCAGGACAAGCCACATGTTCACTCCGCATTCTTCAGCCCGGATGGTAAATACATGATGGTACAGGATCTGGGCGCAGATAACATCGCGATCTATTCCATCGATGCAGACAAAAATGAACTTGTGCTGCACAGTGAAACCAAAACACATCCGGGAGCAGGCCCACGTCACTTGGCGTTCCACCCGAATGGTCAATTCGCGTATGTGATCAACGAAGTGGATTCTTCCATTACTTCGTTCCAATATGATGCAGCAGCGGGCACATTGACAGAGGTTTCCACTGTGTCCACACTGCCTGATGGATATGATGGCAAAGAGAATACAACAGCGGAAATCACTGTTTCCAATGATGGACGTTATGTATATGGATCTAACCGTGGACATGACAGCATCGTTGTATTTGCAGTAGATGCAGACAAAGGTCACCTGACACTGGTTGAGCATGTATCTGCTGAAGGTGAGCATCCGCGTCACTTTGCTCTGACACCTAACGGCAAATTGCTGATCGCCGCTAACCGCGATACGAACAACCTCGTGACATTCACGGTGGATCAGGAGAGCGGACGTCTGAAATACACAGGTCACAGCACAGGTGTATCCAAGCCTGTATGCGTGAAACCTGTATATCTGTAAAATGATAAATTTCTAAACCAGCCCTGACTGGATTGAAAATGATAAAGATAAAGACCCTGCCATTTGGCGGGGTCTTTTATATTGCATATCTAATTGGATGATTAGGCTGCTGCTCTGCTGTAAGCGGGTGATTGGAATAGAGGATTAATAAATTCTATATTGGATTCACATAACAACGAATAATTATCAATAGTATCCCCCAAGTAACTACCCCACTTCAAAGTGCGTACTTCCTGAATGGATAGTCAGGGTCTACAATGAGTGAGTAGCCAAAACAAACACTGCATGCATCTGAACAGACAAATTGGTGCAGGCTAAATATCTGATTATTATTTTTACAGGAACGAATCATACTTGAACAACAAAGGAGAAATAAATGATGAAATTGCAATTGGCGCTTGACTTGGTGAATATCCCTGAAGGTATCGCATTGGTTAAAGAGGTTGAACAATATATTGATATCGTTGAGATTGGTACTCCAATCGTTATTAATGAAGGTTTGCACGCGGTTAAAGCAATGAAAGAAGCATTCCCTAATCTGCAAGTTCTTGCAGACCTTAAAATCATGGATGCTGGTGGTTATGAAATCATGAAAGCAGCTGAAGCTGGTGCGGATCTAATCACTGTGCTTGGGGCAACCAATGACAGTACGATCAAAGGTGCAGTAGCAGAAGCGAAGAAACAAAACAAACAAGTTCTTGTGGACATGATCAACGTGCCTAACCTTGAACAACGTGCTCGTGAAATTGATGCGCTTGGCGTAGATTACATCTGTGTACACACAGGTTATGACCTACAAGCTGAAGGACAAAGCCCGTTCGAAGATCTGCAAACGATCAAAGCAGCTGTGAAAAACGCTAAAACGGCTGTAGCTGGTGGAATCAAGCTGGAAACATTGCCAGAAGTGATCAAAGCACAACCGGATCTGGTTATTGTAGGTGGCGGTATCACAGGACAAGCAGACAAAGCGGCAGTTGCAGCTGAAATGCAACGTCTCGTTAAACAAGGGTAAGCAGATGAGCAAAACACAGTACGCAGCTGACATCTTGAAGGAGCTGGAACGTACGTTAAGCCAGATCGACGATGCAGAGATGCAAGCGATGGCTGAGCACATTCTGGCTGCGGAACAGATTTTTGTAGCAGGAGCAGGCCGGTCAGGACTTATGGGAAAGGCTTTTGCCATGAGACTGATGCAGATGGGGCTTCGTGTATATGTGGTGGGCGAGACCGTAACACCGGGGATCAGCTCGAAGGATTTCCTCTTGCTGTGCTCTGGCTCAGGAGAGACAGGCAGTCTGGCAGCCATGGCTCAGAAGGCCAGTCAAGCAGGTGCACCTGTAGGACTCATTACAATTAAGCCAGAGTCCACGATTGGGCAATTGGCAACTACGGTAGTGCGCCTTCCGGCTTCAGCCAAAGAGGACACAGCAACTTCCGGAGCGGCAGTAACCATTCAGCCGATGGGCTCGTTGTTCGAACAAGGACTGTTAATCGGCATGGATGCTCTCATTCTTACGATGATGGAAATGAAGGGTATGACCGGAGCGGATATGTTTGGCCGCCACGCGAACCTGGAATAGTGAATAGATGAAAGACCGGAATCCTTTGATTATGAAGGGTTCTGGTCTTTTCTGCGATACATAATCAGTCATCTGTATAGGTTTTATCCGTGATTTACAGTTAAACTTTGCATCCCGACCAGGCTGTAGTAGAATTAATAGATAGCTGTATCGAATGAATGTACTTATTACATCATGCATGGAGCGGAAAGCTTGCCTCGTGTGAAGTGTCCCCGTGATATGTGTAATATACGCGATATAAGATTGAAGATGAGGGGGCTCGGAGCCATGGCAGCCGAAGTCAAGGAACGGATTAATCTGAAAGAAATCAACTGTGAGAAGGAATTGACCCTTGCGGTGATCGGTGGCAAATGGAAACTGATTATTTTGTGGCATTTGGGTCTGGAAGGCACCAAACGTTTCAGTGAGCTGAAACGCCTAATCCCTCATATTACCCAGAAGATGCTGACCAACCAGCTGCGTGAGCTGGAGGAAGACAAACTGATTGAACGCAAGGTGTATGCAGAGGTACCACCTCGGGTGGAATATACGTTGACAGATCACGGTCAAAGTCTGATGCCCGTCCTGCACGCGATGTATAACTGGGGTAAAAACTACGGTGAAAATGTAATTTGGAAAGAAAGCTAAATAAGTTATATTCAGAATGACCGCTAGGTAAATGGATACTTCCATAAACCAGCGGTTTTTTAGTTACTTTTAAATTTTGGTCAGTGGATCAATAGTTTACTCCAAACGCAGCGGGCAGAAATAGACTTAAGAAGCGAAGCGTTCGCCTTTATCAACGGATTTTCACCTTTAAAAAAGTGAATCAAAAAATCCGGGGATAACAGCGATCGAAGGGCTATTCTGCCAGCGGAGTAATAAGGAGTAATCATTGTAATGTATAGATGAGCAGAATATGATACGATGAGAGATATTGGAAATACAAGGAGGATGACAACTAAAGATGGAAAAAATACGTACACGTGCTGAGGTAAATCAGGAAACGACTTGGGATTTGAGAGACTTGTTTGTAACCGATGTAGAGTGGGAGCAGGAGCTTCGATCACTTCCACTGGCTGCTGCTCAGATCGAAACGTTCAAAGGACGTCTGGGCGAAGGCGCTGAACAATTGCTGGCTTGTCTGGATGCGCGTGAAGCTTTGCAGGAGCGAATCAGCAAGACGGCTTCTTATGCTCGACTGAAGCAGTCCGAGGACAGCACCAATCCGGTCAATATTGAGAATTCAGCTAAAGCAGGAGATATCCTATCAAATCTGTCGTCGTCCTTGTCTTTTGTCAATTCGGAGATCGTTGATCTGCCGGAGGGAACCGTTGAACGGTACCTTGAAGAACTTCCGGGATTGGAGCCGTATGCGCGCAGTTTGGAGCGTTTGATTCGAGAAAAAGCACATCGGCTCACGCCAGAGACCGAGAAGGTACTTGCTTCATTAGGAGAGGTACTGGATTCGCCATACCGTATCTATCTGCGCGGTAAACTGGCAGACATGACGTTTGACGATGCTCTTGATGGAGAGGACAACAATCGTCCACTGTCCTGGTCATTCTATGAAAATAATTATGAGATGTCATCTGATACAAAGCTGCGCCGTTCTGCTTATGCTGCATTCAGCTCGACATTAAATGATTACAAAAATACGTTCGCAGAAGGTTATGCAACCGAAGTGAAGAAACAGGTTGTTCTATCCAGGCTGCGTGGTTACGACGATGTTACAGATATGCTTCTCAGCCCACAGCAAGTGAGCAAAGAGATGTACAATAATGTGCTCGATATTATCCAGCAGGAACTCGCACCACATATGCGCAGACTGGCGGCTCTAAAGAAACGTGAGCTGGGTCTGGACAAACTGATGTTCTGTGATCTGAAGGCTCCGCTTGATCCTGAATTTAGCCCTGCCATTACATATGATGAGGCGTGCACACTCATTCGAGAAGCACTTGATGTGCTTGGTCCGGAGTACGGCGAGATCGTAGAGCGAGCATTCCGTGATCGCTGGGTGGATTACGCAGATAACGCAGGCAAATCCACAGGAGCGTTTTGTTCTTCCATATATGGTTCGCACTCCTATATCCTGATTTCATGGGCGAACAACATGCGCGGAGCCTTTACGCTTGCCCATGAAGTGGGACATGCAGGCCATTTCATGCTCGCGGGTCGTTACCAACGACTCACGAATACACGCCCATCTCTTTATTTCATTGAGGCACCATCGACGATGAATGAAATGCTGCTGGCAGATCATCTATTGAAGCGTTCTGATAATCCGAGAATGCGTCGCTGGGTCATTTTGCAACTGTTGAACACGTATTACCATAACTTCGTTACACATCTGCTGGAAGGTGAATTACAGCGCAGGGTGTATGCACGCGCAACCAATGATGAGCCCATTACGGCGAAGACGTTAAGTCAGCTCAAAGGAGACATCCTTTCCGAATTCTGGGGACCTGACCTGGTAATTGATGAAGGGGCCAAACTCACGTGGATGAGACAACCTCATTATTATATGGGACTATATCCATATACCTATGCGGCAGGCTTGACGGCTTCCACCGCGGCAGCACAGCAGATTCGGGAAGAAGGACAGCCTGCGGTAGATCGCTGGCTTGATGCACTCAAAGCTGGTGGAAGTCTCACGCCACAGGAGTTAATGAAGCTTGCGGGTGTGGATATGTCCGGACCTGAGCCGATTCGCTCTGCGGTTGCTTATGTCGGCAGTCTGGTCGACGAACTTGAACGTCTGTATTCCTGATCTGGTTCATATAGTATACGGACAAGGCAGAACGGGTTGTCTGCATGCACCGCCTTCCTTGCGTGGGGGGCGGTGCATCTTATTTTTGCAAGGGGAAAGGAACGATGATGAATGGCGTTAACAAGCGAGTCCTCATCGATGGGCCGATTAAGCGTAGACGGCTTTGGTGTGTTTGACGACATGAATGGAGTACCAGGTTTTGAAGGCAATCAGGGTGGTTTTTTTTCGGGATTTAGTGAGTTTGCTGCAATGAATGCATTTGCTTCGATTTTCATTGGCGCCATATTTCTCATCATTGCGGGAGTTATTGTTTTTGTTATTATTTCAGGCATACGCTCAGGGATGTCAAATAACGCGGCAGCCTTGTTAACCCTGCACTCAACGGTGGTGACCAAACGAACGGAAGTTTCAGGTGGCAGCGGGGATAGCCGTGCGACTACCCGGTATTATGTTACATTTGAATTCGACAATGGGGAGCGCACTGAACTAATTGTTGGCGGAAACCATTATGGCATGATGGTGGAAAATGATCGAGGGATGCTGACGTATCAGGGGACACGATTCAAGCATTTTGAGAGAGATGTACAGCCCCAGTCTGGGGTAAGCAAAGGTCAATTTTATACGTAAAAAAAGAAATGCGGCTCCTCCCAAGTGGGAGAGAGTCGTTTTTGGTATACCCAAAAGAAAGAAAAACCGAAGGGTATTCAAACGCTTACAATGGTGATATACTCGTAAAATAAAGTAAAACAGTATTAAACAAAAACAAACAAACAATAAATACAGAATAAAGTACAGGGTTACGGTCTGAATCAAGTGATACCGTTTGGAAAATAGGATGGGTTCGAAAGGTTGGTGAAGCGCGGTGAGTGTGCTGGCTTATGATTTGGGCGCTGGGAGCGGGAGAGCGTTACTGGGACATCTGAATGATCGAGGGATCGAAACGAGCGAAATTCATCGGTTCAAGAATGAACCAGTGAAGGTTGGCGAGCGGATGCACTGGGATATTCTGCGATTGCATCATGAATTGTTGCAAGGGCTTACACTTGTGAAACAGCAGGGAGAAAAACCAGAGAGCCTGGGGATCGATTCGTGGGGCGTTGATTTTGGTCTGCTTGGCAGTAATGGTGAGTTGCTGGGTAACCCGTATCATTACCGTGATACACAGTTTAACGGCATGATGGATCAGGTGCGCCAAGAGCTGAGCTCCCAGCGAATCTTCGAACGTACAGGGATTCAGTTTCTTAGCTTTAATACCTTGTATCAATTGGCGACACTTCAACGCAGCGGTTCCCCGTTACTTCATGAAGCAGAGCGTTTTCTCATGATTCCGGATTTACTACGTTATTTCCTGACCGGGGAAGCGGTGAATGAGTTTACCAATGCAACCACAACCCAATTATACAATCCATCAGCGGGGCAGTGGGATAGTGAGTTGCTGGCGCATATTCGCATTTCGGAGAAACTGTTCGGTGAAGCCGTGCTGCCAGGTACCCGTGTTGGACAATTGCGAAGCAGTATCTGTAACGATCTGGGATTGTCCCCGATTCCCGTGATTGCTGTTGCGGAGCATGATACGGGTTCAGCCGTTGTGGCTGTTCCTGCAACGGAACGTTCATTTGCTTATCTGAGCTGTGGAACCTGGTCCCTGATGGGTACGGAGATAGATCATCCTGCGATAAGTAGCCAGAGTCTGGCCTTGAACTTCACGAATGAAGGCGGGGCGGGCGGAACATTCCGTCTGCTGAAGAACATTATGGGCTTATGGATTTTGCAGGAAAGCATGCGGGAGTGGGACCGCCAGGGGCAGGGAATTAGCTATGATGTGTTATTGGCAAAGGCTGAACAGGCACCTCCATTTGCTAGTTTGTTTGACCCGGATGATGAACTGTTCATGCCCGCAGGAGATATGACGAAGCGTATACGTCAGTATTGCCGTGATACAGGGCAAGTGGTACCAGAGGATCAGGGGGCTATTGCCCGGGCAATTCTGGAGAGTCTGGCATTGAAGTATAGGAGAGTTCTGGAATGGACGGAGCAATTGTCGGGTCAGATGTTCAACGGATTGCATATGGTCGGTGGAGGCATCCAGAACCGCCTGTTATGTCAGTGGACTGCAAATTCCATTGGCAAGCCGGTATGGGCAGGTCCGGCAGAGGGAAGTGCCATCGGGAATATGGCTGTGCAATGGATGGCGAGCGGAGCTTTTAAAGATATCTGGGAGGCTCGTAAGGCCATTCGAGATTCATTTCCGGTAACTACGTATGAGCCGCAGGACAAGTCAATCTGGGAAGATGCTTACGGCAGATTTCTGCGTGTGACGGCTTCATCCAATTCACAAGCGGGGAGTGAGGTGTAACATGCTGGCAGCCGAGCGGTATGACCGAATTGTGGAGATGGTGAACGTAAAGGGCAGTATGCGTGTATCCGAGCTTAGTGAGCGCTGCCGGGTGACGGAGGAAACCATCCGGCGGGACCTGGATCGGCTGGAACAGGCAGGGCGACTGCGCCGATCTCACGGTGGTGCAGTGAGTGTGAAGGAAGATCAACCGGAGATCCCTTACCGGATCAGGGAGACAACCCATGCGGAAGAGAAAAAGCGGATTGCACAAGCGGCTCTGGCGATGATTAATCCGGGTGATCGCATTCTGTTGGATGCCAGCACAACGGCAGGTTATATGGCAGCGAATATGCCGGATTTCCCGCTGACGGTCTTAACAAATTCGATTCAAATCGCCACTGAACTCAGCAGCCGTGACAAGGTTGAGGTCATCTCAACAGGGGGGCAGCTGGCATCGCGCTCGTTGTCTTTTGTTGGGCCGCTGGCGGAGCGTTCTCTAGAAACGTATCACGTGGATAAAATGTTCATGTCATGCAAAGGTGTACATCTCGAAGGTGGAGGAATCAGTGAATCCAATGAACTCCAGGCAAGGCTGAAGCAGAAGATGGTTGGCATATCCGATCAGGTCATCTTACTTGCAGATGCCAGTAAATTTGGTGTCCGTGCTTTTGCCCGGGTATCCGGGTTAAATGCAGTCCATACAATCGTTACCAATCAGCCATTGGAGGCTGAACAGACAGACCGGTTGAGCGGATACGACATAGGGATTATTACAGTTTAAGCTTTTATATTTTATCTATAAAAATTGAACTAAACATTTACACGAAACGGAGAGGACAGAAATAACTTGAAGAAGCGAAGCTATAAGCTTTCTGAAAGAAAGCTGCATCGGAAGCATATACTGCGCCTTTATCCCCGGATTTCACCCTTTAAAAAGTAAATTAAAAAATCTGGGGATAACAGCGATCGGAAGGTTATTCTGTCATCGGAGTGTCCAGTGTAAATATTCTTAGTCAATTCATCTACTAATCAGTTAATAGGAGCGTGTAATTATGAAGGTCTCCTTATTCATTACCTGCCTCAGCGATGCCATCTATCCCCGAGTGGGGGAAGCCATGGTCAGATTGCTCGCCGCTCATGGCGTTCGGCTGGATTTCCCGCCGGTGCAGACCTGCTGCGGTCAGCCTTCCTACAATAGCGGGTACTGGGATGAGACTCGGGTAGCAGCCAAAACGATTCTTGAAGCGTTTGACGACAGTGATTTTGTGGTATGCCCTTCGGGATCGTGTACGTATATGATTCATCATTATCCCGAGCTGTTCGCGGATGAACCAGTATGGTTGGAGAAGGCAAAACGATTGGAAGCCAAAGCCTATGAGTTTACTCAATTTCTCGTTAAAGTACTCGGGATAACCGATCTGGGCGCACATTTTCCGCACAAAGTAACCTATCATCCATCCTGTCATGGCAGCCGTCTGCTGGGTGTAAAGGATGAACCGATGGCGCTGCTCTCTCAGGTGAAAGGACTGGAATTGGTTCCACTCCCATTTGCTGAGGATTGTTGTGGGTTTGGGGGTACGTTTGCCATCAAAATGTCCGATATTTCAGGAGCGATGGTTACGGAAAAAGTCGATCATGTCAAAGAGACACAAGCCGAAGTACTGGTTGGGCTGGATATGGCCTGTCTGATGAATATCGCAGGTAATCTGCGTTATCGGAATGAACCGGTGCGTGTGATGCATCTGGCGGAACTACTGTATGAGGGGGTGCGAACAGGATGAGCCAACCGGGAGTTATGGATACGACGGTCAAAGAACGTGCCGGACTGGCCTTGAATGATGATTTTCTGCGTAAAGCGGTCAAATTCACGACAGAACGATTGCGTAACGGGAAGAAGTCTGCCTCAGAAGAACATGGAAACTGGGATGAATGGCGGGAGCGTGGACGTCAGATTCGTCTGCATACCATTGCGTATCTTGATTATTATCTGAATGAGTTTGTGAATAATGCTCGTGCGAACGGGGTTCATATTCATTTTGCAGATACATCGGTGGAAGCAGCGGCGATTGCGCTGGATATTGCGGCGCACAAGCAGGCTTCTACGGTGGTGAAGTCCAAATCGATGGTGTCGGAGGAAGTACATCTGAATCATGTGCTGGAGTCGGCTGGCATTGAAGCCATCGAGACCGATCTGGGTGAATACATCATTCAGCTGGCAGGCGAAGCTCCTTCTCATATTGTCATTCCAGCGATCCATAAGAACCGCTATCAGATCGCAGAGTTGTTATCGAAGGAAGCGGGCGAAATTCTGGAGCCGGACACAACGGTACTTGCCGGATTTGTTCGCAAAAAGCTGCGCGAGAAGTTCCTCGAAGCAGATATCGGCATGACCGGCTGCAATTTTGCGATTGCAGAGACAGGTTCCATGGTTTTGTTCGAAAATGAAGGCAACGCCCGTATGGTATCCACTGTTCCAAAAACGCAGATTACACTGATGGGCATGGAGCGGATCATCCCGTCGTGGACGGATCTGGAGGTCATGGCAACCTTGTTGCCACGCTCCGCAACAGGTCAGAAATTAACGATGTACATGTCAGGCATCACAGGTCCTCGCCGAACAGCGGATGCGGATGGACCGGATGAAATGCACATTATTATCGTGGACAACGGTCGATCCTTACAGCTCGGTGATCCTGAATTCCAGGAGTTGCTGAATTGTATTCGCTGTGGTGCTTGTCTGAATGCTTGCCCGGTATATCGTCATATTGGAGGTCATGCCTACGGTGGAACATACAGTGGTCCAATTGGCGCAGTACTGACACCTGCACTTAATGGCAACATTGATGAATGGAACGATATTGCGGGTGCTTCGAGTCTGTGCGGAGCCTGTTATGAAGCATGTCCAGTTAAAATTCCATTGCATGATATGCTCGTTTATCTACGCAGGCGTAAAGTGGAAGACGGTCATGGAAACAAAATGGAAAGCATGGGCATGAAGGGATTTGCCGCTGTTGTATCCAATTCCAAACGCTTCAGTGCGGCCATACGTCTCGGACAGATCGGGCAGAAGGCAGTTGTACGCAACAACGGCATTTCTCTCAAATTGGGTCCACTTAAAGGCTGGAACAAATATCGGGTTGCGCCAAGCCTCGCCAAGAAATCCTTCCGGCAACAATGGAACAAGCTGGATCAGGAACTGAACCAGGAGCAACCAGCCATGGATTCTTCCGTTCGCAGCCGTATGGAGCAGATTATTCGTGAACGAGAAGAAGGGGAGGGTACTAAGCATGGTCACTGAACATCAGCAATGGCTTGCACAATTGGAGAAGAAGTCCATGGAGAAACAGGAGCAGTTCATGAATGACATTGCTTCGAAATTGAGAAGACCAAGGCAACGACATGCGCCGACCCAACCCTTTCGGGGAGCACCCGACTTTTGGACTGAGCTGGAATGGGATGAAGAGAAGCGTATTCAAGCATTTACGGATAACTTTGTGAGTGTAGGCGCACACATCGCCCGGGTTCAGAACATGGAAGAAGTATCTCAATTTATTGCCAACAAGTCTCATGAACTGAGTGCCAGATATATCATTCGTCAGAATGAACAGGCGTTACAGGATCTCGGATTGGAAGAGCAGTTACCGGATGTACAGATCTCAGTCTGGAATAGTCAGGCGGATGAGAACTGGAAGGCTCGGGCAGCTGAGGCTGATATCGGTGTGGTCATGGCGGATTATGCAACAGCATACACAGGCTCGGTCACTGTACTTTCTTCACCGGAAAAAGGTCGTTCGGTCAGTCTCTTGCCTACGGTACTCATCATCATTATTCCAGTAGATCGACTGTACACCAGACTGGGTGAGACGCTGGATCGATTTGATGAAGCGGGGAGAGAGAATCTTCCGGCAGGCATCCACTTTATTTCCGGGCCAAGCCGCTCTTCCGATATTGAAAATGATTTAACCATTGGGGTACACGGACCAGGCATTGTATATGGTTTAATTATGGGTTAACGGTGTGTTGAGTGTGATGGCACTTGATGATTTTGATAACTGTCCGAGATGCAGTATTTCACTGCTAAGGACAGTTTTTTTATTTTGTCTACTATAGTTAAAAACTATTAAAATTATATTAATTATATATTTCACCTATTAATAATGGAGGTGTATAATCCATCTCAAGAGAGAATTCATATGAGTACAAAAGAGAAAGAGGAGGATGAATACAGATGAGTATATTTTCTTACCAAGTTCCGTTTATGGATGGACATAAGGGTGATTTTTCTGCTTATAAAGGAAAGGTTCTGCTTATTGTGAATACAGCAAGTCGGTGCAGCTACTCCCGGCAATTCAGTGAACTTCAGCAGATGTATGAGAAATATGGTGATCAGGGGCTGGAGATTCTGGCGTTCCCTTGTAATCAGTTTAACGACAAAGAACCTGGCAGTAGCGTTGAGATTGCCGAGTATTGCAGGAGTCAGTTTCAGATATCCTTTCCAATCTTGGAGAAGGTTGAGGTCGTTGGGCAATCGATGCATCCGTTGTTCCGTTACCTGATTGAAGAATCGCCGTTTCAAGGTTATGATCTGGACACAAAGGAAGGACAGTGGATGGACACTTTTGTGAAGGAGAAGCATCCAGAATTGTATCAAGGGGACGGGATCAAATGGAATTTTACCAAATTTCTGATTGACCGCAGTGGTAACGTCCATGGCCGTTATGAAACGACAGTTGCTCCATTAGAGATGGAGTTGGCTATTCAGAATCTATTAAAGAATTCATAAGTATACCTTAATCCCTGTCCTGAGGTCCTATGACTTTGGGACTGTTGAAGATTGGAACTGGAAATGTTAGGGTAAAAGAAGATAACGAAGTCATCCATTTTTTTTAATCAAAAATGACCAATATACCATTTCAGTCAGTTAGTTCTTTAAATGGTTTTATCGTTATCTGGATGAAATATGAAAATGTGCAAAAAATAACTTGAATCTGTTGATCTGAAGAGTAAGTGTAATCGCGTCTGTAAACCAAGTCATAATTTTTTAGTTGTAGAACTCTTAACTTGGAAAGAAGGAGTGAGTGTCATGCCACCAATTTCAGTGCCTCAACCAAAAACATTTGGCCCACTGGGCAATCTGCCGCAATTGAATTTTGAAGAGCCGGTGCAATCCTTGGTGAAACTTGCCGAAGAATATGGACCGATCTTTCGTATGGAGTACCCCGGGCGAAGTGAATTGTATATTTCAGGTCACGAACTGGTCGCCGAGGTAACAGATGAATCCAAATTCGACAAACGTGTGTGGGCCCCCCTTGCGAAGGTTCGTGCATTTGCAGGAGATGGACTATTTACGAGTTGGACCGAGGAGCCGAATTGGAAAAAAGCCCATAACGTACTGCTGCCAAGTTTCAGTCAACGTGCCATGCAGGGATATCACAACAAAATGATTGATCTGGCTGTGCAGCTGGTTCAGAAATGGTCACGATTGAACCCGGATGAGACAGTTAACGTTCCGGATGATATGACACGTCTTACGCTCGACACGATTGGCCTGTGTGGGTTCAACTATCGGTTTAACAGCTTCTATCGGGAAGAACCACATCCATTCATTACGAGCATGGTTCGTGCGTTGGATGAATCCATGAGTTCATTGCAGCGACTACGTCTGCAAGACAAGCTAATGATCACCAAAAAGAAACAGTTTGAACAGGATATCCGTTCCATGTTCTCCTTGGTGGATCACATTATTGCCGAACGCAAAGAGAAACCGCAGGAAGGCGCAGATGATCTGTTGTCCCACATGCTCAGCGGCAAGGACCCCGAGACAGGAGAAACACTGGATGATGAGAACATCCGTTATCAGATTATTACATTCCTGATTGCTGGACATGAGACCACAAGTGGGCTGTTATCCTTCGC
This sequence comes from Paenibacillus sp. FSL R5-0766, assembly GCF_037971845.1. NCBI lineage: Bacteria > Bacillati > Bacillota > Bacilli > Caryophanales > Paenibacillaceae > Paenibacillus > Paenibacillus sp. FSL R5-0766. The sequence continues at coordinate 2,716,618 of NZ_CP150227.1, forward strand.
CGTTTATTATCTGATGAAGAATCCGGATACGCTGGCTAAAGCCCAAGCTGAGGTGGATCAGATTCTGAAAGATCCGGTTCCCACGTACAACCAGGTTCGCAATCTGAAGTACGTTCGCATGGTTTTGAATGAAGCATTGCGGTTATGGCCAACGGCCCCGGCATTTTCTCTGTATGCAAAAGAGGACACGGTACTTGCGGGTCAATATCCTTTGCAAAAAGGAGACAGCGTCAGTGTACTTATTCCCAAACTGCATCGCGACCGCGAAGCCTGGGGAGACGACGTAGAGGAATTCCGCCCGGAACGGTTCGAAGATCCGAGCAAAGTGCCGCATGATGCCTATAAACCTTTTGGTAACGGTCAACGGGCCTGCATTGGTCAGCAGTTTGCACTTCAGGAAGCAACGCTGGTACTGGGCATGGTGTTGAAGCATTTTGACTTCATAGATCATTCTGATTATCAGTTAAAAGTGAAAGAAACGCTGACGCTCAAACCGGATAACTTCACAATTCGTGTACGTGCGCGTGGCGGGCAGCCAGTCATGGCCGTTCCGGGTGTAGCGGTAGAAGAACCAAAGGCAGTTGCCAAAAGAACGGAGCCGGATGCAGCCAATGCTCACCACACACCGATGCTTGTTCTGTACGGTTCCAATCTGGGTACCGCTGAAGGCATTGCACGTGAAATTGCGGATACCGCCAGATATCAGGGTTTCCGGAGTGAGGTCGCTACGCTGGATGATCGTGTTGGCAAACTGCCAAAGGAGGGTGCCGTCATTATTGTCAGTGCATCCTATAACGGTCAGCCGCCAAGTAATGCCAAGATGTTTGTCGAGTGGATCGAACATGCAGATGCGAATGAATTCAAGGGTGTGCGTTTCGCCGTTCTTGGATGCGGTGACCACAACTGGGCCAGCACTTATCAGCGTATTCCGCGTTTAATAGATGAACAGTTATCTTCCAGAGGAGCAGAGCGGTTATCACCGCTGGGTGAGTCCGATGCCAGTGGAGATTTTGAGAAACAGGTGGGGGATTGGACAGAGCAATTATGGCCAGATCTCGCACGAACGATGGGACTGAAACTGAACACAAGCTCCAATAGCGAACGCAGTTCCCTATCTGTACAGTTTGTCAGTGGGCTCGCCGTAACACCGCTTGCGGATACGTATGATGCCCATGTGGCAGAAGTACTTGAGAACAGGGAGCTTCACGACGCGGGCAGTGAACGCAGCACACGTCACCTGGAGATCAAATTGCCAGAAGGCATAACCTACAAGGAAGGGGATCACCTGGGCATTCTGCCGCAGAACCCACCGGAGCTGGTGGAACGTGTATTGCGTCGTTATGGATTCACCGGAACGGAGCATCTCGTTCTGGATGCATCCGGTCGCAGTGCCGCGCATCTGCCGCTGCATCAACCGGTGAACCTGTATGATCTGCTCAGTCATAGCGTTGAGCTTCAGGAAGCTGCAACGCGTGCGCAGTTGAGAGAAATGGCAGCATACACCGTATGTCCACCGCATAAGAAAGAACTTGAAGCGCTGCTTGATGAATCTGTGTATATGGATGAAGTGCGGAACAAACGGATCTCCATGCTGGATTATCTGGTGAAATATGAGGCATGTGAACTGCCGTTTGAGCGTTTCCTTGAATTATTGCCTTCATTAAAAGCCAGATATTATTCGATCTCCAGTTCACCGCGTGTTCAGCCTGATCAAGCGAGTATTACGGTCAGTGTTGTTCGCGCCCCGGCATGGAGTGGACAGGGAGAATACAAAGGCATTGCGTCCAACTATCTGGCTAACCTGAAGTCGGGTGACGAGATCGTCATGTTCACGCGGACACCGGAATCCGGGTTCCAACTGCCGGAGGATGCACAGGTTCCCGTCATCATGGTAGGGCCGGGTACAGGTGTTGCTCCATTCCGAGGTTTCTTGCAAGCAAGGCATGTATTGAAGGAACAAGGTCAAGAGGTTGGCGAAGCCCACCTGTACTTTGGATGCCGGAATCCCGAGCATGATTATCTGTACAAAAATGAATTGGAAGCAGCCCAGCAAGAAGGGCTTGTGAGACTTCATACGGCCTTCTCCCGAGTAGACGGGGAGGATAAATGTTATGTACAGCATCTGATGAGAGACGATGCCCAGCATCTGATTCCTTTGTTTGAAGAGGGTGCGCATCTGTATATCTGCGGTGATGGCAGCAAGATGGCACCTGATGTGGAAGCTACACTCCAGCGGTCATACGCTGATATTCATGGCAAATCCGCGAAGGAAGCAGAAGATTGGCTTAATCAGCTTCAGCAGGAAGGTCGTTATGCCAAGGATGTATGGACAGGCATCTGATGTACACATGTGAAGGGTCAGCTTGATCCGTAACTGGCTGAGCGGTGAGATACAGAAGCAGTTCTGTTCTCACCGCTTTTTGACATAAAATGATTCTTCAGCAGATAAGTGGTTGCATGGGTTATAATTATATATTGGAAGGGAGCACCCGTATGCAGACATTTGGGAACCATTGTATGGCTTGCGAAAAGAACCAGCTTTACTTCCGCCTACAAGGCCGTTTCAGGTTTTTTCTTCCGGTGGTTGGCCGATAGATCGACTCGACGCTGGAGAGAGGAAATAATATACGGGAAGGGACTCTGCCTTTTCCCTGGAGTTCAAGATAATCCAGTCCCACGCCCACAAGTCTGATATTGTTAAATGCATTCTTGGAAGGGAAAGTCGTGCGGATTCCCACTCTGACGCCTCGCCGTGTTCGAGGAATATCAAATACCCGAATGGAATTCAGACTGAGAGGAATGAATAATTGACGGTTTACTTTGATAAACTGCCTTGGATAGACACGACGAATACGTCCCGGTTCCAACCCGGAGAGTGGAGTATTCAGTTCTGCAAGGTGCCCCTGGAGTTCTGCCAGGCGCTGCTGAAGTGTTTTTCCGGTATGGAGATGCTGCCAGCTCATAAGTATTCCTCCGTTCGCCATTTGTACCTAGTATATGAAGGCACGGGGTCGGAAGGTGTACGTTTGATAGCCCATGTTCGCTAAGGCTAACGGGGTTTCTTTTATAATAGAGGAGTGATTCACATGATCGTAGAGATGTATAAAGACCTCATTAAGGATGAGCGTGGCAATTATTATCTGGCAGTACAGATGGATGGCAATGAGCTTACGCTCGTTAATGCATTCGTTGAAGCGGCATTCACGCCTGAACTGATCTACAATGAAGAGTTCCGTGCCAAACATAAAGAGATGGAAGGCGGGTTTGTAGGCAAAATTGCGATGGACCTGCTAAGGCATGATGTGGTCATGGGGATGAAGCAAATCGACCGAAAACTGTTGAACCTGTCGGATGTGGAACAGCAGTTCACGGTAAATTATATTGATACGATTGAATTTTATCGTCACCCGGCTTGGAAACGGAAGGTGTAAGGTGAAACTCATCTCCTCTGTAACCAGAGAGAGAATGATTTCCGAAGTGGTAGTCAATTTTTCTATCTTGTGTCCTTATGAATAAGAAATAAAGAAATATAAACGCGCAAAAGGGAAAAGCGCAAGTGCAGGGGCAGTAAACCTCTGCAACTTGCGCTTTTTGTATACAAACAATTATCGATACGTAGGATGGATGATGCCAATATCGCGTTCAGTTTTCAAATTTCCATCGGCGTAACGCTGCATTTCATTTCCTTTGATCCGAATCGGGATGCACTCTCCTTGATAGTAAAGCTCCCCCTCGACGGTGCGGACGCTCATTCCAATGATGCCTTCCAGATGTCCACTATGATCCGTCACCAGTCGAATCCCTGACGGGCCATCCAGATGAACCTTGCCGTCCAGATATACCGTCATGCGATCAGGCGTGTTGACCAATTCATATCCTACTCCGTTGACTTTTCGGCTATAAGCCGTATTGCCAGACACGATCTCACCATGATCCATGTCGATGGGGAGCAGTCCGGTAAACCAGAGCTGATTCGATCCAACAGGCATAATTCCGCATAATCGCTCCACATAATCAAGGAGACAGAGGATGGAGGGGGAGTAAGTCTCGGTAAAACCTTGTTCTCCGGTCCACGGGCTTAGTACCTGACCAAATCGCTTATCTTTGGATAGCGCGGACAAGATTGGCTGCAATACCCAGGTTAGCTCCACATATCGATGATGATACTCGAATGCGTGTGGTGCCCGAATCAGACTCAGAAAATTGGATGCCCCTCCCCAGCTGTTATAGGAGGAAAAGGGATCAAATCTGGGATCATCCATTGAAATCGATGTAAACGGGTATTTAGCGAAAAACTTGCTTGTATTCAACAGGTACCGACGCAGTAGGTTATCGAACAATTCACGGTCGCCCACCTCGCAGGCCATTACGCGGAGCAACACATCGGATTGGACTCTGACCAATTCGTCATTGCGATCCCGATCATAGAAGAACATATCCTGTTCGTCGTAACAATAACGGAAAAGACTTTCCAGGCTAGACTCGGCTTTTGCTTTCCAATCCGTTCCCGATTCTCCCAGTTCTTCAGCCATGCGGGACAGATACAAGCGCTGACAATAGATATTGGCAGTCAGATCCGGTGCCAGAAAAGGCAGAATCGGAGAATCCGGGTGATAGGCAGAAGCATCATTCATATAAGGTGTATCCGGAACATGCCAGAAACGCGGGGATAAGTCATGTCCGGTGTCAAACGTACTGAAGGCCTCTACACAGCCGGTTCCTCGGGTATTACGGTTGTGGGCAATCCACTTATCGTAACGAACCATAGCCTTATACATGGTGTTCAGGAAAGACGAGTGCTTGCCATGAAGCTGATAGTGGTTCCATACACTGCGTGCCAGTGGAGTTACCAACTGGATTTGCCGGAAAGAGGGTCCGTTTGCCGTGAGTTTATACGGGAGCAATCCATCTTCTCTTTGCTGCTTGGCAAATGCGAGGTATGTTGTTTCGGACACGGAAGGAAGCAGGCGAGACAGCAGCTCCGCATTGATGGTACCTGTGCTCTCTAACCAACAACCCAGATAGATGCCACCTTCTTGTAAAATAGGATCGTTGTCTCCCATGGGCAGGATACAAGCAAGCAATTTCTCCACCGCTGCATAATACGTAGCTTCCAGTTGTCCGCCCGATGCCGCAAACCGGATACCCGACGCATGCCATTCTTGTAATAACTGCTGATCTTCCGGTTTAACTGGCTGAACTTGATCCATCATCGAAATGTTGCGCAGCCGATCCAGTATCTCTTCTGTCATATGTTCCTCCTCACAGTGTCTGCTTATTGATTCGATTCAAAGATACGAACGGTCCCGTTATAGAAGTCGGAGACAAGGTTCTTACCGAGTCAGCTTGCGTGCAGTATTAATTATAGAAATATAAAAAAAGACTGCGTGATATGCGCAGCCTTTAAATGAAATTAATAATCTATATAAATTGAACTAAAGAATATTTACACTGCACACTCCGATGACAGAACAACCTTCCGATCGCTGTTATCCCCAGATTTTTTTGATTCCTTTTATAAAGGGGAAATCCGGGGATAAAGGCGAACGCTCCGCTTCTTCAGGTCCTTTCTGTCCTCTCCGTTTCGTGTAAATGTTTAGTTCAACTTATATAGTGCAGACCTGGGAGACTTAGAAACGAACCAGATTATTGACGTTGACAGGCAAGCCTGTCGCGATGGCGCGATTGGCAGCAATCCCAGTCAGAATGGATCTGGCACCGTCCACGTGGTTAGCAGCGCGATGGAACGGATCTTCAACAGGCTCTCCAAACAGATCATTCAGCAGAACCGGGTCACCTCCGCCATGTCCACCTGCTTTCTCTTCCACTTCAACCTCATATGGCGCATCAAACATTGGAAGAACCCGCAACGTTTTACCGATTAAAGCACCTTCTTTACTTTTGTCACCCAATGAATTGACATAGGATTGCTCCACAATGTTCATTTCAATCCGGCCTTTGGTGCCATTAATGGCAATGCGATAACCCTCCCATGGCTGGTAGGCAACGAGGGAGTAGGTCAGAATGGCTTTGTTCCGATACTTCACAAGAACACCCATTGTATCCTCAATGTTGATGCCATCCCCAAATACACTCTGATCGCGCTGGTAACCATCTTCCGATTCGGCATCCAGATACATGGACTTCATATGTGCGTCTGAATCCAAATGCAGTGCAAAAGGGTCATCCTTTGCGATCGGGTTGCCGGTTGCCCGGTTGTAGAATTGCGTTACACCGCGTTCTTCTGCGTTTTCTCTGCCGTAATACATCAGATCACCAAATGCAAACACGGTATCCGGTTGCGAGCCAATCCAGAAATTCACCAAATCGAAGTGATGGGTGGATTTGTGCACGAGTAATCCGCCGCTATTACGCTTGTCCCGATGCCAACGGCGGAAATAATCTGCCCCGTGGCGGGTATTCAGCAGCCATTCAAAGTGAACGGAAGTGACTTTCCCGATGGTATCATTCAGAATAAGTTCTCGAATCTTAGTATGGTGCGGTGCATAACGGTAGTTAAAGGTGACTCTTACGTTCTGGCCAGTCCGCTTGACAGCATCCAGAATCTCCTGACATTTCTCCTCATCGATGGTCATCGGTTTTTCGGTGACAACGTCACAACCCAGTTCCATCGCACGAATGATGTACTTGTGATGGGTGCGGTCAACACTCGTTATGATGACATAGTCAGGCTTCTCGTTCTCAATCATCTGATCAAACTGATCTGCAGGATAAGTGGGTACCTCAGGATACTCGTACTTTTCCCTCAACAGTTGATTCGCGTAGTTCATACGGATTTGATTTATATCACAAAAGCCGACAAGCTCGGATGTATCCCTGTAATCCCGGGTCAAAGCACCATAAAAAAATTCGGCGCGGCCGCCGGTTCCGACTAAAACATAACGTTTCTTGTTACTCATGTCTATCGCCTCCTTGAATATAGCTCTAGACTATAACAAGGGAGTACTTCTTTCGCCGCATTTTATGCGTAACCGCTTTCAAATGCCGCATATTTTGCTATAATTTATGAAAAGGAGAGAGGGCGACATGACAGAACCTTTCAGTGCAGATTTTCATGATCCCTCGGACTTACTGCACATCGAATATGATCGTCGCATTGGATATTTCTCGATGACGGATGACCATCTGCATGATCATTATGAGTTATATTACCTGTTGTCTGGTGAGCGTATCTATTTCATTAAGGACCGGACCTACCGGGTAAAGGCTGGTGATCTGGTGTTTGTTGACCGAAATACGGTTCATAAAACATTGGAGAGTGGCATGCCTGACCATGAACGGATGGTACTCTATATGAAGCCTGAGCTTTTTGCAACCATGGCTATTTCCGGGGAGTTAGTTGAAGGCTTGAAGGAACCCTTTTGCTGGGAGATTCCTATTGTAAGGTTTCCATCTCAAGTCACTGAGGTTCTAGAACGGATGGTTAGCGAAATGGTGGATGAAATGCTTTGTCCTCAACCTGGAAGCAACCAGTTGCTCCGTCACCGGGCTATTGAATTGTTGCTGCATGCCTATCGTAATCAACACTTGGGCAGGTTAAGCTCCGATGATCGTGAGCCGGTTCTTCATCCCAAGACACAGGCAGTTGTACGTTACCTGAATGAGAACTATCAGAAACCACTGACATTACCGGAGGTGGCGGCCATGTTTCGCATTAGTCCGCATTATCTGAGTCGATTGTTCAAACAAACGACGGGGTTTACCTTCAGTGATTATCTGAATCTGTTACGGGTGAAGGAAGCACAGCGTTTACTGCGAGAAAGTGAAGAATCCATTACAGACATCGCCTGGCTTGCGGGGTTCAGTAACTTCTCTCATTTTGGCAAGATGTTCAAACGTACCGTTCAGGTATCACCAAGAGTTTATAGGCAGGAATACAAGGAATCGGGTTCCGTGAGGACCATAAAAGAGGGAGAGAATATACGATGATTGAAGCGAGATTAAATGAACTGGGGATCATTTTGCCACAGGCCAGTGCCCCCGCAGCGAAATACGCCAATGCCGTTATTGTGAATGGAATTATGTATGTATCCGGGAAAGGACCGGATACCTCCGAACGTGGCAAACTGGGATCAGACTTCACAACAGAGCAGGGGTATGATTTTGCCCGGAACGCTGGATTGGAGGTGCTTGCTGTCGTTCGAGATGTGCTGGGTTCACTGGATCGGGTAAAGAGAGTGGTTAAAGTGCAAGGCTTCATCAATGCGTCCGCTTCGTATCAGGAGCATCATAAAGTGCTGAATGGATTCTCGGATCTGATGATGGAGGTATTCGGGGATCAGGGGGTACACGCTCGTTCCGTATTCGGTGCAGTGTCCGTAAGGGATAATTTGCCGCTGATCATTGATTCTATTTTTCAGGTAGAGGAGTAGGTATAACGATGACAGAATCGTCTTCATTAAATCCGATCATGTTAACGATTCCCGAGAGCTTCCACACGGAACGCCTCACAATTCGAGCACCGCAGTGGGGGGATGGCGCAGCCGTTAATGAAGCGGTCCGTGAGAGTGCGGAGCAGCTGCGGTTGTGGTTACCTTTTGCCGAGAAAATCCCTTCATTGGAAGAGTCTGAAGTGACTGTTCGCAAAGCAAGGCTGCAATATCTGGAGCGTACCGACATGATGTTACATTTGCGTGATAGACATACGGATGAATTCGTAGGCAGCAGCGGGTTGCATCGCATTGACTGGAATGCACGCTGTTTTGAGATCGGTTACTGGATTCGAACATCGCGAGCTGGTGAGGGTTTGATGACGGAAGCGGTGAGAGGCATTGAGCAATTTGCCATTACTCATCTGGAGGCGAACCGGCTGGAGATCCGCTGTGATGCCCGCAATGTGCGAAGTGCCAAAGTAGCCGAACGAGCGGGTTATACGCTGGAAGGTATACTGCGCAAGATGCGGCGGGACAGTACAGGTACGCTGGTTGATTATATGGTTTTCTCCAAAGTCAGAGGCAGTGAGTTCGGAGGGTAAATATGGAACGAATCGGTCAAGGAAGAACTGCGGAAATCTATGCGTATTCGAACGAGCACATTATGAAGTTATATCGAATGGATTTTCCTCACGAAGCCGTCCAGAATGAATTTAGAATAAGTGAGTTGGCATTCAAAAAAGGACTCCCCGTCCCACAGGCAGTATCCTTAATAGAACATACTACATCGCGAGCAGGCATCGTTTTTGAGCGAATCCAGGGGATTACCCTGTTATCTCTTATCATTCAGCAACCGGAGTTACTAGAGCAGCTGGCGTTTAAAATGGCTGACTGCCATTACAGACTTCATTGCGAGCGAGATGATGAAGGAACACTCCCCTTACAGAAGCAGATTTTATCTGGAGCGATTCACAATGTTCAATTATTGTCGGAGGACGATCAAGCGCGAGTCCTTTCTTACTTAACAACATTGCCTGATCAACAACAGATCTGTCATGGCGATTTTCACCCTGATAATGTTATGCTCAGTGAGGCTGGCGATCAATACTGGGTCATTGATTGGATGACTGGTATGTCGGGTGATCCTGCGGGTGATGTGGCTCGAAGCTGGGTAATATTAATGAGTGCCACATTGCCGGAAGATACAGATCCTGCTATACGAATGGGGTTTGAAACGGCTCGTGAATCGCTGGTCGAATTTTACATCCACCATTATATGCAACTTTCCGGGATTACACGTGAAGCAATAGAGTCCTGGATGCTGCCAGTTGCTGCCGCGCGTCTTGACGAGGATTTGCCCGCTCAAGAGGTGGAACAGTTACTCAAGTTTGTTCAGGAACGAATTCGTCGGTTAGACGAATCTAATTATTTTATTAAAAAGGATAGATAAAGAGAGGGGACATATTCATGCTGCATTCATTAAAGGCCATACAATCATACAAGTCAGGTAATACGCCGGAAGCCCAGCAGCTATGGCTGCAACTGCTGGCAGCAGCGGAGAAACCCCATATTAACCTCGAACGCATTCATTCCATTGCCGAACTTGAGGGAACAAATCCGGTACTGGACTACACCGAGCGTACACTGCATGTGTTGGAGGAGCTTCAGGTTTCTTTTTGGGTGCGAGAAATTCTGGAAGACGTATTAATCTGGTCAGAGACGGCGAAGGCCGGATCACGGGAACAGCGGCGGGTATGGCAAAGGCAGGGCGTTAACTTGTTTGTACACAACGTGGGGTCCGCTCAGTTATATGACTTATACGCAGTGGCAGAGCACCTGGATAATGACATCGGTAAGACCAAAGAGACGAGTATAAATCAACCTGGTTCTCCGGGCGATGCCTTAAGTAAGAATGTGGATATAAGCGAGCATGATGCGCTGAATACACACACTCCAAGGCATGAGATTATACGTACTCTAATTGCTACGCATGGACTTATTGGTCAATACATACGCGGCGAGATTCCATTTGCCGAGAATGCTTCGCTCCACGCCTTGATCGTCAAAGGATGGCTTACTACAGATGAGTTGCACACCATACTGATGGCACTAAATGAGTGCATTATCGCAGGTGTTGATCGAGCGTTATGGAATCAGGTTCAGGCTGAGGTGCAGCGAATTGTAGACTGGATTATCGCTGGACCGGATCATGAAGACTGGAGCGTGAAGGAACGGTTATCCCGCTTAAGAAGTTCATCCATTCGGCAGGGAGAAGCTATGGATACGGCTTACGCCAGGCTCCAAACGGAACTGGATGTAGAACAGGCGCTGGCTCCGCTGGCTCATCGCACATTATGGTATGTGGAGTCGGCCATGCAGGATTTCTCGTTGCAGGAGATGGTGAAAGTGTTCCTGTTGACGCTTCGCAGCGAGAGTATGCATCCCACATCCATGGAGAGCCGATCTGAAATCGTTCGGCATATCAGCTTCGAACCATTGATGAATACGATGTATTACGACTACAAGGGCGTCAAGAAGCTCAATATTTACAAGAAACGAATGATTGAGAAATATTTGGAACAGTATGCATGGGAACAGATTACGGCAGGAGAGCAGATTGTTTATCCTCATCTAACACATCGCATTGAGCGTCATGCGGATCTGCCGGATACACTGTTTGTGACCTTTGAATTTTCTCCAGCAGCGGAGAAGCTGATTGCATTCTGTATTGAAGCAGAAAAGTCGCCGTTATACGAGAAGGCTGTACTGCTGTTATTTGACCTGTTCGGATTACGCCGGGATGCCTATGATCGTTTCCATAACGAAGAGACGTATTTGTCCGATATGAACAGCTCCGGTGATTATAAAAAAGTACTGCTCGACTATATCGTTGGTAAACGGGTACTGGATATCGGTCCAGGTGGAGGAATTCTGCTGGATCTGATTGAGCAGGAAAAACCGGAAGTGGAGCCGATTGGTATCGATATCTCGGCCAATGTCATTGAAGCGCTGGAACGCAAAAAACAGCGCGAGGGACATCGCTGGCAAGTTATGAAGGGGGATGCCCTGCAACTGGAGCAATATGTGCAGCCGGGCACAGTAGATACGGTTATTTTTTCATCCATTCTGCATGAATTATATTCCTATATTGAACTGGACGGTCGAAGATTTAATTCAGATACGGTTGTAGCAGCGCTGAGAAGTTCATTCCGTGTGCTGTCACCTGGAGGAAGAATTCTGATTCGGGATGGGATCATGAGTGAACCGGAGGCACAGAAGCGCCGGATTCGTTTCCAGGAACCGGATGGGATGCGCTGGCTGGAGCGGTATGCAGAGGATTTTCAGGGACGTGCAATTCAATATGAGCGGATCTCAGACAATGAGGCCGTATTGCCGATCAACGATGCGATGGAATTTCTCTACACGTATACGTGGGGCGAAGAGGCCTATGTGCATGAAATTCAGGAACAGTTCGGTATATTCACGCCGACAGCCTATGAGAACTGTATTCGAGAAGCACTGGGTGAACAAGCCGAGATTATCACTTTCGAACATTTCCTTCAGAAGGGGTACACGGAAGCACTTGGAGAACGAATGATCTTCATGAAGGAAAATGGTGAACCTGCGCCTTTGCCAGACAGTACCTGCCTGATTGTCATTGAGAAGAAAAAAGGGTTGGCGGCTGGATGATGAATGAGGCCAGTACGTTTTTGTATTTTGTCAGACATGCGGAGTCTCGATATGTTGAAGGACAGGAACGCGAGCGTGGACTGACAGGGCAAGGTCATCAAGATGCGGGAACGGTTGCCAGTCTGCTCCATGGGGAGCAGATTCAACTGTTCTATTCTAGCCCTTACAGGCGCGCGGTGGATACGATTCAGATTCTGGCAGATCAGTCAGGTGGAATTGTGGTTACAGAGGAAGATTTGCGTGAACGCCAGTTGTCGAGTTCGGATGTGAAGCATCATAATTTTCGTGAAGCCAAGCAACGATTGTACCGTGATCCTACGTATGCGTATCCTGGAGGAGAGTCTGGTGAACAGGCTCGCTCAAGGGCAGTAGCGGTGATCGAGAAAATTTTGGATAAACATGTGGGTCACAAGGTAGTCATCGGAACCCATGGAGATGTCATGACGCTTATTTTACAACATTATGATTCTTCCTACGGGTATGATTTCTGGGAGAAGACTACGATGCCGGATATCTATAAGTTGCAGTTTGATGGAACGCGCAAGTTGGTGCAGGTCACCCGATTGTGGGAGTGACAGAGTTATATATGAGAAATTCATTAACCAGAATGATAGTGGGGAGGAGTGAGTTGGCGGATGAAAATTACGCTTTTGCCTGATACATACTTTATTGAAAATCTAAGCGTATCTTCATTACAGGATAGAATGTACTGCATATTTGATCTTGAAGGTACAGGCATTAATCCTGTGGTGGAGAGTGTGACTCAATTTGGTGCGATGCATTACCAAAGAGGTCAACAATGTAATACAACATTTTCTTCACTGACACGCGCGAACAAACCAATACCAGAACCTGTGGCGAAATTAACAGGAATTTCGAATGAGGATATGGTAGAGGCTCCGTCGTTCGTAGAAGCATTTCAGGAATTTCAGGAATTTATTGGTGATAACGTTCTTGTGACACAAGCCGGATATGAATATGACCTGCCCATCTTGAAGCGGCATTGTGATGAGTATGGGCTTCCGATGTTGACCAACCCGGTGCTCGATACAAAAGCGATGTTCACCTACATTCATCCTGAAATTAACGAGGTCGTTTCTACAGATTTTCTGATTCGGTATTACGATCTGAATACAGATGGAATTCACAGGCACAATGCTTTGGCAGATTGTGGTGTGATTGCTCGTATCATTGAAAGTATTCTTAGCGAATATGAGGAACTTCAATTGGATCATTTTACAGCCGATCCTAATCGAATGATGAAGCGGTTTGTTATACCTGAGATGTATCTGACATGATGAGGAACTGGAGGAGAGATCAATGAGCAAAACGGATGTGGAGAAGCTACTGTTGGATCTTAACGAGGGACGGATTCTGACCCAGCAGACATTCGAAGGATTAGATGTGGAAATTTACTTGGATGAAAGGGATGCCTCTGCATTTGCTGACGAGTGGATGCAAGCTTTTGAACGATGGGCTCAAGATACCGCGGTAGCTGAAGAAGAGGTGCTGCGCGCATGCAGGGAACAGGCGTTTAAACAGACCTTGGCTCTCACCGGCGAACCTGAGTTAGCGGGGTATGTGAGTGATGATATGGGTTTAATTGGTGCTGCACTGTTACAGGGTACGGCGAACGATTCCTTTGTGGAGAAGCTGTTGGAAAGTTATCGTCAAGGCAGGTTGCCCCTGCGATAAGCGGGGGAGGACCAAAGGGTTGTTTCGTTTGTATAAAAAAACAGCATCAAATGTACATTGTGGGTCGGCTGAGGCATAAGGTACAATTCACCTAAGTAATAAATGAGAATGATAATCATTATATGTGAAATATTCTCACGGTTACATCAACAGATCACATAGGGGTGAAGGGTAACATGGTAGGTTTAGTTAAAGGTTTCAAAGGGTGGACGATTACATTACTGCTCATGAGTCTGGTTATTTCAGGATGTAGTACAAATACCGCTACGAATGCGGAACAGACTCCTGCAACTGAGAGTGCAGCCTCTGGAGAAAATACTACTGAAACCGAGACAGAGCCTGCTACACGGGTTGTACAGGATGAATTTGGAGATGTGACGATTCCGGTTCAACCACAGCGGATTGCTGGAATATATGTGGAAGATTATCTGAAGGCGCTCGATATTAAACCTGTAGTGCAGTGGTATAATCCGATGTGGGGTGTACAGGATTATTTAGGACTGGATGTTCCTCAATTTGATACCACAGGGAGCATTGAAGCTTTGTTGGAGTATGATCCGGATCTCATCATTGTAGATGGTGGGGTAGATATGGAGAAATATGAGATGTACTCCAAGGTGGCACCGACGTATCGTCTGCCTGAGAGCGTACTGCAGGATTCGAACCAAATTTTGAAAACCATTGCCGATGTTGTAGGTAAACCGGACAAGGGTGAAGAAGTTGCTGCGGCATTTGAGGCCAAGATTGCAGAGGCTAAGGCGAAGCTGCAGGAAGCAGTTGGAGACGAGACGGTCGCAGTTGTCCGGCTGAATGTTAACGATGACACACTGGCTTTGTTCGGTGTGAAGAATCGATTTACCGGATTTATTTATTCCGAGCTTGGTCTAACACCTCATCCTCTGGTTAGCAAGATGGAAGAATATCAGGAAATTCTGTCTGAAGAGGCCGTGCCGCAACTTGATGCAGATCATCTTATTATTTTCCCTTCCAATGGTGAATGGTCTTCTCCTGAGAACAAGGAAGCCTTGAAGGTACTTGACAGCAAATTGTGGAAATATCTTCCTGCGGTTAAGAACAATCAGGTATATATAATGGAAAGATCACATTGGCAATCAGGTGCGATTACAGCAAATTCCATGAAAATTGATGATCTCTTGGAAAAAATGACTCCATAAGTGTAATCTCATAAAGAAAGTTCTTCAGCCAGGGTTGAAGAGCTTTCTTTTTTCGTATACACTATTTTAAATGATAATAATTCTCAGTTAAGGACGATGAACATGTGCCACACCATAATACAATTGATCCCCAAGCCCTGGCTATGCTCACTTCAGCATATGGAATACGTAGATCACCATCAATCTCATATCGATAAACGTTTGTTATACAGAATGTCGTCTTCACACGCTATATTTGTTGTAACGTCTGGGAAGGGTTCAATAGTTTGCTCAGATCGGGAATCTCATTTGGAAAAAGGAATGATTATGTTTGTTCCGGCTGGAACATCCGTTAAAATAGAAGGTTCGCCTTGGACAGAAAGTGAATTGCAGTATTATAAGCTTGATCTGATGGTGGCTGAGTTAAGCGAAGAGACTTCGAACGCTTTGTCTAGAAGAAACACGGAGGAGCAGCAGGAACTTTCCCAAAGTCCGGATTCTCCGACATTATTACCGCTTATGCAACTCAGTTACAGTCCGTGGAGTTCTTGTCTGGAAGCCTTGGAACAAATACTGCGTCAACAGGTCACTGGCGATTGGCTGGAGCAATGGGAGGTACAGCTTCGTTTTCAGGAGTGGTTTCGTGCCTTAATTCGCCAGAGTGCCCCCGAAACAGAGGTACCCGATGACCGTGTCCGTCTTCAAAGTTCAATTCGTTATATTGGCGACCACTATGATCAGACCATAACCGTGGATGAGCTCGCAGCAGATATTGGTCTAACAAGAGCCAGCTACACTCGGCAATTCAAAAAAATTACGGGCAAGCTCCCGCTTGAATATGTAAATGCGGTTCGGCTAGAGCGCTCGAAGCAACTATTGCAGCTCACGGATGATCGCATCCATGAAATTGCACAAAATGTGGGATTTAGCAGCGAGTATTATTTTGGTCGTCGGTTCAAGCAATACGCTGGTATTTCACCTGGGTTATACCGCCGTCATCACCGTCAAGAAGTTCGTGTCTTTGCTCCTTATCTGGAGGACTTTGTGTTGGCTCTTGGCGTAAAACCTGTACTGCAATGCTCCCATCATTCTTGGGGGAGACAGCAATATTTGGGGTTGGATGATGTACCCGAATTCGATGTAAGCCAGCAGGGTGCTCAATTTAATGTGGGCAACATACCTGACTTTATCATGCTGGACAAGGGATTTGATCGATGGAAACTGGACCGGTTTGAGCAGGTAGCACCTACATTTTACGTAGAACATCTGGGAGAAGATTGGCGCTCCATTCTGAGATCGACAGCTGATGTGTTGGGGAAGGTGAATCGGGTTCAAGATGTAATTGGTGCGTATGAGGACAAGGCAATGGAAGGTAAGAGTCGGTTATCACGTTATATGCGTGGCCAGACTGTAGCTTTTTTACGCATATCCGCTTCGGATATTACTCTCTATGGGGATCAGCAGGGATACGTTGGACCTGTAATTTATCAGGATCTTGGACTGACTCCGCACTCCCGTGTGCAGCAATGGACAAGACACGAGCGAAGGATTTTCATTGGATTGGACCAGTTAAGTCAGCTTCATGCGGATCACTTGTTGATTACATTTGACACTGGAAATTCTGCTAAACTTGGAGATGAGCGCGAACTGCTGGACAGAGAAGAGTGGAAACGTCTGCCTGCGGTGAAGAGTGGCAATGTGTATGAGGTGGATTTCATGTCGTGGATGAACTACGGTGTGATCTCTCACGGGAAGAAAATCGACGATATACTGCGGTATATGGGCTAACTGATGCAATATCTGAGATATGTGTTGATTTGTAGTAGCGATGGCTGTCATTAGCGTTCCGTCAGTATGTTCACTGAAACCACCAGTTCCTATAAGCATAACTTCCTGTAGTAGAGTTTCTGGCTATGCTCCTTATCCAGACTATCCGCTTCCTGAAGAAGCCAAAAATTTAGTTATGCTCTTAAGACTTAATATTGATGGAAGCAATGTAATGTTCTCTGATGTTTTTCAAGGTTCGCCATTTATTGCTGGAAATAATATAAGCCTTTCCTTAGTTAATGCTGACATGGATGGAATTAAAGCTGCATTCGATAAACTTAAAGTAGGCGGCACTGTAGTCATGGAGCTTCAAGAAACCTTTTGGTCCAAATTATACGGTGGCTTAACAGATAAATTCGGGATTACTTGGCAGTTTAGTTAAGATGATGGTTCCACGCACATGTAATTTTAAATATACACGGAACAAATATTAAAGGATATAGAACTTTTCTTAGTTAAGATAAGACTCTATATCCTTTTTAATTGTTGAAACAGACATATATATTTAAGCTTCAACTTAGCTCAATTGAAATTAATTCATACAGAGTGTTCACATTACATCCAATTGTGTCGGCGATAGATATTGCAATTTTAAAAGGCATGATTCGCTTCTTATCTATAAAGTCTGTAATGCGCTCGGGCTTTCAAGTTCATCTATGTTCATGCCACGACTGAAGAAGATTGAAGGAGAGGGATAATTGTGGCACTAAAGATTTGAATCCGAAAGCATCGGTCAAAGAGGACGCTATTGGCATAACACCCACAGTATCTTTTTTGTTTGTTAATATTAGTTAAGAAAGTTATAAGTTCCATTAGAAGCAATATATCCGAATCTCATCTGCTTAAATCAAAATAGTATGCCTTCATAAACTGTTAAGAATTGCTCTCTATAATTCAAACTGTAAGCATTAAAACAAATTATTAGGAGGGCATTAATATGAAAAAAAAGAGTTTGAAGTGGGTTGGATCAACAGCATTATCACTTGCACTGGTAGCTAGCATATTACCAGTGGCAGGGGCGACTGGTGTGTCTAAAGTTAATAGAGTTACGGAAGTGAATGGAACTGTGACTACAAAAAGTGAGAAAAACAATGTATATGTAGAGAGTGAATTCGCCACGCTAAAAAGAGTTGTATTGACACAATCTGAAGCTTTTATGCACTTCAATTTTGATGATTTTCCAGAAGGAGACATGCCTATGCCTGAAGGAGGCATGTCTATGAATACGGATCCGGTAGAGGCACAGAAAAAGTGGGAGAAAGAGCGTGAAGACCTTAAAAAAATTCTTGAAAAATACGGGGTTGAGGTTCAACGTCCACGCCTTTTAAATGAAAAAGAAAAACAACTAGGGGCTGTGAAAGATGGCATTACAGGTGGCGAAGGAGTAACTAATTTCTTTGTCAGAGATCCATTCTTCACAATCGGAAATCATCTAATTGAAGGTTCATTTAAATCGGCTTACCGGAGACTTGAGGTTTTACCTGTTAGAAGTATTCTGGATAAGGAAGCAGCCCAAAATAACGTTCCGCATGTAGCTGTCCCACAACCAGACGTTTCTAAAGGAATCAACTCTGCTGCCGGTCCTTACCTTGAAGGTGGAGATATCCTCGTGTATGGAAAGACTGTATTCGTCGGTAATTCTGGTCTAGCTTCAAACAAAGCCGGTATTGATTGGCTCAGAAACTATTTGACACCATCAGGGTATAAGGTGGTTGAGGTGAAGCTAGAGCCTGGCACATTGCACCTGGATTGTGCTATCAGTTTTGTAAGAGATGGATTAATGATTGTTAGCATGGATTCGTTAGCCAATGGGCTCCCAGAAGAACTTAAAAATTGGGACAAAATCGAAGTGAGTTACAAGGATGCTCAAGATTTGGCGGTAAATGGATTGCCAATCAGTAGCAAAGTATATGTTACGGACATTGCATTCAAAAATACAATTGGAAAAGAGCTTGAGAAAAGAGGAATCAAAGTAGAATATGTTGATTACGAAATTTCTCGTTCTTTCGGCGGAGCTTTCCGTTGCAGTACACAGCCATTGCTTCGCACGGATAGCTAAAAGTTAAATCAAGTATGAGGTGAACTATGACAAGCCGGATTTTAGTGGTTGAAGATGATCAGGAAATTCGTGATCTATTACGTATGTCTCTTGTCCGTGAAGGTTATGAAGTAACAACAGCTAAAGATGGAGAACAGGGAATTGAATTAGTAAATGAGTCATTGGATTTGGTAATTCTGGATATTATGATGCCTGGAATAAACGGACTGGAGGCTTGTATACGAATCAGAGAACGATACAATGTTCCTATTCTTTTTCTAACTGCTAAATCCGGAACTTTGGACAAAACGGAAGGTTTGCTTGCTGGTGGAGATGATTACTTAACTAAACCTTTTTCTGAACAGGAGCTTCTGGCAAGAGTTATTGCTTTGTTGCGTAGGTATACGATTTATCAAGATAAAAAGGATTATGGCGAAACATTTCTTATCGGAGGACGCTTAAAAGTAAGTGAACAATTTAACGATGTATGGAAAGGCAGTCAGAAGATTGAGCTTTCCGATCTGGAGTACGGTCTACTCAAACTGTTGATGACCAGAAGAAATAAAATTTTCTCTGCCCAAAATATTTATGAGAGTATTTGGAAGGAACCTTATTTCTACAGTTCAAATAATACGGTAGTAGTACACATCCGAAAATTACGATTGAAAATCGAAGACGATCCAGCAAAACCTGCGTATATCTTAACAGAATGGGGAAGAGGTTACCGTTTTGGCCACTCATAAACTTACTATATCTAAAAAGTTGACAATTTTAATAATTATTGCTCTCACCATAAGTGTTCTTTGTTTTGTACTTTTGCAGTCCATAAGCAATCGGGTTATGGATCATTATTTTACTTCTGATGAGCGTTTAAAGTCCGAATCTCAAGTTTACGTCCAAAAATTTTCAGAATATGTTTCAGCAAACGATCTGTCAACGACAGATCGTATTGCATTTTCAGACTGGATTAAGAGTCAGAAGAGTAATTTATTTTTATACGTATTTCAGGACCAGGTGCTTCAATATGATTCCTTGTACCATGCTGATGACGAAGGAGCATATGGAAGTCAGCCTGAAACTGATTATGATCGACGGAACTCTTACCCAGTACAATTTAAGGATGGGACAGGTAACGTTTCAATCTATGGATTTTATTTTTCCCACTACTATAATGTGGCCTACATGCTTGAAATATTGCTGTCCGCAATGTTATTTATAACCATTGTTTTATTTGGAATACGTAGAGGGATCAAATATTTGCGCACAATTAATAATGAAATTCATATCCTTGAAGGCGGCTCATTAGACTACTCTATAACGGTACGAGGGTATGATGAATTGGCGATGATTGCGGAAAGTATAGAGGAACTACGTAAAGCATTTTTAGGCAGGTTAGAAAGGATAGACAATTTGCAAAATGAGAGTAGAAATCTTGCAACCGAAATGTCTCACGATATGCGTACGCCACTGACATCTCTCATCATGTATTTAGAGTTTGCCCGTAATACACCAGAAGATTTATGTGTAGAAACAAGGTCTCAAATCGAGAGTGCGTATCAAAAGGCTCTCCAACTTAAGAATCGTACAGACGATCTGTTTTCATATTTTTTATTAGATAAAGAGAGGGAGGCAGACTTAGTAACCCTTTCCGTTCGGGAATCAATTCATGATGTATTGTCAGATATTACAACTGTACTCAGAGCGGAAGGATTTCAGGTGCTTGTAAATGGTTCCCCTACGGATGTCATGATTACTATAGATATGGAAAATATCGGGCGTGTATTTGATAATTTTCTGTCGAACATACTGAAATATGCAGATCGAGAGCAGAAAATTAATTTATTTACTTATATAGAAGATAATCATTTTGTGATTTGTGTAGAAAACAAATTAAAAATAAATAATGAATCTGTAGAAAGTTATAAATTGGGTGAAAAAATCATAGAAAAAATTATGCATCGGATGCTAGGACAATTCTCTTCATCTGAAGATCAAGAGAATTACAAAATTATCCTGAAATTTAAAATAAGTCGAGCTTTTAAATAGCTGACTAAAATTGCATGTAACGTGTTTTCGTAGATCTATCACGTTGACTGTATTCAATTCGTTCGACGATGAAGTTATGCGCGGGGTTGTTACATCGATTGAAAAAACCAACAGGAGAATTAAGCTTGTAAGAGGTGATGAGGATTACAGTTGGATCAAATTAGAAGAAATTATTTCAGCCGGGAACTAAAAAAGTACTCTAGCCTTTAAGGCCAGAGTAACACAACTACAAAAAAATCACGAAAAAATAACAATCTCTGCGAATGCTGGTGAATTCATACGACTTTAAAGTATGATGAACCCGCTAAATAACCGTGAAAATCAGCCTAAACGATTCAAGGAAAATGTATGAGAATATAGATAGAACATGCCGTATGCCGTGGATGAACTACGGTGTGATCTCTCATGGGAAGAAGATTGAGGATGTACTGAGATTTATGGCGTGTGGGGTGGGAGTTAAAACTACAAACTAGCTGGTTTCAATATTAAATTAAACTCGAAGAAAAATAAGAATGGGAATAGCTCATGCAACAGATTTATAATATGGAGCGCAAGGAGAGATTTCTTTTTCTTGGGCTTTTTCAATATCCAATAAAAAATAAAATTTCAAGAATTTAGCTGAATTTTATAGATGAGCAAGTTTATGTTTAGACACATGAACCTATGTACACTAAAGTGAGTTTGTACATAAACACTTTAGGAGGATTCATGTGAAAACAACATTGTTTAAGAAAGTCGGATTATTGATTGGAGCATTAATTTTTGCTATCAGTTTCGCACCTAATTCAGGGGTACATGCTGCGGTAGATTATAGCGGAGGGCTCATGGATAAGATGTTAATGACACTCAGCGATACTGAAAGCAAGGGAAGTAAATCTACATATGCATTAACAGATAATAATGAAACTACAAGCGCGATTATAGAAAAATGGAACACTCCATCTACAGCGGTTGATCATGCAGTTGGAATCTTTAATGGAACAGTTACAGCGAATGCTATCCGTGTAAAAGCAGATTTTGATGTTTCAATTGGATTATTCGATTCCACTGGAAAGGCAATTTTACCGACGTATTGGTACACAGTAAAAGCAAATCAGGCTGATGGAAGATTAATTTATCTTCCTACAACGTACAAAGGAATAGCAAAAGTTAACTTGTTTAATTATTCCAATACACGGACAGTCAGTGTATCCGAGTTTCAGCTGTATAATATGACACCTCCAGCTAATCCATTAGATCTCGCAGCATCTGCAGATGAATCATCCATTGGATTGACCTGGAATGAAGTAACGACAGCAACCAGTTACACGATTAAAAGATCCACTACGGCAAATGGGCCATATACAACATTGGCAACTGGAGTAACTAAGGCCAATTATACAGATTTAGATGTAACTCCAGGTACCACCTATTATTACGTAGTGACGGGTGTTAATCCTGTTGGAGAAAGTATTGACTCAAATGAAGCCTCGGCAATTATTGAGAGCAACGGTCAGGTTGATCCTGAACCAGAGCAACCAACCACACCAGAACCAGAAGAACCTACAACTCCGGAACAACCAGAGGAACCTTCCACTAACCGTGCCATCTTCGTCGTTACCATGACAACGGGCTTAGAGAAAGAATTCGACCTAAGCATGAAAGAAGTAAATGATTTCATCGACTGGTATGAAGCCAAGCAAGCTGGAAGTGGCAAGGCATCGTATGCGATAGATAAACACGACAATAACAAAGGACCTTTTAAAAGTCGGAAGGATTATATCCTGTTTGATCGGGTGCTGACGTTTGAGGTAAGTGAATACTAGAAAATGTGAAGTTCCTCCAGCTTAGCTGAAGGGGCTTCTTTGTTGTTTACTTTGATGAATGAGCCAATGCAACTACTCGAAAGGCTTGTTTCATCTTATTTTAGTGTAGCGTTTACAAAAAAACTGGATAACGAGCACAAAATGCAAAAGCGAATGTCCTTGACTGAACGATTGCGACATACCATTAGAATGAAGGCTGATCTGTAACGCAGAGTTTGAAGTCTTCAAGCATAGCCATGAATGGCGGATGGGAGAGCTGTAATGACAAAACGGGTAATTCTGTTGGAAGAAGGTACGGCAGAGATGAAAGGGCTAATGGGCAGTAAAGGGGCTGATCTTGCAGAGCTAATCCATGCAGGGTGGTCTGTCCCGGCCGGATTTGTGGTCACAACGGAATGCTGTCGCGAGTTCTGTACCCGTCTTGGACATCTTTCCGGTGAAGGAGAGGAAGAGATTATTAATGCGATCCGGCATCTGGAACAGCAAACCGGGAAGTTCTTCGGACATTCGGAGAACCCGCTACTACTCGCGGTACGTACGGACCAGGATCGAGTCTCAGCAACTGTGACACAATCACTGCTCAATGTTGGTCTGAATGATGTTACTGTGGAAGGACTCGCACGTCAAACCGGTGATCGGTTGTATGCACTCCAATGTTATCTGGATTACTTAAAGGAATATGGACAGCTGGTATATGCAATTCCGTCTGAATCTTTCACAGAAATATCGAGTCATGTCAAAGGTCGGGATGAAACGGAACTTGAATTAAGCATTACCAAGTTTAAATATTTAATTGAAGGGGAGGGGCGTAACCCTTTTCCTCAAGATGTTCAAATTCAATTCAAAGAAGCAGTACGTGCGGTATATCATTCACAGCGTATTATAGCATCCAGATCTCAGGACGAGATCGTGCGTAAACCATATTACATCTCTTCGGAGCAAAACGCTCCTGTTCTTATACAGACGATGATGCATGGAACATGCGGAGAATCAAGCGGGACCGGAACAATATATACATGTAATCCACTTACGGGAGAGAGGGGAATTACTGGACAATACGTCATAACCGGGACCTTCCATCAAACGGATCAAGGTCTAGAGCGGTTAAGAGATGACGAACCTGAGCTGTACACAAGTTTGCTGGAGATTGGAGACCAGTTGGAGACGCGTAATGGAGAAGTACAGGAAATCACCTTTGTGATTGAATCTGGCGCGTTGTATGTTTTGCAGACCCAGCCCGCACGATTATCCTCCACAGCCACACTGAGGAGTACTGTATATTTTGTGCATGAAGGACTCATCACCAAAGAGGATGCACTGTTACGCATCGAACCTGGGCATATCACGGAATTGTTGAAGCAATACTACACAGATTCTAACAGCGAAGCGAGCAACGGACATTTGTCCATACAGATCCAGCCATTAACTAATGATGAATGTCCAGCTTATAACAACTCAGATTCACTTTTATCATCAGATCTGGAATTACTGTTCAATTGGGCTGATGAAGTGAAAGAGTTGAAGGTACTGGTCAATGTAGATCATCCACAGGATGCCCTGACAGCACGGCTACTGGGGGCAGAGGGGCTAGGTCTGTGCAGGACGGAGAACATGCTGTTATCACCTGCGCGGTTCCCATTTGTACAAAAAATGATCCTGGCAGACAGCGAATCCGAACGCAGGCGTGGTTTGGAGCGTCTGTTGCCGATGCAACAGTCTGATTTTGAACAGATATTCGAAGCGATGGATGGATACCCGGTAACGATACGTTTGCTCGATTTGCCGTTGCATGAACTGTTACCGGATCTGGGAGTGTTGGAGAAACGACGTGAGTGGTTACAAGCAGAGGAGTGGCAGGAGCAAAAAGACCATCAGATTGAACTGGAGGAACTGGAGCGTGTAATTCGCAGAGTCTGTGAATTGTATGAACATAATCCGACATTGGGGCAACAGGCTTGTCGTCTGAGTACGGTGTTCCCGGAAATCGTTGATATGCAGCTGGAAGCGATATTCCGCGCAGCGGTGAAAGGGATCCGGCAAGGCTGGTGGGTACGTCCCGAGATTATGATCCCGCAGATCGGTCATGTGCATGAACTTCAGGAGATGAGAGATCTGGTGGATCATGTGGCTGACCAAGTGCTTGGTGAGGAGAAGCGGCATTGTCTCTATAGAGTGGGGGCGATGATCGAAGCTCCGAGAGCGGCGCTGACGGCGACTCATATTGCTCGCCAGGCTGACTTTTTCTCGTTTGGCACGGATGAGCTGACAGAGATGACATTTGGATATAGTCGCCATGAAGCGGAGAAGCGGCTCCTTCTCCTTCAACGTGATACGGACTCACGTTCAGTAACGAATAATCCATTTCATGTGCTGGACATTGAGGGAGTCGGACAACTGATCGAGATGGCGGTAGTCCAAGGTCGAATTCGAAAACCTCATCTGAAGACAGGGATCTGTGGAGAAAATGTTATAGATCTGGAGTCGATTACGTTCTGCCACCGCATTGGTCTGGATTACGTAAGCTGTTTGCCTGAACAGATCCCTTATGCACGAATTGCTGCTGCACAAGTAGCCATTAAAGGACAGAGAGAGGGAGCGGACACGCAGAACACGGATATATCCACAATTGCGTAACGCTCACCCTGTCTTACACGGAACTTCCATGGAATAGCAACCAGAAAACTGTTATACTGAAATATGCGTTTTGTAAAATGAACGTAAAATTTCAGGGTAAGGGTTGAAAGCGACCATGTATAATTCCAAAAATGAACGAACTCCATCACGGACCTTATTCGCCGTGTTATTCATTCTTATGCTGTTGAAGCTGTCACTGCTGCGGTATTTCTTTTTCCAGGGTCTGTCCGGCATCGGTCTGTTAACTGACGCATTAGGCGCACTAACTGTGGTATGCCTGCTGGATCTGATTGTGCCCAAAGGCTGGAAGCGAGCAGTATACGGAGGGTTCAATGTTCTGTTTTCTCTGGTGCTGTTCGCGGCTACGCTGTATAACGTTCATTTCAGTTCGGTACCCACCTATACCGCGCTAAGTGAGCTGGGGCAAGTTGCCCAAGTACGGGGAAGTATCGGACCACTGGTACGACCGGAGCACTTTCTGTTTTTTGCAGACATCGTACTGGCATTGCCAGTATGGTTGATTATGCGCAGACGTGCTGGCGGGCGTAACTACAGCAGTTATCGCGATAGCGGTTTGACGTTTGGCAGAATTCGCAGACGTTACTGGGGCAAACTCGGCGTTGCGCTTACCGCTGCATTCTGCATCGTGCTGTCTGGCAGTTTTATTGTCAAAGGTGAAACAATTGATAATGAGCTGGTTCGGGCCGAGAATCTCGGTTTCCTGAACTATCAGGTATCGTCTGCCATTCTGACGAGCAAAGAGAATGAGGCCATTGCGAATGGTAACATTAACGAAACGATCGTCAAGATCAATGAGCTGGTTAGCCAGTATCCGTATCAGGATAAACCAAGTGAAGGTACAGCCGTGAAAGCCAAATATTTTGGTCAGGCCAAAGGTAGTAACCTGATTGTACTGCAACTGGAGTCCTTTCAGAATTTCCCGATTAATGCTTCATTGGACGGTCAGGAGTTAACACCGGTACTGAATGATCTGGCCAAAGAAAGTTATTATTTCTCTCATTTCTTCCAACAGATCGGACAGGGAAACACATCAGACGCGGAGTTCATGTCGAACACGTCTATCTATCCAACCGGCGTTGTTCCCATGTCAGCAGGGTACAGTGACCGCGAACTGCCGAGTCTTCCCAAGTTATTAGGAAAAGAGGGATATGAGTCCGAGACGTACCACGTCAATGACGTCACCTTCTGGAACCGGAACAAGATGTATCCGGCACTCGGATTCACTCGTTACTTCGACAAGCCCAGCTTCGAGAACGACAGATTCAATGATTTTGGACCATCGGATGAAGAGTTGTATCGTGTAGGTGTGGAAAAAATGACTGCGCATCAGGCTGCGAATCAGCCGTTCTATGCTCAGTTCATAACGGCATCGAGCCACTCGCCGTTTACGGTTCCAGCTGATCGTGCACGAATTACAATTCCCGCGGCGATCACGAACAAACTGCTTCACGATTATCTGCAAGCGATCAACTATACGGACTACGCGGTCGGTCAGCTCATTAATGAGTTGAAGGCGAACGGTTTGTGGGATAACACAACGTTGGTGCTCTACGGAGACCACTTCGGTCTGCCTGCTGATGAAGAGATTACACAGCAGATTCAGGCCAATCTGGGCGTCCCTTATGACGGTAAAGTAAGTCGATTCAACATTCCGTTAATGATTCATACGCCGAAACAGACCAAAGGACAAGTGATTGAGCAGCCAGGCGGTCAGTTGGATATGTTGCCAACGATCATGAACCTGATGGGTGTTTCCCTTCAAGATGAGAAGTTCACTGCCTTCGGACATGATCTGCTCAACATGGACCACAATGCCTTCGGTATCCGGTATTACTTGCCGACGGGTTCATTTGTCAACGATGATATTATGTTTATCCCGGGTGCGGGCTTTGACGATGGAACAGCCTATTCGCTGAAGACATACGAGCAGGTAACGGATTTGGAACCGTATCGTTCCGATTATGAACATGTGCTCAGCTTGATGAAACTGTCTGACGAGTATGTGAAGTTGTTACCAAAACGTGCACCATAAATCAATATTTCTGCAACAGGTCAGATCAAAAACGTCACCAGTTCAAAAGCTGGTGGCGTTTTTTTGCATGTTTCTTGCACAAGTGTGGTAATAAAGAGAATAACTAAAGTTTGAAACTGTAATAATTAATGTTACAATGTAATGAGCAAGAATGAAGTGAGCAAAAGTGCGTAATATTCGCAGATCTCATATTCAAAGTACTTATGAACCTAACAGACGAGAGGATTGAATATATATGAAACTGAGTGTACTTGAACATGGACATATCAACGAAGGACGAAATGTACAGGATACGTTGCAGGAAACGGTCAAACTCGCACAACATGCGGATCAATTGGGGTACT
The DNA here is from genome assembly GCF_037971845.1 of Paenibacillus sp. FSL R5-0766. Taxonomy (NCBI): domain Bacteria; kingdom Bacillati; phylum Bacillota; class Bacilli; order Caryophanales; family Paenibacillaceae; genus Paenibacillus; species Paenibacillus sp. FSL R5-0766. The sequence goes on from NZ_CP150227.1 coordinate 2,744,297, forward strand.
CCCGTTTCTGGATGTCGGAGCATCACGGTAGTGGTGCGCTGTCTTTCTCCAGTCCTGAAGTTATGATTGCACATGTGGCTGCCCATACGGATCGAATTCGCGTAGGTTCCGGTGGCGTTATGCTACCTCATTATAGTGCTTATAAGGTTGCAGAGAATTTCCGTCTGCTGGAAGCTTTGCATCCGGGGCGGATAGACCTTGGGATTGGCAGAGCACCAGGCGGCATGCCGATTGCCAGCAGAGCTCTGAATGAGGGGAAATCATCGAATGTACAATTCTTTCCACAGCAGATCGCGGATCTGGGCGGATATTTCCACGAGCAGTTGCCCGAGGATCATCGGTTTGCATCTCTGGTAGCCGGACCATCGGTTCCCACGGTACCAGAAGTATGGTTGCTGGGTTCCAGCTCTGAAGGTGCAAGAATTGCTGCAGCGCAAGGGACGTCGTATGCGTTTGCCCAATTCTTCGGAACACCAGGCGGCGAAGAAGCGATGAAACATTACCGCAGACATTTCAAGCCGTCCATCTTGAATGACAAACCACATTCAATGATTGCTGTCTCGGCATTCTGCGCGGAGACAGAGGAGGAAGCTGCTGAACTTGCGCGGAGCAATGAACTTTTCTTCTTACGCCTTGGACGAGGTCTTGAACAAAGTTCATTCCCATCTCTGGATACGGTTAACAACTATCCATTCACAGCGATGGAGATGGAACAGATCCGCCAGCGCCGTTCTTTTTCCATCGTGGGTACACCGGATCAGGTGAAAGACAAAATTACCGCAATGGCAGAACGCCATGAAGCAGATGAAGTCATTATTGCATCAGCGGTCCATTCGTTTGAAGCACGTCTGCGCTCATTCGGCTTGATTGCAGAAGCTTTTGGACTCAAGCAGGACTAATGGTGAGCAAGCGGGAATAACTACTCTTAATAGACTGGAATCTTGCTCATGCAAGGTTCCGGTTATACTCTTGCGTGATCAGGGAGAGGAGAGATTCACATGCGCAGATGTGTCATTAGTGATATTCATGGCTGTTACGATGAATTTAATGCACTGCTTAAGCTTGCAGATTATAATCCGCAGCAGGATGAATTAATTTTACTCGGTGATTATGTGGATCGTGGTCCAAGCAGCAAACAGGTCATTGAACAGATTATGCAGCTTCAGCAACGGCACCATATTATGGTGATCAAAGGCAATCACGATGCCATGATGGTCAAGGCGCTTACCCAGGATGTTGAGCAATATGATCAACACTGGATTCGTAATGGCGGATTACAAACGATGGCAAGTTATCTGGACCTGGAGCTTACTTTTGATGAGCAACAGATAGATTGGGAAGCTTATGCTGAAGCTAAAAAGTGGATACGTACACACTATGAACACCATCTACGCTTTCTGGAACAGCTTCCGCTGGTGTACGAAATTCCGGGTTATATTTTTGTGCATGCCGGGATCAACCCGGATATCGAGGATTGGAGAAGCCAGTCCGAGCGGGACTTCATCTGGATTCGTGAATCATTTTATTCCAGACCAACGACGATTAGAGAGACGGTCGTATTTGGACACACCCCCGTGAAGCATTTGCATGATGAGACAGGCATTTGGTTTGACCCGAGCGGAGACAAAATTGGCATTGATGGTGGTTGTGCCTACGGAGCACAATTGAACCTGCTGGAGATTAGCGAGGACGGCAGTCTACAGACCTTTTTTGTACGGCAAGGGCAGAGCGCGGAAGAGCCTGAGATTTAATATTTTCGTTGCGTATCAGAGTTTTGTATGCTAATTTATAAGGTTGTACGATGGAATAAACAGGATACATATCATATCGACTTGAGGGGAATGACCAAGTTTGGCTACTCTGTGAATTAGAAGTACAGAGCGGATATTATTTTTCAAAATGGCTTGCCTGAGAATGATTTGCAATTAATTCGCTGTAAAGGGATTGGAATTAAGCCTTATAAGCGCTATAATCAGTAAGGGTATGATTAAATATGACATTTATTTTCTATATAAGTTCAACTAAACTTTTTACACGAGAACGGAGAGGACAGAAAAAAGCTGGAGAAGCGGAGCGTTCGCCTAAAAGCTTTCTGAAAGAAAGCTGCATCGGAAGCGTATGCTTATCACCGGATTTTCCCTTTAAAAAGGGAATCAAAAAATCTGGGGATAACAGCGATCGGAAGGTTATTCTGTCATCGGAGTGGCAAGTGTAAACATTCTTTGGTTAAACTTATATAAATCAGAATTGACGGAGGGCTATGAATATGGAAAAAGCGTTAATCTTCGGTCACAAAAATCCCGACACGGATACGATCTGTTCGGCAATTGCCTATGCGGATCTCAAAACAAAATTGGGTCAGGACGTTGAAGCTGTTCGTCTCGGCGAAGTCAATGGTGAAACCCAGTTTGCACTGGATCAATTCAAAATTGCAGCACCACGTCTGATTAAAACAGCTGCAAATGAAGTGAACAAGGTTATTCTGGTTGACCACAACGAGCGTCAGCAAAGTGTAAGCGATATTGAGGAAGTGACTGTTGTTGAAGTTATCGACCATCACCGTATTGCTAACTTTGAGACAAGCGGACCTCTGTATTTCCGTGCAGAGCCTGTAGGTTGTACCGCAACCATTTTGAATAAAATGTACAAAGAAAATGGCATCGAAGTGAGTGCACCGATTGCTGGCCTGATGTTGTCTGCAATTATCTCCGACTCCCTGTTGTTCAAATCCCCGACTTGCACAGAGCAGGACGTAGCCGCTGCACGTGAACTGGCTGCCATTGCTGGTGTAGATGCAGACACTTATGGTCTGGACATGCTGAAAGCCGGCGCGGATCTGAGCCAAAAAACAATTGCTGAACTGATTTCCCTGGATGCCAAAGAATTTGTAATGGGTCAATCCAAAGTGGAAATTGCACAGGTTAATGCCGTTGACGTGAATGATGTTCTCGTGAAGCAACCTGAGCTTGAAGCAGCTATTGAAGCGATCATTTCCAGCAAAGGTCTCGATCTGTTTGTATTTGTCGTAACAGACATTCTGAACAACGATTCCGTAGCTCTGGCATATGGTACATCCACTAAAGCAGTGGAGAAAGCCTACAACGTGACGCTGTCTGATAGCAGAGCTATCTTGAAAGGCGTAGTATCACGCAAATCACAAATTGTACCGGTCCTGACGGAAGCATTCAACACGCTGTAACTCAAACCGATTGGCGTATTTGTACGCTGATATGTATTACAAATAGTAGCAACACCATCCTAGCCTGCTCTGATCCGTAAATGGTCAGGACAGGCTTTTGATGTAGAGGAGGAAGAAATCATGATCAAAAATGAAAAGATCAAAGCAGCTGAAGTGCAGTTGACCGGCCTGAATGGTGAAGATCTGGGTGTGATGTCCACGCAGGAAGCACTTCTACTTGCGAAGCAGCATAAAGTGGATCTGGTGTGCTTGTCCTTGATGACGAGTCCGCCACCGTGCAAGCTGATTGGAGCTGGAGCGGCCAAAGCGGAAGCGCAGCAGGCGAAGAAAAAAGCGAGTAAATCCCCCGATAAACGTAAAGTAAAGGAAATTCGCTTGAACCTTGCAATGGAAGATCATGACCGGGATACGAAGCAATCTCAAGCGGAGCGCATTCTGAAGAAGGGTGATTCGGTAAAACTCGTCATCCAGGTGCATGGAGCCAAAGAAGGAGTTGCAGGTAAGGAGTGGGCTGAGCAACTGAGCAAATCGCTGGCTGAATTCGGTAGCAAAACGACAGGTGTTCAGGTAAGTGGTAAACAGGTTGTTGTGCAACTGGACCCGAATACGTAAACTGCATGGAGCGATCCTTGATGTAGCACAAAGGTAACGCGAATGACGATATAGTATTTATTTTTTTGATGTAAAAAAAGCCCAATAAGGTGGCAGGTTAACTGCTGCTGTATTGGGCTTGTTTGTCATCATTAGTAGTTCAGCTGCGTAAATAACGGCTGCCACCAAGTCGTACATATAACTGTCCGGGTAATACAGGCGTAGAGCCAGCGGCAATATTATTCTGGCTGTTTTTGGCGAATCGGGATAAATAAAAGAAGTCCGGATAGATCACCATATCCATTAAGTAGGCGGAGACCCGGCTACCTGGAACGCGGAACTGATTCAGGGTTCGTATAATCTCTTCGCCACTTGCAATACCAATGCCATGACCATAATACAAGTTCTCGCGCAACATGAACGTATTCTCTCCCTGCCACTCGGGGGTTTCCGGAGAAACATCCGGATTTTTGAAATACAGCACATCTCCTGGCAGGGCGGTTTCACTACCGTTTTTTTCAGTTAATCGCAGGTCACTGTCATAATGCCAGTCAAAGAGCAACAGATTTCGAAACAGGGAATTAAAGGCGTCTTCGCGAATGCTCCCCAGCACGCCACCATACAGCACAATAACGGTAGCTGTTGCACATTCAAAGGCATATAACTGTCCATTCCTCCAGATATCCCGGATACCGTCGGCGGGGGACACGTTTGATCTTAGTTCGAACCCACCTTCCGCATTACGATTCCAGTAGGCAGGGTTACATCTGGATTTTTCAAAGGATGCAAAACTCACACCACTTCGATCCAATCCCTTCGCTGCATCCACGAGAGAGCCCCTCAGGTCCCACTCAAAACGAAGATGATCCATGGATTGGTACACATACCTTGTAGGACGATTCTGTAGTTGCTGTAACCAATACCATTCAAAATCAGACCATTCCGAGCGGTTCAGCTGGGCGGGTTGATTAGCAACAATGATCATGATCCATAACCTCCGTTCCTATTCGAATATTCAACATTGTATAATCGGGAGAGCACGGGTATTGTGTAGTATATGTCGATTCATGCAGCAATTTTGTCCGATCTCGTTTATCAATCATGGCATTTGGGGTAGTACTCTATAGATGAAGTTATGTTCAGGTCGATCTATTCATACGGAATACATTCAGATTCTCATAAAGGAGGACATGTAATGTCGAAATCCATTACAGAGAGCCGATATCTGTTCGAACAATTGTATACGCACGCACCAATCGGCATTGCTGTCGCATCTCATGTAAATGGACGGTGGTTGCAGCTTAATCCTGCATTTTGCGAGATGCTTGCATACAGTGAAGATGAACTGATCGATACTTCGGTCATACATATGATCTACGAAGAAGATCTGCATATGGAGGAATTCCGCAGCAAGTTCTGGGAAATGACCCATGAAACAAGTCCGATGTACGAGACGGAGGTTCGTCTGAAACGAAAGGACGGTTCGTTATTATGGGCAACCATTAGAGCTTGTATTGTTAGGGATGAAACGAATGGTGAGCCCTTGTATTTGCTGGTACAAGCTGCTGATATTACGAAACAAAAAGATGCAGAGGAAATCCTCATTGTGCAACGTAAACAATTGGAAGAGAGCAGTCGCATCTCTCGGCTGCTGGCGGAGTCTTCACTAGACCTGATTGCAATACATGATGTCGATTCAAGTCGTACATTTAAATATGTATCAAATGCATGTAAAAGCATGTTGGGCTATGAGTTGGAAGAAGTCATAGGTAAGCCGGGAACATTTGTTATCTATCCGGAGGATGTGCCTTTGGTTGAAGCGTACGTAGAAGAGCAGAGAAAGGGTCTGGCTCCCAAACGGCTCAATTATCGACTGTTACATAAGGATGGATCTACGGTATGGGCAGATACGATTACGCACTATGTATATGACGATTCAGGTGAATTAATGGAGATGGTCGCCGTAACCCGGGATATCACAGCCAGCCAGCAACAACAGTTAAGCATGCAGGAGTACAGATCGTTATTTGACTGTAATCCCCTAGGTGTGGCTTCTCTTGATCTGGAAGGCAATCTGCTGAAAGCCAATATGGGTCAGGAACAGTTGACAGGACACACCAAGGAGGAGCTGCTGAGTCGGCCTTTTGATCACCTCATTGATCCTGTGGATCTGGAGAAGACTCGATATCATTTTGAGGAAACGGTGAAGGGCAATGCACAGAGTTACGAGATAGGCTTAATTCACAAAAATGGGCAGAGAATTGAAACAAATGTGATTAATGTTCCTATTATACTTAAGGACAAAGTTGTTGGGGTCTACGGGATTACGAGTGACATTACTGAGTCCAAACGTTACGTCGAGGAAATCGAGAATCTTAGTTATGAACGGGCATTGATTTTGAATGGCATGTCTGAGGGGGTTATTGGACTGGACCTGGAAGGGAATCTGAACTTTGCCAATCCGGCCGCTGCGGAGATCATGAACTTCTGTCCAAGTGAATTGAATGGCAAACCATTAGAGCAGATGATGATCCAAATGCAGAGCGATGGCATCCCCTACCCATCCAAGGATACACCTATTCTACAGGCAGTTCGTGAGGGACGAGGTCTGCCGCGTACCGAATCGGTATTCTGGAGACAGGATGGGTCCAGTTTCCTGGCGGAGTTCCAATTGAAGCCGATTATGGATCAGGGTAGAACCCGCGGAGCAGTGTTGGTCTTCCGTGATATGACATCTGTTAAGGACATCATACGTGCCAAGGAAGCAGCAGAGCATGCAGACCGAGCCAAGTCCGAGTTTCTCGCCATCATGAGTCATGAGCTTCGTACGCCATTAAACGGCATCATGGGCATGGCCCATCTGTTAATGGAAACCGAACTGGATGATGAACAGAAAGGTTTTGCGGAAATCATGATTGATAGCGGCGAATCCCTTTTGTACATTTTGAACGAAATTTTGGATTTCAGCAAAATCGAAGCAGGCAAAATGGACCTTGAGCGCGCACCTGTAGATATTAAGGCGATGCTTGGCGGAGTGATCGAGCTGTTTGCACTGAAGGCATCAGAGAAAAATATTGAACTCTATTGTGAAGTGTCGGATCACATTCCTGAACGCATTCGAGGGGATGAGACACGAATCCGGCAGATTTTGATTAATCTGGTGGGTAATGCCGTTAAATTCACAGAGCAGGGCCGCATTAAGGTGAGCGTAGGTGCTGATTTCTCAGATGAGCATGGTCAGGATAACCTGATGTTGACCTTTAAGGTGAGAGATACGGGGATCGGCATTCCAATAGAAAAGCAACATCAGTTGTTCCAATCCTTCTCACAGCTTGATCCAGCCATCAATCGTAAGTTTGGCGGGACAGGTCTGGGCCTTGCGATCAGCAAAAAACTGGTTGAGTTAATGGGCGGAGCGATTGGCGTACAGAGTGAGATCGGTGAGGGGGCAGAATTCCAGTTCACCCTCGTAGTGGAGCGGTGGTTAGAGGAAAGTAATGACCCGATTGAAATCACCGCAAATGATGAACTGCAATTGGATCGAGCGAGTCTTGCCCATGACATCAAAATTTTGATTGCTGAGGATCAAGCGGTCAACAGTCATCTGTTGGAGGAGATGCTGCGCAAGTTTGGCGGAGTATGTGATATCGTTGAGAATGGTGCACAGGCCGTCGATTCATTGAACAAGATTCAATATGACCTGGTGTTTATGGATATTCAAATGCCGGTTATGGATGGGATTGAAGCGACCTGCCACATCAGACAGAGCCACCCCGAAATACCGGTTATTGCAGCGATTACAGCTTTTGCAGGCGCCGGTGACCGTGAGAAGTGTCTGAAATGCGGGATGCAGGACTTTATCAGCAAACCGTTTCATTCCACGGAGATTAGCCGCGTACTGAATACATGGGTTCCATATATTCGTTCTCAAAGGATAACATAACAGAAAAATAACCTGTGCCTTGAAATTCAAGGTACAGGTTATTCTGTCATTTACGACCAGCCTCCGATTAACCCGGAGAGGGTTACGCATTCGTCATCTTCCAAATCTGCAATCAGAGTGAGTTCTTCGTTGTCTTGTGGATCAACGGAGAACAATTCACGGCGTCCGTCCTCATGCACAATAATGACTAACTGATGGCCGCCCTTTGTATCAAACTGGTACTTAACTCCGATACCAGGTAGTGGGCATTCGCGGATATTCATGAAACTTGTCACCTCTTTAGCTTTGCTTAATAAAAAATTAACCGTTCATACAGTACGGATGTATTCTACTATCCATAACACCGTTTGGCAAGTCACAAATAAAATTGGTGTGAAGAATTAATTTTTTCCGCGATGTGACCTTGCACTTTGGTGCTGTCTCGCCCGTCTGCGACGAACAAAAAACCAAATGAGCAGAGCAGTGATTATTAGTAGGCCAATGACTGCAATGATGATGATGTTCCGAATATTGGGAACCTGTACAGTCAGATCCAGTTTATTCATCTGGAGGGGTGAAACGTGCCAAATGAGCGTTTTTCCGCCATCCTCCACCTGATCTGCATTGGAATCGGCTGCCTTGATGGGCAAAGACAACTTGAAGTCAAAGTTAACATCTTTTAACAAGAGATTTTTTAGAAAGCTGGGTACCTTGTTAATCTGATTTTTGATCTCACCATCGGGCATGGACTCCATGAGGTCGGCTTCTGCTGTAATGTGCATTTTGGAAGTGAAGAAGCCGGGTGAAGTTGATTGTTCAACCTTGATCCCTTGTGGTAACTTGGACGTAGCAAAGCTGGTTTTATTGCTTTTTTCATAATGGGTGGTCGCTGTGAGCTGCTTCTGATCTCCCTGTTCCGAAACCTCTGCCTGGAAGTTATTTCGATTCAATGCATCTGCGATCAGAGGCATGAGATTGTCTTGTCCAATTTTTCCAAGAGCGGAGTTCTTTACGTTGAGATTGAGATCCAGATCCGTTGATCCATCCATATTCACCGTTAGATGGGCTTCTCCATCAGCACAGGCGGTTAAAACAGATAACATAAGGGCTAATAAAACAGTAAGAAATAGCTGACGTAAGGGGATGCGAGTTGACATGTCTTTCAACCTTTCTGCGTAAAAATCCAAATTCCATTTCATAGAAGTATAGTATACACCGTAAGCATGGCGGATGAAACTTTGCACCGTGCAGCGAGGTACGTATGATTTAGTGTGATCGGGGAAATAATCCATTTATTAAAATTAAAGATTTCGTATTTTTGTCAATGTTCGGTCAATTCAAACGGCGCTTCACCGTGTACACTAGTAGTAGTGTGATGAATATACGGAAGCAGGGAGGTTACATTCATGACATATATCATTATTATGGCCGTTATTATGGTCGTGGGCATGGTCGGAATGGGCTGGTTCTATCAGATTATGGATAAAGACCAAAGCTAGTATTGTTTAAATGTGAAAAGAAGAGAGACAACCTATAAGCTGGCTTCGCTAACGCGAGGCGGGCTTATTTGTGTGGGGAAAATTTTTGAGACGCTGACCTTACATTAGCACGTAATATATGTAACCATTCATGTTGTACAATTTGACCGATGGACAAATATTTTTCGTAATTATGGGATTTTTTAGCTGCTCTTTTGTATAATAGGGGGTAGTTTAACTCGGGATACTCCCGAAATTCTGCCAAACAGGAAAGGGTGTACATAAATGAAATTTAGTGAGTATACGTATACACGTCCGAATCTGGAACATATCAAGACATCTTTCCGTGAGCTGTTGAGCGGTTTTGAAGCTGCGGCAACGGTTGAAGAACAGAGTGGGTTCATGGATCAGATTAACGCGCTGCGCAGTGATTTTGAGACACAAGCCCAATTGGTCTACATCCGTCATTCCATTGATACCAATGATGAGTTTTACAAGGCGGAGAACGAATTTCTGGATGAGAATGCACCAATTGTGCAGGAATATATCACGGATTTTTACCGTGCATTGGTTAACTCCAAATTCCGCAATGAGTTGGAACAAAAATGGGGTTCACAGCTTTTCCAGCTGGCAGATCTTTCACTGAAAACATTCAGTCCGGAAATTATTGAAGAACTCCAGAAGGAGAACAAACTTTCCACAGAATACAATCAATTGATCGCATCCGCTAAAATTCCGTTCGAAGGTGAAGAACGCACGTTGCCACAGCTTCATCCATTTGAACTGTCCACGGATCGCTCCATGCGTGAGCGTGCTTCGGAAGCCAGATACACTTTCATGGCTGAACATGAGGCTGAATTCGATCGCATTTACGATGAACTGGTTAAAGTACGTACACAGATCGCGAAGAAACTGGGCTATCCAAGCTATGTGGAACTCGGCTATGATCGCATGAACCGTACAGATTACAACGCCGAGATGGTTGCCAACTTCCGTGCACAAGTTCGCGATTATATCGTACCTGTGGCGACCAAGCTCAGAGAGCGTCAGCGTAATCGGATCGATGTGGATACACTGTATTATTACGATCAGGGCTTCAGCTTCAAGACGGGTAACCCGACACCTAAGGGTGACGCGGACTGGATTATCGATAATGGTAAAAAAATGTACGCTGAATTATCACCAGAGACGGATGCTTTTTTCCAGATGATGACCGAAAACGAGCTTATGGATCTGGTAAGCAAAAAAGGTAAACAGGGCGGCGGATATTGTACGTTCCTGAACGATTACAAAGTGCCGTTTATCTTCTCCAACTTCAACGGTACATCCGGTGATATTGATGTATTGACACATGAAGCAGGTCATGCTTTCCAGGTGTATGAGAGCCGTGATTTTGCAGTGCCTGAATACAACTGGCCGACATATGAATCGGCTGAGATTCATTCCATGAGTATGGAGTTTTTCACATGGCCGTGGATGCAGTTGTTCTTCAAGGAAGATACGGACAAGTACAAGTTTGATCACCTGTCTTCCGGTCTGTTGTTCATTCCGTATGGTGTAGCTGTGGATGAATTCCAGCATTTTGTGTATGCGAACCCGGATGCAACTCCAACGGAGCGTAAGCAGGCATGGCGCAACATTGAGAAGACCTATCTGCCACACATCAATTACAAAGATAATGCGTATTTGGAGCAAGGTGGTTTCTGGCATAAGCAAGGTCACATTTTCTCATCGCCGTTCTATTACATTGACTATACGTTGGCACAAATCTGTGCATTCCAGTTCTGGAAACGCAGCAATGAGGACATGAAGTCTGCATGGGCCGACTATCTGACATTGTGTAAAGCGGGAGGAAGCCTGTCCTTCACCGGATTGGTTGAACTGGCTGGATTGAACTCACCATTCGAGGATGGCTGTGTATCCTCCGTAATTGGCGATATTGAGGCATGGCTTGACGGCGTGAACGATAAGGCGCTGTAAGCCTTCGTCAGGATGCTTTTAGTTTAAGTACCTTCGGCAAGGTATAAGTAGTGGATAAAGCTTTAAGATAGATAAGTAAGACGGCTTGGAGACCTTCGGGTGTCTGGGTCGTCTTTTTCATTACAGGGAAAAATCAACCTCAAGTGTAACATTTATCGGATCATTGTGATTTATTTCACTATATCTGAAAACGGATTCAGTTACAATGGAGATAGTAAATCAGGGGTTACAGGAGGCTGGTTCAAATGGCAACACATGCATATTATGTTCCGCCCGTGAACTTGATGGGTAGAGGATGTTTACAGGAAGCAGGTCAGATGATTGAACAGATGGGTATCCGCAAAGCGCTGGTTGTAAGTGATCGCCAATTGATTACTTCAGGCGTTGCTGAACAGGTACTGTCTATACTAAGAAAATCAGGGTTAGAATATGTTGTATATGATGAGGTTCAGCCTAATCCAACATGTCAGAATGTACATGATGGACTTCAAGTATTCCAGGATCATGGCTGTGACGCCATTATATCGATAGGCGGAGGTTCACCGCAGGATGCTGCCAAAGGGATTGGTATTGTAGCTACGAACGGTGGGCATATCCGTGAATATGAAGGACTGCATCAATCGAAACATAAGTCCGTACCACTTGTGGCTTTTAACACAACAGCGGGCACATCGAGCGAGGTGACAATTAACTACGTGATTACAGATGAGGAACGTAAAGTGAAGATGGTGATGGTAGACCGCAACAGTCTGGTCTCCCTGTCGGTTAATGATCCGGAGCTGATGCTCAGCAAACCTGCAAGTCTCACAGCGGCGACAGGAATGGATGCCTTGACCCATGCCGTAGAAGCGATGGTTACACCGGGTGGATTTACAGTGACAAGTGCGACAGCTGCAGCAGCTGTTGAACTGATCTTTGAATATTTGCCAAGAGCCGTGAGAGACGGCAGTGACCTGGAAGCGCGGGAACATATGACGTATGCGTGTTTCCTTGGCGGGATTGCTTTTAATAATGCGGGCCTGGGTTATGTCCATGCGATGGCGCATCAACTGGGTGGCGTATATGATCTGCCGCACGGTGTCTGTAACGCAATGTTACTCCCCTATGTGGAAGAGTTGAACTCCAAGCATGTCCCCGGCAAATTCCGTCATATTGCTAAGGCAATTGGTATGGATGTGAAGGGTAGAAGTGATGAGGAGTGTTCGGAGTACGTCATAGAGGCCATACGTCAGCTATCGAAGGAAGTCGGCATTCCTGAGAAACTGTCTGAACTGGGTGTAAAAGATCCCGATGTGGAACTGCTTGCCGATAACGCGATGAAAGATGCTTGTGCACCAGGCAATCCCTATCAACCGTCCAAGGATGAGGTGATGGAGTTGTTTCGCAAAATTATATAGACTGTTTCAGAAACGGATGCATCAAAATAACAGACAAAATGAGCCGGGATCGAGATCGAAAGTCGGCTTTTTTGTCATGTGAACTTATGTATTTTACTTATTTTCCCATTTAATGATTGCACAAAAACTAAAGGATTTTCCTTCTCTATTATCGAATATAATATGAATAACAGCGGCACGAGAAAGGGTAATCTCACCCGGAACTTGATGTCGATGTTATCCAGTAAGATTCCCCAGTCCGTTTCGTGTTTAATGTTAAATAGGAGTAGACTATTTCATTGTTCACGAGCTACACCTTAAGTTCTGCATCTAACATTCACCTCTGTAAGACAGTCAAGCAATTCTACACCAGCATCATTTCTATTTCAGGCTTTACAATCCAAGAAGTTCAACTGCAATAAGATTCATCCAGTTACACATCTGTACAGCATGCTCCTAATCAAGACAACAGTGTCCACACAACAGAATATCGATTATGGGCTCTGAAATGAATCAGAACGAATGCACGTGGAGGAGGCTGTAATGATGGCGAAAAAAGAAGTTGTAGCGATGCTACTTGCCGGAGGGCAAGGTAAGAGGTTAAAAGGATTGACCAAATCACTGGCTAAGCCGGCAGTATATTTTGGCGGCACGTACCGAATCATTGATTTTCCGCTGAGTAACTGCTCTAATTCTGGTATTGATACAGTGGGTGTATTGACTCAATATGAACCACTTGTCTTACATTCCTATATTGGCATTGGCAGTGACTGGGATCTGGATCGGAAAAACGGCGGGGTATATGTACTTCCTCCGCATGAACGTGAAGACGGTAGCAACTGGTACCGGGGTACAGCGGATGCGATCTTCCGCAACCTGAACTTTATTGAACAATTCGATCCTGAGCATGTGCTCATTCTGTCAGGGGATCATATCTATAAGATGGACTACGAAAAAATGCTCCAGTATCACAAAGAAAAAGATGCGGATTGCACCATATCGGTCATTGATGTCTCATTGGAAGAAGCCAGCCGATTCGGTGTGCTGAACACCAACGATGACTATAGCATCTATGAATTTGAAGAAAAACCTCCTGAGCCCAAGAGCACACTGGCTTCCATGGGTATCTATCTCTTCAAGTGGGATGTACTGAAACGTTTCCTGATCCAGGATGAACAACAGGCATCCACCTCCTATGATTTTGGTAAAGATATCATTCCGTTATTGCTTGAAAATGAAAAATCCTTATACGCATATCCGTTCGAAGGGTATTGGAAAGATGTAGGTACCATTCGCAGTCTGTGGGAGTCGAATATGGATTTGTTGGACGAAGATACCCCGTTTAACCTGAATGACCCGGACTGGCGTATTTTCACACGTAATCCAAACCAACCTGCACAATACATCTCGCCTTCGGCCAAAGTGCGGAATTGTATTATTAGTGAAGGCAGTGTGGTGCATGGAGAGGTCAATCATTCTGTTCTATTCTACGGAATTGAGGTTGGGGAGAACAGCGCCGTTATCGATTCTGTCATCATGCCAAGGGTGAAGATCGGGCAAAATGTGCGTATTCATCGAGCAATCATTGCAGAAGGATTGGTTATTCCGGATGGAACACAGATTTCGCCCGCACCGGGAGATGAGAGTGATATATTACTCGTCGATCAGGAAGAACTGGAGCGTCAGCTTCGCCAAGGAATAACCAGCAAGGCCTAATGAAGCCAAAAGGACGGTGCATGCGATGAAATCATTGATCGGAGTTATTAACCTTGACCATGAACTTGAGGAATTGAAGGAATTGACGTACTTTCGCTGCGGAGCCGCGGTGCCTTATGCCGGGCGTTACCGTCTGATCGATTTTGTTCTATCTAATATGATGAATGCCGGAATTGAGAGTATAGGGGTGTTTGTCCGTCGTAAGTATCGCTCGCTGATGGACCATCTGGGTGACGGCAAGCCTTGGGATTTGGATCGTAAGCATGGGGGCATGTTTATTTTACCGCCGGACTGGAACGATCCAACAGATACATCACAAGGGGACTTGCAGCATTTCCATAACAATCTGGACTTCTTCCGCAGAGGTGCAGGGCAATATGTAGTGCATGCGGGCAGTCGCCATGTGACCAAAGCAGACCTCCAGGATGTCTACAGGTATCACATCAGTAAAGGAGCGGACGTTACACTGGTCTGCAAAAAAGTAGATCAGCTGCTGCCTGAGCATGACGCCTGTGTCAAAGTTGATCATGACGGGGACGGTAACGTGGTGGACATTCACCAAAGCGCTAATCACCCGAATATATATACAGAAATTTTCATCATGGAAAAGGAATTGTTCCTGCGCCAGGTGCAGCGCTGCATTGATCATGGCGAGAGCCATTTCTTCCGGGATGTGATTCAAAAAAATCCGGATGGATTGAATATCGCTGCGTATGCATATGATGGCTATCACGCAGTCATCAATTCCATTGACAGTTATTATCGTAATAGTATGGATCTGCTGAACACAGGGCAATATGAACAACTGTTCAAGGAAGATCCGATCCAGACCAAAATCAAATACGAAGCGCCTGCCAAATACCTGGATACCGCCGATGTTAAACATTCACTTCTCGCGAATGGCTGCATTGTAGCTGGAGAGGTGGAAGACAGCATTTTATTCCGGGGCGTACAGGTGGCCAAGGGTGCCAAAATAAAAGGTTCCATCATCATGCAGAAATGTTACATTGGTGAAGGAACCGTACTTGAGAACGTCATTCTCGATAAAGACGTGAAGCTGACCGGAGGACAGACGCTGATCGGCGACCCGTCGAATCCATACATTTTAGCGAAAAGTACTATTATCTAATGCCCGCACGTAACCGATATCTTCTATAAATATATATAAAATAAAAATCCTGTAGGATGGATTTAAGGTTCATACACTTTCGACGCATGAATTGCATCTTCGAAAGTTCTCACCAGCATGCAAACGTAGTGGAGGGGACGAAATCGATTCTGAAGCGTAGTGCTCGCCTAAAAGCTTTCTGCAAGAAAGCTGCTTCGAAAGCATATGCTGTCTTCAAATTTTACCCTTGATTATATAAATTCAACTTAAACATTTACACAAAACGGAGAGGACAGAAATAACCTGAAGAAGAGCAGCGCTCGCCTTTATCCCCGGATTTTCCCATTTTAAAAGGAATTAAAAAAATCTGTGGATAACAGCGATCGGAAGGTTGTTCTGTCATCGA
Source organism: Paenibacillus sp. FSL R5-0766 (assembly GCF_037971845.1). Classification (NCBI taxonomy): domain Bacteria; kingdom Bacillati; phylum Bacillota; class Bacilli; order Caryophanales; family Paenibacillaceae; genus Paenibacillus; species Paenibacillus sp. FSL R5-0766. The sequence continues at coordinate 2,760,073 of NZ_CP150227.1, forward strand.
AGTGTCCAGTGTAAATATCCTCTAGTTCAATTTATATAGGTTAATCAAGAAAATTTGGAGACAACAGCGATCATAAGAACGATTCGTAACCGTAACGGCCACTTTGCAGAGTGCTGAGCAACAGAGTGTATGAACCGCCACCATCCTGCAGGATTTCCCCGGGAGGAACCTACTTTTGTTTGACAACAAGGAAACGTTCAAGAGTATCTTTACACGGAATCTGGTCAGCAAATTGGGCAAACCGATTGAAGAAGCAACACAGGAAGACGTATACCACGTACTGGGAAGCATGATTCGTGAATATGCAGGCCAGGATTGGGCAGCGTCGAATCAGGGGTTCAAGCAGCGCCAGGATAAACAGGTCTATTACTTCTCGCTGGAATTCCTGATTGGACGTCTGCTCGGCAACAATCTGTTGAATGTGAATGAATTGGAATTGGTGCGTGACAGTTTAGCTGAGCTGGGCTTCTCCTTGGAGGAGATAGAAGAACAGGAGGCGGATGCAGGACTCGGTAATGGAGGTCTGGGACGACTCGCTGCCTGTTTCCTGGATTCACTCGCATCACTACGATATGCAGGACATGGTTGCGGGATTCGATATAAATACGGGTTGTTTGAGCAAAAAATCATCAATGGTAATCAGGTAGAGTTACCCGACAATTGGCTGGATAAGGGCAATGAATGGGAAGTCCGCCGTCCAGACAAAAAGGTGGAAGTACAGTTCTGGGGCCGAGTAGAAGCTCATGAGCAGGATGGAGAATATCAGTTTGTTACAAAAGATGCCGAATCGGTTGTCGCCATACCCTATGACGTGCCTGTCATCGGTTATGGTCAAACTCATGTGAATACATTGCGTCTCTGGAGTGCCGAGCCAAAGCGCGAGACTTCACTCGACACCCCTTCGAACTACTACGGTTATCTGGATTATAGCCGATCGGTTGAATCAATCTCGGAATTCCTGTATCCGGACGATTCCCAGTACGAAGGAAAGCTGCTGCGATTGAAGCAGCAATACTTCATGTGCTCGGCAGGTGTACAGAGCGCTTTGCGTACGTTCAACAAGCTGGAGCTACCGTATGATCGGTTGCCTGATAAAGTGGCCTTCCACATTAATGACACGCATCCAACCTTGGTTATTCCAGAACTGATGCGCATCCTGATTGATGTGAAGGGGTATGGCTGGGATGAAGCATGGGATATCACAACCCGTACTGTATCGTATACCAATCATACAACGCTTAGTGAGGCGCTTGAGAAGTGGCCTGTATCCATGATCAGCAGGCTGCTGCCACGAATCTACATGATCATTGAAGAGATCAACAGACGCTTCTGTGGCATGCTGCTGGACCGGTATCCAGGAGATCAGGATCGCATTCAAAATTTGGCGATTGTTGCAAACGATCAGGTACGGATGGCGCATCTGGCGATTGTAGGCAGTCATAGCGTGAATGGTGTTGCTGCTTTGCATACCGAGATTTTGAAAGAGCGTGAGATGGCTCCCTTCTATGAACTGTATCCAGAGCGTTTCAATAACAAAACCAATGGTATCACCCATCGCCGCTGGTTGATGCATGCCAATCCGAAACTGTCGGATCTGATTACGGATACAATCGGTAACGATTGGATAACAGAGCCGGGCAAGCTGGAGCAGTTGGCTGGCTTTGCGGATAATACATCATTTCAGGAGCAGTTCCGTTTGATTAAGCGGGATAACAAAGAGCGGCTAGCTGCGTATATTCTGGACCATACCGGGACAGCAGTGAATCCGGATTCCATCTTTGATGTACAGGTGAAGAGGCTGCACGGGTACAAACGTCAACTGTTGAACATTCTGCATGTCATGCATCTGTATAACCGGCTTAAGAATGATGCTTCGTTTGATATGGTACCACGAACGTTCATCTTTGGTGCCAAGGCAGCGCCGAGTTATTATTTTGCCAAGAAAATTATTAAGCTGATCAACACCGTGGCTGACACAGTGAATCGGGATGCGGCCGTGAATGACCGCTTGAAGGTATTTTTCCTCGAAAATTATTCCGTCTCTCTCGCAGAGAAAATCATTCCCGCTGCGGATGTTAGTGAACAGATCTCAACCGCAGGTAAGGAAGCTTCCGGTACGGGCAACATGAAATTTATGATGAACGGTGCTTTAACGATTGGTACGATGGATGGAGCCAACGTGGAGATGGCGGAGCAGGTTGGGGAAGAAAATATGTTCATCTATGGTCTGCGTGCAGACGAAGTGCTTGAGTACTATCGTTCGGGTAGCTATCGTCCGAATGAGATTGTGCAGCACGATGAACGCATTCGCGAGGTTGTGGAGCAATTAGTACATCCAGGTGCATTCTGTTATCGTGACGGGGAGTTCTGGGATATTTATGACTCCTTGCTGGCCCATGGTGATGAATACTTTGTATTGCGTGATTTTGCTGCTTATGCAGACGCGCATGCTGCGATTGACCAGGCGTATCGGGATATTCCGGGCTGGACTCGGAAAGCGATATTAAACACGGCTCATTCCGGCATATTCTCCAGTGATCGTACCATTAGTGAGTATGCGACAGATATCTGGGGTATTCATCCCGTGTCCGGGAACTGGAAAGGTTAAGAATAGATTGTTAGACTAACAAGTCCCCTTGTTCACAAGAGACATCTCTGCTGGTAAATCAACCATCGTAGAGAGCATCTCCTTGTAGAACAAGGGGATTTTGGCATACAGTGTATCATAGTGTCATTCAACTTGAAGATAAGCGAAACTCGCGTATTTTTCATCATACAAGTTCGCACACAAAATCAAAAAAAAGATCTGGATCTCAGTCATACTACATAAGAAATCGTTTGATATTTTGAATTAGATAGGGGAGCCGTCACTATGGATCATTACACACGAATTCAGCTTGCTATTGAGTATTTGGAGCAGCATTTGCAAGATGATTTTAATATCAGAGAGACGTCCGCGGCTGCGAGCTTTTCGGCGTTTCATTTTCAGCGTTTATTCCAGGCGATCACGGGATTTACGGTACTGGAATATGTGCGCAGACGCAGATTAACGGAGGCTGCTGCGATGTTGCGGGGCACATCGGAAGGCATATTGGACATTGCGATGAGCTTTGGCTATCAATCTCAAGAGGCATTTACACGTGCATTTTCAGCTTATTTTGGAATGACACCGGCGAAGCTGCGTAAGCTGGAAGCGGATCAGTGGTCTCTTTTGAATATGCAACAGAACATTGATTTTAATGAATATCGAACTTCGCTTGGTGGAACATTCCACATGAACACACCCCGTCTGGTCACACGGGAACCAAACTGGATTGTCGGCTATGATTATAAGACCAACCTGAATGACAATCAGCATTATGCCGAGATACCGGGATTTTATCACGATTTTGGGTTGGAACAGAGATTCATGGTTATCCCGGAGAGGACACGCCCTGATATGGCATACGGTGTGGCCTGTCATTTTGAAGAGGATGGAGCATTTTCTTTTATTGTGGGTGAAGAAAGCGGTGGAGCATCGCAGGTACTTGAACCCGGTTTTACTTCGATTGAAATTCCGGGCGGCTTGTATGCAGAGTTCACCGTGGAAGGCTCCGGGCAGGATATTCGTAAAATGATCTATGGCAGCTGGCTGCCGCAGTCGAACTATGAACGGAGGGAAGGGCCGGACTTTGAAGTGACGGATGTCTGGAAATCGACCCCTGAACAACTGGACATGAAGATCTATATCCCGTTAAAATAGACCTTACCGCTTCGCGGAATTCAAGGTCGGAGGACAGATGGATGAGCGAAAAGTCGTGGCTCCACTCCAAGTGGATGCTGACCATTGTTACTTGCATGGCAGTCCTTTACATACTGATTATGGGCATTTTACTGTTCATCAGCGGCCGAACACCAGGCATGTATTATCAATATAATCTCGTACCCTTCGAGACCATTCGGCCACTTCTATTGGAGAGGGAGAGGTACAATACAGATACCTGGGTCAAAAACCTGTTTGGCAATATCGTATTGTTCATTCCGCTGGGCATCTGGATTCCATGGTTGTTTCGGAGGTGTCGTTCGTTCCTGACATTTACATCAACAGTAGTTTTGCTTCTGCTGGGTGTTGAGGTCACACAATTGATTACACGTGTAGGTTCGTTTGATGTGGATGACATTATTCTGAACACGATCGGTGCCTGGATCGGATACGCCGTATTTAAGTTAGTCTTATGTTCACAAAAAAGGACTCGGAATTGAACCGCAGATCGCGGTCCATGACCGGGTCTTTTGCATAAGATACCTTTCAAATGTTTACAAGGGAATCATTTCGGATAAAACATATTAACGGCTTATTTATATCGTGAGCAGAGATTATATATAAATTTAACTAAACATTTACACGAAACGGAGAGGACAGAAATAACCTGAAGAAGCGAAAGCGTTCGCCTAAAAGCTTTCTGAAAGAAAGCTGCATCGGAAGCATAAGCTATCCCCGGATTTTCCCCTTATAAGGGGAATTCATAAAATTTGGGGATAACAGCGATCGGAAGGTTGTTCTGTCATCGGAGTGTCCAGTGTAAATATTCTTTCGTTCAATTTATATATTGAACAATGATGAGAGCGAGGTGGGCGACATCGTTTGGTGGAAAGAGAGTGTGGTATACCAGATTTACCCGAGCAGCTTTAAAGATTCGGACGGAGATGGATATGGCGACTTGCAGGGAATCTATGAGAAGCTCGATTATTTGGAGAATTTAGGTGTAGATGTGATCTGGCTCTGTCCTATTTACGATTCACCAGGACATGATAACGGATATGATATCCGGGATTACTACGGCATTTTACGCAAGTATGGGACGATGGAGGATTTTGATCGATTATTGGCAGAGGCACACAAGCGTGGTCTCAAGATCATGATGGACCTGGTGCTGAATCATACGTCAGATGAACATGCTTGGTTTGCTGAATCGCGTTCATCAAAGATGAATCCGAAACGGGATTATTATATTTGGCGTTCAGGTAAAAATGGGCAGGTGCCGAATAATTGGGAGTCCTATTTTGGAGGTTCGGTGTGGAAGCATGATCCCGAGACAAATGAGTATTATCTGCATCTGTATTCCGAACAGCAACCGGATCTCAACTGGAACAATGCACAGATGGCAGAAGAGATGTATGAGATGGTGCATTGGTGGCTGGAAAAAGGGGTAGACGGATTCCGTTTCGATGCAGTAGCGCATATCGCCAAGGCAGAGGGTCTGCCAAGTGCACACAATCCGGATAATCTGCCGGTAGTTCCAGCGTATCAGCTCTTTTCCAACTTGGAACAGGTACACTCGATCTTGAAGAAGCTGAATAACATGATCCTGAAACCCTACGGACCCATGACAGTTGGCGAGACTTCGGGACTTGGGCCTGAGCAGGCCTTGGCTTATGTCGGGACGGATCGTGATGAGCTTAATATGGTATTCCAGTTTGAGCATATGTTTATCGATGCTAAATCCTCCGGAATTGGTAAATGGAACTATAAGGAATGGAAATTGACAGATCTCAAAGAAATCATGAGCCGGTGGCAAACGGTTTTGCATGGTAGAGGCTGGAACGCCAATTATATGGGCAACCATGATCAGCCACGTCCGGTTTCCCGTTTTGGTGATGATGGTAAATATCGGGTACGTTCTGCTAAGATGCTGGCGACATGGATGCTTACACTCGAAGGGACCCCCTACATCTATCAAGGAGAAGAGATCGGTATGACCAATGTCACTTTCCCTGATATCGAACAATACCGGGACATCGAGACCAAAAATTATTACAATCATTACATTGGTCAAGGTAAGTCGAAGCATGAAGTCATGCAGGCGATCTGGCTGAAGAGTCGCGATAATGCCCGCACGCCGATGCAATGGGATGAGACGGAACACGCAGGGTTTACCCAGGGGCAGCCGTGGATTCAGGTGAATGATAATTATCCAGAGATTAATGTGGCTGATGCCGAAAGTGATCCGCAATCCATTTTGCATTATTACCGTAAGTTAATTGCCCTTCGCAAACAACATAAAGTGCTTATCTATGGCGCGTATGAACTGCTACTGCCGGATGATCCGGATATCTATGCCTATACCCGAACGCTGGAAGATGAGCAGATGCTGGTCATTCTGAATTTCCGTGGGCATGAACCGGAGATGCACTGGCCGGAAGGCTGGGATTCCGAGCATGCCAAGCTGATCATCAGCAATGTAAGCAGACGTTACTCTACCGATGAAGGCGCGATTCAGCTTCAGCCGTATGAAGCAAGGGTATATCGTAAGCAACGGTGACACGGAGGCTAGCGTAATTTTGCGTTGGTAAAGAGCTATGATTTATAATAAATAGTGGTTTTCAAAATAATCAAAACATATGTCGGGAGGAATCCAAGTTGTTGAATATTACGTTCCACGGTCACTCCAGTGTTCAGCTGGGCACAGAAGAAAAGTCTCTGATCATTGATCCCTTCCTGCGTGGCAACGAGCTTGCCGTCACGAAGCCTGAAGATATTAAGACCGATGTTGTGTTGCTGACACATGCACATATGGATCACATCCTCGATGCTGAACCTATTGCCAAAGCAAATAACGCCAAAGTTGTGGCTATTGTGGAATTGGCTACATATATGTCCTGGAAAGGTCTGGATACACTCGGCATGAACATGGGCGGAACGGTAGATCTTGATTTTGCTCAAGCCAAAATGATTCAGGCGTTCCATACTTCCGGGATTGTGCTGGAAGAAGAACAACGGATCATGTATGCAGGGTTGCCTGCTGGATATATCATTAATATTGGTGGTAAAACGATTTTGCATGCCGGAGACACAAGTCTCTTCGGGGATATGAAAATGATCGGTGATCGTCATGATATTGATGTAGCCTTCTTGCCGATTGGTGGACATTTCACCATGGGACCTGAGGATGCGCTGCAAGCGGCCGAATGGTTTAATGCCAAACTGACGATTCCGGTCCATTATGATACATTCCCGGTGATTCGTCAGGATGCGGAACACTTCGTGCAACAACTAGCTGCAAGAGGGTTGGAAGGACGTGTGCTGACCCCGGGAGAATCTATTACCCTGTGATGCACATTTAACCCCTGTTCAATAAATAATGAATTTATGGATAAAGACGAATATCACGTCAAGATAACTGACGTGATATTCGTCTTTTTTCGGTTCCAGGTTCAATTTCCACCGATAGAGTTGGTACAAATGACAAAAACATTGAAATTCCATTGTTGAACTCCCTTTTAGAATGATATAAAAAGTTACACGGAAACCAAACGGAAATCCGAATTGACCGCAAACAGGGGGAGCGTTCATGTCATTTATGAAATCATTATTTTTTCAAATTATTGTAGCGGTAATCATCGGGATTGGCGTAGGCATCCTGTGGCCGGATCTGGGTAGCTTGCTGCAACCGCTCGGAACAGGTTTCATCAAATTAATCAAGATGATCATCGCACCACTGATTTTCATGGTGATTGTGACAGGTATTGCCAAGATCGGTGATCTGAAGTCAGTGGGTCGCATCGGACTGAAAGCCATCGTGTGGTTCGAGATTGCAACTACAGTGGCGCTGGTACTTGGATTGGGAACAGCCAATCTGCTTCGCCCAGGTGCCGGAATGAACGTGGACCCTTCAACCATAGATGCAAGCGGCATTGAAGCGAAAACCAATGGTTCCGAGTTACCGCATACGGTAGACTTTATCATGAATATTATTCCGACAAGTGTTGTGGATGCCTTTGCACAAAATGCACTTCTGCAAGTATTGCTCGTGGCATGCCTGTTCGGGGTTGCACTGGCAGCAACCGAGAGTAAGGCAAAAGAGAATGTACTTACGCTGATTGAGAACTTGCTCGGCATTGTGTTCCGCATCATCGGTTATATCATGAAACTCGCGCCGATTGGTGCATTTGGAGCCATGGCCTACACGGTAGGTGCCTATGGAGCTTCCACATTATCATCCTTTGGTCTGCTAATTCTGGCCTGTTACGGCGCAGCGCTGCTGTTTTTGGTCATGCTGGCATTGGCTGCCTGGTGGATTACCGGGCTAAATTTCCTGCAATTTGTGAAGTATACCCGTTCTGAAGTGATGCTGGCGATTGGAACCGGATCATCAGAAGTAGTGATGCCACGCATGATGGACAAACTAACCAAGGCGGGTTGTGATCGTGCGGTTGTGGGTCTTGTGGTGCCGACGGGGTACTCGTTTAATCTGGATGGCGCTTCGATCTATTTATCCTTGGCTACAGTTTTTGTTGCTCAGGCTGTAGGGATTGAACTGACATTGATGCAGCAAATTACGATTTTACTGGTGTTGATGTTAAGTTCCAAAGGCATGGCAGGAGTACCTGGCTCCGCATTCTTGGCCCTGTCCGCAACGGCAGTGGCTGTCAATGCTTTTCCGGTAGCAGCGGTTGCTCTGCTGCTTGGTGCAGATCGATTCATGGATACAATGCGTGTATTCACCAACCTGATGGGCAACTGTGTCGCAGCATTTGTGGTGGCAAAATGGGAAGGTCTGCTGGATCAGAAGCGAATGCGTGCCGTACTCTCTGGTGAGATCAGTGCTGCTGAACTGGAAAGGGAAGAGCAAGCTGCACTATCTCTATTGAAGTTGAATATGCAGGAAAAACAAGGGAAAGCCGTAGTTTCACCGGAGATGTCGTAAGAGGCTTGGCTCCGCTGTGGTGATGAAGTCAATTGACAGCAACCCAATAATAACAATCCATTACAACAGTAAAAAACAGTAGAATACATTTAAAAAGTTCAACCAAGTTCAACCAAGTTCAACCAAGTTCAACCAAGTTCAACCAAGTTCAACCAAGTTCAACCAAATTAGACCGTCTGTAGCCCGCACCAATGGTGGGAAGAACAGACGGTTTTCGTATTATCAGGTTAGCCAGTAATTACTGGTTGGCCTTTTTATGTGGTCGTTTTACGATGGGGGAAGCCGGGAGAACGTGGCGGTTTTAGGGGCTAGGACCTCGTAACAAAAACAGTTCTCCCACGACCTCCAAAAGACCATGTTTGGGCTGGTAGGGGCAGTTGACCCCGTATAACAAGCGAAGCTATGGGTTTGGAACCATCGTGGAAAGGACCGGCGAAACAAAAGATAAGGAGTGAGCATATGGAACCTGTTGTTGGTGTAGATGTCGCTAAAGGTTCAAGTGTGATACAGGCGTTTCAAAAACGAAATGAACCCGTTGGCAAAGCTATCGTCATTGAGCATGCTGCGAGTGGATTCGAACAATTCACGGAGATGTTAGGGGCCCTTCAAGCCGAAACGGGTGTTGCTCCTGTGGTTGTTTTGGAAGCGACTGGGCATTACCATCGTGCCTTGGTGTCCTGTCTGAATCGGAGTGGCTACACCTACTACATTGTGAATCCCTTGCAATCCAAGCGAGCCAAGGGAACGCAGTTACGCAAAGTTAAAACAGATGCTGCAGATGCTTGGCATCTGGCAGAGATGTACTATCGCGGCGACGTGAAGCCACATCGAAATTGGGATGAGACGTTTACAGAGCTACAGCATTTGACTCGGCAGCATGAGTTTGTCACGGGAATCTTTGTGCAGGCGAAGCTGAACAGCAGAGCCTTGCTGGAGCAAGTGTTTCCGGCGTATGAGCAGATATTTTACAATGTGTTTTCAACCACATCATTGACGGTGCTGTCTCATTGTTTGGAGGGAAGTGTGGCGAATTGGAATGAAGTCATTCAGGGTAATTCGGGACGATCCCATTCCAAGCGATGGGCCCATGAAAAAGCGAGAAAACTGGAGGAAGTACTGGATGAATGGAGAGGAATTCGGCGTAGCCCCGCTCAAAGCAAGGCACTGCTCGGAATGGTCTCTTTATTGTTGACGATGATTCAGCAACTGGAGGAACTCGAAAAACAAATGGAGGAACTCGCAGAAAATCTGCCCGAAGTCGAACTGGTGAGAAGTATCCCGGGAATTGGAACGAAACTGGCCGCAGCCATTGTAGCTGAACTAGGTGATGTGAAACAGTTTAGTGATGCGAAGCAACTTGTGGCGTTTGCGGGCCTTGACCCCGGGATTTTCAGTTCAGGAAAGTTCACAGCGACAAGTACACGAATCACGAAACGAGGTTCTAAAAGGCTCAGACGTTCGCTATATTTAGCGGTGCAATGTGGAATGCGAAAGAATGCGAATGCAAGAATCCGTTCGTACTACGAGAAAAAAAGAAACGAGGGCAAGCCCTACAAGGTGGCTGTGATCGCCTGCGCAAACAAGCTGTTGCATCACATTTTCGCCATCTTGCAGAAGGGCCAGCCCTACCAAGTTTAATCCATATTTAACCAAAACCTCCATTGCAGTGGAGGTTATTTGCATTGGTCGAAAAAAGTATAACATGAAAAGAAAACTCATCCAACCTGAAATGCTTGACAAACATTAGCTGGTTTTTGTTGTCCCAATACAGATATCATTGGGTTCACGAACGCAGGTTCCAAAATAAATGTTACAGAGGAAAGATTTATGGGGAATGTGTAGAAGAGGCGAAGAATATACATATTATAGTTTCAACTTGTATATACATGTTTACTTATGTAATATAGATATGAAGTTAACCGAGAACATCACATGAGAGCATTACAATTTATTGGAGGCGTTAACATGAGTTCTAATAACACAACTCCGTCATCTTGGTGGAAGACATCAACGGTGTATCAGGTATATCCGAAGAGTTTTAATGATACAACTGGATCGGGGACTGGAGATATTCGTGGATTAACCGAGAAGCTTGATTATTTGCAGCATCTGGGTATCGATATTGTGTGGTTGCAGCCGGTATATGTATCCCCGCAGCATGATAATGGATATGACGTAGCGGACTATTACCGAATTAATCCGGATTATGGGACGATGGAGGATTTTGACGAACTGCTGAAAGGTCTGAAGGCTCGTGATATGAAACTGATGATTGATATCGTGGTGAATCACTCCTCGACCGATCATGAGTGGTTCCAGCAATCCCGTTCTTCCAAGGATAATCCGTATCGGGATTATTATATTTGGAAAGATCCTGCCCCGGATGGCGGTGTGCCAAACAACTGGCAATCGAAGTTTGGTGGACCTGCTTGGCAGTTAGATGAACAGACGGGACAATATTTCCTGACTTTATTTGATAAAACGCAGGCAGATCTGAATTGGGAGAATGAAGAAGTACGCAAAGCTGTACGGGATATGATCAAGTTCTGGGCCGAAAAAGGTGTGGACGGTTTCCGTATGGACGTGATTAACCTGATCTCCAAAGACCAGCGGTTCCCTGATGATGATGGTAGCGTGTCACCGGGTGATGGACGCAAATACTACACGGATGGACCACGTGTGCATGAGTACATCACCGAGATGTACGATGAAGTATTCGGGCCTCACAACATGGTGACTGTAGGGGAAATGTCCTCCACAACACTGGAACATTGTATCCAATATTCGAACCCGGCTTCCCGGGAGTTTTCGATGACGTTTAACTTCCATCACCTGAAAGTGGATTATCCAAATGGTCAGAAATGGGAACTGATGCCGTATGATTTCGAAGCGATGAAGCAGCTCTTCAGTGAGTGGCAGACAGGCATGCAAGCCGGTGGAGGTTGGAACGCGCTGTTCCTTAATAACCATGATCAGCCGCGGGCATTATCCCGATTCGCCGATGATGGTGATTATCGTGCCGAGAGTGCGAAGATGCTTGCAACAACGATACACGGCATGCAAGGTACACCTTATGTCTACCAGGGTGAAGAGATCGGAATGCCGAATCCAGTCTGGAATGACGTTAGTGAGTTCCGCGATATCGAATCAACGAACATGTACCGATTGCTTCAGGAAGAACGAGGCAAATCCGCTGAAGAAGCTTTCAAAATCGTAAAAGAGCGTTCCCGGGACAACTCCCGAACACCGATGCAGTGGAATGGAAGTCAGAATGCAGGCTTCACTACGGGAACACCTTGGCTGAAGGTGGATGAGCGGTATCCTTCCATTCACGTGGAACAGCAACTGGCTGATCCAGATTCGATCTACTATCACTACCGCAAATTGATTGCCCTGCGTAAACAGGTTAACGTGCTGATCGACGGTCTCTATGAACGATTGGATGATGCACACCCGGATGTATTCGCGTACGCACGGACCAATGGAAGTGAAACCCTGATTGTTGTATCCAACTTCAGCAAACGAGACGTCACGTTCTCGCTTCCGGCAGCGGTCTGGAATGATCACATTGCAGGCAAATCAGCAGAGTTACTCATAGGAAATACGGAGTCAGCCCCTGCGCTGACGCAGGAAATCTCTCTCAGTCCGTATGCATCCTATATGTGGCTTGTGCCACAACAGGACTAATCACATTTTATAAATAGGAAGTGACACTATGGCAATCGATAAAAAACAGGTTGAGGAGATCGTCCGGGCAGTCGGTGGCAAAGAGAATATTGAAGCTGCTACGCACTGTGTTACACGACTCCGGTTTGCCTTGTACGATGAGAGTAAAGTGGATACTGAAAGTCTGGATCAGAATGATCTGGTTAAAGGTCAGTTCTCTTCCCAAGGACAATTCCAGGTCGTTATTGGGCCTGGTCTGGTGGATAAAGTCTATGATGAGATGATTCAGATTACTGGGGGAGATCGTTCTTCCAAGGATGATGTGAAGGCGGTTGCTGGTAAAAAGCAAAATCCAATCCAGCGAGCGATCAAAACACTCTCGGATATTTTCATTCCAATCTTGCCAGCGATTATTACGGCAGGTCTTTTGCTCGGAATTAACAATATTCTGACAGGTCCAGGCATTTTCTTTGATGGAAAATCACTAGTGGATGTTTATCCAGCCTGGAAGGATCTTGCATCCATTATTAATACAATCGCGAGTACAGCCTTTACGTTCCTGCCGGCGCTAATTGGTTGGGCAGCTGTAAAAAGGTTTGGCGGCAGTCCGCTGCTCGGGATCGTGCTGGGTCTCATTCTGGTACATCCCGATCTGCTGAGTGCATATGGTTACGCTGATGCCGTGAATAATGGCACGGTGCCAACATGGAATCTGTTCGGTTGGGAGATTGAGAAGATCGGTTATCAAGGGCAGGTTCTGCCAGTACTGGTATCGGCGTATCTGCTTGCGAAGATGGAGATTTTCCTGAACAAAAGGGTACATGATTCAATTAAACTGCTGGTCGTTGCACCGGTCACGTTGCTGATTACCGGATTCCTGGCCTTCACGATCATTGGACCAGTTACATTTGCCATTGCGAATGCAATTACTTCCGGCTTGATCTATGTTTACGATTCATACGCGGCGCTGGGTGGTCTGATCTACGGTGGTCTATACGCTTTGCTTGTTATCACCGGTATGCATCACACATTCCTCGCGGTCGATGTTCAGCTCATTGGTAGTCAGGGTGGTACGTTCCTGTGGCCGATGCTGGCATTGTCCAACATCGCACAAGGTTCGGCGGCACTTGCGATGATGCTTGTCCTGCGTGAGAAGAAAATGAGAGGACTTGCGGCAACGTCCTCGGTGTCGGCCTTCCTCGGGGTAACCGAGCCGGCGATCTTTGGTGTTAACATCCGTTACCGTTATCCGTTTATCTTTGGTATGATCGGTTCCGCGATTGGTGGTGTGTTGCTGACGATGAATAATGTTCAGGCAACCTCCATCGGTGTAGGTGGCGTACCGGGGTTCCTGTCGATTTTCCCTGACAAATGGGGCGTCTTCTTCATCGGCATGGCGATTGTCCTGGTTGTACCATTTGTACTGACCGTCCTTTTTGGCAGAGCCAAACTGAGAAAAGAAGATCGTAATGAAAGTAATGAAACCGTTGCTGAGCCTAAAGCGGCTACATCGCAGTCTGCTTCGGGTGTTACCTCTTCAACTGCAAAAACAGATCCAAACCAGCGCACACGTAGTGCAGCTCAAGTAAGGGACGAAGCCGTGAATACACTGGAAATCATGGCGCCATTAACAGGCCAGGCCGTGTCACTGGAGCAAGTACCTGATCCGGCTTTTGCCGAGAAACAGATGGGTGAAGGTGTAGCGATTGAACCTTCCGGCAACCTGGTTGTTGCCCCGTTTGATGCTCAAGTAGCTCATGTGATCAAAAGTAAACATGCGGTAATAATTGAACACGCGAGTGGATTACAAGTTCTGATTCATGTCGGGATTAATACAGTATCCCTCAAGGGTGAAGGCTTCAACATGCACGTGGAAGCTGGCGAACATGTAAAGGCTGGGCAAAAGCTGTTGGAATTCGACCGTAAGGTCATTGAAGATGCGGGATACCCACTGATTACACCGATTATCATTCCAGATGGTCAGGATATGGTTGAACGGGTGGAAGTCACGACAGGTGATGTTACATCTAATCAAAATGGTGTGTTGAAGGTTCATCTGAAAGGTTAATTGAATACAACAACAAGAAGGGGCTGCGTGATGTGCAGCTCCTTTTTGCTGTATAATCGTTATTTTCATGACGATCATGGTAAACTGTATATAAAATGGAAGAATCAGATTTTTAAAATAATGGTGGTTGGAAAGGTTCTTCTGACAAAGCAAGCTTCAGGCATGTTCGAGTCGTGGAATTCATATGGTGGAGAAAGAGATCCTAGTCAATCGATGAGGAGGAGAGCCATGACACGTATTGCGGTGATGGTCATTCATGGGCTGGGTATGCGGAAGGATGGGTACGCGGACAAGCTGATTGCTTGTTTGCATAAGGAATTGGACAAGGTGATGGTCTTGCCTGGAGCCTCCAAACAGATGCTGGATATCGAACCTGTATATTGGGCGGATGTATTTGAGGAGCGGGAAGAGGCGCTCTTTCAACAGCTCGTCAGCTCTCCGGGATTGAACTTTCAGGCGTTGCGTCGATTTGTCATCCATTACCTGGCTGATGCGGTTGCTTATCAACCGGTGGAAAATCAAGGCCATAACTATGATGCCGTACATCGAACGTTGAATCAGGCGATGCATACCCTTGCACAGCGTAATGGACCGGAAGCTCCGCTCTGTGTGGTTGCCCATAGTTTGGGTGCCGTAATCGCGAGTAACTTCTTCTACGATCTGCAATATCCGTCCAGTCGTGTTCCTGAGATTGTGGATGTGAACTCGGCTCTGGAGCGGGGGGACACGCTGACCCATTTTTACTCGTTTGGTACAACCCTGCCCTTATGGAGTTTGCGTTACCATGACTTTAGTTGCCCAATTCAGGTGCCCTCTTCCCATGTGAATCAGTATTATGCCGGGCTGGAAGGGGAATGGGTGAACTTCTACGATCGGGATGATATTCTGGGTTATCCGTTACGTCCCATTGATCCTGCTTATGAGAAAGCGGTCAAAGAAGACATCGAAGTGAACTCTGGCGGCGTGGCTATGAGTTGGAATCCGCTAAGTCATGGGGGGTATTTTTCCAATCGAAGCATGAATCGGAGAATGGCTCAGGGGCTTGCTCGAACCTGGACCTGGGTAAATCGTTCATAATTAAGAGGTTCTAGCTTCATCCCATCTTCTTGGTACTGAAAACCGGTCTTTTTGAACATGTATTGTAAGTGTATTGAAATTAGGAGCCATTCCTGTAATGAAGTAATTTGAGCTTTGAATGAAAAATGCGCCTCTAGTATACTGGGAATCGTTGTTCCGGACAAGAACAATACCCACATACGAAAAGAGGCGCACATAATGAAGTATAAGATGAAACAGAAACAGAATCAACGGATTACGCGAATTACGGAAGAAACGCTAGTCATTGGAGCAGACATTGCTAAAAAGATTCACGTAGCTAGAGCGGTAGATTTCCGTGGCATTGAATTAGGAAAAGACTGCGTGTTCCACAACGATCAGGAAGGGTTAACGAAGCTAGTAACATGGATGAAAGAACTTCAGGAGGTTCATCTGAAAACGGACATTGTTTTCGGAATCGAGCCTACCGGGCACTACTGGTTTCCGCTAGCCGCTTTTCTGGAAGCTCGAGATATCAAGATCGTCATTGTGAACCCGCATCACGTAAACAAGAGCAAGGAACTTGAGGATAACTCGCCGACGAAGAGTGACTATAAGGATGCCAAAGTCATTGCAGATCTCATTCGAAACGGGAAGTACTCGGAGCCCAAATTGCCGGCAATGGAATATGCCGAACTACGCATCCTCATGAATTTCCGTGAGAAGGTTATGGTGAGTTTAAACCAAGTCAAGGCACGTGTGCATAATTGGTTCGACCGCTATTTTCCAGAGTATTTGAGCGTGTTTAAAGATTGGGAAGGCAAAACTTCCTTGATGACCATGCGCCAGTTTCCGACACCGGAAGAGATCGTCTCTACAGGCGCCAGAGGCGTTCTCGCACACTGGAAAACGGAAGTGAAGCGCGGAGTCGGTATCAAGAGAGCGGAAAAGCTCTTTGCGACAGCCGGGATATCCATCGGGCTTACCGAAGGGTTACGAGCTGCGAGACTGGAGCTTCTGAGCTTGCTCGACCAGTATGAGCTTTTCTCTAAACAGGTGGAAACGACCATGAAACAGGTCATGGACATCTTAAGTGAGATACCGGGAACAACGCAGATGTTGAATATCCCAGGCGTTGGCGCGGTTACCGTTGCAGGATTTCTGGCTGAGGTTGGCGATTTGAGTCATTACGACCACGGACAACAAATCATCCGATTGGCGGGCTTGAATCTAAAAGAAAATAGTTCTGGTAAGCGTAAGGGTAAAACTGGCATTACCAAGCGTGGACGATCTCGACTAAGAGCCCTATTGTTCCGTTGCGTCATGCCAATGGTAGCTAAGAATGAGGAGTTCAAGGCCCTTCACAAGTATTTCACAACACGAAGTCAAAATCCGCTGAAGAAAAAACAGTCGCTCATCGCGCTCTGCGGCAAACTGATACGCGTCCTGCACACGCTGGGGACGAAGGAAATAGAGTACAACGCAAACGAAGTTCTTGGTCCTGTACGACAAGCGCAGTTACAACAGATTGCAGCTTAGTTCAAAGAATCAATAGTCTGAAATCTCCACTCGTTCACAGATGTATAACGAGACAATTGAAGCACCGGAGAAGCCGAAGAATACCATTCCATAAGGGCAACGACCCCGTTTAGGAGCAAGAATCGGCCTCCACCCCTTGGCAGGTAGAACGAAGGAATGTAAGGGCAATGACCCCGCGTGACATGGGAGGGTGAACCCCGAGGGAGATGTGGAGATCCACTGTGCGATCATAAGCATGACCACAGTTTGGATAAAAAATGGAGTCCAAGCTCTGTTCCCGTCACCGGTCATTACAGCAAAATCTGGTTCTGAACCAATATTCCCCCATCAAGCCAAGATGTCGAGGTTGTAAATCTACGAATGGACGAGAAAACAGGCGAAAACATTACTTTATAGTGGGAGGGAATATGTATGGAATGCAGGACAGGCTGTGCCGCATGTTGTATCGCGATTTCCATATCATCACCGATACCGGGTATGGCTCATGGCAAGCCGGCAGGTGTACGTTGTGTGCAGCTTACGGATGATAATCGCTGCGGAATTTTTGGCCAAAAAGAGCGTCCTGCGGTATGCAGTGGATTGCAAGCTGAGGAAGAGATGTGTGGTAGCACCGATCAGGAAGCATTTGATATTCTAACCTGGTTGGAGCAAGAAACTGCACCAAAGGTAATATGAGTAGGTTGTTTTAATGAATTGGGATAATTATACTTAATAGGGAAGAAGGTCGATCAGAGAGAGGAGACGCGAATACAATGGGGCTTGTTAAACGTTTTGTATTGGTTGTAGTGAATATGATCGGAGATTTATGGATGGGGTTTTACCGACGTAACTCGGATTATTATGACCATCAGACTTCGGAGTCCAAAAGTAAGATTGGCTATTATGCATTTATTATTGGGGCAACAGTGGTTACGGTGGGCATTGTAGGCTGGATGTACAACCGAATTTATTCATAAGTAGTCATTATGCTTAAAATTGAATGAGGCCAAATGTTGAAGATGAGTCTGTACAAATAAAAGAGAGTATCCGCAGGATGTGACATCAAATGGATACTCTCTTTGGCATGGGATCAGACAAAATATGATCATTGAAGATAGGGCTTAACTTTCTTTTCTTTCAACATATGTACAAGAATCATCTTCAGTACGGAAGAGACGATAAAGAAAATAAACAGAATTCGAAACAATTGATACCCGGATACAACCGAAAGATCGGCATTCACTTCATGTGCCATGATACTCATCTGATCCATCCGTTTAGCCTACCGGTTAAGATCCTGCGAGAGCCGTAGCGGAAGGTTTGGGTTCTCTGAACATGACAAAGTACATCAGTGATGAAATAACGTATAGACAGCCTGTGATGCTGAAAGTGATCGCATAACCCCAATACGTTCCGTACGTGGTGACCAGATAGGATTGGACAGGCCCCATGGTCGCCCAACCAATCATGAACGAGGTCTGCATCAATGAATTGGCAATCCCGCGGCGTTTGTCCGAGATCCGATCCACCAGTATGGCTGAATGAATGGGATTGGCTGCGTTCATCAATGCTTGTCTGAATAAGAAACTGAGCGAAGCGATGAACAACAGATTGGTGAAGCCTGTTAATAGAAGGAAGGGCAGCGACATGACCTGGAAAATGACAACGGCTCTTACGCTTCCGACCTTTGCCGCCAGGGTAGGACCAATCAGCATGGATACAATCGTCATAATCTGACCAAGTGCAATCAGTAAGCTCATGCCACTCAGAGAAACCGAGAACCGATTGGTGAAATACAGATTCAGATACGGTACAACCAGTCCGGAACCTAATCCAATTAACAACTGAGTCACTATAAACTGACCAATCAGTCGGGAATCTTTTTTCTTCGTGATCGAATCGTCCGTGCTTGGGGTATTCGTTGAATTTCCTTCTAGACCCGAATCGGGTTGAAGAACGGGTTGCGCCGTAATCGTGGTCTGCGGAGCAGCCTTGCCTTCGGTTACAAATAACAGTGGAATAAATGCAGCTAGTGTTGCTGCACCACCGACAAATAAAACCGTCTGCAATCCGGTCACTTTGGCGAGTCCTGCCGTATGTAACAAATCTGCGAATACACCGCCACCCAGGCTACCAAGCACCTGGGAAGCGAGCACAAGGGATGAATAATAACTGAACATTTTCAGCCGCTGGCTTTTTTTGACGTTTTCCGCCAGATAAGGAATGGCCAGTACTTGGAATACCCCAGCGAAAAGGCCAGAGAATACCGCGAACCAGATCAGTCCTGTAGCCGAATAATCGAAGGAGCGTCCGATCAGAAAGATTCCGCTGAATAACGCCCCGGTAATGAGTAATCGCTTGCGGCTGAACAGATCACCGCATAGACCGATAGGAACAAACATAATGGCTGTTGCGAGTGATTGAATACTTACAATCTGGCCGTTCATTGTATCATTATAGCCCAGACCCTGAATGTACAGATTGTACAAGACAGAAAACATGCCATTTCCGATCTGATACAGAATGCTAGCCAGGAAAAACAGTTGAATATTGCGGGACCAGCCGCGAATTTCATCATGAATATGTTGTAAAACTCTCAAGTGGTTCCCCCCAGTCTGCCTGTGCAGTGATTCCAGTTTAACAGGAAAGGGGAATTTGCGGAAGAATTGACCACTGTTTATTTTGGTTCAGGGGCATCAATCACACGAGCAATGACGAATCCATCGTAACCTTTGCTACCGACGGTTTGCAGTGCTGTAGCTTCAAGCCGAGGGTGATCCGCGATCAACTGCAGGAATGATCGAACGCCTTGAACTCTGGGGTCTGTGCTGTCTGTGCGGATCACTTCACCGTCCCTGACGATATTATCACCAATAATAAGACTCCCCGGCCGAGTCAGTCGCAGGGCCCATCTCAGATAATCGGGATTACTCGGTTTGTCAGCATCGATGAAGATCATATCAAACGGTTCCCTGTATTCTTCCTGAACATCGGGAAGGGTGGTTAGGGCAGGACCAACTCTCAGGTCAACCTTGTGCATCAGTCCTGCTCGTGTGAGATTGGCTCGGGCCAAGTCTGCATGGTGTGATTCGGATTCCAGTGAGACGATGCGTCCCTGTTCAGGCAGCGCTCTTGCCATCCAGATGGTACTGTATCCACCCAGTGTGCCAATTTCAAGTACACGGGATGCTCCTTGGATTTGCAGCAGGAGCTGAAGTAACTTTCCTTGATTCGGTGTTACGTCATGAGCAGGGAGTCCAGCTTCGGCATTGCTTTGCAGGGTTTGTTCCAGCAGGGCATCCGAGGGAATTAGCAGATCATTCATGTAGTCGTCGACTTGAGTCCAGGTATGCTGTAGGTCGGTTGTATTTATATTTTTCATGTTCACATGTTCCTTCCTTGTTTCTTGTATTGGATTTCATATTTCAACTATAGATGGAATTGATATATAAATAAAATATATATTATGTATGTTAATATAACTTTAGGTTATGTATTTGACGTGGAAGAGGTGTAAACATGAATCTGCATGGATTACGATTATTTCATGCCATCGTGAGATATGGCGGGGTCACTCGTGCCGCAGAGGAACTAAATATTAGTCAGCCTGCGGTATCTTCTCAGGTGAAGAAATTTGAACGTGAATTAGGAATCCAGCTTTTTGTTTCGGAGGGAAGAAGACTGGTGCTTACGGATGCGGGGATACAGTTAACAGGTTATGCGGAACGTCTGTTCATGCTGGAGCAGGATGTCGAGAATTTTGTGCAGGATTTTCGGGAGGGCAAGAAAGGACTGATCCGTCTTACGGCAACCTACTTGCCTTCGAATTTTCTGTTGCCGGGCTGGATTGCGCGGTTTAAGCAAATGCACGAGGATGTGGAGATTGTTGTGAGCACAACCAACACCCGGATGGCTTTTGACCAATTACTTCGTTATGAGGCAGAGATTGCAGTGTATGGTGGAAGTGGTATTACACATGCAGGTGTCCAATGGGATGAATTGTTTGACGATGAGATGTGGTTTGTTGTGCACCCTGACCATCCGTATGCGGGGAAAGAAATCGAGCTGCATGAGATGGTGGCAGAACCGTTCATCATGCGCGAAGAAGGCAGTGCCACGCGTGAGCGACTCGTTTCCCTTTGCACAACAAATAACCTGGCCGCTCCCCGCATTGCGCTTCAGTTCAACGGGCTGAACGAAACGATTAGTGCGGTGAAGGCAGGTTATGGGGCCAACTTTATATCTTCTTTGGTTGTGAACGAAGATGTGCAGCAAGGCAGGCTGGCACGTGTATTTGTTCGAGGTGTACTGCTGAGAAATACGGTTGCCGTATGTACACGAGCCGGCGAGGTATTATCACCTGCTGCACAGCATCTGGTCAAGCTTATCCGACAAGAAGCTGCTTTGATGAAATAAATAGTGTGATTGTACTTAAAACAATTTAAAGTACGTGTTCAAAAAGACCAGTTTTCAGTATCCTAAAGCGGACTTTTGAACAGCCTCTTGAAAATGAACAGGTTGCTTCTTCAACTATTAACTTTTGCTTTGTTGTGAAGTTCCCCATGCATGGAATCGGGCGTATAGGGTTACGCCGCCAATAATCAGGACAGGAATCCAGACTGCAATCATGGGCACACGGTGGAATAACAATGCGGCTGCAATGACGCCGATCAAATAGATGACAACAGCACCTGCACGAAGGTAGGCGTCTGTGGACAAGGCTTTGGTTAACGATCGAACATTGGCATGTCGCAGCTTTTTGAGGATGCTTACGGTATCCTCAACCACAGCGGCCAAATTATTGGTGAGCACGGTTGTTGAGATGCCAGCAATGCCAATGCGGCGTGCCGCAGTTGTTTGCATCCCCATTGCAACGGCTAGGATGACAATTAACAGATAAGACAGTTGTTCTGAAAATGGACTAATCATGGCGATGGCAAACAGCAGCAGCAATATGCTTTCAACAGTGAACACGGCTGTGACCCTGGAAGACCAGCCATTTTTGGTCTGCACAGGTCCAACCATATGTGCTGCAATGGCATTGCCGGCAATAAAACCAATGAGAGCAAGCAATGACCGCAGCACGACAAATTCCTGAGCACGGGCGATGGCAATACCCAACAAAACAATATTTCCCGTCATATTGGCTGTGAGCACATGCCCCAGTCCCAGATATCCGATCAGGTCCACCATTCCGGCAGACATACAGAGAAGCAACATGGCGTATTTTTGGAGGGTGCTTTGATTCATCCTATCCGTCCTTTCAAAAAAACGTAGCCCCTCCAGTATACAGCCATAACCCATGCATCTTCAAAATGAAATTCATCGCGCAAGACTTAAGGTGCAGCGAGCCAATCAAACATATTGTTAACCGCTGACTCATGTATTTTCTCGTGAAAATGATGATCCTGCCCGCCATAAGCATGAAATGTGACATCCGCACCTCGGCGCTTAAGCCAGTGATACATTCGGGTTCCGTGACTATAATTCACCTGTGTATCTGATGTACCATGCATGATTAGCACGGGACAAGATAGTTTGTTCGCTTTCGACAAGGGAGAACGGGCGAGATAAGCTTCTGGAACCGTGCGTGGGGAACCACCTAGCACCCGTTTCAATGTGCGCCTCAGGTCGGTTCGCTCATGGTAAGTGCGTTCCACATCGGCGACACCGCTCCAAAGAACTAACTTATGTACTTTGTCCGGTCCCTCATTATAGGCAGTTGCGGTATGTACAGCATTAATGGCTCCACGGGAGAACCCCAATAAAGAAATGCGAGTCGGGTCAACAAAGGGTAAACGCTGTATCAACCGGTAAGCGGCATGCACATCTTCGGCATCTTTCCCGCCATACTCGTCACGACCTTCACCGCCTTCGTTGCCACGATAGGATGGGGCGAACACGATATAACCTTTATGTACAAATTGCTCAAGCCAAACGGTATTTACCCCGCCATAGCTGCCAAGTCCGCCGCGACAATAGATCAGCACAGGCCATTGTTCCTGTGTGTGTGCGATATCATGCATTCTGGCAGAAGGGTAGTGGCTGGCGAGTGGTTGCAGATGTAGAGATGTATGTATGGAAGCGAATTCCGGAAAGGCAGAGGAGACAGAGCCGGCATGAGAAGTTTCAAATGTCGTGATATCAGGTAATGAGCAACCTTGTGGCAGGTATAAATAAGCTTTAACCCGAAGTGTATCGGATGAATACGTCACTTGATAGAGCAGGAAAATCCACCTCTTTTATAATAATTGCGGGCCAAATGACAGGGATATTTCTATAGGATGTACGTAAAATAAGTTCCCATACCTTCCAGGCTGAATCGCCAGCCCAAATGTGAGAAATTCGTTTATTGGCTCCATATGATTTATAATGGGTCATGAGACATGTGGATTGACCGCTTGTTCTCATATTCATAAAACTAATTTTAGTGTGCAGAAAGAAAGGGAGAAAGCCATGATGAACGCTCCACATCCAATCGATCAATTCAAGAAATTCAAATATGAAATTACCAGATTTATGATGATCTATAAATTTGCTCTGGATCAAATGGAGACCAAGATTGAAGTCCTGAAGGAAGAATTCCAGTCTTTGCATGATTACAGTCCAATTGAGCATACAAAGTCCAGACTGAAATCACCTGAGAGCATTATGAACAAGATGTTCCGCAAAAATCATGAGTTAACGTTTGAGAGCATCAAGCAAAATATCAAGGATATCGCCGGGGTACGGATTACATGTTCCTTTATCTCGGATATCTATCGCATTAAAGATATGCTGTGCAACCAGAGTGATCTGCGTGTACTGGAGGTCAAAGACTACATCGAGAATCCAAAGCCAAATGGTTACCAAAGCCTTCACCTTCTGGTGGAAGTGCCTGTGTACATGTCCAATGGTGAGGAACGAGCATGTGTGGAGATTCAGATCCGTACAATCGCGATGGATTTCTGGGCGAGTCTGGAGCATAAGATTTTTTATAAATACAATAAGGATGTTCCCGAGCATTTGACAAGAGAGTTAAAGAGTGCGGCAGATTCCGCAAATGCGCTGGATCAACAGATGGAGCGACTTCACCGGGAAATTCAGGAGATCAAGGACGCGGATAACGAGCGGGATGAAGAAGAATTACGCCGTATTATTATTAACAATCAACAGTTCACACTGCCGTCCAATCTGCTCAAGCTGCTGGGTAGCGGGGAGTAGTATTTGATGAAAAGTACAACAGCTTCATTGAACACAAACTCCACATCTCGTGTACGGATGGCTTTAATTCTGGGGACACTGTCGGCCTTTGGGCCGTTGTCCCTGGATATGTATTTACCCGCATTGCCCACGCTGGCTGATGAGTTTGGTTCATCTACTTCGTATGCTCAACTCAGTCTGACGGCGTGTATGATTGGACTTGCGGTTGGACAGTTGCTTGCCGGACCTCTAAGTGATGTGCGTGGTCGGCGAACACCGCTCATTGCAGGGCTTGTGCTCTACACGATCGCCTCCATACTTTGCCTGGTCAGCCCTACGATGGGCTCTTTTGTTGTGCTGCGGTTCATTCAGGGTGTAGCTGGAGCGGCAGGGATTGTCATCTCGCGCGCAATCGTCAGAGACGTATATTCGGGCCCTGAACTGACACGGTTCTTCTCCCTGTTAATGCTGATTAACGGCGTAGCCCCGATTGCTGCACCAATCATTGGTGGACAATTGTTGACGTATACATCGTGGCGCGGCGTATTTATTTTGCTCAGCCTTATCGGAATAATGACGCTGTTGTCTGTCATTTTCGGTCTCGGGGAGACATTACCTTCCAATCGCAGATCAAGTGGTGGATTGAAACAGACATTACTTACGTTTCGCCAAATCGCAGGGGATCGTCAGTTTATGGGTTATGCGTTAACCCAAGGGTTTGTAGCTGCTGGCATGTTTGCGTACATATCAGGTTCACCGTTTGTGCTTCAGAAAATATACGGGGTATCCCCGCAAATGTTCAGTGTTTGCTTCGCCATTAACGGGTTAGGCATTATTCTGGCCAGTCAGATTGCCGGCAAACTTGCAGGAAAGGTATCAGAGACTCGCCTGTTAATCGCGGGGCTGCTAACCGCGGCGCTCGGAGGAACATCTCTGCTCATCGCCATTCTGGCCGGAGGTAATCTAATCTCTGTACTGATTCCGTTATTTCTGGTGGTATCCAGTGTTGGGTTGGTCAATACCGCGTCCTTTGCCTTGGCGATGGCCAATCAGGAGAAATCGGCAGGCAGTGCGTCTGCGCTTATTGGTGTGATGACGTTCCTGTTCGGTGGTATTGTCGCTCCCCTCGTAGGTCTCGGGGGAGAAGGAACAGCTGTGCCAATGGGGATCGTTATTGCATGTGCTGATCTCGGTGCCTTGGTGATTTATTTCCTAATGGTCAGTAGAGGCAGGAAGCGCCAGAACGATCAAGTGTTGAGTTAAATGTACTGAATCTGTACACCTTGCGTTTATGGAGTCTTAGTAATGTAATGGTACATCTGGATAAAAGAACGAACAAGAGCCTCACTTGGAAGGAATTATGCTTCCAAGTGAGGCTCTTGCTGTAGGTAAGGACAGGTTTAGCAAAGCGCAAACAAAATCTGTGTATTGGACAGTATACCTGGCGTGAGGAATGGATAGAAATACCCCACCACAAAACCAAACAGATTAATCGCAGGCCACATCAGGTAGACATCATTGTATGTGAATACAAGGGACCACCGGTTATAACAAAAGTTGGGCAGCGCACGTTCTTCGTTATCTCGTGGTGCTGCTGCACCAGTCTGTGCAAATTGCACAGCTTGAGTGAGATTTTGCGGCTGTTGCTGGAGGAAGAGCGGAAGCAGACCCGGGCTGCTTTTGATCAGGTTATACAGAAAAAGCATCTCTGCCGGAGGCTGACCTACCGGACGAGGATAGGCACTAAGCAGGGTGGGCAGGTTGCCTTGAGTCAGTTGCGCAGGTACACCCGGTGCTGTACCCGGGATTGTACCTGGAATGCCTCCGGGGATATATGGACCGGGTCCTCCGCCTGGAATGTATGGAGGATAGGAGCCTTGACCGCCAGGTATACCCGGAAACGTCGGACCACCCGGGGTGCCGCCACCGCCACCTCCTGGGAATAGGGGAGGCAATTGAAAGGAACGGTCTTCTCCATAACTTAGATAAGGGTTATATTCGTAATACATGTACAGAACATCCTTCCTGTCGTCGTATTCTGCACTCAGCATATGGCGGCATCCGCCTATATGTGAGTGCCGCCAAGAAGATTTTATATGATCGCCTCGCCACATAATCGGATTGACAACTGAACTGATAACAATTATCATTGTCAATGGAATCGGACAAATGTACATACGGATATTATATGTATCAATAATAGTGTCAATATTTTTGAACGTTGATATCTGTCACAATAACGCCGAATAAGGTTTTCATAATGAATTGAAAGGGGATATATCAAGTGTTTAAGAGAAATAAAAAGATGATCATGATTCTAATTACGGTGATGGTTATGTCCATCTGGTTGGCCGCGTGTGGAGCGAAGCCTGCAGAGAACGGAGCAGCAGGAGAGAACGATACAACAACGGAGACAGAGACACAAACAGAAGCCCCGACAGAGCGCACATTAACAGATGCAATGGGACACGAAGTAACAATTCCCGCAAATCCGGAGCGCATTATCGCTTCTTATCTGGAAGACAATCTGGTAACACTAGGTGTTAAGCCAGTTGCCCAATGGTCTGTAGCCAACGGAATTCAGGAATATCTACAAAAAGATCTGAATGGTATTCCAACGATTGCCTTCGATCTGCCTTTCGAAGGGGTAACGAGTTTTAACCCGGATCTGATTATTATCGGTTCCGAAAGTGTGGTTGAAGGTGAGAAATACGAACAATACAGTAAGATTGCACCGACTTTCGTACTCGGCGATGAGATTAATAGCGACTGGCGCAAAACGTTGCTGAAAATCGGTGAGATTTTGAATAAGAGTGATGAAGCGCAAAAAGCGCTGGATGATTACGAAGTTAAAGCTACAGAAATCAAGGAAAAGATCAACAACGTTACAGGTGGAACAAAATCAGCAGCGGCCATTTGGTTGGTTAGCGGCAAGTTCTTTATTGTAAGTGATAACGTATCAAGTGGAGAAGTAATGTACAAAGAGCTTGGACTTCTAGAGCCTGAAGTTGTAAAAGAAATCTCTGCCAATGCAACAGGTAACTGGTCTTCGATCTCTATGGAGAAATTGGCGGAAATGGATGTAGACTACTTGTTCTTTGTGAATAGTGATGAAGGTACAGGGTCAGAAGCACTGAAAGATCCGGTATGGCAAAGCATCCCGGCTGTGAAAAATGGTAATTTGTTCGAATTTACCCGTTCTAGTAGCTGGCTGTATAGTGGAGTTCAAGCTAACCTTCAAATTATGGAAGACATTCAGAACAGCATCGTTAAATAAGAAATAGCCAATACGAAATGGCATGTTCAAACTCCTTGGTGCAGTGGGCACCAGGGAGTTTTTTTGTTAATTCAGCATTTTACGATATATAATAAAGAAGTAGAAACATTGTCGTATCATGAAGTAGAGTTGTCATTTGCTTCACGAGCAAGGAAGGGGATATTTACATATGTATACATTGGATCCACGTGAAATAACGGGAAGAGACAACTATAAACTGATGAGTGGTTCGGTGGTGCCACGTCCAATTGCTTTTGTGACGACACTTTCAGATGAAAATGGTGTAATTAATGCAGCGCCTTTTAGTTTCTTTAATGTGGTTAGTTCGGACCCACCGCTGTTATCCATATCCATTGCACGTAAAGACGGCATTATGAAAGATACTGCACGTAATGTGCTTGCTCATCAAGAACTGGTTGTGCATATCTGTGATGAAGCAATCATAACAGAAGTCAATGAGACAGCAGCCATACTGGAACCCCACGAAAGTGAGCTTGAGCGGACAAAACTGACTACAGTGCCAAGTACCAAGGTTGCTGTGCCAGGAATTCAGGAAGCACTCATTCGGATGGAGTGTGAGCTGTATCAGCACATTCCCATCACGAATGATGAGGGCAAACCGGTGAGTGACCTGCTGCTGGTACGCATTGTACAGTATCATTTCAGCGAACAAGTCTACAATCCGGACAAGGGCTATATCCTGATGGATCATTTGAAACCAGTCAGTCGACTGGCGGGTAATGATTATGCCAAACTTGGAGAGAGATTCACAGTGATTCGACCTGAATAGTTCTGACTGATCGAATATGTAATATAGGAACGGGTTTAATCCGGTAGCAAAGGCGGACAGCACGTGCGAAAATCGCATATGTTGTCCGCCTTTGCTTGTTAATATGAACATAAACAGGACAGGTAGTGAATAGACTTGTACTATATCTTGCACACATGTCATATGAACCTATTTTATATATAGGTTGTTTAAAAAGCCAACTTTTGAACACGTACGATATAGGAGGTTAAGCCGATGAACCAGCTTGAGGCAACTACTGGGGCAAGTATTATGGGAATAGGAACGGCCTGCCCTGCCCACCGTATTGAGCAAAAGGATGTATCTGCCCGTCTCGCGCAAGCGCTGGAACATGAGCCGGATGCGAGAAGGTGGGCCAAACGGATCTTTAATCAGTGCGGTGTGGAGACCCGGTATACGTGTGAACCGAATCTGCTTGAGCCTGTTGATTCTTGTCGATATTTACCCTTTACCAATGCGGAGGAGGTTCCGACTACATCCGAGCGTATGGGCAAATACAAAGCTGCTGCTGTTCCACTTGGTCTGGAAGCGGCCGGACAGGCCCTTCAGGATGCAGACGTAACCTCCTCGGAAATTACACATCTCATTACGGTAAGTTGCACAGGACAATTCCTGCCCGGACTTGATGTTCGGCTGATCCAACAGCTTGAACTGTCACCGCAGATCAACCGGATTCCACTGGTGTTTCAAGGATGTGCAGCCGGTCTGAAGGCGATCCAACTGGCGAATTCCATTGTAACGACAGATCAGAAGGCTACGGTTCTCATCGTGTGTGTGGAACTATGCACACTTCACTTCCAACCATCTTCCAAATGGGACGACCTGTATGCCGCATCGTTCTTCGGAGACGGTGCCTCTGCCTGTATTATTGGTGCGTCTGGAACAGGCCGCAATGAATATTTTCGATTAGGTCGCGGGCACTCAACGCTGCTCCCGGATTGTGCAGAAGAAATGATCTGGGAAGTGGGCAATACAGGCTTTGATCTCTACCTGTCACCACAGATCCCGAAGCTGCTTGGTTTACATCTTGGTCCAGAGGTAGAGCGGTTGCTGGAGGGGAGCAGTTTACCGGACATATGGGCAATCCATCCGGGAGGCAGAGGTATCGTGGATGCGGTTCAGAAGTTGTATCAGTTGACAGATGAGCAGGTCTCCTACAGCCGAAACATCCTGCGGGATTATGGCAACCTGTCTTCCGTGACGATTCTTTTTGTTCTTCAAGGCATCCGCGAGGATTACAGACAGAAGGAAGAGCATACCAGTGGGATAGCGCTGGCCTTTGGCCCGGGACTGACAGCAGAGTTACTTCCTTTTACATACATCCCTGCGCCCATAGCGAACAGAACACCTGTGAATCATGGCATCCAATAGTTCGCGAACCCGAGTGAAGGAGACATACACCGCAAGTGTATGAATGTGCTTATGATCTTACCGATGAACATAATCGAATGATTAATCTGATCGCAGAGGAGCTTAGGTATGGGTTATCGCAGACTTGCTGTCCTCATCAGCCGATATCCGCGGTTCATTATTCTCTGCTGGGTATTTATCATCGGGATGTCAGCGGTCTGGGCGTGGAAGTTACCTGACATTGTTCAGGATCACGGCTTAAAACGGGTTCACGGGGATGCGCAAGCGGTTGAACTTGTACTGGAGGACGAATTCAGTTCTCCTGCTGATCCGGTTATTCTGGTTTTTGAGAAAAAGGAAAATACCTCGCCGTTACAGTTCCGGCAGTGGATCAAGGATCGTTTGACACAGGTTCGAGGGCTGCCTGCAGTAACCTCTATCACTTCCCCTCTGGATGCTAGCGAAAGGGTGACGCTTCAAGACCATAGGGCATATGCCCTTATGAAAATGGATGTGCCTGCGCATCAGATGGGTCCTCCGCTGGAGCAGTTGCGCTCCGTGCTGGCAACAGACGGTCCAGGTACGGTGCAATTGACGGGAAAGGCAGTCGTCCAGCAGGATGTCAATCATCTGAGTTTTCGTGATCTGGAACGGGCAGAGATGGTGGGACTGCCGATTGCCCTGATCATTTTGTGTTTTGCATTCAGGGGGCTACATGCCGCGTTGATTGCTGTCATGATGGGGATCAGTGCTGTGATTACCGCTATGGGAGTCACGTCACTCCTTGGTTATCATCTGGAATTGTCCAACTTTATCATTAATGTGATTCCCATGGTGGGCATGGCACTGAGTATAGACTTTGCCCTGATCATCCTGAGCAGGTACAGGGAAGAACTTCAGCGGGTCTACGAAGATGAAGGCAAAGCTAACGTTACGGGCAGCAGCATAGATATGCAGAGCGAGGTATTGCGGAGCGAGATTCTTCAGCGAACATTACGTACAGCAGGCAGAGCGGTGTTGTTCTCGGCAGCTTGCGTGCTCCTTGGGTTGCTGGGTCTGCTCTGGATCAGACTGCCGATGTTTCTGAGTGTCTCCTTGGGGGCCATTATTGTTCTGCTTCTATCGCTACTGTTAAATGTTACGCTGCTGCCAGCTCTGCTGTCATTGTCTGCGGGTCGGGTCTTCAGGCGAAAGTTAGTCCATTCGTTACCCAGAAGCTCGGTCTGGCATAGATGGTCAGCAAGGGTCATGAAACGACCAGTCAGTATGGCCATTGGAGGTACGGTTGTGCTGCTCCTGTGTGTTTATCCAGTGACCCGGCTGGAACTGTCCGTCCCGGATGCCTCTTCACTGCCAGAGAGAATGGAATCCCGCCAGGCAGCAGAGCAGTTGCAACATGATTTTGGGCAAAAGAATACCTCCGCCATCGAGATCGTGATTGGCGGACAGCAGGAACTGTTGACTGCCTCTCACTGGCAGTTGGCCCACAACAAAGCCCGTCAAGTACTGCAGGACTCAGGCGTATTGAGCATTGTTTCACCATGGGGACTATTACAGCCGAATCAAACTGACTCGCAGAGCCTTTTTCAAGTTCCACCGTCGCTAACTCCTTCCATAGAAGGCAAAAAGTCAACAAGGACGGCATGGCTGCGTTCAACGGTCTCTGATCATTCCATACGATTGATAGCCACTGTGCACGGGGAGCCTGGTTCGGAACAGGTGGCAGATTGGCTTGAACGAATGAGGAACAACGATCATGCACCAGGTTCCAACAACGTAAAACTACGTTATGGTGGGGAAGCTGCCAAGCAGTATGAAATAATGCAGGAAGTCACAAGTCAACTGCCCAAAGTGCTGGTATTTGTAGTGGTCACCAATTATCTTGTGTTACTGGCGGCATTCCGATCGATGCTCATTCCAATCAAGGCAATTCTGATGAATCTGCTCAGCTTAGCCGCTTCATTTGGCATATTGGTATGGGTGTTCAATCAAGGACATCTGGGGATGGAACCGTCAGCCATTGCCATTATGATTCCTGTATTCATTGCGGGATTGGTGTTCGGCATATCCATGGATTATGGGGTATTTATGCTGAGTCGTATTCAGGAAGTCTATAGACGAACCGGAGACAGTGACATGGCAGTTCAACAGGGATTGGCCTCTACAGGCCGTCTAATTACCTCCGCCGCAGCCATACTGCTTGCGGTGACCGTACCGTTTGCTTTTGCAGAAATCGCAGGTGTAAGGCAGTTGGGGATCGGAATCACGGCAGCAGTACTGATTGACGTTACGCTGATCCGCCTAATATTGGTCCCTGCCCTGATGAAGTTAATGGGCAGATGGAACTGGTGGTTACCAGGTCAGTTATAATGAAGGGTATTTCCGAAACCTGTCATCAGGTTGGAGATATCCTTTTTTGGCTAGCAATCGTGTGATTCCATTTAAAACAGGCAAACATGTTCAATTCATAAGTGACATAGATGTTCTATAATGGACTGGATTAATCAAATATTTCGGTCGGTCGATCATTTAGTTATCCTACGAAAACAGGAGGGACACAGGCCCATGTCGGATATTGAAGCCTACCTGCAACAACAAACGAATCTTCGTGGCCGTTCCGCTTATCATGCAGATCAACCCCTTGAGTTATGGCGAAGTCAGTTGCGTACACGCGTAAAAGAACGACTGGGTGGTTTTCCAACGATGGCGGCAGCACTTCATCCTGTATTACTGGAACGAAACACATGTGATGGATATATACGGGAGCGGATCGAGATCACGACTTATGCAGGACTTCGCATGCCTATATATGTGTTGATTCCAAGTGATATAAGTGTTACCGATGCGAAAAGACCTGCTATCGTAGCATGTCACGGGCACGGGTATGGCAGCCGGGAGATCTCTGGTATGGAACCGGATGGTTCGCCACGGACAGGAGAGCCTGGATTACACAAGGATTTTGCAGTTGCTCTAGTGAAGCGGGGTTACGTGGTTGCGGCTCCAGAGTTGCTCGGATTTGGTGATCGCAGACTGGAGGAAGATCGTGAAGCGCCACCAGGTGCAAGCTCCTGTACGAAAATTGCTTCGCATCTGCTCATGGTGGGGCAGACCCTTGCCGGACATCGGGTATATGAAACAACGCGAGTACTGGATTATTTATCGACTCGGCCTGATGTGGATTCGCAGCGAGTTGGAAGTATGGGGATTTCTGGCGGTGGACTCGTTACCGCATTTACAGCTGCGCTGGATGAACGTTTCCGTGCAGTTGTAGTGAGTGGCTATGCAAGTACATTCCATGGCAGCATACTGGATCGGAACCATTGTCTGGACAACTATGTGCCAGGAATTCTGCGTGAAGCGGATTTGCCGGACATCATCGGTCTGATTGTCCCTAGGCCACTTTTTATTGAAGCAGGAAGTAATGACCAGGTATTTCCGCTCCATGCAGCAAGAGAGGCCTATAAGCGATTGACACACATCTACGAACAGGCGGGAGCAGAAGAATCGCTGGATGCGGATTTCTTTACAGGTGGACATGAGATTAGTGGAGCAAAAGCATATGAATGGCTTGATCAAGTGCTGTGAAGCTGAGGCTTATTACCATCTATATAAGTTGAACTAATCATTTACACGATAACGGAGAAGATAGAAAAAAATGAAAAAGCGAAGCTACAAGCTTTCTGCAAGAAAGCTACTTCGAAAGCATACACTTCGCCTAAAAGCTTTCTGAAAGAAAGCTACATCGGAAGCATACGCTATCACCGGATTTTCCCTTGAGAAAAGGAAATCGAAAAATCTGGGGATAACAGCGATTGGAAGATTATTCTGTCTTCGTAGTGTCTGTGTAAATAATTTTTAGTTCAACTAATTTAATTCTGATTCGAGAGGAGAATTCAGTAATGAAATGGTCAACATCCGTAAAATATCTACTGTGTCTTATTCTGTTTGCAAGTATGATCGGGGGAGGTCTGGGAAGCAGCGGGGGGCAGGTTGCTGAGGCTGCAACGGACAACTACAGATTTGATTTTGGCTCGGGTCTAGTTGAGAGCGGTTACACAGGTGTTTCTGCAGGAGATGCTTATACGCCTACGAAAGGCTATGGCTTCAACACACCTGCACAGATGAGGAATGTGTCTGCCTCGGGAAGCGGGGTTAAGAGTGACGCTGTACAGTTTCTGACGTACGGCACCAAGAGCACCAATACCTTCAATGTGAATCTGTCCAATGGCCTATATGAAGTTAAAGTAGTCCTGGGCAATACTGCCAGAGCCAGCGTGGCTGCAGAAGGTGTCTACCAGATCATCAATATGACGGGCAACGGAGCAGCGGATCAGTTCCAGATTCCGGTGACTGATGGACAATTAAACCTGCTGGTTACGGAAGGGAAGACAGGTACCGCGTTCACACTTAGTGCTCTAGAAATCCGAAAAATATCCAATCAGACTGTAACCAACCGCACGATCTACATTGGTGGCGATTCAACAGTCTGCAATTACTATCCGCTTGGCAGCAGTGTACAAGGAGGTTGGGGGCAACTGTTTCCGTCCTATGTGAACAATGCTACGTTCCAGGTTCGCAATATGGCGGCAAGTGGTCAGTTTGCGAGAGGGTTCCGTGATGATGGTCAGATGGAGGCCATTCTGAAGTATATCAAACCAGGAGATTATTTTATTTTGCAACTCGGAATTAATGATACCAATGCCAAGAACAATACAACGGAGGCTCAGTTCAAAGAGATTATGCGGGATATGGTTCGTCAGGCGAAGAACAAAGGAGCGACGGTTATCCTCTCCACGCCTCAGGGTCGGGCAACGGACTTTAATTCAGCCAACGTACATCAAGCGGAGAACCGCTGGTACAATCCATCCACTCGTGCTCTTGCTCAGGAAGAGGGGGTTACCCTTGTTGAACTGAACAAGCTGAGTTCTGCCTATTTCACGTCCATTGGTCCTGCGGCAACACTTGCTCTGTATATGACAGGGGATAGTCTGCATCCGAATCGTCAAGGGGCTGCCGAGCTTGCACGTATTGTGGCTGCGGATCTGAGAAGACAGGGACTGAATGGATTCTGACTTTACTACTTAATCAGTCTGCATAATCACGGCTGATAGGATCCGTGTATGAAAAAGTAAACAAATACCCCCGGGAACATGCCGCGAAACGGGCAGCTGATCCTCGGGGGTATTCGTTATGCCCAGGCTGGGGATTACTCCATCATGTCCTTGGCTTCATGGTTCACTTTTTTCCCTTTTAACAAGGGTTCCAGTTCATCTTGCACGCTCTGCTCCCACAGGGGTACATCTGTGCGATAGGCGGCCCGACCATTCAGATGTCCGGCGACCGGAGCTGTGATGAATACAAACAGGATACCTAACAACAAGCGGGCACTGATATAGTTATCGAAGTACCAGAAGTAGAAAAATGTAGCACTTAATACACAGAACACACCAAGTGTCATACTTTTGGTTGCGGCATGGGCACGTAGATATACATCAGGCAGACGAATAAGTCCGAATGCGCTGAGTGCACTGAGTAGTGCACCGAGCAGTACGAGTAGACCTATAGCGGTTTCAGCGGCTACTTTAACGATCTCCATCATTTTTGAATACCGCCCCCCGTTCAATATAACGTGCAAATGCCACTGTACTTAAAAAGGCCAAAATGCCAATCAGCAAGATAATATCCAGATAGGCTTGGGTTTGCAGCATCATCGACAGAACGGCAACGATGGCAATCACATTGATACCGATGGTATCCAGTGCCGTGATCCGGTCAGCCATGGATGGTCCCCGCAGCACCCTGTACAAGCAACCCAGAATGGCTAAGGAGAGAATGAGCAATGAGATGAACAACAGTGAGGATAACATTAACGCGTCACCTCCATAATTGCTTTTTCAAATGTATTTTGGATATCATCTCTCATTTTCTGTTCATCCTTGATATCCAGTGCGTGAATAAACAGTTTGCGTTGGTTACCCGAGATCTCAAGCGGCAGAGAACCTGGTGTCAATGAGATGAGTAAGCAGAGCAGAGTAACTTCCCAATCCGAGGACAATTGAGTTTTATACGTAAAAATACCGGGCCTTATATCTAACTTTGGCTTGATAATCTGGCGTATAACCTCAATGCTGGCTCGCACCAGTTCCTTGAACAGCAGAGTAATCAGTTTGAAGATGGCCCAGACTCGCACAACATAGAAGCGCTGGGGGAAGAATCTGCGCATCCCCCCGATGAGAAGCAGTCCGAGCAGGTAACCTATGAGAAAACCAACACCATTCCAGGCATTGTTCAGAAACATCCATACAAAAGCAATGATAAGATTCAGTACAATCTGAAAGGCCATAGACATCTACTCCTTCAATACGGCATCAATATAAATATTGGGATGCAGTAAAATATCGCCTGCGCGGGAGGTCAATTGGAACATGCCTTCAGCCCCCACACCCATTACGATGATGAATACAAACAGAATTCCGGCTGGAATCAGCAGGCCGTTCACCGCGTAAGGGCGTCTTATAACCCCGGCAGGTGGTTCGCCCCAGAACGCTTGTATGAAGATGCGTAGTACCGAATATAACATTAGCAAGCTGGACAGTACGGCAATGCCGGTCAGGCCATACAAGCCTGCTTGCAAGCCGCCTTCGAAGAGAAGCAACTTGCCCGGGAACCCACTGAATGGAGGCAAGCCTGCCAAGGCAAGTGCACTAATGAAGAACATCCAGCCGAGTAACGGATAGCGGTGTATCAGGCCACCCATGTTGTCAAGTTTTGGTGTTCCGGCAACAGCGATCAAGGCGCCGCCGAGCAGGAAGAGCAATGTTTTGATCAACATATCATGCAGCATATAGAAAAGCAGACCTTCCAGTGCAGGGCGACTGGCCGAAGCCATACCGAAAGCGACAAAGCCAACACCTGCGACCACGTTGTAGATGAGAATCTTGTTCACATCGCGGTATGAGATCGCACCGATGACACCAAGGACCATCGTTGCACCAGCCATCCATCCGATTAGAGCATGGAAGAAATCTGGATCATGATAGAAGATCAGTGTGAATGTTCGCACAATGGCGTACAGGCCAACCTTGGTCAACAACCCTGCGAACAGTGCAGTGACAACAGCAGGTGGCGCGGCATAAGAGCCGGATAACCAGAAGAACAGGAACAATCCGGCTTTGATGCTAAATACAATCAGGAAGAGTACGGCAATCAGGGTAATGACCCCGCTCTGTCCCACTTCAGCAATCTTTACAGACAAGTCTGCCATGTTCAGTGTGCCAGTAATCGAGTAGAGGAAGCCGATGGAAGCGACAAACAGTGCTGAAGAAACGATGTTAATCAAGACATATTTGATCGTTTCCCGAAGCTGTCTTTCCGTACCTCCCAATACGATCAGTGCATAGGAAGAGATGAGCATCAGTTCAAAGCAGACGAACAAATTGAACAAATCACCGGTTAGGAATGAACCGTTAACGCCGGCGATCAGGAAATGAAAGAACGGATAGAAGTGATGCTCTTCCCGTTCCTGGTTCACACTGCGGAACGCATACAGCAGGCAGGCCAGCGCAATGATGGAAGCGGCAACGACAAGTAGTGCCGAGACCATGTCTGCAACAAGCACAATACCATATGGAGGTGCCCATCCTCCCATATTCAGCGTGAGAACTCCGCTTTGGGCTACTCGCGTTATGAGTATCGTTGAGACCGCTGCGGTGAACAAAAGTCCGAAGACACTAATGATCCGCTGGATGTTCGTTTTCCGGAAAAACAGAAGAGCCAGAACACCTGTAATCAATGGCAAGAGAATCGGCAGAACGACGAGATTATTCATATGGGCGCCCCCTTACTTCTTCCATATCGTCTGTTCTCAGCTTCAGATAGGAGCGATAGGAGAGAACGAAGAAGAAGGCAGTGAGCCCGAAATTAATAACAATTGATGTTAATATCAACGCCTGAGGAAGAGGATCGACATAGCGTTCAGCCATCTCCCCAAGCAGCGGTGGTGCCCCGGTTTTGAGACGTGACATGGTAATCAACAACAGATGCACACCATGGGTCAGTATGGACATGCCAAGAACGATGCGGAGCAGGCTCCGCGACAAGATTAAAAAGACGGCAACCGCAAACAGAATGCCAACGGCCACACACATCAATATTTCCATATCAACGATCCTCCCCGATCTGTAGAATGATGGTCATGGTGACACCTAGGACAGCGAGATACACGCCAAGATCAAACAGCATGGCCGTGGCGAGTTCGGTCTCTCCCAGCAAAGGAAGTTCGAAATAGCCGAAGGTTTGGCTGAGGAACGGGACTCCGAATATAAATGAACCCGCGCCCGTCAGTAGGGCTATACCCAAACCGATTCCTGTTAGAATACGGAAATCTACGGGTAACGCTTTGCGTATTGTATCCGTACTGAATGCCAGGGCAATCAATACGAGCGCTGCTGCGGTTACCAAGCCGCCGATGAAGCCTCCGCCCGGATTGTGATGTCCTGCGAAGAACAGATGCATGGCGAACGTGAGAATAATGAACACAACGACCTTGGTGGTCGTTTGCAGCAATACATCATTACTTTGCAAAGGGACAGTGTCCCACGAGGATGAGCTGCGTTCGCGGTTACCATACTTTTTCGTATTGTCCGCTTCATCATCCAGATCAGGCTCGGAATCCTGAGGTTCGTCCTTCTTGCGGAATTTCAATCGGGCTCCGAGATCCTTTGCTTCGAGGTTCAGATTAATCATGGAGTAGATGGACAAGGAAGCAACACCAAGCACCATAATCTCCAATAACGTATCGAAGCCACGGAAATCTACCAACAACACGTTCACGACATTTTTACCACCGGCCGAATCATAGGCTTCCTGAAGGAAGAAAGTAGATATGCTGTCGAGTGATGCGGTGCCGCTTGCAGCCAGTGCAACAAAAGTCATCACGACACCTACTGCGATCGCTACGATCATATTGACCGTGAGATAACGGCGGCTCGATTTGCCACGTTGCAGTTCAGGCAGATGGTAGAAGCAGAGCAGGAACAGTGCAACCGATACCGTCTCAACAATCATCTGCGTCAACGCCAGATCCGGCGCCCGGAAGAGTACAAACAGCAGAGTTACAAGGTAACCAACTGCTCCGGTCATAATGACTGCCGAGAGTCTGTTCTTGGCAAAAGGAATCGAAACTGCAGCACCAATGAGTGTGACTAACAGTACAACCTCATAGAATGAGTAGGGCGCATTGCCCTGCAGATTCCATGTGATATTTTCGCCTGAACGGAAGAAGGCATAGACCAGTAGCGCAACCGTGAATGAAAATATATACACAAGATAATTACGAACCGAGCCATTCATATAGGCTTCCGTCCATTTGCGTGCATAATGCTGGAGATTATCCAGTACGACATGGTACATATTGTTAATCGTTAATCCTTGCGGATAGTGCTCATAAATATTCCTCCATCGTGGCAACAGCTTATAGAGAGTGATTCCCAGAATCACGACTCCGATCGTCATAATCAGTTCCGGAGTCCATCCATGCCACAGAGAGAAATGTACATCGAAGCGTTCGTTCCCATTCAATAGGGAAGGAAGCACAGCGGCCATTGCCGGTTCGATCAGTGATCCGGCCAACAGGTTCGGAAAGACTCCGAAGACGATGACAAGAACACCGAGTACAACGGGCGGAATGAGCATACCGGCGTGTGCTTCGTGTAACTTCTCGGCAGGGATTTCGCTTTGGCTACGACCGAGGAATGTTTTGAACACGATAATAAGTGCATAGATCAGAGTGAACACACTTGCAAGCCAAGCAAATACCGGCAATAGAACACTCCAGGATCCAAGTCCAAAGATTCGCAGATGCGTGACTTCGACCATGGCTTGGAAGAATAGCTCTTTGCTCAGGAATCCGTTGAATGGTGGAATACCTGCCATGGCAAGTGAGCCGACCAATGCTACGGTGAATGTAATTGGCATGAACGAAGCAAGTCCACCGAGCTTCCGAATGTCACGAGTGCCCGTTTCATGATCGACAATGCCTACGACCATAAACAGAGCGGCTTTGAATGTCGCATGATTAAACAGGTGAAGCAGCGCAGCGGTTATCGCTACGGTGTACATTGCAGAGGACTCGCCATATCCGAAGTAGAGAGCTGCAGATCCAACCCCTAAGAGGGACATGATCAGACCAAGTTGAGAGATGGTCGAATAGGCGAGAATTGCTTTGAGATCGTTTTTTTTCACCGCCAGGAATGATCCATAACACAAAGTCAGAAGACCAACGCCGGTAACGAGCCAGAACCAGAGTCCCTGTCCACCGAAGATTGGTGTAAACCGGGCTACAACGTACAGTCCGGCCTTGACCATGGTGGCTGAGTGAAGATAGGCACTGACAGGTGTCGGAGCTTCCATGGCATCCGGCAGCCAGATATGAAATGGGAACTGAGCTGACTTGGTGAAAGCTCCAATCAGGATCAAGACAAGTGCGGGTAGAAATAGTGCGCTTTCCTGAAACTGACCCAATCCTGTAATAGTTGCACGAATACTGAATGTTCCGGTAATGAGATACATCATCATGAATCCGGTAAGCATGGCAAAACCGCCAAATACTGTAATCAGGAATGATTTTTGTGCTCCTGAAGTCGAGGCTTTACGTTTGTAATGGAATGCAATCAACAGGAATGACGTAATACTGGTCAATTCCCAGAATCCGTAGAGCACGATCATATTATCAGACAGCACCACGCCCAGCATGGCTCCCATGAACATCAACAGATACAGGTAGAAACGGTTCAGCGCTTCTTTCATATCCATGTAGAAGATGGAGTAGAGAACAACGAGGACACCAATTCCGGTGATTAGCAGTGTCAACATGAGGCTCAGACCGTCCAGATACAGATTAAATCCAATGTCCAGTGAAGGAATCCACGGGATATTTCCAGATACGGTATTGCGCTGTGACACAGCGGGTATGAGACTCGCAA